>JAHDXW010000014.1 GCA_023383015.1 Paracoccaceae bacterium
CTGCGCTTGGGCAAGCCCGCACCTGGTCGCGCATCACGGCGAATCCGCGAGCATCACCACGACCGCCGAGCCCTCCGGCAGCCGGGCCAGTTCCTCGGCCGCCCGCGTCTGGAACTCCCGGCCATACTCGACCACCGGCGGACACGTCGCGAGCCTGCCTTCCTCAGAACGAACCGTCCCGCAGCCGTTCAGCAAGCTCGTGGTGATCGCGAGGACGGCGAGCCGCCGCTTCCAGCATCCGGCGTTGAACGTCATTGGCCCCCTCCGTAGTTTCAAGGCGCTCGGCGAGGCGTCCCGCTCGTCCCCGGAGCGTCGAAGCGAAAGCAGGAACAGGAGCACTGCCAGAGCAATGACTCCGTAGCGCAGCGCCGCTAGCATCGATGGGCTCGTGGCGATCCCGGTGAGCAGCCCGGCGATCATCGCCGGCCCCGCTTCCAGTCGTCGAGCCGGGCGTGGATCGTGACCGCGATCCCGCCGAGCGCCGCGCCGATGAACACCCAGCGCAGGGTGTCGAGATACGGCACAAGCGGCTGGATTGCGTACTGGGTCTCGGTCAGGACGCTCTGCGCCATCTCGACCCCGGCTGCGACCAGCGTCGCTACTCCAGCCGCGCCGCCGCCCTTCGTGGTGCGGCTGTCGGCCAGCAGTTCGCGCGCAGGCGGAGCTTCTTCAGCGAAGGCAGTCGCCCGGACCGGGAACCGCTCGCCCCACTGCCGTGCGGGGCCGAGGTCGACGTGCATGAACCCCGATCGCGGGTAAAACCCGAAGCCGAGGAATCCAACCTCGCGCGCGGCGGCCTCGAACGCCACGGGGTCGTGGTTCGTCATGGCGATGTCGAAGGCGGTGCCGTCCATGTGCTTCGAGTTCGGCGCGCTGCCAAAGGCATGGTTGTGGGCGCGGCTGCGGTAGGCGGAGCGGACGATCAGCGGCTTGCCGAGCCGGTCGCGGAGCGCCTGCAGCCTGTCGAGCGCCTCGGGGTGCAGATTCAGCTGGCCGGTGCCGCGGCAGGCGATCTCGGCGGGGGAGAAGTTCTTCCAGCGCCAGAGGGTGGCCGGAACGTCGCGGAAGTGGTGGTAGGTGCGGACGAGGTCGGTCATGCGGGTCTCCTGACGATGCGGGATGACGGAAACGCCCCGCCGCCCGAGAGGGCGGGCGGGGGCTGCGGGTGGCGGGGTTCGGCCGGGTGGGGCCGCGTCCCGTGGTGCTCAGGGCCCGCTGCCGAACACCTTCAGCTTCAGCGCGATGCCCGCGAGCAGGGCGAGCATGATGCCGGTGTGATGAGGTGGACGGCGGTCTGCACCGCGGTGCGGCGCACGAAGCGGATGCAGTCGAGGAGCGCGGGCAGGTCGCGGACATCCATCGCGGCTTCCCCTCCCCGTGAGCGCTCAGCGACAGCCTATTGGCACCAATCGCGGTCGATGTCGGCATGCTCCGTCAAGATGATCTGAAGGACGGGCTCAAGGTCCGCGGCGACGTCCCCGAGCAGGTCGAATGATCGGGTGACGGCGGAGCGGTCGGTGTCCCGAACCCGGTGGTCTGGCGCAACCCCATTCCGAGCAACACCTTCATCGCAAGGCAGGTCTGGATCGCTGCACCGCTGCAGGCGGGCTGGCGGCCGCGCCTGACGGTCGGCGCAGCCTCCCAGGTCATGGCGGGGTCAGACGAATTCGCCAGCGAGCCACGGCGCTTCAGCGCCTTGCTTCAGACAGGCCAGTTCCGGGTCCTGTAGGTCGGGGGTGTCGGTCTGCTCATGCCCCCAGCTACCACGCTGGATTCACGCGATGAATCCCACAGAGGATGTGCAAGACAAGGCCCACCTCTCCGTCAAGGAGGTGGCGGACGGGCCTGTCCAGGCACAGGAAACCTCAACCCATCAGCCGATCCGCGCAACAGAGCCATCGGCGGGGCCGCAACTGGCGGTCAGGCGAAGTGGCAGGCGGCGAACTGGCCCGGTGCGACTTCGCGGAGGGCCGGGACGCTGGCGGCGCAGTCCGCGGTTGCCCTCGGGCAGCGGGTGCGGAAGACACATCCCGAGGGCGGGTTGATCGGCGAGGGGATGTCGCCCTTGAGCAGGATGCGGCTGCGCCGCCGCCCCGGTTCGGGCAACGGGACCGCCGACAGCAGCGCCTCGGTATAGGGGTGCCGCGGCCGGGAATAGAGCTCGACCGACGGTGCGATCTCCATGATCCGGCCGAGATACATTACGACCACGCGGTCGGAGATGTGCTCGACCACCGCGAGGTCGTGGGCGATGAAGAGCAGCGTCAGTGCGAAGCGGTCCTTCAGGTCGTCGAGGAGGTTGATGACCTGGGCCTGGATCGAGACGTCGAGCGCGGAGACCGGTTCATCGGCGACGATGAACTCGGGCTCGACCGCCAGGGCCCGGGCGATGCCGATCCGCTGGCGCTGTCCCCCCGAGAACTCGTGGGGGAAGCGGTCGAGGTAGTCGGCCGAAAGGCCCACCTGCTCCAGAAGTGCGACCATGCGCGCCTCGCGGTCGGCCGGCGTGCCGATGCCGTGCAGCGCCAGGGCATGGCCGAGCATGCCGCGGATCTTCTCCCGAGGGTTGAGGCTGGCGTAGGGGTCCTGGAAGATGATCTGCATCCGCTTGCGGAAGCGCCGCATCGCGCCCTTGTCGAGCGGTCCGAGCGCGGTGCCGTCGAACGTCACGGTGCCTGCCGTGGCCTCCTCCAGCCGCAGGATCAGGCGCCCCACGGTCGTCTTGCCCGAGCCGCTTTCGCCGACGAGCCCGACCACCTCGCCGCGGCCGACGGCGAAGCTGACGCCGTTGACTGCCCTCACATGGGTGCGCACGCGGTTCAGAACCCCGCCACGGATCGGGAAGAACTTGGTCAGCCCCTCGACGCGCAGGAGGTCGGCGGTGCTCATGCGGGTGCCCTTTCGGCGAGGTCGAGCTCGGCCCAGCGCAGGCAGCGTACCTGCCGCCCCTCGCCCGCGAGTGTCAGCGACGGGGCGGTCTCGCTGCAGCGTGGCTCGGCGTGGGCGCAGCGGGTCGAGAAGCGGCATCCGGGCGGCAACCGCGACAGCATGGGAACCTGCCCCGGGATCGTCTTCAGCCGCTCGCGCCGCTGCCCGCCGCCGAGCCGGGGGATCGAGGCCATCAGTCCGGCGGTGTAGGGCATCCTCGGCCGGGCGAAGATGTCGGCCACGGGCCCGGCCTCGACCAGCTGGCCGGCATACATCACCACCACCCGGTCGGCCATCTCGGCCACCACCCCGAGGTCGTGGGTGATGAACAGGATCGCCATGCCGAACTGCGCCTGGAGGTCCTTCATCAGCTCGAGGATCTGCGCCTGGATGGTGACATCGAGCGCCGTCGTCGGCTCGTCGGCGATCAGGAGGCTCGGCCGGCAGGCCAGTGCCATGGCGATCATCGCGCGCTGGCGCATGCCGCCCGACATCTGGTGGGGGTAGTTGTCGGCCCGACGCCGCGGCTCGGGGATGCCGACGAGGGCGAGCATCTCCACCGCCCGCTCGCGTGCCGCAGCCTTTCCCAGCCGCTCGTGGCGGATCACCACCTCGGCGATCTGGTCACCGATGCTCTGCACCGGGTTGAGGCTGGTCATCGGCTCCTGAAAGATCATCCCGATCTCGCGGCCGCGGACCCCGCGCATCTCGGCCTCCGACAGCGTCGTCAGCTCGCGGCCGCGCAGGCGGATCGACCCCGCGGTGACCTGCCCGGTACCTGCCGGAAGCAACCGCATGATCGAGAGGCTTGTCACGGACTTGCCCGATCCCGACTCGCCCACCACCGCAAGCGTCTCGCCCGAGCCGACGGAAAAGCTTACTCCGTCGACCGCGACGATGCGCTGGCGGCCGCCCAGGCGGAAGGTGGTCTGAAGGTCGCGCACCTCGAGCAGCGGGGCGGGTCCGGTCATCGCGTGGCCTCTCATTCCATCCCGGGTCGGACGAAGCGGCCGGCGCCCAGTGGGCGAGCCAGGCGCCCGCCGTCCCAGACCGTGGCGCTGCCCACGAGCGTGCGGACGACCCGCCCGCGGAACCGCTCGCCATGGACCAGTCTTGCGACCGCGCGCGCGGCTGTCAGCAGGCCGGCCTCGGTCACCACCGTCTCGCCCTGCATGTCCACCACCACGATATCCGCGGCCGCTCCCGGGACAAGCCTGCCCTTGACAGGCAGCCCGAAGCGGTGCGCGGCGTTGGCAGAGAGCAGCGCGGACGCCTGCGCAAGCGTCAGCCGGCCGCCGGCGACGGCATCGAGCATCACCGGCAGCAGCGTCTCGAGCCCCGGGTGCCCGGGCGGGGCGGTCAGGAAATTGCCCTCGTGCGCGGCCTTCTCGGCGGGCGCGAAGGCGGCGTGATCGGTGGTGACGTGCGCCAGCGTGCCGTCGGCCAGCCCCTGCCAAAGGGCCTCGCGGTCCGCCCTTCCGCGCACCGGCGGGTTGATGCGGGCGCAGGTGCCCGCGCGCGCCACGTCCGCGACGGTGTAGCGCAGGTAGTGCGGGCAGGTCTCGGCCGAGAAGTCGGATGATCCCGCGAACCGACGCAGCACGTCGAGCGTCTGGGCCGAGGTGACGTGGGCGATGTGCAGTCGCGCCCCGGCGCGGACGTTCAGCGTCAGCATCTCGGCCACCGCCAGCGCCTCGGCCAGCGCCGGTCGCGCGGCCTCGTGCGTCTCGGCCAGCGCGGGGTCGAGCGCGCGGGCGGCGGCACCGGCGCGGGCGAGCAGGGGCTCGCTTTCGGCATGGACCACGACGGGCAGGCCGACCCGGGCGGCAAGCTCCAGCACCCGCAGCCGGTCGGCGGGGTCGGGCCAGGCGAGGCCCTCGAACTCGCGCCCGCGCCCCGGGGGGGAGGCGGTCGTGAATATCTTGAGCGCCACCGCGCCGGCCCCGGCGAGCGCCTCGAAGGCGGCCTCGGTCAATGCCGCAGGCGCGGCGTAGAGCGCGAAATCGACATGGGCGCGACCCGTGAAGTGGTCGCGCCGGGCCGCCACCCTGTCGGGCGAGTTGCAGCAGGGGTCGGTGATGGGCATCTCGAACAGTGTCGTGATGCCCCCGGCTGCCGCGGCGCCCGTCTCGGACTCCACGGTGCCGCGCTGGGGGTAGGCGGGGCTGCGCACATGGGCGTGGATGTCGATCGCCCCGGGCAGCACGTGCAGGCCCGTGGCGTCGATCGTCTCGGCCGCCGCGAACGCCTCGCCGGGCGCCAGCACCCCGGCGATGCGGCCCGACCGGACGAGCAGCGTTCCGGGCCGCTCTCCTTCGGGCAGCACCAGCGTGCCGCCCGCGATGGCAAGCTCGGCCGTCACCGGAGGCCCAGCTCGCCCAGCGCCTCGGCCACGCCGTCAAGGTGGGTGAGGTGCATCGAGGCGTAGTTGGGCGCCAGCACGATGCCGTGCCCGCCGGCGCGGTAGGTGGCCATGACCGAGCGATAGGCGATGTCCTTCGTCATCTTCGCCGTGTCCGGGCGCGAGCGCGGGGCGTCCACCCCGATGCCCATGTACACCTTCGCCCGCCCCTCGACCCCGCGCAGCGCGTCGGCGCACTGGCCGGCGACGTAGGTATCCGGGTCCATCCCCGCCTCGACCAGATTGGCAAAGGGCGCCTCGTTCAGCCCGAGGATGCGGAAGAGGGCGGTGGTCGCCTCGCCGGCCTCGAAATCGCGCAGGATGGTCTTGCGGAAGAACGACAGCTCCTTCGCCCAGACCTCGCCAGCCTGGTGCTGGTAGGTGATCGGCTTGACGAAGTCGGCCCAGCGCGTCTGTTCCGCCCAGGGCCACTGCGCCCGGCGGAGCAGGTTGAAGTGGTTGCGGTTCCAGACGTTCAGGCCGAACGGCAGGGTCGGCTTGCACCACTTGACGAGGCCGTAAAGCTCGCGGTCGAGATCCTTGTTGCGCTCGAGCCAAAACTTCTCCCACACCAGCGCCTCGGGGTTGTCGAAAAGCATGCGAAGGAAGGTGATCAGCGTGCCGTCGGCGAAAGCCTTGCCCGCCGCGGCCTCCTGGCAGAAGTCGTAGAGGCGCAGGAGGGCCTGGCGGCATGCCTCGACGTTGATGCCCCGCTCCATCGCCTCGCGCCGCGAGGGCGCCGAGAAGTCGCCCGGGCAGCCGCCCTGGATCAGCGTGTCGAGCGGCGAGTTGCGCTCGTTGCACCACATCAGCCCGTCGATGTCGTGGTTCCTGACCTGGTCCTCGATCATGGAGTGGATCCAGGTCCGGTAGCCGGGGTTCGACGTCGACGGCTCGCCGCCGAGGCGGCCGAGGATGTCGACCTCCATCGCCTGCGGCAGCGTCGGGATCTCCACCGCCGCAGCCGAGCCGTGGCCGGCGTACTTGAAGAAGGGCTCCATCAGTTCGACGTAGACCTTCATGCCGCGGGCATGCGCCGCCGGCACGACCATCTTCAGGATGTCCCGGCCCGCGAACTCGGGATCTCGCGAGCGGTAGTCGGCCATGAAGGTGTCGCGGTAGAACCGCGGATCGGGGTCGAAGTAGGCGCCGCCGCGCATCTGGTAGGGCTGGGGCACGCCGTGGTCGGGCCAGCCGTCGAGCGCGTGGCTGATCGAGCGGCCGGATTTCAGCCCCAGCCACGACACCGTGCCCAGCATCAGGACGTTGACGCCGACGCGGGTCTGGAGCGTGTCGAGAACGGTTTCCACCCCCTCGTCGACGAAGGAGATGGGGCTGATCTGGATGCCGACGAACTTGGCCTTGGGATCGGGTGTCATGCCGCAGCCCTCGTGCGCTTGAGGAACCCCTCGATCCGGCGGACCGCCTCTTCGATTACCGGAAGGGGCTGAAGGTAGCTGATGCGGATGTAGTCGGTGGAGGTGTCGCCGAACATCGTGCCGGGGAACAGCATCACCCCGGTCTCGCGCAAGAGCCGCTCGCAGAACTCGGGCGCGGGCAGTCCCGAGGACGAGACGTTGGTGTAGATGTAGAATGCCCCGCCGGGATGACCGTAGGTGAACCCCAGCCGGTCGAGCGCCGGCATCAGCCAGTCGCGCCGGGCCTTGTAGTCGGCGATCATCGCCTCGATCGGCTCCTGCGGGCCAGTCAGCGCCGCCAGCGCCGCGAACTGGCTGATCGTGCAGGCGTTGATCGACAGCGTATGCCGCGGCTCGGTCACCTTGGCCACGAAATCCGCCGGCCCGGCCAGCCAGCCGAGGCGCCAGCCCGTCATCGCATAGGTCTTGGACACGCCGCCCAGCGTGATCGTGCGCTCCTTCATCCCCGGCAGCGTGGCGATGGAAAGGTGCTCGTTCGGCGCGTAGATCATCCGGGCATAGATCTCGTCCGCGATGATCAGGATGTCGTGGCGCACGGCCAGCTCGGCGATGGCGCGGATCGCCGCGGGCGGGGTGACGGCGCCGGTGGGGTTGTTGGGCGAGGTCAGCACGAACATCCGCGACCGCGGGGTGATGCGCGTCTCGATCTCGGCGGGGTCGAGCGCGAAGTCGTCCTTTTCAAAGGTCGGCACCGGCACCGGCACCCCGCCGCACAGATGCGCGGCGGTGTCGTAGGTGGTGAAGCGCGGCGAGGTGATCAGGATTTCGTCGCCGGGCGCGCAGAGGCCCAGCATGGTGAGCATGATCGCCTCTTGCGCGCCCGCCGTCACCACGATCTCGTCGGGGGTGTAGTCGAGGCCGTGATACTTCTTCATGTCGGCCGCGATGGCAGCCCGAAGCGGGGGCAGGCCGGTGGGGCCGGTATAGTGATGCTGGTTGGCGTCCAGCGCGTCCTTGGCGGCCTGCACGATATGCGCCGGGGTGTGGAAATCGGGGTCGCCGCGACCCAGCGCGATCACGTCCTTCATGCCGGCGGAGATGCCCAGCATCCGGGTGCGGAAGCTGCCGTCCTCCTCGACGATGCGGGGGGCAAGGCGGTCGTGCAGAAGGCTCATCCGTGCATCCTTTTCCCGGTGACGAAGGTCATGCGCACCCGTTCCAGCGCCAGGAGATCGTGGTCGGGCTTGCCGTCGACCACGATCAGGTCGGCGGCCTTGCCGGCCTCGAGCGTGCCGATCAGGTGGTCCATCCTCGAGATGCGCGCGGCGCGGATGGTGATCGAGGCGAGCGCGTCCATCGCGTCCTTGCAGACCCCCACCTTGACCATGTGGGCAAGCTCGGGGGCGATCACGTCATGCTCGACCGCCGGGCTGCCGGCGTCGGTGCCAAAGACGATGGGCACCCCCCGTTCGGCCGCCTTCTTGAGGCCGGCATAGCGGGCGGGGTCCGAGACGGCCTTGATCCGCTCCTCGATCTTCCATTCGGGGATGCCGAACTTGCGCGCGATCTCGGGCTGGGACTGCTGCACCAGGGGGGCAAAGGTGGTGACGATCGGCAGCTTCCTGGCCAGCAGGATGTCGATGGTCTCGTCCGACATCGCCCCGCCGTGCTCGATGCAGTCGACCCCGAACTCGGCCACGCGCCGGATGCAGGCGTCATAGGTGGCGTGCGCGGTGATTGGCAGGCGGTTGCGGTGCGCCTCGTCGATAACGGCCGCGAGTTCCTCGTCGGTGAACTCCAGCGTGTCGTGGCAGGCCATGATCTTGATGAGGTCGGCGCCGCCCTTCACCTGCTCGCGCACCGCGCGGCGCATCTCGTCGGCGCCGGATGCCTCGCGACAGACCCAGTAGGTGTGTCCGCCCGTCTGGATGATGGCGTTGCCGCAGACCTTGAGGCGGGGGCCGGGGAATATGCCCTGTTCCACCGCCTGCTTGGAATAGAGGTTCATGTCGTGGAAGCCGAGGTCGCGCACCATCGTTACCCCGGCGCGCAGCGACTTCAGCATGTTGCCGGCGGCCTTGAAGGCCGAGATCGGCTTGGGGTCGTCCATCGACTGGCGGGCGAGGTCGTGGATCCCGTCCCAGTTCAGGTGGGCGTGGCTGTTGATGAGGCCCGGCATGATGGTGCCGCCGGTCTGGGTGACCGCACCGGCGGGCATCGCGCTGCGGGGGCCGACGGCTGCGATCCTGCCGCCATTGATGTGGACGAAACCGTCCTCGATCACGTCCCCCGCCATCGTCAGGACGCGGCCGGCGAGGATGCGTTCCTCCGCGGCGATGTCGAACATCGGCTTGGTGATCTTCTGGTAGCGCCAGGCGGCGGGTTCGGGCATCGGGGCCTCCTAGAGGGGGATGACGCGGGCGTCGAACGGGTGGGTCGACTGGAAGCGGCTGGGAACCTCGACGCCGCCCTCGGTGACGATCAGCGTCTCGATGCAGCGCCAGCCATCGTACTCCGGGCGGTAGACCCCCGGCTCGCAGGAAAAGACCATGCCGGGCGCGGCCGGGGTGCTGTCGCCCGGCGAGAGCCAGGGCGCCTCGTGCCCCTCGACCCCCATGCCGTGGCCGATGCGGTGGCGGATCGCATGGCCGAGGCCCGCGGCGCGGATGGGGGCCAGCGCGGCCTCGTTCACCTTTTCGCAGGGCTGGCGGCGCGAGAGCGCGTCGATGGTGGCGGCGTTGGCGTCGGCCATCGCCTGCATGACCCGGCGCTGTTCGGCCGAGAGCTCGCCCAGCACCAGCGTCACCCCGCTTTCCGAGTGGTAGCCGCCCAGCGAACAGCCGATGCCGGCGATGATGGGCTCGCCCGGCAGGGGCTTGCGGGGCAGGACGGCGCCGTGGGGCAGCGCGGCGCGGGGGCCGGAGTGGAAGGTGGCGGTAATGCCCATCTTGGTTCCGGCAAATGCCTGCCCGTGGTCGCGGGCCAGCGCCGCGCGGGCGTGGGCGGTGGCGTCGGCCATCAGGTCAAGCTCGGTGCCGCCCGCCCGGATGATGTCGGCGCCGGCGGCCAGGAACCGCTCGAGCACCATGTCGGCATAGCGCGCGGCCGCGCGCACGAGGGCGATTTCCTGCGCGTGCTTGACGATCCGCTCGGGCAGGCAGTGGTCGGTCAGGTCCAGATGCGCGAGCTCGGCCTGCACGTCGGAGAGCAGCCGCGCCTCGAGCGAGTCGATCCCGATCCGCAGGGCGCCTGTCTGCCGCACCATCCAGATCTGCGCCGGCACGGGGCCCGGATATTCCTCGTAGATCGCGACCCTGACGCCCGGCACCGCCTCGGCGTTCTCGAGCTCGAGCTGCGGCACCATCAGCACCGCCTCGCCCTCGACCGGCAGCCACAGGCCCATCGGGCGCTCGTTGATCGTGAAAAGCCAGCCCGAGGCATAGGCGACGTTGCCGGGCGCCAGCAGCAGAAGGCCGTCGAGGCCCGCGGCCTGCGCCCGGGCGCGCAGGCGGTTCCGGAGCATTTCGCGGAAGGTGGGGGAAGGGGGCGTCACAGCACGGCCTCCGTGTAGGGGCCCAGGACCTCGATGGTCGCGGCGATGCCGTTCTCGCGGCCGAAGGCGCGCAGATCCTCGAGCACCCCGTCCTCCAGCGGCACGCCATGGGCCGACTTGCGCGCCACGCGCCGCGCCTCCTGCTCGCCGGGGATCAGGATTTCGCTGAAGCCGGGGCGCAGGGCGCGCGACTTCGTCATATGGGCGAAGGCATCCATCCGCGCCCGGAACTCGGCCAGCGGCATGAACCATTCGATGTCGATGGCGGTCAGCGTGTGGCTGACATCCAGCTTCACGGGGTCCGCATAGGGGGTCAGGCCAAAGCCGCCGCCGCCGATCACACCGGTCAGCACATCGGTCATGAAGGCGAGCCCGTAGCCCTTGTACTGCCCGATCCCCAGCAGCGCCCCGGCCATCGCGGCGTTGGGGTCGTCGGTCTCCAGCCCCTCGGGGGTCAGCGCCCAGTCGCGGGGCATCTTCTGCCCCTGCCGGGCCTGCCACTGCATCATGCCCTTGCCCGCGGTCGTCAGCGCGATGTCGAGCACTGCGGGGAAGCCGAGGCCGGTGGGTGCGGCGATCCCCCAGGGGTTGGTGCCGGTGGCCCCCTCGCGCGCGCCCCAGGGCGCCATCTCGGGGCCGGCGTTGGTGAAGGCGATGCCTATGCAGCCCGCTTCCTCTGCCGCGCAGGCGTGGACCGCCGAGGACCCGTAGTGGGTGGAGTTCCGCACCACAACCTGCCCGATGCCGCAGACCTTGGCCTTGGCCACCGCCAGCCGCATCGCGCGCGCCGCCGCCACCGTGCCGATGCCGTTGTGAGCGTCCATCAGCGCCAGCGCGGGGCTTTCCTTGACCACCGTGAGCGGCGCCGCGGGGTCCACCTGGCCCTTGCGGATGCGTTCCTCGTAGCGCCGCAGCCGCTTGACCCCCTGCCCGTGGCCAGGATGGAACCGCAGTTCCGAAAACACCAGCGCGCCGGCGAAGATGCCGGCATCATCGGCCGTCAGGCCCAGCGCGCGGAAGCTTTCAGCCATGAAGGCGAGCAGGCTGTCCTTCGTGACCGACGTCATCGGAATCATGTTAGGGCTCCAGCGCGAGCAGGTCGGCGATGTTGGCCCCCGGTGCGGAAAAGGCGCCGAGCTGCCCGGCGGGCGCGGTCATCAGGATGCAGATTCCCGGGCCATAGCCGGGCCGCGGCCCGTCCGTGGCGCAGACGACGCCGATCGCCATCGCGCCGCGCAGGTAGCCGTGGTTGAAGCGGCTGTCGGTGTCCTCGAGCGCCACGAGGTCGCCCAGCCGCAGCGCGTCGAGCCCCCGCCGGGCGAGTTCGGCACGGTCGGTGGACTGCATGTGCAGGCTGCCGCCCTCGGACGTCAGCCCCAGCCCCGCCCCCGCCAGATGCGCGGGGATGCGGGCCGCGACCCCGACCTCCAGACGGCCGGGCGCCTGCCGCGCCGGCAGCGCGGCCAGCAGGCCTGGCGCGATGCCCTTCAGCATCACCTCTGGATGGTCGGTCAGCACGAGCCCGATCCCCTCGGAGCGCACCACGATCTGGTCGCCCACCGCCATTCGCTCGCGCGCGGCCTTGGGGAAATGGACGATCACCTGTTCAGAGAACCGGCCCGACTTGCCGGTGACGACCCCGCGGGTGCCGGCCGCCGCGCCCGTCATCACCCGCGCGGCGTTGCCCACGCAGGCGAACACGTTCAGCCCGCGGTTCCTCATGTCGTCGGACTGCCGGATCGACACGCCGGGATGGATGCAGTCGGCCGCCCAGCCGAAGGCAGGATCGCCCACGCTGACGTTGTAGACGATCCCGCCCCAGGTCGGCAGCAGGAATGGCCGGCCGTCGGCCGCAAGCCGGTAGGGCTCGGCCGGCAGGCCCGGGAACCCCGGATGCGCGACCTGCCCGCCCACCGAGACTGCGACAAGGTCGGCGGCGTTGGTGGCAAGGCTCATGGCAGGCTCCGCAGGTTGAGGCGTTCGGCGATGTTGGCGCCGCGGTCGATCTCGAACGACAGTTTGTCTGCCGGGCCGGCGATCAGGGTCAGGATGCCCGGCCCGTGCCCCGTCATCACCGAATCGCCGTGGATGCAGAGGCAGATCGCCACCCATCCCTGGCGGAACGAGCGGCCGAAGCGGTGGTCGACATCGCGGATGGCGATGAGGTCGCCGAGGCGCATGCTGTCGATGTCGAGGTCGGCCATCAGGGCGCGATCGCCCGACATCAGGTCCTGGTCGACGAACTCGGCGTTGAGCTCGGCCCCCGAGCCCATGATGCGCGCCGGAAGTTCCATCGCCACCGGGCAGATCACCTGCCCGTTCTCGACACGCAGCCCGTAGCCGCGCGCGAGTGCCGGCGAGGTCTTCTTGAAGTCGAGTTCGGGGAAGTCGGCCAACCCGATGCCCCGGCCCACGGCGCGGATCTGGATGGTGTCGCCGGTGTTCAGCGCCTCCAGCGTTTCGGGCCCGAAGTCGACGAGGATGCGCGCATGCTCGCCCGTCACGACGCCCTTCGCGCCCTTCGCCAGCCCCGAGACGACCGTCGCCTCGTTGCCCACGCAGGTCAGGTAGTGCAGCGCGAAATCGGCCTTCTCGTCGGGATTGGCGATCGAGACCCCGGGCTCGACATGGTCGCCCGCCCAGCCGAAGGCGCGGTCGCCCACGCGGGCATTGTAGGCCACCCCATACATCCCCGGCAGCACCGCCGCCCGGCCGTCGGGCCAGTGCAGATAGCCGTTCGGGCGCATCGCCGGCTGGCTGACCTGCCCGGTCACCGCCATCTCAACAAGCGCGCCGTCGTTCCACCCCAGGCCGTCCATCACGCCCCCGATGTCGTTGCCGCCGCCTGCCCGGGACCGCGCCGAGGCGCTTGACAACCCGGGACAGGGAGAACGATAGTCATAGTGTCGATTGTCGACAATAGAGAACTTCGGGCGGCTCGGCCCGGTGCGGACGGATGGGGGCGGGAATGGGATACGCGGCGTTCCTCGAGCGGATGGGCGAGGTCAATGATCTGCTGAACGCCAAGTCGATCCTGAACTGGGACGCACGGGTGATGATGCCTCCGGGCGGCGCGGAGACGCGCGCCAAGCAGCTTGCGACCCTCAGCGTGCTGGCGCGCGATCATCTCGTCGCGGACCGCACGCGGCACCTGCTGGACGAAGCCGAGGCCGAGACCCAGGGACTGCCGCCCGAATCGATCGAGCGGGTGATGTGCGCCCAGGTCCGCGAGGCGATCGACTACCACCTGCGCATACCGGCCGACCTGCAGCAGCGCCGCGCCGAACTGGGCTCGATCGGGCAGGACGTCTGGGCAAAGGCCCGGGCGGCCAGCGACTTCGCGGCCTTCGCGCCGATCCTCGAGGAGACAGTGGCGCTGAACCGCGAGATGGCCGAGCACATCGGCTATGACGCTCATCCCTACGACGCGCTGATGCACCGCTTCGAGCCGGGCGAGACGGTGGCCACGCTGAAGCCGCTGTTCCAGTCGCTGCGCGACGGTCTCTTGCCCCTGCTGCGCCGGATCGCCGAGGCGCCGCCGCCCCGGATCGACTTTCTCCAGCGCCCCTTCCCGAAGGAGGCGCAGCTGGCCTTCGGCCTGAAGATGGCCGCCAAGCTCGGCTACGACCTGAGCCGCGGTCGGCTTGACACCACCGTCCACCCCTTCGAGGTCAGCTTCACCCGGCAGGACGTCCGCATCACCACGCGCATCAACGAGAACTGGATGCCGATGAGCCTGTTCGGCTGCCTGCACGAGGCGGGCCATGCGCTGTACGAGCAGTATGCCGACCCCGCCTTCACCCGCACGCCACTCGCGACAGACCTGATCGGCCTCTATGCGGTCAATGGTGTCAGCTTCGGCGCGCATGAAAGCCAGTCGCGGCTGTTCGAGAACCATGTTGGCCGCAGCCGCGCCTTCTGGGAGGCGAATTTCGGCGAGGCTCGCGCCGCCTTCCCCGGGCTGCTGGACGACATCGACGCCGAGATCTTCTGGCGCGGGGTCAACCGGGTCAGTCCCGGCTTCATCCGCGTCGAGGCGGACGAGCTGACCTACGACTTCCACATCATGCTGCGCGTCGACATCGAGTCCGCGCTGATCGACGGCAGCCTCAGGGTGTCCGAGCTGCCCGAGGCGTGGAACGCCAAGATCAGGGAATACCTCGGGCTTGAGGTGCCGAACGACCGGCTGGGCGTCCTGCAGGACGTGCACTGGTCGTCGGGCCAGATCGGCACCTTCTGCAACTACACGATCGGCAACGTCATGGCCGGCCAACTCTACGGTACGGCTGTCCGCGAGCCCTCGGTGGCGGCAGGGCTGGCGGTGGCCGACTACGCTCCCTTGCTGGGGTGGATGACCGGGCATGTCCATCGCCACGGCCGCCGCCACAGCCGCGACGAGCTCCTCGTGCAGGCCACCGGCCGGCGGCTCGACCCCGCGCCCTATGTCGCCCATCTGCAGAACAAATATTCGGAAATATACGGGGTGTAGGATGGACGCGACGAAGCACCGCCTGGCCGACCGCGTCAAGCTGAAGGACGCGCACATCATCACCCGCATGGCCGACATCGCCGAGGGGCTGAGCGACGTCATCCGCCTCGGGCGCGGCGACCCCGACCTCGGCACCCCCGCGCATATCGTCGCCGCCGGGCAGAAGGCGCTGGCCGAGGGCGCGACGCACTACACCCATCCCCTCGGCATTCCGGCGCTGCGCCAGGCGATTGCCGAGGATATTGCCGCCCGCGGCGGAGCGCGCTATGCGCCCGAGAACATCGTCGTCACCCCCGGCGGGCAGCAGGCGATGTTCGTCATCGCTCTGGGCCTCTTGAACCCTGGCGACGAGATGCTGGTGCCCTGCCCGGGCTACAATCCCTATCACCAGGCCGCCGAGTTGGCCGGCGCCGAGGTCGTGCACATCCGCACGACAATGGACACGAACTTCTGCCTGACCGCCGAGATGGTCGAGGCGCACATCACGCCGAAGTCGAAGATCCTCGTCCTGATCAACCCCAACAATCCCACCGGCACCGTCACCCCCCCGGCCGAGATCGCCCGCATCGCCGAGGTCGCGCGGCGCCACGACCTGATCGTCATCTCGGACGAGATCTACGCCCGGCTGACCTACGGCAACCACAGCGTCCAGCCAGTGGCGGCGCTGTCGGGCATGTTCGAGCGGACGCTGACGCTCTCGGGCTTTTCCAAGGCCTATGCGATGACCGGCTGGCGGATCGGCTACTTCGCCGGCCCGCCCGACCTGATCCCGGCGCTGGCCGAGGTGAACCACGCCTTTGCCATCTCGACCGCCGCCGTCAGCCAGCACGCCGCACTTGCCGCGCTGACCGGCCCGCAGGACTGTGTCGAGGCGATGCGGCAGACCTACGACGAGCGCCGCCGCGCGCTGTGCGCCGGCCTCGCCGAACTCGGGATTCCCCATGCCGAGCCGCAGGGGGCCTTCTACGTCTATGCCGACGTGTCCAAGACCGGGATCGGCGCCACCGCCTTCTGCGAGCGGCTGCTGCGCGAGGGGCGGGTGATGGTGTTCCCCGGCCCGATCTACGGCGACTACACCGACGATTTCGTGCGCATGTCGCTGACCCAGCCGGTGGCGCGCATCCGCGAGGCCGTCACCCGCATGAAGGGCGTGGTCGAGGCGATCCGCGCCGAGACCCGCGCCGCCTGAGGAGATATCCCATGAAGTCCGACAACCCGAATGTGAAGGGCATCAAGCACATGGCATTTACCGTGCGCGACGCCGAGGCGGCGCTGGCAGCCTATGCGCGGTTCCTGCACGTGCCTGCTGACACCGCGATCACCGTCTATCCGAAGTCGAAGAACAAGGTTGCGCTCTTTCATCTCGGCGGCATCGAATACCAGCTCTGCGAGTCGATGGACCCGCAGGGCCGGTTCGCCAAGTGGATCGACCAGCGCGGCGCCGAGGGGCTGCACCACATCTGCTACGAGGTCGACAACATCGACGCCGCGCTGGCCCATGCGCAGGCGCAGGGCGCAAGCCTTCGCATCTGCCAGGCCTGCCAGAAATACGGTTCGCACCCGCACCCGGAGGGCTGGGTCGCCTTCCTCGACAACGAGGCGGGGGGCATCGAGATCGAGTTCATGCAGGTCTACACGCCCGAGCAGCTCAAGGAATACGAAGCCTTCAAGGGGATATGAGCATGACCGAGGCGAAATCCGTCACCGTCGGGACGGCCACGGCGGCGCCCGGAGCCGTGGCGCGGGGGGTGATTCCCGTCACCACGCTGGCGGGCGGCACGAAGCTGGAGATTCCGGTCGCCATCGTGAACGGCGCGAAGGGCGGCCCCTGCTTCTGGGTCAACGGCGCGATCCACGGCGACGAGCCCGAGGGCCCGCTTGCCTGCCAGATCGCGCTGGCCGAGGTCGACCCCGCGCAGCTGTCCGGAACGCTGGTCCTCTGCCCTGTGGTGAACGTGCCCGCCTTCGAGGCTGCGCAGCGCGGCAACCCGATGGACACCTTCAGCTACGACATGAACCGCATCTATCCGGGCCGGCCGAACGGCTATCTGTCCGAGCGGGTGGCGGCGGCCCATGCGGCGGCGATGGGGCCGGTCGCGGACTTTGAAATCTCGATCCACTCGGGCGGGGCGCATTCGTTCCTCGACAAGTCGATCTTCGTCGACGAAACCCCCGCCTCGGTCGAGCTTGCCACCGCGATGGGCCCCGGCTGGGGCTGCATCATGTCGAACTTCAACCCCTCGGGCAGCCCGATGGCCTACCTGAAGTCGATCGGCAAGGTCGGCATCACGGTGGAACTCGGCGGCCGGTCGGCGACCTCGCCCGAGGCCTTCGCGCGGATCGGGCGGGAACTGGCGGATTCGATCCTGAACATTCTGCGCCACTACAGGATGTATCCGGGCGAGGCGCGCTACCCCTCGCCCCGCTGGAAGGGCCAGCAGGAGGCGCTGCTGGCGCCCGCCTCGGGCATCTACATCCCCGAGCCCGGCGTGAAGTTCCTCACGATGATGTCCAAGGGGACGCGCATCGCCCGCATCGTCTCGATCTGGGGCGAGACGCTGGGCGAGATCGTGGCGCCCGCGGACGGCATGTTCTTCGGCCTGCGCGCCCTGCCCAACGTCATCACCGGCGACTGGTGCTGCTTCTTCTGCAAGGTCGAGGGGATGCGGGACTGACCCATGGCCGAGGACGCGCGCGACTTCAGGGGCTACGGGGCCAGCCCGCCCGACATAACCTGGCCGGGGGGCGCGCGCCTCGCCGTCAACTTCGTGCTGAACTACGAGGAGGGGTCGGAGTACTCGTTCCAGGACGGCGACGGGCGCACCGACACCACCCTGACCGAAGTGGCGACCGCCCGTGTGCCGCAGGGGATGCGCGACCTCGCCGCCGAAAGCATGTTCGAATACGGCGCCCGTGTCGGCTTCTGGCGGCTGTACCGGTTGTTCCGCGACCGCGGCCTGCCGCTGACCGTCTTCGCCTCGGCGCTGGCGCTCGAGCGCAACCCCGCGGCGGCGGCGGCCATCGCCGCGACCGACTGGGACATCGTCTGCCACGGCTGGAGGTGGGTCGAGCATTACCATCTGGACGAGGCGACCGAGCGCGAGCACATCGCGCGGTCGCACGAGACGCTGAAACGGCTGGTCGGGCGGGCGCCACAGGGCTGGTACTGCCGCTATTCCCGCGGGCCGGCGACCCGGCGGCTGGTGGTCGAGCATGGGGGTTTCGACTACGACAGCGACGCCTACAACGACGAACTGCCCTACTGGGTGCAGGTCGCCGGCCGGCCGCATCTGGTGGTGCCCTATTCGCTGGCCACGAACGACGCCAAGCTGGTGGGCGGCCCGCTGGTCACTGGCCGCGCCTTTGCCGAGTTCCTGATCGAGAGCTTCGAGGAACTCCTGCGCGAGGCACCGCTGCACCCGCGCATGATGTCGGTTGGCATGCACACCCGCGTCCTCGGCCAGCCCGGGCGGCTGGCGGGCCTGCGCACGTTCCTCGACCACATCGAGGGGCGGGCGGGCGTCTGGGTCTGCCGTCGGGCCGACCTTGCCGGGCACTGGCGGGCGCTCGTACCGCCGCCTGGGGGACAGCCGTGATCGTCGCAGGGCGCCCCGACGCCGAGGCCTTCGCGCCCTTCGGCGCGCTGATTGACGCGCCGGCCCGGGCCGGCGAGCGCGCGATGTACGGCGACTGGCTGGTGCCGGTGCCGGGCCTTGCACTGCAGTTCCACCTCAACCGCGTGGCGCGGGCGACCCTGCCGCTTGTGCTCGAACAGGTCGAGCGGCATCCCCATGCGGCGCAGGTGTTTCTGCCGGTGGGCGTCTCGCGCTACCTCGTCACCGTGATGCCGTCGGATGATGGCGGGGCGCCTGCGCCCGACCGCTCGCTGTCGTTCCTGCTCCCGGGGACAACCGGGGTCGTCTATCGCCCGGGCGCCTGGCATGCCGGGATCACGGCGCTTGACAGCGACGCCTCCTTCGCCGTGCTGATGTGGCGCGGGGCCGCGGACGACGACGTCTTTGCCCCCATTGCCCCGCTGATGCTGCACGTCGTCCCCGCGGCCCACACCGGTACCGACCGATGAGCCGACCGTCGCAGCCGACCCTCCCGGCCGATGCCCTGCGCCCCGAGGCGCTGGCGGCCCAATGCTCCAGAGGTGCCGCGTGACCGAACCCGATCCGGCAATGGCCGCCGTCCCTGCCCCCGAGTCCGATCTCGCGCCGATCGAGCAGCTTCCGCTGCGGGTGCAGATCGCCGACCGGCTGCGCCGGCTGATCATCACCGGTCGTCTCCGCCCCGGCGCGGTGCTGGTGGAAACCGCGCTTTCCGAGCAGCTGAACGTCAGCCGCGCGCCGATCCGCGAGGCGGTGCAGATCCTGGAGAACGACGGGCTGGTCGAGACGATCGCCTACAAGGGCAAGCGGGTGAAGCCGCTGACCGCGCGCGAGGTGGCCGAGACCTACGAGTTGCGGGAACTGTTCGAGGTGATGGCGGTGCGGCGCATCCTCGAATACGGCACCGATGTCGCGGCCCTCTGGCCGCCCTGCCGGGCGATGGAGCGGGCGGCTGCCGCAGGCGACCGGGAGGCGCTGGTGGCCGCCGACGAAACGTTCCATCGTACGCTGATCCGGTTGGCCGACCACCACCTGCTGCTGGCATCGTGGAACAGCCTCTACCTGCGCATCCACCAGATCATGGCGTTGCGCAACGACCGCAAGGTACCTCTGTCGCACATCGCGGCGAACCATCCGCCCATCGTGCATGCGCTCGAGGCGCGCGATGTCGACCGCGCGGTTCAGCTGATCGCCGAGCACACGCGGTCGCTGAATGACTTCGACCCGGCCAGCATCGTGGAGCCCCCTGCATGACGGCGCGCGCGATCCTGATCACCGGGGCAGGAGGCTTCGTCGGCGGTGCGCTGGCGGCGGGGTTCCTGGCGCTCGGGTGGCGGGTGATCGCGCTCGACCGCAGCTTCGACGCCGCCACCAGGGCACGCCTGGCGGGAGCCGCGCTGATCGAGGCCGACCTCGCTGCAGGCGTCCCGGGCGGGATTGCGGCCGGGGCGGCAGTCCACGCCGCAGCGCTGACAACCGATCCGGCGGCGGCCGGCCTTTCCCCGGCCGCCCATGTCGCCGCCAACATCCGGCCGCTTCTGGCGATGCTCCACTGGGCGGCGGCGGCGCGACCGCGGGCCTTCGTGTTCCTGTCGTCCTCGGGCGTCTTCGCCCCCGGTGACGGCGTCCCCGACCTGACGGATGCCTGCACCCCCTCCGCTGCCGGCCCCTATGCGGCAGCCAAGCGGGCAGGCGAAGTTCTTGCTCCCGCGGGCCTGCCCGAGGGCACCGCCGCGCATGTCGTCCGCCTCGGTTACATCTTCGGCCCGCACGAGGTGGCACGGGAAAGCCGGCTTCGTGTCTCGCGCGTCGCCGACTGGCTGGCGGCCGCGCGCGCCGGCCGGCCGCTGCCGGTTCCCGCCGACGACCCGAGGCGCGACTGGACGTGGGCGCCAGACCTCGCCCCGGCGCTGGCAGGGCTGATCGCCGGTGACCCTGCCGGGCGGCCTGTCCACCTCGGTGCGGGCCATGTGCTGCGCGACAGCGCGCTTGCCGCGCTGATCGCTGCCGAGGTTCCGGGCACGCGTACCGCACCCGCCCCGGCCGCCGGAGCCAAGCCGCCGATGGTGCCAAGCCGCATCCCCGCGCTCGCGGGCCTCGCTTGGACGCCGCCCGGGGCCGGCATCGCCGTGCTCGCGCGCGAAGGGGTTCCGGCATGACCGGGCTGCGGCTGATTCTGGTCGGCCTCGGCGCCCGCAGCCGGACGTGGCGGCGCGTGATCGCACGCGACCCGCGGCTCGAGGTCGTGGGTCTGGTCGAGACCAGCCCCGCCGCGCTTGCCGACGCTGCCGCGGCCTATCCCGCCGCCGCAACCGGCGCGACGCTGGCCGAGGTGGCTGCGCTGGCCCCGGCGGAGGCGGTGCTGCTGATCACCCCGCCCGGCGGACGCGAGGACCAGATCGCCGCCGCCTGTGCCCACCGCCTCGCGATCCTGGCCGAGAAGCCGCTTGCCGACAGCGTCGGCGCGGCCGAGGCCCATGTCGCCGCCGCGGCCGCAGTGGGCGTGCCGCTGAGCGTCGGCCTGAACTTCCGCTACCTGCCGGTGACCGTGGCGCTGAAGCAGATGTGGGCAAGCCTCGGTCCGCCGGAATTCGGCCGCTTCCTCTACGAACGCTGGCGCGACGGGCGCCAGACCCACCTCAACCGGTATCCCCTGACGATGCCCCAGCCGATGCTGTGGGAGCAGTCGATCCACCATTTTGACCTGATGCGCCACGTCTATGGTGCCGAGCCGGTGCGCATAACGGCCCGGACATGGAACCCGTCCTGGTCGATGTATGCGGGGGATGCCAACGTCGCGGCCCTGATCACCTTCGAGGGCGGGATCGAGGTGACCTACCAGGGCACCTGGGCGGGGGCCCGCAACGAGCTTGCCTTCAACTGGCGGACCGACTGCGCCCGCGGCGTTGCCGTGCAGGCCGACATGTTCGGCGGCCTGTCGTGGGCCCTGCGCGACGATCCGGCACCAACCCCCGTGACGCTTCCGCCGCACGAGCTCTGGGTCGACGACGCGGCCGCGCTGCTGGAGGCCTTCGTCGCCCATCTGCTGCATGGTGCGCCGCTGCCCTGCCCGGGCACCGACCATCTGAAATCGCTCCGCATGGTCGAGGCCTGCATCCGCTCGGCCGCGACCGGCCATGCGGTCGACCCCGGAGTGCCCGCGGCCGCGCCGGCGGCGGGCATCGCCGTACCAACTGCCTGAAGACGTCCAACCAGAGAGGGAAGCCAAATGACGCGAACAAGACTTCTCGCTGCTGCCGGGGCCTCGGCCCTGCTGTTCGGCACCACCGCGCTGGCCACGCCGCCAGCCGACACCATCGCGGTCGGCCTCTCGGCCGACATCACCACCTTCGAGCCGGCCAACATCTCGAGCCGGGACAACGCCAACATCGCGCGCCACATCTTCGGCACGCTCTACAACATCACCGGCGAAGGTGTGGTCACGCCCGACCTGGCCGAGAACCTCGAGATCTCCGAGGACGGGCTGCACTATGTCTACACCCTGCGCGAGGGCCTTGCCTGCCACGACGGCGAGGCGCTGACGGCCGAGGATGCGGCCTACACCTTCAACCGCGCCAAGAACCCCGACAACAAGTTCACCGGCAACACCCCGGGCTTCGTGTTCTCCTCGATCGGCTTCGAGAGCGCGGAGGCGCTGGACGACCGCCGGGTGCAAATCAACCTGGCGCGCAAGAACCCCATCGCCTTCGGCCTGATCGCCGAGGTCTACATCCACTGCAAGGACAGCTACGAGAAGATGTCGCTCGACGAGGCGTCGGCGAACCCCATCGGCTCGGGCCCCTACCGGCTGGCGTCCTGGACGCGCGGCTCGGAGGTGGTGCTCGAAAAGGTCGCCAACCCCAACAGCCCCGCCCAGATGGAGCGGATCGTCTGGCGGATCATCCCCGAGGCCTCGACCCGCTCGGCCGAACTGATCGCCGGCAACGTCGACATCATCACCAACGTCGCCCCCGACCAGATCGACGCCGTGAACGCCTCGGGTACGGCGATGGTGCAGGCGGTGCAGGGCACGCGGCGGATGTACGTCGGCTTCAACCTCTCGCAGCCCTTCCGCGAGATGCCGGGTGGCGAGGCGATCCAGGATCCGATGGTGCGCCGCGCGCTGCAGTATGCGGTGGATGTGCCGGCGATCTGCAAGCAGCTGCTGAACTTCGAATGCGTGCGGGCGACCGGCATCGTCAACCCGCCGAACGCCAACCAGAGCCTCACGCCCTACCCCTACGACCCCGCGATGGCCGAGAAGATGCTTGACGAGGCCGGCTGGCCGCGCGGCGCCGACGGCGTGCGCTTTGCCATCCGGTTCCAGGCGGGGCGCGGCCGCTACCTCAACGACGTCAACGTCGTTCAGGCGATCGCCCAGTACCTCGAGGATGTCGGGCTCAAGATCGAGCTCGACGTCATGGAATGGGGCAGCGTCTATGTGCCGCTGATCCGCCAGCGCAACGTCGGCCCGCTGTTCTTCCTCGGCACCGGTGGGGCGCTGTGGTCTCCGCTCTACGACATGACCGACCTCGCGCGCGTCGAGTCGGGCACCAACTACACCCACTGGAGCGATCCGCGCTGGTTCGACCGCTGGGCCGACATCGCCGCCACCGACGACCCGGCCGCGCAGCGCAAGATCATCGATGAGATGCTCCAGGTCTTCTACGACGATGGCCCCTGGCTGCACCTCTACTTCCAGCCCGATTTCTACGGGGTCTCGAACCGGGTGAACTTCGTCGCCCGGCCCGACGAGAAGGTGTACCTGTTCTCGACCGGCCTGAAGTGAACTGAAGAAGGGCGCCGCGCGGCGGGTCCGCGCGGCGCCCACCCGACTGACGGAGGGCCGGACGGATGTGGACCTACATCGCCAGAAGGCTGCTGCAGAGCGTCGTCGTCATCATCGGCGTCACCTTCATCAGCTTCATCGCCCTCCAGATCGGGGGCGACCCCACCTACCTCTTCGTCAGCGAGCGGGCGACCGAGGAAGAGATCGAGATGGTCCGCCGCGCGCTCGGCTTCGACCGGCCGCTGCACGTCCAGTACCTGAGCTTCCTTGGCAACCTGTTGCAGGGCGACTTCGGCATGTCGCTCAGCTACCGCCAGCCGGCGATCGACATCGTGCTGGGCGCCCTGCCGGCGACGATCGAGCTCACGCTCCTCTCGATCCTGGTCTCGGTGGGACTTGCCGTTCCCTTCGGGGTGTTCGCCGCGCTCTACCGGGGCACGGCCCTTGATGGCGGCATCATGACGGTCGCGATGTTCGGCCAGTCGGTGCCGAACTTCTGGCAGGGGATCATGATGATCCTCTTCCTCGGGCTCTACCTCAAGTGGTTCCCGATCTCGGGTCACGTGCCCTTCCTGCTGCCCCTGCTGCAGGGCGACCTCGCCGCCGCCTTCGGCAACCTGCCCATGGCGCTCTACTACCTCGCCATGCCGGCGGTCGCGGTCGGCACCTATTCGCTCGCGAGGAACGCGCGCCTCGTGCGCTCGTCGATGCTCGAGGTGCTGGGGCAGGACTACGTCCGCACTGCCAGGTCGAAGGGCCTGACCGAATACACCGTGATCGTGCATCACGCGCTGCGCAACGCCTGGCTGCCCGTGGTCACCATGATCGGCCTCGAGTTCGGCTTCCTGATCGGCGGCGTCGTGGTGATCGAGACTGTCTTCAGCTATCCAGGTATCGGCCGGCTCGTGTTCAACGCGATCAACCAGCGCGACATCCCGGTCGTGCAGGCGGCCGTGGTGCTGCTGTCGATGGTCTTCATCTGCCTGAACCTGATCGTCGATCTCATCTATGCGCGGATCGACCCGCGCGTGAAGCTCTAGGGGGGCCGCCGATGACCGACAGCGCCGGTGACGGCCTGACCCGTCTTGCCCCCCGCCGCGACAGCGACCTGGCGCGCGGGATGAAGCGTGCCTGGCGCAGCCTTGTTGCGGCCCGCTGGCCCGTGCTCGCGCTGGCGATCCTCATCGCCGTCGTGGTCGTGGCGATCTTCGGGCCGGCGATGTCGCCGCTCGACCCCAACCGCCAGAACATTATGCTGCGCCTCGCCGAACCGGGAGCGGCCGGGCCTCGCGGGGCGACCTTCTGGCTCGGCTCGGACGCGCTTGGCCGCGACGTGCTGTCACGGCTTCTGTATGGTGCTCGCATCTCGCTTCTGGTGGGTTTCGCCGCGATTGCGGTGGGGGGGACGATCGGGATCGTCGCGGGCCTTGTCTCGGGCTACTTCGGCGGCTGGACCGACGACGTGATCATGCGGCTGGGCGACATCCAGCTGGCCTTTCCCTTCATCCTGCTGGCGATCATGTTCCTGATCGTGCTGGGACCGGGGGTGATGAACCTCATCCTCGTGCTCGGCATCGGCCAGTGGGTGACCTATGCCCGCATCACCCGCGCCCAGACGCTTTCCCTGCGCGAGAAGGAATTCGTCGAGGCGGCCCGCGCGCTGGGCGACGGCACGGCCGCGATCATCTTTCGCACCATCCTGCCGAACATCGTCGCGCCCCTGACCGTGATCGCCTCGTTCAACGTCGCGAGCGTGATCCTGGCCGAGGCGGCGCTGTCGTTCCTGGGCCTCGGCGTGCCGCCCTCGGTGCCGACCTGGGGCTCGATGCTGGCCGAGAGCCGCGATACGCTGATCGCCAACAAGTGGTGGCTGGCGACTTTCCCGGGGCTGGCCATCGTGGTCACGGTGCTCAGCTTCAACATCCTGGGCGACTGGCTGCGCGACTTCCTTGACCCGCGGCTGAAGGAAAGGGGTTAGCCCATGAAGGTGGCAGTGATCGGGGCAAGCTTTGCCCGCGCGGCCTATCTGCCCGCGCTTGCCCAGGTGGCCGATGCCGCGGTGGTGGCCGTGTCCTCGGCCAGGCTGGAGAGCGCCCGCGCGGCGGCCGCGGCCTTCGGTGTGCAGCATTCCTACGACGACTGGCAGGCGATGCTGGAGACCCACGCACCCGACCTTGTCTGCATCGCCACGCCCACCGCTCAGCACGCGCCCCAGACGCTCGCCGCACTGGCCAGGGGCGCGCATGTGCTGTGCGAGAAACCGACCGCGATGGGTGCGGGCGAGGCGCTGGCCATGCTGCGCGCGGCCGAGGCGGCAGGGCGCCTGCACATGATCGACCACGAGATGCGCTTCAACCCCAACCGCATGCGGATCGCCCGGATGATCGCCGAGGGTGATCTCGGCGCGATCCGCCATGTCACCATCGCCAACATCGGCAACTCCTGGGCCGACCCCGCGGGGCGGCCGAAGGGCGACTGGTGGTCGGACGCGGCCCAGGGCGGCGGGCGGCTGGGGGCGAACGGCAGCCACCAGACCGACCTTCTGCGCTGGTGGCTGGGCGAGGAGGTGGACTGGGTCACCGGCGCAGCGCCGGTGATGGTGCCGGGGCGCATCGACAAGGCCACTGGCGCGCCCTGGACCGCGACTGCCGACGACATGACCTGGTATACCTGCGTCATGCAGTCCGGGGCGGTGGCGCAGGTGTTCCTGTCGGGGGTCGCGGCGCACAACGTGGTGCCCAACGTCACCCAGATCTGCGGCTCGAAGGGCACGATCACGCTGTCGAACGAGGACGAGAAGCTGTGGTTCGCCCGCGCCGGGCAGGGCTTCGAGGAGATCACCGAGGCCAACCCCGACGCGGCCCTGCCCGGTGTGGGCAAGGGCATCTGGAATGTCGGCGTCGTGGGCGTGATGCGCGAGCTGTGCGGAGCGATCCGCGAGGGGCGGCCTCTGGCGCGCGGGGCCACCTTCCTCGACGGGTTCCGCAACCAATGCGTGCTGGACGCCGTGCACGCCTCGGGCGCCGAGCGCCGCTGGGTCCGCCCTTCCGAGATCGCGGAGGCGGCCGGTGGTCCCGCTTGAGGCCCAGACGATCCTGATCACCGGCGCCGCGCAGGGCCTCGGCGCCGCCGTCGCGCGGCATCTGGCGGGCCTCAGCGCGCGGCTGATCCTGATGGACCGCAACGCCGCGGGCCTTGCAGCGACCGCGGCCGCCTGCCAGGGTGCGGTGGCCGAGGCGGTGGACCTGTCGGACGCCGCCGACACCGCCCGCGCCATCGCCGCCGCCGTCACCGGCCCGGTCCATACCCTGATCCACAATGCCGCCATCCTGAAGGTCGAGGCGGTGGACGTCGTGACGCTGGCGACCTTCCAGGCGACGATGAACGTGGGCATCCAGGCGGCGCTGCAACTGACCAAGGCCGTCTGGCCAGGGATGAAGGCGCGCGGCGCGGGGATGCTGATCTTCGTCTCGTCCCGCTCCGGCATCGAGGGGTTCGCGGACGAGACCGCCTATTGCGCCGCCAAGCACGCGCTCGAGGGATTCTCGAAGTGTCTTGCGCTGGAAGGGGCGGCGCACGGCATCGCCTCGGTCACGATCACCCCGGGGATGTACATGCACACGCCCATGTCCGAGACGACATATCCCCCCGAGCTGCGCGCGAAATGGGTTGACCCGATCCGCCTGGCCCCCGCCTTCGCCCGCCTTGCCGCCAAACGCCCCATGGACCTGAGCGGCCAGCGCCTCGACGCCTGGCGCCTGTCGCAACCGGAGATCGCCCTGTGAGCATGCAAGAGATCTACGACTGGATCGACGCCCACGCCGAGGAGTGCGTCCGCGACCTGCAGACCTTCGTGCAGCAGCCCTCGGTCTCGGCCCAGAACATCGGCTTGCGCGAATGCGCCGCGCTGATCCGCGACATGATGCACCGCGACGGGCTGCCGGCCGCGTTCCACGAGCTCGAGCAGGGGCCGCCGGTGGTCTTCGGGCACCTCAAGGCAAGGAAGCCCGCCAAGACGATCCTGTGCTATGCGCATTACGACGTGCAGCCGCCCGAGCCGCTGGAGAAATGGACCCACGGCGGCCCCTGGTCGGGCGCGGTGGTCGACGGGGTCATGTACGGCCGGGGGTCGACCGACAACAAGTCGGGGGTGCTGGCCTTCACCAAGGCGGCCAAGGCCTTCCTCGCGGTGCGCGGCGAGGTGCCGGCGAACCTCAAGTTCCTGATCGAGGGCGAGGAGGAGATCGGCTCGCCCAACCTCGCCGCGTGGGCAAGGAACAACAAGGAGCTTCTGGCGGCAGACGGGATGCACTGCCTGGACGGCTCGATGGAGACGGGGACCGAGGTGCCCGATGTCTCGCTGGGCCTCAAGTCGGTGCTGTTCGTGGAGCTTGTGGCGCGCGGGGCGAAGGCGGACGTGCATTCGCTCAACTTCCCGCTCGTCCCCTCGCCGGTGTGGGATCTCGTCTGGGCCCTGAACACCATCCTCGATCGCAAGACCCGCCGCATCCTGATCGACGACTGGTACGAGGGGATCTGGCAACTCGGCCCCGACGACGAGCAGCAGCTTGTCGAAAAGGCCGTGCGGGTGGACCTGGGCGCGATGAAGGAGGAGTGGGGCATATCCGAGTTCGCGCTCGGCCGCGACGGGATCGACGCGATCCGGGCGCGCACCTACGAGCCGACCGCCAACATCCAGGGCATGATCGCGGGCTACACCGGCCCGGGCAAGAAGACGATCGTGCCGGCCGAGGCGCGGGTGCGGCTGGATTTCCGGCTGATCCCCAACATCCAGCCGGCGGCGGCGGTGCGCAAGCTCAAGGCGCATCTGGAACGTCACGGCTTCGGACATATCGAGGTGCACGCCTACGAGGATGCCGAGCCGCCCTACAAGATCAGCGTCAGGGAAGACATCAGCCAGGCGATCATCGCCGCCGCCACCGAGGTCTACGGCGAACTGCCGGTCGTCAACGGCGTCTCGGCCGAGGGGGCGATCCTGCGGCATGTCTGGATTCCCTGCGTGCTGACCGGCTTCGCCAACCCAGGCGCCAACCTGCACGCGCCCGACGAGAACATCGAAATCGATAAGTACATCAAGGGTATCAAGTACGCTGCCGCGATCATGGAGCATTTCGGGCGGATGCACGCGGCCTAAGTCGTCCGGCAGCGGGCGGGACGGCGGCCCGGTGGATCCTGAGAGGGTCGCGGGTAGAATCCCTATGGGTTCCGGGCTGCAACCGGCCTGGCGTTACCGCGTCGCCGGGGTGCCTGCCCCAATGATTGGCTTCTCCGGCTTCACCGGCCAGGGCAGGCGCCGGATCATGCGGGACAGCCAGCCTCCGGATGCGCCGGGCGAGGCGCGCGCGGCGATGGCCTGCCGGTCGAGGTCTTTCAGGTAAAGCTTCAGTTCCAGTTCGTTCATCGGCTGCACGCTAGCCTCCTGCGTCCTTGGTGGCCGGATGCTTCGAGGCTAGACTTGCCGTGTGGGGCAGAGCGTTCGCCCGGCCGTGAAGGAAACGTGAAAATGGGATCGCGCGGACGATCCGATGCGGGAAACCCGCTCAAGCTTGACGTGCTTGGCCCCTTCCGGGCGCGGATCGGCGGTCGTGACCTGCGTGTTGCCGGGAAGAAGAACGCTGCCCTGCTTGCCTACCTAGCCCGGCGCGGCGGCGCCGTCCCGCGCGAGACCCTGATGGCGCTGTTCTGGCCAGACCATGGCGATGCGCAGGCGCGGGCCAGCCTTCGGCAGACGCTGTCGGCGATCAGGAGGGACCTCGGGGAGGGCGGGGCGGTGCTGCTGCCGGCGGGGATGCAGGCGGTCGGACTTGCCGTTGACGGTGTCGAGATCGACGCGACGCGCTTCGACCACATCGCCCGCGCAGGCGATCCAGAGGAACTCGCTGCGGGGCTGGAGCTTTGGAGGGGCGATTTCCTCGAGGGCATCGGGCCGGTCACGCCCGAGTTCGACCGCTGGGCCGAGGCCGAGCGGGGTGCGCTGCGCTCCGGTCTGGAGACGGTCCTGCTGCGACTGTGCGATGCCCATTCCGCCTCCGGCAAGACCGAGGATTCGATAGCGGTGGCCCTGCGTCTCCTCGCCCTCGACCCGCTGCAGGAACACGTCCACCGGCGCGTGATCGCCGCCTACCGCCAGCAACACCGGTACGACGCGGCGCTGAGGCAGTTCGAGACCCTGCGCGCAGTGCTGCAGGCAGAACTCGGTGTCGCCCCCGAACCGGCAACGCTGGACCTTGTCCGCGAGGTGCGCCGCCAGCGCAGCGGCGGGGCATCCAGGCACGTCAACGACGTGGCGCCGCTATGCGTGCCCGGGGCCGGGCTGCCGCCGTCGCGGCCGTCGATCGCGGTTCTGCCGTTCCGCGGGGTGCCGTCCGGATCTGATGCCTCGCTGCTGGGCGAGGGCATCGCCGAGGAGGTGATCGTCAACCTCTCGCGTGACCGGGGGCTTCTCGTCGTCTCGCGGCAATCCTCCTTCCATCCCGGCATCGCTGATGCACAGGCCGGTGAGATCGGCGTCCGGCTGGGCGTTCGCTTCATCCTGTCGGGGTCGGTGCGCGCTGCCGGGAGCCGGCTGAGGATCGCGGCCCATCTTGCACGCGCCGAGGACGGCGCCGCACTCTGGGCAGAGACATGGGACCGCGACATCGGCGATGTCTTCGCCGTCCAGTCCGAACTCGCCCGGACGGTGATGGCCACTGTCGTCGGCCGGATCGCCGAGGGCGAAGCGGCACCGGATGCTCCGGCGCCGGTCGGGCATCTTGACGCCTGGAGGCTGGGGCTGCTTGGTCAGCGCCAACTCCACGCCCATACCCCCGACGGCATGCGCCGTGCGGTCGAGCTGCTCGCAAAGGCCGTGGCGCTTGCCCCTTCGAATGGCCGGGTGCAGGGACTGCTGGCACTTGCCACGCTCTATGAGCGCTGGAACTATGCGATGCGCACGGATGTTGCCGACGTCCTGAACCTTGCCGAGCGGGCGCTCGCGCTTGACGGGCGGGATTCGCGTGCCCATTGCGCGATGGCGGTCGCCTGCCTGCTGGCGCGTGATTATGCCCGGGCGGGGCACCATTTCGAGGCCGGGCTGGCCGCCAACCCGAACGACGACCTTCTGCTGATCGAATACGGCCGCTACCTGTTCTACACCGACCGACCGGAGGAGGCGCTTGCGCGCATCCGCGAGGCCATGCGCCTGAACCCGCTGCACCCCGACTGGTACTGGAACATTCGGGGCCGCTGCCTGCATCTTCTGGGCCGCCACGCCGAGGCGCTGGATGCCTTCCGCCACGTCGCGGAGCCTGCCTTCTATCACTTCGCCTACATGGCCGCCTGTCACCGGGCGCTTGGTGACCAGGAAGCGGCCGAGGAGATGCGGGCGCGCCTGTTCGCCGCCGAACCGGACTTCGACCCCGGCCGCTTCCTTGCGGCACTGCCCCATCGCGACCGCTCGGCCGCCGAGCGGTTCGGCGGCGAACTGGAATGGCTGCGTCCAGCATTCCGCGACACCGCCGCCCCGGACACCGCGTGACGGGGGCTGATGCCGGCGTGGGCAATCATCTGGCGCGTGATCGGGGCATGGCCGTGGACGAAGGTGACGTCGGCGCTGTCGAGCAGCCCGGGCCCCTGCGCTCGGCGCGCCGCCTCACCTGATGTTGCGGACGGGTCGATGGCGATGTGGATGTGTCGCCAGCGCTCGTCGCCGGCCGCATTGGCCTTAAGGACCGGAAGCCCGGCGGTGCGTGCCCCGGTCATCGCCGTCTCCGGAGTGGCGGTGGCCGACACGCTGCCCGGTCGCAGCGGGCTGGTCGACGGCTTCGGCATGATCGTGCTCGCCATGATCGGCTCGGCCGTGTCGGTGCTTGCGGCCGCAACCGTGGACGACCGGCTGCGACGCCGGACCGCGGATGGGACCGGAAGCGGAGGACACGCCCCATGAGGGCCACGCTGATCATCGCCTTCCTGCCCGATGCCCGGCTGGACGAGGTTCTGGATGCAACCCGCGCCACGGGTGCGACGGGGTCGACCGTCATCACCTCGGCGCGCGGCGAGCGCCTTGTGAAGGAGCACAGCTTTCTCGAGCCGGAGGTGGCCTCGCGCCGCAATCCTGCCCTCGGGCTCGCGGAAGGGCGGCGGCAGCTGACCGCGCCGCGCGCTCGCGCGGGCCCCCGGCCGACGGGGCATCCAGGCCGCCGGAGGCGCGGCCAGCCATGCAGGAGGAGCGCAGGCTGCGGCCCGGCGTCGAACGGCCGGCAACCCTGCAACGGGGGGCAACGACCCCCGCCGCCAGCGTGGGAGCGCCCTGACCCCCGCGGCCGGGGGGCACTCGTCGGCGCGGGGCCGGTCCGGTTCGGCGGCTGGCTTCCCAGGCCGGTGACCGGGAACACACCCGGGGTGTCCGCGATTGACTTCGGCGCCGGCCCGGGCGCAGCATCCCGCGCATGAGCGACATGTCCGCCGATCACGCCCTCAGCCGCCTTGCTGCCCGACTGAAGCAGGCGCGGCAGCGGCAGGGGCTGTCGCTGGATGCGGTGGCCAGGCTGTCCGGGGTGAGCCGGTCCATGGTCAGCCAGATCGAGCGTGGTGAGTCCTCGCCCACGGTCGCGACCCTCTGGAACCTGACACGCGCGCTGCAGGTGGATTTCGCGGGTCTGCTGGACACCCAGCCCGCCCCGGTGATCGAGGTAGTCACGGCCCGGCAGGCGCCAAGGATCGCCGGCCATGGCAAGGGCTGTCGGATCATCATCCTTTCGCCGCCTCAGCAGGCAGGCCGGTTCGAGGTCTATGACATCGGCTTCGACGCGGGCGGCACGCTGGACAGCGACCCGCACGGCGCGGGCACGCAGGAACACCTGACCGTTCTGGAAGGCGCGGTCGAGGTGCGGTCGGGCGACGAGACCCGGACACTCGAGACTGGCGACACGGCGCATTACCGCGCCGACCTGGCCCACCGGATTGCAGCCCCAGCCGGACCCGCGCGGGTCTTCCTGATCGTTGAGGCGATATAACGGAGGATTTCCGCTTTAGCATATCTTTTATGTTGACGAATCCTCCGCTATCACGGACGCTTTCGCAACCGATGGGGGTCCGGAATGACCGCAGCCTTTCTTGACCAGATCCGTGCGACATTGACTGGCATCGAGGCCGAAGGTCTCGGCAAGCATGAGCGGGTCATCAACTCGGCCCAAGGTGCCCGCGTCACGATCGGCGGGCGCGAGGTGATCAACCTGTGCGCCAACAACTACCTCGGCCTTGCCGATCATCCCGCGCTGATCGCCGCGGCGGCCCGGGCCATGCAGGATCACGGGTTCGGCATGGCTTCGGTGCGCTTCATTTGCGGCACCCAGGATCTGCACCGCGCGCTCGAGGCCCGACTGGCGCTGTTCCTGGGCACCGACGACAGCATCCTGTTCGCGGCCTGCTTTGATGCGAACGGCGCCCTGTTCGAGCCGCTGCTGGGCCCCGAGGATGCGGTGATCTCGGACGCGCTGAACCATGCCAGCATCATCGACGGCATCCGCCTGTCGAAAGCCCGGCGATATCGGTACGCCAGCGCCGACATGGCCGATCTGGAGGCGCAGCTGCAAGTGGCACGGGCCGAGGGTGCGCGGCACGTGATGATCGCGACCGACGGCGTCTTCAGCATGGACGGCTATCTGGCGAAACTGCCCGAGATACGGGCGCTCGCCGACCGCCACGACGCGGTGGTGATGGTGGACGACTGTCACGCCACCGGCGTTCTGGGGCCCCAGGGGCGGGGGACGCCGGCGCATTTCGGCGTGCGGGCCGACATCCTGACCGGCACGCTGGGCAAGGCGCTCGGGGGCGCGCTGGGCGGCTATGTCGCCGGTCCGCAGCCGGTCATTGATCTTCTGCGGCAGCGCGCGCGACCCTACCTCTTCTCCAACGCCCTGCCGCCGCCGATCGTGGCAGCGGGCCTCGCGGCGCTGGGAATCGCGGAGCGGGCCGATGACCTGCGCGCGCGGCTCTCCGAGAACGCGGCGCACTGGCGTGCGGGGCTGGCGGCGGCGGGGTTCGCGCTGCTGCCAGGTGAGCATCCGATCATCCCCGTGATGCTCCACGACGCCCGCAAGGCGCAGGCGATGGCGGCGCGGCTGTTCGAACTGGGGGTGCATGTGGCGGGGTTCTTCTTTCCGGTCGTGCCGCGCGGACAGGCGCGAATCCGTACCCAAATGAGCGCGGCGCTGACCCGCGACGATCTGGATCAGGCGCTCGCGGCCTTCGTGCAGGCGGGCAGGGATACGGGGGTCCTGGCGTGACGACGACGATGATGGCCCTGCAGAAATCGCGGCCCGGGCCAGGGTTGTGGCGGGTGACGGCCCCGATCCCCGAGATCGGGCCGGATGACGTGCTGATCCGCGTCAGCAAGACCGGCATCTGCGGGACCGACATCCATATCTGGAACTGGGACGAGTGGGCCGCGCGCACCGTCCCCGTGCCCCTGATCACCGGCCACGAATTTGCCGGCGAGATCGTGGAGGTCGGCCGCAACGTGACCGGGCTGTCGGTCGGCCAGCGGTGCTCCGGCGAAGGCCATCTGATCGGCCGCGACAGCCGCCAGAGCCGCGCCGGCAAGTTCCACCTCGACCCCGCCACGCGCGGCATCGGGGTCAACGAACAGGGCGCCTTCGCCGAGTACCTGCGCCTGCCGGCCTTCAACGTTGTGCCGCTGCCCGACACGATCGACGACGAGATCGGCGCCATCCTCGACCCGCTGGGCAACGCGGTGCACACCGCGCTCAGCTTCGATCTGGTGGGCGAGGATGTGCTGGTCACCGGCGCGGGCCCTATCGGCATCATGGCCGCCGCCGTCGCCCGCCATGTCGGCGCGCGCCATGTCGTGATCACCGACGTCAACTCCGACCGACTGGCCCTTGCCACGAAGGTCGCCGACGTCGTGCCGGTGAACGTGGGCAAGGAGGATCTGGGCGCGGTCAAGACGCGGCTGAGGATGCGCGAGGGGTTCGATGTCGGGCTCGAGATGTCGGGAAGCCAGGCGGCGCTGGACCAGATGGTCGAGAACCTCGTCATGGGCGGGCGCATCGCGCTGCTGGGCATCCCGCCGGGCAAGTCGCCGGTAGACTGGTCGCGCATCGTCTTCAAGGCGATCACCATCAAGGGCGTCTACGGCCGCGAGATATTTGAGACCTGGTACAAGATGATCGCGATGCTGGAGAACGGGCTGGACGTGCGCCCGGTCATCACCCACCGGTTTTCCGTCGACGACTTCGTGCAGGCTTTCGAAACCATGCGCGGCGGCGGTTCCGGCAAGGTCGTGCTCCACTGGCATTGAGGACGCCGCTGGCGCGGGCGTCTTCAGGGCCCCGGGCCCGGGCAGCGGCCGGACGCCGGGGCAAGCGGATGTCGCGCAGGATCGGCCATCGCGAGCGGCACCCGGCACCGGGTGACCGGTCGGCTCGGGACGCCGCCCGGTAGCCTGCTTGCTCCCCCGCAGACCGAGGTTCCTGCGGCGCGGTCGCATTACGCACCCGCTTTGGGCACTGCGACCGGGACGGGGTGCCTGCGGCCGCAATCCCGGCGGCGCACACGCGCCACGCGCTCCGGACCGGTGCCCCTGCTGCGCCGGGCCCACTGGTTGCGCCTGTCTCCGTGTTGCGGGGGGCCGCACCGACTGCGTGCGGCTTGGGTGGGGCGCGGACGAGGGGCTTTGCCGTCGCGGGGATCCTCCAGTGCGGCCTGGCAGCCGGAAGCGGTGGGTCCGCATGTGCCGGGACTGGCCCATTTCGTGCAGAGGGCCAAGACCCCCGTTGACATACCATCAATTCGAGTGATTATCACAATAACAGACGTTACAGGTGGATGGTTTGGCACAGGCCTGCGATCTCATCATCGTCGGCGGGGGGGTAAACGGTGCCGCCACTTGCCGCGACGCGTCCATGCGCGGCTTGAACACCCTTCTGCTCGAACGGGGGGACTTCGCCTCCGGAGCCTCCGGCCACAACGGCCGCATGATCCACGGCGGATTGCGCTATCTGGGGAACGGCGACATCGGCCTGGTGATCGAGTCCCTGCGTGAGCGCGCCACGCTGCTGGCCATTGCACCGCACTTGGTCTGCCCCTCGACGCTGCTGATCCCGGTCCGGGATGGGGCGCGCCATCCGGAGTGGATGCTCCGGCTCGGTCTGATGGCGCTCGACGCGCTGGCGCTCTGGCGCTTTCCGCGCCACCGGCGGCTGGATCGGCGCGCGGCACTCGCCCGCGTGCCGAGCCTGCGCCCCGACGGCCTATCGGCGGGATTCGTCATGCCGGACGCCTACGCCGAATGCGCCGAGCGTCTGACCATCGAGAACCTGCTTGCGGCCGTCGCCGCCGGAGCGGTGATCCGCAACCACGCGCCGGTCACGCGGATCGAGCCGATCCACGGGGGACAACTGCGCGTGACGTGGCAAGAGGCGGACGGCGAGAAGGCGGCGACGGCGCCGGTGGTGGTCAACGCCACGGGGGCGTGGACAGATGCCTTCCTGTCGCGGGCCGCCGGCGTCAATTCCGCGCTCATCACCAGGGCCAAGGGCTCGTTCATCGTCTTCGAGCCCCGCGACGGCACCCCGCGGGAGGCGGTCTTCGTGGAATCGCCCGCCGACGGCCGCCCGGTCCTTGTCACGCCCTGGCAGGGGAACATCCTGGTCGGAACCACCGATGTGGTGATCGAGGGTGCGGCCGACACCGCCGCCACCACCGAGGCGGAGGTCGACTATCTCCTGGCCGCGCTCGATGAGGCCTTCGTGCCCGGAACCTTCCCCCGGTCCGCCATCTGCTTCACCTATTGCGGCGTGCGCCCGCTGCCCACGGCTGCCGGGCCGTCGCACCGGATCACCCGCAAGCACGTCATCCACCGCCACCCGGCTCCGCTGAAGGGTCTGATCTCGATATATGGCGGCAAGCTGTCCACATTCCGGAGCCTCGCCGAGGACGCAACCGATGCCGTCTTCGCGCTCCTGGGCAGGACGTCTCCTCGTTCCATGACGGCGCGCACCCCGCTGCCAGGGGCGTCCGGCGCCGTCGATGCCGCAGAGGCGTTCGCCCCGCTTGCCGAGGTGACGCGCCGGCGCCTGCAGGCGGTCTACGGCACGCGCGCCGGGCAGGTGGCCGCGCTTGCCCGCGGCGCCCCGGATCTTGCGGTGGTCGTGGACACCGAGAGCGGTGCCATCGCGGCCGAGTTCGTCCATGCGGTGCGCGTGGAGTTCGCCCAGACGCTGAGCGACATCCTGCTGCGTCGGACCCTGCTTGCCTACCGTCCTGGCCGGGGAAGGTCGGCGATCGGAACCTTCCGCACCGTGGCCGCCGCCCATCTCGGCTGGAGCGAAGCGAGAATCGAGGCTGACATCGCCGCCTACGAGGCCCATGTCGCGGCAACAAGCGGCACGCGCTTCCACGCCCCGCCGGCTGCCCGCGGGCCGATCCGGGTGGGTGCCGCATGAGCAGCCAGAACCTGCCGAAGGGCGAACGGATCGACCGCATCGCCGATCTTGTTCTCAGGAACGGGGAGGTCGGGCTGGACGAACTCGTCGCACTGCTCGGCGTCAGCCGGATGACCATCCATCGCGACCTGGAGGTGCTGGAGGCCCGCGGGGTGCTGCGCAAGGTCCGCAATGGTGCCACGGCGCGGCCCTCCTCCTCGTTCGAAAGCAACTTCGAGTTCCGGGCGGCGCAGTCGGCGGCAGCGAAGGAGCGGCTGGCGACCCATGCGGCGCGGCTGATCGAGCCGGGCGACGTGATCCTGCTCGACGAGGCGACGACCCTCCTGCCGATGATCCCGCATCTGGCCGACGTCGAGGGGCTGACGGTCGTGTCGAACTTCCTGCCGATCCAGGACGCTGTGGCGCGGTTCGAGAACGTCCGGCTGATCGCGCTCAGCGGCGAGTACATCCGCCAGTACCACACCTTCGGCGGGCCGCTCTGCGAGGCGGCCGTCGGGCAGTTCAGGATCAACCGCTACTTCACCTCGACGACCGCGATCGACCGGAGCGCCGCCTATCACCCGAATTCGCTGATCGCGAGCACCAAGAAGGCGATGATGCGGGCGTCAGTTCGCAGCTACCTCCTTGCCGATGCAACGAAGTTCGCCCGGACCGCCCTGCACAAGGTCGCCGACCTCGACGACTTCGAACTGATCCTCACCGACGAGCCGCCGCCCCGCGATTGCCGCGACTTCCTGCGGCCGCTGGGCGGGAAGCTGGTGGTCGTCGGCCCGCAGAACCCTCAGGAACAAGGACCGCTGCCCGGTGCGTGACCTCACGGAAATCCTTGGCGCCCTGCCTGCCGGCCGGATCTCGCTCGGCGAAGGCTGCATCGCCGCCCATAGCTACGATGCCTGGCCGGTTGCGGTGAAATGGCGTCAGCAGGGCAAGCAGCCCTGCCGCCCGGATGCCGTGGCGCGGCCGCGCACGACCGAGGAAGTGGCAGCGCTGCTCGGGGCCTGCAATGCGGCAGGAATCCCGGTGACACCGTGGGGCCTCGGCTCCTCGGTGGTCGGTGCGCCACTGACCGAGGCGGGCGGGGTCGTCGTGGACCTTTCGGAGATGACGGACACCCTGGCCGTCAGCGAGGACGACCTCGTGGTGACGGTGCAGGCCGGCAAGCGCGGCGACGTGCTGGAAGGTGAACTCAATGCCATGGGCTTCACCCTCAACCATTCGCCTCAGTCGCTCGATCGCTCGACCGTCGGCGGCTGGGTCGCAACCCGCGCCACCGGCCAGCTCTCGTCGCTTTACGGCGGCATCGAGGACCAGCTCATCGCGATCCGGGTGGTTCTGCCGGACGGCCGCATCGTCCAGACCCGGCGGACTCCGCGGGCGGCCATCGGGCTCGACACCAAGAGCGTCTTCATCGGCTCGGAGGGCACGCTCGGCATCGTCACCGAGGTGACGACCCGTATCTTTCCGCTGAAGCCCTGGCGCCGGCTCGAGACGGTGGAGTTCGGCGACGTGGACGCGGGCCTCGCGGCGATGCGGGCGATCACCCGGGCGGGGCTGAAGCCGTTCCTGGTGCGCTTCTATGATGTCGACGAGGCCCGCCATGCGATGCGCGATCCTGGCTACGAGCGGTGCGTGATGTTCCTGGGCTTCGAGGGGATACGGCTGCTTGCCGAGGCCGAGCACGCCCTGGTCACGGACCTCTGCGTCGAGTGCGGCGGCCGGCCCGTGGGCTCGGCCGGGGCAGAGGGCTGGATGGGGCGCCGCTATGACTTCTCGGCCATCGAGAACGTGCTGGCCGACCCGGGAGGCGTCGCCGAGACCATCGAGGTCTCGGATTTCTGGAGCGGTATCGGCGGCACATACCTGGCCCTGAAGGCGGCGCTCGCGCCCTTCGCCGACGAGGTCCTGTGCCATTTCTCGCATGTCTACGCGCAGGGCACGTCCCTTTACGTCATCCTGATCGGGCGGGCGGCAGACGCGGCCGCGGCCGAGGTCCGGCTGCGCGAGATCTGGGACACGGCGATGCGTGTCTGCCTCGAGCGCGGGGCGGCGATCTCGCACCACCACGGGGTCGGCCTCGCCCGCCGCGGTTTCGTGGAGCGCGACCAGGGCAGCGCGATGATCGTCAACCGGGCGGTCAAGCAGGCCCTCGACCCCAACAACATCATGAACCCCGGCAAGCTCGGCTATGCGGCCCGGCCGGCAAGCGAGGACTGAGGAATGGATTCCCGGACCGGAAAGAGAATTCGCCTGGCGCGGCTGTTCAACCAGAAAAGCGGCAACGCGCTGCTCGTGGCCTATTCGCACGGTGTCGTCATGGGCCCGCTGCCCGGGATGATGACGCTGGCCGAGATGGATGCGGCCTGCGCGGCGATGTCCGAGGTGGACGGGCTGATGGTGTCGCCCGGGATGCTGACGCACCTCGAGGCCCACTTCATCGGCCGCCACCGGCCGGCGCTGATGGTGCACATGGACTACCAGAGCTACGTCCGCGAGGTCCTGCCCTACGACCACGGCGGCACCGCGGCGCTGGCCAGCGTCGAACAGGCGCTGGCGGCAGGCGCCGATGGCATCATGACCTATCTCTATGTCGGCCACCCAGATGCCGAGGTCGAGAAGCTCGAGATCGAGCGCAATGCGCGCATCGCCCGTGAGTGCGAGCGACTTGGGGTGGTGCTGATGGTCGAGGCGCTGAGCGCGCGCCTGCGCCGCCACCCCGAAGACCGCACCGACATCGCCGTCCAGACGCTTGGCTGCCGGATCGCCGCCGAGCTGGGCGCCGACATCGTCAAGGCGTTCTATCCGGGCTCGCTGGCCAAGGTGACCGAAATGGCGCGCACCTGCCCGGTGCCGCTGCTGCTGGCCGGCGGGGCGAAGGCGGCCAACCCCGAGGAGGCCTATGGCAACGCCTCCGACGCGATCCGTGCCGGGGCCCGCGGGCTTGTCTTCGGGCGCAACATCTTCGAGGCCGTGGACGTGCGCGCGACCGTCCGGCGCTACCGCGAGATCGTCCACGGGGATGCGGCCTGAAGGCGCCGGGTGCGGGGGGGAGTGGCGGGATGCGATACGTCATCGGGCTGGACATGGGATCGGGCAGCATCCGCGCCGGCGCCTTCGGACTGGACGGACGGGTGGCGGCGATGGCCGCCCGCCCCTCGGTCAGCGCCACGCCCGACCCCGCGCGGCCCGACCACATCGTCTGGCCGCACGCCGCGGTCTGGGAGGCGGCCGCCGCCGTCCTGCGCGAGGCCTGCGCCGCCCTTCCGGCCGGCAGCGACATCCTTGGCGTCGCGGTCGCCACGCTCGGGATGGACGGGCTGCCGGTCGGCCACGACGGCGCGCCGCTCTACGACTTCATCGCCTGGACCGACGGGCGCTGCAAACCCCACTTCGACGCCTGGGCGCGCGACTTCGGCGAGGAACGCCAGTTCCTCGCCACCGGTACCCCGGCGCGCAGCTTCAGCACGCTCTTCCGCCTGCAGTGGATGGCCGACCATCACCCCGAGATCATGGCCCGGACGCGGAAGTGGGTGCTGATGGGCGACTTCATCAACTTCCGCCTCTGCGGAGAGCTGGCGACCGACCTCTCGATGGCCGCCTGCACGCTGCTCTACGACCCTGCGGCGGGCCGCTGGCACGAGGGGATCGCGGCGGCTGCCGGGGTGGACACCCGGCTCATGTGCACGCCGCGTCCGGCCGGCACCGTCCTCGGCCGCGTCACCGCCGCGGCGGCCGCGGCGACCGGCCTGCCGGCCGGCACGCCGGTAATCCTGGGCGGGCACGACTATCTCTGCGGCGCGCTGCCGGTCGGCGGGCACCGCCCGGGCACCGTCGTCAACGTCGGCGGCACCTGGGACATCATCCAGGCCACCCTGCCCGCGTTCAGCCTGCCTGAGGCCGCGGTCGGCACCGGCTGGACGATCGAGCCGCATGTCGCCCCTGGCCTGTTCTCGGCCTTCGGGGCCGCCATCGGCGGTGCGGTCACGGCGTGGTTCCGGCGCGCCTTCGCGCCCGACCTCGACGACGCCGCCTTCGCCGCGCTTGCTACCCGCGCCGCCGCCGCCGGGGCAAGCGGGGGCGTGCTGTTCCTGCCGCATCTGGCCGGCGCGACCGGCCCGGTCGTCGACCCCGACGCCGCCGGGGCGTTCATCGGCCTGCGCCCGGGCCACGGCCGGGCAGAGCTTCTTGCCGCCGTCTTCGAGGGGCTGAACCTGCAGACGCGGGAGATCCTCGCCTCGGCGACGGCCTTCGGCCTTGCCCCCGAGCAGCTGGTGTTCGTCGGCGGCAGCTCGCGCAACCCCGGGCTGGTGCAGGCCAAGGCCGACGCGCTTGGCCTGCCCGTCGAGGTGCCCGATGTGGCCGAGACCACCGCGCTTGGTGCGGCGCTTCTCGCCGCGCTCGGCGCCGGCGCCTTCGCCGGCATCGACGAGGCGGTGGACGCGATGCGCCCGGCCACCAGCCGCACCCTGCCCGACCCCGGCCGGGCGGGCCACTGCGCCGACCGGCTGGCCCTGTTCAGAGCGGGCTTCACAGCCCTGAGGAACGTTCACGCCGCCCTTGCCCGCGCTGGCGCAGCGTAGTCGCGGCGACATCCGAGTGACCACGACGAAAGCCCGACAGGGCCCATCATCAGGAGGGAGGAAGACATGAAGAGACTCTTGGCGGCAGCCGTCCTTGCTATGGCTGCAGCGCCGGCCGTCGCCGACGACACGCCCTTCCGCGGCAGCGAGGAGGACAGGTACTACATGATCACCTTCGTGTCCGGGGTCGAGTACTGGTTCCCGGTCTACGAGATGATGAAGCAGGCCGGCCAGCAGCTTGGCGTCGACACCGTCTACACCGGCACGCCGGAATACGACGTGACCAAGCAGCTTGCGGTGTTCGAGCAGGTCCTGGCACAGAACCCGAAGGGCATCCTGATCGCGCCCATGAACCCCGAGCCGTTCATCGAGCCGATCAACCGTGCAGCCGAGATGGGAATCCCCGTCGTCACCTTCGGTGCCGATTCCCCGAACTCCAAGCGCACCGCCTATGTCACATCTGACAACATCCGCGAGGGGATCATCGCCGCCGATGCCATCGCCGAGGCGATGGGCGGCAGCGGCGAGTACGCCGTGCTCGAGAACCCCGGCCAGGACAACCACGACCGGCGCATCGCCGCCTTCATCGGCCGGATGGACGAGAAATGGCCGGGCATGCGGCTCGTCGGCCGCGCCGCCTCGAACCAGGACCCGACCAAGGCCTACAACGCGGTCCTCAGCATGGCCCAGGCCAACCCCAACCTCGGCGCGGTGTTCATGCCCGAGGCGAGCTCGGCCCTCGGCGCCGCCCAGGCCGCGCAGGAACTCGGCACCGGGATCAAGATCATGCTGACCGACGTCAATGGCAAGATCCTCGACATGATCAAGGCTGGCGAGGTCTTCGGATCGCTGAACCCCAACCAGGGCGTGCAGGGCTACCTCGGCATGCTGATGCTCTATCTGGCGGCCAACCGGGCGCTGATCGACCCGATGAACGACACCGCTATGACCGGCGAGAACCCCTTCGGTGGCATCCTGATCGACAACGGGCTGACGGTGGTGACGGCCGAGAACGCCGACTACTTCCGCTGGGACGCCTATCTTGCCAGGCGCGGGACGCAAGGGATCAAGGAGTAGGACGCGGCTGAAGCATCGCGGCGGGGGCGGCGCTCGCCCCCGCCGCAGGCCCGCCGCACGGGACGCGACATGGCACCGACCGAACCGATCCTGCGCCTGCGCAACATCTGCAAGAGCTTCGGCCGGATCGAGGTTCTGCGGGATGTCACCCTTGACGTGCATGCCGGCGAGATCCACGCGCTTGCGGGCGAGAACGGTGCAGGCAAGTCGACGCTGATGAACATCATCGGCGGCATCCACCAGCCGACCTCGGGCGAGATCGTCCTGCGCGGCGCGCAGGCCGAGATCCGCAGTCCGCTGGACGCTCAGGACCACGGCATCTCGCTCGTCCATCAGGAGATCGCCCTCTGCCCCGACGTCACGGTGGCCGAGAACGTCATGATGTCGAGCATCGCACGAAGCCGCGCCCCCTTCGTCAACCGGGCGCGCATCCGCCGGCAGGCCGCCGAAACCTTGCGCCTGCTTACCGACATCGAGCCCGACACGATCCTCGGCAAGCTGTCGATCTCCAACCAGCAGCTGGTCGAGATCTGCCGTGCGCTGAATTCGGATTGCGACATCCTGATCCTGGACGAGCCGACCGCCGCCCTGACCCAGTCCGAGGCCGATGCGCTGTTCGCCATCCTCCGCCAGTTGCGTGCCAAGGGGATGGCGATCATCTACATCAGCCACCGGATGTCTGAGATCTACGGCCTCTGCGACCGCATCACGATCCTGCGCGACGGGCGGCTGATCTCCACCGACCCGGTCAGCGCGATCAGCCCCGGCGAGGTCGTCCACCGCCTCATCGGGCGACGGCTTGACGCGATGTACCCAGCAAAGGCGGCAGTTGCGGGCGGGGACGTCCTGCTCAGCGCCCGCGACCTCTCCGACGGCCGCAAGGTGCGCGGCGTCGGCTTCGACCTGAGGAAGGGCGAGATCCTCGGCATCGCCGGGCTGATCGGGTCGGGACGCACCGAACTTCTGGAGATGATCTGCGGGCTGAGGCCCCGCGTGGCTGGAACGGTCAGCCTGGAGGGCGGCGAGGGCTTCGCCCCGGCGCTCTACGCGCGATCGGTCAGCCGCGGCGTTGTCTACCTGTCGGAGGACCGCAAGACCAACGGCTCCTTCCAGACGCTGCCGATCGCCTTCAACATCTCCTCGCTGCGGCTGTCGCAGGTCGCCACCCGGCTTGGCCTCGTCAACCGGCGCAAGGAGGCGGCGCAGGCGCTCGCGCTTGGCCGCCGGCTGAACCTGCGCTCGGCCGGCATCCACCAGAACGTCTCCGAACTCAGCGGCGGCAACCAGCAGAAGGTGGCGATCGCCAAGCTCCTGTCGGTCGATCCGCGGATCGTCCTGCTCGACGAGCCGACCCGCGGGATCGACGTCGGCGCCAAGGCCGAGATCCACGCGCTCTTGCGCGAACTGGCCACCGCGGGCGTCGGCGTCATCGTCGTATCATCCGAACTCAGCGAGGTGATCGGGCTCTGCGACCGGGTTCTCGTGCTTGCCGAGGGCCGGCTGTCCGGCATGCTGGAAGGCGAGGAACTCACCGAGGGCAATGTCGTCCGGCTGGCGGCCGGGCCTGCCCGCCCAACCCGCAATGACGAGGCCCGCCGTGGATAGAGACGAGACCCTGACGCCCGGATCGGGCACCCTCCGCGGGGCAGTGCCGCGAGCGGTTGCGCGGCTCCTGCGGATGCGGGAGGGCATGCTGCTGCTGATTATCGCAGTGCTCTTCGTCGGCATGAGCTTTGCCTCCCCGCACTTCCTGACCTGGGGCAACATGCGCGCAATCCTGATGTCCTTCTCGACCGAGGGCATCGTCGTCGTCGGCATGACGATCCTGATCATCGTCGGCGGCATCGACCTGTCGGTCGGGGCGGCGATGTGCCTGGCGATGGTCGTCGCCGGCAAGCTCTTTCTCGTCGGCATGAACCCCTGGCTGGCGGGGCTGATCGGGGTCGGTGCGACCGGGCTAGCAGGGTTCGTGATGGGCCTGTTCGTGACGGGGATTGGCCTGGGGTTCTTCATCACGAGCCTTGCCTTCCTCGGCCTCCTGCGCGGCCTGTGCTTCATCGTCACCGAGGGCACGCCGCTGTCGCTGTTCACGCTGCCGCCGTCGTTCAAGTTCATCGGGCAGGGCAACGTCTACGGCGTGCCGGTGGTCATCCTCATCTTTCTTGTCGTGGCGGTGGTGGGCGACTTTCTTGTGCGCAACGCCACCGTCTTCCGGCGGGTGATCTACGTCGGCAGCAACGAGAACGCCGCCAACTACTCGGGCATCAATGTCCGCCGCGTGCGGCTGTGGACGACGGTGCTGTGCTCGTCGCTCGCCGGCTTTGCCGGCATAATCTTCATGTCGCGCCTCGGGGTGGCGACGCCGACCTTCGGCATCGGCAGCGAACTCAACATCATCGCCGCGGCGGTGATCGGGGGTGCGTCGCTGTCGGGCGGCAAGGGCTCGGTCCTTGGCGCCATCCTCGGCATCGGGCTCCTGTCGCTCGTCACAAGCTCGATGATCCTGCTCAACATCTCGATCTTCTGGCAGGAGACGATCCGCGGCCTGATCCTGCTTGCCGCGGTGTCGGTCGATCATCTCGTCAACAGGCATCGCTGACACGCGTGCCCGCAGGCACGCGCAGGAGGAGGGGGCATGGCCATTCTGCAGCGCGACATCGGTCGATCGGGCGTCGCCAGCTCTGTGATCGGGCTTGGAACCTGGGCAATCGGAGGCGCGATGTGGGGCGGGCCCGATGACGCCGGCTCGCGTTCGGCCATTGCGGCCTCGCTTGATGCCGGCATCACGCTCATCGACACCGCCCCGGGCTACGGGCTCGGCCATGCCGAGACGCTGGTCGGCGAGGTCATCCGCGGCCGGCGCGACCGGGTGGTGCTGGCGACCAAGTGCGGCCTGAACTGGCACCACGGACGCGGCAACTACTTCTTCGAGCAGTATGGCGCGAAGGTGCACCGCTATCTCGGCCAGGACGGGATCGAGCACGAGCTGGAGGAAAGCCTGCGCCGTCTCGGCACCGATCACATCGACATCTACTTCACGCACTGGCAGGATCCGACGACCCCGGTCGAGGCGACCGTCGAGACGCTCCTGCGGCTGAAGGAGGCGGGCAAGATCCGGGCCATCGGCGCGTCGAACCTCAGCCCCGACGAGCTTTCACGTTATGTCGCGACAGGCGGGCTCGACTGCATCCAGGAACGCTTCTCGCTGATCGACCGCGGCATCGAGCAGACGCTCCTGCCCCTGGCCGTCGCCGGCGGGGTGGCGACCGTGGCCTACTCGCCGATGGCAATGGGGCTGCTGACGGGCAGGATCACCCCCGACCGGCGCTTCGGGGGCGACGACATCCGCCGGGACAATCCACGCTTTTCCGCAGCGAACCGGCAGGCCGTGCAGGACTTCGCCGCCGCCGTCGGCGACATCCTCGCCGCACACGCCATCACGCTCGGCCAGCTCGTCGTTGCCTGGACCCTGCAGCAGCCCCGGATCGACGTCGTCCTGTGCGGAGCCCGGACCGCCGAACAGGCGCGGCACAACGCGAGGGCCGGCGAGGTCGTGCTTGGCGATGACGAGGTGCAGCTTGTCGAGACGCAGGCGCGCAGGCATCTCACGGCACTGATGTCCTGAACCGGCCTTCGGTGGTCGGGGCGGTGGGGCTGAGCGGCCGGGCCACAAACCCTCTCGGTGCCCCGCAGGCCGTCGCCCCGGACGCGGCCGCCCCCCCCGTGGTCGATCAGGGTGCGGCCTGGTCCTCCGCGCGTTCGAGCCTTCCGCGGACGAGGCGCCAGCCGGCTTCCTCCCTGTCCCATGCGGCGGGGCCGATGCCTTCGGCGCGCAGGTCGACCTTGCGGATCTTCTGGGTGGGCGTGCGCGGCAGGTCCTCGCGGAACTCGATGAAGCGCGGCACCATGAAGTAGGGCAGTTCGGCCACGCACCAGCGCAACAGCGCGTCCTCGGTCAGGTCCACACCGGCGCGGCGGACGACGACGAGTTTCATCTCGTCCTCCTGCAGGTCGGACGGCACGGCCACCGCAGCGGCCTCGGCGATGCCGGGGTGGCGCAGGACGATCTGCTCGACCTCGTAGGACGAGATGTTCTCGCCCCGGCGGCGCAGCGTGTCCTTCATGCGGTCGATGAACCACAGCCAGCCGGCGGCATCCATCCGGCCGCGATCTCCGGTGTGGAACCACTGGTTGCGGAAGGCGGCGCAGGTTTCGGCCGGCATGCCGAAGTAGCCCTGTGTCAGCAGCCATGGTCCGCGGCCGCGGACCACGATCTCGCCGGCCTCGCCCGGGGGAAGGGGCCGGTCGAGCGTGTCGACGACGGCCACCTCGTACCAGGGCCCCGGGCGCCCGCAGGCGCCGTGCGGGGCGCCCTCGGGAGGGGTCCAGACAACGATGTTGCATTCGGTCGAGCCGTAGCCCTCCACCATGGTCAGGCCGAAGCGGCGGGTGAAGGCGGGCGCGATCTCGCGCGGAATTGGCACGGCATAGATCAGGCGCAGCGGGTTGTCGGCGTCGTCTGGCGCCTCGGGGCGGGCGTGCAGCATGTTGCAGACGCCGCCGACCGCGGTGACGACGGTGCAGCGGTGGCGGCGGATGTCGTCCCAGAAGCCGGACACCGCCAGCCGCTCGCGCAGCACCATCCGCCCCCCCGCGATGAGCGGCGCCATGAAGTTGAACTTGCCCGCGACATGGAAGAAGGGAAGGTAGTTGTAGGTGACGTCCGCGGGCGTCATCGCGGTGATCAGGCGGTAGGTCTCGCCGAAGGCGATCATCTGCCGGTGCGGAATGATCGCGCCCTTGGACGGCCCGGTGGTACCCGAGGTGAAGAGGATGCAGGCGGTGTCGGCCAGACCCGGCGGATCGCCGAGGTTCGTGCCGTCGGGCGAAAGGCCGGCCTCGAACGGAAGGATGGCGAGCGTCGAGGAGACGGAGACATCGTCCGGGGCCGTCCCGCGGCATATGCAGAGCCGCAACTCGGGGCATTTCCCCGCCACCTCGGCGAGAACCGGAAGGAACCCGGCATCGGCCACGATCATCGTGCAACCCGCCGTGGCCAGCACATGGCGCAGGATCTCGCCGCGGTAGGCGGAGTTGATCGGTACCTCGACGGCGGCCAACTTGGCGATGGCGATCCAGGTCGCGATGGCATCGGCGCTGTTGGCCATCATCACCGCGCAGCTCCCGCTGCGCGACAGTCCATTGTCGCGCAGCATCCGCGCGATGCGGTTGGCGCGGGCGTTCAGCGCGCTGCAGGTGACGGTGCCCTCTGCAGCGATGATCAGCGGCGTGTCCGGCGCCTCATCCGCACGGCGCTCGACGATCAGCGGCAGGATCTCGGGTTCGGGATGCTCGTCGCGGTCGGGCACGGGGTCTGCCTCCATTCAGCCTGCCGAGATGCCGCCGTTGATGCTGATGGTCTGCCCGGTCATCCGCCGGCTTTCGGGTCCGAGGAGGAAGAGCACCATGGCCGCCTGATCCTCGGGCGTGGCAAGCCCGAGGCGTGCGCGGTCCCTGGCCTTGGAGAACAGCCGGGCGGCGAAGGGGTCGGACATCACATGCTGATAGGTCAGCGTGCCATCAACAAGCGACGGAGTCAGGCAGTTCGCGCGGATGCCGGCGCGCGCCTGCTCGATCGCGATGGTGCGGGTCAGCATGACGATGCCGGCCATGGCCGCGCCGATCACCGCCTCGCCCGGAGTCGGAACCTTTGCCGCGTCCGAGGCGACGGTCACGATCGCGCCGCCGCCCGCGGCGTGCAGGAAAGGCATCGCCGAGCGCAGCGTGTGGACCGTGCCGAGCAGCCACTGGCCGAGGATGTCCTCGGCAGCGCCGTCCGGCAGGTCGTGGAAGAGGCGCGGTGCATGGCCACCGCCGGCACAGGTCACGACCGAATCGAGCCGGCCCGGGCCATCGGCGATCGCCGCGGCCATCCGCGCTGCGGTGTCGGCCCGCGCCACGTCGCCCTGCACGAAGCGCACCGCGGTGCCGGGCCCGGCGGCCGCGATCCGCGCGATCGCCGCCGCGCCGCGGCCCGCGTCACGCCCGACAAGAACGAGATGCGCCGCCCCGGCGCGGGCCAGTCCCTCGGCCGTGGCAAGGCCGATGCCCGAGGTGCCGCCGGTGATCGCCACCGACTGCCCGGCCAGCGGGGCGGCGTGCGGCGCCGTCATACCGCCTGCCCCGCCTTGCGCAGCTCATCGATCAGGATCGGCACGCCCATCGTGCAGGTGTGCATCCCCAGCACCGAGGTCAGTTGCAGCACCTCCATGAGCTCCTCCTTGGTCGCGCCGTACTTCAGCGCGTTGCGGTAGTGGATCCGCAGCCCCGGCTCGTACAGGTGGGTCGTCGCGGCATCTATGGCGATGTAGATGAATTCCTTGACCTTCGGCTCCAGGGGGCCGGATTTCCACGGAATCGAGGAGAACCGCAGGTAGGTCTGGAAGAAGGCGGGGTCCAGTATCAGCAGCCCGTCCCAGAAATCGCTCCAGTAGCCACGGTTGCGAATGAACTCCTCCTTCAGCCGCTGCCGCTCGGGATCGGCGAGCAGCGCGTCCAGGTCTCCGCCCTGTCCAGCCTCCTTCAGCTCCTCGATCAGTGCAGGCACGCCCATGGTGCAGGTGTGCATGCCCAGCACCGATGTCAGCTGGAGCACCTCGAGGATCTCCTCCTTGGTCGCACCGTATTTCAGCGCGTTTTCGATGTGGATGCGCAGCCCCGGCTCGTACAGGTGGGTGGTCGATGCGTCGATGGCGATGTAGATGAATTCCTTGACCTTGGGCGGGAGCGGTCCTTGCTTCCAGGGGATCGACGAGAAATCGAGGTAGGCCGCGAAGAACTCGGGGTGAAGGGCCAGCAGCCCCTCCCAGAAGCCGCTCCAGTAGCCGCGGTTGGCGATGAATGTGCGCTTGAGTTCGTCGCGGTCGTAGGTTCTGGCGTCCATGTCGGTCCTCCCCTGTGGTCAGGTCTTGCGGGCCGACCGGCTGGCAAAGCCGGCCATTGCCGTTGCGAAGGCGGGCATTCGTGCGGCGGCACGATAGGCGGCGCGCTCGGCCGTCAGACCGGCCGTCAGATCGGCCCTCAGCGAAAGCCGCACGAGGCGCTTGAGGCCCGAGGCTACCGCGGGGTCGCGCGCCGCGATTTCCTGCGCCAGCGCCAGCGCATCGTCCTGCAGCGCCGACGGATGGGAGACGCGGGTGACGATGCCCCAGAGGGCGGCCTCGGCGGCGGTGAGGCTGCGCGCCGACAGCACGAGGTCGAGGGCGCGCTGCAGCCCGACGCAGCGCGCCAAGCGCTGTGATCCGCCGGCGCCATGAATCGCCCCGATGGTGATGTGGGGGTCGCGGATGGTGACATCAGCGCCGGCCATCACGATGTCGCAGCAGAGCAGCGTCTCCAGGCCGCCGCCCATGACAAGCCCGTTCGCCACCCCGATCACCGGCCGGTCGAGCGTATCGAGATCGTCGATGAAGCGATTGAGTTCGCGCAGGAAAGCGACGGTCTCGGGGCTGTCGGGGCCGTGGGCGGCCAGGAACTTCAGGTCCGCACCGCAGCAGAACGCCCGCCCGGCACCGGTGACGATCACGGCCCGGACCCCGCAGTCGTCGGCGATGGCGGCAAGTGCCGCGTTCAGGGCCCGGACGAGGCCGGGGGAGAAGGCATTCATCGCACCGGGTCGGTCGATGGTCAGCCGCACGACGGCGTCCAGCCGCTCGACCCGCAGCCCCGGCGCTTCCCAGTCCGTGGAGGTGCCCGCCATTCAGGCCCCCGCCGCGCCGCGGCGCGCCGATCCCGCGCGTTCGCCGCGGTCATGCAGGTCGCCGGCGCCATCCGCCTCGCGCAGCAGATATTTCTGGATCTTCTGGTTCGGCGTCTTGGGCAGCGCATCGAGGAACGCAAGGTAGCGTGGCACCCAGAACCGCGGCATCTGCGCGTCGCAGAACTCCCATACCTGTGCGGCCGTCAGCGCCTTGCCCGGGGCGCGGACGATGCAGACCTTCACCTCGTCCTCACCGAGGTCGGACTTGACCGCGACTGCCGCGCATTCCAGCACCTCCGGAATGCGGTTCACGACGCTCTCGACCTCGAAACTCGAGATGTTCTCGCCCCGGCGGCGGATCGCGTCCTTCTTGCGGTCGACGAAGTAGACATAGCCGTCGGCGTCGCGTCGGGCGGAATCGCCGGTGTGGAACCACTGATTCCGGAACGCGGCCAGGCTTTCGCGCGGCATGTTGTAGTACTCGCCCAGCATCGCGAAGGGCTGGCGCGGGCGCACCACGATCTCGCCTACCTCGCCCGGGCCGACGATGTTGTCGGCGTCGTCCACGAGCGCGACGTCGAATGTGTCGGTGTTGAACAGCCCGCACGAGCCCCGGCGCCGCTCGGCATCGAGCGGGGTGTAGGTGACAATTCCGGTTTCCGTCGAGCCGAAGACCTCGATGATGCGGCAGTTGAACCGCTTCTCGAAGGCGTCGTTCTGCTGGCCTATGTAGAAGCGGCGGGCCGGCTGGGTGGCGTCGTCGGGGCGCGCCGGCTGTTTTAGCAGGATCGGGATCATCGAGAAGATGCCATGGGCGATGGTGGCTTCCGCCGCGCGCACCTCGTCCCAGAACTGGCTGGCCGAGAAACGTTCCACCACCGTGACATGCGCGCCGATCATCAGTGACGGCAGGAAGCCCAGCCAGGTCGCGATGGCGTGGAACTGCGGCAGGCAGGAATGCAGCCGGTCCGCGGGCACGAGGCCAACGCAGCGCGCCCAGTCGAGCGCGAAGGTCATCACATGGCAGTTGCTGGCAAGGACGCCCTTCGAAGGACCCGTCGTGCCCGAGGTGAACGAGATCGCGTGCGGATCGGTATAGTGTGGCCGGGCGTCGGGTTCGCGGTCGTGCTCGGCCGCGGCGGCGGCGATCGGGGTCAGCGTCCGGCCTTTCAGCGCCGCCACTCCGTTGCCGCCGCGCACGAGAACGTGGGTCAGCGCCGGCAGATGGTCGGCGACCGCGATCAGGCGATCCAGCCAGTCGGCCTCGATCAGGAGGTGGGTGACGTCGGCCTTGGCAAGCTGGTAGGCGAGGATGTCGCCGCGATAGTCGGTGTTGATCGGCACATAGATTGCGCCAAGCTTGCCGCAGGCGAACCAGCCCCACAGGAATTCGGCGCTGTTGCCCAGCATCAGCGCCACCTTGCCGCCCGGTCCAACCCCCAGCCGCGCCAGAAGCGCCGCGACCCGGTTTACTGAGGCGTTGAAGTCGCCGACGCTCTGGTCCAGCGCCCCGATCCGCAGCAGCGGGCGGTCCGGATGTGCCTCGGCGCGATCGCGAAGCATCGGGCCGATCACGCGGCGCTCAAGCGGCCAGGCCTCCATTGTCCTCCCCCCTCGGCGGTGCTCCGGCGTCCTGCCCTCTGGTCGCGCCAATCAAACGATTGTTTGATTTCTTGCCACGAAGCCAGGGCCCCATCAAGTCCGTTGTTGGCGGTGCGGCGCCAGGGGCGCGCGCCCGCTGATCACTCCGCCTCGGTTTGCCGGCGCAGGAGGTCCACCATGTGTACCGCTATCTCGGCCGGGGTCTTGCCGCCCTTGCTGCGGTACCAGACGACCGACCAGGCAAGCTGCGACAGGAGTGCAAGGCGCCACAGCGTGCGGTCGACCCACGGCGCCAGCGGCAGGTCGTCGACGATGTCGCGGAAGACCTTCTCGAACGCGTTGCGGTGCGACACGAGCACGGCGCGCAGCGCATCATCGCGGCGGCGCGGGAACTCGGTCACCACCACCTCGGCAAACTTGCGCTCGGCCACGAGGACCTCGGCGTAGTTGGCCGAGGCCTGAAGCAACCTGTCCCACGGACTGGCGGAAGGGTCGATCCCGGCGCAGACGTGGTTCATGATCCGGCGTACCGCCTCCTCGTGCACGGCGATCAGGATCTCCTCCTTGGACGCGAAATGATAGTAGATCGAGCCGGCGAGCATCCCGGTCTTCCTGGCTATGTCGCGCATCGCCGTCGCATCGTAGCCGGCAACCGAAAAGCATTCGGCGGCGGCCTCGATGATGTCCTCGCGGCGTGACCGCGGCGCGACACCGGAGGGCCCCGCGTCGTCGGCCTGCGTCACACCCGCGTTGCGGGCCGGTCTCGCGGTCCTTCGCGCGTCGGTTCTCATGCGTCCCCCGGCATTTCCTTGACCATTACGCACCCAGCATACGATCTTCGGGTCGCCATGCCATAGAACCAGAGCGTGGTCGGGGAATCAAACAAACATTTGTCAGGTGAGTGTCATCCGGCTAACTTGGCGCCGAATCGCGTCGGTGGAGGGGCGATGCCGCAGCAGGACCGAACGCAAGCGACGGTGCGTCCGCTGACAGGGCTGCGCATCCTCGACCTGACGCGGCTTCTGCCCGGCGGCTTCGCAACCGGGATGCTGGCGGAATTCGGCGCTGACGTACTGAAGATCGAGCAGCCAGGAAGCGGCGATTACTGGCGCGAGGAGGAGCCCCGGCTCGGCGGCATGGGAGCGCGCTTCGTCGCGCTGAACCGGGGCAAGCGCAGCCTGTCGCTGAACCTCAAGGATCCGCGCGGGCGGGCGATCCTGCTCGACCTGTGCAGGACGGCGGACGTGCTGGTCGAAAGCTTCCGACCCGGCGTGATGGAGCGGATGGGGCTTGGCGTTCCGGTGCTGCGGGCAGGCAACCCGCGGCTTGTCCTGGCATCGCTGAGCGCCTTCGGGAACAGCGGGCCGTGGCGCGACATGGCCACGCACGACGTGAACGTGATGGGACTTGCCGGCGCGCTGGACCTCAGCGGTGATGCCGACGACGTCCCCGCGGTGCCGGGAATCCCGTTTGCAGACATCGGCGGGGCCCTGGCGACCGTGGTTGCCGTTCTCGTCGCTCTGCGCCGGCGCGACGCCACGGGCGAGGGCCAGGTGGCCGAGGTCGCGATGTTCGACGCGCTGGCATACTGCCTGTCGTCGACGGCGGCGGAGGCAATGGCCCTTGGCGTGTCGCCGCGGCGGGGTGAGGCGCCGGTGCTGGGGGGGGCGGCATGGTACCGGGCCTATCGGACGGCCTGCGGCGGGGCGATGGTGGTCGGCGCCTACGAGCCGAAGTTCTGGGCGGCCTTCTGCACGCGGGCGGGCTGCGCCGAGCTGATTCCGCTGCAGTTCGGGCCGCTTCCCGTACAGCGCCAGATGATGGCCCGCCTTTCGGAGCTGTTCGCGACGCGCAGCCGGGCCGAATGGGTGGAGTTGCTGGACGGCCTCGACTGCTGTGTCACGCCGTCGTTGGAACTGGCCGAGGCGCTGGACAGCCCGCAGATGCAGGTGCGCGGGCTGGTGCAGCGGGATGCGTCCGGCCATGCCGGCATCCGCAACCCGGTTCGCCTTGAGGGGATCGACCTCTCTGCCGCCGGCCCGGCGCCATGGCATGGCGCCGACAGCGACACGGTGCTTGCGGGGCTGGGGCTGGACGCAGACGCCATCGCGGCGTTGCGTTCCGACGGGGTGATCTGACAGGGGGGAACGGGGATGCGCGTTTCGGTGGCCGGAATCGGATCAACCCGCTTCGGGCGGCACGAGGGGGCGACACCACAGGCTCTGGCGATCGCCGCGGCGCGCGACGCCATCCTCGATTCAGGGATCGACCGGGGCGAGATCGGTGCCCTCTACCTTGGCAACTTCGTATCAGGCGTGCTGACTGGCCAGGAGGTCCTTGCGGGCCTTGTTGCCGATGGGCTGAACGTGCAGGGCATCCCGGCGACCAAGGTCGAGGGTGCCTGCGCCTCGGGCGGGATCGCCTTCCGCCATGCGGTGATGGCGGTCGCCTCGGGACAGGTGCGGGTGGCGCTGGCGGTCGGGGTCGAGTGCATGACCGGGGCAGACACGACGCGCGTGACCGGGGCGCTGAACTGCGCGATGGACAACACGACCGACGGTGCCGCGGGCCTGACCTATCCGGGGCTGTTCGGCCTGGTCTGGCAGGCGCATGCCGCGCGCCACGGCACCGGCCGCGACGATGTCTCGGCGGTGGTGGTGAAGAACAAGCGCAACGGGCTGCGCAATCCGCTGGCGTCGATGGGCGCGACGCTGACCGTGGACGAGGTGTCGGCGGCCCGGCCGATCGCCGATCCGATCCGGCTGTTCGATTGCTGCGGCATTTCCGATGGCGCTGCGGCTGTGGTGGTGACGGCGGCGGACCGGCTGTCGGGCCATCCCGGCCCGCGGATCGACATCCTTGCCGCCGCCCAGTCCAGCGGCCCGGCCCGCATCGCCGGGCTGCGGGACCTGCTGAGCTTTCCCGCCACCGTCCGGGCGGCCCGTGCGGCCTACGCGCAGGCCGGCCTCGGGCCGGGTGACATCGATCTGGTCGAACTGCATGACTGCTTCTCGGTCGCCGAGATCGTCGACAGCGAGGACCTGGGTCTGGTCCCTCCCGGAGCCGGAGGCGGCTGGGCGCGCGAGGGACGCACCGACATCGGCGGTACCATTCCGATCAACGCCTCGGGCGGGCTGCTTGCCAAGGGGCATCCGGTGGGGGCCACCGGCCTCGGCCAGATCCACGAGGTCGTTCGCCAGTTGCGGGGTGTCCATCCGAACCCGGTGCCCGGTGCGGCGATCGGGATGGCCCACAACCTCGGCGGTACGGGCATCGCCTGCACAGTCACGATCCTTGGGCGCGCCGATGCATGACCCGGTTGTGGAACTGTTCGAATGCGCCGCCTGCGGGCACCGCCTGTCGCACTTTGCGGAGATCTGCCCGGGCTGTCTCGGCGACGCGCTCCGGCCGGTCGCGGTGCCTGCGGCGGCGGTGCTGGAAAGCTGGACGTTGATTCGCAGGCCGGCGCCGGCGCATGCGGGGGCAGGGCCCTTTGCGGTGGGCGTGGCGCGGCTTGCCGAGGGCGGCCAACTTGTTAGCGGCCGGATCGCGGGCGAGGCCGAAGGTCTTGGCGTCGGCTCTGCGGTCACGCTTGCGCGCGACGCGGGCGGCCGGATCACCATCCGCGCCGCCGGCGCGGGATGACCGGGAAACAGCCGTCAAACGGTCGTTTGTTCTTCTTGCTTTCAAACTATCGTTTGGTAGAATTTTACAGGTGAGGGCGGCGCCGGAGCCTGCCTGCGCCCCCGCCGGTACGGGAGAACAGCCTTGCACTTCGAGATGACGCCCGACCAGGTCGAGCTTCAGCGGATGGTCCGCGATTTCGCGCTGTCCGAGATCGCCCCCGCCCAGGAGCAGATGGACCGCGACCACGACTTCCCCGCCGAACTGTGGCGCAAGTGGTCCGACCTCGGAATGGCCGGAATCATGATCCCGCAGGAGTACGGCGGCAGCGGCATCGATTCGCTCAGCTATGTCATCGCGATGGAGGAGGTGGCGACGGTCAGCCAGACCTTCGCGCTGATCTGGCAGGTGCATGTGCTGGTCGCCAACATGTATGCCGGTCTCGGCACCGCCGCACAGAAGGAACGCTGGCTGCCGGTATTCGCAAGGGGTGAGAAGCTCGCGGCCTTCGGCCTGACCGAACCGGGCGCGGGGTCGGACGCCGGCGGGGTTCGCACCCGGGCCGCGCGCGATGGCAACGACGCATGGGTCATCAACGGCAACAAGATCTTCATCTCGAATGCCGGCACTCCGATCTCCGACGGCCTCGTCGTGATGGCGGCGACGGGCGACCGGCCGAATGGCAAGCGGGCGATCTCCAGTTTCATCGTCGAGGCCGGCACCCCCGGATTCAAGCTGGGCCAGTCATTCAGCAAGATGGCCTGGCATGGCATGGACAACCGCGAACTGGTGTTCGAGGACTGCCGCATCCCCGCCGAGAACCTGCTGGGGCAAGAGGGGCGCGGGCTGAGCCAGGCGCTGGGCGGGCTCAACCTCGGACGGATCGTGTTCGGCATCCTCGGTGTCGCGATGATCCGGGCCTGTCTCGAGGAATCGCTGGCATATGCGAAGGGCCGGCACCAGTTCGGGCAGCCGCTGTCGAGCTTCCAGCTGACGCAGGCAAAGCTCGCGGACATGGCGACGCATGCCGAAACCGTGCGTCGCTTCGTCCATTACGTCGCCTGGCTGCACGCCCAGGGGCGCGAGTGCCATACCGAGGCGGCGATGGCCAAGCTGATCGGCACACGGCTGTCGACGCAGGCCGCGCTGGATGCATACCAGATCCACGGTGGCTATGGCTTCATGCACGAATACAAGGTCAACCGCCTGCACAGGGAATCGAAGATCCTCGAGATCGGCGAGGGCACGAACGAAATCCAGCAGTTGCTGATCGCCCGGGGACTGGGGTGCTGACGATGGCGGCCTCTTCGTCCGTCGCCCCCGAACGCGCGCTCGCGCTGTACCGCACGATGTGCGAGATCCGGGCCTTCGAGCAGGCGGCGGTCAAGGGGTACCGCGACGGCCATCTTCCCGGCTTCATCCATGTCTCGCTGGGTCAGGAGGCATGCGCGGCAGGCGCCTGCGGCGCCTTGGTCGAGGGCGACCTGATCACCTCGACCCACCGTGGCCACGGCCATTGCCTGGCCAAGGGCGCCGATCCCGGCCGGATGCTGGCCGAGCTCTACGCCCGTGCCGACGGCTATGCCAAGGGCCGTGGCGGGTCGATGCACATTGCGGACGTGGCGGCCGGCGTGCTGGGGGCGAACGGGATCGTAGGGCAGTCGATGGGCCTCGGGATCGGCGCGGCGCTGTCGCTGCAGGTGCGCGGGCAGCCGAACTGCGTCGTGGCCTTCTTCGGCGAGGGCGCCTCGGGCACCGGGATCGCCCATGAGGCGATGAACATGGCGGCGCTCTGGAACCTCGGAATCGTGTTCTTCTGCGAGAGCAACCGCTATGCCGAACTGTCGCCCTACGACACGCATGTATCCGTGCCGGACGTGGCCGGGCGCGCGGCGGCATACGGCTTTACCGGCGTCGTGGTCGACGGCGAGGACGTGATGGCCGTCCATGCCGCGGTTGCCGAGGCGGCGGCGCGCGCCCGTGCCGGCGGTGGTCCCTCGCTGATCGAGGCCAAGACCTATCGCTGGCACGGCCATTACGAGGGCGACCCGCAGACCTACAAGCCTGAAGCCGAACGGCGCAACGACGAGGGCCTCGACCCGATCGCCCGGTTCGCGCGCGGAGCGGCCGCACTGGGGCTCGACCCCGCCCGGCTGGAAGGCGCGCGCGAGGAGGCCGAGGCGCGCATCGCCGCGGCGCTGGCCTGGGCGGGGTCGCTGCAATCGCCACCCGCCGCAGCGCTGACCGAGGATGTCTATGCGGGGCAGGCCCATGGCGCGGGTTAAGTACTACCGGGCGCTGAACCGCGCCCTTCACGAGGAGATGGCGCGCGACGACCGCGTCATCCTGCTGGGCGAGGACGTCGGCGCCTCGGGAGGCATCTTCGCGCAGACCCGCGGGCTTTACGAGACATTCGGCCCGGCCCGCGTGCGCGACACGCCGATCGCCGAGAACGGCTTTGTCTCGGCAGCGGTGGGTGCGGCGATGACCGGGCTGCGCCCGGTTGTCGAGGTGGGGTTCGAGGATTTTCTGACCTGCTGCATGGACCCCCTGGTCAACCAGGCGGCGAAGCTGCGCTACATGCTGGGCGGACAGGTCTCGGTGCCGATGCTGCTTTACACCTTCGGTGGCGGCGGTGTGAACGCGGGTCCCCAGCACAGCCAGAGCCTCGCGGCCTGGTTTGCGCATGTGCCCGGGCTGAAGGTGGTGATGCCGGCCACCCCGCGCGACGTTCTGGGGCTCGTGAAATCCGGCATCCGCGACGACAACCCGGTGCTGTGTCTGCTGTCAAAGAAGCTGATCGGCAGCACCGGAGAGGTCACCGGCGAGGGTGATGACACCCTTGTCCCGCTCGGCGCGGCCGACATCGCCAGGCAGGGGCGCGACGCGACGCTGGTGGCACTGGGGCAGATGCGGGCGCCGGCGCTCGCCGCCGCCGACCTGCTGGCCGCCGGCGGGATCGACGTCGAGGTGATCGACCCGCGCAGCGCCAGCCCGCTGGACATGGTCTGCATCGCCGCCTCGGTGCGGCGGACCGGGCGGCTGGCCGTGGTGCAGGAGGCGCACGCCCCTTGCAGCCTTGCCGCCGAGATCGTGGCGGCAATTGCCGAAGCCGGCATTGCGCTGCGCGCCACGCCGCGCCGGATCACGCCACCCTTCGCCCCCAGCCCGTTCGCCCCGCAGCTGGAGCGCGCCTTCCTGCCCGACGCGGAGCGGATCGCGTCCACCCTGCGCGACATGGTGGCGGCATGAGCGAGGGCGAGATCCTGCTGAGCGAGCGCCGCGGCGCCGTGCTGTGGCTGACGCTGAACCGCCCGAAGGTTCACAACGCAATGAACAGTGCCCTGGTTTCGGCGACACATGCGGCGATCCGCGCGGCCTCGGACGACGAAGCGGTGCGCGTCATCGTGCTGCAGGGCGCGGGCACGCGCGCCTTCACTGCCGGCGCCGACATCGGCGAGATCGCGGCGGCCGGCCCGGCCGAGATGAGGGCCTACAATCGCCGCTGGCTGGACCTGTTCCGGGCGATCGAACTCTGCCCGAAGCCGGTCATCGCCTCGGTGCGCGGCTGGGCCACCGGCGGCGGGACGGAAACGTCACTGGCCTGCGACTTCGTGATCTGTGCCGAGAGCGCGCGCTTCGGGCTGGCCGAGATCAACATCGGCGTGATTCCGGGCGCGGGGGCGGCAGTGCGGCTGACGCGTTGGGTCGGGCGGCTGAAGGCCAAGGAAATCCTGATGCTGGGGCGCTTCATCCCCGGCCAGGAGGCAGTCGCGCTGCATCTGGCGGGCAGTTGCGTGCCCGACGACCGGCTGGAGGCCGCGACGGCCGAACTTGCCGATGAACTCGCCGGGCGCGCGCCCCTGGCGCTTGCCGCTGCCAAGGCCTGCGTCAACTTCGGCGCCGATCCGGGTTTCGACGCAGGCCTCGAATTCGAGCTGCGCGAGTTCCTGATGCTGTTCGCGAGCGAGGACCAGAAGGAGGGCATGCGCGCCTTCCTCGAGAAGCGCAAGCCGGTCTTCCGGGGAAGGTAGGCGGACCATGCGGATCAGGGTGAAGGTGCCGAGGCTGGGCCTGACCATCGAGGAGGTAACGCTGGCCTCCTGGGAACGGCGCGCCGGCGCGACGGTGGCCGAGGGCGAGACGATTGCCGTCATCGAGGCCGACAAGGCCAGCTACGACCTGGTCGCTCCGGCGGCGGGCACGCTGGTCGAGACGACCTGCGCGCAGGGTGATGTCGTCCCGGTCGGCGAGACGGTGGCGATCATAGCCACATGACAGGCGCGGCGACCGCAGGGGAGGCGGTGCCGGGCTGACGGTGAAGGGAAGGCGGGCAGATCACGCCCGCGCAACCAAGGGAGGAGACGGAATGGACAAGATCTCGATGCCGGCAGCGCCCGGGGCCGTGAACCGGCGCTCGGTACTGAAGGGGGGCGCTGCGCTGTCGCTTGGCGCGATGATGGCACCGGGGCTGGCGGCACCGGCGCTGGCGCAGTCGCGCACGGTGCACCTGGGCTGCTCGCTGCCGCTGACCGGCCCGTACGAGAAGGTGTCGCGGATATACAAGGACGCGTACGAGTTCTGGAGCGAGACGGTCGGCCACAAGATGTCGATCGGCGGCCAGGACTACGACGTCCGGTGGACGATTTATGACGACGAGAACAGTGCGGCCCGCACCGCGCAGTTGACCGAGCGGCTGATCACCACCGACAACGTGGACCTGATCGTTGGCGCCTACGGCACCGACACGGTGCTGGCGCAGGGCGCCATCGCCCGCAAGCACGGGCGAATCACGATCCAGGCAGGCGCCGCCTCGCAGCGGGTCGACGAGGAGATCGGCGGGCATACCACCTTCACCCTCGTCGGCCTGGCGCGCAACTACGGGCGCTTGGCCATCGAGAAGCTCGGCACGCAGGAGCCCAAGCCGCGCAACATCGCCATCGTCACATTCGACGACCCCGTGTATCTGGAGATGGCCGCCGGCATCGAGGACATGGCGCAGTCGCTGGGCATCGAGGTGGCGCTGAAGGAAGTGCTGCCGATGCAGACGCAGGATCTGCGGCCGACGGTGCTCAAGCTGAAGCGGCTGGGCGAGGTCGACATCGTCTACAACTGTGGCTGGGACATCATCTGCATCAAGCTCGTGCAGGAATTTGCGGCGCTGGACTTCACGCCCAAGGCCTTCGTCGGCGGGCACCTGACCACGAACCCCGTGGTGAAGGAGACGCTGGGGCGCAACCTCGACTACGTCATGGGCGTCACCTTCTGGCTGCCGCAGATGGCGCACAGCGACGACCATTTCGCCTCGGCGCAGGAGTTCGCGGACGCCTTCAAGGCGGCCAAGGGTTATGCGCCGACCTATCACGCTGCCATGGCCTACACCGTGCCCTACATCTATGCGCATGTGCTGCGCGACGCGACGGGCGATACCCCCTTCGACCCGGCGGCACTGCGCGCGAAGATCGCGGCACTCGATGGGCTGCCGACGATGTGGGGACCCATCAGCTTCAATGAAAAGGGGCGGATCGACTTCCCGGGTCTCCCGGTGCTGCAGTGGCAGGGCAATGATCCGCAACTGACGGTGATTCACCCCGACGCGCTGGCCACGGGCACGCTGCAGTACCCGATGGCGGAGTTCCGCAGCCGCGGCTGACACGTCCGGGGCCGTCGCCTGCGGCGGCGGCCCCGCCCAGTCTGCGGAAGGGTGCCGGATGCTCGACATTTTCTTCTTTGGATTTCTCCGCGGCGCGGTCTTCGCGCTGGCCGCCTTCGGCTTCTCGCTCGTGCTTGGCGTACTCGGCATCGTGAACCTCGCCCATGGCGTCTTCATCGTCCTCGGCGCCTCGGTGACCTACGCGCTTTACTCGGCCGGAACGCCGATCGTGCTGGCGGCGCTGGCCGCGGCGGCGACGACGGGATTGCTCGGCATGCTGATCCAGCGGCTCTTCATCGACCGGGTGTTCAACATGCACCCGCTGATGGTGCTGGTGCAGACCTTCGGCGTGGCGATCATCGTCAGCGAACTGGCCAACAAGGCCTTCGGCACGAGCGAGCGGCTCCTGCGGCTTGACGTCCCCGGCCTGCCCTATGTCGAAATCGGAAGCGTCTTCGTGCCGACCTACGAAATCGTCGTGTTCGTTGTCAGCCTGGTATCGGCGGGTCTGCTGGTGGCGGTGCTCAACTACACGTCGTTCGGCCGCGCGGTGCGCGCCTGCCGTGACAGCCGCCAGTCGGCCGAGCTTGTGGGCATCAACGTGCCACGGGTGTTCCTGCTGACCATGGGCATCTGCGGCGCCTGGGCGGGGCTGGCCGGGGCGCTCATCCTCGGCCTGCGACCGACGGCACCGCACATGCATTTCATGTGGACGATCGAGGCCTTCCTCGTCGTCATCATCGGCGGCCTCGGTTCGATGGGCGGGGCGCTGGTCGGCGGGTTCCTGTACGGCGTGCTCAACTTCGCGGCCTACTACTACTGGCCCAGCACTGCACCTGCGGTCATCTTCGGGGCGCTGATCGTGATGCTGATGCTGCGGCCCGCGGGGCTGTTCGGGCTCGGAACCGTGGTGCGGAAATGACGGTCCAACCCGCCCGGTCCGCAGCAATGGTGCCCGCCCTGCACGGTGCGGCCGGGCACGAGACGGGGCGTCGGATCGTCGTGATCCTCGCCTTCCTCGCCATCGCCGCCGTCATGCCTTTCATGGTCGACGCCTACTGGCAGCGCGTGCTGATCTTCACCTTCGTCAATATCGCGCTCGCCAGTTCCTGGAACATCATCGGCGGGGTGGCCGGCTACCCCTCGTTCGGGCACGGAGCCTTCTTCGGCATCGGCGCCTACACCTCGGCCATGCTGATCATCCGCGCCGACCTGCCCTTTGTCGTGGCGATCGTCGGGGGCGGGGTGGTGGCGGGGCTGTTCTCGCTCCTGTTCATTCCGCTGTTCCGCCAGCGCGGCTTCTACTTCGCGCTGTCGACGCTGGCGGCGCAGATGGCGGTCGAGACGATCGTGCGAACCTGGTCGTTCACCCGCGGCATCGAGCAGTGGGACATGGGCTGGAACTTCCCCGACCTCGGGTCTCTGACGTTCTTCTACTACCTGATGCTGGGGCTCCTGGGCCTGTGCCTGCTGTCGGTCGTGGCGCTGATGGCCTCTCGCGTTGGCTATGCGCTGAAGGCCCTCCACAAGGACGAGATCGTGGCGGCCTCGGTCGGGGTGCCGGCCACGCACTACAAGTCCGTCGCCTTCGTGTTTAGCGCGATCTGGCCGGGCGTGATGGGTGCGGCCTATGGCCCGTTCCTCGTCTACATCTCGCCCGACAACGTCTTCAGCATGTCGATGACGCTGAACATGATCCTGATCAGCATCTTCGGTGGCATCGGCACGGTGACCGGCCCGATCCTCGGCGGCCTGGTGCTCAGCGCGATCGACCAGATCGCATGGTCGAACTTCCTCGAGTACCACCACCTGATCTACGGCATCATGATCGTCACCATCATCAGCTTCTGGCCCGGTGGACTGGTCAGCCTGATCGAGAAGGCATGGAGCAAGCGCAAGTGACCGCCCCGCCGCTTCTGGACGTCGTGTCGGTGACCAAGCGCTTCGGCGGCGTCACCGCGATCAGCGACGTCAGCCTCACCCTGTCCGAGGGCGAAGTGCTGGGCCTGATCGGTCCGAACGGTGCCGGCAAGTCGACCCTGTTCAACCTCATCTCCGGCGTGCAGGAGCCGACTTCGGGAGCGATCCGGCTGGCGGGGCAGTCGATCGGCGGGCGCCGCCCCGACCTGATCTGCCGCGCCGGCATCGCCCGGACCTTCCAGTCTGCCTCGCTCCTGCCCGGCATGACCTGCTGGGAGAACGTGCATGTCGCCTCGCTGTTCTGCCCGGTCGGGAAGACCGGGGGGATCGCCGCGGCGGAGCGCACCGCGCAGGCGCTGGCCATCTGTGGCCTGGCCGCGGTAGCCCACCGCGATGTCGCCGAGATCACCACGGGCGAGGCCAAGCGGCTCGAGATCGCCCGTGCGCTGGCGACCCGGCCGCGCATCCTGATGACCGACGAGGCGGTGGCGGGCCTGAACCCCGCCGAGACCGATCAGGTGCTTGATATCCTTCGCGCAGTTAACGCCACCGGCGTGGCGATCATCTTCGTCGAGCATGATGTGCGAGCGGTGCTGGCGCTTGTGCAGCGCCTCGTGGTGATCGCGCGCGGCAGCGTGCTGGCCGAGGGCAGTCCGCGGGACGTGGCGCGCTCGCCCGCCGTGATCGAGGCCTACCTGGGAAGCCGCTATGCTCAAGCTCACTGACGTCACCGCGGCCTACACGCCCGGCGCGATGGTGCTGCGCGGCATCACCCTGTCACTGGAGCCGAACTCGATCTCGGCGGTCGTGGGCTCCAACGGTGCCGGCAAGACGACGATGCTGCGCGCGATCCTCGGGCAGATGCCGTTCATCGGCGGCGCGATAAGCATGGCCGGAAGGCAGCTGGTCGGCCGCCGGCCGCACGAGGTCGTGAGCGCCGGCATCCGGGCAGTACCCGAAGGGCGGGGCACCTTCCCATCGCTGACGGTCGAGGAAAACCTCGACCTCGGCGGCTACACCCTGTCCGCCGACCAGCGGCAACGCAACAAGGAGCGCGAGTTCGCTCGCTTCCCGATCCTGAAGGACCGGCGGGGCCAGCGGGCCGGGATGCTGTCGGGCGGCGAGCAGCAGATGCTGGCGATCGGGCGCGCGATGATGGCGGACCCGCGGCTCCTGCTGCTCGACGAGCCCTCGCAGGGCCTCGCGCCGATCATCGTCGACCAGATCTTCGCGCTCTTCGCGCAGCTGCGCTCCGAAAACGTGACCATCCTGCTGGTGGAACAGGATGTCGGGCGCGCGCTCGAGGTGAGCGACCGGGCCTTCGTGCTCGAGAAGGGCTCCATCGTCAGGTCGGACAGCGCCGCCGTTCTGCTGCACGACCCATCGATCCGCGAAGCCTTCCTGGGGATCGGATGACACCGCCGCTGTGGTTCGACGACCTGCAGGTGGGCATGGCGTTCCGCACGCCCGGCGCCACGCTGACCGATGACGCGATCATCCGTTTCGCGATGGAGTGGGATTACCAGACCTTTCACGCCGATGCGCATGCCGCGAGGCAAAGCCTGTTCGGTGGCCTTGTGGCCAGCGGTCTGCACACCCTGGTGATGAGCTTCCGGCTGTACAACGAGGCGTCGATCGTCCGGGGCACGGCACTGGCCGGCACCGGGATCGAGAACCTGCGCTGGCTGCGCCCCGCCCGGCCGGGCGACACACTGTCGGTGGAGGTTACGATCACCGGCCTGCGCCCTTCGTCGCGTCCCGACCGAGGCCATGTCCGCCAGCGGTTCGAGACACGCGACCAGAACGGCGAACTGCTTCTGCGCTTCGAGGTGACCTCGATCGTCGCCCGTGATCCTTGCGGTTCGCCGGTGGTGGGGAGCGCGGATCAAGCGCCTTCCTGACCACGTGCCGCACGGGGCGATGCCAGGCCACGGCCTCTGCAGGAAGGCGCGATCGTGCCGCCATCTGGTGAGGCCGGCCTGCACCTGTCGCCGTGGCTCGCTCCCCGGTGCGCCGCGTCAGACATCCGCCGCGGCCCGCCGCTGCGGTCGGGCGATATCCGATCAGCGGTGGGTCCTGCAGTCCAGACCTGGCATTCGGCCCAGGGAGGGCATCCCGCCTGGCTGCATGTCCGCTTCACCGGTGCGGCCGCATGCTTGCTCACGTCGCAGACAGCCCGGCATCCGTGGCTGTCCCCACCGGATCGCGCGGATCCCTGACGCCAGCGGGAGTCGGTACCCCCTGCGGACCCGGTTTGGTCCGGTCTGGCAGACTCCAAACGTATGCCCCTTGGGAGTGGCGCGGACGGAACCTGAGCCAATCTTGTGGGCAGGACCGCGCTCCGCCGGTGTTCTGCCGCCGGGTTTCCTGCCGAGGGAACGCTGCCGGTGCACCCATGTGCCTTGATGACGGGGTTGCCGCATGGCGAAATTGCGCGCCCGTGCACAGCACCGCGGTGCGATGCGATTGACAAGACAGGCAGTCCTGAGGTCATTGCGGGACTGCACTGGCTGCCGCTCCTTGCCCGGGCGCAGGAATGCCCCGGCGACCCCGGGGTCGACCAGCCGACGCAAAGCGAGCGACGGACCGGGTAGTCGTGTGAGGGACGCAGGAAGGAGCATCCGGCATTGACCCGAAACCGGGCCGTCGGCCGCCCCAAGGGCAGCGGAAGCAGGATCGTGTACGACGCGCTGAGGGCGAGGATCCTCGCGATGGAGATGCTGCCCGGTGCCATCATCGACGAAAACGCGCTGGCCGCGGAGTTCGGCCTTTCCCGGACGCCGGTTCGCGAGGCCCTTCTGAGGCTCGCCTCCGACGGGCTCGTGGCGCTTGAGCCGAACCGCGGGGCCAGCGTCCGTGCGCTCGACCTGCAGGAGGTTCCCGAACTGGTCGCTGCGATGGAGGTGTGCATGCGGGTCACCTCGCGGTGGGCGGCGTCCTCGCGGCGGCAGGCCGATCTGGACGCGATGGCCCGCGAACAGGACCGGCTGCGCAAGGCGATCGAGGAGGACGACATCGTCGCCATCAGCGAGGCAAACAGCCGCTTTCACGGTGCCGTCGCCGAGGCCTCCCGCAACCGTCACATGGCGAAGCTCTACGACAGCCTTCTGCCGCAATACCACCGGCTGACCCTGACCCTGCTGTCGACGGCGCGATCCTGGGCCCCGAGCTATCCCGGTTACCTCGAGACCCTCCACGCCGACCACGCCAAGCTGCTCGATGCCATTGCCCGCGGCGACCGGGAGGAGGCCGACAGGCTTGCGCGCCTGCACGTCGGTGCGATCGGTGACCGCCTCCAGTCGTTCATACGCACGTCACTCGTCGACTCCTTCCCGAGGATCGAGGTGCCGTAGGCCCGGCGGCGCCGGTCGCCGGCGCGAGGTCTACCCGCGGTTGCCTCCCAGCCCCGCGAACAGCGCACCTGCCGCGATCCGGTCATGCCCGAGGCCTGCGAACTCGGGCGTGGTCTTCCCCGTGGTGATCCAGCGGGCAAGGTGGCGCGTGATCGCCGGAGCGATCTTGAATCCATGGCCGCTTCCGCCCGAGCAGTCTGCATAGCCCGCCAGGCCGGCGCGCGGACCGGCATAGGGATAGAAGTCGACGGACACGTCGTAGAGGGAGGCGTACGAGCCGACGAGGCGCGCCCCGTTCAGGTTGGGCAGGCGCGCGGCGTTCTTCTCGAACGAAAGGCTCAGGATGTCATCGTCGATCGTGGTCTTGTAGTTGTTCGGGTCGACATCGTGATAGGGCTTGGGAAAGCCGAGGCCGAGGATGAAGCGACCGTTCCCGAGCGGGCGGCAGTAGGCGGCCTCGATCGTGGTCGAGAACGAACACTCGGGCATCGGCCTGCCCGCCCGGACCTCCCAGATCGCATCCTGCTCGCGGACGGCGCGGAGCTGCACGTCGATGCCTGCGGATGCCGCGAGGGCCCGCGCCCAGGGGCCCGCGGCATTGACAACGACGCCGGCATGAACCGGCCCTTCGTCCAGCAGCACGCCCACGATGCGGTCTTCTCGGCGGACCAGCGCCCGGCAGGGGGTCCGGAAGCGGATCTCGCCGCCCTCGCGGGCGAAGGCGTCGGCGAAGGCCTCGGTCGTCTGGACGGGGTCGGCATAGCCGCTGCCAGGCTCGAACAGGAGGCCGGCCACCCCCTCGGGATTGAGCCACGGGGAGCGATCGGCAAGGCTTTCGGGCCCCAGGAGTTCGGTGACGAGGCCCTCGGTCCGCTGCATCTCGAGGTTCGCACGGACCTGCGCGATCATGTTGTCGCCCATCGCGAGCCACCAGCCGGTGGGCCGGAAGCCACCATCCCTGCCCAGCATGTCCGGCATGGCGGCGAACATCTCGCGGCTCTCCATGGCCATGCGCACGAGGATGGGGTGCGAGTAGTGCATGCGGACGACCCCGGCGCTGTGGCCGGTCGGGCCGCAGGCGGGGCCCGGCCCCTTCTCGATCACGAGCACCCTTTGCAGGCCCTCCCGACGCAGGTGGTAGGCAGTTGCCGCGCCGCTGATCCCGCAGCCGACGACGATCGCATCATAGGTTCCCATGTCCGCCATCTTTCCGTTGTCTTCGCGTCATGTCGCTGCGGGCGCCGGAGCCTCCCCACAACGGTCCGCAACACCCAGCACCGCCGCGACGGCCTCCGCGACGGCCTCAAGTCGTCCCTCGTCGATCCCCGAATGAAGCACGAGCCGGATGCGCCCGCCTCCGAAGCCGAGGGCGGCGACGCCGCGATCGCGCAACGCGGCGATCGCGGCGTCCGTTCCGGCACGGTGGGCCAGGCGGATCATGACGATGTTCGTCTCGGGCGGAACGATGTGACGAGGCGGCATGCGCTGCCCCAGGAAGTCCGCAAGCCGGCGGGCCAGCCGATGCGATCGCGCGATCCGGGCGGGATGTTCATGAAGGGCGACGCGCGCGGCCGCGGCAAGCAACCCCACGGGGCGCCATTGCCCGCCGAGCCGGCGCCGCAGGGTCGCAGCCTCGCGCACAAAACACGCCTGGCCCGCCAGCACGGCGCCGAGCGGGGCATCCATCGCCTTGTTCAGGCTGACCGAAACGCTGTCGGCGTCCTCGGCAAGAGCCGCCGGCGCAACCTCGAGCGCAACCGCGGCATTCCAGATCCGTGCCCCGTCCAGATGGAGGTGGGCGCCCGCATCCCGGCACAGCCGCGCGATCTGGGCCTGCCAGCCCGGGGGCATCACCGAGCCGCCGGCGAGGTTGTGCGTGTTCTCCAGCCAGACCAACGCCGGGCGGTCGGGCGCCGCCAGTGCCGCCGCCACCTGGTCGGGCGACAGATGGCCATGCGCCCCGGGCACCAGCCGCAACCCGACCTGCTGCAACTTGCCGACGGCGTCGCGCTCGGTGGTTGCGAGATGGGACTGGTCGTCGGCAAGCACGGTTGTGCCGCGCCTGCCCGCGAGCCGCAGCGCGATCTGGTTGGCCAGCGTGCAGGTCGGCAGGAAGGCCGCGTCCTCCTGCCCGAGCGTCGCCGCAACCTCTTCCTCGAGGCCGCGAATCTCGACGTCGCGCCGCTCGTCCATCTCGGCCGGCCGCCCGGCGGCACGGCACATCGCCTCGATCACCGCCGGCGAGCGCGCTCCCAGCATGTCGCTTCTGAGGTCGATCAACGGTGTGGGCATCGGGGCTGGAATCACAAGGCGACATTGAAGGTGATTGACAGAGTTTAATACAGAGAATATCGAATAGTGCAACGACATTCCGGAGGGGGGCGGAACCGAATGGCATCCGGAAGTCTGTCCGGCAGGGCGCAGACAGTGCTGGGCCCGGTCGCGCCCGAGGGGCTGGGCATCACGCTCATGCACGAACACCTCCTTGTCGACCTGAGGAGGGTCTTCGACGAGCCCGCTGACGCGCGCGGGCGGGCGCTGTCCCGGCAGCAGGTGACGCTGTCCAACCTTGCCTGGGTGACCAAGAATTGGGCTTCCAGCCTCGACAATCTCGTCCTCGACGATCCCGAACTGGCGGCCGCGGAGGTCATGCTGTTCAAGGATGCGGGCGGCGGCACGATCGTCGACGTCAATACCGCCGACCTTGTCCGCCACCCCCCGGTGCTGCGTGACATCTCGCGGCGCTGTGGCGTCAACATCGTGATGGGATGCGGCTACTACCACGCCGGCTTTCACCCCGCCGACATGGCCGAGCGGTCGGAGGAAGAGCTTGCCGACGAGATCGCCGCCGACATCCTCGTCGGTGTCGACGGGACCGGCATAAGGGCCGGGATCATCGGCGAGGTCGGCTGTTCCTGGCCGCTGCACCCCAACGAGGCCAAGTCGCTGCGCGCCTCGGCGCGCGCCCAGCGGGAGACCGGCGCCGCCATCACGATCCACCCGGGGCGACACGTCGATGCGCCGTTCGAAATCCTTGACGTGCTCGAGCGCGCGGGGGCCGACCCTGCCCGTGTGGTCATGGGGCATATCGAGCGGACAGGCTTCGATGCGGATACCCTGCTGCGGCTTGCTCGGCGCGGCTGCTGCCTTGAATACGACTGGTTTGGCGAGGTGCGGCCGGCCTACCCTCACGGGCGGGTGGACGTTCCCAGCGATGGCGAACGCATCCGGGAGATTGCCTTCCTGATCGCCGCGGGCCACGGATCGCAGGTGGTCGTTTCCCATGACGTGTGCTTCAAGATGCGGCTGGCCGCCTACGGCGGCCCCGGCTACGAGCACATCCCGCGCTACGTCGCGGAATGGATGCGCGCGATGGGGATCGCGGGGGATGAAGTCCGCCGCATCCTGATCGAGAACCCCAGGCGAATCCTCGCCTTTCCCTGAAGTCCCATTCCCTGCGCCCGCGCGAACCAAAGACATATCGGAGCATCCCTATGGACGGAAGCAGAGACCTCGCGCAGCAGCGGAAGTTCCGGGTCGGGGTCGATGTCGGCGGCACGTTCACCGATGTCGTTCTCGTCGACGAGCAGTCCGGCGAAATCCTCGTCTCGAAGGTCCACACGGTCCCCGAGGACCCGTCGCAGGGCTGCATCGCCGGAATCGACAAGGCGCTGGCCGACTACGGGATCATGCCGACCGACGTCGCCTTCGTCGTGCACGGCACGACGATTGCCACCAACACGATCATCGAGGGAAAGGGCGCGAAGTCCGGACTGATCACCTCTGATGGCTTCCGCGACGTGCTCGAAATCGCCTACCAGACCCGTCCCAACCTCTATGACGTGTTCTACGACAAGCCTCGCCCCCTGGTCGCCCGTTCCCGATGCCTCGGGGTGCCGGAAAGGATCGGCCCTGACGGGGCGGTGCTCGTGCCGCTCGACGAGGAAGCCCTGCGCAGGGCGGCGCGGCGGCTGGTGGCGGCGGGGGTCGAGTCGATCGCGGTCGCCTTCCTGCACTCCTACCGCGACCCGATGCACGAGCGCCTTGCCGGCCGGATCCTCCAGGAGGAATGCGGCAGACTGCCGATTGTCCTGTCCTCCGACGTCTGCCCCGAGTACCGCGAGTATCCCCGCACCAGCACCACGGTTCTGAACGCCGTGCTTCTGCCGAGGGTGACGCCCTACATCGAGCGTCTGGAACAACGGCTCCGCGAGCGGAAGGTAGCACCCGAACTGCACCTGATGACGTCGGCGGGAGGGCTGATGTCGGCCGACGTCGCCAAGCGGCATCCGGTCCATCTCGTCGAATCCGGCCCTGCCGCCGGAGTGATCGGCGCGGCCTTCGTCGCCGAGCGCTCGGGCTTCGGGAACCTGCTTGCGCTCGACATCGGCGGCACCACGGCCAAGGCGGCGGTCGTCCACGCCGGACGCCCCCAGATCACCGAGCAGTTCGAGGTTGGTGCGGCGGCGATTGCCACCGTGACTTCGCCGAAGGGCCTTGGATACCCCGTCCTGACCCCGGTCATCAGCCTCGTCGAAATCGGCTCGGGCGGCGGCAGCATCGCGCAGGTCGACCCGGGCGGCGCGCTGTCGGTCGGGCCGCAGAGCGCGGGCGCCGATCCGGGGCCCGCGTGCTACGGCCGAGGCGGCGCATTAGCCACGATCACCGACGCCAATCTGGTGCTGGGCCGGATCAATCCTGACTATTTCCTCGGTGGCGAGGTGCGGCTCGACCGGGGCCTTGCGGAGGAGGCGATCCGCAGGGCGGTAGCCGAGCCGCTGGGGATCGGCGTGGTCGAGGCAGCGCTCTCGATCGTTGCCATCGCCGACGCCAGGATGACAAGCGCGCTCTACTTCATCTCGGTCGAGCAGGGGATCGACCCGCGCGATTATGTGTTTGTCCCCTCGGGTGGTGCGGGGCCGCTGCACGCCCTGTCGATCGCCAGGGCCCTGGGCGTGGGCCGGGTGCTGGTGCCGCCGACGCCCGGGCTGAACTCCGCGTTGGGGATGCTTGCGAGCGACCTGAAGCACGACATGGTACGGACGTACATGAAACACCAGCGGGCGGCCGATGCCGGAGAGATCTCGGCGATCTACGGCGAGATGGAAGAGGCGATCGGCCGGATGCTCGCGGCCGAGCATGTCGCCCCCGCCGACCGCTCGTTCCTGCGCGAGATCGAGATGTGTTATGTGGGCCAGTCCTTCCACCTCAAGCTGCCGGTGCCGTCAGAACTCGACGGCGACGGCGTCGGCCGCCTGATCGCCGCGTTCCACGAGCGGCACGCCGAGGCGTATGGCTTCGCAAGCCGGACCGAGCCGGTGCGGCTGGTGAACCTGCGGCTTTCCGGCATCGGGAAGGTCCGTCGCCCGGTCATGCGCAAGCTTCCCGACGGTGAAGGCGGCCGGCAGGCGATCAAGGGGTACCGGCCGGTCCATTTCGACGATCCGCGTCAGCCGGTGCCGGTGCCGCTCTACGACCGCAGGCTCTTGGGTACGGGCGACCGCTTCGACGGCCCCGCGATCGTCGAGCAGATGGACACAACCATCGTCATTCCGGCCGGCGCGTCCGTGCTCGTGACTGAGGCGGGAAGTCTTCTCGTCGCGACCGGCGCAGAGAACGACGCCAACACCGGACGTAACCCAGAGCGGAGCGACAACGATGCGCAGTGAGGTCGCCCGCCGGGCCCAGGCGGATGGGCTGGAGGATATCGATCCGGTCTCCTTCGAGGTGATCCGGAATGCACTTCTCAACATCACGGAAGAGATGGCGGTGACGATCCGGCGCGCCGCCTATTCCACGAACATCAAGACCAGAGCCGATTTCTCCTGCGCCTTCTTCGATGCGACGCCGCTCTGCGTGGCCCAGTCCTTCGCCCAGCCCGCGCATCTGGTGTCGATGTCCTCGATCGTGCCTGCGGTGATCCGCGAGATCGGGCCCGAGAACATGCAGAGCGGCGACGTCTTCCTGATCAACGATGCCCACCGCGGAACCAGCCACCTGAACGACATCACCGCGATCACGCCGATCGATGTGCAGGGTCGGCGGATCGGGTATTTCGCGAACATGGCGCATCACGTCGACGTCGGGGGGTCGGCTCCGGCGAGCCTCGGTGTCAGCCGCGAGATCTTCCAGGAAGGCCTGATCATCCCGCCGACCCTGATCGCCCGCGGCGACCGGATCGACCACAACGTCCTGAACCTCCTTCTCTCGAACGTCCGCGCGCCGCGCGAGACCCGGGGCGACCTGCGGGCACAGATGTCGGCCAACGTCATCGGCCTGCGGCGGGTGACCAGCCTTGTCGAACGCTACGGTGCCGATTTCCTAGAGAAGTTCTTTGCCGAGCTGCTTCGCTACACCGAGCGCTGGACCGAGCGCGAGATCCGCCGGCTGCCGGAGGGGATCTACGAGGCCGAGGGCTTCCGCGACGACAACGGGATGGACGACGAGCCGGTGCGCCTGCGCGCCCGGGTCACGATCCGGGACGGTCACATCCACCTTGACGTCACGGGCTCCTCGCCGCAGCGGGCGGGCCCGCTCAACTGCACGCGCCCGATGGCCCGATGCGCCATCGCCTTCGTCAGCCGCTGCCTGATCGACAACAGGCTGCCGGTGAACGACGGCTTCCTCAGCCGCATCCACATCGACGGGCCCGACGGCCTGTGCTGCACCGCGCAGCGGCCCATGGCCGTGGTCGGCGGGTGGGAACTTGCCGCAAGGCTGACCGACGTGGTCTTCAAGGCGCTTCACCCCGCCCTGCCGAAGCGGATTCCGGCCTGCGGCAAGGGGCTGATCGTCAACCTCGGGTTCGGCGGCCACGACCCGCTGCGCAACGAATACTTCTGCTACATGGAGACGATCGCCGGCGGCAACGGCGCCCGCCCCGGCAAGGACGGACCCGATGCGGTCCAGGTGAACCTCCAGAACACCGAGAACGCGCCGATCGAGGAAGTGGAGCTGAACTATCCCATCCTGGTCCGGCGCTACGAACTCATCGTCGACAGCTGCGGGGCCGGTCAGTTCCGCGGCGGGCTGGGCGTCCGGCGGGATTTCGAGTTTCCCCATGCGCCGGTGACCTGCACGATCCTCTCCGACGGATGCAAATTCGCGCCCTGGGGCCTTGATGGCGGCGACTCCGGCGCCCCCGCACGTTTCGTCTATGATCCCGAAGGCGAAGGCCGCGTCCTGCGGTCCAAGTGCACCGTCGATGTTCCGACGGGCGGCAGGATCCGCATCGAGACGCCGGGCGGCGGCGGGATCGGGAACCCGACGCTGCGCCGCCCGGAAAGCCTGGCGCGCGACCTCGAGGACGGCAAGGTCACCGAGGAGTGGGCCCGTGCCGCAAGGTCGGGCTCGGGAGCGGCGGGCAGTGCCCCGGGCGTGGCGGCGGCGACCGGGGGGGCGGAATGAGCGCGGCGCCCCTGCCGAGGGAGCCTTCGCGCCAGCCGAGGATACTCGTGACCGGCGCCGCCGGTCAGGTCGGGACCGATCTCGTCCCGGTTCTCCGGCGTCGGCACGGCCAGGAGGCCGTGATAGCTGCCTGGCACCGCGGCCGGCTCGCTGACGAGGTCGCCGAATCCGGACCGGCGATGGAACTCGACGTCACTGACCCGGCAGCCTTCCAGGATGCCGTCGCAGCGAACGGCATCACCCAGGTCTATCATCTCGCGACGCTGCTCTCGGCTGCCGGCGAGACTGACCCGGACCGCGCATGGACCGTCAACCTCGGCAGCCTCAGGACGGTGCTCGACATCGCCCGGCGGTCGACGGTCGAAAGGCTGTTCTGGCCCAGCTCGATCGCGGTCTTCGGCCCCACCAGCCCACGCCATGGCACGCCTCAGGAAACGGTGCTGGAGCCGACCACCATGTACGGCGTCACCAAGCTGGCCGGCGAGGCGCTCTGCCGGTACTACGCCCTCCGCTTCGGCATCGATGTGCGAAGCCTCCGCTATCCCGGACTCGTCAGCTACAGCCGGTTCTCGGGCGGCGGTACGACCGACTACTCGGTCGAGATGTTCCTCCACGCCCTCCGGACCGGATCGTACCGCTGCTTCGTGCGCGAGGACACGGTGCTGCCGCTGATGTTCATGGAGGACGCGCTGCGCGCGACGGTCGAGTTGATGACCGCGCCCGCTGCGGCGATCACCGTGCGCGGCAGCTACAACCTGACCGCGCTGAGCTTCACCGCCGGTGAACTGGCGGCGGCCATCGCCCGGCGGGTGCCGGGGTTTTCCTGCACCTTCGAGCCCGACTTCCGCCAGGCGATCGCCGACAGCTGGCCTGCGACGATCGACGATTCGCGTGCACGCCGGGACTGGGGCTGGAGGCCGCGGTTCGATCTCGACGCCATGACCGACGCGATGCTGGAAGGCGTCGCGCGCCTTGGGGCCGGCGCGTGACCGGCGACTCCGGCGGCGGCCCTGACCCAGTCGCGGGCGGCCTTCAGGGCCCGGGGGTGATCGACATTGATCTCGGCGCGATCGAGGCGAACTTCCGCCACCTCGGCCGGCTTTGTGGCGGCCGCCATACCGTCATCCCGGTGCTCAAGGCAGACGCCTACGGCCTGGGCGCCGCCAAAGTCGCGCACCGGCGACCGCGCGCCCGGGGGCGTCGCCTTGGGGTAGGCACCCACAGCGACCCCGCCGCGATACGGAGGGGGGGCGTGGGGGGACCGCTGCAGCTGCTGTCGGGCCTTCGCCCCGAGGATGTCGCGCATCTTCGGCGCCTCGACCTGATCCCCTCGATCGGAGACGAAGAGACGCTTGCGCTCGTCGCGGCATCGGCCGGAAGCGGGCCGATGGCGGTCTGTGTCAAGGTCGACTGCGGGTTCGGCCGCTTCGGGGTGCCGCTGTCCCGAGCGGCGGCGCTGATCCGGTGCGTGGGGCAGGAGCCACGGGTTCGGCTGCACGGCATCTTCACCCACATCCCTTTCGGCGAGGCGCGCGGGGCCTGCTGGGCCGCCGACCGGCTGCAGGATTTCCGGTTGCTGGTGGCACAGCTGGCGGCAGAAGGGATACGGCCGCCGCTCGTCCAGGCGCTGGCCAGTCCCGGCGTTCTGGCCGGGATATCGGTCGAGGAGACCGCCATCGCCGTCGGGCATCTGATGTACGGGCTGGACCCCATGGCCGCTCCGACGACACTCGGTGCTATGCGTCCGGCGCTGCGGGCTGTCCGCACGCGGCTCGTGAAGACCTCGGCGCTGCCTCCGGTCCAGCATGCGGCACCCTATCTGCGGGATGCGTGCGGTCCGCTCGGTGTCATCCCGGTCGGCATCTGCCATGGATACCGCCCGTCAAGCCCCGATGCGTTCGCCATCGTCGCGGGCCGTCGCGCGGCAGTGCTGCGGCCCTGCCTCGAGAACACGATCCTCGACCTTGCCGGTGTCCCTGACACGCCCGCAGGAACCGAGGTAATCCTTCTGGGCGGGGCGGGGTCGCTGGCGATCGACCTGCCGACGCTTGCGACCTGGCATCAGACGAGCCCGCTGCATGTGCTGGCCTTCCTCGGGCGCACCCTGTCGCGAAACCACCTCGGCTGACGCCGCGCCACAACCCCCACGGTCGGCAGGCGCCGTTGGGCCGGCATCGCGGCTGCATCGGTCACGGGCGACGGCAGCCCGACCGATGCGCGTCATTTTCTGCCAAAGCGCATGAATGGCTGGAACTCGCGAACCTTCTGCAAGTCTTCAAAGGCTTGACAGTCTAAATTTTCTGTGTATTTTTTTGTGCGCATTAGCTTGAGTATCAGGGGGGGATGGGACGTGAAGTCGAGGATCATGCCTTTCGCTGCATCGTGCATGGCTGCATGCATGTTCCTGGCGGCATCGACCGCAGCGACCTTGGCGTCGGAGCGATGGTCGGTTCTGATCACCCGCCCCAACCTGAACGCCTACGACGACCAGATCCAGCAGCAGGCCTTCGACCGCATCAAGGCGCGCACCGGCGGGGAACTGGACATCTCCACCGCTCCCGTCGGCTCGCTGCCGATCAAGGAAACCGACTGGGTCCGGGCGCTCCAGGCCGGCGATCTGAGCATGTCGGTGATCGTCGGCGACTGGCACGCCTCGGATTTCCCCCTGATCGGATTGCTGCAGACGCCCTTCCTGTTCCGTGACGAGGTGGAAAAGCGCACGGCGATCGCAGCCGGCTTCCCGATCCTTCAGCGCGAGGCCAACCGGCTGAACCTGCATATTCTTGCCGTGCGGCCATTCCCTGAAATCGGCTTCTGGGCGACCGAGCCGATTGCCGACCTGACCGATTTCGGCGGCCGCAGCATCCGGGCCCAGGCCAAGCTCTACTCCGACATCGTCGAGGCCGCGAACGGCCTGCCGGTGCCGGTCGCCTTCGCCGAGGCCTACACGGCGCTGCAGCGCGGACTGGTGAAGGGGATCTTCACCGGCTACGGCTCGATCACGGGCTCGAAGCTGCATGAGGTCGCGCCCTACGGATATTCCATCGGGCTGAACAACCAGATCTATCTGCTGGCCGTGAATCTGGACAAGTGGAACGCCCTGCCGGCCGAGACCCGTGCCATCGTGATGGAGGAGCTCGGCCTCGCGATGCAGATCATCCAGGCATGGATGCCGCGGTCCCACCAGGTCGAGATCGACGCGCAGATGGCTGGTGGCCTCCGCTCGTTCGAGTGGGAGGTCTCGGATGCCTGGTTCCAGCTGATGTCCGACAGGATCGTGAAGCCGACGCTCGAGTCGGAACTCGCCCGGTCGGGCGCCGCGGGGATCGAGATGCTCGACGCCATCGAGGCCGCACTCGGGCGCTCGCTGCGCTGACGCTCACGCCGCGGCTTTCTTGCCATGGTCAGTGCGACTGGGCAACCGCCGGATGGCGGTTGCCCGGTCAGGAAGGGCGGCAGGCCTTTCGGAAGCCCGAAAGGCCCCTGGGCGGAGGAGAGTGCGAGGATGCGGGGGATGGTACGCCAGCTTCTCGCCGGTCTTGACATGGTCTCTGCCCGGCTGGCGAGGGGCGCCGCCCTGCTGGGGTGTCTGGCACTGCTCTCGATCACGCTGCTCGTCAGCGTCGACGTGCTCGGGCGCTGGCTCGCCGGTGTCACGACGCGGATGGCGGTCGAGGTGTCGGGCTATCTCGTTGTTGCCGTTGTGTTCCTCGGCCTCGCCGACACCTACCTGCAGAACGCTCATATCCGCGTGGATGCGCTCGGTTCGTGTCTCCCGCGGCGCCCGCGGGCCGTGCTCACCTTCGTCAATCGAATCCTGATCATCCTGTTCTGCGTCGTCGTGTTCTGGTTCACCTTCCGCTCCGCGGTGTCCAGTTTCCGTTTCGGCTCCAGTTCACGCACCAACATCGACATCACCCTCTGGCCGATCCAGGCGCTGATTCCGATCGGGTTGAGCCTCCTCATTGCGGTCGTTCTCTCCGATGTCCTGCGCGGCCGGCCAGACCGGAGTGCAGAGGCGGCCGAGGCCGCCGGCCATGACTAGCATGCACTGGTCGGAAACGTCGCTCATCATCGTCGGGGCGATCTTTGTCCTTCTTGCGATGGGGCTTCCGGTGGCCGTGGCGCTGGGACTCGTTGGTGTCGCCGCCTCGTTCCTGTTCGTCGGCCACCCGGGCATCATCGCCTACGTCGCCTGGGATCTCTCCAACAGCTTCATCATGAGTGCGATCCCGCTGTTCATCTTCATGGGGCAGGTCATGCTGCGCAGCGGCGTGAGCAGCCGGCTCTATTCGGGAAGCGGCGCCCTGCTCGGCCGGACGCGGGGCGGCCTGCTGCAGACGAACATCGTGGCATGCGGCCTCTTCGCGACGGTCTCGGGATCGAGCGTGGCCACCGCGGCAACGGTGGGAAGCATGGCGATCCCGGAGATGGAGCGCCTTCGCTATGACGAGCGGCTTTCCCTCGGTTCGATCGCCGCGGGGGGCACGCTCGGAATCCTCATCCCGCCCAGTTCGGCGTTCATCATCTACGGCGTCATCGCCGAGCAGTCGATCGGCGAGCTTTTCATCGCCGGCATCCTGCCGGGGCTGCTGCTGATGCTCATGTTCATGGGCTACATCTGGCTGCGCGTGGTGCTTTCGCCGGGGCTGGCGCCGCCGGCGGACGTGCCCGCGGGACGGGAGCGCATCCGCCTCGTGCTGGCGATGTGGCCGATCTTCGTGGTGATGTTCGTCGTCCTTGCCGGCATCTACCTGGGCATCATGACGCCATCCGAGGCCGCAGCGATCGGGTCGCTCTTGTCGCTGATCTTCGCGGCGCTGTTCCGACGGCTCACCCTGCCAGTCCTTGTCGATTGCCTGATGAGCGCGGTGCGGACGACCAGCATGCTGCTTTTCATCATGGTCGGCGCCGGCATCCTCGGCGGGACCATGGGAATGCTCCGCATCCCCGAGTCGCTTGCCGCGTGGGTACTGGGCCTCGAGGTGCAGCCCTTTGCAATCCTGCTGTCCATCTACCTGATGTATCTCGTTCTGGGCTGTTTCATCGACACCGTGTCGATGATCGTCATCAGCGTTCCCTTCGTGCTGCCCGTCGTCACCGGCCTTGGTTACGATCCGATCTGGTTCGGGGTGGTGATGGTCGTGCTCGTGGAGATGGCGCTGATCACGCCGCCCGTGGGTCTCAACGTCTACACCATCCAGGGCCTTCGGCCCGGCAAGCCGATCGGCGATGTGTTCAGGGGTGCCCTTCCGTTTCTCGCCGTCATGGTCGTCGCGCTCGGAATGCTGACGCTGTTCCCGGCGATCGCGACATGGCTCCCGGCGACAATGCGGTGAGGCCGACCGACGCCCCGGGTCGGGGGCACCGCCGGAGACGGCCTTCCTCACCAGCGCGGACGCACCCTGCCTCGCCGACGCCCGGGGCTCGATCGCGCCAGACGCGGGGACGCAGTGGGGTGCAACGTGCCACGCAGCGGAATCCGGCACGCCGTTCGCATCGCCGCCGGTCCGGGAGAACCGGAACCGTTGCCGTGTCATCTCGACCTGGCAGGAGCCGCGGACCGGGCGAACCGACCGGCCGTGGGGGGATCACCGACCCTGCGCTAGGTTGTCCCCGCCTGAAAGGCGAGTCTGACGAACGTGCGCAGCATCAGGATCTGGCGGGGCAGGACCGCGGGATCCTCAAGCGCCTTCGACATCACGATGCCGCCCTCGAGGACGCTCGAGATCATGTCGGCGAAGTCGTCGCCATCGATCGCCGTCCGCGGCGGATGCGAGCCCGCGATCTCGTCGAACATGGCGCGGAAGCGCCTGCGCCACATCAGTGCGCCCTCGCGATTCAGGTCGCGCACCGATGCATCGAACTGGCGCTCGTGGTAGCAGCTGAGGGCGACGAGGCAGCCGGGATGGCCCCGCGGCAGGTCAGCCATGGCGTCGGCGAGAAAGCGCAGGGTAAGCAGAAAGACCTGAAGGGGATCGTCGACCAAGTCCCGAGCGCGGGCAAAGAGCGCATCGTAGATCCGCTCATCCTCGGCGAAGTACCGTTCGATGAGCGCCTTGGCCAACTCGGTCTTGTCACGGAAGTGATAGAAGAACCCGCTTTTCGAGATGCCTGTGACAGCGAGAAGCTCATCGATCGAAGTCGCACCGAAGCCCTTTGCGACAACGGCCTCGTGCGCGGCATCGAGAATCCTGTTTCGCGTTTCGCCGCCCTTGGTCATCGCTTGACCTTGTCAACTGCACCGGCGGTGCGGTTCCGTGCCGATCCGGCCCATCCCATGCCGGGCCTGATGCGCGCAAGCAATTGAAATCGTTTCTACAAGGGAAGCCCTCTGGATAGTACCGCAAGTCGGCTGGTTCCGACAGGGCCGATGTTGGCAAGTTCTGCTTACACCGGGAGAAGGTTACCAGCACAATGACAGCCGCACTGCCCGGCATCGCCGGCCCGATCTTTCTCAACGACAGCGGGCTTGAGACGACGCTCGTCTTCCGGGAAGGGCGCGAACTGCCCGCCTTTGCCGCCTTTCCGCTGCTCGAATCCGCTTCGGATCGGGCATGGCTGGAGCGCTACTACGACCGGCATCTGGAACTGGCCGAAGCGCACCGCACGGGCTTCGTGATCGACACGCCGACCTGGCGGGCCAACCCGGACTGGGGCGCGAGGCTGGGCTACGGCTCTGCCGATCTCGACCGGATCAACCGCGACGCAGTCAGCTTCTGCCGTGCCGTTGCGACCCGCTGGATCGGTCGCGTCGTGCCGATCGCGGTTGCCGGCGTCATCGGGCCGAGGGGCGATGGCTACCGTGCCGGCGGTGGATCGGCCGCAGCGGCTGAGGCCTATCATGCGCCCCAGGTGGCGGCCTTCGCGAACGCCGGCGCGGACGTGGTAGCGGCCTACACGCTTGGCGCCGTCGAGGAGGCCATCGGCATCGCTCGTGCAGCAGAGACGGCCGGCATTTCGGCTGCGATCTCCTTCACGCTGGAAACGGACGGCCGGCTGCCGTCAGGAAGCGAGCTTGGCGCGGCAATCGAAGCGGTGGATGCCGCCACTCGCGGCTATCCCGCCTACTTCATGGTCAACTGCACCCATCCGCAGCACTTCGCGCATCTCTTGAACGGCAGTCCACCGTGGGCGGCGCGCATCCGCGGCATCAAGGCCAATGCATCGGTGCTGAGCCACGCCGAGCTGGACGAGGCCGGAACACTCGATGAGGGCGATCCCGAGGACCTGGGCCGGCGGATTGCGGCGCTGCGGCAGATCCTTCCCTCGCTCAAGCTGCTTGGCGGCTGCTGCGGGACCGATGACCGGCATGTCGGGCAGATTGCGTCGGCCTGCTGTGTCATGCGGCATTGAAACGGAACGCCTTCTCGGGGTCCGAAAGGAATCTTCCGGAGCGGTGAGAAGACGCGCCCGACGCGCCGGTGCGATCCGACGGCGCAGGCATGGCAGGCCGTTTCCGGGCGGGGCCGCGCGGGTCAGGCACGGTTGCCGGCGCGCCGGCTTCCGTTGCGGGTCTCGACGATGTCGAGGTGGCGGGTGAGGCGGTCGAGGAGCCCGGTGGTCATCTTGGCGACGCTGCGGGCGAGCCATTGGTCGCCGTTGGTCCGGGGACAATGGCGGACGGGCCATCCGCCGAAGGCGAGGGTGTGGGTGACGTCGACGCGGACGCGCCCGTGGGGCCTGCTGACAAGGTGCATCGGCAGCTGGTCGCCGGTCCGGCGAAGGGCGGATGGCCCCGCTCGTCGAAGACCACGAAGTCGAAGCGGCCGCGATGACCGGAGGGCCTGCCCTGCCGGCCTGCACGGGCCGCCCGGTGGAAGGACCGCCCGCCGGAAGCCGCCGCCGCCACGGCGGACGCAGGCGAGGGCGATCGCGCTGACGATGTGGGCCATGCCGGTGCCCGTGCCGCCGATCAGGACCGCGTTGCGCTGCTGCGCGATGACGCCGCCGGCGGCGAGATCGCGCACCGGCGTCTCGCCGATGGGCGTCCAGTCGAAGTCGACGTCCTCGAGTTCCCTGGCGACCGGCAGTCTCGCGGCGGCGAACCGGCACCTGATCGAGTGCGCCACCTTCTGGGCGAACCCGGCCCTGAGCAGTTCGGCGACGACCGTCTGCGGCTCGGACGGCCGCCTCACGGCGGCGGCGACGATCTCGCAGGAGGCCGCCCTCATGCCGTTGAGCTTCAGCCCCGCCCTGGCGGCGAGGATACCGGATCGCTCCATCAGTGGATGCGCCCGGGGATGTCGCGGCGGGAGCCGTCGGCGAGCGGGGACCATCGCGGCCGCGGGTTCTCTGGCGTGGCGGTCGGCGCCGGGGGCGCGGGATCGCGGCCCGGGCTACGGCTGCGGCCGGGTCTCCCGCCGGTACCCGAACCCGGTGTCGTCCGACCGCAGCATCTTGCACACCTTCTTGCGCGCGAGCTTCATCTCCCGGCACATCCGCTTGACCGGCTTGCCCTGGACAGAATGCGCCCGACGGTTCCTCGCGCGCGCTGGCGGGATCGAAGCGGTGGCGCCGCGCCCGTGCACTCGCTGCGGCCGGTATCCCGGGCTCGGCTCCCGATTGCCCGCGGGCACCATGGACCCTCGATCCGGGGGGCCGTCCGGACGCCGATCACCGCCCGAACGGTGTCCTGATCGCGCACCGGTCAACACCCGGCGCGGTCCGGCGCAGCCCCCGGGCGACGGCCTGAGTGCGGTACCCCTGCGGACCGCAGGTTCGGTGCCGAGGGGGCGGAGGAAGTTGCCGCGTGCCGCCTGTTCCGGCGGGCCGGCTTGCTTTCGCTGTGGCGGCAGGAATAGCCGGGCGGGGAGCGGCGAAGATAAACAAATTGTTGACCGCTTGCAAATGAGTTGTCACTGATGGTGTCGGGCCCTCCCGGAAGGGCCGGGTTCCGGGGTCGTCGCATGGGTGTCAAGGAGAGACTGCTGGCGCGCGGCGTGGTCCTGCCCCCGCCGCCGGCGCCGATCGCGTCCTATGTCCCGGTCGTGCGCAGCGGCACGCTCCTGTTCGTGTCGGGCCAGGGCCCGATGGTGGACGGGGTGCCGGTGGTCAGGGGCAGGCTTGGCGCCGAGGTCGACGTCGCGCAGGGGGTCGAGGCGGCGCGCCTCGCCGCGATCAACGCGGTCGCGGCCCTGGCCGGGGCGGTCGGCGATCTGGACAGCATCACCCGGATCGTCAAGCTGACCGGCTACGTCGCCTCGGCCGAGGGGTTCGGGCAGCAGCATCTGGTGGTCAACGGCGCCTCCGACCTGCTTGCCGAGGCCTTCGGCGAGCGCGGGTGCCACGCCCGGGCGGCGGTGGGCACGAATTCGCTTCCCCTCGGCATTCCCGTCGAAATAGAGCTGGTCGCCGAGGCGCCTGTGTGACGCGGCCCGGGACCAGCGCATGAGCAGACCCCGCTCGCCCGAGGAACGGGCACGCATGATGGAGCTGATGGGCAGCATCGTGGAGGGGCTCGGCAAGGCGCTGGGCCGCGAGGTCGAGGTGGTGCTGCACGACCTGTCCACACCCGGGGCTTCGGTGGTGGCGATCGCCAACGGCGAGATCACGGGCCGCTCGGTCGGCAGCCCCATCGTCAGCGGCCCGCTTGATGACGTCGGGCTGAACCGGCTGATCTACTCCCGCGACGCCAGCGCCGAGGAGGCCTGCACGCTGGTCACCGGCTACCGCAGCCGCACCCGCGCGGGCCGCGAGCTGGACTCCACGACGATGTTCTTCCGCGACGGCGACGGGCAGGCCTATGCCGCACTCTGCGTCAACGTCGACCGGACCCGGCTGCGCGAGATCCAGAGCCTCGTGCGCGACCTGCTCGGCGAGGGCGAGGGCCGGCCGGAGGCCCATGGCGCCAGTGAATCGGTCAGCGTCGACAGGCTCGTCGAGGAGATCATCGAGGACGGCATCCGGGCCACCGGCAAGCCCGTCTCGATCATGACCAAGGAAGACAAGATCGAGGCCGTGCGGCAGATGCAGCAACGCGGCCTGTTCCTGATACGCTCGAGCGTCGACATGGTCGCCGCGAACCTCGCGGTGTCGCGGTTCACCATCTACAACTATCTCGACGAGCTGAAGAAGTTGGCGCAGCCAGGCGAGCGCGGCGAGGAGGCGGTGCGCTGAGCGCGCCCCTCACCCGGCCACGGCGGCCAGATGCGGCAGCAGCAGTTCGGTTCCCTTCAGTCCCGACCCCGTGAGCATCAGCACGACCGTCTCGTCGACGGCGATGCGGCCTTCGGCCCGCAGCCGCCGCAACCCGGCCAGCGCCGCGGCCGAGGACGGCTCGACAAGCAGACCCTCGTGTCGCGCCAGCTGGAGCTGGGCCGCGCGGATCTCGTCGTCGGACACGATGGTGCCGGCGCCGCCGGTCCTGCGCATGATGTCGACGACGTGAGGCCCTGCCTCCGGCTTGGCCGAGAGCAGCCCGACCGCGATGGAATCGGGCCGCTCGGCGCCCTTCATCGGCTCTCCCGTCCGCCAAGCGTCGACGATCGGGCGGCAGCTTTCGGCCTGGATGCAATCGAGCGCCGGCATCCTGTCGACCCAGCCCAGCGCCATGAGCTCGGTGAAGCCCTTGTAGAGGGCCATGATCCCGGTCCCGCCCGCAGTGGGGCACACGATTCGGTCGGGTGCCTTCCAGCCCAGCGCCTCGGCGATCTCGTAACCGATCACCTTCTTGCCCTCGACGCGGTAGGGGTTGGCGGGCACGCCGGCATCGATCAGCCCGTGCTCCTCCGCGAGCCGGCGGGCCAGGCGCCCCGCCTCCACCGATGTCCCCTCGGCCCTGTGGTCGATGGCGCCGTAGACGGCAAGCTGGACGCGCATCGCGTCGTACGAGCCCGGCAGCGTGACGGCGTGGAACGGAATGCCCGCGACCCCGCAGTAGGCCGCGAAGGCGGACGAGCCGTTGCCGCCCGAGACCAGCACGATTCCCCGCACCGCGGTCTCGCGGGCCTTGGAGACGCAGGTGCTTGCCGAATAGTCCTTGAAGCTGCCGGTCGGGTTGCGCGACAGATCCTTGAAGTGGAGGTTGCGCATCCCGAGCGAGGCGCCGATCTGCCGGCTGGGAAGCAACGGCGTGCCGCCCTCGGCCAGCGACAGGATTGCCGCGGTGTCGCGCACCGGCAGCAGCCGTCGGAATCGCCACAGGCCACCGTGGCTGGCCGTGATCGCATCGCGGTCGATCGCGCCGGCCGCCCGGTCGAGATCGTAGCGCGCCTGCATGTAATGACCGCAGCGCTCGCAGCGCAGGGCCGTCGACATGTCATCCTGTGCATGGCCGCAGCCCATGCACGCCAGATGCCTGATGAAGCTGTCCGTCATCCGACCTGCCTCGCGCCCTGCATGTCTGTCTCCTGCGATGCCCCGGCCACGGCCGGGCGGTTTGCGTAACGGCCTTCCAGTCGGCGGCTGTACTGCGAGAAGGAGAAGCAGATCAGCCAGAACAGGAAGGCCACGAACATCAGCGGCTCGATCGAATGGCCGACCCAGCGGGGATTGGCCGCGGCGAGCACCGCGCCACCGAGGACGTCGTAAAGCCCGATCGCGACCACGAGGGTGGAGCCCTTGATGAAGTTGATGAAGGTCCCGATCAGCGCCGGCTGGACGCGCCGCAGGGCCTGGGGCAGCACGATGAAGCGCAGCGTCTGGACCCGCGTCAGCCCGAGCGAGGATGCCGCCTCCTCCTGCCCGCGGGGAACGCCGGCCAGGCCGCCGCGCACGACCTCGGCAATCGAGGCCGCCGAGAACAGCGTGATCCCGACCGCCGCCATGAGCGTGGTGTCGGGCCGCAGCCAGGGGGGCAGGAACAGCGGCAGGATCAGGGTTGCCATCAGCAGGATCATGACCAGCGGGACGCTGCGCACGACCTCGATGTAGATGGTGCACAGCGTATGCACGATCGGATGGCGGGTGGAGCGCCGGCCGAGCGCCAGCAGCACCCCGGCCGGAAAGGCAAGCGTCTGGCTGAACACCGCCAGCACGATCGTCAGCAGCAGCCCGCCCCACTGCCGCGGCGGGACGGCGGGCAGCCCGGCGATGCCGCCGTGAAGCAGCACGAGGAACGCCGACGCGGCAAGGCCCGCGACCGCCAGCCTGCGGCGCGGCCGCCGGACCAGCCCGGTCACGACCGCGGCGGCCGCCAGCAGGAGGATGCCGACCGCCACCGCCAGCCGCCAGCGCTCCGATCCCGGGTAGAGCCCGACGAAGAACAGCGGCCACATGTCCACGATCACCGACCAGCAGGCGCCCGAGGCGGCGCGGCAGGCCTCCGGGTCGGGGCGAAAGGCAGCGTTCGTGTACGCCCAGTCGACCAGCCGGGGCAGCAGTGCGGCGAGAGCCGCGCCCATGGAAAGCGTCAGGATGCCGTCGAACCAGGTCCGGAACAGGTTGCGCCGCGCCCAGTCCAGCGGCCGGACGCGCGCCGCCCGGCGCGGCTCTATGCCCAGGACCACGCGTATCTCCTCTCGAACCGGTTCAGGATGAACGACACCATCAGGTTGAACGCCATGAACACCGAAATGGTGATCAGCAGCACCTCGATCGGCTGACCGGTCTGGTTGATGATGACGTTGTTGAGGGTGACGAGTTCGGGATAGGCGATCGCGAAACCGAGGGAGCTGTCCTTGATCAGCGACAGGTACTGCGTGATCAGCGGCGGGAACATCACCCGCAGCGCCTGGGGAAAGACGATCAGACGGAGTATCCTCCCCTCGCGGAAGCCGAGCGCCAGCGCCGCCTGCCGCTGGCCCGGATCGACCCCTTGCAGACCGGCGCGCACGATCTCGGCAATGAAGGCCGCGTGGTAGAGGCCCAGTCCCAGCAGCAGCGCGGCAAACTCGGGCGAAAGGCGCAGGCCGCCAACGTAGTTGAAGCCGCTGAGCACCGGATAGGAGAACGTGGCGGGTGCCCCGGACAGGGCCCAGGCCAGGGCCGGAGCGGCAACCGGCAGCAGCGGAACCGCGGCCCACCAGCCCGGCAGCGCGCCGGTCGCCATCTTGGCCGCGATGGCGCGGCGGTAGGTCATGACGGCGAGGCCCGTGCCGGCAAGCAAGGCAAGGATCACCGGCCAGGTGCCTCCGGTGGCGTGGATGTCGGGCAGGAACACCCCGCGGTTGTTCAGCACCACGGTGCCGCCGATGTCGAGGGACTGGCGCACCGCGGGCAGGGCCCTCAGAACCCCGAAGTACCAGAACAGCACCAGCACCAGCAGCGGAATGTTTCGCAGCGTCTCGACGAAGGCGGTCGCCGCGCGGGCCAGAAGCCAGTTGCTCGACAGCCGCGCGATGCCGACAAGGACGCCCGCGGCGGTGGCAATGACGCAGCCGAACAGGCCCGCCTTGACGGTGTTGGCAAACCCCGCCGACAGGGCAAAGGCAAAGCTTCGCTCGGGCGAGTACTCCACCAGCGCGACGCCGGCCACGCCCAGCGCTGCCATCCCGCCGGCGCCGAGCAGTGCGAGAAACCCCAGCGCCGCCCCCCGCCGTGCCGCCGTGCCACCGGCCAGCAAGGGCATCGCAAGGCCGCCCGCGGCAGCCAGCAGGAGCGCCACGAAGGCCCATCCCCCCGCGTCCGACGGAAGCAGGATCGGCAGCGTCTCGCCGATCGCGAAACCCGCCTCCTGCAGGAGGAAACCGAACCCCGTGCCGACCCCGCGCGCGGCCAGCCGGGCCGAGGCGCCGGCATAGATGGCCGCCGCCCCGCCGAGCAGGGCCAGCACGATCGTGGCACGGAACAGGTGGTGCCGGTACCGGGACAGGATGTGCCACCCTGCCGCCGGCCCTTGCCCCCGGCCGCGCACGCCGGCCGTCATCGCACTGCGCCGGGACCTCCCGGGCGATCGCTCGTCCCCCGGCCGCTCACCGGATCGGAAGCCCATAGATCAGCCCGCCGCGCGACCACAGGTCGTTGATCCCGCGGGCCATGTTGAAGCGGCTCTGCGTACCGAGATGGCGGTCGAATATCTCGCCGTAGTTGCCGACCGCCCTGATCGCCCGGACCGCCCAGTCCTGCGCCAGCCCGGCGTCCGGGCCGAGCGTTCCGGTCGCGCCGAGCAGGCGCTGGATTTCCGGCACCTCGGAGGTCGCGGCCATGTCCTCGACGTTGGCCTGGGTGAGGCCCAGCTCCTCGGCGTTGACGAGGGCCGCGAAGACCCAGGTCATCACGTTGTTCCACTCCGAGTCGTTCTGCCGGGTCACGGCGCCGACCGGCTCCTTCGACAGCAGTTCGGGCAGGATTACGAAGTCATCGGGGTTGGCCAGCGTCATGCGCATCGCGGCCAGCGAGGTGTCGTCCTGCGTGAAGGCGTCGCAGCGCCCCTCGACGAAGGCCCGGAACCCGTCCTCCAGCTTCTCGAACAGGACCTGGCTGTAGGTCTGGCCGGTCTTGCGGAAGTAGTCGGCGAGGAACTGGTCGGCGGTGGTGCCGGCGCTCATGCAGATCGAGGCACCGTCGAGCTGGGTGGTGCTTGTCACCCCGAGCGACCTCGGCACCATCAGCATGCCGCCGCCGTAGAAGTTGATGAAGGGGAAGTCGGCGCCGAGCTTGGTGTCGCGGTTCATCGTCTGCGTCGTCGTCATCAGCAGCACTTCGACGGCGCCCGAGGTGAGCGCGGTGAAGCGCTGCTGCGGCGACAGGGGCAGGAACTCGGGCTCGACGCCGATCGCCGCCGCCGCCGCCTTGCAGAAGTCGATGTCGAAGCCGCTCACAACGCCGCTCGCGTCGGTCGTCGAGAAGCCCGGCTTCTCGATGTGCACGCCGCACCGCAGCGTGCCGCGATCCCGCACATCGGAGAGGGTCGAGGCGGGTGCCGCCGTGCCCCAGGCCGCGGACAGAAGTCCGGCCGCGGCCATCATGGTCGAAAGAAACCGCATGTTCGTTCCCCCCTTGCTGCGACGTGGCCGAGCGCGACCGGGCGGCCCGACGGCCTGCATGTCTATTCTTTGTTTAGTATAACCACGATCTGTTCAAGCTGGCAATCCGCGAAAGGCGGGTCGCCGGCCCGGGGGCCTGCGTCCCCGGCGGGCGGCCCGCCGGGGACGCGCGGGCCGGGGGAAGAGGGGCCGTCAGCCGGGGCGGCGCAGCAGCGCGCGCATCCGCTCCAGCGGGTCGAGACCCATCTGCAGGAGCAGGTGCAGCATGTCGAGGGGCACCCAGTTCTCGCGGATCAGCCCCTCGTGGTGCAGGTAGAAGTCCATCACCCGCATGAACACCGGCCGGCCGGTTGGCGGCAGGCCGCAGAAGCCGCCGCCGTTGTGCACGGCATAGACCGACGGCCAGCCGCCGGTCACCGAATAGGGGCCGTCGCCGATCCGGATGTAATGCCCGGCGCCGTGGCGGGCGCGCTCGGCCGTCACCTCCTCGAAGCTTCCCTGCGGTCGGTGGAAGGCGATGCGGAAGGGCAGCTGGTGGCCGTCGACGAAACCTGCCAGCCCGCGCGTTGTGCCGATCCCGGCCGGCCCGTACCACATCATCCGCGGGTGCCAGTGCAGGCGCTGCGGCATCGCGATCAGGCTCTCGCGGGACAGGCTGCTGCGGTCGTCGTGTTCGGCCAGCGTGCGGTGCATGGCCAGCGTCTGGGAGATGCTGGCCAGCGACTGGCCGGGGTCGGAGGGCGCATGGCGCAGCCCGTCGCAGGTGATCGGCGCGGGCCATGTGACCTCGTCACCCATGGCCGGGCCGAGCGGCCAGTGCCCGGCCTGGCGCATGACGTCGAGCACGTCCCAGAGCAGGCTGGCCTGCGTCGCCCGGCCGTCCTCGCCGATTCGCCAGACTTCGCCGTAGCGGATGAAGACGACCCGGTCGGTTGCCGGGATGCCCAGCCAGTCGCCGCGCATCGTGCCGCAGTAGTGCCCGGCCGCGGCGATGAAGCGGTTCCCGAGGTAGCTTCCGCCCAGCAGGATCGAATCGCGGCGCTCGAGGTCGGGAAATGCGGCCTTGAGCGGAAGCCAGACCTGCCGCAGCGCCGCCCCGCTGCCGGCGACCTCGTTCATCGGATGGGCGACACGCCAGGTGCAGTCGGGGGCGGCGAGGCGGGCGAGTGCGGCCTCGGTGCCGGCAGCCGGCGCCTCGGCCAGCGCGCACAGGCCGGCATGAATCGCCCGGCGCAGGTCCGGGCCGGGGGAAAGCTCGGGGGAAAGGTCGTCGGTCATTGTCAGCCTCGCTCATGCGGGAAGCCCCGCGCGGGTCTTGCAGGCGCATTCATTAATTCTGCTTGCATACGAATGCAAGTCCCGTCATCCTGCGCCCGGGCGGAGGGCCGAGTCACCCGCGCTCCGCGTCCCACAGCCAGGGAGGAAGTCCATGAAGCACATCTCTCGCAGGGCGACGCTGGCGTCGTTCCTCTGTTCCGTAGCCCTGGCCGGGGCGGCCGCCCCGGCGCTGGCCGACTGCGGCATCGCCTCGGGCCGGGTCTCGATCGTCGGCAACGAATTCCCGGCGATCAAGTCAGTCGCCGCAAAAGCTGCTGAATGCGCAATCGCATCTGTCCAGATCAAGGCGAACCTCACCGCCGATCACCAGAAGATCAACCTGCCCGGCATGCAGGGGAACCCGGCCGAATACACCACCGCCATCGTCGCCACCTCCTCGATCGTGGCACTCCTCAACGGCGATGTGGTCCGCCCGTTGGACGACCTTGTCGCCCAGCACGGCGCCGACATCCCGGCCCGCCAGCTGATCACCATCGACGGCAGGATCATGGCGGTGGCCTTCATGGCCAACTCCCAGCACCTCGTCTATCGCCAGGACGTGCTGGCGCAGGTCGGCGTCGAGCCGCCGAAGACCTATGAGGAGATGATCGAAGCCGCCGAGAAGATCCGCGCCGCCGGGATCATGCAGAACCCGGTCGGCGGGGCCTATGCCGCGGGCTGGAACCTCGCCCAGGAATTCGTCAACATGTACCTCGGCCAAGGCGGCGAGTTCTTCGAGCCCGGGACGGCCAGGGTGGCGATCAACAACGAGCGGGGCATCGCCGCGCTCGAGACGATGAAGGCGCTATCGGCCTACATGAACCCCGATTTCCTGACCCATGACTCCAACGCCACCTCGGCCGAGTGGGAGGCGGGGAACGTCGCGCTGATGAACATGTGGGGCTCGCGCACCGGCCGGCTTATGGACGCCGAGGGCTCGACGCCCGAGGTCTACGAGAACACCAGGGTCGGCGCCCCGATGACAGTCGGCGGCGGCAGCATCCCGGCCACCACGCTGTGGTGGGACGGCTGGACGGTGGCCAAGAACATCTCCGACGAGGACGCGCTTGCCACCTTCCTCGCCATGAAGCACGGCACCAGCCCGGCGCTGCTGAACGACAAGACGATGGGCGAGGCCGTGTGGATGATCGACGGCTACGTCCCCGCGGAGGTCAACGAGGGCGTGCTCCAGACCATGGCGATGGGTGCCAGGCCGTATCCGATGCTGCCATACATGGGGCTCCTGCACACCGCACTCGGTGACAACATCGCCGATTTCCTGACCGGCAAGGAGGATGCGGCGACGACGCTGGCCGACATCGAGGCCGCCTACACCGCAGCCGCGCGGGAGCAGGGCTTCCTCAACTGATCGCATGACGCCGGCCGGCGGCGCCGGGCGCGCCGCCGGCCGGCCCCCGCCGCCAACCACGCCGCCCGCACCGGCCGGCGACCACTGGGCGGCGGCGCAACCGCACGAGGAGCGGCCATGAAGCATCGCACCTTCCTCTGGTTCTTCCTGCCGACGGCGACGGCGATGTTCCTCTTCATCGCGCTGCCAGTGGCCTCGGTGCTGGTCCAGTCCTTCTATGCCCCCCACGAACAGGTGATCCGCGAGGTCGAGAACTGCACCGTCTTCGGCTGCACCAAGTCCACCACGATCGACCAGGAGGCGACACGGGCGCTGCGCGAGGCCGAGCCGCTCGGCCGCTTTATCGGCTTCGGCATCTACGCCGACCGCAACCACCTTGCCTTCGCCGAGGTCGCCCGGGCCTGGCGCGCCTCGTCGGGCTGGGCCGACTTCCGCGGCCGTCTGCTGAACCTGCCCTTCTACGGCGCGCTCGCCTTCACGCTCTCCTACACCGCCGTCGTCACCCCGTTCTCGATCCTGCTCGGCTTCGTGGTGGCGCTGGCCGTCAATGCCATCCCGCGGCTCATGCGCGGGCCGATGATCTTCGTCTCGCTCCTGCCGATGATCGTGACGCCGCTCGTCGGGGCGCTGATCCTGTTCTGGATGATCGACGCCCGCGGCATCCTCGGCGCGGCACTGCAGGGGCTGGCCGGCGACCCCGGGCTGTCGGTAAAGGCCTCGACGCCGCTGATGTGGGCGGCGCTGATGGTCTACGGCATCTGGTCGACGACGCCCTTCGCCTTCGTCGTCTACTACGCGGGCCTCCAGACAGTTCCGCAGGACACGCTGGAGAGCGCGATGATCGACGGCGCCTCGCGCTGGCAGCGCATCCGCTACGTGCTGCTGCCGCACCTGCTGCCGCTGACCACCTTCATGGCGCTGATCAAGATCATGGACAACTTCCGGGTGTTCGAACCGATCGTCAGCTTCAACGCCGGCGCGCATGCCCAGTCGCTGAGCTACTTCATCTACTCCGACCTCGGAGGCGAGACGCGGCTGCTGACCTCGGCCGCGGCGACCTCGGTGCTGACGATCGCCGGGGTGATCGTGCTGCTCTCGCCGGTGCTCCTGCGCACCTGGCGGACATTCGGAAAGGCCTCCGCATGACCCGCACCGCCGACCGCCGGGCGCCGGCGCTGCAACTCGTGCTGACGGCCTTCCTCGTCTTGTGGCTCGTCGTGGCCGCCTTCCCCTTCCTGTGGACGGCCTGGGGCAGCCTGAAGGTCGAGGGCGACTTCTTTTCCAAGGCCGACTGGGTGAATGCGCTCACCGGGCCGCTGACGCAGGTCGAGACCGGCGGCAGCTTCACCGGCGCCGGCTACCACGGCGCCTGGGTGCAGGAGGACTTCTGGCGCGCAGCGCTCAACTCGGGCATCGTGGTCGTCTGTGTGGTCTGCATCTCGCTGACCTTCGGCACGCTCGGGGGCTACGCGCTCTCGCGCTCGACCTACCGCTATGCCTTCTGGCTCCTGCTGATGGCGCTGGTGTTCCGGGCGATGCCGCCGATCACGCTGGTGTCGGGCTACCTGCTGCCCTTCTACCAGTGGAACCTCTGGGGCCACCTGCCGACCGCGATCATCGTCCTCGTCGCCATCAACCAGCCCTTCACGCTGTGGATGCTGACCGCCTTCTTCCGCAACATCCCCAGGGATCTGGACGAAAGCGCCAGGGTCGACGGCTGCACCCCGTTCCAGGCCTTCCGCCACGTCATCATCCCGGTGATGTGGCCCGGCGTCATCACCACCGGGCTGTTCTCGTTCCTGCTCGCCTACAACGACTTCGCGGTGACGGCGATGCTGCTCTCCAAGGAGAACCAGACGATGATCCCGAAGATCGCAAGCTTCCTCGGCACCACCCAGACCAAGGGCAACGTCATGTTCGCCGTCTCCTCGGTGGTCTCGGTGACGGCGCCGCTGTTCCTGCTGGTCATCTTCTTCCAGCGCCAGATCGTCTCCGGCCTCACCGCCGGCGCAGTGAAGGGGTAGGCCATGGCCGACATCGAGCTTCGTGGCCTGTCCAAGCGCTGGGGCGGCTTCGTCGGCGTCAGGGCGCTCGACCTGCACATCGCCGACGGCGAGTTCCTCGTCCTGCTCGGCCCCTCGGGCTGCGGCAAGACCACCACCATGCGCATGATCGCCGGGCTGGAGGATGCCACCGAAGGCGACATCCTGATCGGCGGCCGGCGCGTCAACGCGCTGGACCCCAAGGACCGCGACATCGCCATGGTGTTCCAGTCCTACGGGCTTTACCCGACGATGACGGTTTACGAGAACATCCGCTTCCCGCTCAAGGTGCGCAGGATTCCGGCCGCCGACCACCACGAGCGGGTGATGCGGGCCGCGAGCACGGTCGAGCTGACCGACTTCCTTGATCGCAAGCCTGCGGCGCTGTCGGGCGGCCAGCGCCAGCGCGTCGCGCTGGCCCGCGCGATCGTGCGCAAGCCCAAGGTCTTCCTGATGGACGAGCCGCTCTCCAACCTCGATGCCAAGCTGCGTGTCTCCACCCGGGCGCAGATCAAGAACCTGCACCACGAGCTGAAGACGACGACGATCTACGTCACCCACGACCAGGTCGAGGCGATGACGCTGGCCGACCGCGTGGTGGTGATGAACAGGGGAGAGGTGCAGCAGGTGGGTACGCCGCTCGAGATCTACGACCGCCCCGCCAACACCTTCGTGGCGGGCTTCATCGGCAACCCGGCGATGAACCTGATGCAGGGCGTCATGCGGGCGGGCGTGTTCGAGGGCGAGCGGGTCCGCATTCCGGGTTTCGCGGCGGCGAAGGACGGGCCGGTGACGGTGGGCTTCCGGGCCGAGGACGCCACCATCGCCGAGGCGGGCGAGGTCGCCGCGCCGGTCTACTCAATGGAACTGCTGGGCGACAGCTCGATGGTCACGGTCCACGCCGGCGGCGCGCTGGTGGCGATCAAGGCGCCGAAGTCGCTCGCCGTCGGGATCGGCACGTCCATCGCCGCGCGCGTGCCGGCGGGCATCTGCCACCTGTTCGACCCCGAGAGCGGCCGGCGGCTGGCCGGGTGAGGGCGCGCGCCATGACCACCCCCAGGGCCAGTTACCGACGTCTGGTCGACGCCTTCGCGCTGACCGCGGCCGGCCCGCCCGACGCCGCCGTGACCGACTTCTTCGCCGCCGACGCGGCGATCCACGTCGTCCACCCCTTCAACCGCCTCGACGGGCCCGAGGCGCTGATCGCGCTGCTCCTGCGGCCGCTGCGGGCAAGCTTCGCCGGACTGCACCGGCGCAGCGACATCGTCATGGCCGGCCGCTTCGAGGGCGCCGACTGGGTCGCCTCCACCGGCTATTTCGCCGGCACCTTCGAGCGCGCCTGGCTGGGCCTGCCGGCGACCGGCCGGCTGGCCTTCCTGCGCTACGGCGAGTTCCACCGCATCGTCGGCGGGCGCGCGGCGGAAAGCTACATCTTCCTCGACCTGCCCGAGTTCATGATCGCCTGCGGCCGCTGGCCGCTGCCGCTGCCGCCCGGACACACGGGGCTGCTGCCCGGGCCGGTGGTGCCCGACGGGCTGCTCTGGGACGAGGGCGACCCGGGCGCGGCGCGCATCTCCTTCGATCTCGTCACCGCGATGCTCGGCCGGCTGGCCACCAGGGACGAATCCTGGCGCCCCTACTGGCACCCCAACATGCTCTGGTACGGGCCCGCCGCCTTCGGCAGCTACCTCGGGGTCGACCGCTTCGCCGGCTTCCAGGTGCCGTTCGAGCAAGGCTTCGAGGGCTGGGCCGGGGGCGCCGCCGGCAACGGCCGCACCCGCCACTTCACCCGCTTCGGCGACGCCAGCTACACCTGCTCGGGCGGCTGGCCGTCCCTGTCGGGGGTGTCGGTGAAGCCCTTCCTCGGGCAGCCCCCGACCGGCCGGATGACCTTCTTCCGGGTCTGCGACTTCTGGCGGCGCGAGGGCCGGCTGCTGACCGAGAACTGGGTCTTCGTCGACATTCCCCACGCCATGCTGCAGTTCGGGGTCGATGTTCTTGCCGGCGTCGAGGTGGCCGCATGACGCACGGCCCCCGGCACCCGGCTGCGCAGTGCCGTCCTGTCCGGGCGGCGCCCGGGCCCGCCCCGGCCGCCCCCTTTCCCACCTGCCGAGCGAGGACCCGCCCATGACCGTGACCCATCTCAAGCGCGCCAAGCCCGAGGCCGAGCGCGCCGCCGACGATGCCAAGGTCCGCGCCACCGTCGAGGCGACGCTGGCCGACATCGCCGCCCGCGGCGATGCGGCGGTGCGCGACCTCTCGGCGAAGTTCGACGCCTACGCCCCGCCCGCCTTCCGCCTGACGCCCTCCGAGATCGAGGCCGCGATGGGCCGGGTCGGCGCCCGCGAGATGGAGGACATCCGCTTCGCCCAGGCCCAGATCCGCCGCTTTGCCGAGGCCCAGCGGGCAAGCATGACCGACATCGAGGTCGAGACCCTGCCCGGCGTCATCCTCGGCCACCGCAACATCCCCGTCCAGTCGGTGGGCTGCTACGTGCCCGGAGGCAAGTTCCCGATGGTCGCCTCGGCACACATGTCGGTCCTGACGGCCGCGGTCGCCGGCGTGCCCCGCATCGTCGCCGCGGCCCCGCCGGTCAAGGGTGCGCCGCACCCGGCCATCGTCGCCGCGATGCACCTTGGCGGGGCGCACGAGATCCTCGTCCTCGGCGGCATCCAGGCGGTCGGCGCGATGGCGCTCGGCACCGAGACGATCGCGCCGGTGGACATGCTCGTCGGTCCCGGCAACGCCTTTGTCGCCGAGGCCAAGCGCCAGCTTTACGGCCGCGTCGGCATCGACCTCTTTGCCGGTCCGACCGAGACGATGGTGATCGCCGACGACACGGTGGACGGCGAACTCGTCGCCACCGACCTGCTCGGCCAGGCCGAGCACGGCTACAACTCGCCCGCCTGCCTGATCACCATCTCGCGGCCGCTGGCCGAGGCCACGCTCGCCGAGATCGACCGGCTCTTGGCCATCCTGCCCACCGCCGAGACGGCGGCGGCAAGCTGGCGCGACTACGGCGAGGTGATCCTCTGCGACAGCCATGACGAGATGCTGGCGGTCGCCAACGACATGGCCTTCGAGCACGTCCAGGTGATGACCGACCGCGACGACTGGTATCTCGAGCGGATGCACAGCTACGGCGCGCTGTTTCTCGGCGCCCGTACCAACGTCGCCAACGGCGACAAGGTGATCGGCACGAACCACACCCTGCCGACCCGCCGCGCCGGCCGCTACACCGGCGGCCTGTGGGTCGGAAAGTTCCTCAAGACACACAGCTACCAGCGTATCCTGACCGACGAGGCGGCGGCGATGATCGGCGCCTACGGCTCGCGGCTCTGCCTGCTCGAGGGCTTCGTGGGCCATGCCGAGCAGTGCAACATCCGCGTCCGCCGACACGGCGGCCGCAACATCGCCTACGGGACCGCCGCCGAATGACGCCCGCGGCGCTCAGGTCGCTTCTCGCGCCGTTCCGGGCGGCCGCGGGCGCGGCCACGGCCGACGGCCTGCGGGCGACCCTCGGGGCGCTGCTTGCGCCCGCGGCGCGGCTGCGCCTCTGCCATCCCTTCGGCGACCGTGAGGGACCGGAGGGGCTTTGCGACGCCTGCCTCGTGCCGCTCCTCGAGGCACTGCCCGACCTCGAGCGGCGCGACATGATCCTTCTCGCCGGCACCTCGCCCGAGGGACAGGACTGGATCGGCTGCATGGGCAACTACGCCGGCACCTTCGCCGCGCCGTTCCTCGGCATCCCGCCGACCGGGCAGCTTGCCCACATGCGCTACCACGAGTTCTTCCGCGTCGAGGACGGCCGCGTCGCCGAGATGCAGGCGATCTGGGACATCCCCGAGCTGATGATGCAGGCGCGCGCCTGGCCGATGGCGCCGCAGCTTGGCTCCTTCCTCGCCACGCCGGCGCCGATGACGCAGGACGGGCTTGCCGGCGGCGGCGACGGGACGGCGGCGATGGCGCGGGTGCAGGCGATGCTGGCCGACATGGTGCGCCACCCCGCCGATCCCGACCCGGCCGTGATGGACCTGCCCGGCCACTGGCATCCGCGCTGCAACTGGTACGGGCCGGCAGGCATCGGCACCGCCCGCGGCATCGCGGGCTTCCGCCGCCGGCACCAGATCCCGTTCCTGCGTGCCATGCCCGACCGCGGCCTCGACCCCGAGGAGCTGAAGAGCCACTGGATCGCCGAGGGCGACTATGCCGCCGAGACCGGCTGGCCGAACATGCGGCTCACGATCACCGGCGACGGCTGGCTCGGCATCGCCCCGGCCGGGCAGCGGATCACGCTGCGCAGCCTCGATTTCTGGCGGCTGGAGGGAGGGCTCATCCGCGAGAACTGGGTGCTCGTCGACCTGCTCGACATGTGGGCGCAGATCGGTGTGGACGTGCTCGGCCGGATGCGCGAGCTTGCCGGCGCGCCCGGTCCCGCGCCGCTGCCGCCCGAGCGGGGGCGCGCGGCATGACGGCGCTGCCGCGCACCCCCTCGTTCCGCCTCGACGGGCGGAGGGCGCTGGTCGCCGGCGCCTCCTCGGGCATCGGGATGGCCGCGGCGGTGGCGCTGTCAGCGGCGGGGGCGGTGGTGACGCTGGTCGGGCGGCGGCGCGACCCGCTGCTGGAGCTGCGCGATGCCCTGCGCGCCGACGGGCACCTGGCCGAGGCACAGCCGCTCGACATCACCGACATCGCCGCGACGGCCGACTTCGTCGCCGCCGCCGGCCCCTTCGACGTGCTCGTCAACTCCGCGGGGCTGGCCCGCCACACCCCGGCGCTGGCCACCGCGGCAGGGGATTTCGACGCCGCGCTGTCGCTCAACCTCCGCGCCGCCTTCTTCCTGACCCGCGAGGTGGCGGGCGGGCTGATCGCGGCCGGCCGCGGTGGCAGCCTGATCAACGTCTCCAGCCAGATGGGCCTTGTCGGCGGGCCGGACCGCGCCGTCTACTGCGCCGGCAAGCACGCCCTCGAGGGCATGACCAAGGCGATGGCGATCGAGTGGGGGCCGCACGGCATCCGCGTCAACACCCTCTGCCCGACCTTCATCCGCACGCCGCTGGCCGAGCAGACCCTCGCCAACCCCGACCGCCGGGCCTGGATCATGTCGAAGATCCGGCTCGGCCGGCTGGGCGAGGTCGAGGACGTGATGGGGCCCGTCGTCTTCCTCGCCTCGGACGCAAGCGCGCTGGTCACCGGCACGCACCTGCTTGTCGACGGAGGCTGGACCGCCGGATGACCGACGAGCGCACCCCCGACCGCGTGACCGCCCAGGACGTGGCGCGGCTGGCCGGCGTCAGCCAGTCGGCGGTCAGCCGGGTGTTCTCGGGCGCCTCGGCATCGGCCGCGACGGTGCGCAAGGTGCGCGAGGCGGCCGGGCGGCTTGGCTACCGGCCGAACCCGCTGGCCCGCGCGATGATCACCGGGCGGACGCGCATCATCGGCCTCGTCGTCGCCTATCTCGAGAACCAGTTCTACCCGGTCGCCCTCGAACTGCTGTCACGGGCGCTGCAGGCGCGCGGCTACCACATCCTCGTCTTCCTTGCCGAGAACGCGACCGATCTGGTGGCCGAGGTGGTCGGGGACCTGCTCGACTACCGCGTCGACGGGATCGTCACCGCCTCGGTGGCGATGTCCGACGAGTTGACCGGGCGCTGCAGCGCCGCCGGCATCCCGGTGGTGATGTTCAACCGCGGCCAGGACGACCCGCGGCTGTCCGAGGTCACCTCCGACAACCTGGCCGGCGGCCGGCTTGCCGCCGAGCACCTGATCGCCGCGGGCCACCGCCGGATCGCCCACATCATGGGCTGGCAGGGCGCCTCGACCGGGCGCGACCGGGCCGAGGGATTTGCCCGGGCGATGGCGGCGGCCGGGCTCGCGCCCGCGGCGATGGTCGACGGGATGTATTCGCGCGAGGTTGCGGCGGCGGCGGCACGGGCGCTCTTTTCCCGCCCCGACCGCCCCGATGCCGTCTTCGTCGGCAACGACCACATGGCCTTCGCGGTGATGGACGAGCTGCGCTTCGGCCTCGGCCTCGACATCCCCGGCGACGTCTCGGTGATCGGCTACGACGACGTGCCGCTCGCCGCCTGGCCGGCCTACGACCTGACCACCATCCGCCAGCCCGTCAACCGCATGGTCGAGGCGACGGTCGAGATGCTCCTGAACCAGATCGAGGGCGACACCGCGCCGCGCAAGCTCAGGATCGACGGCCCGCTGATCGTGCGCCGCTCGGCCCGCATTCTCCAGGGAGACCCCGCGTGACACCCGGCCAGAACCGATGGAAGGACTTTCCCGACTACATCATCGGGATCACCCGCGAGATCTGGGAGGATCGCGGCGTCGCGACGCTGAACCGCTACTACGGCGCCGACATCCCGGTTCGCTCGCCGATGGGCATCCAGCGCGGCAACCGGGCGGTGATCGCCTCGACCATGGCGACGATCCACGAGTTTCCCGACCGCGAGCTTCTGGCCGAGGACGTGATCTGGTCCGAGCACGCGACGGGCCTGCTGTCGTCGCACCGGCTCCTGACGCGGGCCACGCACACCGCCGACGGCCAGTTCGGGCCGGCGACCGGCAGGCGCTGGGTTGTGCGCGTCATCGCCGACTGCGCCGCGCAGGGCGAGACGATCGTCGACGAATGGCTGGTGCGCGACTACGGCGGCATCGTCCGCCAGCTCGGGATGGAGCCGCGCGCCTTCGCCGCCGCGATCATCGCTCGCGAGGGCGGGCCTGCCGCCGCCGTCCGCCCCTTCCTGCCCGAGGCCGACATCGACGGCCCCTACCGGGGCAAGGGCAACGACAACCCCTGGGGGCTGCGCCTCGAGGCCCTGCTCGGCCGCATCATGGACAAGGACTTCGCCGCCATCCACGCCGAATACGATCGCGCGGTGATCGGCGAATACCCCGGCGCCGCGACGGCGGTCGGGCGCGAGGCGGCAACCGCCTTCTGGCTCGGCCTGCGCTCGTCCTTTCCGAATGCCGCCTTCCGCATCCACCACCGCATCGGCATGGACGGCGGCATGATGCCGCCCAGGGCGGCGGTCCGCTGGTCGCTCGACGGGCTGCACGAGGGCTGGGGGCGCTTCGGCGCGCCCACCGGAGCCCGCGTCCATGTGATGGGCATCAGCCACGCCGAGTTCGGCCCCTTCGGGCCGGCGGGAGTGTCGCTGCGTCGCGAGTACACGCTGTTCGACGAAATCGCGATCTGGAAGCAGATCCTGCTGCATGAAGGTGAGGCATGAGCCCCGAGGAAATGGAACGGAACATCGTCCGATACGGCGACCTGCGCCCCTGCCGGACGGCCTTCATCGACGCCCACACCCCGGGCTCGAACCAGAAGGAGAACTTCACCATCATCGGCGGCGGGGTGTCGGAGGCCGCCGACCAGCACGTGCATATCCGCCAGACGCCGGGCTTCAACATCGGCGCCGCCGGCCAGCCGCCGAAATGCCGCAACTCGCTGCACTCGCACCGCACCGCCGAGGTGTTCTTCGTGCTGAAGGGCCGCTGGCGGTTCTTCTGGGGCCGGCGGGGAACCGCGGGCGAGGTCGTGCTCGAGGAAGGCGACATCTTCAACATCCCCACCGGCATCTTCCGCGGCTTCGAGAACATCGGTCTCGACTACGGGATGATCATGGCCATCCTCGGCGGCGACGACGCCGGCGGCGGCGTCATCTGGGCACCGCAGGTGATCGAGGAGGCGCGCGCCCACGGGCTGGTGCTGGGCGCCAACGGCCGGCTCTACGATGGCAAGAAGGGCGAGCGGCTGCCCGATGGGGTGGGGCCGATGCCGCTGCTGACCGAGGTCGAGCTCGCCGCCTTTCCCGAGCCCGGCACGGCCGAGGTCATCCCCGGGCATGTCGCCCGCTACTGGGATCTCGTGGCGCTGGCCGACCGCCGGCCGGCAACGGTGATCGGCGCGCAGGGCAGGCTGCGCGACCGTCCGGGCTTCGAGGTCGCCTTCGTCACCCGCGGGTCGGCCGCCGAGGGCCTCGGCGAAAGCGACCGGCCGACGGTTCTGATGCCGGTGAAGGGCCACTGGCGGCTCAGCTGGCCGCAGGGGAGCGCGACGCTCGCCCCCGGCGACACCTGCCTCGTGCCCGCGCGGCTGCCGCATGCGGTCGTGCCTTCGATGACCGGCGAGGCGGCGCTCTACCGCGTCACCGGTACCGGCGACCCCGCCGGGCCCACATGGCGGCCCGCCTGATCCCCCGCGCCCGAAGGACAGCGCCATGCCTCTCCTCACCACCCATGTCGGCAGCCTGCCCCGCAGCCAGGCGGTGGTCGATGCCCTCTTCGCCCGCGAGCGCGGCGAGCCACTCGACCCCGCCGCCTTCGATGCCGTCATGGCCGCGGCGGTGATGGAGAACGTCCGCCGCCAGAAGGCGGCGGGCATCGACATCGTCTCGGACGGCGAGGCCGCGAAGATCAGCTATGCCACCTACGTCAAGGACCGCTACACGGGCTTTGCCGGCGACAGCCCCCGGAACGCGCCCGCTGACCTGAAGCTCTTCCCCTCGTTCCTCGAGCGGCTGGCGCGGCAGGGCGGCACGCCGCGCTATGCCCGCCCGCAATGCGTGGGCCCGGTCGAGAGCCGGGGGCAGGACGAGCTTGCCCGCGACATCGCCAACCTCAGGGCGGCGATGACCGCCCACGGGGTGGCGCGCGGCTTCATGAACGCGGCCTCGCCCGGGGTCGTCGCGCTGTTCCTGCAGAATGCCTACTACCCCTCGCGCGAGGCCTACCTTGCCGCCCTCGCAGCGGCCATGGCCGAGGAATACCGCACCATCGTCGACGCCGGGCTCGACCTGCAGGTGGACTGCCCCGACCTCGCGCTGTCGCGGCACATGCTGTTTGCCCATCTCTCCGACGACGAATTCCTCGCCATCGCCGCGACCCATGTCGAGGCGCTGAAGGCCGCCCTTGCCGGCATCCCCGAGCACCGTGTGCGGGTGCACATCTGCTGGGGCAACTACGAGGGGCCGCATGTCTGCGACATCGCCATGGACAGGGTCTTCCCGCTGCTGATGTCGGTGCCCGCGCGACAGATCCTGTTCGAGACCGCCAACCCCCGCCACGGCCACGAATGGGCGGTGTTCCGCGACCGCGCGGCCGAGATTCCGCCCGACAGGGTGCTGGTACCCGGGGTGATCGATTCGACGACGAACTTCGTCGAGCATCCCGATCTGGTCGCCGAGCGGCTCTGCCGCTTCGTCGACATCGTCGGCGCCGACCGCGTGATCGCGGGCTCGGACTGCGGCTTCGGCACCTTTGCGGGCTTCGGCGCGGTCGACCCCGAGATCGCCTGGGCCAAGCTTGCCAGCCTTGCCGAGGGGGCGCGGCGGGCGGGATGACGCCGGTCGTCCTGCTGCCGGGGATGTTGTGCGACGCCCGCCTCTGGGGGCCGGTGATGGGCGCCTTCGCCGGCCGGGCGGTGCTGCACGCCCCGCTGACCGAGGCCGACAGCATGGACGGGCTTGCCGCCGCCGTCCTGGCCCTGGCCCCGCCGCGCTTTGCGCTTGCCGGGCTGTCGATGGGCGGCATCGTGGCGATGGCGGTGCTGGCGGCGGCGCCCGAGCGCGTGGAGCGGCTGGCGCTGCTCGACACCAACCCGCTGGCCGAGGCCGAGGCAGTGGCCGCCCGCCGCGGGGGGCAGATCGCCCGGGCACTCGACGGCGGGCTTGCGGCGGTGATGCGCGAGGAGCTGAAGCCCAACTACCTCGCCCCGGGGCCGGGGCAGGGCGCCATCCTCGACCTCTGCATGGCGATGGCGCTGGCGCTCGGACCTTTGGTCTTCGCCCGCCAGTCGGCGGCCCTGCGGGACCGGCCCGACCGGCGGGCGGTGCTTGCCGCCTTCGCCGGACCGGCGCTCGTGCTGATGGGCGAGCACGACCGGCTCTGCCCGCTCGACCGGCACGCGCTGATGCACCGGCTGATGCCGGGCTCGCGCCTTGCGGTGATCGGGGACGCCGGCCACGTGCCGCCGCTCGAACGGCCGGCGGCGACCGAGGCGGCGCTCGCCGCCTGGCTTTCCGGCTGAGCCGCCGCCGCGCTCACCCCCTTCGGCGGCGTGTTCCGTCGCGTCCGGTGCGGGGTGCG
>JAHDXW010000015.1 GCA_023383015.1 Paracoccaceae bacterium
CCGCGACCCCCGGCGTGACAGGCCGGTACTCTAACCGACTGAGCTACAACCGCGCGCTTGCCAGCCCCGGGGCGTTCCCCGGGGTGGAGTGGCAGATACGTGCTCGCAGGGGCCGCGTCAAGCCGCTTGCGCTGCCGCCACCGGGCAAAGCCGGCTTGCCGCCGCCGCCGGATCGGCGCAGGATCACGCTTGCGACGGGGGTGTGACGGCCGACGTTGAAACAGGACCGATCCTGCCCCAAATGAGGCGCACGACCGGGGAAGGACGCGCGCTGCCGATCCGCCGGGGCCAGGGCCTTCCCGCCAACAAGGACAACGCCATGCAAGACCAGAAACCCGCGAGCTACCCCGTCCTGCCGCTGCGCGACATCGTGGTGTTCCCGCACATGATCGTGCCGCTCTTCGTCGGCCGCGAGAAATCGGTGCGCGCGCTCGAGGAGGTGATGCGGGACGACCGGCAGATCCTGCTGTCCTCGCAGGTCGACGCCGCGGTGGACGACCCCAAGCCGGAAGGCATCTACCGCACCGGGGTCCTGGCCAACGTCCTGCAGTTGCTCAAGCTGCCTGACGGCACCGTGAAGGTGCTGGTCGAGGGCCGCGCGCGCGTGCGCATCACCGAATATCTGCCCAACACCGCCTTCTTCGAGGCCCGCGCCCTGCCGCTGGCCGAAACCCCGGGCGAACGGGCCACGGTGGTGGCGCTGCAGCGCTCGGTCGGGCAGGAGTTCGAGCGCTACGCCAAGATCAAGAAGAACATCCCCGAGGAGGCGCTGTCGGCGGTGGCCGAGACGCAGGAGCCCTCCAAGCTCGCCGACCTCGTCGCGGGGCATCTGGGCATCGACGTCGCCCAGAAGCAGGAACTGCTGGAGACGCTCGACGTCGCCGAGCGCATGGAGAAGGTCTACGGGCTGATGCAGGGCGAGATGAGCGTCCTGCAGGTCGAGAAGAAGATCAAGAGCCGCGTCAAGTCGCAGATGGAGAAGACGCAGCGCGAATACTACCTCAACGAGCAGATGAAGGCGATCCAGCGCGAGCTCGGCGACGGCGACGAGCACGGCGAGCTCGGCGAGATCGAGGAGCGGATCAAGAAGACCAAGCTGTCGAAGGAGGCGCGCGAGAAGGCCGAGGGCGAGCTCAAGAAGCTCAAGTCGATGTCGCCCATGTCGGCCGAGGCCACGGTGGTGCGCAACTACCTCGACTGGCTGCTGTCGCTGCCCTGGGGGATCAGGAGCAAGGTCAAGAGGGACCTCAACGCCGCCCAGGCGGTGCTGGATGCCGACCACTACGGTCTGGAGAAGGTCAAGGAACGCATCGTGGAGTATCTCGCGGTGCAGGCGCGCTCGGCCAAGCTGCGCGGCCCGATCCTCTGCCTCGTGGGCCCGCCCGGCGTAGGCAAGACCTCGCTCGGCAAGTCGGTGGCGCGGGCGACGGGGCGCGAGTTCATCCGCATCTCGCTGGGCGGGGTGCGCGACGAAAGCGAGATCCGGGGCCACCGGCGCACCTACATCGGCTCGATGCCGGGCAAGATCATCCAGGCCATGAAGAAGGCCAAGACCACCAACCCGCTGATCCTGCTCGACGAAATCGACAAGATGGGATACGATTTCCGTGGCGACCCGGCCTCGGCGCTGCTCGAGGTGCTGGACCCGGAGCAGAACAACACCTTCGTCGATCACTACCTCGAGGTCGAGTACGACCTCTCGAACGTGCTGTTCCTGACCACGGCCAACAGCTACAACATGCCCTCGCCGCTCCTGGACCGGATGGAGATCATCCCGCTCGCGGGCTACACCGAGGACGAGAAGCGCGAGATCGCGCGCCAGCACCTGCTGCCGAAGCTGGTCCGCAACCACGGGCTGCGCAAGGGCGAGTTCGAGATCACCGACGCCGCCCTGACCGAGATCATCCGCACCTATACCCGCGAGGCCGGGGTGCGCAACCTCGAGCGCGAGATGGCCAAGCTCGCGCGGAAGGCGGTCACCGAGATCCTCAAGAAGAAGGCCCTGCGGGTGGTGGTCACCCCCGAGGTCCTGGGCGACTACCTCGGCGTCAAACGCTTCCGCTACGGGCTGGCCGAGAAGGAGGACCAGATCGGCGTCGTCACCGGTCTGGCATGGACGTCGGTCGGCGGCGAGTTGCTGTCGATCGAGGCGCTGAAGCTGCCCGGCAAGGGGCGCATGAAGACGACCGGCAAGCTCGGCGAGGTGATGAAGGAATCGATCGACGCGGCGTCCTCCTTCGTGCGCTCGGTCGCGCCCGAACTCGGCATCAAGCCGCCGAAGTTCGAGCGCCTCGACATCCACGTCCACGTCCCCGAGGGCGCGACGCCCAAGGACGGGCCCTCGGCCGGGGTTGCGATGGTGACCTCGATCGTCTCGGTCCTCACCGGCATCCCGGTGCGCAAGGACATCGCCATGACTGGCGAGGTCACCCTGCGCGGCAACGTGCTGGCGATCGGCGGGCTGAAGGAGAAGCTGCTCGCCGCCCTGCGCGGCGGGCTGAAGACCGTGCTGATCCCCGAGGAGAACGCAAAGGATCTGCCCGAGATCCCCGAGAACGTGAAGGCGGGGCTCGATATCATTCCCGTCGCCCATGTCCGCGACGTGCTGCGCCAGGCGCTGGTGCGGATGCCCGAGCCGGTGGAGTGGGACGCCGAGGCCGAGGAGGCCGCGGCGCTGGCCCGCGCCGCCGACCGCGGCGAGGGCAGCGGCGCCGTGGCGCACTGACCGCCGCTCGGCCCGCCGCGGCCGCGACGGGCGTGGCAGCGGCGCCGCGCCGCGCCGCGGTCGGCGACGCAGCCGTATGCTCGCGCCGCGGCCCGCGCTAGGCTTGCGACAGGATGGCGCCACCAGGGGGCAGGACGGCGATGACCAGGGCAGGCAAGGAGAAGGCGGTCGGTAAGAAGGCGGCCACGCCGGGCGGGACGAAGCCGCCTGCCGGCGCGACCGGGGCCGGGCCGAAGGGCCGGGGCCGGCCCGAGGCGGCCGAGGGCGAGCCGCCCGCCGCCGGCTCGGTGAAGCTGAAGGACCTGCTGGCGCAGGTCGCCGCGGCCACCGGCGGCAAGCCGGCCGCGGTCAGGCCCGCGGTCGATGCCACCCTCGCCGCGCTGGGCGAGGCGCTGTCGGCCGGCAAGTCGCTCAACCTGCCGCCGCTGGGGCGCCTGCGGGTCACCCGCAACCGCGACGTCGCCGGCGGGGCGATGATCCAGCTGCGCCTGCGGCGCGGCAGCGCGCCCCGGCCGGCCGCCGACGCCGCCGCCGCCCCCCTTGCAGAGCCCGGCGAGGACGGCTAAAGCCACGGCCACCGGGCGATTAGCTCAGCGGTAGAGCGCTTCGTTCACATCGAAGATGCCGGCGGTTCGAATCCGTCATCGCCCACCATCCTCCTTTCCCGTCGCGCGCCGGCCGGCCTGAACCGGGGTGCTGGGTTGCGCGCGCATCCGGCGGGCACCGGCGGCTGGCGCGGACCCGTTGCCTCCCGCGGCGGGGCCGGGCTATCACGGCAGGACCGGGTGATTAGCTCAGCGGGTAGAGCGCCTCGCTTACACCGAGGATGTCGGCGGTTCGAATCCGTCATCACCCACCACCCCGCCCGGAGCCGCCCGTGACCGACCCTTCCGACCTGCCCGGCGCCCCGATCCCCCGGCTGCTTGCGATCATGGCGCGGCTGCGCGACCCCGGCGCCGGCTGCCCATGGGACCTGGTGCAGGACTTCTCCTCCATCGCCCCCTATACCATCGAGGAGGCCTACGAGGTCGCCGACGCCATCGCGAGGAAGGATTGGCAGGGCCTCAAGGGCGAACTCGGCGATCTGCTCCTGCAGGTGGTCTACCACGCGCGCATGGCCGAGGAAGCGGGGCTGTTCGACTTCGCGGCCGTCGCCCGCGGCGTCGCCGACAAGATGGTAGCCCGCCACCCCCATGTGTTCGGCAGCGAGTCCCGCGACAAGTCTCCCGCCCAGCAGACCGCGGACTGGGAGCGCATCAAGTCCGCCGAGCGCGACGGACGAGGTACGCTTGACGGCGTCGCCCTCGCCCTGCCGGCGCTGGTGCGGGCGGCCAAGCTGCAGGACCGCGCCGCCCGCGTCGGCTTCGACTGGCCTTCGGCCGCCGGAGTCGCCGCGAAGATCGCCGAGGAGGCGGGCGAGCTTGCCCGCGCGCAGGCGGCCGGCGCCCCGGGAGAGGTCGCCGAGGAGTTTGGCGACCTCCTCTTCGCGCTGACCAATCTCGGCCGCCACCTCGGCATCGACCCCGAGGCGGCGCTGCGGGCGGCGAACGCCAAGTTCGAGCGCCGCTTCGCGGCGGTCGAGGCAGCGCTGGCCGCCCGCGGCCGGCGGCCGGCAGAGAGCGATCTGGCCGAGATGGATGCCCTCTGGAACAGGGCCAGGGCGGAGGAGCGCGGCGGCGCCGGCTGAGGACCGGCCTCCACGGCGCGGCAGCGCCAGGACGCCCCCCGCGTCGCGGCCCCGCCCGGCTTCCCCCCGCGAGCATGCGAGGGCCGGGGCCGTCCGCCGGTTGCGGCGGGCGGCCGGCCACAGCATGACGCCCGATCGCCCGGTGGCGGCTGCCTGGACGCGCTCCGCCCGGTTCCGCCGCCGCCTGCCGTCTCGACCGGTCCGCCGGGGGCCCACCCCCGCCCGCCCGCCGCGGCGCCTTGCGCGGCGGGCGGGTCGGGCCTAGGAGGCAGGCGGTTCCCCGCCCCCAGGAGGCCCGCGCCATGCCGCCCCGCCGCATCATCATCGACACCGATCCCGGGCAGGACGACGCCGTGGCGATCCTGCTCGCGCTGGCGAGCCCCGAGCTTGAGGTCCTGGGGATCACCGCGGTTGCCGGCAACGTGCCGCTGGCCCTGACCGCCCGCAACGCCCGCATCGTCTGCGAACTGGCAGGGCGGGCGGACATTCCGGTGTTTGCCGGCTGCGACCGGCCGCTCGAGCGCCGGCTGGTGACGGCCGAGCATGTCCACGGCAAGACCGGGCTCGACGGCATCGCCCTGCCCGAGCCGGCCATGGAGCTGCAGCCGGCCCATGCGGTCGACTTCATCGTCGAGACGCTGCGGCGCGAGCCGGCGGGGACGGTGACGCTGGTGCCGATCGGGCCCCTGACCAACATCGCCGCCGCCTTCCGTACCGCCCCCGACATCATCCCCCGGGTGGCCGAGGTGGTGCTGATGGGCGGGGCCTACTTCGAGGTCGGCAACATCACCCCGGCGGCCGAGTTCAACATCTACGTCGACCCCGAGGCGGCCGATGCCGTCTTCCGCGCCGGCGTGCCCCTGGTGGTGATGCCGCTCGACGTCACCCACCGGGCGTTGACATCGGCAGCGTGGCTGGACGCGCTGCGCGGGCTCGGCACCCGGGTGGGCGCCGCGGTCGCCTCCTGGTGCGACTTCTTCGAGCGCTTCGACAAGGCCAAGTACGGCGGTGAGGGCGCGCCGCTGCACGACCCCTGCACGGTCGCCTACCTGCTGCGCCCTCAGCTCTTCTCCGGCCGCCATGTCAACGTCGTGATCGAGACGCAGGGCGCCTTCACCACCGGCATGACGGTGGCGGACTGGTGGCGCGTCTCGGGCCGGCCGGCGAATGCCCATTTCATCGGATCAGTGGACCGGGTTGGCTACTTCTCCCTGCTGACCGAGCGGCTGGCGCGGCTCTGAGGCCCCGGGGCGGGCGGGTGGCAGAGGGCTGCGGGCAGACCTATATCCCCGTCAGCCGGAGGACCGCCCGATGACCGTGCACTGGCCGCTCGACAACTCCTACGCCCGGCTGCCGGCGCGCTTCTACGCCCGGCTCGCGCCGACGCCGGTGGCCGCGCCGCGGCTCGTGGCGCTGAATGCGAGGCTGGCGGCCGCGCTGGGGCTGGACGCGGCGGCGCTTGCGGCGCCGGAGGGGGTGGCGGTGCTGGCCGGCAACGTCGTGCCCGAGGGCGCCGAGCCGCTTGCGCAGGCCTATGCCGGCCACCAGTTCGGCGGCTGGGTGCCGCAGCTTGGCGACGGCCGCGCGATCCTTCTCGGCGAGGTGGTGGCGCCGGACGGACGGCGCTTCGACATCCAGCTCAAGGGTGCCGGGCGCACCCCCTACAGCCGGATGGGCGACGGGCGGGCCTGGCTCGGCCCGGTGATCCGCGAGTATCTGGTCTCGGAGGCGATGGCGGCGCTCGGCGTGCCGACGACGCGGGCGCTTGCGGCCGTGGCGACCGGCGAGACCGTCTGGCGCGAGGGGCCGCTGCCCGGGGCGGTGCTGACGCGCGTGGCCTCCTCGCACATCCGGGTCGGCACCTTCCAGTTCTTTGCCGCCCGGCGCGACCTCGAGGCGCTGGACCTGCTTGCGCGGCATGTCATCGCCCGCCACTTCCCCGCGGCCGGCGGGCCGCTGGGGCTGCTCGAGGCAGCGGTTGCGGCGCAGGCGCGGCTGGTGGCGCAGTGGATGGCGGTGGGCTTCGTGCACGGCGTGATGAACACCGACAACGCCCATGTCGGCGGCGACACCATCGACTACGGGCCCTGCGCCTTCATGGATGCCTACCATCCCGACAGCGTCTTCTCCTCGATCGACCACCACGGCCGCTATGCCTATGCCAACCAGCCGCAGGTCGCGGTCTGGAACATGGCGCAGCTGGCCACGGCGATGCTGCCGCTCCTGGGCGAGCCACGCGAGGCGGCGATCGAGGCGGCGACCGCTGCGGTGCACGGGTTCGCCCCGGTCTTCGAGGCCGAATGGCTCGCCCGCTTCCGCGCCAAGCTGGGGCTGACGACGGCGGAGGCGGCGGACGGGGCGCTGGTCGAGGCGCTTCTGGGGCGGATGGCGCGGCTGGGGGCCGACTTCACCCGGACGTTCCGCGGCCTCGGCGACGGTAGCGCGCGGGACGAGTTCGCCGAGCCCGCGGCCTTCGAGGCCTGGGCGGAGGACTGGCGGGCGCGGCTGGCCCGCGAGGGGGCCGGACCGGCGGCGGTGGCGGGGCGGCTGAAGGCGGCGAACCCCGCGATCATACCGCGCAACCACCGCGTCGAGCAGGCGATCGCGGCGGCGGTGGCGGGCGATCCTGCCCCCTTCGAGCGGTTGGCCGTGGCCCTTGCCCGGCCCTTCGACGACGATCCGGCGCTGGCCGACCTGCGCGCCGGCCCTGCCGAGGGCGAGCGCGTTCACCGCACCTTCTGCGGCACCTGAGCGGCGGCGGGCGCCCGCGGGGCGGCGCTGTCCCATGCGTGGGACATCAGGAAAATCATTTATTATCAAGATCATGATATCGTGGCGCCGCGCGTCGCGGTCGCCCTGCGGGCGCATCCGGGGCCCGCAGGGCCTCCATTGGCGCCGGCGGCAGGCGCAACGGGAGCCGGATTGACCGAGATCAAGGCGGTGTCCGGCCGGTTTTGCGATCCGGCCGGGCATGCTGGCACCACTGCCGGACCGGCAATCCTGACCGGAGGCGGCCATGCACCTGAAACAAGAAGGAATTTTACATGCAAGTGCGTTCACGATTCCCACGCCCGCCGGCCCCGGCATGCGCGATGGCCGGACGTCCCGGCGCGGTTGTTGCCGCCGTCCTGCTGGCCGCGGCTGCGGTGCTTCTGCCGGCGGGGCCTGTGGAGGCGGCCCCGGCCGGCGATGCCATCGCCGGCGGCGGCCGGCACAGCTGCGCGCTGAAGCCCGACGGCCGCGTCTGGTGCTGGGGCGCCAACGTCATGGGCCAGCTTGGCGATGGCTCCACCACGAGGAAGTACCACCCGGTGCGTGCGGTGCTGGGGACCACGGTGGCGGTGGCGCTGGAGCTCGGCTTCAACCACAGCTGCGCGATCGCCGCCGGCGGGGATGTCTACTGCTGGGGCTACAACGACCACGGGCAGGTGGGGATTGGCAGCGATGGCGAGGACGTGCTGCGGCCGGCGCGGGTGGCGGGTCTGGACGGCCGGGCGGTGGCGATCGCCGCCGGCTCCAACCACAGCTGCGCGGCGCTCGCCGACGGGCGCGTGCGCTGCTGGGGGATCAACACCTTCGGCCAGCTGGGCGACGGCACCAAAGAGCGGCGCAACGCACCGGTCGATGTCGTGGGCCTCGGCGGCGCGGCAGTGGCGGTGGCGGCGGGGTCGGGGCACAGCTGCGCCCTTCTTGCCAGCGGGCGGGTGCGGTGCTGGGGCTACAATTTCCACGGCCAGCTTGGTGACGGCAGCCAGGATTCGAGCCCGGTACCGGTGAGCGTGACGCAGCTGCGCGGGGCGACGGCGATCGGGGCGGGCTACAACTTCAGCTGCGCGCTGCTCGGCTCCGGTCGGGTGAAGTGCTGGGGAGCGAACGGCTTCGGGCAGCTTGGCAACGGCAGCATCGTGCCGAGCGACGTGCCGCTGCCGGTCAGGCGCGTGGCAGGCGCGACGGCGCTGCAGTTGGGCGCCTACCATGCCTGCGCGCTGGTCGCGCCGGGCCTGCGCTGCTGGGGCTACAACCGCAGCGGCCAGATCGGCGACGGCTCGGACGACACGACCGTGACGCCGCCGGTCCGCGTGCGGCGGCTTGCGGGCAGCACGATCGCGCTGGCCACCGGCGACTTCCACAGCTGCGCGCTCCGCGATGACGGGCGCATCCGCTGCTGGGGCGCCAACGAGGAGGGCCAGATCGGCGACGGCAGCCTGGATGACCGCCGCCTGCCGGCGGTGCCGGTGCGCGGCCGCGGCTACGGCCCGCCACCGGGCTGAGTGGCACCGCGCCGCCGGCCCCGGCGCGCCGCGGCCGACGCGGTGGCGCGAGCGGGGCGGTTGATCAGCCAGATGCCAAGGGCGACGAGGGCACCGGCGCCGAACACCGCCGGCCCAACCGCCTCGTCAAGCAGGAGCCATCCGAACAGGATGCCGAACACCGGCGTGAGAAAGCCGAAGGAGGCGACACCCGAGGCAGGGTAGACCGACAGCAGCCAGAACCACAGGAGGATGCCGAGGGCGACGACGATCACCGCCTGATAGGCCAGCATTCCCCAGGCCAGTGCATCGGGGTCGCGCAGCACCGGGCCGAAGGCGGGCGCAACAAGGATCAGGAGCGGCGCCGAGACGAGGAGCTGCCAGAGCACGACCGACTCGGACGGCAGCCGGCTGAGCCGGCTGACCCGCGCGCAGAGGGCGACGCCCGCCCAGCCGAAGGCCCCGGCCAGCGACATCAGGTCGCCCGCCAGCGTCCCCTCGCCCGCGCCGCCGCGGGCGCCCATCGCCCATGCGACCCCCCCGAAGGCGAGCGCGAGCCCGGCCGCCTTGCGCCGGGTGATGCGCTCGCCCGGCAGCAGGACATGGGCGGCAAGCGCCAGCCAGACGGGCATCGAGTAGAAGATGATCGTGGTGCGCACGACGCTGTTGAAGTCGAGCGCCACGAACAGGCACAGGAACTCGCCAGCGAACAGGCTGCCGCAGAGCAGGCCCGGGGCGAGCATCCGTCGTGTGAGCCCGAGCGGCACGCCGCGCAGGAGGATCCAGCCGAGCACCAGCGGGGCGGCGACGGCCGAGCGCAACCCGGCGAAGAACACCGGCTGGAAGCCCTCGTTGCCCAGCTTGGCGGCCACCTGGCCGAAGCCGAAGATGACCGAGAAGCCGATCAGGAGGGCGGCCCCGAGCGAGTCGATCTCGGCCTTGCGCGCCATCGGCCCCCTCTCCGTCCGGCCGGGCAGGCTTGGCAGGGCGGCAGGCGGGGGTCAAGCCGGTCGCGGCCGGCGCGGCAGGCTTTTCCCGCAGGCTGCTTTCGCCTAAACGGGCCTGAGCCCTGTTGGTCTGCATCGTCGCCGGAGCATTCATGCCCGAGAGCATCATCGACCGCTGCGAGGCGCGCGGGCTGCGCCTGACCGACCAGCGCCGGACGATCGCGCGCGTGCTCGAGGACGCGGCCGACCACCCGGATGTCGAACAGCTGCACGCCCGTGCGGCGGCAATCGACCCGCGCATCTCGATCGCGACCGTCTACCGCACCGTGAAGCTGTTCGAGGAAGCCGGGATCCTGGACCGCCACGAGTTCGGCCCCGCCCCCGGGCCGGCGCGCGCCCGCTACGAGGACGCCGACCGCGAGCACCACGACCACCTGATCGACCTCACCACCGGCGAGGTCATGGAGTTCGTCGACCCCGAGATCGAGGAACTGCAGGAGCGCATCGCCGCGCGCCTCGGCTACCGGCTGAAGGGCCACCGGCTGGAGCTTTACGGCGTGCCCCTCTCGCGCGGCGGCGTCCGCCGGTGAGCGGCCGGGCGGGCGACGACAACCTGCGCGCGAGCCTGATGATGGTGCTCGCCATGGCCCTGTTCGGGGTCGAGGACATGATCATCAAGCGCGCCACGGCGACCCTGCCGGTGGGCCAGATCCTGGTCATGATCGGCACCGCGGGGGCGGCGATCCTGGCCGTGGCGGCGCTGATGCGCGGCCAGCCGCCGCTGACGCGGGCCGTGCTGTCGCCGCCGGTGCTGACCCGCAACCTGGCCGAGCTGGTCGGCACGGCGAGCTTCATGTCGGCGCTGGCGCTGCTGCCGCTGTCGAGCGTCTCGGCGATCCTGCAGGCGACCCCGCTGGCGGCGACCATGGGCGCGGCGCTGTTCCTGGGCGAGCGGGTCGGCTGGCGGCGGTGGTCGGCGATCATCGCGGGCTTCGCGGGGGTGATGCTGATCCTGCGGCCCGGCGGGGAGGGCAGCGGGGTCGCGACCATGCTGGCGGTCCTGGCGGTGGCGGGGTTCGCCGCGCGCGACCTGGCCACAAGGCGCCTGCCGCCGAGTGTGGGCAACCTGCAGGTGGCGACCTGGGGATTTGCCGTGGTCGTCCCGGCGGGGCTGATCATCCTGCCGCTCGGCCCGCCCGCGGCACTGCCCGATGCCCGGACGCTGGCGGAGCTGGCGCTGGCGCTGGGCTTCGGCCTGGCGGCCTATTTCGCGATCACCGCTGCCGTCCGCGGCGGCGAGGTGGGGGCGGTGGCACCGTTCCGCTACACGCGGCTCCTGTTCGGCCTCGCGCTCGGCATGATCGTGTTCGGCGAGCGGCCGGACGCGGCGATGCTGGCGGGCTCGGCGCTGGTGGTGGGCTCGGGGCTGTACAGCTATGCCCGCGAGCGGCGGCTGGCGCAGCGCCGCGCCGCCGACGCCGCCGCAGGCCCGCCACCAGCGGCAGGCGGCGGGCCGTAGGGCCGGTGCGGGGCCGCTGGCCGGCGGCTCAGGCTCAGCAGGGCGGGCCGACGTAGAAGGTGCCGACGGTGCGGCAGAGGCTGCGCAGCCCCGCGCCGGCCGCGACGCAGTCGCCGATGTCGTCCTCCATCGTGAAGGGCGCCGGCCCCCCCTCCTCGCGCACCCGGCGGATGAAGGCGTCCTGGGCATGCCGCTGTGCGTCGGCGGGCGGGTTGCCGTTCCGGATCGCGAGGTTGTAGACGCCGACCGCGGTCTCGGCGATCTGGGTGCAGATCGCGGCCGACAGCGCCAGGCAGGGCGCCGCGGCAAGCGACAGGGCGGCGGCGAGCCCGCCGCCGGCAATGGCGCGCATCATGGTGGACATGGATGCATCCTCCAGCAGGGAGATCATTCTACCATGGACGGGCCGCCCGCTCGAGTGCCGCGGCAGGCGGCTTTCGCATCCCTGTCGGGACGTGTAGAGCAACAGCGAACCGCGCGGCAGCTTCCCGGAGGCAGAATGAGCACCATCGTCGACATCCACGCCCGCGAGATCCTCGATTCCCGCGGCAACCCCACCGTCGAGGTCGACGTCACGCTGGAGGACGGGACGCTGGGCCGCGCCGCAGTGCCCTCGGGCGCCTCGACCGGGGCACATGAGGCGGTCGAGCGGCGCGACGGCGACCGCGGCCGCTACCTCGGCAAGGGTGTGCGGGGGGCGCTGGACGCGGTCAACGGCGAGATCGCCGAAGCGCTGGCCGGCATAAACGCCACCGAGCAGGTGACGATCGACGAGACGATGATCGAGCTTGACGGCACGCCCAACAAGGGCCGGCTGGGCGCCAACGCCATCCTTGGCGTGAGCCTCGCCGTGGCGCGGGCGGCGGCGGAATTCACCACCCAGCCGCTGTGGCGCTATGTCGGGGGCACCTCGGCGCGCGTCCTTCCGGTGCCGATGATGAACATCCTCAACGGCGGCAAGCATGCCGACAACCCCATCGACATCCAGGAGTTCATGATCATGCCGCTCGGCGCGCCCTCGTTCGGCGAGGCGCTGCGCTGGGGGGCGGAGATATTCCACACGCTGAAGAAGGAGCTTGCCGCCGCCGGGCTGTCGACGTCGGTGGGCGACGAGGGCGGCTTTGCCCCCGACCTGCGGTCGGCACGCGAAGCGCTCGACCTGATCCTGCGGTCGGTGGAGAAGGCGGGCTACCGGCCCGGCGACGATGTCGCGCTGGCGCTGGACTGCGCCGCCACGGAGTATTTCCGCGACGGCCGCTACGCCATGGAGGGCGAGGGCCGGACCCTGACGCCGGACGAGAACGTGGCCTATCTTGCAGGGCTGGTGGCGGACTATCCGGTGGTCTCGATCGAGGACGGCTGCGCGGAGGACGACTGGGCGGGCTGGGCGGCGCTGACGGCGGCGCTGGGTGCGCGGGTGCAGCTTGTGGGCGACGACCTCTATGTCACCAACCCCGCGCGGCTGGCCGAGGGCATCGCCCGGGGCTGCGGCAACTCGCTGCTGGTGAAGGTGAACCAGATCGGCACGCTGACCGAGACCCTGGCCGCCGTCGACATGGCGCATCGGGCGGGCATGACCTGCGTGATGTCGCACCGCTCGGGCGAGACGGAGGATTCGACCATCGCCGACCTCGCGGTGGCGACCAACTGCGGCCAGATCAAGACCGGCTCACTGGCCCGCTCGGACCGGCTGGCCAAGTACAACCAGCTTCTGCGGATCGAGGAGGCGCTTGGCGAGACGGCGCGCTACCCCGGCCGCGCGGCGCTGCGCCGCCGCCCGGGGTGAGCACTGCGGACCGCGCGCTCAGCGGCCGAACAGCGCCGCAAGGAAGGTCAGGAAGCGGCGGTTCTCGCAGTAGCGGGGCGGCATCGGCAGGCGCGCGGCGCGCGCGTCGGCGGCATCGAGCCGGTGGCGGCAGTCGTGGGCCGCGCTGCAGCGGTCGCAACGGCGCTGCATGTCCTCGAGCGTGGCGGCCGGCAGGAGCCCGCGGGCAGCGAGTCGGCCGAGATCGATGCCGAGTGCCCGGGCCATCCGGCGCATCAGGCTTGCCGCAGCCTGCGGCGGCGGTTCACACCCCATCCCACGCCTCCTCCGCGTCGGAGGACAGGCTCGCAGCCGCCCCTTAAGGAAGCGTTGACGGGAGTGACCACCATGAGCCCCGAAGCCCGCCGCGCGATCGACACTCTGGGCCTTCAGCCGCATCCGGAGGGCGGCTGGTACCGCCAGACCTGGGCGGCCGAGGGGCCCGGGCGGCCTGCGGGAACCTGCATCTATTTCCTTCTGGCCGCCGGTCAGCGCAGCCACTGGCACCGGGTGGACGCCACCGAGATCTGGCTGTTCCATGCCGGCGCCCCGCTGGCGCTGATGCTGGCCGAAACGGCCGCGGGCCCGACCCGGGTGCAGCGCCTGGGCAACGACCTCGCCGCCGGCGAGCGGCCGCAGGCGATCGTGCCGGCGCACTGGTGGCAGGCGGCCGAGACGGAGGGGGAATGGACGCTGGTCGGCTGCACCGTCGTGCCCGGCTTCAGCTTCGCGGGCTTCGAGCTGGCGCCGCCGGGGTTCGACATCCCGCGCGGGTAGTGAACGCGCCCCGCCGCGGCTAGTGGGGCTCGCGGCGCGGCCGGTCGGGCCTGGCGATGCGGCCGCCGCCAACCGCGGCCGCGACCCCCGTGGTGCCGGGGACCGAGGTCGGCAGCCCGCGCAGGACGCGCACCGCGAGATGGGCGAAGGCCTGGGCCTCGAGCATGTCGCCGTCGAGGCCCGCATCCTCGACCGGCATCACCGGGCAGGGCAGCCGGCGGGCCAGCATCGCCATCAGCGTGGGGTTGCGGCGGCCGCCGCCGGTGACAAGCGCGGCGGCGGGGGGGGCGGGAAGATGCTCCCAGCCGGCGGCAACCGCGGCGGCGGCGGCGGCGCGGGCGGGGGGCCCCCCCCCGGGGGCGCCCCGCCCGGCCCCCGGCGCGCGCGCGGCGGCCAAGGCGTTGCGGTCAAGCGATTTGGGAGGCATGCGGCGGAAGTGGGGGGTGGCCAGGACGGCGGCCAGGATGGCCTCATCGACGCGGCCGCGGGCGGCCACCGCGCCGCCCGCGTCGTGGTCCTGGCCGAAGCGCGCCTCCATCAGGTCGTTGATCGGAGCGTTGGCCGGGCCGGTGTCGAAGGCCAGGAGCGCCCCGGGCGCATCGGGCGTGGCCGCGGCGGGATCGACCCAGGTGACGTTGCCGACCCCGCCGAGGTTGACGAAGACGACCGGCGCGGCAAAGTCCGCCCGGCGCGCGCAGGCAAAATGGTAGAAGGGGGCAAGCGGCGCTCCCTGCCCGCCAAGCGCAACATCGGCAGAGCGGAAATCCCACACCACGGGGATGCCGAGCACCTCGGCCAGGATCTCGCCCGAGCCGGCCTGGTGGGTGCCGCGGCCGCCGGGCTCATGCGCGAGGGTCTGGCCGTGAAAGCCCACGAGCGCGGCCTCCGGCAGGCCGGCGAGAAGCTCGGCATGGGCGGTCTCGACGACCTCGGCGGCCGCGGCCACCCCCGCCTCGCCGGGCCAGCGGCCGAGGGCGGCACGCAGCAGCGCGCGCTCGGCCGGCGAATAGGAGCGGAAGGCCGAGGGGCCGAAGGCGTGGATCGCCTCGCCGTCGGTCAGGAGCATGGCGGCATCGACGCCGTCGAGCGAGGTGCCCGACATCGTGCCCAGCGCCCAGACCGGCCCCTGCAGCGCCCGCGCCATCCCTTTCCCTTCGCCCCGCCCGCGCCTATAGAGCGCGGGTGCCCGGAGCATGGACGAAGCGGCGATGACCTACCATCCGAAATCCGACTTCCTGGCCGCGATGATTGAACGCGGCTTCGTGGCCGACTGCACCGACTTCGACGGCCTTGATGCCGCGCTGGCCGGCGGGCGGGTGGCGGCCTACATCGGCTTCGATGCGACCGCGAAGTCGCTGCATGTGGGCAGCCTGATCCAGATCATGATGCTGCGCTGGCTGCAGAGGACCGGCCACCGGCCCATCGTGCTGATGGGAGGGGGCACGACCAAGGTCGGCGATCCCTCGTTCCGGGCCGACGAGCGGCCGCTGCTGGGCGAGGCCGAGATCGCGGCCAACATCGCCGGCATCCGGAGTGTGTTCGCCTCGTATCTAGACTTCGGGGCGGGGCCGACCGGCGCGGTCATGGTGAACAACGCCGACTGGCTGGACGGGCTGAACTACCTGGCCTTCCTACGTGACGTCGGCCGGCATTTCAGCGTCAACCGGATGCTTGCCTTCGAGAGCGTGAAGAGCCGGCTGGACCGCGAGCAGTCGCTGTCCTTCCTCGAGTTCAACTACATGATCCTGCAGGCCTACGACTTCCTCGAGCTGGCCCGCCGCCACGGTTGCCGGCTGCAGATCGGGGGCTCGGACCAGTGGGGCAATATCGTCAACGGGATCGAGCTGGCGCGGCGGGCCGACGGCATCGAGCTGTTCGGGCTGACCTCGCCGCTGCTGACCACCGCCGACGGGCGCAAGATGGGCAAGACGGCGGCCGGGGCGGTGTGGCTGGACGGGACGATGCTGACGCCCTACGGATTCTGGCAGTTCTGGCGCAACACGGCCGATGCCGACGTCGGCCGCTTCCTGAAGCTCTACACCGAGCTTCCGGTGGCCGAATGCGCCCGGCTGGGCGCGCTGGGCGGCGCCGAGATCAACGCCGCCAAGGTGCGGCTGGCCAACGAGGTCACGACGCTCCTGCACGGGGCCGAGGCGGCGGCGGCGGCCGAGGCGACGGCGCGGGCGGTGTTCGCCGAGGGCGGTGTCGGCGAGGCGCTGCCGACGGTGGCGTTGAGCCGGGCCGAGGTGGGCGGGGGCATCGCGGTGGTGCAGCTGTTCGTGCGCGCGGGGCTCGCCAAGTCGGGCAAGGAGGCGCGGCGGCTGATCGCCGAGGGCGGGGCACGACTGGACGATGCCGAGCTGTCCGACCCCGGGATGATGCTGGACGCGGGGCGGCTGGCGCGGACCGTCAAGCTGACCGCGGGGCGCAAGCGGCACGCGCTGGCGGTGCTGGCCGACTGAACCGGCCGGCTGACGCGGCCGGCCGGCGATGGTCAGCGCCCGAGCATCCAGCGGCCGTCCGGGAAGAGGGCGTGGAAGGCGAAGGCGAAGGGCACGTCATGGGCGAGGTCGCGGCCGGATGCGTCGCGCACCCGCACCGATCCGACCTCGCGCCCGGCGCCGAGGCGGCCATCGTCGAGCGCCGAGGCCTGCCCCTCGCTCCAGGCGATGGTGATCCCCTCCTCGGTCAGCGTGCCCGCCGCGCGCACCCGCTCGAGGGGCCAGGCGCGGTTGTCCACGCGCACGACACGGGCCAGCGGGTGGATGCCATGGGGCGGATCCTCGCCCGCATAGAGGAAGGGCCGTGCCGCGAGGTCGTAGCCGACATAGGGGTTCCGGCCATAGGCACGCGGCCAGTCGGGCCGGTCCATCACCAGCCCGCCGGGGTTGCGGGCGCGGAAGTCCGCCCAGCCCTCCATCCAGGAGGGCAGCTGCACCAGCCGATCGCCGCTGTGCGCACCGACGATGCCCTCGCCCAGTGCCTGCTGCCACCAGCTTTCGGTCTGGCGGTCGTACATCACCATGTCGGAGTGGCGCAGCATGCCCGAGACGCCGAAGGTGCGCAGCTCGCCCCCGACACGGGGGTCGAAGACCAGCGCGGCGTTGCAAAGCGGGCAGTAGGTGACGGCGACGGGCCGGCCATCGACGGTGTCGTTCACGATCTCGTGCCACATCAGGTAGCGCACCGGATAGGCCCGAGGCAGCGCTCCGTCGAGTTCGAGCGTGATCACCGGCTCGCGGTCGTCCAGCGCGGTCTCGGCCGCGACCGGGATCATCCGGGGTGCGTCGATCGCCGGGATACCGTCCTTCGGCGGGCCACCTGCGAGGATCTCGGCGAAGTCGACCGTGCTGCGGCCGAAATCGGTGCGCGGCCACTCGGCACGCCAGCGGGCGGGGTCGGCGGCGGCCGGGGGTGCGGCAAGGAGGGCGAAGGCGAGGGCGAGGGCGGCGGCGCGGCGCATCGGGCGGGATCCTCGGGCGCGGGTGGACACGCCCTGCCCTTCGCGCCGCCGCCGGCCGCCGTTACGCGGCCGACGGCCGGGACCGGCGGCCGCCCCTCAACGCTCGGCCGTCACACGTTCCATCCGGTCGGGGTCGGTGACGACGCCATTAAGGCGCGGGTCGCCGCGCCGGATGCGGTCGACGACCTCCATCCCCTCCACCACCCGGCCGAAGACGGTGTAATCGCCGTCGAGGAAGCGGCCGTCGGCGAACATGATGAAGAACTGGCTGTTGGCCGAATGCGGGCTTTGCGCCCGCGCCATGCCGACGGCGCCGCGCAGGAAGGGCTCGCGCGAGAACTCGCCCCGCAGGTCGGGCAGGTCCGAGCCGCCCATGCCGGCGCGCGACAGGTCGCCGCCGGCCCGGCCGTAGCGGACGTCGCCGGTTTGGGCCATGAAGCCCTCGATGACGCGGTGGAAGACGACGCCGTCATAGGCGCCAGCCTCGGCGAGCGCGAGCACCCGCTCGACGTGGTTCGGCGCGACGTCGGACAGAAGCTCGATGACGACGCGGCCCTGCGCCTCGCCGGCGACCTCGATGACAAGGCGGGGCGCGTCAGCTGCCCCCGCCGACCCCGCCACGCCAGCCGCGAGGGCAAGCGCCAGCGCCGCGCGGCGCGTGAGATCACGCGACATCGGCGGCCACCCTGACCGTAAGCATGCGGTCGGGGTTCGCCGGCGGCTCGCCGCGGGCGATCCGGTCGACATGCTCGATCCCCGCGATCACCCGGCCGTAGACGGTATACTGGCCGTTGAGGAAGTGGTTGTCGCGGAAGTTGATGAAGAACTGCGAGTTGGCGCTGTTGGGGTTCGACGAGCGCGCGGCCCCGAGGGTGCCGCGGTCGTGGGGGATGCGGCTGAACTCGGCCGGCAGGTCGGGCAGGTCGGAGCCACCGGTGCCGGCGCGGCGGAGGTTGAAGTTGCGCGTCGAGCAGCCGTTGGCGACGTCGCCGGTCTGGGCCATGAAACCGTCGATGACGCGGTGAAAGACGACGTCATCGTAGGCGCCGGCGCGGGCCAGCGCCTTCATCCGCCCGGCGTGCAGGGGCGCGATGTCGGTCAGGAGCTGGACGACCACGGGTCCGTCCTTGAGGGTGATGATGACGGTGTTCTCGGGGTCGGCGATCTCGGTCATCTGGGTCTCCGCTGTGGATCGGGCGCGACCCTAGCGGCGGGGCGCGGGAAGGGAAAGGGCGAAGCGGCCGGCGGGGCGGTTGACCACGGGCCGGGGGCGGGCCAATAAGCGGCGGGCGCGGCGCGGGAGGGACGGGATGGCCTGGAAGACGCTCGACGACATGGAGCTCGCCGGCAGGACGGTGCTTGTCAGGGTGGACATCAACGTGCCGGTCGAGGACGGCCGAGTCACCGACGCCACCCGCATCGAGCGGATCGTGCCGACGGTGCGCGACATCCTTGCCCGCGGCGGCCGGCCGGTGCTGATGGCCCATTTCGACCGTCCCAAGGGCCGGCGGGTGCCGTCGATGTCGCTGGCCGTGACGCTGCCGGCGCTGCGGGCGGCGCTGGGCGTCCCGGTCAGTCTGGCCGAGGACTGCATCGGCGCGCCGGCCAAGCAGGCGGTGGCGGCGATGGGCCCGGGCGAGGCGGTGCTTCTGGAGAACACCCGCTTCCACCCCGGCGAGGAGGCCAACGACCCCGCATTCGCGGCCGCGCTCTCCGCGCTGGGCGAGGTCTATGTCAACGACGCCTTCTCGGCCGCCCACCGGGCGCATGCCTCCACCGAGGCGATCGCCCGCCTGCTGCCCGCCTGCGCCGGTCGGCTGATGGCGGCCGAACTGGCCGCGCTCGAGGCCGCGCTCGGGGCGCCGGCGCGGCCGGTGGCGGCGGTGGTCGGCGGGGCCAAGGTGTCGACCAAACTCGACCTGCTCGGCAACCTCGTGGCCAGGGTCGAGCATCTGGTGATCGGCGGGGCGATGGCAAACACCTTCCTGCTGGCCGGGGGGCGCGAGGTCGGCCGATCGCTGGTCGAGCGCGAGATGCTGGGCACGGCGCAGGAGATCCGGGCCAGGGCCGCGGCGGCGGGCTGCACGCTGCATCTGCCCGTCGACCTCGTGGTGGCCGCTGCGCTGGCCCCGGGGGCGGAGGCGCGCACCGTCGCCGCCGATGCCTGCCCGGCCGAGGCGATGATCCTGGACGTCGGGCCGGCCACGGTGGCGGCGCTGGCGGCGGTGATCGACGGCTGCCGGACGCTGATCTGGAACGGCCCGCTCGGCGCCTTCGAGACCGCGCCCTTCGACGCCGGGACGACCGCCGTCGCCCGCCATGTCGCGGCGGCAAGCCGGGGGGGGCGGCTGATGTCGGTTGCCGGCGGGGGCGACACGGTGGCGGCGCTGCACCATGCCGGGGTGGCGGACGACTTCGGCTATGTCTCCACCGCCGGCGGCGCCTTCCTGGAGTGGATGGAGGGCAAGGTGCTTCCGGGTGTCGCGGCACTCGACGGACAGGGTCGGTAGGGGGCGACCGGCCGCAAGCCCTCAGGCCGCGGCACGGCGGGCTTGCCCGAATCCCGGTTCGGGGGTTCACTGGCCCTTCCGGGGCGCCCGGGCCTTGCCAGACGGATCGCCCCGTGCTGCTGGCCGTGTGCCGAGACGAGGAGATCGCCATGTCCCGCCCTGCCCTTGCCCTTGCCGCAAGCCTGATCGCCCTGCCCGCCGCTGCCGAGACGCCCGCCGCAGGCTGGCTTGATCTGCTGTCGCCCGATCATGTCGCGACGCTTCTGCTTCAAAGCGGCATCACGGCCCTGCGCAGCCAGGCCGAGATCTCCTATGATGCGCTGAGCGTCGATCTCGCCGGCGGTACGGTCGCGATCACCGGGCTTTCCGGGGCGCCGCTGCCGGGGGCGGGGGTGGACGAGGCCTGCCGGTTCGGGGCCGACCGGCTGGCCGTGGCCGGGCTGTCGCCCGCCGCGGCAGGGGTTGGCCGTCTGCGCCTCGAGGCGGTCGGGCTGTCTCTGGGCGCTGCCTGCCTGGACCGCGAGGCCCGCGAGGCCCTGGCCGCGGCGGGCCTGCAGACGCTGGTCGTCGACCGGGCGTCGGCCAGCTTTGCCTATCGCTTCGGCCCGGGTGCGGCCGACGTCAGCGTGCTTCTGTCCGCACCCGGGGTTGCCGACGTCGAGGCGACGCTGGCGCTGGACTACCTGGCGCTTGTCGACCCCGGGATGGGCCCCGACCCGGTGCCGCTGGCGCGGTTGCGCAGCGGCGCGGTGACGGTGGAGGACCGAGGGCTGCTGGCCCGGCTGCGGCCCTTGATGCCACCCGAGATGGCTGACCCTGCGGCCGCCGCACGCGGGGTTGCCGGCGAGGTCGCACAGGGCCTCGAACGCGAGAACCGCGCTGCCGAGCGGCGGGCGAGGATCGCCCGCGGCGAAAGCACCGAGGCGCCACTGGAGGCGCCGCTGACCGACGCCCAGCGGGCGTTCGTTGCATCCCTGGAGCGCGAGATCGCGCGCTTCCTGACCGACGGCGGGGCGGTGACGCTGGCGACCGCGGTGGCCGGGCCGGCGGTGCTGATCGACGCCGCAGCGCTGGACGGCGACCCGCGGCCGCTGTTCGAGGCACTCGCCCCGCGGTTCTCGGCGGCCCCGCCCGCGCGCGCCGAAATCCTGCCGACGGTGCTGGTCGGCCGGGCACTCACCGTTCCCGGCGCGCTGTCGGCCGAGGAGCGCCGGCGCGTCGGCCTGGCCTTCCTATCTGGCCGCGGCGTTCCGCGCGACATCGACCGCGGCGCCGCCCTGCTTGCCCCGCTCGCCGGCCATGACGCCGAGGTCGACACCGCCCTCGCCGAGGCGCTGGCCGACCGTGACCCGGTGGCGGCCTATGGCCACGCCCTCGCCGCCGCTGCGGCCGGAGCGCCCGGCGCGCTTGCGCTCCTCGACCGCATCGAGGCAGGGCTCGATGTCGGCGCGCTGCTCGCAGCCCAGGGTGCGGCCGAACCCGCTGCAGCCGCGGAGGACGCGTTCGCCTCGGTCGGCGCGCTGCGGGCGGCGGCGCTTGCGGCGATGATGGGCACCGCGCGGCCGCGCAGCTATGCCTCGGCGTGGTTCTACGCCAGCCTAGCGGCGGCGGCCGGAGACGTGGCCGGCGCCGGGCTGCGCGACGAGATCGAGACGCGGATGGCCGCCCGCGGCCCCGCGGCGCTCGCCGCCTGGAAGGAGACGACGGCGCCGCTCGCAGCGGTGATCCTGCGCGAATGGCTGTCCCGCGACCTGCCGCGGCAGCTCGGCGCCGAGTAGCGGAGCCCGTTAGCGCCACCGCCATTGCACGGGACCGCCGGCGCCTCTAGAGCGTCGGGCAGGCAATCCCGACCACAGGAGCGAAGCAATGCGGGCGACGCGCACCGTACAGAAGATCCTCGCCAACTATGAGGGTGAGGCCCCCGGCGTGAAGGCCAACCTGTGCCGGATGCTGATGGAGGGCCGGCTGGGCGGCACCGGCAAGATGATCATCCTGCCGGTGGACCAGGGCTTCGAGCACGGGCCGGCGCGCAGCTTCGCCCCGAATCCGGCCGCCTACGACCCGCACTACCACTACCAGCTGGCCATCGACGCGGGGCTGAACGCCTATGCCGCGCCGCTGGGGATGCTCGAGGCGGGGGCCGACAGCTTCGCCGGACAGATCCCGACGATCCTGAAGATGAACTCGGCCAATTCGCTGATGTCGGCCACTGCCGGCAAGGACCAGGCGATCACCGCCAGCGTCGACGACGCGCTGCGGCTGGGCTGCGCGGCGATCGGGTTCACCGTCTACCCCGGTTCGGATTCCGCCCTCGGCATGTTCGAGGAGATCTCGGCGCTGCGCGAGGAGGCCGCCGCCAAGGGCGTGGCGACCGTCGTCTGGTCGTACCCGCGCGGCGAGGCACTGTCCAAGGACGGCGAGACGGCGATCGACGTCGCCGCCTACGCCGCCCAGATCGCGGCGCTGCTCGGCGCCCACATCATCAAGATCAAGCTGTCGACCGACCACCTCGAACAGGCCGAGGCGAAGAAGGTCTACGAGGCGCAGAGGATCGACATCTCGAGCCAGGCGCGGCGGGTGGCGCACTGCATGCAGGCGGCCTTCAACGGACGGCGCATCGTGGTGTTCTCGGGCGGGGCGAAGAAGGGCGAGGAGTCGGTTTTCGACGACGCCCGGGCGATCCGCGACGGCGGCGGCAACGGCTCGATCATCGGTCGCAACAGCTTCCAGCGCTCGCGCGAGGACGCGCTGGCGATGCTGGGCAAGCTCGTCGACATCTACAAGGGCAAGGCCTGAGGCCGCCCGGGAGGGCGTTGGCGCGGGGGGATTTCCAAGCCGAATCGGTTGTGCCACACTCCGGTCGCGCGTCCGCGAGAGGCGCGACGGAGGCAGGAGCCATGACCCGACCCCCCGCGCCGGCACTCGGCGACGTGCTTTTCTTCGGCGCCGCCTTCCTGGCCGCAAGCTACTTCACATTCGCCGCGGTCCAGGGCGACCACGGCCTGTTCCGCCGGGTACAGCTGGATGCCGAGACGGCCCGGCTGGCGCAGGAACGCGACCGGCTGGCGGCCGACCTGGCCTTCCTTCAGAACAAGACACGCAGGCTGTCCGACGATTACCTCGACCTCGACCTGCTGGACGAGCAGGCGCGGGACATGCTGGGTTATCTGAGGCCCGACGAGGTGGTCATCCGCTGAGGCGGCACCTCATCCCCCCTCGCACCGGCCGCGCAACTCGGCTATAGGGTTGTTCAACGTTAAACGATCCGCGCCGGGAGGAGGCGGCCCCATGGCCACACGCAAGTCCGAGGCGAAGCCCAACGCCTCGCGCGAGGAGCTTCTGCACTACTACCGCGAGATGCTGCTGATCCGCCGCTTCGAGGAGAAGGCGGGCCAGCTTTACGGCATGGGGCTTATCGGCGGCTTCTGCCATCTCTACATCGGCCAGGAGGCGGTGGTGGTCGGCCTCGAGGCGGCCGCGGGCCCCGGCGACAAGCGGGTGACAAGCTACCGCGACCACGGCCACATGCTTGCCTGCGGGATGGACCCCAGGGGGGTGATGGCCGAGCTCACGGGCCGCAGCGGCGGCTATTCGAAGGGCAAGGGCGGCTCGATGCACATGTTCAGCCGCGAGCGCCACTTCTACGGCGGCCACGGCATCGTGGCCGCCCAGGTGCCGATCGGGGCGGGGCTGGCCTTCGCCGACCGCTACCTCGGCAACGACCGCGTGACCTTCGCCTATTTCGGCGACGGCGCCGCCAACCAGGGCCAGGTCTACGAGACCTACAACATGGCGGTCGTCTGGTCGCTGCCGGTGATCTTCGTGATCGAGAACAACCAGTACGCCATGGGCACGAGCGTCCGGCGCGCGACCCGCTCGAAGACGCTCTATGGTCGCGGCGAGGCATTCGGCATCCCCGGCGAGCAGGTCGACGGCATGGACGTGCTGGCGGTCAAGGCCGCCGGCGAGAAGGCGGTGGCCCATGCCCGCGCCGGCCGGGGGCCCTACATCCTCGAGGTCATGACCTACCGCTACCGCGGGCATTCGATGTCTGACCCCGCCAAGTACCGCACCCGCGAGGAAGTGCAGAAGATCCGCGACGAGCGCGACCCCATCGAGCATGTCCGCGAAATGCTTCTCGCCGGAAAGCTCGCGACCGACGAGGAGCTCAAGGCCGTCGACCGCGACATCAAGGCGATCGTCAACGAATCGGCCGACTTCGCCCGCGAGAGCCCCGAGCCGGATGTGGCCGAGCTCTGGACCGACATCTACGCTTGAGGGAGGACCATGATGCCCATCGACATCCTGATGCCCGCCCTCTCGCCGACGATGGAGGAGGGCACGCTCGCGAAGTGGCTGGTGAAGCCCGGCGAGAAGGTGAAATCCGGCCAGATCATTGCCGAGATCGAGACCGACAAGGCGACGATGGAGTTCGAGGCGGTCGACGAGGGGACCGTGGCAGAGCTGCTGGTCGCCGAGGGAACGCAGGGGGTGAAGGTGAACACCCCGATCGCCCGGCTGGCGGGCGAGGGCGTGGCGACCGCCCCGCCGGCACCCGCCGCAGCGGCCCCTGCTGCCCCTGCCCCTGCCCCTGCCGCACCCGCCGCGGCGCCGCGCCGGGAGGCCGCGCCGCAGGCGCCCGCCGCCGTCCCGCCGGCCCCCGACTGGCCCGAGGGCACGCCGATGAAGGCGATGACGGTGCGCGAGGCGCTGCGCGAGGCGATGGCCGAGGAAATGCGCCGCGATCCGGCGGTGTTCCTGATGGGCGAGGAGGTGGCCGAATACCAGGGGGCCTACAAGATCAGCCAGGGGCTGCTGGACGAGTTCGGAGCCAAGCGGGTGATCGACACGCCGATCACCGAGCACGGATTCGCCGGCATCGCCGTCGGCGCGGCGTTCGGCGGCCTCAGGCCGATCGTCGAGTTCATGACCTTCAACTTCGCCATGCAGGCGATCGACCAGATCATCAACTCGGCGGCCAAGACGCTGTACATGTCGGGCGGGCAAATGGGCTGCCCGATCGTCTTCCGCGGCCCGAACGGTGCGGCCGCCCGAGTCGCCGCCCAGCACAGCCAGGACTACGCCGCCTGGTACATGCAGGTTCCGGGACTGAAGGTCGCGATGCCCTACAGCGCAGCTGATGCCAAGGGCCTCCTGAAGTCTGCCATCCGCGACCCCAACCCGGTGATCTTCCTCGAGAACGAGATCCTCTACGGCCGTTCGTTCGAGGTGCCGCAGCTTGACGATCTTGCGATCCCCTTCGGCAAGGCCCGGATCTGGCGGGAGGGCGGGGACGTCACGATCGTCAGCTTCGGCATCGGCATGACCTATGCACTCGACGCCGCCGAGCAGCTTGCCCGGGACGGCATCTCGGCCGAGGTGATCGACCTGCGCACGCTGCGCCCGATGGACACCGCCACCGTCATTGCGAGTGTGAGGAAGACCAACCGCTGCGTGACGGTCGAGGAGGGCTGGCCGCAGGGATCAGTCGGCAGCTGGCTGGCCTCCGTAATCCAGCGCGAGGCCTTCGACTGGCTCGATGCTCCGGTGCTGAACTGCACCGGCAAGGACGTGCCGATGCCCTACGCGGCCAATCTGGAGAGGCTCGCGCTCGTCACCGCCGCCGAGGTCGTGCAGGCGGTGCGTCAGGTCTGCTACCGCTAGGGGGAAGCGATGCCCGTGGAAATCCTGATGCCCGCCCTCTCGCCGACGATGGAGGAGGGCACGCTTGCGCGCTGGCTGGTCGGAGAGGGCGACGCGGTCAAGTCCGGCCAGATCATCGCCGAGATCGAGACCGACAAGGCAACGATGGAGTTCGAGGCGGTCGACGAGGGTGTCGTCGGCCGCATCCTCGTTGCCGAAGGAACCGCCGGGGTGAAGGTGAACACTCCGATCGCGGTGCTGGTTGCAGAGGGGGAGAGTGCGGGCGCCGCCGATGCCTCCGCCGCAGCTCCGGCCGCCGCACCGGCGGCGGCTGCCCCTGCCTCTTCCCCTGCCCCTGCATCTTCCCCTGCCCCGGCACCCGCCGCGGCACCCGCGCCGGCACGCGAGGGGGGGCGCGTCTTCGCCTCTCCCGTTGCGCGGCGAATCGCGGCCGAGAAGGGGCTCGACCTGGGGACGGTCAAGGGCAGCGGCCCGCACGGGCGGATCGTGAAGGCAGACGTCGAGGGGACAGTGGTCGCCCCGGCGACAGTGGCGGCGGCCCCCGCCCCTGCCCCGGCGGCGCCGGCCACGGCGCCGGCAGCAGCGCCGGCAGCGGCCAAGCCCGCCGCGGCCGCCGGGCCCTCGGCCGAACAGGTGAAGAAGATGCTCGACGGCCGCGCCTACGAGGAGGTGGCGCTGGACGGGATGCGCCGCACCGTCGCCGCGCGCCTTACCGAGGCCAAGCAGACCATCCCGCACTTCTACCTGCGCCGCGAGGTCGCCATCGACGCGCTGCTGGCCTTCCGGGCCGAACTCAACACGGCGCTCGAGGGGCGGGGCGTCAAGCTGTCGGTCAACGACTTCATCATCAAGGCCTGCGCGATGGCGCTTCAGGCGGTGCCGGCGGCCAACACCGTCTGGGCCGGCGACCGGATGCTGCGGCTGAAGCCCTCGGACGTGGCGGTCGCCGTCGCGGTCGAGGGCGGGCTGTTCACGCCGGTGCTGAAGGACGCGCATGTGAAGTCGCTCTCGGCGCTTTCGGCCGAGATGAAGGACCTCGCCACACGTGCCCGCAGCCGCAAGCTTGCGCCGCACGAATATGTGGGCGGCAGCTTCGCGATCTCGAACCTCGGGATGTTCGGCATCGACAGCTTCGACGCGGTGATCAACCCGCCCCACGGCGCGATCCTTGCGGTCGGGGCCGGGGTCAGGAAGCCCGTCATCGGCAAGGACGGCGCGGTGACGGCGGCAACGATGATGTCGCTGACGCTGTCGGTCGATCACCGCGTGATCGACGGTGCGCTGGGGGCCGAGTTCCTCAAGGCGATCATCGAGGGGCTGGAGAGGCCGCTTTCGATGCTCGCCTGAGCGCGGCAAGCAGGCGGCGGGCGCGCAGCCCCGCCGTCAGCGCCGCGCCGAGCACGATGACCCAGAGCGCGGCGGCCAGGATACCCGCGGCCGTCAGCCCGAAGGGCGCCACCGCCGCGAGCAGCGCCGCGCCGGTCAGCACCGCCATCCGCTGCGGCTTGGCCATCGGCCCGCCGAAGTCGGCACCCAGCCCCTCGGCGCGGCCGAACTCGCGCAGCCAAGCCGTCGCCACCGCCATCGCACCGGCCAGCAGGCCAAGGGCCGGCGAGCCCGCCGCCACCCCTGCCCCGGCCAGCAGGAAAAGATCCGACAGCCGGTCAGGCGCCTCGTTCCAGAACGCCCCGTCCGGCGTGCCGCGCCCGCCCTCGACCGCCACCATGCCGTCAAGCAGGTTGCATAGCAGCCGCGCCTGCACCGACGCCGCCGCAAGGAAGCAGGCCGCCGCAGCCCAGGCGCCCGGCAGCGCGGGGCTCGCGGCAAGAAGCCCCGCCCCGGCCATGGCAAAGGCGACCGAGGCAAGCGAGATCGCGTTCGGCCGCACCCCGCGCTGGGCAAGCCGCGCCGCCAGCACCCGCGCCCAGCGCGCCTGCCGGCTGGCCAGCGGGCGGCGGGGCGCAGTCATGTCGTCGACCACATCCAGCGGACGACATGGAAGAACAGCGGCGCGGCGAAGATGACCGAATCGAGCCGGTCGATCACGCCGCCATGGCCGCCGATCAGATGCCCCCAGTCCTTGACGCCGCGGTCGCGCTTGACGGCCGACAGGACCAGGCCACCGCAGGCGCCCATCACCGTGACCATCAGCGCCAGCAACCCCGCCTGCAGCGGACCAAACGGGGTAAGCCACCACAGCCCCGTCCCGGCCGCCGCGGCCGTCGCGATCCCGCCGAGGAACCCCTCCCAGGTCTTGGAGGGCGACAGCGCCGGCGCCACCGGCCGTCGCCCGGCCAGCTTGCCCCATACGTACTGCATCACGTCCGAGAACTGCACGGTGAAGATCAGCCACGCGATCAGCAGCACCCCGCGCCCCTCGAAGCCCGGAATCGCGAGGTAGAGCAGGGCCGGGACATGGCTGATGCAGTAGACGCATAGCATCAGCGCCCACTGCGTCTCGGCCACACGGTCCAGGAACCCTGCCGGCCCGCCCCTGAGCGCCGAGATCACCGGCAGGAACAGGAAGGCATAGACCGGGATCAGGATCGAATAGAGTCCGTACCAGTCGGTCCAGACGAGCACGTACTGCGCGGGCAGCACAACGAAGAACCCCGCGGCCAGCGCAAGGTGGTCGGCGGTCCCGCGTACAGTGAGGGTGAAGACCTCGCGCAGCGCCGCGAACGACACCAGCGCGAACAGCATCACCACGCCCGTCCGGCCGAACGCGAACGCCAGCGCCAGCAGCACGACCATCACCCACCAGGCGGCAACACGGGCGCGCAGGTTCTGCGTCACGGGTCCGGGCCGGCGCTGGGCCACCGCCTCCGTGACCACCGTCGCCGCCGCCAGCAGCGCGAAGACCCCGGCGAACAACACCAGAAGCGGCAGGTCGGCGGTCATGTGCCCACCTCCGATAGCGCCATCAGCGCTCCCCGGGCACGGGCGAGGAAGTGATCGCGTTCCTCGCCGGGCATCAGCCGTATCGGGGCGCCGAACACCACCGTGCAGACCAGCGGCACCGGAATGACCTCGCCACGCGGCAGCACCTTGTTGAGATTGCCGATCCACACCGGAACAAGGTCTACCCCCGGCCGTGCGGTGGCGACGTGGAAGAGCCCGGTCTTGAACGGCAGCAGCGGCACGTCACCGCTGTTGCGCCGCCCCTCCGGGAACATGATCAGCGATGCGCCCTCGTCCAGCGCCGTGACCATCTGCGCCACCGGATCCTCGCTGCGCGCCTCCGGCCGGCGGTCGATCAGCACGGCGTCGAAGACATCGCGCCCCACAAAGCGCCTCAGCGGCGAGACCAGCCAGTAGTCGGCCGCGGCTACCGGCCGGGTGCGGGCCCGCAGGTGCGGGGGCAGCACGGTCCAGAGAAGGACGAAGTCGCCGTTGGAACTGTGGTTGGCGAAATAGACCCGCTGCACCGACTCGGGAGCGACGCCCGACCAGATTGCCCGAGGGGCAGTGACGAAACGGGCGAAGAGGGCGATGGCCTCGCCCGCGACCACCGCTGCCGCCCGCCGCAGCATTCTCCGTTCCCCAGGTTCAGGGCTGCTCTAGGATTTGGTCCATCATCACCGCGGGCTGGGCACAGCCAGCCTCGCCCACGACCCGCGCCGGAACGCCGGCGACTGTCGTGCACGGCGGGACGTCCTTCAGCACCACCGAGCCCGCGGCGATGCGCGAGCAATGCCCAACCCTGATGTTGCCCAGAACCTTGGCACCGGCCCCGATCAGCACGCCGTCGCCGATCTTGGGATGGCGGTCGCCATCCTCCTTCCCGGTGCCGCCAAGCGTGACCGAATGCAGCATCGAGACGTTGTCGCCGACAACCGCCGTCTCTCCGATCACGATCGAATGGGCGTGGTCGATGAACACCCCCCTGCCGATCCGCGCCGCCGGGTGGATGTCGACGCCGAAGGCCTCCGACACCCGCATCTGCACGAAATAGGCGAGGTCGCGGCGCGACCGGTTCCACAGCCAGTGGCCGATCCGGTATGCCTGCACCGCCTGGAAGCCCTTGAAGTACAGCATCGGCTGAAGGAACCGGTGGCATGCGGGATCGCGGTCGTACACGGCCACCAGATCGGCCCGCGCGGCCTGCCCGATTTCGGGTGCCTCAGCATAGGCCTCGTCGGCGATCTCGCGCAGGATCTGCTCGCTCATCTCGCCCGATGCGAGCTTGAGCGAGAACCTGTAGGCGAGCGCCCGCTCCAGCGTCGGGTGATGCAGCAGGCTCGAATGGATCAGCCCACCCAGAAGTGGCTCGGCCCTGACCGCCTCCTGCGCCTCGTCGGCGATCCGCGACCAGACCGGATCGACCGCCGTCACCCTTGCACGCAGTTCGCCCATCGCCCGACCCTCCCGATCTTCGGAGGTGTCCAGCCTAGCCGAGTTCGGCGCCGGGCGCGAGGGGGCGCGCCGCCCGCCGGCGCTCGGACGGCCGGTGCGCGATCAGTGCCTCGATCACGGTGCGCAGACAGTCGAGGTAGTCGAAGTCCGACAGGAAGGGCTCCGGCGCCTGAGGCCAGGTCGCCGCGGCTGCCATCAGGCTGCCGTTGCCCTTGGTCGGATGCAGCAGCCCGGTACGCCGCCGCCAGCGGTCGGCGATGTGGGCATCGTCGATCATCCGGGCAACCAGGTCCCGCCGCTCGGCTGGCGCCACCCGAAGGAGCGCTCGCGCCGCCGCAACCACGTCGCCATGCAGGACCGGTCGCATGCCGCCCCCTCATGCCTGGACATCGATGCCTGCGAAGGGGCCCGAACCGAAGTGATCCGAAAGCTGTGCCACCTCCAGCCGCACGGTCTCGCCCGTGACGCCGTCGGCAAGCCGCAGCGCCAGGGGATAGATCCACTGCGGCGCTTCAACCAGCACCTCCCGAACCACCTGCGCCGCTTGCCGCACCCGGACAAGATACTGCTCGCGCTCCTCGCCCAGCGGCACCTCGACGGTCGACCAACTGTCACCGTCAATGCGTGTCCGCCGCACCCAGCCAAGCGTGAGCTCGCCCGTCGCGCCGGTCGCGACGCGCAGGTGGCAGGGCGAATATGGACGCAGGCCGTTGCCGGCAAAGGCCTCCACCCGGTGGAGATAGGCAGGGTCGTCCACCGGCCGGCCGGCCGGCCCGATCCGGTAGTGGCGCACCAGCCCGCGCTGCGAGGAGGCAAGCTCGACCTGAGTGACCGCCGGCCCCCAGCGCACCACATAGGACCCCTCCGGCCAGACCTCGGGCGTCACCCCGTCGGTGCCGGCCTGTCCCCGCAGCCGAAGCGCAAGATCGTAGACGCCCGGCCCGACGAGGACCGCCTCGGTGAACTGGAACAGCTCCCAGCCATCCGAACTGCCGTCGCCGATGGCCATCAGGTTGGCGCCCGCGTACACCGCCCCGGGCGAGGCCGAGGCCAGCGTTCCGCTGGTCAGCCTGACACGCAGCGGCGCGCCGCGGTCCCAGCGCCCGGAAGGCGCCCGCTGCAGCGGGGTGAGCGTCACCCCGACCGTGGACGGTGCGCCGATGAGGCGGTTCAGCACGTATCCTGCGTCCTCCGCGGCCGAGTAGACCGCCACCGAACCCGGCCAGGGTTTGGCCGTCACCGCGATGTGCGGCGCATGGGCCACCTCGTCGCCGGTGACGAGCGGCAGGTCCATGAACAGCGGGAACACCGGTACCGGCGGCACGAACGGCCGCGGCATCACCCGTTCCTCGGCCGCGTCGCTCGGGCGGTAGACCGAAGGCTCGACGCGCACTGCCTCGATCAGCCGTGGCCCGGCATCCTCCAGCCGGTCGATCCGCCACAGCGCCGTCCCACCGCCGGCATCCAGCCGCACGACATCCCCCACGCCCCATGGGGCCGAGGGCGGCAGCGCGAAGCGGGCGCTGTCGCGGCCAACCCGCGACTCCGCCAGCCAGCGCTCGACGATGCCGCGCGCCTCGGCCCCGGTCAGGGCCAGCGCGAGTTCCGAGGTCGCCACAGAATAGGTGGCCTCATCCGGAAAGATCGCTTCGGCCGAACGTACCTCGTAGTCGCCATCGGCCTCGACATGGACCAGCCGCAACCGCCCTGCCACCTCGGCCACCGGCACCCGAATCGCCTCGACAGCCCCTGCATGCTCTCCGATTGCCAATCCGCCGGGGTCGATTTCGGACGCCGGCGGCACCCCGCGCGGGCGGAAGCGCAGCGTTCCATCCCGCTCAACGGGGTCGAAGCCGTAGGCCAGTGCCAGCGGCTGCAGGGCCTGCCTGGCCGTCTCGTCGCCGCGCAGCACATAGCCGCGAACAAGCCCGTGCAGTTCCGACACCTCCACCGCCGTCACGCCCGAGCGGGCGCAAAGTTCCCGCACCACCCTCGCCAGCGGCTCGGCCGCGGTCCGCCCGCTGATCCAGTGGCCCCTGGTCCAGTTCTCACCGTCCGCCCAGAGGTCGAGGTTACCTGGGAAATGAGGGTGCGGTCGGGCATCCCAGGCCCACAGATGCGCCCGCCCCATGTCGACCATGGGCGCCCCGTAGACCGTCGAGAGCGGGTTGTTTTCCTCTCGCCCCCAGTAGTCCAGCGTCGCCCGGATGTACTGGCGCTGGATCAGGTCGTCGCGCCGACCGGACGAATACCGCGGCAGCGCCGATTCCGAAGACTTCGGATCGACGAAGACGTTGGGCTGGTTGGTGCCCTTGTCGACCGCAGGGCAGCCGAACTCGGTGAACCAGACGGGCTTGGACTGCGGCTCCCAGGCGGTCGGCACCGCCTGCCGCTCGCCGCCGATGCGGTCGTGGTGGCGGTTCATCCACCAGTTGCGGATATCCTTTTGGCGCCACACCCAGGGCTCGCCATGGGCGCCGTCGGTAATCGGCGTGCGCCGCTGCGCGTCGCGCTCGGCCTCCGAGGCATAATACCAGTCGTGAAGCTCGCCCCCGGCGACGTTGGCGCGCAGGTAATCCAGGTTGTAGACGGTCTCCCACCCGGAATCGGCGTGGTCCTCGCCGTCGCGCCAGTCCGACAGCGGCATGTAGTTGTCGATGCCGACGAAGTCGACGTTGGCATCTGCCCAGAGCGCATCGAGGTGGAAGTAGCGGTCGCCGCCGCCGGCGTCGTAACCGGAATACTCCGACCAGTCTGCCGCGTAGCCGATCTTCGTCGCAGGCCCAACGATTACCCGCACGTCCGCAGCAAGGGCCCGCAACGCGGCGACCGCCGGAAAGCTGTCGCCTGCGCCGCGGATCTGGGTCAGCCCGCGCAACTCCGAGCCGATGCAGAACGCCGCCACTCCTCCGGCCAACGCACAGAGATGGGCGTAATGCAGGATCATCCGGCGCAACCCATGGTCGTCGGGATCACCGGTGTAGCTGACGCGGCCGCCCGCGACCGAGAAATCCCCCGGGACGGCAGCCCCGAAGAAGGCAGCGACCTCCGCCTCCGCACCGGCAGTCCGGTCAGGGCTTCCCGCCCGTCCGGGCGCGACCGACAGCGTGATCCGGCCGCGCCAGGGCAGCACCGGCTGGTCGGAAGCCCCCGTCCAGGGGTCCGTCAGCCCGTTTCCGGCCAGCTGCTCCATCAGCAGGAAGGGGTAGAACATCACCGACTGCCCGCCGTCGTGGATTGCCGCGATCGCCTCGAGCACGGCATCATCGGCCGGCGTGCCGCCGTAGACCGGCCGGCCGCCGACCTCGGCGACTACCTCCGCTGCCGCCCGCGTCATGCCACCGACGCGCCAGATCATCCCCTGACCCTCGCCGTCGGCCCGTTCCACCTTTGGACGGATGCGGCATTCCCCGCAGCGCAGGTCGTCTCCGAACCACGACACCACCAGCGCCACCGACCCGCAGGCGGGAAGCTCTTCGCGCAGCATCGCCAGCGAGGTGGCAAGGTCCGACAGCCCCGAGGGAGTATTGACGTTGACCGCCACGTTCGCCCCGGGCCCCGCGTTGCGGTGCACGGGCGTCGTGGCCAGCGCGAACTCCCCGGTACCGGGAATCAGCGCCACCGCCTGCACGCCGTCGGCGAGATCGGGCACCGCGTCTCCGACGGCCGCGCGACGGAACACCTCGAACGAGAACTGCGGCACCCGGTTGCCAAAGGGTGCCAGATCGAGATCCTCGATCACTACATAGGCCGTCCCGCGATAGGCCGGCACCCGCCCCGCGCCCTCCACCGCCTCGATCTGCGGGTCAGGAAGCTGCGTCTCGGAACCGGGGTATACGTGCAGGGTCACATCGTCGCGGGCAATCTCGGTCCCGTCGGCCCAGATACGCCCGACGCGGGCGATCTCGCCGTCGCCGAGCGCGATCGCAAGGCTCACGGAATAACCGTACTCCACCGTGCGCGGCTGCGGCGCCCCCTTGCCGCCGCCTCTCCGCGTCGACGTCTCCTGGAACTGCGAGGCCCAGATGACATGACCGCCGACGCGCATCCGTCCGTGGACAAGCGGCACCGGCGCCCCTTCGCTCGCGCCGGTCAGCCGGAAGCGGTCGACCCGGCCGGTCTCGACCGGTTCGGCGCCCACCCCCAGAAGGCGCTGGTCGATCACCCGCCCGACGGTCGCACCGACCGCACGGCCGATCACCGCCCCGGTCAACCCCAGGACGGTGCCGCCGAAGCTGCCGCCGACCGCCGCGCCGACGGCGGAAAGAACGATGGTGGCCACGGCGGCTCCCTTCTCTGCTCAGGTTCGGTCGGGAAAGGTGAAGCGCGCCACGACCCGGCGCGCCCATGGCATCGTCAGCGGGCTCTCGACCACGCCGTGCCCGCTGTAGGCATGCACGAAGCTTGCGCCCGCCCCGATCTCGGCCCGCAGGCCAAGGTGCTTGGCTGCCGCCCCGTCGCGCATCCGGAAGAGGAGCACCTCGCCCGGAGCCGGGGGCGCAGTCCGCGGCTGCTCGCGCAGGTGCCGCAGCGCGGCCGCCCACAGAAGTTCCTCGCGCCCGGCCTCGCCCCAATCCTGGGTATAGGGAGGCACCGCCGCCGGCTCGGCTCCGAATAGGCCGCGCCAGACGCCGCGGATTAGGCCAAGGCAATCCGCGCCCGCGCCCCGGCAGGATGCCTGGTGCACATAGGGCGTGCCGATCCAGCCGCGCGCCACGGCCACCGCTTGCGCCCCGGGGCTCAAGGCCATGGCGGCCTCCGCTGAAGGCTGCCGCCGTCCTTGCCCCCCCCCGCCCGCGCTGGCACGGCGGCCAGCCAGTCGTCGCCCGGAATATCTGGAAAGCCGCGGAAGTTAAGGAGGTTGTCGAACTTGAGCCGGCAGGTCTCCGGACGCTTGTCGCACCCGGCCTCCAGCCGGATCATGTCGCCCGGGCCGACTGCCGCGCCCAGGGCATGCCAGAGCTCAACCTCTCGTACCGCCGCCGACAGCCGGTCGTTCTTGACCACGGCGACCAGCCCGGCCGCTGCACCGGTCAGAACCTGAAGCCGTCCGGCCTCGAACCAGCGGTCGTCGAATCCGGCGAAGTCGGCAAAGCGGAATACCCGCCCCTCTTCCACCCTCTCGACCGCGCGCTCGGCGGCATAACCCGCAGCACCAAGGTCGAAGCGGCACCGCCCGTCACCCAGCACCGCCGCGCAGGAGCGCTGGAACAGCCGCCCCTGCGGCACGTTCAGCGCCTCGGTCAGCCCGCGCAGCTCGGCGCGGAAGGCGCCGCCGTCCCGCACCACCTCGCCGATCGAGCCGCGGAAGAGGAGCGCGCGCTCCGCGACGTCGGCCCAGTTGACGCGCCAGACCTGCACCTCGGCGCCGTCGAAGCGCCCGGCCAGGATGTCGGCCTCGGTCACCGCGGCGTCCGACAATGCGCCGGCCGCCTCGCTGTTGTCGACCGACAGCCCGGAGGTCTGCTGCAGCGCGCTTGCCGTCAGTCCGGTGGCGGCACGGAAGGTCACGCCCTCGAAGGCAAGGTCGCGATCGTGGTCGGTGAAGCCCATCGCCACCCCGTCGCGCCGACGCACCGCCCACGCGCGGCAGACCGTCGTCACCCCGCGCGCCAGATGCTCGCCGATGGTGCCGGTCACTGCCGCACCTCGATCACCGGCACCACCGGCACGTCACCTGCTTGGAAGCTTGCCACCGACACCTGGATGCGGTCGGTATCGAAGCGCACCGGCACGTCGAACTCGAAACCGGCCGTCACCTGCGCCCCGCGCGGCGGCGGATCGGCGAAGGTGACGGTGCCGGTCGTCGCGTCGACCCCGAAATCCGCCCCCAGCACCTTCGGCACCCCCTCGATGCCCACCAGCACGCTGCCAGCCACGGGCTTCACCACCGGCCTGTCGTAGCTCCAGCCGCCCGAGCGATAGGTCTTGGACAGCCGGAAGGCGGTACGATGCGCGTCACCCACCCCGATGACCTGGTCCTCGTAGCCCACTGGCCGGGAGGCAGGAGATGACTTGAAGTCGGCCCAGTCCTTCCAGCGGAAGCCGTGAAGCTGGCCGCGCCGGGCCTCGAAGAAGGCGATCAGCGCCTGAAGGTCGTCGAGGCTGCGCAAGCCCACGCCGGCATCGTATCGGCGCCGCGAGTCCGCCCAGGGGCTGTTGCGCTCCTCGAATCCGTTGACCAGCGTCACGATCTCCGTGCGCCGCTCGGGTCCGCCGACCGAGCCGAAGCTCAGGTTGGCGGGAAACCGCACCTCGTGGAACCCCATCCCCTCACCTGTTCCGCTGTCCGCGGGCCAGCGCCCTGGCCATCTGCGCGGCGATCTGCGCCTGGCTGCGCTCGAAGCCGGCGACATCGGGCGTGGCAACGTTGACTGTGACGTTGACCGGCCGTCCGCCGACGCCGCCGCGCACGCCAAGCCGCCCGTCCGGCCCTCGCGCCAGCGGCAGGATCGCCTCCGGCCCCGCCTCGCCCATCAGCCCGCGGCCGCCGCGCATGGGAAAGCCCACCGGTCCGGTGACCACGCCGCCCTGCGCAAACGGCATCACCCGTCCCTGGGCAAAGCCGCCGCCCTGTGCAAAGGGCAGCACCCCACCCAGAAGCCCGCCGATCCCGCGCGCGAGCGCGCCGCCCAGCGCATCCTGAACCGGCCGCATGGCGATGGACTGGATGGTATCGACGATCGACCGGCCGAGCAGCCTCAGCGCGTCCGACAGCTTCATCCCGTCGAACACCAGCCCGTCGAAGGCCCGCCTCAGCCCGGTGCCGATCCCGGCTGACAGCACGTTCACCTCCCGCCCGGTCATCCACAACGACTGGCGCATCGCCTGCAGCTCGGCATCGAAGGCCGCCGCCATCCCTTGCGCCCCGGCAAGGCTTGCCTCCAGCGCGGCCACGCCCTCGGCCATCTCGTCAGGGGTCGCCATTCTGCCCGTCCTCCTGCCGCCGGTCGGGATATGCCCGCGCCAGCTCCTCGAGCCGCGCCCGCGTGATCGGCGCCGGCCCCGCCTCCACGCCCAGCATCACCAGAAGCTCCACGGGCGTGAGCCGCCAGAACTCGGCCGGCGTCAGCCCCAGGCCGCGCAGCCCCGCGCGCATCAGCCCTGCCCAGTCGAAGCCGCTCACCGCACCTCCGGCAGTGCAAAGGCACGTGCCAGAAGCCTCGCGGCAACCCGTGCCGCCTCCGCCGGCCCGCCCTCGATCTCGGCCGTGCGCAGATCGGTCGCCGCGCCCTGCCAACCACCGCCGCGCAGACCCGCCACGACCAGCGCCAGCACATCGCGGGCCGAGAAACGGCCCGCCTCGAACCGCTCGGCGAGTGCCACCAGCGAGTCCGCACCAAGCTCGACCTCGAGCTCGGCAAGCGCACCGAGCGTCAGCCTGCAGAGTTGGCGTCGCCCGTCGAGCACCAGCGCCACCTCGCCCGCCCAGGGGTTCGCCATCACAGCGCCGTGAACGTCAACACGCCGGCCGAGGCGAGCGACAGCTCGTAGGTGGCCTCGCCGTTGTGGCTGCCGGCATACTCGATCGCGGTGATCTGGAACGGCCCCTCGACGATGCCGAAGCCGGGGATGATAACCTGGAACCGCGGCACCTCGCCGTCGAAGAAGATCTGGCGCGCCCGCTCGTCGGTGTTGGCGTCGCGGAAGACGCCCGAGCCGGCGATCGCGGCCGACTTCACCCCGGCCCCGGCCAGCAGCTCGCGCCATCCGCCCTGGCTCTCCAGGCTTGTGACGTCGACGGTCTCGGCGTTGAAGCTGATGCGCGTCGCGCGCAGCCCGGCCACCGTCTCGAACTGGCCGTCGCCGGTCAGGTCGAGCTTGATCAGAAGGTCCTTGCCGCTCTGGGCACCCATCGCCGTCTCCTCAATCCTCGATCCTCGCGCGGAACGTAAGGTCGATCCGCCGCCCGCCGTCACGCTGCCTGACTGCCCGTGCCGCCAGGAACCACAGCCCCACCAGCCGGCCCCGCGACAGGGCAAGCGGCGCATCCACCAGCGCATCCGACACCGCCGCTGCCGCCGCCTTGGCACGCTCGAACCCGCCGGGCCCGCCGATGACGCTGACCGTGAAGTCGTGCTCGGCCCCCGCGCCAGTCTGGTCGGACCGGTCACGCACCACCTCGGGGCCGAGTGCCACATGCAGCCCCGCCGCGGTGCCGGGCGGGATCGCGTCGTGGATGGCCGTACCGACCAGCCCGCCCAGCGCCGCATCGGCCACCAGTCGCGCGTGCACCGCCGCCTGCAGCGCCGCTGCCGCCCCGTAGCTCATGCCGGAACCTCCTCGAGACAGTGGCAGACCAGCCAGGCTCCGCGCGGGTCGGCCTCGGCCACGGCATGGATCGCGTAGACCCGCGCGCCCTCTCGGAACCGCTGTCCCGCCAGCGGGCGCGACGGCGCACCCGCCGGTGCCCCCCGCACATGCACCCGCAGCGGCAGCGCAGCCCTCGCCGCGAACTCGTCGGCCTCCCGCCGGCCGCTCCCCGGCCGGATGTCGGCCCAGAGCGTGCCCACCGCCTGCCATGTCTCCGCGTATCCGCCGCTGGCGTCGGGCACCCGCAAGGCCGCCTCGAGCACCAGCGGCCGGGTCGCATTGAAGGGCCTCATCGCGCCCGCCCCCCCGCGCCGCCCAGAAGCCGCGGGCTCCGCCAGCGCGCGAGCAGCGCCATCACCCCGAAGGGCATCGCGCTCTCGCCCCCCTCGAGCTGGTGGCGCTGCTCGTGGTAGTGCGCGGCCAGCAGGAACACGGCCTGCCGCAGGTCGGCCGGCACCTCGCCCCAGGCCGCCCCGAAGCCGGCTGTGAAATCCACCGCCACGCTTCCCCCCGACGGTACGGCGGGCAAGAGCCACCCCGCGCCGGTCAGCCGCGGCCGGTGGGTGTCGGCCACCAGCCGGTAGCGCGCGGGGTCCACCGTCGCCGGCTGGCCGGAGAGATCGGTCAGCACCACCGACAGGATCGCGGTGACCGGCGCCACCGGCATGTCCTGCCCCTCGGCGTCGCGCCAGTCCGCCAGGGTCAGGCGGAAGTCGCGGGCGATGAGCACCTTTCCGGTGCGCCCCTCGACCGCCGCCATGGCCGCCCGAAGGTAGCTGCCGACCAGCGCATCCTGCACGCTGTCGTCGGCAAAGCCGGTGCCGAGCCGCAGATGGGCCCGGAAATCCGCCACCGGCAGCGCGCCGTCGGGCACGCCGGTCAGTTCGGTCAGCATCAAAGCCCCCCGCAAAACCTGTGCGGCCCGCCCCGCCTCGCGCGGGGCGGGCCCCTTGCCGGTCAGGAGACCGCGAACTTCAGCAGTTTGATCGCCGCGAAGTCGCTGACATCTCCGCCCACCCGCTTGCTGGCGTAGAACAGCACATGCGGCTTTGCCGAGAACGGGTCGCGCAGGATGCGCAGGTCGGGCCGGTCGGCGATGGTGTAGCCGGCGCGGAAGTCGCCGAAGGCCACCGCATAGGCGCCGGCGCCGATGTCGGGCATGTCCTCGGCGATCAGCACCGGATATCCCATCAGCCGCGCCGGCTCGCCGGCCGCCAGCCCGTCCGACCACAGGAAGCGGCCGTCGGTGTCCTTCATCTTGCGGACCGCGCCGGCGGTCTTGGAGTTCATTACGAAGCTCGCATTGGCACGGTAACCAGCGGCCAGCGCATAGACGAGGTCGACGATCGCGTCGGCCGGGTTGGTGGCGTTGAAGTCCCCCGCCGCGCCGGTCGCGACATAGCCGAGGTTGCCCCAGGCCCAGCTGTCCTCCGCCACCTTCGGATGGTCGAGAAACCCCTTGGGCTTGCCCGTCCCGTCGCCGGTGACAAAGGCGGCCGCCTCGGCACGGGCGAAGCGGTCGGCGATCCGCGCCGCCAGCCAGCCCTCGATGTCGAAGGCCGAATCGTCCAGAAGCCGCTGGCTCGCCTTGGGCATCGCCGTCAGCTCGTGCAGCGGGATCGAGATGCGCTCGATCGTCGGGGTGGCGGTCTCGGTGATGGTCGAACTCTCGTCGGTCCACCCCGAGCCGAGCTCGGTGCGGTCGACCAGCACGTCGTAGGCGATCGCCTCCACCGTCACTACATTGGCGATGGCGCGGACCGAGGCCGCCCCCCGCAGCACCGAGCGGATCGTCTCGGAAGTCTGCGGGTCGACAAGATAGCCGCCGTCGCCGTTGACGGCGGTGCTCATCCCTTTGCCCTCGAGGACAAGGCCGCGCAGCCCGTCGTCGTCGCCCGACCGCAGGTAGGCGTCGAACGCCTTGCGGTGCAGGCCCTGCGGCTCGGCCGCCGCGAGATGCGGGCGGGCGGGAGAGATCGTCTTGCGGTCCAGCATGGTCAGTCGCTCTTCCTGAAGTTGCAGCCTCGCCTTCAGGTCGTCCTGAAAGCTCCTGAAGTCGCTCAGAAACCCGGCCAGGGCGGCCTTCGCCGCCTCGGCCCCGGGCGCTTGTCCGGTCGCACTCATCGCGTCACCTTCCTCGGGAGGTCGAGATCGCCGGCCGCCCCGGCCAGCATCCGGCGTGCCTCCTCCAGGGCCGCCGCCAGATCGTGAAGCACCGCCTCGCCCGCGGCCTCGTGCTTGGCGTTCACGCGCGCCTCGGGCAGCATCGGGAAGGTGACCAGCGACACCTCCCAGAGGTCGATCTCGGCCAGCCGCCGCTCGCCCTCCGCCCCCCGCTCGGCCTTCACCGTGCGGTAGCCGATCGACAGCCCGTCGATGGCGCCCGCGGCCAGAAGCGCCGCCGCCTCGCGGCCGCGGGCGACGTCGGCCAGGAGCCGGCCCTTCACCCACAGGCCGCGGTCGTCCTCGCGCACCTCCTGCCAGACGCCGATCGGCTGGCCTGGGTCGTGCTGCCAGAGCATCTTCACCCGCCGCCCCGCCCCCGCCAGCCGGGCGAGCGAGGCCCCGTAGGCCCCCGGCAGCACCACGTCGCCACCCTGGTCGCGGCGCCCGAAGACCGACGCGTAGCCCGACACCACCGTGCCGTCCTCCACCGTCAGCCCCGCCTCGGGGCGGTGGAACTTGCGTTCCAGCCCGCCGCCCGGATCGTTCCCCTGCATCGTCCCCCTCACTTTCCCAGTGCCCCGATCAGCGCCTCGACGCCCTGGGCCAGCAGAAAGGCGGCCGCCCCGTAGACGCCCAGCCACAGCCGCCGCTCCAGCCGGTCGAGCGCCGTCTCGATCTGCCCCAGCCGGTATTCCAGCGCCGCCCAGCGCTCCTCGGCGACCCGCTCGTTGGCCTCGATGCGCGCCGCAGCGGCGTCGAAGCTGTCGTAGAGAAATCGCGATCCCCCTGCGGGCCGGTGTCCGCTCATGCCTGCTCCGGCCGTGGCGGCAGGCCAAGCTGGGCCCGCTTCTCGGCATCGGTCAGGAAGCCGGCACCGCCGACGCGCGCCCAGTGCTGATCACGCTCGCCGGCCAGCGCCGGCACCCGGTCGAGGTCCGGGCGCAGGTCGACCGCCTCGCCGGTGAAGCGCGCCAGCCACTCGGCAACTGCCGCCACCACCCGCGCCGCCAGCGGCACCACCGTCAGCCGGTAGAAGGCGCGGTGCGCCTCCTGGTAGTTGGCATAGGTCGCCTCGCCCGGGATGCCGATGAGCATCGGCGGTACGCCGAAGGCGATGGCGATCTCGCGCGCCGCCGCCTCCTTGGTCTTCTGGAACTCCATGTCCGAGGGCGAGAAGCCCATCGGCTTCCAGTCCAGCCCCCCCTCCAGCAGCATCGGCCGGCCGGCGTTGCGGGCCCCCTGGTGGTGCGCCTCCATCTCGGTCACCAGCCGGTCGTACTGCTCGGCGGTCAGCCCGCCGCCGCCGTCGGCGCCGCGGTAGACGATCGCGCCCGAGGGCCGGGCGGCGTTGTCGAGCAGCGCCTTCGACCAGCGCGAGGCGGAATTGTGCACGTCGATCGCGGTCGCCGCCGCCTGCAGCGGCGAGAAGCCGTAGTGGTCGTCCTGGGGGTGGAAGCTGCGCAGATGGCACACCGCCGGCGCCGGCCCGGTGACGTCGAAGCGGTGCGTCCGGTTGCCGACCGTGTAGTCGTAGGCCACCGGCCAGCCGTCGGCCCCCGGCACCAGGCTCATCCGGTCCGAACGCAGCACATGCAGCTCCCCCGGCAGCCGCCCGCCGCCCGCAACCGCCTCGACGTAGGCGTTGCCGGTCAGCAGAATCTGTCCGTAAAGCGCCTCGAGCAGCTCGGCCCGTCCCTGCCCGGGGTTGGGCCTGCGGAGCAGCCGCAGCAGCGGATGATCCTCGTAGCGCCGCTCGGCGTCCTGCAGGACCAGGGGCAGCGCCGCCGCCGCCTCGGCGATGATCCGCACCGCGCGGAAGGCGACAGGGTTGCCGAGATAGCCGTTGCGCGTCAGCGACACCGCATCTCGCGGGCTCCACTGCACCCGCCCGCCGCCTGCCCAGGCGATCACCCGGCCCGTGGCCGAGGCCTTGCGCTCCGGCACCGTCGCCGCACCGCGCCGCAGAAAATCGAAAACCATCAGCCACCTCCCCTGCCCGCCCGGCCGCCCGCGCGCCGCGTGCCCCGGGCGGCGCGCACGCCGCTCCGGGGCGTGCGCACCGCTCCCGGTCGCCGCGGCCCATGTCGATCCGATCCGCCGCTGTTCAGACGCTGCGCACCTGCGGCCGCCGCCACGACCGCGCCGGCTGGATCATCAGCTCGCTCAGCGCCCAGACCAGCGCATCCAGCCGGTCGGGGCTGCCGCTGCCCAGATACCCCGTCGGGGTCATCCGGCACATCTGCTCCTCCAGCGCGGCAAGGCAGCCGACATGGGCCACCCGACCCTGCTCGTAGAGCGCGGCCACCGGCTCGGCCCGTGCCGCCTTGCCGCGGGTCGCGCGCAGTGCCCGGTAGGGCACCAGCCCGTCCACCTGCCGGATCACGCTCTCCACCAGCGCCCCGCCCTGGTTGACCTCGGCCACCAGCCGCTCGGCGCCATGGCGGCGCATCGCAGCGATCGCCGCCCGCGCCCATTCGTCAGGCGATGCGCCGGCAAGCGTGGCGTCCTCCAGCACAAAGGCGCGCCAGTCCTGCGGCGGCCCCGCGGCCCGCACCCCGGCGACGACGATGCCGCAGGCGTCCGAGCGGGCGTGCCCGGTCACCGGCGGGTCCACCGCCACCACCACCCGGTCGAGCGGCGGCGCCGCCGTGACGCGCGCGGCATCAAGCATCGCCGCGGTCCACAGCGCGCCCTCGACCTCCTCCAGAAGCACACCGTCCAGCTCCTGCCGGCCGAGCCGCGTGCCGCCGTAGCGCGTCCGCACCTCAGCCAGGAACGAGGCGGCAAGATGCGCCCGGTTGGCCTCGGTCGGCGCCCGTGTCACCACCGTCGAGGGCGTGGCCAGCAGCGCCTTCAGGATGCCGACGTTGCGCGGCGTCGTTGTCACCACCTGCCGCGGGCAATCGCCCAGCCGCAGAGCGAACTGCAGGTTGTCCCATGCCTCGCCGCCACGCTTCCACTTCGCCAGTTCGTCGGCCCAGGCGGCGTCGAACTGCGGGCCGCGCAGCGCCTCGGGCTCGTGGGCCGACAGGACCTGCGCCACTGCCCCGTTCGGCCACACCAGCCGCCGCCGCGTCGCCTCCCACGCCGGCCTCCTGTCGGGCGACGCGCAGGAAAGGATGCCGCTGTCGCCGAACACCATCACCTCGCGCGCCTGGTCGGCCGTCTCGCCCACCAGGGCAACCCGACGCGCCCGGCCCGGTTCGCCCGGCCGCGGTCCCTCGACGGCGGCACGCACCCATTCGGCCCCGGCGCGGGTCTTGCCCGCGCCGCGCCCGCCCAGCACGATCCAGGTCCGCCAGTCGCCCGCCGGTGCGATCTGATGCGGCATGGCCCAGAACTCGAACAGCCATGGCAGGGCGGCGAGCGCGCCGTCACTCAGCCCCGCCAGGAACTCTTCCTGGGTCGAGACTGGCGCGGAGGCGAGCCAGGCGGCGCCCGATCTCGTCGCGTGCGGCATCGAAGTCGAGCCCCGGTCCGGCATGTCCCTCCCCATCCGCCTGCCGTCGCAGCCGGTCCGCCCGCGCGTGCTCCTCGAAGGCCAGCGTCATCGCCTTGCCGAGTGCACGCACCGCCTCGCCGATCTCGCGCGCCGCCTCCGGTCCCTCCGCCTCCAGCCGCGCAAGTGCGGCGGCAAGCTCCCTCACCGTCCTTGCGAACAGCGCGTCCGCCTCCGCGACAAGGCCACCGGCCTTGCCGCCCTCCCCTTCCGGGGTTCCTTCCGCCATGCCGAGATCACCCGCCCCACCCGCCGAAAACGAAAACGCGGCTCCGGGTCACCCCGGGCCGCGCGCCCACCTCGTCCAGCATGCAGCTTCTCTACCAGCAGGCGTGCGGCAGGTCAAGTACTATCGCACGGGTTGCGACCTGCGGACGCCGCGGCAGGATCCCGTTCACCTCCTCACTGGCCGCCCCGCCCCGCCTCGATCTCGCGCCAGCGCGCGACATTGCGGTTGTGCTCCTCCAGCGTCTCGGCGAAGGCATGCCCGCCGGTTCCGTCGGCGACGAAATAGAGGAAGGTCGTGTCGGCGGGGTTCAGCGCCGCCGCGATGCTCGCCCGCCCGGGGTTGGCGATCGGCGTCGGCGGCAGGCCATCGATCACATAGGTGTTGTAGGGGGTCGGCGCGCGCAGTTCGCTCTGCCGCAGCCCCCGACCCAGCACACCCCGCCCACCCGTGATGCCGTAGATCACGGTCGGATCGGTCTGCAACCGCATCCCGATCCGCAGCCGGTTGACGAAGACCGAGGCGACGCGGCCCCGTTCCTCGGGCACCCCGGTCTCCTTCTCGACGATAGAGGCCAGGATCAGCGCCTCCTCGGGCGTCTCGACCGGCAGCCCCTCTGCCCGGCCGGCCCAAAGTTCGGCCAGCACCGCGGACTGGCGGGCCCGCATCTCGGTCACCAGCGCGGCCCGCGCCGTGCCGCGCCGCACCTCGTAGCTGTCCGGCGACAGGCTCCCCTCCGGCGGCAGGTCGGAGACCTCGCCCGACAGGAATTCGGCCAGCTTCAGAGCCTCGACCGCCTGCCAGCTCGTCACCCCCTCGGCCAGCGCCACCCGGAGCCGCGTGTCGGCCTCGGCCAGCGCATCGACATAATCCGGCGGCACCGGCGCCGCCGCGGGATCGAAGCGCGCCACCTCGCGGTAGCGGGCGCTCGCCGGTTCGATCTCGCGCACGATCACCTCGACCGCCGTCACCCCGATGCGGAACACGACCTCGGTGCCGCAGGTGCTCTGGCCGCCGCGCGTGACGATGTCGACGATCTCGGCCATCGAGGCGCCCGCCGGAACCAGATAGCTGCCGAACCGCAGCGACTCGGCCTTGCCCGAGTACTGCGCCCCGAGGCGGAAGATGCGGGCGTTGCGCAGCGCACCCGCCGCCTCGAGATCCTGCGACACCGCCAGGAACGACGCGCCGCGCTCCACCCGCAGGCAGATCGCCTGCGCCAGCGGCCCGGGCTCCACATAGACCCTCCTGCCCCAGTCCAGCAGACCGGCGACCAGCAGGAAGGCAAGGATGCCGAGGGTCAGCGCATTCGAGGCGAGGTTGCGCCACATCAGCCCTGAACCTGCCCCAGCACCAGCGAGGCGTTGGTGCCGCCGAACCCGAATGAGTTCGACAGCGCCACCCGGATCTCGCGCGCCACCGGCCGGTGCGGCGCAAGGTCGATCGGCGTCGTCACCGCCGGGGTGTCGAGGTTGATCGTCGGCGGCGCCACCTGGTCGCGGATGGCCAGCGCGCAGAAGATCGCCTCCACCGCCCCGGCTGCACCCAGCAGATGGCCGATCGAGGACTTGGTCGACGACATCGTCACCCTGCCTGCGGCATTGCCCAGCAGCCGCTCCACCGCCGCAAGCTCGATGGTGTCGGCCATGGTCGAGGTGCCATGGGCGTTGATGTAGTCCACCGCGCCGGGCTCCAGACCCGCCCGCGCAAGCGCCGCGGTCATCGACCGGAAGCCGCCGTCGCCATCCTCGGAGGGCGCGGTGATGTGATAGGCGTCCCCCGACAGCCCGTAGCCCAGCACCTCGGCATAGATGCGGGCCCCGCGCGCCAGCGCATGGCCCATCTCCTCCAGCACCACGATGCCCGCGCCCTCACCCATAACAAAGCCGTCGCGGTCGGCGTCATAGGGGCGGCTGGCCGCCTCCGGCGCGGCGCCGCGCTTGGTCGACAGGGCCTTGCAGGCGTTGAAGCCGGCGATGCCCAGCTCGCAGATCGGCGCCTCGGTGCCGCCGGCCACCATCACGTCGGCATCGCCCCACTGGATCAGACGCGCCGCATCCCCGATCGCATGCGCCCCCGTCGAGCAGGCGGTCACCACCGCATGGTTCGGCCCCTTGAACCCGTAGCGGATCGAGACCTGGCCCGCGACGAGGTTGATCAGCGCCCCGGGAATGAAGAAGGGCGATACCCGCCGCGGGCCGCGCTCCTTCAGCAGCACCGCCGTCTCGGCGATCGACTGCAGCCCGCCGATGCCCGAGCCGATCATCACGCCGGTGCGCAGCCGGTCGGCCTCGTCCTCGGGTTTCCAGCCGGCATCGGCCAGCGCCTGCTCGGCCGCCGCCACCCCGTACAGGATGAACTCGTCGACCTTGCGGCTCTCCTTCGGCTCCATCCAGCGGTCGGGGTTGAAGGTGCCGTCGCTCCCGTCGCCGCGCCGGATCTCGCAGGCGTAGGTGGTGGCCAGATGGCTGGCGTCGAACCTGGTGATGGTGCGCGCACCCGACTGCCCGGCCAGAAGCCGCCGCCAGGTGACATCGACGCCGGTTCCGAGCGGCGTCACCAGCCCGAGCCCCGTCACAACCACCCGCCGCATGCACCCCTCCGCCGCTGGCCCGTCAGCGTCCGGATACACGGCTTTACCCGACAGGAAAAGCCCGGCGGCCGGACCGGGGGGACGGCCGGGCGCCTGCGCCAATCCCGTTGGAATCCTGCTATCATCATGCTAACATGTTTGAAGGGTTCACACGCGCTCCGCCCTTACGGCAGGAGGATGCAATGCCGGATCCCGCCCCCGCCTCGCTCGACCCCGAGGACTGGGATGCCTTCGCCGCAACCGCCCACCGCATGGTCGACACCGCCATCCGCCACACCCGCGGGCTGCGCGACCGCCCGCTCTGGCGCGAGATGCCGGCGGCGACGCGCCGGCTGTTCGCCGCGCCGCTGCCGCTGGTCCCGACCCCGCTCGCGACGGTCTGCGACGACGTCCGCGACCACATCCTCGCCTATCCGCTGGGCAACGCCCATCCCCGCTACTGGATGTGGTTCATGGGCGCCTCCAACCTCACCGGCGCGATCGGCGACTTCCTCGCCGCCGTGAACGCCTCCAACCTCCACGGCGGCAACCACGCCGCCCGCCTCGTCGACGACCAGGTGGTACGCTGGCTGGCCGAGATCGCGGGCTTCCCGGCCACTGCCGCCGGCACGCTGGTCAGCGGCGGCTCCGTCGCCAACCTGATCGGCCATGCCGTGGCCCGCCACGCCTTCGCCGCCGCCCGCGGCATCGACCTGCGCCAGGATGGCGTCGTCGCCCTGGCACCACGCCCGCGCGTCTACTGCTCGGCCCAGGCCCACGGCTGCCACCAGAAGGCGGCCGAGGTGCTCGGCCTCGGCAACGTCTCGCTGCGCCGCATCCCGACCGGGCCCGACCTCGCCATGGACATGGACGCCCTCGGGACCGCCATCGCCGAGGACCGCCGCGCCGGCTGGGCGCCCGCGACCGTCGTGGCCACCGCCGGCACCGTCAACAGCGGCGCCATCGACCCCTTGCCCGGGATCGCCGAGCTCTGCCGGCGCGAGGGGCTGTGGTTCCACGTCGACGGCTGCATCGGCGCGCTCGCCGCCCTCGCCCCCCGCCACCGCCACCTCGTCGCCGGGATCGAGGCCGCCGACAGCCTTGCCCTCGACCCCCACAAATGGCTGCACGCGCCCTTCGAACTCGGCTGCGCGCTGGTCCGCGACGGCACCGCGCTGCTGCGGACCTTCTCGCTCACGCCCGAATACCTCAAGGGGGCGACCCGCGGCATCGCCGCCGGCACTGCACATCACCTCTGTGACCTCGGCCTGCAGACGACGCGCGGCTTCCGGGCGCTCAAGCTCTGGATGTCGCTGCGCGAACACGGCGCAAACCACTTCGGCGCGCTGATCGACCGCAACATCGACCAGGCACGGCTGCTCGCCTGCCGGCTCGAGGCCGCCGGCGTCGAGGTCCACCGCCCCGTCGGTCTCAACATCGTCTGCTTCCGCCACCGCGTCCCGGGGCTCGACGCGGCGGCGATGCAGCAGTTCAACCGCGAGGTCATGATCGGTCTGCAGGAGGAGGGCCTTGCCGCGGTCTCCGACACCGTTCTCGACGGACGCCACTACCTGCGCGCCGCGATCGCCAACCACCGCACCGCCGACGCCGACATCGACCTCTTCGTCGACGCCTTCCTGCGCGCCGCCCGGCGGCGCGCCCTCAGCCCTGCCGGCTGACCGCCTGGCGGGCGATCAGGCCAAGCGCCGCCGCCAGCAGTTGCTGCGCGGTGGTGGCCCCCAGCCCGTCAACGTCGCGTCCCGGCATGAACTCCACCATCCCGAGGCCGGCGATGCGGGCCCGGGCCGCCACCGCCCCGATCAGCCCCAGCGTCTGGCAAAAGCCGAGCCCCCCCGCCGTCCGCCCGATCACCGCCGGCATGATCGCAGGGTCGAGGGCGTCGAGGTCCAGGCAGATCACCACCTCCGCCCCCTGCGGAATCGCCGCAACCGCCCGGGCATTGCCGTCCCGGTGCAGCTCGGCCGCGGTCACGAACTCGACGCCCCGGTCCCTGGCGTCGGCCAGGTCGGCCGGTCGGGCCGAGCCGATGCCGCGCGCGCCGACCTGCACGATCCGCTCGACATGGGCCATCTCGCTCGCCCGCCGCATTGTCGACGACAGGCCCATCCGCTCGCCCTGCACCTCGTCGCGCCAGTCGATGTGCGCATCCACCTGCAGCACCGTCACCCGCCGCCCGGCATGGGCGCCAAGCATCGGGATCTGCACTGAGTCGTCCCCGCCAAGCAGGACCGGCACCGCGCCGGCCGCCAGCACCTCCCCCACCGCTCGCGCGATCCTCGCCCGGTTGCCCTCCGCATCGGCATCGTCGGTCGCAAGATCGCCCGCATCCGCCACCCGCGCGCCCGCCGGCACCGTCGGCGCGCCAAGGTCGAAGTTGACATGGCCGAGGTTCGCCGCATAGGCGTCCGCCGCGGCCCTGATCGCCGCCGGCCCGCCCCGGCAGTAGGCACCGACGCTGGGATAGGGCGTTGCCGCGTCCGCACCCAGCAGCACCACATCGGCCGCCCGCCCCTCCCAGCGCGGCAGGCCCATGAAACCCCCGCCGGCACCGGCACCGAACATCTCGCCCAGACTGGCCATCCGCCCCTCCCCGCCGGCCCTGCCGGCCGGCAAAAACGCAAGCGGCGCCCCGCTGGGGGGCGCCGTTCGCCGCAGGCCGCCGTGCGGTGCCTGCCTCAGCCCTGAGCCTCGGAGATGAACTTCACCGCGTCGCCGAAGGTCTGGATCGTCTCGGCCGCGTCGTCGGGGATCTCGATCCCGAACTCCTCCTCGAAGGCCATGACGAGTTCGACCGTGTCGAGGCTGTCGGCGCCGAGGTCGTCGATGAACGAGGCATTCTCGGTCACCTTGTCCTCCTCGACGCCCAGATGCTCGACGACGATCTTCCGCACGCGCTCCGCGATGTCGCTCATGTCCTAGTCCTCTTAGGTTCGGGGGTTGGTCCCGATGCTTCCTGTCCCATCCGTCTCTGGGGGCCACGGCAGGCCCGCAGGGCCGAAGGCAGCAGGCCCTCCGGGGAGGCCCCGGCCCGATCAGCGCCGCCTATAGCATGTTCTTCGGGGCAGGCAAACGCTTTCCCCGGGCCCCGCCGGGGCCCTCCCCGGGGCGGTCACAGCATCGCCATCCCACCGTTCACATGCAGCGTCGCCCCGGTCACGTAGCCCGCCTCGGGGCTTGCCAGGTACAGCACCGCCGCCGCCACCTCCTCGGCCGTGCCCATCCGCCCGGCCGGCACCTGCCCGAGGATCCGCCCCTTCTGGTCGTCGGTCAGCCGGTCGGTCATCGCCGTGACGATGAAGCCCGGGGCGACCATGTTCACCGTGATGCCGCGGCTTGCCACCTCGGCGGCCAGGCTCTTGGACAGCCCCGCGAGGCCGGCCTTGGCGGCGGCATAGTTGGCCTGGCCGGGGTTGCCGGTGGCACCGACCACCGAGCCGACGGTGACGATCCGGCCCCAGCGCGTCTTCATCATCCCGCGCAGCACGCCCCGGCACAGCCGGAACGTCGCGGTCAGGTTGACGTCGAGCACCGCCTGCCAGTCGGCATCCGACATCCGCAGCATCAGGTTGTCGCGGGTGATGCCGGCGTTGTTGACCAGGATGTCGAGGCTGCCCAGCGCCTCGGCGGCGCGCTTCGGCAGCGCCTCGACGGCGGCCGCGTCGGCCAGGTCGCAGGGCGTCACCGCCACCCGCCCGCCAAGCTCGGCCGCCAGCGCCTCGAGCGGCGCCTGCCGGGTTCCCGACAGCGCCACCGCCGCCCCCGCCCCGTGCAGCGCCCGCGCCACCGCCGCCCCGATTCCGCCCGAGGCGCCGGTGACGAGCGCCGCCCTTCCCGTCAGATCGAACATCCCATGCCTCCCGCTCTCGGGCCGCCTGCCCGGCTGGGGCCATACCAGCCGTGCCCCGGCCGCGCCACCGCCATGTTCCCGCCCGTCCCGCAATCCACCTCCACCCTGACGGACGGCGATGTCCCGGACCTTTCCGCATTTCGCGGGCGGTGCCGCTCTGGCCGGGGCGATCCGGGCCGACGGCGCCGACCTCGCGGCCGTCGCTGCCGCCGTCGGGCGGATCACCGCCCCGCTGATCCTTGCCCGCGGGCCGCGGCTGCGCGGCAGGCGGCAGGCCGTGGCACGGGGCCGGCTTGCCACCTCGCCGCCGCCGCCCGTCAACCGCGATGTCGCCGGCGGCCTCCGCCCGATGGTCCCGACAGGCCCCTGGAGGGCGCTCCGCATCCGCCGGTGCCCGACCGGGCCTTCGCCGCGACCTCCGCCGGGCGGCTCGATCCCCCGCTCCCCGACCGCTCCGCGCGACCGGTGGCGGCCGTCGAGCACCGCGTCCCCGGCGACTGCGGACCAGACGCCGTTCTCCGCAACGCGATCAGGCGCGAGGCCCTGCGCGGGGCGGGGGGTCGGCTGATCGAGCTCGCCTCCGGCAAGCACCATGCCCGCCCGCGCGACGCGCTGCGGGCGATCCTGCGGCCGTCGCCCTGCTCACGCGTTTCAACTGGTTGGGTTCGGGGTGCCAGATGGCGGATTTGAAATCAAGGGGTTAGTGGAGGGGTGTTTCAGGCGGTTTGGTACAAGGCCGGGTGAAACGGGGGGTTCGGGCCTGTCTAGCGGGCGGGGCCGCAGAAAAGATGCAGGGAAATCAATGGGGGGCGTTCGCAACGTGTTACGTGAAATCGTAACACGTAACACCTGACGGCAACTGATCAGTTGCCGGTTGCCTTCAGGAAGTGCGCTACAGTGTCGTTCGCTACAGCCTGTCGATCAAAGCTCTTCCCGGACTTCTGATAGCCATGGATCAATTCCAGGAAGTCGAACATGGCTTCTGCGGCAAGTGCATAGTCCTGCCCTTCCCCCGCTTCCTGCTGTCCATCGCTTGCCGCCCCCAGCTCTCTCGCCTTGCGCAGGAGGGAGACGGCCGCATTGAAGCATGCCAAGGCATACTCCCGATGCGTGAGCTTGGGCGAAAAACTGTCATCGGTTCGCCCGACCAACCAGTCTATAGACACGTCCATGCCATCGGCCACCGCTAGCAGGGCGTCCAAGCCTGGCCGTTTCGCGCCGGTCATCTTCATGTAGCTTTCGAGGCTGCTTTTGGGCAGGCCACACCGCTCGGCCATCTGCTGGATGGTCAGCCCATGCCGCACCCTTAGCAGGTGAAGCCGCTCCACAATTTCTGGGGTCGCCGGATTGTCACTCATTGATAGCATCCCAAAGTGTGCTTAACCTCCTATAGGAAGCGATTTCTGCGCCGGTAGTGTCCTATGTCAGTAACTAACACACCGAAGGAAGATGGCAAAGCGCGCTACAACGCGGCGCGCGCCGGCTTCGTTTCGCGCGGAGACACGCTTGGCGCATGGTGCCGTCGGTCGGGAACGAACATCCAGAACGTCAGAGCGGCCTTCTTTGGCGAGTGGAAAGGCCCGCGCGCGTCCTCACTGATCGAGAATGTTGAGCGGGCGGCGACATCAGGGGATGCTGATTGATGCCGGTCGTTGCCGATCTACTTGGCCTTCCCGGTCTCCCCAACACTCTGTTCGGGCTGCGGAAATGGCTCGCGCGCCATGATATCCCGGTGTCCCTACAGGGTAAGCGGTTCACCTTCGAGCTTTCCGACCTTCCGTCCGAGGTCCGGCTTGCCTTTGTGGCGCGGGATTGTGCGGCCGGGGGGCTTGCGGCAGGGGAGTATGACGACGCGGCACATGCGCGGCTGATGGCGGCACCTGCGGGGATGCGGGCGCGGGCCGAGCGGCGGGCGACGATGGCGCGGGTGCTGGTGGCGGCGAAGGCGCGGGGTCTTCGCCCTTCCGAACGCTTCGCCCTGGTGCGGGCGCAGTTCGGGTCTGACCGGACTTCCACCATGTCTTTACGGCGGCTTGAAACGGCCGTTGAAGGGGTTGCGCCGATCAACTTCGCCCCGGCGCTGCTGGACGATTACAGGCCCGTGACGGCAATGGCCGAGATGTCGGACGCGGCCTGGCAAGCCTTCCTGAAGGGCATCTTTGAGGCCGGGGAAGGCTGGTCGCTGCGCTCTGCCTGGCAGGACGTGAAGGACGCCGCGCCGGCCTTCGGCTGGGCCTGGCCGAGCTTTGTGACGGCCTGGCGGCGCTGGCAGGCGCTCACCGAGGCCGAGCGGCTGGTTGCGCGGCTGGGCCGGGCGGAAGCGGCGAAGCGGCTGGCGATGCCGGCCCTGCGGGACAAGACCAGCATCGGGGTTCTGGAATGGGTGTCGCTGGACGGCCGGATGCTGGATTTCTGGGTGGACTTCGGCGACGGGCGGGCGGTGCGGCCGATCATGCTGGCACTGGTGGACGTGGCCAGCAACCATGTGCTGGGCTACGAGCTGAGCCGGACGGAGAATGCCCCTGCCACGGTGCGGCTGATCCGCCGGACCTGCGAAACCTTCGGCATCTTCGACCGGCTCTATACCGACAACGGGTCGGCCTTTGCCGGGCATCTGGTGGCGGGCGGCGCGGTGCATCGGTTCCGCAACTCGGGTGCTCGGGTCGAGGGGGTGAAGCCGCTGGGCATCTGCCACCATCTGGGCATCGCGCTGCATTTCGCCTTGCCGGGGAACGCACAGGCGAAGATTGCGGAACGGACCTTCGCCAGCCTGTCGCGGTCGATCGACGATCGGCCCGAGTTCAAGGGCGCGCATGCTGCTGACGCTGCATGCGGTGGCCAAGGTGCCGGGCGCAGTCACGATGATCGCCGCCGCACCGGGCACGGGCAAGACCGAAACCCTGTGGCACTTCCGGTCGCAGCACCAGCGCAGCTTCGTGTGCACCGCCGTCATGGGCGAGGGCGGGGTCTGGCAAGCGGCGCGTGAGGTCATGTCGGTTCTCGAGCTGAGGGAACCCAACTGCAACGATCTGCGGGGGGCACGGGAGCGGATCGCGGAAGCGGTCGGGCCGGGCGGGGTGCTGCTGTGGGACGAGGCACAATACCTCGTTCAACAGAACCCCAAGGGCCGGGACAACGTTGATGCCTTCGAATGGCTGCGCTTCGCGGCCGAGGCGGGGGAGTTCAGCCTGGTCTTCGTGGGCGATCTGATGCTTGACGGCGTGGTGTCGGACCTGCCGCAGTTGCGCCGCCGGTTGCGGCGGCCGGTCGTGATCCGGCGGGTCTCAAAGGCCGATGTGCGTATCTTCGCGCTGGCGCGGGGCCTGGACGATCCCCGGATCATCGACGCGGTGGCGGCGGTGGCGGCGGCGCACGGGGGCCTTGGCGACGTGGCCAACATGATCGCCCATGCGCGCGACTGTGCGGACGGAGCGGCGGTTGACCTGGCGCATGTGCTCTACGCCATCGAAGACCTGAAGCTCGCACCGATCGCCGCGCGCGAATACCGCTACGTCAGCCCAACGCTCCTGGTCGAACCGGGAACCTCGTGGATCATGGCCCTGCGGAGCGTCGCGCTGGTGCATCATCCGGCGCTCCGCCTCACGGCCCTCGCCCATGAAGAGGTCGCGCCGGTCCTGCTGTCCGAACCCCGGCCCGCACCTGACACGCCCGCACCCGACAGTTCCGATCCGGCTGCGGCGGCGCCCGACATGCCGCCGGCGGCGCCCGATGCGCTCCTGGAACGGCTTGCCGGTGCGCTCGGCCTCTCGCCCGAGGCGCTGGCCGAAGAGGGGGTCGCCGTCATCCGCCAGATGCAGGCCGCGCTCCGCCGGCTTGTCGGCGCGCAGGCCGGAGAGGTCGCGACGGCGGCCGAGCTCGCGCAGATCGCGGCACCCGACCCCGCCCGCTTCCTGCCGGTCGAGGCGGTGGCCGATTTGGCGCGCGGCGCCCTTGCCGAACGGATGCGCCATGCCGAAGAGCGCACCGCTGCGAAGGTGGACCGCGCGCTTCGCGACGGCCAGATCACCCCGGCGATGCGCGACTGGGCGGTGGCGCTCTGCCGGGCGGACGAGGCGAGTTTCGATACCTTCCTCGCCCGCAGCGGCGCGCCCTTCGCCCATCTCTTCCGCCCGGCCCTGCCGCCCGGCCCGCCCCCTTCCAGCGGCGGGCGCAGCTACTCCGAAGGCTCGGCGGCGGACCTCGTGGCGCGGCAGCTCGGCCTCAAGCCCGGCGCGCTGGGATGAGCGCCCATCTGGTAAGGCACGAGGCCTCACCCTTGCGCCAACGTGGCGGACGGCGGGGCCCCCCGCCCGGTTGCCCGGAAACCCCGCATGGCGCTCCGATCACGAAGATCGTGCTACGGCCGGGAGAATGTTACCGTGTCACGCCCGCCCGACCCCTTTAGCTCCGAAGGCGAGAGCCGTCCAGCGAACGCGGCACCCGACATCCGCCCGCCCGCCAACGTGGCACCCTATGTCGCGGCACTCGGATACGAGGGGGTCATGGACTTCCTGCTGGAGTTCGGCGGGGCCGAGATGGCCTTCTCCACCAGCCCGAAGTCCTGGTCGCTCCTCTCCTGGACCATCGGCCCCGAAGCGGCGGCACGGCTTGCCGACGCACTCGGCCCGGTAAAGCGCCGCGTGCCGCTCGCCGGTCACTGGCTCGCCCGGATGCTCGACCGGCAGGGCCTGTCCGTGGCCGAGATCGCCCGCCGCCTGCGCCGCTCGGACGTGGCAGTGCGCCGCTGGCTCAAGGACGGCCGGGTCCGATGACGGCGCCCGACCGCGACACGCCCCTGCGCGAGGCCCTCGCCGCCCTCGGCGAGGCGCGCGCGCTAGCCGAGGCATCGGCCCGCGCCGCCGGTCGCGCTTCCGCCGCCCTCTCGACGACGCTTCAAACGGCCCGCGAAGGCGCCTTGAACACCCCGACCGACCCGGCCGCGCCTGCCCCCGAAGCGCCCGCCTGCGCCCACACCGCCGCCCACCGCCCCGGCCGCCCCGCGCGCATCGCCGCCGATCCCGAGCTTGCCGCCTTCATCCGCGCCCGGGTCAACCGGCTGACCTTCCACGCAATCGCCGCCGAAGTCGCCGCCACCTTCCCGCCCTCCCGCCGGGTCAGCGCCTCGGCAATCCACCGCTACTGGCAGAAGCACTGGCGCAGCCCGCCCGCCCCCCATCGCTGATAGTCTCCGGTCACCGGAGGTCTTCGCAGGTCCAAACCTCCTGAAACACCGCCCCAGACCATGTGAACGACAACACGCGCCCCCGCGCCCCCCCCGGGACAGGCCGACCGCGGCAGGGTTCCCCGCTAGCGGCCCGCCGACGCCTCGCGCACCTCGGCCGCGGTGCCGACGGGGCGGGTGGCGGCGTCCCGGGCGATGCGGCGGATCATGCCCGACAGTGCCTTGCCGGCGCCGATCTCCCAGAACTCCGTCACGCCCTGCCCGGCCATCCAGTCGACCGACTCGCGCCAGCGGACCGGGCCGGTCACCTGCGCGACCAGGAGCCTGCGGATCGACTCGGGCTCGACCACCGCCTCGGCGAGGACGTTGGCCACGAGCGGCACCCGCGGCGGCGCGATCGCGACGCCGGCAAGCGCGTCGGCCATCGCCGCGGCGGCGGGCTGCATCAGCACGCAGTGGAAGGGGGCCGAGACCGGCAGCATCACCGCCCGACGCGCCCCGCGCGAGCGGGCGATCTCCACTGCCCGCTCCACGGCCGCCCGGTGGCCCGACACCACCACCTGGGCGGGGTCGTTGTCGTTGGCGGCCTGGCAGACCTGGCCCTGCGCGGCCTCGGCGGCGACCTCGGCGGCCGCCTCGAAGCCGAGGCCCAGCAGGGCCGCCATCGCCCCCTCGCCCACCGGCACCGCCGCCTGCATCGCCTGCCCCCGCAGCCGCAGCAGGCGGGCGGTGTCGGCGAGGCTGATCGCGCCGGCCGCGCAGAGAGCCGAGTACTCGCCCAGCGAATGGCCGGCCACGAAGCCGGCGGCGGCGGCCACCTCGATCCCCTCTGCGGCGAGCGCCGCGACCGCGGCCATCGAGGTGGCCATCAGCGCCGGCTGGGCGTTGGCGGTCAACGTCAGGGTGGCGGCCTCACCTTCCCAGATGAGCGCCGACAGCCGCTCGCCGAGGGCGTCGTCCACCGTCTCGAACACCGCCCGCGCGGCTGCCCAGCCCTCGGCCAGGTCGCGGCCCATGCCGATGACCTGGGCCCCCTGGCCGGGGAAAACGAAGGCGCGCATGCCCCCCTCCCACTGTCCGGTTGCCGCCGCTTCTAGCAAGGCCCGGACCGGGGGGAAAGGGGGCGGGCGCCGGCGTCCCATGCAAGGGACATTCTGGGCGCAAGCGGATTCAATGCCTTGGCGACTCGCGTTGGGAATTCGTCAACCATGCCGCCGGCCGTCCGCGGGGCTTGCATAACCTGCGGCGGCCGCTATAAGGCAGCGTCCTTCCGCACGTCACGCAACGGCGCATCCTCTCCAGGGCGGGGCGGAAGGGTTGACCGCCCCAGGAAGTGCGCCCCGAAACAGGATACCGGACCCGCATGCCGCTGTACGAGCATGTCTTCATCGCGCGCCAGGATCTCTCCAACGCCCAGGCCGAAGGGCTGATCGAGCACTTCGGGACCGTCCTTGCCGACAACGGCGGCAAGGTGGTCGCCTCGGAATACTGGGGCGTCAAGACCATGGCCTACAAGATCAACAAGAACCGCAAGGGGCACTACGCCTTCCTGCGCTCTGACGCCCCTGCCGCCGCGGTGCAGGAGATGGAGCGTCTGATGCGCCTGCACGACGACGTCATGCGCGTGCTGAGCGTCCGCGTCGATGCTCATGAGGAAGGGCCCTCGGTGCAGATGCAGAAGCGCGACGACCGCGGCGACCGTCCCGGCGAGCGTGGCGACCGCGGCGACCGCGGCGACCGTGGCGACCGTGGCGACCGCTTCGACCGCCGCCGCTGACCCCCGGCCGAGAGAGGATTACGGACATGGCGAACAAGCCCTTCTTCCGCCGCCGCAAGGTTTGCCCCTTCTCGGGCGAGAACGCGCCGAAGATCGATTTCAAGGACGTGCGGCTGCTGCAGCGCTACATCTCGGAACGCGGCAAGATCGTGCCGTCGCGCATCACCGCAGTCTCTGCCAAGAAGCAGCGCGAGATGGCGACCGCGATCAAGCGGGCGCGGTTTCTGGCACTGCTGCCCTATGCCGTGAAGTGAGGAGGTCGCGATGCAGGTCATCCTACTGGAACGCGTGGCCAAGCTCGGCCAGATGGGCGAGGTCGTGAACGTCCGCGACGGCTTTGCCCGCAACTTCCTGCTGCCGCAGGGCAAGGCGCTGCGCGCCACAGACGGCAACCGCAAGGTGTTCGAGGCCCGCAAGGCCCAGCTCGAGGCGCGCAACCTCGAGACCCGCCGCGAGGCGGAGGCAGCCGCGGCGCGCATCGACGGGCAGAGCTTCGTCATCATCCGCTCGGCCTCGGACACGGGGGCGCTCTACGGCTCGGTGACGACGCGCGACGCCTCCGAGGCGGCGACCGCGGCGGGCTTCAGCCTCGGCCGCGGCCAGATCGTGCTCGACCGGCCGATCAAGGAGCTCGGCCTGCACAGCGTCTCGGTGGTGCTGCACCCCGAGGTCTCGGTGCGCATCACGCTGAACGTCGCCCGCTCGCAGGACGAGGCGTCGCTGCAGGCGTCGGGCAAGTCGATCCAGGAGCTTGCGGCCGAGGCCGAGGCGGCGGCCGACTTCGAGGTCTCGCAGCTGCTCGACCAGATCGGCACGGCGGCCAGCGACGAGGGCTGAGCCCAAGGCCGCAGGCCGGACGGAAAAGGGCCCGCGCCGGGATACCGGCGCGGGCCCTTCCTGTTGCGGGCGCGGATGCCGCGAAGGCGGCGGCGCTCAGACGTCGTCGAGAGCGTCCACCGCCGCCTGCAGCTCGTCCTTGGTCGCCTGCCGCTCGGTCACCATGGCGAGGGCGAAGATGTGGTCGACGACCTTGTCCTCGAAGATCGGGGCGCGGATCTGCTGCTGGACGCCGGCGTTCTTCTGGACGAACTCGAAGAAGGCGCGCTCCTGCCCGGGGTACTGGCGAGCCTGCGCGAGGACCGCCTGGGTCATCTCGCCCTCGGTGACGGTGATCTCGGCCTTGCGCCCGATCTCGGCCAGGAGGAGCCCCAGCCGCACCCGCCGCTCGGCCAGCTTGCGGTGCTCCTCGCCCGGGGTGATGTCGGGGTGATCGTGGCCGTGGACGTCGGGGTTCTCCTCGTGCCACAGCTGGTGGGCGATCTGACGGGCCTCCGCGTCAACCAGCGTCGGCGGGAGATCGAAGCCGACGCGCGCATCCAGCGCATCGAGCAGCGCGCGCTTCATCACCGCCCGGGTGGCGCCGCGGTACTCGGCCTCGATCCGCTCGGTGATCTGGCGCCGCAGCGCCTCGAGATCGGCGGCGCCATACTTCTCGGCCAGAGCGTCCTCGATGGCGGCCGGCTTGCGGGCCTGCACCGCCTTGACGGAGACGGAGAACTCGGCGGCCTTGCCGGCCAGGTGGCGGACGCCGTAGCTTTCGGGGAAGGTGACCGCGACGGTGCGGTCTTCGCCGGCGGTCGCGCCGACAAGCTGGTCCTCGAAACCGGGGATGAAGCTGTTCGAGCCCAGAACCAGCGGGTGGTCGGTGCCGCTGCCGCCCTCGAAGGCCTCGCCGCCGATGCGGCCGGTATAGTCGATCACCACCTGGTCGCCGGATTCGGCAGGCGTTCCCGCGGGCCGGTCCTCGAAGCTGCCGGCGTTGGCCGCGAGCCGCGCCAGCGCGTCGTCGACCGCCTCGGGCGTCGCCGCGACCACCAGCTTGTCGAGCGCGATGTCCGAGAAGCCGACCTCGGGCACGTCGGGCAGCGCCTCGTAGGTCATCGACACCACGACGTCGTCACCCTCCTTCCAGGACTCGGCCTCCATCCGGACCTCGGGCTGAAGCGCGGGACGATCGCCGGTGGCCTCGAAATGCGACCGCATGGCGCCGTCGATCGCCTCCTGCATCGCGTCGCCGAGTAGCCGCGGCCCGAACTGGCGCCGCAGGATGGGCATCGGCACCTTGCCCTTGCGGAAGCCCTTGATCTCGATCTCGGGGCGGGCCTCGACCAGCTTCTCCTGCACCTTCGCCTCGAGCTCGTCCGCCGTCACCGTGATGGTGTAGCGCCGCTTCAGCCCTTCGGTTTCGGTCGCGATGACCTGCATGCCTTCGTCCTTCCCTGACATTCTGGTGCGGGTGGAGGGACTTGAACCCCCATGCCTCGCGGCGCCAGAACCTAAATCTGGTGCGTCTGCCCGTTCCGCCACACCCGCAAGCACACTGGGGCGCTACGCCCTGCCGCCGTGCGGGGCGCCGGCCCGGAAGCCCGCGCCCTTCTAGCAAAGGGCCCGGGGCGATGCGAGAGGAAAAAGCGCCACCGGAATGGCGGCCGGCCAACCAAATCCCGCCACAATCGTGAACGATCCCTGTGCGGAACGACCGGAGCAGCGCCATGATCCCAGCCGTCGCCGCCGCCACTGCCGCAGCCGTTCGCGCGTCGCCCCCCGCATGCGGGATCGCGGCCGGGACGGCAGTGCTGACGCGCGACGGCGAGATTCCGGTGGACTGGCTGATGGCGGGCGACCGGGTGATCACGCGCGACACCGGCCTGGCGACGCTGCTGGCGGTGGAGAGCCGGGTGGTGCCGCAGGCCGGGCTGGTGCGGGTGCGGGCCGGGGCGCTGGGGGCGGGGCGGCCGGGGCACGACCTGCTGCTGGCACCCGACCAGCCGGTGCTGCTGCGCGACTGGCGCGCGCGCGCCATGTTCGGGCTGCCGCAGGTGCGGGTGCCGGTGGCGGCGCTGCTCGAGGGCGAGGGCATCGCCGCGGTCGGGGCCGGGGGCGAGCTGCGCCTGTTCACCCTGGTCCTCGCCGACCCCCATGTCATCTATGCCGACGGGGTCGAGCTTTTCGCGTCCACCCCGGCGCGTGCCGCCGTCGCATGAGCACGGCCCGCGTGCCGCCGCCGCCCTAGGCCTGCCCCGCCAGCGCGGCGTCGAAGGGGTAGCGCGTCAGCGTCTCGGACCCTGCGGCGGTCACCAGCACCTGGTCCTCGAGCTTGATGGAGAAGTCGCCGCCCTCGGGGCTGACCAGTGCCTCGACGCAGATCACCATCCCGGCCTCGATCACCGCGTCAAACGCGCCCTCGGCCCAGCCGTCGGGATAGGGAACGAAGGGCCATTCGTCGCACAGCCCGACGCCGTGCATCTTGCATGAGTACTTCTGCCGCCGGAAGGCCGGGGAAAGCTCGTGGCCGCCGAAGGTGAGCTCGCGGATGCCGACCCCCGGCCGGAGCCGCGCCTTGTGCGAGTCGATGTGGTCGAGGGCGTGTCGGAAGGCCGACACCATGGCCTCGGGGGGCGGCCGCCGGCCGATCCACCAGCTCCGGCTGATATCGATGCAGATGCCGTAGCAGCCGATCAGGTCGGTATCGAAGGCGACGATCTCGTTGTCCTGCACGATCCGCGGGCCGCATTCCTGGAACCAGGGGTTGGTGCGGGGCCCCGAGGCAAGCAGCCGCGTCTCGATCCACTCGCCGCCGCGGCGGATGTTGCCGGCATGAAGCTCGGCCCAGATCGCATCCTCGCTGACGCCGCCCTTCGGCACCTCGGCGCGGGCAAAGGCCTCCATCCCGGCCACCGCCGCCTCGCAGGCGTGGTGGGCGCAGCGCATCGCGGCGATCTCGTCGGGGCCCTTGATGGCACGGACGCGCTCGGTCACAGCCTCGCCCTCGAGCACCTGAAAGCCCGCGCGCTCGAGCGCGCGCAGCCCGTGGACCATGATCTTGTCGACCGCCAGCCGCCGGTTTCGGCCGGCATGGGCGGCCATGACCTCGCCGACCTGGCCGGCGAAGGCGGTCGCGTCCTGGGCGGTCCGGTCGCCGCAGACGTTGTAGAAGAACGATGCACCGTGCCGGATCTCGCGCACCAGCGGGTTGAACGTGACAAGGAAGGGCGCCTGACGGTATTCCCAGACCACCATGTGCCCGTCGGCACAGAGCAGCACCGCCCGGAACGGGTTGTGGCTGTTCCACAGCTGCATGTTGGTGGTGTCGGTGGCGTAGCGGATGTTGAGCGGATCGAACAGAAGCAGGCCGCCGATGTCCTGCGCGGCCAGGGCGGCGGTCAGCCGCCGCCATCGGTATTCCCGCATCCTCGGCAGGTCGGGCAGGGCAAGCCCCGCCGCCTCCCATTCGCGGAAGGCAAGCCGGGTCGGCCCGATCTCCACCCGGTCGGCATCGTTGGGGGTGCCGTCGGCCATCCGGGCGCCGCGCCCGGGGTCGATCTTGCGCGGCGGCCGTCCCGGCATGATGCCCCTCCCCCGTCCGGACGCGGCCAGCCTGCCGCAGCCGAGGTCGGGCGGGCGCGGCCGGGTGCGACAGGGCAGGTCGCTTTCCAGCCGGCGGGGTGCGCGGGTGCCCCCTTGCCGGCGGCTGGGGGCGCGGTGCCGCGGATGACCCCGGTTCTTCACGACCGGCTGCCGTTCCCGCCACCCTGGGAGGCGCCGGGCGGTGCCCGCCTGCCGGGGATGCAGCCGCTTGATCCGGCCGACTGGATCCTCGTCGACCCTGCCCATGCCGCCCAGATGGCCCTGCGCGACGCGCTGGTGGCCGCCCGGCCGGACGAGGTTCACGCCCTGCGCCCGGCAGCACGGGCGGCGGCGGGGGAACTGCTTGCGCAGGTGCTTGCCGCTCTTGGCCACCGCCCCGACCACGAAGTGACGACGCAGGTGGTGCGCCGGCCTGACGGCTGCCGCGTGGCGCTGGACCACGACGCGCCGATGCTGACGCTCGGCAGGCTGGTGCAATGCGATTTGTGCCTGCTGGTGCCGGGCGCGGACGGGATGCACCGTCTCGAGGCGGCAATCCTGTGCTTTCCGGCGTCGTGGACGCTGGCTGAGAAACTGGGCCGGCCGCTCGGGGCCATCCACGCCCCGGTGCCCGTCTATGACGAGGGGCTGGCGCGGCGGGTCCAGCGGCTGGTCGACATGCTGCGCCCCGGCCGGCCGCTGTGGCGGACCAACGCTCTGCTCTACGCCGACGCCGCGCTTTTCCATCCCCGCAGCGAGACCTCCCCGCGCGTCGAGCACGCCGGCGAGGCGCGCTTCCTGCGCGCCGAGCGTCAGGTGCTGTCGCTGCTGCCCGCAAGCGGGGCGGTGGCCTTCGCGATCCACAGTGCAGTGGTGCCGCTCGAACGGCTGCCGGCAGCGACCCGCGCGGCGCTGATCGCCCATCGGGGCCCGGCCGGGGCCGGGCCCCGCGGGGTCAGAGAACCGCCGACATTGCCGTGACGATGTCGGACTGGCTGAAGGCGATGAACGCCCCGGTCAGCGCCATCATCCGTGCCGACAGCCGCATGTCGGTGCGGCCGCGCAGCAGGTTGTGGGTGACCACCGCCGCGCCCACGGGCAGCGCCACCACCAGCAGGGTCATGTCCATCGCCGTGGCGCTGAGACGCATGGCGAGGGTCGGTTCGGACTCCGGCCGCGGTGCGGCCGCGCCCGCCGCGCCGCGCGCCGCCGCGGGCGGTGCGTCGGTCACATCGGGGTAGAGCGCCGCGCGGACGCGCCGCAGTTCGGCCTCGGGAAGCCCGGGGATGTCGGGGCGGTCATTGGCGACCTCGACCGGCACCGCGGCCGCCGGCCGGGGGCGGGCGACGCGCCGCACCTTCACCCGCGGCGGGGGCAGCAGCAGAACCGGCCCCGTGCCTGCGTCGGGCTCCTCGGCGCCGGGCTCCGGCCGGTGGGGCGGTCGCCGCGCCAGCAGCGTCGGGGCGTTCTGCGCGAAGCGGCCGAACTCTTCGGCGGTGAACAGCATCCGGTCGCGGGCCCACAGGACGATGGCCTCGCTATCCTGGCCGACCAGATGCGACAGCACCTGCCGGAAGGTCGCCTGCGCCGCGTCGCCGTCCTCGGCCACCTGGGCGCAGGACAGCACCAGCCGGCAGCCGTGGGCGGCCAGCCGGTCGACCGCGGCCTCGTCGTTGGCCGGGTCGCAGTGGCGCGCGGGGCGACGGTAGTCGGCATAGTCGGTGCGCGGTGCCGGCCCCGTGCGCCAGGCGGCCGTCAGCCGCAGTGAACCCAGCCTGAGCGTGGCCAGCCCCGGCCCCTCGAGCCCGATCTCCTCGACCGTGACCCCCTGATGCAGCAGATGCCGCGTCAGCGCCGACAGCATGGTCGCGAAACGGTGATCCTCACCATGAGGAAGGAGAATCGTCACCAGGGCACCCATGGGATTGTTCGCCATCTCCGGACACTCCGTTGCCGCATGCCCATGTTCTGACGCCGGAATGTGCCCGAAATGCGGTGCACTCTAGACGAATGAGGGACAAATCTTCTCAACCTCAGGTAATATCAAGTATACATACATGTTTGGGGGCGCCGCAGTGGCGCCCCCGTCGGCGTGGCCGGCCCGGACGAGGGACTCAGCAGCTGTAGTAGAGCTGGAACTCGATCGGGTGCGGCGTGTGCTCGTAGGCGTAGACCTCGTCCCACTTGAGCGCCATGTATCCTTCGAGCTGGTCCCTGGTGAACACATCGCCCGCCAGCAGGAAGTCGTGGTCGGCGGCGAGCGCCTCCAGCGCCTCGCGCAGCGAGCCGCAGACGGTGGGAATGCCGGCAAGCTCCTCGGGGGGCAGGTCGTAGAGATCCTTGTCGGAGGCCGGGCCGGGGTCGATCTTGTTGCGGATGCCGTCGATGCCGGCCATCAGCAGCGCCGCGAAGGCGAGGTAGGGGTTGGCCGAGGGGTCGGGAAAGCGGGCCTCGACGCGCTTGGCCTTGGGCGATTCGGTCCACGGGATGCGCACGCAGCCCGAGCGGTTGCGGGCCGAGTAGGCGCGCAGCACCGGCGCCTCGAAGCCGGGGATCAGCCGCTTGTAGCTGTTGGTGGAGGGGTTGGTGATGGCGTTCAGCGCCTTGGCGTGCCGGAGAAGCCCGCCGATGAAGTAGAGCGCCTCCTGGCTGAGGTCGGCGTACTTGTCGCCGGCGAAGAGCGGCCGGCCGTCCTTCCAGATCGACATGTTGACGTGCATGCCGGTCCCGTTGTCGCCCTTGATCGGCTTGGGCATGAAGGTGGCGGTGCGCCCGTAGGCATGGGCGACGTTGTGGATCACGTACTTGTACTTCTGGATCTCGTCGGCCTGCGAGGTCAGGGTGCCGAAGATCAGCCCGAGCTCGTGCTGACAGCCGGCGACCTCGTGGTGGTGCTTGTCCACCTTCATGCCCATCGACTTCATCGTCGACATCATCTCGGACCGCAGATCCTGCGAGGAATCGATGGGGTTGACCGGGAAGTAGCCGCCCTTCACCAGCGGGCGGTGTCCCATGTTGCCCTGCTCGTAGGCCGTGTCCGAGTTCCAGGGCGCGTCGGTGGCGTCGACCTCGTAGGAGACCTTGTTCATCTTCACCGAGACACGGACGTCGTCGAAGATGAAGAACTCGGCCTCGGGGCCGAAGAAGGCGGTATCGCCGATGCCGGTGGAGCGCAGGTAGGCCTCGGCCTTCTGGGCGGTGGAGCGCGGGTCGCGGCTGTAGGCCTCGCCGGTGTCGGGCTCGACGACCGAGCAGTGCAGGCACAGCGTCTTCTCGGCGTAGAACGGATCGAGATAGGCCGAGGAGGCGTCGGGCATGAGCTTCATGTCCGACTGGTCGATCGACTTCCAGCCGGCGATCGAGGAGCCGTCGAACATGAAGCCCTCGTCGAGCAGCTCCTCGTCGACCAGATCGGCCACCACGGTCACATGCTGCAGCTTGCCGCGCGGGTCGGTGAAGCGCAGGTCGACATATTCGACGTCCTCGTCCTTGAGGGTCTTCAGAACCTTGTCCTTGCTCATTCTCTAGCTTCCCTTTTCGCAAGCCACGCCGGCCGCCGCATTGCCGCGGCGGCGGCCTCAGATCGCCTCGTCGCCGGTCTCGCCGGTGCGGATGCGGATCGCCTGTTCGACCGGCGAGACGAAGATCTTGCCGTCGCCGATCTTCTCGGTGCGGGCGGCACCGATGATGGCCTCGATGCACTGGTCGACCTGGTCGTCGGTGACCACGAGCTCGATCTTCACCTTCGGCAGGAAGTCGACCACGTATTCCGCGCCGCGATAAAGCTCGGTGTGCCCCTTCTGGCGGCCGAAGCCCTTCACCTCGATCACCGAAAGGCCCTGGACGCCCACCTCCTGGAGAGCCTCCTTGACCTCGTCGAGCTTGAACGGCTTGATGATCGCCTCGATCTTCTTCATCGGTCGACTCCTCCCGTCCTGTCCGGACCACGCGCCCTCTCAGCACTTCCGGCGGGCGGTGCCAACGGGACAGGACGGGGCCGCGGGCCGGGCGGGTGCGGAATCGCGGCCCGCCGCACAAGGATTGGGCAGATCGCCCGAAAGACTGGCAGGAGCGCGACGAAGGCGCCGCAGGAATGGAAGAAACCGTCACCACTGCCCAAATGCGCGCCATCGAGGCGGCGGCGATAGCCGCGGGGGTTGCCACCGGCCTGGAGCTGATGGAACGCGCCGGGGCCGGTGTGGTGGCGGCGATCCTTGCCGAATGGCCCGAACTGGCGGGCCACCCCGGCCGCGCCGTGGTGCTGTGCGGGCCGGGCAACAACGGCGGCGACGGCTTCGTGGTGGCGCGGCTCTTGCACGGGCGGGGCTGGCAGGTCACGCTGTGGCTCTACGGCGATCCCGGGCGCCTGCCGCCCGACGCGCGGGCGAACTGCGACCGCTGGAGGGAGCTCGGCGCGCTGCGGCATCTGCCGCGGCCGGTGGTGGCGCGCTGGTTCTTCGACTACCTGCCGGCGGCCGACGGGCTCGGCCCCGGCGACCTGGCGGTGGATGCGCTGTTCGGAATCGGTCTGGCGCGGCCGGCCACCGACGTCGCGCGCCTGTTCCAACGCTACAGCCCGCCGGACCGCCGCTGGCGCACCGTGGCCGTCGACGTGCCGAGCGGCATCGACGCGGACACCGGCCTGCCGCCGACCGACCCGGCGGGCGTGCCCGCCCCAGGGTTGATTCCGCCCGCCTTCGACGCCGACCTCACCGTCACCTTCCATGCCGCCAAGCGCGGCCACCGGGCCGGCGCCGGCCGGCCGCCCTTCGGCAGGGTCGTGGTGGTTGACATCGGCCTGCCGCGGATCACCTGATCGCCCCATGTCCACCGACCCGCCCTGCCCCGATCCGGCGCTGCTGCGCGACCGCCTGGCCAAGCGGCCCGACGGCTTCAAATACAGCCACGGCCATGCGCTGATCCTGTCGGGCGGGCCCGGCCAGGGGGGGGCGGCGCGGCTGGCCGCGCGCGGCGCGCTGCGCATCGGCGCGGGCCTGGTCACACTCGGCTGCCCGCTGCCGGCGCTGGCCGAGAACGCCGCCCGGCTGGACACGGTGATGCTGCGCCCGATCCACGACGCCGCGGCGCTGGCGCGGGTGCTCGAGGATGCGCGCTACAACGCCCTCTGCCTCGGGCCCGGCATGGGCTTCGCGCGGGCGCGCGAGTTGGTGCCGGTGGCACTGGCCTCCGGGCGGGGGGTGGTCGTGGATGCCGACGCGCTGTCGGCCTATGCCCCCGACCCGCCGGCGCTGTTCGCGCTGTGCACGCCGCGGACGGTGCTGACGCCGCACGGGGGCGAGTTCGCACGGCTGTTCCCCGACCTCTCGCCCAGGCTGCCCGACGCCCCCGCGAAAGCCGAGGCGGCGCGGCGCGCGGCGCGGCGGGCCGGCGCGGTGGTGCTCTACAAGGGCGCCGAGACGGTGATCGCGGCCCCCGACGGACGCATCGCGCTGTCGGACGCGCGCGGGGCGCGCGCGGCGCCCTGGCTGGCCACCGCGGGGTCGGGCGACGTGCTTGCCGGCTTCATCGCCGGCCTTCTCGCCCGCGGCCTGCCGGCGATGGAGGCGGCCGAGACGGCGGCCTTCCTGCATGTCGAGTGCGCCCGCAGCTTCGGCCCCGGGCTGATCGCCGAGGATCTGCCGGAGGCTCTGCCGGCGGTGTTCCGAGACCTCGGGCTCTAGGGCCATGCCGGCCCGGCCCGGCTGCCACCCCGCCGCGCAGCGGATGTTCCTGCCATCGCCCGTCCTCAGCTATCCCGCGGAGGATGCCACCGGGAGCGCCGCCGGCCCCACTGACCGGTGGCATGGGGCGTGATGCCCCCCGGGGGGGCGCCGCGGGCCGCTCGCGCGGGCCGGCACCGGCAGGCCGGCCCGCTCACCATCGCGTGAGCACCGTCACGCCCGGCCCGACCCCGGCGTAGGGGCAAGCCGACAGTCGCGCCGCAAGGAGATACCGCCATGGCCACCGAGACCCTGACCTTCCCCGGCCATTCCGGCGCCGCGCTCGCGGGCCGGCTCGACCTGCCCGAGGGATCTCTGCGGGCGGCTGCGCTCTTCGCCCACTGCTTCACCTGCGGCAAGGACGTCCATGCCGCCCGCCGCATCGCCGCGCACCTTGCGGCCCGGGGCATCGCCGTGCTGCGCTTCGACTTCACCGGCCTCGGCCAGTCCGGGGGCAGCTTCGCCGCCACCACCTTCTCCTCCAACACCGCCGATCTCGCCGCCGCCGCCCGGTCCATGGCCGACCGCGGCCTACCGCCGGCGCTGCTGATCGGCCATTCGCTGGGGGGTGCCGCCGTCCTCGCCGCGGCGCCGCGGATCGGCGGCGTGCGGGCGGTGGCGGTGATCGGCGCGCCCTTCGCGCCCGCCCACGTCACCCGCCACTTCGCCGACGCGCTGGCCGACATCGCCCGCGACGGCGCCGCCGCGGTCAGCCTCGGCGGGCGGACGGTGACGGTCGGGCGCGACTTCCTCGACGATGCCGGCGAGGCCGACCTCGCCCCGGCGATCGGCGGGCTCGGCGCGGCGCTCCTCGTCCTGCACGCCCCGCGCGACGCCTTGGTCGGCATCGACAATGCCACCCGCATCTTCCAGGCGGCCCGCCACCCGAAAAGCTTCGTCGCCCTCGACGGCGCCGACCACATGCTCGGCCGCCCGGAGGATGCCGAATACGCCGCCGGCGTCATCGCCGCCTGGGCCGACCGCTTCCTGCCCGCAGCGCCGGCCGAACCGGCGCGCGCCGCCGTGCCCGAGGGCATCGTCCGGGTCAGCGAGGCCGATGCCGCCGGCTTTCTGCAGGACATCATGGTCGGCCCCCACCACCTGCTCGCCGACGAGCCGCAGGCGGCGGGCGGCAGAGACCTCGGCCCCTCGCCCTACGGCCTGCTCGCCGCCGGGCTTGGCGCCTGCACGGCGATGACGATCCGCATGTACGCCCGCCGCAAGGGCTGGCCGCTCGCCCATGTCGCCGTCGACGTGAGCCACGCCAAGGTCCACGCCGCCGACTGCGCCGACTGCGGCGAGCGGTCGCGCATCGACCGCTTCACCCGCCGCATCCGCCTCGACGGGCCGCTCGATGCCGACATGCAGGCGCGGCTGATGGAGATCGCCGACCGCTGCCCGGTCCACCGCACGCTCGAGGCCCGCGCCGAGATCGTCACCGAACGGGCCTGAGCGGACGCGCGCCCCGGGCGGCCGGCGCGCCCCGCACCCGACGTCCGCGGCGCCCTCCCGGCGCGGCGAGACGGCACGCGCGCCCGGGCGCCGCAGCCGCCGATCACGCCCCCGCCTTGCCGCCCTTGCCCCGCAGGTGCTTGGCCAGCCGCGACCGCTGCGGCGGGCGTCTGCCGGCATAGGGGTTCTCGGCCGACTGGTCGCGCAGGTGGATGCGGATCGGCGTGCCAGGCAGCGCGAAATCGTCGCGCAGGCCGTTGACGAGGTAGCGCAGGTAGGCCTCGGGCAGGCGCCGGCCCTGGCTGGCCATGATGACGAAGCCGGGCGGGCGGGTCTTGGCCTGGGTCATGTAGCGCAGCCGGATCCGCCGCCCGCCGGGAGCCGGCGGCGGATGCGCGGCGACCTTCGCGGCCAGCCACTCGTTCAGCCGCGCCGTCGGCACCCGGCGGTTCCAGACCGCATGGGCCGCCCGCACCTCCGCATGCAGCCGGTCGAGCCCCTGCCCGCTCAGCGCCGAGACCGGGACCAGCGCCACCCCGCGCAGCTGCGGCAGGAGCCGCGCCAGCATCTCCTTCAGCTCGGCCAGCCGCGCCGGCCGGTCGTCGACCCGGTCCCACTTGTTGACCGCGATGACAACGGCCCGCCCCTCGGTCTCGGCCAGGTCGGCCAGCCGCAGGTCCTGGGTCTCGAAGGGCGCGGCGGCATCGAGCAGCAGCACCACCACCTCGGCGAAGCGTACCGCGCGCAGCCCGTCGGCAACCGAGAGCTTCTCGAGCTTGTCGGTCACGCGGGCCCGGCGGCGCATGCCGGCGGTGTCGAAGATTCGCAGCGGCGTGCCCTCCCACAGCGTCTCGACCGAGATCGCGTCGCGGGTGATGCCGGCCTCCGGGCCGGTCAGGAGCCGGTCCTCGCCGAGGATGCGGTTGACGAGGGTGGACTTGCCGGCGTTCGGCCGGCCGATCACCGCCACCTGCAGCGGCCTTGCGGCGGTGGGGCTGAGGTCGGGCCCGGGGCCGTCGCCGTCGGTGACGTCGACATCGACCGCGGGCGCGGCGGCGGCGGTGGCGGCGTCCTCCGCGGCAGCGGCATCGACCAGCGGGCGCAGGGTGCGGTAGAGATCGTCCATGCCCTCGCCGTGCTCGGCCGAAAGCCGGAGCGGCTCGCCCAGGCCCAGCGAGAAGGCATCGAGCGCGCCGGCATCGCCGGCCCTGCCCTCGGCCTTGTTGGCCGCGAGGATCACCAGTGCGGCGCTGCGCCGCAGCAGGTCGGCGAAGACGGCATCGGCCGCCGTCACCCCGGCGCGGGCGTCGATGACGAACAGCACCGCGTCGGCCATGCCCACCGCGCGCTCGGTCAGCCGGCGCATCCGGCCCGGAAGGCTGTCGTCGCGCACATCCTCCAGCCCGGCGGTGTCGATGACGCGGAAGCGCAGGTCGGCCAGCCGCGCCTCGCCCTCGCGCAGGTCGCGGGTCACGCCGGGCTGGTCGTCCACCAGCGCCAGACGGCGGCCGACCAGGCGGTTGAACAGCGTCGACTTGCCGACATTGGGCCGGCCGACGATGGCGAGTGTGAAGCTCATCGGCGCCTCCGGCCGGCGGTCAGCGGAAGGCCGCCAGCTGCCCCGCCCGCGTGACGACGTAAAGGGTGCCGTCGACGACGATCGGCGCCGTCGCCGCGCCGCCGCCGGGAATTGGCAGGCTGGCGGTCTCGGCGCCCGAGACGGGGTCGAAGGCGCGCAGCAGCCCGTCGCCCGAGGCGACCAGAAGTCGCCCGCCGGCGAGAACCGGGCCGTAATGGGCGTGCACGGCGGCGCGCCGGCGCTCGCGCTCGGTCGTCCAGTGGGGCAGCGGCACCGACCAGACCGTCTCGCCGCCGGCGGCGTCGACCCGCACGAGCGAGCCGGCATCCGACACCAGGAAGAGCGCATCGCCGACGGGCCAGACCGGGCTGTAGGCACCTTCGGTCGCCGTCCACAGCCGCTCGCCGCTGGCGAGGTCGAGCGCCACGAGGCGGCCCGACTGGTTGGCGACATAGGCGACATTGCCCACCACCACCGGGTCGCCGGTGATATCGGTGATCCCGGTATAGGCAAAGCCGCGGCGCTGGCCGGCGATGGTGGCGCTCCACACCCGCAGACCGCCGCGCTTCAGCGCCGCCACCACCTCGCCCGAGGTGAAGGAGAACAGCACCAGCCGGTCGGTCACCGCCGGCCCGGGACCGCCGACCATGCCGGCGGGCGACGGCGTGCCGGGGATCTGCCACTGTATGCGGCCGGCCTCGACCTCGACTGCCCAGCCGGTGCCGTCGGCGGCCACGGCATAGACGAGGTCGCCGTCGGCGGTGGGCGCGGAGGTCACAGGCGCATCGAAGCGCTGGGTCCAGAGTTCCTCGCCGGTGGCGGGGTCGAGCGCCACGAGCCGGCCGAACCCCGTGGTTGCGAACAGCTTTCCCGCCCCGAGGGCGAGCCCGCCGCCCGAGGCCGAGGGGTCGCGCTGGCCCGCCGGGGTGAGGTCGCGCTGCCACAGCACGCGCCCGTCGGCCGCCACCGCCGTCACCCGCGCGCGGGCGTCGAGGGTGAAGACGCGCCCGTCGGCCGCCACCGGGTCGGCGGTGATGCGGAAGCGCCGACCCTCGCCCTCGCCCACCGGCGCGGTCCACGCAAGCGCCAAGGCGGACGGCAGCGCCGGGTGGTCGATGCGGTGGGCGGGGCCGCCGTTGCGGTGGGTCCAGGCGGAATGGTTGATCGTCGCCGGCAGCGCCAGCGGCACGGGTGCGGCCGGTTCCGGCACGGCCTCGGCCTGCTCGTCCGTGCCGGCAAGGTCGAGCGGCGCGCGGAGGTCGAGCCGCGGGCCTTCCAGCAGGCGCTCGCGCTCGGCGCAGGCGGCAAGCGCTAGAAACGCCGCCGCCAGGAGAAGCCCGATCCGGTTGCTGCCCGCCGCCCCGACTGCCATCGCCCGGCGCCCCCTCAGCCCGCCGACCGCGGCGGCGCGGCGATGGCGACGAGAAGCTGCGACACCCGCCGCCGCTGGGCCGAGGTGATCCCCGGCTCGTCAAGAACCTGGTTCAGCAGCGCCGCCGCGGCCGCGCCGTCGCCCGCCTCGACCCTGAGGATCGCCTGCTGTTCGAGCGCGAGGGCGCGGAACGGCGCCCCCGCAGCGGCGAGCGGCGCAAGCGCGGCCTCACGCTCGGCCACCGGCATCGCCGTGCCGGCAAGCATCACGCGCTTCAGCGTCGCCAGCGAGCGGTAGCTTGCCGGCAGCGTCGCGTCGGCGGCCACTGCGGCCAGCCGGGCAAGCGCGGCGTCGCGATCCTCGGCGGCCACCGCCTCGGCCGCGGCGAGCAGCCCCAGGACCGCCCCGCGCCCGCCGGCGGCGTCGATAGCAGCCAGGGCCCCGGCCCGCCCGGCGCGGTCATCGACCCCAAGCGCCGACAGCACCGCATCGCCGAAGGCCTCGGCCGCGGCACGGTCGCGCGCCTTTCGCCATTCGTTCCAGGCCGCCCCGCCGACGACCAGCACCACCGCCAGCACCGCGATCCAGCCATAGCGGCGGAACAGCGCGAAAAGTCGGTCGCGGCGAACCTCCTCGGTCACCTCGGCGATGAAACTGTCCGGATTGCTCACGCCCTGCGCCTCCCGATCCGATCTCGTCATAGGGGATGCGCCATGGCTTGCCAAGCCCGCTGCCCCGTCGCGGTGGCGCGACGCGGAGGCGCTTGAACTTGCCCACATCGGCGCCTAATCTGAACTGGCTAGTTCAGCGTAGAAGGGAAGAACGCGCCGCGGCCGACTCCGTCCGGAGTGCGGGCACGGCACGACCGAGGTGCCGATGCGTGTTGTGCCCCTGATGACCGCGCTGCTCGTCGCCGGCGCGCTGTATCTTCTGGTTCTGGACCGGCCGCTGCTGATGGCGGTGGTCAATGCACCCGAAGGCCCCGCGCGCCGGATCGTCGCGGCCGTCGCCGGCCGCGACGGCGACGCCCCAGCCGTCGCCGCCAGCCTCGCCGCGGCGCCGGTGCCTGCCGAGTCGGCCGCCCCGGCGCATCCCCCGCGCCATGTCTCGGTGATCGCCAGCCCCAGCCGGGCGCAGAGCATCGACGCGGGCATCCTGCTGCGCGGCCGGACCGAGGCGACGCGCCAGGTCGAGGTGCGCTCGGAGACCGCGGGGCTGGTCGTCTCGGAGCCGATCCGCAAGGGCAGCTTCGTGGAAGCCGGGACCGTCCTGTGCGAGCTGTCGCCGGGCACCCGGCTGGCCGCGCTGGCCGAGGCCGAGGCACGGCTGGCCGAGGCGCAGATCAACCTGCGCGCGGCCGAACAGCTGTCGCAGGGCGGCTTTGCCACCGAGACCCGGCTGGCGGCGGCGCGCGCTGCCTTCCAGTCGGCCGAGGCGATGGTCGAAGCGGCGCGGCGCGAGATCGACCGGCTGCGCATCGCCGCGCCCTTCGCCGGCATCCTCGAGACCGACGCTGCCGAGACCGGCAGCCTGCTGCAGCCCGGCGGGCTGTGCGCGACGGTCATCCAGCTCGACCCGATCCGGCTGGTCGGCTTCGTCGCCGAGGCCGACGTCGAGCGCATCGCCGCCGGGGCGATGGCCGGGGCGCGGCTGGTGACCGGGCGCGAGATCATGGGCGAGGTCACGTTCCTGTCACGGTCGGCCGACGACCGCACCCGTACCTTCCGCGTCGAGATCACGGTGCCCAACCCCGACCTCGGCATCCGCGACGGCCAGACGGCCGAGATCCTGATCGCGGCCCGCGGCACCTCGGCCCATCTCCTGCCGGCCTCGGCGCTGACGCTGGACGACGCGGGCCGGCTTGGCGTGCGGCTGGTGGACCGCAGCGGTTCCGAGCCCGCCGCCAGCTTCGCCCCCGTCGGCGTGGTCCGCGACACCGCCGCGGGCGTGTGGGTGACCGGACTGCCCGACACAGCGGAGGTGATCGTCGTCGGCCAGGAGTACGTCAGCGACGGCACTCTGCTCGCGGTCACCCTGCGGGAGCACGGACGATGACAGGCATCGTCGACTGGGCAGCCGCACGGGCCCGCATGGTGCTCGCCTTCATCGTGATGTCGGTTGCCGCCGGTGCGGTGGCCTATGTCGGCCTGCCCAAGGAGGGCGAGCCCGACATCGAGATCCCGGCGCTGTTCGTCTCGGTCCCCTTCCCCGGCATCTCGGCGGCTGACAGCGAGCGGCTGCTGGTGAAGGTGATGGAGGCCGAGTTCGCCGATCTCGACGGGCTGAAGAAGATGTCGGGCACCGCCGCGGAAGGCTATGCCGGCGTCGTGCTCGAGTTCGAGTTCGGCTGGGACAAGGGCCAGACCATCGCCGATGTCCGCGACAAGATGAGCAAGGCGGAGACGCGGTTCCCGGCCGGCTACGAGCGGTACTCGCTGAACGAGATCAATTTCTCGCAGTTTCCGGTGATCATCGTGGCGCTGTCGGGGGCGGTGCCCGAGCGGGCGCTGCTGCGCGTCGCCAAGGACCTCCAGGAGCGGCTGGAATCGCTCGAGCCGGTGCTCGAGGCCGGGCTTGCCGGCCAGCGCGAGGAGATGCTCGAGGTCGTCATCGACCCGCTCCGGCTGGAGGCCTACGACGTCACCGCCTCCGACCTCATCAGCGTCGTGGTGAACAACAACCGGCTGGTCGCCGCGGGCGAGGTGGAGAATGCCACCGGCACGTTCGCGGTCAAGATCCCCGCCTCGTTCCGCAGCCCCGCCGACGTCTACGGGCTGCCGGTCAAGGTGGACGGCGACCGGATGGTGACGCTGGGGGACATCGCCGACATCCGCCTGACCTTCGAGGACCGGCGCGGCACCGCCCGCTTCAACGGCGAGACGACGGTGGCGCTGCAGGTGGTCAAGCGCAAGGGGTTCAACCTGATCGACGCCACCGAACTCGTCCGGCGCACCGTGGCCGAGACGGCCGCCGGCTGGCCGGAGGAACTGCGCGAGGCGGTGACGGTGTCGACGGCGCTGGATCAGTCGACCCAGGTCGCGGCGATGATCGCGCAGCTCGAGGGCTCGGTGCTGACCGCGATCGCGCTGGTGATGATGGTGGTGCTGGCGGCGCTGGGCACGCGGTCGGCGCTGCTGGTGGGATTTGCCATCCCAACCTCGTTCCTGCTGACCTTCGCGCTGTTCGCCGCGCTCGGCTTCACCGTCTCCAACATCGTGATGTTCGCGCTGATCCTGGCCGTGGGCATGCTGGTGGACGGCGCCATCGTGGTGGTGGAGTACGCCGACCGGCGGATCGGCGAGGGCCAGGGCCCGATGCGTGCCTATGTCGAGGCGGCCAAGCGGATGTTCTGGCCGATCGTGTCGTCGACGGCGACGACGCTCTGCGCCTTCCTGCCGCTGCTGCTATGGCCCGGGGTGGCAGGCGAGTTCATGGGCATGCTGCCCCTCACCCTGATCTTCGTGCTGATCGCGGCCTTGGTGGTGGCCCTTGTCTACCTGCCGGTGATGGGGGGCGTGTCAGGGCGCGGCTCGCGCATCCTCGAGCGCGCCTCAGCGGCGCTGCGGCAGCGGCTGCCGTGGGTGGTCCGCGCCGCGCTGGCGGCGGGATCGGTCTGGCTGGTGTTCGTCGGCGCGATGCAGAGCCTGAACCCCGGCTACCTGTTCGGCGGAACCCCGCCGCTTGCGGGGCCGGCGGCGGCACTGCCGGGGCTCGGGCTGCTGCTTGCCGGAGCTGTGCTGACATCGGTCACGATCGGCGCGGCGACGCTGCGCCTGGCACCGCGGCGGATCCGCGCGGGCTACCGACGGACGCCGTTCGGCCGGCTGATCGCCGGGCTCACCGGCAACCCGGTGATGCCGGTCGTGACCGTGGCGGCCGTCGCGGCCTTCATCGCGGGTACCTTCGTCTACTACGGCCAGAACAACCGGGGGATGGAGTTCTTCGTGCCGACGGAGCCCGAGCAGGCCATCGTCTTCGTGCGCGCGCGCGGAAACCTGTCGTTGGCCGAGAAGGATGTGCTGGTGGCCGCGGCCGAGGAGATCGTGCTGCAGACCGAGGGCGTCGCCTCGGCTTTCGCCTTCGCCGGCACGGGCGGGCTGAACAGCAATCTCGCCGGGGCGAGCGCACCCCTCGACACCATCGGCCAGGTGCAGTTCGAGATGACGCCCTGGGAGGCACGGCGCGGCGACCCCGCGCTGGGTGGCGAGGCCATCGTCGCGCGGCTGCAGGCACGGCTTGACCGCCTGCCCGGCGTGCGCATCGAGATCATGTCGCAGGCGCAGGGCCCGGGCGCCAGCAAGCCGGTGCACCTGCGGCTGAAGGGCGACGACTTCGCGGCGCTGCAGGCGGCGGCGGCGACGGTAGCGGGGAAGTTCGCCGCGACCGCGGGGCTGACCGACATCGACGACAGCCGCCCCCTGCCGGGGATCGACTGGCAGATCGACGTCGACGTGCAGGCCGCCGGCCGCTTCGGGGCCGACGTGGCCGCCGTCGGCGGGATGGTGCAGCTTGTCACCCGCGGCATCCTGCTGGACCGCATGCGCCCGGACGGCTCGGAGGACGAGATCGAAATCCGCGTCCGCCTGCCCCAGGAGGACCGCGTTCTGTCGACGCTGGACACGCTGAAGGTGCGCACCCGCGACGGCCAGGTGCCGCTGTCGAACTTCTCCACCCGGACGCCGGTGCAGAAGCTCGCCCGCATCGACCGCGTCGACCAGAGCCGCTTTCTCGACGTCCGCGCCGACGTCGCGCCGGGCCTCGTGAACGAGGCGGGCCGGCCGGTCAACGCCGCCGAGCGGATCGAACACCTGTCCCGCTGGCTGGCCGAGGAGGAACCCCTGCCTGCCGGCGTGACATGGGAGTGGACGGGAGACCAGGCCGACCAGCAGGAATCCACCGCCTTCCTCGGCCAGGCATTCGCCGCCGCGCTGGGGCTGATGTTCATCATCCTGCTGGCGCAGTTCAACTCGTTCTACAACGCCACGCTGGTGCTGCTGGCGGTGGTGCTGTCGACGGCCGGCGTGCTGATCGGGATGCTGGCGATGGACCAGACCTTCTCGGTCATCATGACCGGGACGGGCATCATGGCGCTGGCCGGGATCGTCGTGAACAACAACATCGTCCTGATCGACACCTACCAGGACTACGCCCGTTACATGCCGCGCATCGAGGCGATCATCCGCACCGCCGAGGACCGCATCCGCCCGGTGTTCCTGACCACGGTGACCACAATCGCCGGGCTTCTGCCGATGATGCTGGGCATTTCGCTGGACTTCTTCGCCGGCGGCTACACCATCGACAGCCCCTCGGCGGTGTGGTGGAAGCAGCTTGCCACGGCGATCGTGTTCGGCCTCGGGGTGGCGACCGTGCTGACGCTGGTCCTGACGCCGGCGCTGCTTGCCCTGCGGGTCTGGCTTGCCGCCGGCGCCTACGGCACGGCCCGGCTCCTGGCGCGGCTCGCGCTCGGCCGCGACAGCCGGGCGGCGCGGGATGCGGCGCTGACGCGCGCGGCGCGGCGGCAGCGCGGGCAGGAGATCATCTGGGAGGAAGCGCTGACGCCGGCCGCGCCTGTCCCCGGCGACGCCCGGCCCGGATCCGCGGCCGTGGTGCCGCTGAGGGCCGCCGAATAGGCAGGCCGCGCGGGGCGCGCGGGGTCAGGGCAGGGCCGCGGCCCGCTCGCGCAGCCGGGCGGCCTCGGCCGTCTCGCCCAGTTCGTCGCGGGCGTCGGCAAGCAGGGCAAGCGCCGCCCGCAGCGCCGGGGTGCCAAGCCCGCCCGATTCCCAGGGATGCGGCCGGCCGGCCCCGGCGGCGTGGAACGCCTCGGCCCAGGCCAGCGCCCGAAGGCGCAGCGCCATGACGGCGGGCAGGTTGAACGGCCCGCGGTCGACGTTGGCGAACTCGCCGGTGATATTTCCCGTCGCGTCGGTCGTCCAGACGACCTCGAACTCCCAGACCGCCCGGGTCTGCTCGAGCGGGTAGAGCAGCCCCTCCAGGAAGGCGCTCTCAAGTGCCGGGAAGTCCGCCTCCGGCGCGTCGGGGGACGGCAGCAGCCGCTCGAGCAGGCCGACAAGTTCGGTTCCCCCGGAGACCAGGGCGTCGAGGTCCGGCGGGGCGCCGTGGGTCAGCAGCCAGGCGGCAAAGCCCTGCCATTTCTCCAGCGCCTCGAGCATGCGCAGCAGCGCCTCGCGGTCGAGCAGGCGACCCTCGGCGCGGGCCAGCGCATCGGCCCGCAGGTAGGCCCGCGCCGCGGCCGCATAGGCATCGACGAAGCCCTCGCCCTCGACCTCGGCGCCGGCGAGATAGAGGATGTCGGCGCGCACGCGCAGGCTGTCGGCCTCGGCGAGGCGGCGGGCCACCAGCACCTCGGCCGCCGCGTCCCCCGCCGCCCGGTCGAGCGCGACGGCCGCGTCGATCTTCTCGCGGGCGAGCGCAAACGCCCCGAGTTCCAGGGCCGCCAGCGCCTCGTCGCGCAGGGCGGCGGCACGCGGGTCGACCGGCGCGCTCTGGCGGAGCCGCTCCTGGGTCGCGGCGATTCCGGCCGCGAGCGCATCGAGCCGGCCCTCGTCGATCCACTCTGCCTCGCCGGACGCGAGGACCGCGGCGAAGAGCGGGGCAAGCGGGATGTCGGCGACCGCCGCCGCGGCCTCGATGCGGCTGCGGAGGTCGGGCGTCAGCCCGGCCATGGCCAGGAGCAGCCGCTCGCGCTCTCCGGCCTCGGCCCGGCCAGGATTCAGGAACAGCGGCTCGGGCAGCCCGGATTCCACATAGGGAAGCTGGCGCCCACGCGTCCGGTCGTAGACATCCTGCTGCACGAGGACGAGGGCGGTGCGCACGTCCACGCCCTCGGTTGCGAGGAACCGCGCCAGCGCCGCGGTGAAGGGAGAATTGGCGCCCGTACCGTCGGCGGCCGTCTCGCCCGGGGCGGCAGCGAAGGCATAGACGACCCCCTCCGAGCGCCCCATCAGCCGCAACCCGGGCGAGACCCCGGATGTCCCGGGCAGCGCCACCGGGGTTGCCCCCCGGCCGGTATCGCCGCCGGCGTCCAGCCAAAAGGGATCGTCGCGGCAGGCGTCGACCACGACAAGGACCCGCCGCGCCACCCGCCGCGCGACCGCGACAACCTCCTCCAGTGGCAGGCCGGTTGCGGACAGCGCCGCGGCGTCGGTCACCTCGGCATCCACCGGCAGCAGCAGGTTGCGCCCCCCGACCTCGACCGCATGGCCGGCGAAGAACACGACGGCGACCTCGGCCCCGGCGGCATCCTCCTCGAAATCGCGCAGGGCCCGGCGCATGCGCCGAAGGTCTCGGTCGGGCTCGTGCTCGACCTCGAAGCCGAGTGTCTCGAGCTCGGCCGTCACCGCCGCGGCATCGGCCAAGGGATTACGCAAGGGGCGCAGCGAAAGGTAGGCCCCGGTGCCGAAGACGACGGCCACGCGCCGTTCGGCCTGGGCAGCGCCCGGGGCCATGGCGGTGGCAAGAAGCACGGCAATCAGTAAAGCGACGGCACGCAGCATGGCTGCCCCCCCCCGCCTGCCCACGGCACGACGCACCGTTTCGGTTCCCCGGTGCGGTCTGGCGGGCATGATCGCCCGGTGCCGACCAACGGGCAACCCCCCGCCCGGCCGGGCACCGGCGCCGGCCCGCCCTCACTCCGCCGCCGCTCGCGCCTCCTCGGCCGACTGGCGCGCCCACATCGCGGCGTAGCGGCCGCCGCGCGCCAGCAGCATCTCGTGCCGCCCGCGCTCGACGATCCGGCCGTCCTCGAGCACCACGATCTCGTCGGCATCGGCGATGGTCGAAAGGCGGTGGGCGATCACGATCACCGTCCGACCCGCGCCCATGGCGCGCAGCGAATCCTGGATGTCGCGCTCGGTCTGGGTGTCGAGTGCGCTGGTCGCCTCGTCCAGCAGCAGCACCGGCGGGTTCTTCAGGAGCGTCCGGGCGATGCCCACGCGCTGCTTCTCGCCCCCCGAGAGCTTCAGCCCCCGCTCGCCGACCCGCGTCGCGTAGCCCTCCGGCAGCGAGACGATGAAGTCGTGGATCTTCGCCGCCCGCGCCGCCGCCTCGATCTCGGCCTCGCTCGCCCCCGGCCGGCCATAGGCGATGTTGTAGTGGACAGTGTCGTTGAACAGCACCGTGTCCTGCGGCACCACCCCGATCACGGCATGAAGGCTTTCCTGCGTCACCGCGCGCAGATCCTGCCCGTCAATGCGGATCGCCCCGCCGGTGACGTCGTAGAAGCGGAACAGGAGCCGCCCGATCGTCGACTTGCCCGACCCCGAGGGGCCGACGATCGCCACACGCCGGCCGGCCGGCACCGTCAGCGACACCCCCTTCAGGATCGGCCGCGCCGCCTCGTAGCCGAACCGGACATCGTCGAGCACGACCTCGCCGCCGGCCACCGCGATCGGCCGGGCGTCGGGGGCGTCGCGCACCTCGGCGGGCTGCTCCAGCAGGTCGAACATCTCGCCCATGTCGACCAGCGCCTGGCGGATCTCGCGGTAGACCGTGCCGAGGAAGTTCAGCGGCATGGTGATCTGGATCATGTAGGCGTTGACCATGACGAAGTCGCCCACGGTCAGCGTGTCGCGCTGGACGCCGACAGCGGCCATCACCATCACCACCACCAGCCCCGCCGTTATCAGCAGCGCCTGGCCGAAGTTGAGGAACGCCAGCGAGTTGTTGGTGCGCACCGCGGCGGATTCGTAGCGGGCCATCGCCCCGTCGTAGCGCGCCGCCTCGCGCGTCTCGGCACTGAAGTACTTCACCGTCTCGAAGTTGAGGAGCGAATCGATCGCCTTCTGGTTGGCGTCGGTGTCCTGGTCGTTCATCTCCTTGCGGATCTTGACCCGCCATTCGGTGACGCGGAAGGTGAACCAGGTGTAGAGCCAGATCGTCACCGCCACCACGACCAGATACCACAGGTCGAAGGCGACCCAGAGCACGATGCCGATCAGCACGAGTTCCAGCACCAGCGGGCCGATCGAGAACAGCAGAAACCGCAGGAGGAAGTCGACCCCCTTCACCCCGCGCTCGATGATCCGCGACAGGCCGCCGGTCTTGCGGGTGATGTGGTAGCGCAGACTGAGGGCGTGGATGTGCCTGAACGTCTCGAGCGCAAGCTGGCGCAGCGCCCGCTGGCCGACGCGGGCGAAGACGACGTCGCGCAGCTGCTGGAAGCCCACGGTCATCACCCGCGCCAGCCCGTAGGCGACAGTCAGCCCGACCGCGCCCAGCGCGAGCGTCCATCCCGGGCCGTCGGCAAGCCCGCCGAGCACGTCGACCGCGGCCTTGTAGAAGAACGGCGTGGCCACCGAGATGAACTTGGACAGCACCAGCGCCGCAAGCGCCCAGACGACCCGCCGCTTGACCCAGCCCTGGCCCGGCGGCCAGAGGTAGGGGGCGACGCGGCGGATGGTGCGCCATCCGCTCCGGCGTTCGCGCACGGCTGCGGGGTCGGCGGCGGGGCTGGCTTGCGGCATGCGGGCTCTCCTCGGGCCGGCGACGCTACGCCGCCCGCGCCCCGAACGCCAGAGCCGCCGCTACTCGGGCAGCGAGAAGACCTGTCCGGGATAGATCAGGTCGGGGTTGCGGATCTGCCGGCGGTTGGCCTCGAACACCCGCACGTAGAGAATGCCGTCGCCGTAGGTGCGCTTGGCGATGCCCCAGAGGGTGTAGCCCGGCTGGACGGTGATGATCTGCGCGCGCACGCCGCGTTCGGGCGCCTGGGCGGCGAAGGCCACCGCCAGCACCGCAGGGTCCTCGCGATGGAAGGGCGTCTCGAAGCGCGAGGTGACCCGGCCCTCCGCATCCAGCTGGTCGATCCGCAAAGTGTAGACTCCGCTCTCCACATCGGGCAGGTCGGTGCTCCAGCCGCCGTCCTCGGCGATGCGGACCGTCTGGATCGGGCGGTTGTTGACATAGACCCGCACGAACTCGCCGCCGAGGCCGCGGCCGGCAAGCTGGACATCGCCGGCCACGGAATAGGAGATGGCGTCGATCACCACATCGTCCTGGACCTCGGGCCCCGACCCCGGCGGCTGGATGACGCGGACGCCGGTTTCGGTGGCAAGCAGCACCGCCGGCGGCGCCGGCGGCGCGGCGGCTGCGGGCACCGGGGCGGCGGCCGCGGCGATGCCGGTCGCGGCCGGGTCGAGTCCGGGCGCGGCAGCAGCCACCGGCGGCACCGCCAGCGGCTCGGGGGCGGGCGCGGGTGCAGGCGGCGGCGCGGAGGCCACCGCCGCAGGGGACGCGGCGGTCTCGACCGCAGCCGGCGGTGCAGCGGGCGCGGCATCGCCGGCAGCCGGGCCGGCGGACGCACCGGCAGGCGCGGGCGCCCCGGACGCGTCGCCCGTCCCGGGCGCGGCGGCGATGGCGACAGCCGCGACGGAAGGCGGTTGGGCGGCGGCAGGTTGTGGTGCGGGCGGGGCGGCGGCCGGCGGCGCGGCGGCGGGTGGTTCGGCAGCCGGCGGCGCGGCGGCGGGCGCCGGTGCCGGGACTGCGGGCGGGGCGGGCAGTGCCGTGCCCGCATCGGCAAGCACCGGGGCCTGCCCGGCCGCAGGCCCGGGCGTCGGGACCGGCGGGGCCGCCGCGGGCCCGGCTCCGTCGCCCGGCTGCGCGGCAAGGCCGGGGCGGCCGGCGGTCGCCACAGGGGCGGGCGCTGCGGGGGCCGCGTCGACTTCGGCGGCATCGGGGTCAGGTGCCGCGGCATCGGCGGCCGGCCCGCCGGCGCCCGGCGTCGGGCTCGGCAGGGCCGCAACCGGCGAATCGGGGCGCGCGGAGGCGGCATCGGACGGCGCCGGCGCAGCCCCTGCCCCGTCCCCGGCCGCGGGCGCATCCGGCACGTCTACGCTGCCGGCTGCCTCGGGGGCGGGCGCGGGTGTCGCCGCGGGCTCCGGCCGGCGGCCGGGCGCGGGCGCCGGCGGCGTGGCAGGGGCGGCGGCAGGGGCGGTGGCGGCCGGGGCCGGGGCCTCGGGCAGGCCCGCCACGACGATCGTGCCGGCATCGGCCGGCGGCCCGGCCGGTGCCTCGGCCAGGGCGGCAGGGGGCGGGCCCTCCGGGGTCGCGGAGGGCGCCTGCGTCGGGGCGACGAGGAAGCTGTCGGGCGAGACGACGCGCCGGCCGTCCGCGAGCCTCATCTCGAGCGTGACAACCCGCGGCGCGGCACTTGCCGGCAGGCGGAACAGCGCCACGAAGCGGCCGACCGCATCGGCCGCCCCGCGCGTCACCTCGACGTCGTCGACCAGGACGCCGACCTCGGCCCCGGGGACGGCGGTGCCGGCCACGAGCGCATCGCCTCCGGCCTCGACCCGCACCATGTCGAAGCGCAGGACGCTCGCAAGGCGGACGTCGTCCTCCCCTTCCGCCGCTGCCTCGTCGGCACCGGCGGCGGCCTCGGGCGACGGTGCCTCGGCCACGACCGGGGGCGCCACCGGCGGCGCGGCAGCCGCGGCCGGATCGGGCGTCGCCGCGGCGGAGGCGGGGGCGGCGGCGGGCACCGGAGCGGCAGGTGCGGGTTCGGCCACGGGTGCCACGGCGGCGGGTGCCTCGGCTGCGGGGGCCCCGGCTGCGGGGGCCCCGACTGCGGCCGGCGGCGGCGCTTCGGCCGCCGGCACCGGCGGGCGCAGCCATATCCATCCCGCATAGCCGATGACGGCCGCCACTGCCATCCCGGCAGCCGCGGCAGCCCCTGTCAGTCCCGGTCCGAGCAGCCTGAAGAAACCCATACCGTCCACCCCAGCGGTCGCCAATCGGGCTCCGCGCCGAACCCTGCTTGCGCGCTTGAGCCCGTCCGTCAAGGCCGCTATCTGACCGTGACGGAGAATTTTACTCGCCCGGTCAGCCGATGTCCCGCCCCGCCCGATCAATTTGCGTCTACTGCGGGGCACGCGACGGGGCCCGGCCGGCCTATGTCGCCGCCGCCGAGGCCACCGGCAGGCTGATCGCGGCCGAGGGCTGGCGGCTGGTCTACGGGGCGGGCGACGTCGGGCTGATGGGCGCGGTGGCACGCGCCGCCGTCGCGGCCGGGGGCGAGACGCTGGGCGTGGTGCCCGCTCATCTGATCCGCCGCGAGGCGTCACGCTCCGATCGCGGGCGGCTGGTCGTGACCGAGACCATGCACGAGCGCAAGAAGGTCATGTTCATGAACGCCGACGCCATCGTCGTGCTGCCGGGCGGGGCCGGCACGCTGGACGAGTATCTCGAGGCGCTGACCTGGCGCCAGCTCGGCCTGCACGCCAAGCCGATCCTGCTTCTGGACGTCGAGGGCTACTGGCAGCCGCTGGTGGGGCTGATCGGCCATGTCGTGGCGGAAGGTTTCGCCGAACCGTCGCTGGCCGCCTACAGCGGCGTCGTCCCCGACGTGGAAGCGCTAGCCGCGGCGCTGCGCGCGGCCCTGCCAGCGTCGAGCGCAGCGGCGCTGTAAAGCGCCAGAGCGGCCCAGATCAGCGCGAAGGCCGCACCCTGGACCGGCCCGAACGGCTCGTCGAGGATCAGCACCGCGACGAGGAACTGCAGTGTGGGGTTGAGGTACTGCGTCAGCCCCACCGCCGCCATGCTGAGCCGCCGCGCGGCATAGGTGAACAGCATCAGCGGCGCGGCGGTGACGACGCCCGACAGGGCCAGCAGCAGCGAGGTTGCGGCGTCCTGACCGAACTGCCCGCCGGTGCCCGCCCCGCCCGGCGGACCGGCATGCACCGCTGCCAGCCACAGGAGGGCGAAGGGCGCAAGCCACAGCGACTCGGCGGTCACCGACACCAGCGCCCCGGCCGCGAGGGTCTTCTTGATGAGGCCGTAGGCGCCGAAGGTGGCCGCCAGCGCCAGCGCGATCCAGGGCACCTCACCAGCCTGCCAGGACAGCAGCCCCACCGCCAGGGCGGCCAGCGCCACCGCCGCCCCCTGCCGCCGGTCCAGCCGCTCGCCCAGCACGGCCACCCCCAGCGCCACCGACACCAGGGGATAGATGTAGTAGCCCAGGCTCGACTGGCGCACCTCGCCCCATTGCACGGCCAGGATGTAGAGCAGCCAGTTCACCGCCAGCAGGACGCCGGCAGCCAGCACCCGCGCCAGCCCCGGACCGGCCAGAAGCCCCGCCACCGCCGCCACCCGCCCGCGCAGCAGCGCGAACACCCCGAACAGCGCCAGCGCCCAGACCGTGCGGTGCGCGAGCAGTTCGACCGGGGGGACATGGTTCAGCATCCGGAAGAACAGCGGTGCGAAGCCCCAGATCGTTCCCGCCGCCAGAAGCGCGGCGAAGCCCCGCGCGCGTTCGCTCACCCCCCTCTCCTCCCATGCAAAAGGCCCCGCCGGGGCGGGGCCCTCGCAGCGACCGCGCCGGGCTCAGAGCCCGGCCGCCACGGCCTCCCAGTTGACCAGCCGGTCGAGGAAGTTGGCGAGGTAGGCCGGCCGGCGGTTGCGGAAGTCGATGTAGTAGGAATGCTCCCACACGTCGCAGCCGAGCAGCGCCTTCTGGCCGAAGCAGAGCGGGTTCACGCCGTTCTCGGTCTTGGTCACCTTCAGGCTGCCGTCCCTGTCCCTGACCAGCCAGCACCAGCCCGAGCCGAACTGGCCGGCACCGGCGGCAGCGAAATCGTCCCGGAACTTCTGCACCGAACCGAAGGATTCGGTCAGCGCCCGCTCGAGCGCGCCGGGCATGCGCTTGTTCTCGCCCGGCCCCATCCAGCCCCAGAACATGTTGTGGTTCCAGTGCTGGGAGGCGTTGTTGAAGATGCCGTTCTGGGCCACGGCGCCGGCCTGGTAGGTGCCGACGACGATCTCCTCAAGGCTCCGTCCCTCCCAGGGGGTGCCGGCGATCAGCTTGTTGCCGTTGTCGACATAGGCCTTGTGGTGCAGGTCGTGGTGGAACTCGAGGGTCTCCTTCGACATGCCGAGGGGCGCCAGCGCGTCATGGGCATAGGGCAGGTCGGGAAGGGTGAAGGCCATGGTCTGTTCCTCTTGCGCAATCAGAAAACCTGACTCGTATAAGCGCCTTGTGGGTCGGAAGGTCAAGGCCGGGCATGCGCGCCCAGACCGGCGAGCACCTGCCGGGCGACGGCAGCGAACCCCCCGGGCACCCCCTCCATCCGGGCAAGGATCATCGACCCCTGCAGCGCTGCCACGACATGCTGCGCCGCCTCGGCCGCCGGCACCGCGCCGTCGAGTTCGCCCCGCTCCTGGCCACCGGCAATCACGCCCTCCAGCCAGCGGGCGTTCATGGCGAAGAACTCCGCGAGAGCCTTCCGCATCAGGGCGGGCAGCGTCTCGAACTCGGCGGCCAGCATGCCGCACAGGCAGTTGCGCTCCTGCACCACGACATCGGAATGGATCTCGACATAGCCACGCAGCCGCGCGCCCGCATCGCCGCCGCCGGCATCGATGGCCGCCAGCCGCCCGGCGAAGTCACGGCTGTAGCGCTCGATGAGGGCGAGGCCGAGGCGTTCCTTGGTTGCGAAGTGGTAATGCAGGCTTGCCTTCGTCATGCTCAGCGCGGCGGCGATATCGGCGTAGCTGAAGGCGTTGAAGCCGCGGGTCTGCACTAGGGCCTGGGCGACGTCCAGGATCTGCTGGGAGATGTGAGTCGGGTCGGGCCGGTGGCTCATGGCATGCGGGCCGTCGTTGCGGTGATGCGGTTGATCTTGCCGGTCAATGGTTTGGCATAAGTCGCGCGCGGATTCTACCTACTAGTTGACAGGTTGCGTCCTGAAAGGTATTTTGTTCACACATCTTCACGTCCAGCACAGCATCCTGACGGTCCGGCGGACACCGCCGGTCACGATCCCTTAGTTGAAAATCCGGGGGAGGTCACCATGGGCGAGCCACTGCCCAGCCTTGAGGCATTGCGATCGGCGGTCGAGAGGCGCGACGCGGCAGGGATGAAATCCCTCTACGCGCGGGACGCGGTGATCACGATCATCGACGCGATCAACCCGCCGAGCCGGCCGCGGGTCATCCGGGGCGCGGAGGAGATCGGCCGCTACCTCGACGACGTGTGCGGCCGCGACATGACCCACGAACTGGATGGCGGCGTCATCGCCGGCAACCGCCTCGCATTCCTGGAACGCTGCACCTACGCCGACGGGATGCGCGTCGCCGCGTCCTGCACGGCCGAACTGGGTCTGGGCGGCATCGTCCGGCAGACGACGGTTCAGGCCTGGGATGCCTGAATCGGGCCGTTGACATCAAGGGAGGTAGCCATGGGGAAGACTGCGACAACCGCATCCGGCCTTCTGGCCGGTCTGGCGATGCTGGCGCTGCCGGCGGCGGCTCAGGATGACGCGGCGCTGATCGAGAGCGCCGCGAAGGCCGCACCCGACGCGGTCAGCGCCGGTGCCACCATCTATGCGATGGCGGCGGACGGCAGCCTGCGGACGCTCCGCGACGGCACGAACGGCTGGTGGTGCATGCCCGACGATCACAACACGCCGGGCGAGGATCCGATGTGCGGCGATGCCAACGCGTTCGCCTGGGCGGGCGCCTGGCTTGGCAGGAGCGAGCCGCCGCCAGGCAGGATCGGCTTCATCTACATGCTGATGGGCGGCCCGGCGGGCAGCAACACCGACCCCTACGCGATGACGCCGCCCGGGGGCATGACCTGGGTCGAGACAGGGCCCCATGTGATGATCGTCAACACCAGGGGCCATTTCGCCGGCTACCCCGGGGGCGCGTCGCCCGACACCGCGCAGCCCTACGTTATGTGGGAGGGCACGCCCTACGAGCACCTGATGATCCCGATCCGGTGACGCCGCCCTCTGCCGGGCGCGTCGCGCACCCGCCCGGCAGCGCCGTTCAGGCGGGGAAGGGCTCTGCGCCCGGCCGCGCCGAAAACTCCAGCAGCGCGATGACGTAGCCCGCCACCGAGCGGAACGAGACGAGCGTGAACTCGTCGGCGCCCGACCTCCAGACCGCCGCAGCGACCTGGCCTGCGCGGCTGCGGCGGATCTCGCCCTCGGCCAGCGTCGCGAAATCGACCGGGCAGAGCTTCATAAGCACCCCCTGCGCCCCGGGGCCGCGGATGGTGAAGGCCGCGCGGGCATCGGAGACGTCGGCCGCGAGGTGGTGTTCGCCGGCGAGCGCCTGCTCCAGCGCCGCGACCGCGGCGCCCGCCTCGGCCCGGGGCACGAGAACCAGCAGCTCGTCCGGCGACATCCAGGCCACGGCCCGGTCGCCGGCGACCTCGATGCGCCGCCTCGCGGGCACGCCGGTGCCGGTCACGGCCGCCACGGCCCTTGCCAGCACCGGCGAGGTCAGATCGCCGCGCAGCGTGACCATGCCCCGGGGCCCGGCCCCGGCGACCGAGGCGAAGCCGGCCGGGCCGGCGCCTTCCGTCGCGATGTCTGCCCTAGCCATTCAGTCGCGCCCCGTCCTTGTCGTGGAAGACCGGCTCGACGATCCGCGCCTTCAGCACCCGCCCGCCGGCGGCGGGGAAGGCCAGCACCTCGCCCATCCGCTCCGGCCCGCGGCGCACCAGCCCCAGCGCGATGCCGCACTTCAGCGTCGGCGAGAAGTAGCTCGAGGTCACCCGCCCCTCCGTCACCCGCTGGCCGTTGGCGTTGCGCGCGTCGGTGGCGGCATAGGCCCCCTCGGGCAAGACCGCGCCGTCCTCGGCAGCCAGCCCCACCAGCCGCCAGCGACCGGGGTCGACCAGATGGGCCCGCTCCATCCCCCGCCGGCCGATGAAGTCGGCCTTGCCGGAGGCGATCATCCGCTCGAGGCCGAGGTCGCGGGGGGTGACGGTGCCGTCGGTCTCGTCGCCGACGATGATGTAGCCCTTCTCGGCCCGCAGCACGTGCATCGCCTCGGTGCCGTAGGGGGTGACGCCGAGATCGGCGCCCTCGGCCATCAGCCGCTCCCACAGCGCCGGGCCGTCCGAGGCCGCGACCGCGATCTCGAAGGACAGCTCGCCCGAGAACGAGATGCGGAAGACGCGGGCGGCAATGCCGGACAGCCTGCCCTCGGCCCAGCGCATGAAGGGCTGCGCCTCGCGCGAGACGTCCATGCCGCCCAGCCGTTCGAGAAGCACGCGCGCCTTCGGCCCGGCCACCGCGATCTGCGCGAACTGCTCGGTCAGGTTCAGCGTCCAGACCTTCCAGTCCCACCATTCGGTCTGCAGCCACTCCTCCATCCAGCCATGGATGCGGTCTGCGCCGCCGGTCGTCGTGTGGCAGAGGAAGGTCTCGGAGCCGAGCCGCGCCACCACCCCGTCGTCGGTGACGAAGCCCTGCTCGTTGCACATCACCCCGTAGCGGCAGCGGCCCACCGGCAGGGTGCTCATCATGCCGACATAAAGCATGTCGAGGAAGCGCCCCGCATCCGGGCCCCGGACGAGGATCTTGCCCAGCGTCGAGGCGTCGAGCAGGCCCACCCGCCCGCGCACCGCCAGCACCTCGCGCGCCACCGCGTCCGCCGTCCGCTCGCCGGTGGCCGGATAGGCATAGGCCCGCCGCCACAGGCCCACCGGCTCCCACACCGCACCGCGGGCGGCATGCCAGCCGTGCAGCGGCGTCATGCGCACCGGCTGGAACAGCGGCCCGCTTGCCTCGCCCGCCAGCCCGCCGATCGTCACCGGCACGAAGGGCGGGCGGAAGGTCGTGGTGCCGACCTCGGGCACCGGCGTGCCCCGCGCCTCGGCCAGCACGGCAATGCCGGCGACGTTCGACAGCTTGCCCTGGTCGGTGGCCATGCCGAGGGTGGTGTAGCGCTTGGCGTGCTCGACGCTGACATAGCCCTCGCGCGCCGCCAGCTCGATGTCGGACACCTTGACGTCGTTCTGGAAGTCGAGGAACGCCTTCGCCCGCAGCCGGTGGCCGGCGCGGGCGGGCAGCATCGCGGCGGTGCGCGGCGGCGCCTCGGCCGTCGCGGCCGTCACCGGCGGGGCGCCCGCGGGCAGGCCGAGCACCGCCCGCAGGGCCCTGTCGGCATCGGCAAGCGCGGCGTCGAGCGCCAGTTCACCGGCTGCAGCGCCGACGGCCACCGCCATCGGCCGGCCGTCGGCGCCGGTCGGGGCGCGTGCGGGGTCGGGACGGAAAAGCCCCCGGTCAGCATCCCACGCCAGCCCGCCGCCAGGCTGCGACCAAAGATGCACCGCCGGCGACCAGCCGCCCGACATCGCCACCGCGTCGCAGGCGATCTCCTCGCCGCCGCTGCCGTCGCCGTCGGCGGGGGCGAGCACGACGCCGGTGACCGACCGGCCACCCAGCACGCGGGCAATGCAGGCGCCGTCGGCCACCCGCAGCCCCATCGCCCGGGCCCGCGCCGCCAGCGCGCCGCCGCCGCCGGGGCGCAGGTCGGCCACCACGGGCACGCGCACCCCGGCCCCGGCCAGCGCCATCGCGGTGCGGTAGGCGTCGTCGCAGCCGGTGACCACCGCCACCGCCCTTCCCGGCGCCACCGCCCAGTTGACCAGGTAGTCGCGCACCGCCGCCGCCAGCATCACCCCCGGTCGGTCGTTGCCGGCGAAGGGAAGCGGCCGCTCGAAGGCGCCGCAGGCCACCACCGTCAGCCCCGCCCGCACCCGCCACAGCCGCCGCCGCGGCCCTGTCCCGCCGCCCTCGCCGCAGCGCTCCTCGGCCAGCAGGTAGCCGTGGTCGTGCAGCCCGAAGACGGTGGCGCGGGCGCGCAGCGTCACGTTCGGCCGCGCGGCAAGGTCGGCCAGCTGCGCGGCCACCCATGCATCGGCCGGCAGCCCGCCCACCGGCTCGCCTTCCACCGGCGCCCTCCCGCCCCAGTGTGCCGCCTGCTCGAAGACGATCACCCGCCGCCCGGCCTCAGCTGCCAGCCGCGCCGCGTGAAGCCCGGCGACGCCGCCACCGGCCACCACCACGTCGGCGAAGGCATAGAGCTGCTCGTAGCGGTCGGGGTCGGGGCCCCGGGGCGCGCGGCCCAGGCCCGCGGCGCGGCGGATCACCGGCTCGAACACATGCTTCCAGGCCGCTCGGGGATGGATGAAGGTCTTGTAGTAGAACCCCGCCGGCATCAGCCGCGCACCCAGCCCGGTCAGCTGCCCGATGTCGAGGGCAAGGTTCGGCCAGCGGTTCTGGCTGGTGGCCTCGAGCCCCTCGGCAAGCTCCACCACGGTGGCGCGGGCGTTGGGCTCGGCCTGCGGGCCACTGCCGATGCCCATCAGCGCATTCGGCTCCTCCACACCCGCGGCGACGGCTCCGCGCGGACGGTGGTACTTGAACGACCGGCCCATCAGCGTCTCGCCGGCACCGAGCAGCGCCGCGGCGAGGGTGTCGCCGGCAAAGCCGGTCATCCTCCGGCCGTCAAAGCTGAACCCCAGCGGCCGCGCCCGGTCGATCAGCCGCCCGCCATGCCCCAGACGGAAGCTCATCGCCCGCCCTCCGGCCAGCCCGGCCGCCGGGCCGCGATCGCCGCCCGCAACTCCGCCGGCGGGCCCGCGGTCCGGGCGGGATAGGTGCCGAAGACCTCGAGCGTGACCGTGCAGCGGGCGGCGTGGAACCACTTGCCGCAGCCGAAGGCATGGCGCCAGCGCTCGAGATGGACACCCCTGGGGTTGGCGCGGGCGAAGAGATAGGCCTCGAAGTCGTCGTCGGACGACCCCGGGCCCTGCCGCTTCAGATGCGCCTGCCCGCCGGGGGCGAATTCGGTCTCCTCGGCGGTGACGCCGCAGTGGGGGCAGGTGAGCATCAGCATGGGCAGCCTCCCCGTGCGCCCCGACCCCGGCGCGCACGGCCGCTGCGGGCCGGGGCCGTCCGGCGGTCCAGGCGCGGCGGGCGCGCCCGGACCCGATTGCATGCCGCGGCCCGCCCCGTCAGTTGCCGGCGGGAGCGCTCGCGGCCGGCGTCTCGGCCGGCTCCGAGCCGCCGAAATAGTACCAGGCGCCGCCTGCCACGATCAGCACGACGACCGCAACGATGATCCAGGTCTGTGTAGAGTTCTTCTCTGCCATGGGTGGCCTCCACTGCCCCGATTCCGACCGGGCCCCCCGAATATGGGGATGCGGAAGCCGGAGATGAACCCCCCCGCCGGGCGCGCACCGCGCCGCCGGCAATCCCCTGCCGGTCGCGCGGGCGTGGCGCAGGGGCGCTCAATGCGCCACCCCCGCCGCCACGCTCTCGTCGATGAAGCGGCCCTCGCGGAAGCGGAACATGTCGAACTCGGCCGCGAGCGGCCCGGGCTCGCCCCTGGCCATCAGCTCGGCCATCGCCCAGCCCGAGCCCGGGATCGCCTTGAACCCGCCGGTGCCCCAGCCGCAGTTGACGAAGACGCCCCCGACCGGTGCCCTCGAGATGATCGGCGAGCGGTCGCCGGTCATGTCGACGATGCCGCCCCACTGGCGCAGCATCTTCAGCCTCGAGAGCACCGGGAAGGTCTCGCAGAGCGCGCGCAAGGTCTCCTCGATGTGGTGCCAGCTGCCGCGCTGGCTGTAGTTGTTGAAGCCGTCGGTGCCGCCGCCGATCACCATCTCGCCCTTGTCGGACTGGCTCATGTAGCCGTGCACGGTGTTGGCCATCACGACGACATCCATGCAAGGCTTCACCGGCTCGGAGACGAGCGCCTGCAGGCAGAGCGATTCGATCGGCAGCCGGAAGCCCGCCATCGCCGCGAGCACCGAGGAGTGGCCCGCCACCACCAGCCCCAGCCGGCGGGTGGCGATCGGCCCCCGCGTCGTCTCGACCCCCGCCACCGCCCCGTTCTCCACCCGGATGCCGGTGACGGCGCAGTTCTCGACGATGTCCATGCCCATCGCCGCGCAGGCCCGCGCGTAACCCCAGGCGACCGCGTCGTGGCGCGCCGTGCCGCCGCGCGGCTGCCAGAGCGCGCCGAGGACGGGGTAGCGCGGTCCGTCGATGCGGATGATCGGCACCAGCGCCTTCACCCGGTCGGGCCCGATGAACTCGGTCGCCACGCCCTGCAGGGCGTTGGCCATGGCGGTGCGGCGGTAGCCCTTCACCTCGTGCTCGGTCTGGGCGAGCATCATCACGCCGCGCGGGCTGAACATGACGTTGAAGTTCAGCTCCTGGCTCAGCGTCTCGTAGAGCGACCGCGCCTTCTCGTAGATCGCCGCGCTGGCGTCCTGGAGGTAGTTGGAGCGGATGATCGTGGTGTTGCGGCCGGTGTTGCCGCCGCCAAGCCAGCCCTTCTCCAGCACCGCGACATTGCGGATGCCGTGGTTGCGGCCGAGGTAGTAGGCGGTGGCCAGCCCGTGCCCGCCGGCGCCCACGATCACCGCGTCGTAGGCCGCCCGCGGCGCGGCCGCACCCCAGGCGCGACCCCAGCCGGTGTGGCCCCGCAGCGCCTCCCGCGCCAGCGCGAAGACCGAATAGCGTCGCATCCCGATGCCCCCGGCGACCCCTGCACCCCGCGCTTAGCCCGCGCAGGCCATCGTCGCCGCGCCGGCGGGCGGCGCAAGATCGGCCGAATGCGACATCGCGCCCCGCCGCCCGCCACGGCCTGACCGCAGCGTGATCGCCCGGCCTGGCCGGCGGGGCTTTCCGGACAGCGGCGGGGCGGCTACATCGGGCCGGTGCGGGTGGAGGCAGGGATGGCGTTCTGGATCGCCGCGGGGCTGACGACGGTCGCGGTCTTCGGGCTGATGGCGCTGGCGCTGCTGCGCGGGGCGGTGCTGGCACGGGCGGCCGATGCCGACGCGGCCGACCACGACATCGGCGTCTACCGTGACCAGCTGCGCGAGATCGAGCGCGACCTCGCCCGCGGCACCATCCCTCCGGCCGAGGCCGAGCGGCTGCGCGCCGAGGTCGCCCGCCGCATCCTCGACGCCGACCGTCGCCGCTGCAGCGCCGGGCCGGCGCCGCGGACCGGCGGCGTGGCCGTGGCCGGCGGGCTGGCGCTCCTGCTGCTGGCGGCGGCGGGGGCCTTCGCGCTCTATGCCCGGGTGGGCGCGCCCGGCTACCCAGACCTGCCGCTTGCAGGCCGCATCGCCGAGGCCGACCGCGCCATGGCCGCGCGGCCGGCCCAGGCGGCTGCCGAGGCCGAGCTCGGCGCAGAGCCGGTTGCCAACCCCGCCGATCCCGGCCACGCGGCGCTGATGGACCGGCTGCGCGCTGCCGTCGCCGCCCGCCCCGACGACCCCCGGGGCCAGCGGCTGCTGGCGCAGAACGAGGCCGCGCTCGGCAACTTCGCCGCCGCGCACCGCGCCCAGGGCCGGCTGATCCTGCTGGTCGGCGCGGCCGCCACGGCCGAAGACCACGCCCTGCACGCCGACCTCCTGATCCGCGCCGCCGGCGGCTACGTCTCGCCCGAGGCCGAGGCGGCGCTGACCGAGGCGCTGCGGCGCGACGAGGCGAACGGCACGGCGCGCTACTACGCCGGCCTCATGTTCGCCCAGAACGGCCGGTTCGACCTCGCCTTCCGGCTGTGGCGCCCGCTGATGGCCGGCTCGCGCCCCGAGGATCCGTGGTACGAGCCCCTTCGGACCCAGATCGCAGAGATCGCCTGGCTGGCCGGCGTGCGCGACTATGCCCCGCCCGAGCCGGCGCGCGGGCCCACCGCGGGGGATGTCGCCGCCGCCGAGGCGATGTCGCCCGAGGAGCGCGCCGGGATGGTCCGCGGCATGGTCGCGGGGCTGGCCGAACGGCTGGCCACCGAGGGCGGCCCGGCCGCGGACTGGGCGCGGCTGATCGCCGCCTACGGCGTGCTGGGTGAGGCCGAGGCCGCCCGCGAGGTGCTGGCCGAGGCGCGGCTGGTCTTTGCCGGCCGCGAGGCCGATCTCGCGCAGATCGAGGAGGCCGCGCGCGGCGCCGGCCTCGCGCAGCCCTGAGCCTGCGATGGTGTTCGACAGCCCCGAGGCGCTTGCCGCCGCCCTGCCCGCGGGCCGGCCGCTGGCCGGGCTAGACCTCGGCGACAAGACCATCGGCATCGCCCTCTCCGACGTCCGCCAGACGATTGCCACCCCGCACGCGCTGATCCGCCGCCGCCGCTTCACCGAGGATGCCGCCGCCCTGCTCGCCCTCGCCGCGGGGCGTGATGTCGGCGCCCTCGTCCTCGGCCTGCCGCGCAACATGGACGGCTCCGAGGGGCCGCGGGCGCAGTCGACCCGTGCCTTCGCCCGCAACCTCGCGCGGCTGACCGACCTGCCCGTCGGCTTCTGGGACGAGCGGCTGTCCACGGTCGCGGCCGAACGCGCGCTTCTTGCCGCCGACCTGTCGCGGGCGCGGCGGGCGGGACTGGTCGACCAGGTGGCGGCGGGCTACATCCTGCAGGGGTTTCTGGACCGGCTCGGCCATCTGCGCCGCGCCGCGGGCGCCGGCGGGAAAGGTGGGCGGGATGGCTGAGGCCGAGGGAGCGATCGCATCGCCCTGCATCAGGGTTTGCGTGGTACATCCCGCGGCGCGCATCTGCGTGGGCTGTCACCGCACCATCGACGAGATCGCTGCCTGGGGCCAGCTCGACCCGGCGGCACGGGCGGCGATAATGGCCGAGCTTCCCGGGCGCAGAGCGCTGCTGCGCCAGCGCCGCGGCGGCCGCACCGGCCGCGCCGGGGGCTGAGGGGCGCGGGCGGGCACCTTCGCGGGCGAGTTGGCGCACCCCGGGTGCCGACCCGAGGCGGCCGGGCTCAGCCCATTGCCGCCTTGCGCAGCATGTTGCCCGCCACGAGCAGCAGGAACAGCCCGAAGATGCGGCGCAGCCGCCGCGCGTCGGTGGCATGGGCAAGCCGCACGCCCATCGGCGTGGTCCACAGCGACACCGCCAGAATCACCGCGAAGGCCACCAGGTTGACCGCCCCCACCGTGAACGGGGGCCGGCCGGCCGCGTCCACCGCCAGGGTCAGGAACACCGCCACCGAGGGTACCGCGATGATCACCCCGAAGACCGAGGCGGTGCCGACGGCACGGTGGATCGGCACGCCGTAGAGCGTCATCAGCGGCACCCCGAACGAGCCCCCGCCGATGCCCATCAGCACCGACAGGAACCCCATCGTGGTGGCAAGCGCCGAGGCAAGCGGCTGGCGCGGCATCTCCGTCCCGATCCGCCAGCCCTCGCGGCCGAGCGCGAGATAGAGACCGATCACCACGCCGAGCGCACCGAAGACGCCCTGCAGCACGGTCGAGCGCAGCGCCGCAGCCAGGAACACGCCGGCCACCGCACCCACCACGAGCCCCGGCGCCCAGCCGCGGACGATGGCGGCATCCACCGCCCCCTTGCGGCGGTGGCCAAGCCCCGAGCGGATCGAGGTGAAGACGATGGTGGCCAGCGAGGTCGCAAGACACACCTGCATCAGCTGCGGCCCGCCGTAGCCGAGATAGCCGAAGGCGTAGAAGAATGCCGGGACCAGCACGATGCCCCCGCCCACGCCGAGAAGCCCCGAGATGACGCCCGACACGGCGCCGATCGCGAGCAGGAAGACCAGCATCGTCAGCAGTTCGGCCATCGCCCCCTCGATGCGCAACCGCGCCCTTCTACGGTGCGGGCGGGCCGGACGCCAGCCCGGCGCGGGGCCGCGGGCGGCATCAGGCGGCGCTGCCGGCCGGATGCGCACCGGTCCCGGCGGCCAGCGCCGCATCGAAGGCCGCCAGCCCCGCCGCACCCGCGGCCGGCGCGGACAGGATGCGCCGCCAGGCCCGCGCGCCAGGCCGCCCGGCGAACAGGCCCAGCATGTGCCGGGTGACGTCATGGGCCCGCCCGCCCAGCGCGACATGCGCGGCGATCCAGGGCCGCATCGCCGCGGCAATCCGCGCCGGCGCAGGCGGCACCGCCGGTGCGCCCCAGATGACGGCATCGGCGCGGCCGAGTACGGCAAGGGGGTCGTGGTAGGCCGCCCGCCCGACCATCACCCCGTCAATCCCCTGAGCCAGCAGCGCCGCCGCCCCCTCGAGGCTCGTCACGCCCCCGTTCAGCACCAGCCGCAGATCCGGAAAGGCCCGCTTCATCGCGAAGACGGCAGCATGGTCGAGCGGCGGGATCTCGCGGTTCTCCTTCGGGCTCAGCCCCTGCAGCCAGGCCTTGCGGGCATGCACGATCACCCGCCGGACGCCCGCCGCCTGCACCGCCGCCAGCAGCGCCGGCAGCGCCGCGGCGGGGTCCTGCTCGTCCACGCCGAGCCGGCACTTCACCGTCACCTCGGCGCGCCCGCCCGCCGCGGCGATCATCGCCGCCACGCATTCGCCCACCAGCCCCGGACTGCGCATCAAGACCGCTCCGAAGCACCCCTGCCGGACGCGGTCGGAAGGGCAGCCGACGTTGAGGTTGATTTCGCGGTAGCCGAAGGCGGCGCCGATCGCGGCCGCGGCTGCAAGCTGCGCGGGGTCCGAACCGCCAAGCTGCAGCGCCACCGGCTGCTCGACGGGATCGAACCCCAGCAGCCGCTCGCGGTCGCCGTGCAGCACCGCCTGCGCCGCCACCATCTCGGTGTAGAGCAGCACGCTGCTGCTGATCATACGGTGGAAGCGCCGGCAGTGGCGGTCGGTCCAATCCATCATGGGCGCCACGGAAAGTCTATGTGATTGATTTTCTGTCATTTTTCTTGTATCTTCAATCTGTTGGCACAGTTTGTGTCCACGCCAGACTACGCCCTGATAGCCCCAAATATCCCCCGTTTCGACGACTCACTGCACACATAGCGCACACGAAAATGGCCTCAATCACCAAGCTTCCCTCATGATCAGGAGCGAGGTGTTCTGCCGGGCGCGTTGAAACCCGAAACGGCTGTCCGCGTTGCGGGCGTCCTCGCGCATCAGGTGCGCCCGCGCGTAATCGGCTGCCTGGGAAGAGAAGGCCACCCAGGCTGCATCGATCCGCTTCTCGTCGAACAGCCTGAGCCAGAAGTTTCGCCTCGACCGGGCACTGTTGCACAGATCGGCGGAGGGGATTCATCTCGTGAATCCAGCGTGACAGCTGGGGCACATGAGCAGACCGACACCCCCGACCTACAAGACCAGGAACTGGCCCGCCCATAACGAAGCGCTGAAGCGCCGTGGTTCGCTGACGGTCTGGTTCGATCCCGCGATGACTTGGGACGCCGCGCCGACCGGCAAGCGCGGGCGGCAACCCGAGCTGCGGAGTTCACCACCAGCGACGTGGGGGACGCGCCCATGCTGCCCGAA
>JAHDXW010000016.1:0-40960 GCA_023383015.1 Paracoccaceae bacterium
CCTCCGCGGGCGGGGGCGCCGCCGCGGCCGCGCGGGCGCCGGCCGGCGGCGGCGGCACCGCCGGGCGCGCCGCCAGCAGGCGAGCCTGCTCCTCGGGGTCGATCCGGACGGTGATTCGCGGGCCGCCCCCGCCTGCGGGCGGCTTGACCCTGCGGAAGGTGAAATCGGCCGCGCCTTCCCCCCCCGCCACGGCGAGGGGCGCACACAACACGAGCGCGCCCGCGACGGCGGCGCATGCCAGCCCTGACCAACCCATGCGGCTGCCCGTTGCCTGCCAGGGGCGGTTCGTTCCGCCCTCGATTGCAGTCTGTCAGAATTCGCCTCGCCGGGCCAGCCTGCGATTCGGGACGTGGCGGGAATGCCACATTCCCCGCCCGGCTCACCCTCTGACCATCCCCACGACAGATATCTTTTCCATAAAGTCAGATAGTTAGCAATCACTTCATCTTTTTCTCGGGTGCCGAAAAAGAACGATGACCGCCCAAATGCCGCCACGATTCGGGAGCCATATGCACCCATGCCGAGACGGAACGCGGCCGGACGACAGGACGGCAAGCAACAACCTCCGGGCGAGGCAGAGCACATCGAGCGACAACCCAGTGGAGAAGACCATGAAACTGTTCAACCTCGTGAAGAAGTTCCGCAACGACGAAGCCGGTGCCGTGACGGTGGACTGGGTCGTGCTGACCGCCGCGATCGTCGGCCTCGGCATCGTCGTGATGACCACCGTCGGCGGCGGCATCACCACCCTCTCGGGCAACATCTCCTCGGCCATCGGCGGCACCACGGTCGGCTTCGGCGGCGAGTGACCGCGACAACTTCGGTCTGCTGAGTGGCCGCGCCCGAAGGGGCGCGGCCATTCCCTTTGCGGCTGCCCGATCACGGCAAACGGATCGTTGCCGCGGCCGGGACGATCCCCCCCGCATCGTCGCATCTTCGCCGCAATCTCATGGCTTGCTCGACCAGGGGTGGCTTCGCCGGGACCGGCAAGGACGGAGGACGCGCATGCTGGAACTACTCGGACGCTTCGCCCGCGACGAGGCCGGTGCGGTGACGATCGACTGGGTCGTGCTCTGCGCGGCCATGGTCGGCATCGGCGTGATGATGGTCAGCTTCGTCGGCACCGCCACCTCGAACCTGTCGTCCAGCACCGGGGGCTACATCAGCGGCATCCAGGTCGGCTTTGCCACCGATTAGGACGCCGGGGCCGGCTTCCCCGCGAAGCCGTGGTTCCACCAACATTGCGCCCCATTCCCCCGTCACAACCGCAGCCAGGTGAACCGAGGCCGCAGCCCCGTCCGGCGGGTGCAGCGCGGCGTCAAGGAGGTGGGAAATGAGGATGGTGTTCGCTCTGGTGCTGGTGCTTGGCGTCGGGCTCGCGGGCTTCGCCGTCTACATGGCGCAGGCCTACATCGGCCAGACCCAGGCACAGCTCGAGGCCGAGCGCGCGGCCCGCGCGCAGGCGGTCCCGACGGTCCGCGTCTGGGTGGTGGCCCGCGATGTCGGCTATGGCGAGCAGGTGACGGCGGCCGATTTCGGCCACATCCCCTGGCCGCAGGACGCCGTCCCGGCGGGCGCCTTCACCGACCGCGAAGTCCTCTTCCCGGCCACCGCCGCGCCCTTCCGCACCGTACTGCGGCCGATGGAGAAGTTCGAGCCGGTGCTCGCCAGCAAGGTCACCGAGCCGGGCGAGGACGCGGGCATCGGTGCCCGGCTGACGCGCGGCATGCGCGCCTTCGCAATCAAGGTCGACGTCGCCAGCGGCGTCTCGGGCTTCCTGCGCCCGGGCGACCGCGTGGATGTCTACTGGACGGGCACCGCCGACGGCATGGGCAGCGTCACCAAGCTGATCGAGAGCGGGGTGCGGCTGGTCGCCGTTGACCAGATCTCCTCGACCGAACGCTCCGACCCCGCGCTGATCGCCCGCACCGTCACCGTCGAGGTGACGCCCCAGCAGGTCGCCGCCCTCGCCCAGGCCCAGGCTACCGGCCGGCTGGCGCTGTCGCTGGTGGGCGCGCAGGACGACAGCGTTGCCGAGGCGGTCGAGGTCGACACCCGCCGCCTGCTCGGGATCGAGGAGGAGCGCGTGGTCGAGGCGCCGGTCGAGCGGGTCTGCACCGTCCGCACCCGCCGCGGTTCCGAGATGGTCGAGATCCCGATCCCCTGCACCAACTGAAATCCGCGCACCCGATCTGGAGGCCGGCGGCACGGCAACTACTAGGGCTGCCCCGTGTTGCCGGTTATCCACATCAGGATTGGGTTACAAACTGCTGAATCTTGAAAAGTTTTGACGCTCGAGGCAGAATCGCCGCTACACGGGCGGGCAGAACCCCGGCGCAACGGGGCCCCGTCGGGCAGGACAAGGGCAGGGCACATGCGTACAAAGGCGCTTCTGGTGGCCGGACTGACCGGGCTGGCCGTATCCTTGGCGGCCCTGCCGGCGGCCGAGGGTCAGACACTGCGGGTGATGCAGGGCGCGCCGACGGGCGCGCTCAACGTTCCGATGAACCGGGCGGTGGTGGTCGAAAGCGACCGGCCGTTCGCCGAGCTGTCCATCGCCAACCCCGGGATTGCCGACATCTCGACGCTGTCGGACCGCTCCATCTACGTGCTGGGCAAGACCCCCGGGCGGACGACGCTCACCTTGCTCGGTCCCGACGGGCGGCTGATCACCAACGTCGAGGTGCATGTCACCCCCGACATCGCCGAGTTCAAGGAACGCCTGCAGCAGATACTGCCGGGCGAGCAGATCGAGGTGCGCACCGCCAACGACGGCATCGTGCTGTCGGGCACCGTCTCGAGCACCGCGCGGCTTGACCGCGCGCTCGACCTCGCCCAGCGGTACGCCCCCGGGCGGGTGTCGAACCTGATGTCGGTGGGCGGTACCCAGCAGGTGCTGCTCAAGGTGCGCTTCGCCGAGATGCAGCGCTCGGTGCGCAAGAGCCTCTCCTCCAGCCTCTCGGTCCGCGGCTCGGTCTTCGGCGACAACATGGGCATCATCGGCGGGTCGGGCACGCTGGCGCAGGGTGACAACATCGGCGGGCTGTTCGGCGGCACCGGTGTGACCTCGCTGAACGAGCGCGAGGGCGCGCTGGCAATCGGCTTCACGGCCGGGAACCTCGAGTTCGCGGTCCTGCTCGAGGCGCTCGAATCGCGCGGGATGGTGCGCACCCTGGCCGAGCCGAACCTCGCCGCGCTGTCGGGGCAGGAGGCACGCTTCCTCGCCGGCGGCGAATACCCGATCCCGGTGGTCGACCGCGACGGCGGCATCTTCGTCGAGTACAAGCCCTTCGGGGTGGAACTGACGTTCACCCCGCGGGTGGTCGACGGGGACGTGATCAACCTCGCGCTCAGGGCCTCGGTCAGCGGCATCGACCCGACCGTGACGGTGCAGAACCAGGGCTTCTCGATCAGCGCCTTCCGCAAGCGCGAGACCTCGACGACAATCGAGATGCGCGACGGAGAGAGCTTCGCCATCGCCGGCCTGCTGCAGGACGACTTCCGCGACCTTGCCGGGCAGGTGCCCTGGCTTGGCGACATCCCGATCCTGGGCTCGCTGTTCCGGTCGGCCGACTACAACCGCCAGCAGAGCGAACTCGTGATCATCGTGACGCCCCATCTCGTCACGCCGACGCGGGGCGAGGCGCTGGCGCTGCCCACCGACCGCGTCCGCCCGCCGACCGAGCGCGAGCTGTTCCTGTTCGGTCGCGTGGCCGGGTCCGGAGCCGCCGGCGAGGTTGCCCGGCAGGACTTCGGCGGCTCCTACGGCTATGTGATGGACTGAGGGAGGACGGAGATGACCGCGACGGTGCGCCCTGCCCTCGCCGCCGCCCTCGCCGGGCTGCTTGCGCTTGCGGCCTGCGGGCCCGACAGCGCCACCCGCGAGGCGGGCTGGCAGGTTGACGAGGGCGGATTCGGCAACCCGACGATGAACAACGTGCTGGTCCTGTCCGGCCAGCGCCCCTTCGTGCTCGATCTCGCCCGGCGGTTCGTGAACGAGGCGCCGTCGGTGGTGACCTTCGCCTTCGATTCCGCGCTGCTCGACGGCGCCGCGCGCGCGGCGCTCGATCGCCAGGCCGACTGGATCCGGCAGTTCCCCGAAGTCCGCTTCTCGGTCTACGGCCACACCGACCTCGTCGGCACGGAGGGCTACAACCAGTCCCTCGGCCGGCGACGCGCCCAGGCGGTCGTCGGCTACCTCGTCTCCCGCGGGGTCGACCGGACGCGCCTGCAGGCGCTGGTGTCGATGGGCGAGCGCGAGCCGATCGTGCCGACGCCGCTTCCCGAACAGGCCAATCGCCGCGCGGTGACCGAGGTTGCGGGCTTCGTGCAGCGCCATCCCACGGTGCTGAACGGGAAATACGCGGAAGTGGTGTTCCGCGAATATGTCTGGAGCGGCCAGCCGCCGCATCCGCCCTTCGGCGGCTATCCGCCGCCGCCGCCGCAATAGCCGGCATCCACCCCTTTCCCGCCGACGCGACGCCCCGGACCCACGTCCGGGGCGTCGTCGCAAGATACCGAATAATTTCAAGTTTCGGGCCCCAATGTTGCCAACATTCTCGCCGACCGTGAACCCAAGGCGCGGCGGGAGTCCCTGGACCGAATCGCGCTTCAATTCAGCGGCCCGGCGCGCCGGAACACCGCGCAGCCGCGGGGCTACAGGCCCCCGGAGGTGCGGACCGATCGCAGGTCTGCCAGAAAAGGACGTGAGGTCATGTCGAGTGTCGCAGCGATGAAGCCCGAACCGGCGCCCGTGCGGGCGTGCACGATTTCCCGCGACGTGCAGAACTTCGACCTGCTGATCGAGGACATGGAGGCCGAGCTTGGCGAGGCCTGGGGCGACCTGTCGTTCCAGGAGGCGGCGGTGTTCCTGCGCCAGGAGGAGGCGCGCAACCTCGAGTTCGTGGCGATCGCCGTCGACGGTCAGGACGAGACCGACCTCGTCTTCATCGGCGACATCATCCGCGCGGCGAAGGACGCCGGCGTGCGGGTGATCCTGATTGCCGAGGAGGTCAGCCCGATCGCGCTGCACAAGCTGCTCAAGCTCGGGGCCGACGATTTCGTGCCCTACCCGCTGCCCGAGCGCGCGCTGCACGAGGTGATCGAGCGCATCCGCCGCGCCCCCGAGGCAGCAGCGCCGGCCGCGGTCGCGGCCGCACCCCAGGCCGCCCGGTCACCGCGCTTCGCAACCGCGGGCGACCGCGACGGGGTGGTCCTTCCCGTGCACGCCCTCGCGGGCGGGGCCGGGGCGACGACCTTCGCTGTCAATCTCGCCTGGGAGCTGGCCACGGTGCCGGGCGGCGAGGCCCCCCGCGTCTGCCTGATCGACCTCGACCTGCAGTACGGCTCGGTGTCGACCTACCTCGACATGCCGCGGCGCGAGGCGGTCTACGAACTGCTCTCCGACACTTCGGTGATGGACCGCGACGCCTTCATGGCGGCGCTGCAGACCTACAACGACAAGCTCCAGGTCTTCACCGCCCCCGCCGACATGCTGCCGCTCGACCTTGTGACGCCAGATGACATCGGCCGCGTCGTCGAGATGGCGCGCACGCATTTCGACTATGTCGTCATCGACATGCCGCGCACCGTCGTCGCCTGGACCGAGACCGTGCTGCAGGCCGCCCATGTCTACTTCGCGCTCCTCGAGCTCGACATGCGCTCGGCCCAGAACGCGCTGCGGATGCTGCGCGCGCTGAAGGCCGAGGAACTGCCGCACGAGAAGCTGCGCTACGCGCTCAACCGCGCCCCCCGCTTCACCGACCTGTCGGGCAAGGCGCGCGCGAAGCGGCTGGCCGAGAGCCTCGACATCGTCATCGAGCTGCACCTTCCCGATGGCGCGCGCGAGGTCACCCAGGCCAACGACCACGGCACCCCGCTCGCCCTCGCCGCCGCCAAGAACCCGCTGCGGCGCGAGATCCAGAAGCTCGCCAAGTCCCTCCACGACCTCAACAAGGCCGTGGAAGCCGGCAAGGCCTGACCGGAGGCGCCATGTTCGCCCGCTTCAAGAAGCACGGATCGGCCGCGCCGCAGGCGCCCGCCCCCTCGAAGCCCGCGACCGACGCCGCCGCACCCAGCAAGGCGGTGGCCACGCCCGTGGCGGCGGCCCGGCCGCGGCCGGGCCCGGTGGCCCCCGTGAACCCCGCGCTGGCGGCGACCGCCGACAAGGAGAAGAAGCGCAAGGACCGGCTCGCCGAACTCCGGCTCGAGTTGCACAAGCGCCTGCTCGAGAACCTCAACCTCGCGGCGCTCGAGCACGCCTCCGAGAACGAGCTGCGTTCCGAGATCGCCGCCATCGCCTCCGAGGCGCTGGAGGAGATGAGCGTCGTCCTCAACAAGGACGAACGCCAGGGACTGAACCAGGAACTCTACGACGAGGTGATGGGCCTCGGCCCGATCGAACCGCTGCTCAAGGACGAGACCGTCAACGACATCCTCATCAACGGGCCGCGCCAGATCTTCGTCGAGCGCGCCGGCAAGCTGACGCTCACCGACATCACCTTCAAGGACGAGCGCCACCTGCTGCGCATCATCGACAAGATCGTGTCGGCGGTCGGGCGGCGGGTCGACGAATCGAACCCCTATGTCGACGCCCGCCTGGCCGACGGCAGCCGCTTCAACGCCATGGTCCCCCCCGTCGCCGTCGACGGCAGCCTGGTGTCGATCCGCAAGTTCAAGAAGGACAAGCTGAAGGTCGACGACCTGATCCGCTTCGGCGCCTTCACCGAGGAGATGGCCGCCTACCTGCAGGCGGCGGTGGCCACGCGGCTCAACATCATCGTCTCGGGCGGCACCGGCTCGGGCAAGACCACCACGCTCAACGCGCTCTCGTCCTTCATCGACAACTCCGAGCGGATCCTGACGATCGAGGACACCGCCGAACTGCAGCTCCAGCAGGTGCATGTCGGCCGGATGGAAAGTCGCCCCCCGAACGTCGAAGGCAAGGGCGCAGTCACCCAGCGCGACTGCCTTCGCAACGCGCTGCGGATGCGGCCCGACCGAATCATCGTCGGCGAGACCCGCGGCGAGGAGGTCATCGACATGTTGCAGGCGATGAACACCGGCCACGACGGCTCGATGACGACGATCCACGCCAACTCCGCCCGCGACGCCGTCTCGCGGCTCGAGAACATGATCGCGATGGCCGGCATCGAGATGCCCATCAAGGCCGTCCGCGCCCAGATCGCCTCGGCCGTCAACCTGATCGTCCAGGCCTCGCGCCTGCAGGACGGCAGCCGCCGGATGGTGTCGGTGACCGAGCTCACCGGCATGGAGGGCGAGGTCATCTCGATGCAGGAGGTCTTCCGCTACGAGCGCCTCGGCATCGAGCCCTCGGGCAAGATCATCGGCCGCTTCAACGCCACCGGCGTGCGCAGCCACTACTCCGACCGCTTCCGCCAGTGGGGCTACGACCTGCCGGCGTCGATCTACGAACCCATTATCTGAGGCCGCCGAATGGAAATCAGCGCCGCGCCTCTGATCTACATCTCGATCTTCGTCGGCGTGCTCCTGCTCGTCGAGGGCATCTACCTCACCGTATTCGGCAAGTCGATCAGCCTCAACAGCCGCGTCAACCGCCGGCTCGAGCTGCTCGAGAAGGGGACGCCGCGCGAACAGGTGCTGGAGCAGCTCCGCAAGGAGATGTCCCAGCACATGCGCCGGACGTCCATCCCGCTCTACTCGATCCTGTCGGAGAAGGCGCAGAAGGCCAACATCGCCTTCTCGCCCCGCCAGCTGGTGGTGATCATGGCGGCACTGTCGGCGGTCTCCTTCCTGGGGCTGACCTTCGGCACCGAGGCATCGGCGGCGGTGCGGGCGCTGGTCGCGGTCGGCATGGGTGTGGGGGCGGTCTATGTCTGGGTCAACAACAAGGCCAAGAAGCGGCTGTCGCTGATCGAGGAGCAGCTTCCCGATGCCGTCGAGCTGATGGTGCGCAGCCTGCGCGTCGGCCATCCCTTCTCGTCAGCGATCGGCATCGTCGCCAAGGAGGTCGCCGACCCGCTCGGCTCGGAGTTCGGCATCATCGCCGACGAGGCCGCCTACGGCCGCGACATCTCCGAAAGCCTCAAGGCCCTGGCCGAGCGGATGGACATGCAGGATCTGCGCTTCCTCGCCGTGGCTGTGGCCATCCAGCAGCAGTCGGGCGGCAACCTCGCCGAGATCCTCGAGGGGCTGGCCAAGGTCATCCGTGCCCGCTTCAAGCTCTTCCGGCGGGTCAAGGCGATCACCGCCGAGGCGAAGTGGTCGGGGATGTTCCTGTCGATGTTCCCGATCGTCGCGCTGGTGATGATCAACGTCCTGCAGCCCAACTACTACGACGACGTCAAGGACACCGCCGCCTTCATCCCCGCGGCGCTTATCGTCGTCGCCTTCCTCGTGGTCAACGTCGTCTTCATGAAGATGATGGTCAACATCAAGGTCTGAGGCCCGCATGGACCTGCTCCACACTGTGAACGGACTGCTCGTCCAGAGCCTGGGGCCGATGGGCCCGATGATCGCGGTCGGCGCGCTCGGGCTGCTGCTGGTCCTGATCACCCTCCTGGCGATGCCGAGGAAGCCTGTCGACCCGATGGAGAAGTTCCGCCAGGCCGCGGCCCAGGCGGCCAAGGGGGGCGATCTGCGGGCCGGCCCGGCGGGCCGCGACGGCGGACGCGCCCTGCGCACCGCCGGCCGCACCGACAAGCTCGAAAAGTTCTCCTCCTTCCTCGAACCGCAGGACGAGAAGGAGATGTCGGCGGCGCGGCTGAAGATGCTGCAGGCCGGCTACCGCTCGAAGGAGGCGGTGCGGATGCTGCACGCCGCCCAGTTCGTGCTCGGGCTGGGGCTGCTCGGCGTCGGCGTGCTGGTGGCGCTGCTCAACAGCACCAACGGCAAGCCCGACATGAACACCATGATCCTGTCGGTGCTGGTTCCCGGCGCGCTGGGCTACTATCTGCCGCGCTACTGGGTCGAGCGGCGGCGCAAGACCCGCCAGCAGGAGATCACCAACGGCTTTCCCGACGCGCTCGACATGATGCTGGTCTGCGTCGAGGCCGGCCAGTCGCTCGACCAGTCGATCCTGCGGGTGTCCAAGGAGATCCGCGCCGGCTATCCCGCGCTCGCCGACGAGTTCGAGATGGTCAGCCACGAGGTCAAGGCCGGCAAGGAGCGGGTGCAGGTTCTGAAGGACTTCTCCGAACGCGCCGGCGTGGCCGACGTCTCCTCCTTCGTCACCGTCCTGATCCAGTCGGCGACCTTCGGCACCTCGATCGCCGAGGCGCTGCGCGTCTACGCCGGCGAGATGCGCGACAAGCGGGTGATGCGCGCCGAGGAGAAGGCCAACGTCCTGCCCACCAAGCTGACGCTGGGGACGATGATGTTCACCGTCCCGCCGCTGATGATCATCCTCATCGGCCCCTCGGTGCACGGCATCGCCAAGACCCTGGGGAGTTCGGGCTTCGGCAGTTTCGGTGTCGGGGGCGGGCCGTGAGGGGCGCCACCCTCCTTCTCGCGCTTGCCCTTGCCGCCTGCGGTCCCGCCGGCGGCACCGCCACGCGCGAGGACGGCCCCTTCGCCCCGGGCGTCGCCCGCGGCGGCGAGGCGGTCGACGGGCTGACCGTCGGGCACCGGATGATGGCCGCCGGCGAGCACGAGCTTGCCCTCAGGGCCTATCTCCGCGGCGCCGCCGAGCAGGGGCCGACGCCCGACGTGCTGTCGGCGCTGGGCTCGGCCAACCTGCGCCTCGGCCGGCTCGGCCAGGCCGAGCAGCTCTTGCGCCGCGCGCTGGAGCGCGAGCCCGATTTCGTGCCGGCGCTCAACAACCTCGGTGTCGTGCTGATCGAGCGCGGCCAGCCCGGCGAGGCACGGCAGCTGTTCGAGCGTGCCTTCGCCCTCGACAGTGGCAGATCGGACGACATCCGCGAAAATCTGCGCCTTGCCATCGCGCACATCGACGCGGACAGCTACAGTGAACCGAGAGGCAACAACAACTTCGCGCTGATGCGGCGGGGGTACGGGCACTACCTGCTCCTGTCCGCAGACTGAGGTTCGAGCAGCAACAGGACGCGACATGCGCCACCCTGCCCTTCTGGCCCTGTGCCTACTCGGCGCAGGGGTCTTGGCCGCGTGCAACCGTGGCCCCGATGCCGAGGCCGCCCGCGCCGCTGCCGCGGTCAACGTCATCGACGAATCCAACCTCAACGAGATCATGCTCACCGTCGCCGACCCCGGCGAGGCGGTGGCCTATTTCCGCCGCGCCGCCGAGGGCGCGCCCGACCGCATCGACCTGCGCCGCGGCCTCGCCCGGTCGCTTGTGCGCGCCGGCCGCGCCACCGAGGCCGTCGCCACCTGGACCGCCGTCGCCGGGCATCCCGAGGCGACCAGCGACGACCGCGTCGACCTTGCCGATGCACTCATCCGCGCCGGCGAGTGGGATCGTGCGACCGAGGTCCTCAATGCCATCCCGCCCACCCACGAGACCTTCCAGCGTTACCGTCTCGAGGCGATGGTGGCCGACAGCCGCCAGGACTGGGCGCGTGCCGACGCCTTCTACGAGACTGCCGCCGGCATGTCGCCGCGGCCGGCGGGGGTGCTGAACAACTGGGGCTTCTCCAAGCTCACCCGCGGCGCCTACGCCGAGGCCGAGCGGCTGTTCGGCGAGGCGCTGTCCTACGACCCGTCGCTGTTCACGGCCAAGAACAATCTCGTGCTGGCGCGCGCGGCGCAGCGAAAGTACGACCTGCCGGTGGTCCGCATGACCCAGGTCGAACGGGCGCAGCTTCTGCATACCGCGGCGCTGGCGGCGATCAAGCAGGGCGATGTCGCCACCGGCAAGGCGCTGCTGCAGCAGGCGATCGAGACCCATCCGCAGCACTTCGAGGCGGCGGTCCGGGCGCTCGAGGCGCTCGAGGGCGGCACAGTCCGCGGATGAGGGCGCTCGACCCGTCCGCGGCGCTCGTCCTGCTGCCCCTTGTCGCCCCGATCGCGATCTGGGTGGCCTGGAGCGACATGAAGTTCATGCGCATCCCCAACAAGGCCGTGGTCGCGCTCGCCGCCGTCTACCTGCTGGCCGGCCCCCTCGTCCTGCCTTTTGCGGACTGGGCATGGGGCTGGGCAGGGCTCGGTCTGGTGCTGGCCCTGGGCTTCGTTCTCAACCTCGCCGGGACCATCGGCGCGGGCGATGCCAAATATGCCGCCGCGATGGCGCCCTTCGTCGCCCCGGGCGACCTGCGGCTGGTACTGCCGCTCTTCGCGGCGGTGTTGCTCGGAGCCTTCGCCGCACATCGCGGCCTCGGCCGGGTGGCCGCGTTCCGCAGTGCGACCGCCGACTGGGAAAGCTGGCGGCGCCGCGACTTTCCGATGGGCCTCGCGCTGTCCGGCACGCTCGTCTTCTACCTCGCGCTGGTGCTGTTACGCTGACGGCGCGCCGCCCCGTCCGGCCGCATTTCCGCCCCGATTGCGGGCCGAGACCGCCACCATCGGCTGCGAGGAAGGGCGCACGCGACCCCGAACCGGAGCCTGCCCGATGAACATGCACGCCCCGTCCGTCACCGCCCCGCCGGCGCCTCGCAGCCTTGCCGACACCGGGCTCGGCATCGTCATGCTGCGCGACCTGCTGATTAAGACGATGTTCCGGATGAACCTCGAACTCGTCTCCGACCTCAGCCGCGTGCTCTGCCTGCCGGTGCCGGTCACCCAGGAACTGGTCGACCTCGCGCGTTCCCAGCGCCTCGTCGAGGCGACCGGCACGCTGCATGCCAACGCCGGCAACGAGATGGGCTACCGGCTGGCCGACAACGGCAAGGCCCGGGCGCTCGATGCGCTGGCGCAGTCGGAATACTACGGCGCCGTGCCGGTCCCGCTCGAGGTCTACCGCGGCCAGGTCGAGCGCCAGTCAATCCGCAACATCCGCCTGACGCGCGAGCAGCTGATCGGCGCGATGGGCCACCTGATCCTGCCGTCCGAGCTTCTCGACCACCTCGGCCCGGCGGTCACCTCCGGCCGCTCGATCCTGATGTACGGCCCGCCCGGCAACGGCAAGTCGTCCATCTCCAACGGCATCCGCGACGCGCTGGGCGACCGCATCTACATCCCGCGCGCGGTCGAGTACTCGGGCCAGGTGATCACCGTCTTCGACCCGATCGTGCACCGCAAGGCGGTCGCCGCAGCCGACGACCCCACCAGCCTGCGCCGCAGCTCGAACCGCTTCGACAACCGCTACGTCTACTGCGAGCGGCCGACGGTGATCACTGGCGGCGAACTCAGGCTCGACATGCTCGATCTCGCCTACAACCCCACCGCCCGCACCTACCAGGCCAGTCTGCAGATGAAGGCCACGGGCGGCATCTTCATCATCGACGACCTCGGCCGCCAGGAAGAGCCGCCGCAGGCCATCGTCAACCGCTGGATCGTGCCGCTCGAGATGAACTACGACATCCTCGCACTGCAGTCGGGCGAGAAATTCGTCGTTCCCTTCGACACGCTGGTGATCTTCTCCACCAACTTCCACCCCAACGAGATCTTCGACGGCGCCGCGCTCCGGCGGATCTTCTTCAAGATCAAGATCGACGGCCCCGACCAGGAGATGTTCCTCAAGATCTTTGCCATGGTCGCGCGCAAGCGGAAGATGCCGCTCGACCAGGACACGCTGGTCTACCTCCTGCGCGAGAAGTACCCCGCCATCGGCAACGTCTACGCCAACTACCAGCCGACCTTCCTGATCGACCAGATGGTGGCGATCTGCGAGTTCGAGGGCATCCCTTACCAGATGTCGCCGGCGCTGATCGACCGCGCCTGGGCCAACATGTTCGTCCGCGACGAGAAGGTCGCCAGGTAGCCGGCCCCCCACCGCCTGACCCGGCCGCGCGGCGGTTTCCCGCGCCGGGCACTCGCACTAGCTTGGCGGCATGCACGCGCTGCCCCGCCCCTTTGCCGACTGGTTCGCCGCCCGCGGCTGGACGCTGCACCCCCACCAGGCGGCGATGCTGGCGCGCGCGGGCGAGGCCGCGCTCCTCCTGGTCGCGCCCACCGGCGGCGGCAAGACGATGGCCGGATTCCTGCCCTCGCTCGTCGAGCTCGCCGGCGATCCCCGTCCCGGCCTGCACACCCTCTACATCTCGCCGCTGAAGGCACTCGCCGCCGACATCCGCCGCAACCTCGCCCTGCCGGTGGCCGAGATGGGCCTGCCGGTGCGGATCGAGGACCGCACCGGCGACACCAGTGCCGCCCTGCGGCTGCGACAGCGCGCCGACCCGCCGCACATCCTTCTGACCACCCCGGAAAGCCTTGCCGTCCTGCTGGCCCGGCCCGACGCGGGGCGCGTCGTCGCCGGCCTCTCGCGCGTGATCGTCGACGAGATCCACGCGCTGGCCGAATCGAAGCGTGGCGACCAGCTCGTTCTCGCGCTGGCCCGGCTGCAGACGCTCGCTCCCGGGCTGCGGCGCGTCGGGCTGTCGGCGACCGTCGAGGACCCCCCTGCCCTCGCCCGCTTCCTCGCCCGCCACCCCGACCCCTGCCCCGTCCTGCATGCCGACCCCGGGCCCGATCCCGACATCGCCATCCTCGAGACCGGGACCCCGCCGCCCTGGACCGGGGGCGGCGGGCGCTACGCCATCCCCGCCATCCTCGCCGAGGTCGCGCGGCACCGCACGACGCTGATCTTCCACAACACCCGCGCCCAGGCCGAGCTGTTCTTCCGCGACCTCTGGCTGGCCAATGCCGAGGGCCTGCCGATCGCCATCCACCACGGCAGCCTCGCGCGCGAGAGCCGGGCGCGGGTCGAGGCGGCGATGGTCGCCGGGGCGCTGCGCGCCGTCGTCTGCACCGGCACGCTCGATCTCGGCATCGACTGGGGCGATGTCGACCTCGTCATCCAGGTCGGCGCGCCGAAGAACGTCAAGCGGCTGGTGCAGCGCATCGGCCGCGCCAACCACCGCTACGACGCTCCCTCCAGGGCCCGCCTCGTGCCGGCCAACCGCTTCGAGCTGCTCGAATGCGTGGCCGCGCTCGAGGCCGCGCGGGCGCACGACCTCGACGGCGCGCCGCGCGGGCCGGGCCCGCGCGACGTGCTCTGCCAGCACATCCTGATGACCGCCGCCGCCGGCCCCTTCGACGCCGATGCGCTCTACGCCGAGGTCACCTCCGCGGGCCCCTACAGCGGCCTCGCGCGGGCCGCCTTCGACGCCTGCCTCGACTTCGTGGCCACCGGCGGCTACGCGCTGGCCGCCTACGACCGCTGGCGGCGGCTGATGCGCGGAAACGGCGGGCGCTGGCAGCTGCGCGACCCGCGGGCGGCGGCGGCGATCCGCATGAATCTCGGCACCATCGTCGGCACCGAAACCCTTCCAGTCCGGCTGCGCGGCCGCGGCGCGCCCCTCGGCGAGGTCGAGGAGGCCTTCGCCGCGACCCTGACCCCGGGCGACACCTTCCTCATTGGCGGCGAGGTCGTCCGCTACGAGGGCTTCCGCGAGATGACCGTCGAGGTCAGCCGCGCCCCGGGACGCGAGCCGAAGGTGGCGGTCTTCAGCGGCACCAAGTTCTCCACCTCCACGCTGCTGGCCGACCGCATCCTCGCGCTCATCGCCGCCCCGGACGCGGCCGGGCTGCCTGCCCACAGCCGCGACTGGTTGGCGCTGCAGGCGCGGGTCTCGCGCCTGCCCGCCCGCGACAGGCTGCTGGTCGAGAGCTTTCCCCACGACGGGCGGGCGCATCTGTGCATCTACGGCTTCGCCGGGCGCAACGCCCAGCAGACGCTCGGGCTGCTCCTGACCAAGCGGCTGGAGGAGGAGGGGCTCGACCCGCTGGGCTTCGTGGCCACCGACTATGCCACGCTGATCTGGGGGCTCGCGCCCGTGACCGACCCCGCCCCGCTCTTCGACCGCGCCGCCCTGCGCGCCGGCTTCGAGGGCTGGCTCGCCGGCAATGCGGTGATGCGGCGCAGCTTCCGCACCGTCGCCATCGTCGCCGGGCTGATCGACCGCAGCTTCCCCGGCCACCGCAAGACCCCGCGCCAGGCCGCATTCTCGGCCGACATCCTCTATGACACGCTGCGCCGCTATGATCCCGGCCACCTCCTGCTCGAGATCACCCGCGAGGAGGCGCTGTCCGGGCTGGTCGACTTCGGACGCATCGAGGCGATGCTCGACCGCGTCGGCGGGCGTATCGAGCATCTGCCGCTATCGCGCGTCAGCCCCTTCGCGGCGCCGCTGCTCCTTGAACACGGGCGCGTCCCGGTCGAGGGCCGGGGGCGCGAGCGGCTGGCGGCCGCGGCGGCGGCCCGGCTCATGGCCGAGGCCGGCCTTGGCTGACCGCCCCCGGTTCCCCCCGCCACCGCGACCGCCTATGCTCCGCCCCGGTACCGGTCAGCCAAGGAGGATTCGATGCCCGGACGGATCGACGCGCGGCTCGGCGAACTCGGCATCGTTCTGCCCGACGCCCCCGCCCCGGCCGCCAACTACATCCCCTTCGTAAGGGCCGGGGCGCTGGTCCATGTCTCGGGCCAGATCAGCCGCGACGCCGCCGGGCTGACCTGCGGCCGGCTGGGCGCCGACATGGATGTGGCCGCCGGCGCAGCCGCGGCGCGCAGCTGCGCGCTGGCGCTGATCGCCCAGCTGCGCGCCGCCTGCGGCGGCGACCTCGACCGGCTGGTGCGGGTGGTCAAGCTCACCGGCTTCGTCGCCTCCACCGCCGACTTCACCGATCAGCCGAAGGTCATCAACGGCGCCTCCGACCTCATGGTGGCGGTGTTCGGCGAGGCCGGGCGGCATGCCCGCTCGGCAGTCGGCGTGGCCGCGCTGCCGCTCGGTGTCGCCGTCGAGATCGAGGCGATCTTCGAGGTCGCCTGATGCGCGTGCCGCTTCCCCCCTCCTTCCTCGGCCCGCCCGTCGCCCACCGCGCGCTGCACGACTGCACCGCCGGACGGCCCGAGAACAGCCGCGCCGCCGTGGCGGCGGCGGTCGCTGCGGGCTACGGCATCGAGATCGACGTCCAGCCCTCGGCCGACGGACGGGCGATGGTGTTCCACGACGCCACGCTCGACCGGATGACGACGGGGAAGGGGCCGGTGGCCGCCCGCACCGCCGCCGAGCTTGGCGCCATCGGGCTGAAGGGCGGGGCCGAGGGCATCCCGACGCTCGCCGAGGTGCTCGCCCTCGTCGCCGGCCGGGTGGCGCTGCTGGTCGAGGTCAAAGACCAGGACGGCGCCATGGGGCCCGCCGTCGGCCCGCTCGAGGCCGCGGTGGCGGCCGATCTTGCAGGTTACGCCGGGCCGGTGGCGGTGATGTCCTTCAATCCCCATTCGGTCGCCGCGCTCGCCCGCCACGCCCCGCAGGTGCCGCGCGGGATCACCACCGCGGCCTTCCGCTTGGCCGACTGGACCGGCCTGACCGCCCCCGTCCGCCGCCGGCTGCGCGCCATCGCCGACTACGACGCCGTCGGCGCCAGCTTCGTCAGCCACGAGGCGCGCGACCTCGGCCGCGCGCGGGTGGCCGAGCTGAAGGCCGCCGGGGCGGCGATCCTGTGCTGGACGATCCGCTCGCCCGCGGCCGAGGCCGCCGCCCGCCGGATCGCCCACAACATCACCTTCGAGGGCTATGCCGCCGCCGTCCCCGGGGCTTGACGGCGGCGCCGCGGGCGCCACCTCAGGCGTCGGGCGGCGGCGCGGCCGGCCGCCACGGGGCACATGGACATGGATGGCAGCGGGGCGCTGACGGTCGAGGGGCTGGGCGGGGTCGGCGCCATCGCCGCCGCCGACTGGGACGCCTGCGCCTGCCCCGAGACGGCCGACAGCGGCCGGCCCTTCGACCCCTTCACCACCCACCGCTTCCTCGCCGCGCTCGAGGCCTCGGGCTCGGTCGGCCCCGGAACCGGCTGGACGCCCGCGCCGCTCGTCGTCCGGGCCGGCGGCCGGATCGTCGCTGTCGCGCCGGTCTGGCTGAAGTCCCACAGCCAGGGCGAGTACATCTTCGACCATGCCTGGGCCGACGCCTGGATGCGGGCGGGCGGACGCTACTACCCCAAGCTGCAGGTGGCGGTGCCCTTCACCCCGGTCACCGGCCGCCGCCTGCTCGCCCGCCCGGGGTGGGAGGATGCCGGCCGCGCCGCCCTCCTGCAGGCGCTGGCCCGCATCCTCCGCGACCACCGGCTCTCCTCGGCCCATGTCACCTTCTGCACCGAGGCCGAGGCCGCGGCGGGTGCGGCAATGGGACTTCTGCACCGCGTCACCCGGCAGTTCCACTGGCTCAACCGCGGCTACCCGAGCTTCGAGGCGTTCCTCGACGGCCTCTCCTCGCGCAAGCGCAAGGCGATCCGGCGCGAGCGGGCGCAGGCACAGGCGTTCGGCGGCGGCATCCGCACGCTCACCGGCGACGCGCTGCGCCCGCACCACTGGGATGCCTTCTGGCGCTTCTACCAGGACACCGGCAGCCGCAAGTGGGGCCGGCCGTACCTGACCCGCGCCTTCTTCGACCGGCTGCACGAGGACATGCGCGACGACGTGCTGCTGGTGCTGGCCGAACGCGACGGGCAGCCGGTGGCGGGGGCGCTGAACCTGATCGGCCGCGACGCGCTCTTCGGCCGCTACTGGGGCTGCATCGAGGACCACCCCTGCCTGCACTTCGAGCTCTGCTACTATCAGGCGATCGACTGGGCCATCGCCCGCGGCCTTGCGCGGGTCGAGGCCGGCGCCCAGGGCGAGCACAAGCTCGCGCGCGGCTATCTGCCGGCGGCCACCCATTCGCTGCACCTGATCGCCGACGCGGGCTTCCGCGATGCGGTGGCGCGCCACCTCGCCGCCGAACGCGACGCCGTGGACACAGAGATCGGGATGCTCTCCGCCGGCGGCCCGTTCCGCCGCGGTCCCGCCCCGCCGGCGGACGGGGCCGCATGAACCGCCCGCCGGAACAGGGAACCGCCATGGCCGACCTCCTCCTCTACACCAACCCCCGCTCGCGGGGCCGAACCGCCCGCTGGATGCTCGAGGAGACGGGCGCCCCCTACCGCGCCGAGATCGTCGCCTTCGGCCCGCCGATGCGCACGCACGACTTCCTGGCGCTGAACCCGATGGCCAAGGTGCCCGTGCTCGTCCACGGCGCCGCGGTGGTCACCGAGGTCGCAGCGATCTGCGCCTATCTCGCCGAGGCCTTCCCGGCGGCCGGCCTTGCCCCTCTGCCGGGCGAGCGCGCCGCCTACCACCGGGCCATGTTCTTCGCCGCCGGGCCGGTCGAACAGGCGGTGACGGCCCGCGCGATGGGCTTCGAGGTGCCCGGCGACCGCGAGGGCATGGCCGGCTTCGGCAGCTTCGAGCGCATGCTTACCGGGCTCGAGGCGCTCGTCTCCCGCACGCCCTTCGCCGCCGGCGACCGCTTCACTGCCGCCGACGTCGTGCTCGGCGCCCAGGTGGGCTGGGGGATGATGTTCGGCACGCTGCCCCGCCGCCCGTCCCTGGTCGGCTACTGGGCCCGCATCGAGGGCCGGCCGGCGCTGCTGCGCGCCGCCGCGCTCGACGACGCCGCGATGCCCCCCGCCGGAGCCGGGGGATGAGGCCCGCGCAGCTCGACCCCGCGGCGCGCGCCGGGCTGCTCGCTCCCCTCCTCGCCACCGGCTGGGTCGAGGTCGACGGCCGCGACGCGATCGCGAAGACCTATGTCTTCGACGATTTCGTTGCCGCCGTCGGCTTCATGACGCGCGTCGCGCTGGTTGCCGAGGCGCTCGGCCACCACCCCGAATGGACCAATGTCTGGCGGACGGTAGCCGTCACGCTGACCACCCATGACGCCGGCGGGCTGACCGCGCTCGACCTGCGCCTTGCCGCGCGGATGGACGCGCTGGCGGACCGCTGAGGGGCGGCACGGGCGCGGCCGGTCATTCCGCGAACAGCGGAAAGGTCGCCCCCAGCGCCCAGGCGAGGATCAGCCCCAAACCGAGGCCGGCCGCCGCCGGCCGGCCGGTGGCCCGGCCGACCCACCCGCCCATCGTGCCGAACAGCAGGAAGAACAGCAGGATCACCGGCAGGATGATGACGAGGAAGAAGAGCCGCCCGAAGTCCAGCGCCACGGCCAGGCCGAGCGAGGCAAGAAACGCCCCGCGGACCACAAGCGCACGCCAGGCCGGCGCCCTCCCGCCCTCGGTCAGCACCGCGTCAGCCAGCATGAACGGCACCGCGCCCGCCGCCAGCGCGGCCAGAAGCGGCCAGCGCTCCGCAGCCGGGCGGAAGCCGGCCGCCCAGGCGTGCAGCGCCCCGCCCCAGACGGCGATGCCATAGACGGCCAGCCCGATCCCGACCGCGACGGTCATGCCGCCGCCCCGCCCGCCGCGCCCGCCGCCGCCCCGGGCGTCGCGTCCGCCGAGCGCCGCCATCAGCCCGAGCGCCGCCGCTCCGTAGGCCAGCAGATGCACCGCCAGGTAGTCGGCCACCAGCACCGGCAGGAAGCGCGTGTCCACGAGGCGCAGCAGCACCGGCACCGCCAGCGCCGGCAGCAGCGCCGCGACCAGGAAGCGTCCCGCCGGCAGCCGCGCTGGGGGCGGTGCCGCCGGCACCAGCCGCCGCGCAAGGCCCGCGAGCGGCCAGGCGGCAGCGGCCAGCGCCACAAGCAGCAGCGCCACCCAGCCGCCGATCGCCGCCACCGGCCCCGCCGACTGCCGGCCGAAGGCCGCATCCAGCCAGCCGCGCGCCTCCGCCAGCATGGTAGCTGAGTATAGCACCCCGACATGCTCCACCCCAGGGGCCAGCACCGCCCGCCGCCCGCTGCCCGCTTCCGGTGCACCCACCGTCCGGCCCGGCGCCGCGGCGGGGTCGGCGCGCCGCAGCGCCGCCAGCGCCTCGCGCGCGAGGAACCCTTCCCAGGCGCCGGCCACGACCAGCAGGTTGCGCGGCGCCGTGGCCGTCACCGCCTCGGAGAACATCGACAGCGCCACCACCGCGCCCACGCGCGAATCCTCGACCGCCAGCCGCACCACGACGTCGGAAGCCATTGAATGGCCAAACAGCGCCAGCCGTCCGTCCGCGCCCGGCAGCGCCAGCGCCGCCGTGGCGACGCGGCCCGCCTCCTCAATCAGCCGCCGCGTCGCGCCCTCGATCCGCGTGACGTCGCCGGACATCGGCACCGGGCTCGCGCCGTGGCCGGCAAGGTCGTAGGTCACCGCGATGTAGCCCGCCCGGGCCAGCGTCAGCGCGACCGGCAGCATCAGCTGGCGCGACCCCGCAAAGCCGTGGGCAATCACCACCACCGGCGCGGGTCCCGCGCCAGGCAGGCGAAAAACGGTCGCGGGCGTTCCGCCCGGCACGGAAAGGGGCCCCGCTTCCAGCCCCGCGCGCACACCCTCCAGCCGCTCCTGCGCCAGCGCCGCGGCCACCGCCGCCGCCAGCGCCACGAGAAGCCGCAAGAGCGCCACCGCCCGCGCGCCCACCGGGGCCTCAGCCCCAGGTCGGATGGAACCTGCCCGCGGGCGACAGCGTGAAGATCTCGCAGCCCTGTGCGGTCACCCCCACGGCATGCTCGAACTGCGCCGACAGCGACTTGTCGCGCGTCACCGCGGTCCATTCGTCGGCCAGCACCTTGGTCTCGGGCCGGCCGAGGTTCACCATCGGCTCGATGGTGAAGAACATGCCTTCCTCCAGCACCGGCCCGCTGCCCGGTCGGCCGTAGTGCAGTACGTTCGGCGGGGCGTGGAACACCCGTCCGAGCCCGTGGCCGCAGAAGTCGCGCACCACCGACATGCCCTGCCCCTCGACATGCGTCTGGATGGCATGGCCGATGTCGCCGAAGCTGGCGCCGGGGCGGACCGCCTCGATCCCCCTCATCAGCGCGTCATGCGTCACCTGGATCAGCCGCTCGGCCTTCCGGCCCGGGCTGCCGGCGACATACATCCGGCTCGTGTCGCCGAACCAGCCGTCGACGATCACCGTCACGTCGATGTTCAGGATGTCGCCGTCCTTCAGCAGCTTCGGCCCCGGGATGCCGTGGCAGACGACATGGTTGACGCTGATGCAGGAGGCGTGCTGGTAGCCGCGGTAGCCGATGGTGGCCGAGGCCGCGCCGTGCCCGGCCACCAGCCGCTCGATCTCGGCGTCGATCTCGCCCGTCGACACCCCCGGCCGCACCCGGACGCCGATCGCATCGAGGATCGCCGCCGCGACCCGGCCGGCGCGGTGCATGCCCGCGAAATCGGCCGGCTCGTGCAGCCGGATGCCATCCTTGGTCAGGCGTCCCCGCGTGCCGTACACCTTGCGCTTCCCGTCCGCTTCCGCGCCTAGATAGGTCCGATCGCCGCGCTTGGCCAGAGGCCGGTTGCACCGCGCCGCCGCCCGCCGCGCATTGGAAAGCCGCCGTCCCGCAGCTAAGCTCGGGCCCGCCACCACAAGGACAATCCCGCCATGCCCAACCCCACCGCCGCCGCCCTGGTCATCGGCGACGAGATCCTCTCGGGCCGCACTCGCGATTCCAACCTCCACTTCCTCGCCGGCGAACTCGCCCGCGCAGGCATCGACCTGCGCGAGGCGCGCATCGTCGCCGACCAGCCCGCCGCCATCATCGCCGCGGTGAACGCGCTGCGCTCTGTCCACGACCACCTCTTCACGTCCGGCGGCATCGGCCCCACCCATGACGACATCACCGCCGATGCGGTGGCGGCCGCCTTCGGCGTACCGGTCGGCGTGCGCGAGGACGCCCGCGCCCTCCTGGCGGCGCATTACGCCAAGACCGGGCTCGAGCTCAACGCCGCGCGGCTGCGGATGGCGCGCATCCCCGCCGGCGCGCAGCTGATCGAGAACCCCGTCTCGGCCGCGCCCGGCTTCTCGCTCGGCAACGTCCATGTCATGGCCGGGGTGCCGGCGGTCTTCCAGGCGATGGTCGCGGGCCTGCTGGCGCGGCTGGCCGGCGGCACGCCGCTCCTGACCCAGAGCCTGACCATCCCCCGCGGCGAGGGCGAGATCGCCACCCCCCTCGCCGCGCTCGCCGCCGAGTTCGCCGACCTTGCATTCGGCTCCTACCCCTTCGTGCGGGCCGGCGCCTACGGGGCCACCGTGGTCGTGCGCGGCACCGACGGCGCACGCATCGAGGCCGCACTCCTGCGCCTGGCCGCGCTCTTCCCCGAGGCCTTGCGGTGAGCGTGCCCGACGCCACCCGCATCGAGGCCGCGCTCGAGGCGACGTGGCCGGCCGCGGCCACCCGCAGGGTCGGCGCCTTCACCTTCCGGGACGGGCGGGGCGGGGGCAAGCGGGTCTCTGCCGCCACCGCCGGGGGGCTGCCGGCGACCGCCGAGATCGAGGCGGCGCTCGCCGCCTTCGCGGCCGCCGGCCTGCCGGCCCTCTTCCGCCTCCGCCCCGGGCAGGAAGCGCTCGACGCAGCGCTCGCCGCCCGCGGCCTCGCGCCCGCCGATCCCACGCTCCTTCTTGCCGCCCCGGTCGCCGCCGTGGCCGCGCCGCCCGCCTTTCTCACCGTCCTGCCCGCCGAGGCGCCGCTGGCGGTGATGGCCGAACTCTGGGCCGAGGGCGGCACCGGCCCCGAGCGGCTGCAGGTGATGGCACGCGCGGCCGGCCCGAAGACCGCCCTCCTGGCGCGCGAGGACGACCGTCCCGCCGGCGCCGCCTTCGTCGCGCTCGACCGCGAGGTGGCGATGGTCCACGCGCTTGCCGTGCTGCCGCGCTTCCGCCGTCGCGGCATCGCCGAACGGCTGGTGCGCGGGGCCGCCCACTGGGCGGCGGGGCGGGGGGCTACCGCCATCGCCGTCGCCACGGTCGAGGCCAACGCCCCCGCCCGTGCGCTCTTTGCCGCGCTTGGCTTCATCGCTGCCGGCCGGTATTGGTACCGCAGCGCCTGACCGCCCCAGGAGGCCCGCCCCCGGTGCCAGCCCCTACCCCTCCGGCCATCCCCGTCACCGCGCTCGACCTTGCCCCGGTCGATCCGCTGCCCGAGGCGACCGCCCGCTACTTTGCCCTCTGCGCTGACAAGCTCGGGCTGGTCCCGAACGTGCTGTGGGCGCATGCCTTCGACATTGACAAGCTGAACGCCTTCACGGCGCTCTACAACGACCTGATGCTGGCGCCCTCGGGCCTGACCAGGCTCGAGCGCGAGATGATCGCGGTCGTCGTCTCCTCTGCCAACCGCTGCTGGTACTGCCAGGTCGCGCATGGCGCCGCGGTCCGCGCGCTCTCGGGCGAGCCCGCGCTCGGCGAGGCGCTGGTGATGAACTGGCGCGTCGCGCCGCTGGACACCCGGCAGCGGGCGATGCTCGAGTTCGCCGAGAAGCTGACGCTCGCCTCCTCCCGCATCGCCGAGGCCGACCGCGCGCACCTGCGCGAGGCGGGCTTCACCGACCGCGATATCTGGGACATCTCCGCCGTCGCCGCCTTCTACAACATGACCAACCGCCTCGCCTCGGCCGTCGCGATGGCGCCGAACCCGGACTACCACGCCCAGGCCCGGTGATGGCCTGGCCGGTCCTTGTCGCCCTGATCGGGCTGGCCGGGCCCGCCGGGGCGGCGGCGCTTGCGCTGCCCGAGGGCTCTGTGGTGACCGTCGGACAGGCCGCGGCCCATGGCGAGGCGCGCATCGCGCTGGGGCCCTGGACACCGGGCGGCCTGCCGCTCCGCCGGGCCGAGGGCGCGATCACCGTGACGGCCTGGCGCACCCCCGCACCCGGCGAGGGCACGCTCGGCTTGTTCGCCGGCCTCAGGGCGCAACTGCTCGCGCAGGGCTACGCGATCCTCTTCGACTGCGCCGACCGCGACTGCGGCGGCTTCGACTTCCGCTTCGCGCTCGACGTGCTGCCCGAACCCGCAATGCATGTCGACCTCGGCGACTTCCGCTATCTCGCGGCCGAGGCCGAGGACGCCGGCACGCTGGTAGCGCTGCTCGTCAGCCGCTCGCGCGGCGCCGGACATGTGCAGTTGACCCGCATCGACCCCGCACCGCCGCCGTCGCTGCCGGGCGGGGGGCCCGCCACGCCGCCGCCGCCCGCCGTCGACCGGCCGCAGCCTGCCGAAGGGGGCGACGGGCTGCGGCCCCTGCCGCGCCCCGCCGTCCCGCCCGCCACCGTCACCGGGCCCGCCGCGCCTTCCCCCGACGCCTTCGGCCGGCAGATCGAGGCCGACGGGGCGGTGGCACTCGAGGATCTCGCCTTCGAGGCCGGGGCGGCGCGGCTCGGCCCCGGCCCCTTCGCCTCGCTCGCCGCGCTGGCGGCCTTCCTCGCCGCCGACCCCGCCCGCCGCATCGTCCTCGTCGGCCACTCCGACGCCACCGGCAGCCTCGCCGCCAACATCGCCCTGTCGCGCCAGCGCGCCCAGGCGGTGGCCGAGCGCTTGGTGGCGGCGCATGGCACGGCGCCTGCGCAGGTCTCGGCCGAGGGCGTGGGCTATCTCGCGCCCCGCGACAGCAACCTCACGCCCGCGGGCCGGGCCCGCAACCGGCGGGTCGAGGCGGTGCTGCTGGTGCCGCCGCCAGGCTGAGGCAGGTCCGCCCCGACGGCGGCCACGCCGCCCGCCACAAGGCTGAACAGAGGGTGAAGACCCTCACATCTTTCAAATGATCACAACAGCTTGGACTCTGTCCCATGCGTGGGACGAGGGCCCCGGCGGCCTCACCAGAGGTCGGGGCCCTTGTCGGCAAAGGCGGCCACGAGGAAGTCGATGAAGGCGCGCACCTTCGGCTGGGTGAACCGGCCGGGGGGATAGACCGCATAGATGCCGATGATGTCCACCGGCAGGTCGGGAATGGCCTCCTCGATCAGCCCCTCCTTCAGCGCCGCATAGTAGAGAAAGCTTGGCAGGTAGGCGATCCCGAGCCCGGCGATCGCCGCGTTCAGCAGCGACTGGCCGTCGTTGACCGTCAGCCAGCCGGCGCTGCGGACCTGCCGCTTCTCGCCCGACGGCGCGGTGATCTTCCAGACGTTGCCGGCGGCCTGACTGGAGTAATGCAGAAGCTTGTGTTCGTTCAGGTCGTCGATCTTCATCGGCCGGCCGTAGGTCTGGAAGTAGGACGGCGCCGCCACCATCCGCCGCGTCGTGTCGGTGATCTTGCGCGCACGCAGGCTGGAATCCTCGAGCTCGCCCATCCGGATGGCCATGTCGAAGCCCTCCGAGATCAGCTCCACATAGCGGTTGTTCAGCACCATGTTGATGGTGATGCTGGGGTATTCCTTCAGGAACTCGCCCAGGATCGGCGACAGCAGCGTCACCCCGAAATCGGTCGCCACCGACATCCGCAGCAGGCCGGAGGGGGCCGATTGCATCGCGCTGACCAGCGCGTCCGCCTCTCCCGCATCGTTCAGCACCCGCCGCGCCCGGTCGTAGTAGGCCAGCCCGATCTCGGTGGGGCTCACCCTCCGGGTGGTGCGGTTCAGAAGCCTCGCCCCAAGCCGCGCCTCGAGCGAGGAGATGTGCTTGGAGACGGCCGACTTCGAGATGCCCATCTTCTTGGCCGCGTCGGTGAAGCCGCCCTGGTCGACGACCATGGCGAAGGCTTCCATCTCCGTCAGTCGGTCCATTGTGCACCTGCCGTCCACGCTTTCCGGGTGTGGAAGGTATCGTCTCCGAATCGGGCGAGATTGCGGAGCCGCGCCGTCAAGAAGGCGGTATTGGCGTGCCGCTCAGCCGCGCCCCTCGGCGACGTGGCGGCGGAAGGCCCGCTTGAGGAGGTCAAGCTCGGCGCGCAGCAGGTCGATCTCGGCGCGGATGTCGTCGTCCAGCGGCGCCCCGGCCATGATCGCGAAACTGTCGAGCTTCTCGCCGCTGCCGGCCTCCCGGATCAGGAAGGTCTGCACGCCCTCGGACAGGCAGTCCGCCGGGATGTCGACCCGCAGCGTCCAGCGGCCCGACCCCAGGGGCTCCAGCTCGGGCCCGTCCAGCCGGCGGTCGCGCAGCGTCACCGCCAGCGCCGGCGGGTCCTCGGGCCCGGTCAGCACCCCCTCCCAGCGACCGGCGTGAAAGCGGGTGCGGGTCAGGCTGTAGCGCGACATCGGCGATCCCCCATGGGGCTAGAGCTCGGCCCGCGGCCGGCGGGTGAGCACGGCGTCGCGGATCAGGATGCGGTTCATCGGCACGCCGCCGAGGATCAGGTCGATCCATGCCGCCTCCACCCGCTTCTCGTTGACCTTGCTGTAGGCGAGATCGAACTCGGCCACCGCCGACCCCTGCCCCAAGGGCAGGCTGCGCGCGATCTGCTCGGTGTTGGGGCCGTGGCGGATGTTGAGCCTCGCCAGCACCTCGGCCGGCCGCTCGACCGTCGTCTCCAGAGTCAGCCCCAGGACATGGCGCAGCCGCAGCGACCTTGCCGCCGCCTCCGGCAGGTCGATGACGATCGACAGGAAGGTACCGTCGAGGGCGAACACCTCCACCGACACACCGAACGGCGCCTGGTCGGCCGCCCCGCCGTTGCGAACCTGCCGCAGCACGAATTCCGGCGCGGCGCAGTCGTGAAACAGCTTGACGTCGGGCCCCAGCGCCGTGCCCGAGGCGCAGGAGACATGGCCCGGCGCCGCAAGGGGTGCCCGCCAGAGGCCGGGCCGCCAGGCCCAGTCGTAGTGCAGCGGCAGCTCGATCTCGGCCGTGCCGCCGCCGGGCAGGGCGATGCGCCCCTCGGCAGCATGCAGCGCCTGGTCGAGGCGGGCGCGCAGCTCCCGCGCCTCGCCGCGCAGCGCCCTCAGCGAGGGCGGGTCGAGTACCGCGGCCTCGCTCGCCACCCGCTCCCACCGGCGCAGTGACCGACGGTGGATCAGACGATCGACGAGCGTCCCGTCCTTGCGCACCATGCACCGTTACCCTGGCCTTGCCGCCGACGGCCCGGCCCGTATCCGACTTGGCCACAACGCGCGAGGTCTCACAACCCCGCGCGTGCCTGCAAGCGCGCCTCAGATGTCGGCGTAGACGTGCCCCTCGTCCCGCCCGCCGGGATGGGTCACGGCGCCGAAGCGGGTCGAGCCGACCAGCTGGGCGTATTTCCACAGCGCCCCGGCGCCGTGGACCGTCGGCCGCGGCCCGGCCCAGGCGGCCCGGCGGCGGGCGAGTTCCTCCTCCGGCAGCGCCACCGACAGCTCGCCGGTCAGGGCGTTGATTGTGATCACGTCGCCGTCGCGGACGAGCGCGATCGGCCCGCCGGCCGCCGCCTCGGGGCCGACATGACCGACGCAGAAGCCGCGCGTCGCCCCCGAGAAGCGGCCGTCGGTGATGAGCGCGACCTTCTTGCCCATCCCCTGGCCCGACAGCGCGGCGGTGGTGGCCAGCATCTCGCGCATGCCCGGCCCGCCCTTCGGCCCCTCGTTGCGGATCACGATCACCTCGCCGGGCCGGTAGGCACGGGCACGCACCGCCTCGAAGGCGTCCTCCTCGCAGTCGAAGACGCGCGCCGGGCCGGTGAAGACCTGCTCGGCCTCGCCCATGCCGGCGACCTTCACGATCGCCCCCTCGGGGGCAAGGTTGCCCTTCAGCCCGACGACCCCGCCGGTGCGGCTGATCGGGGCGGTGACCGGATGGATCACCCGCCCGTCGGCGTCGCGCTCGACGCGGTCGATCTCCTCGCCGATCGTGCGCCCGGTGGCGGTCATGCAGTCGAGGTGGATGAGCCCGGCCTTGCGCAGCTCGCGCATCACCACCGGCACGCCGCCGGCTTCGTAGAGATCCTTGGCGACGTAGTCGCCGCCGGGCCGGAGGTTCACGAAATAGGGGGTGTCGCGGAAGATGTCGCAGACGTCAAAGAGGTCGAACTCGATCCCCGCCTCATGCGCGATCGCCGGCAGGTGCAGGCCGGCGTTGGTCGACCCGCCGGTGCAGGCCACGACCCGGGCGGCGTTCTCGAGGCTCTGGCGGGTGACGATGTCGCGGGCGCGGATGCCTCGCTCGATCAGCCGCATCACCGCCTCGCCCGAGGCCTCGCCATAGGCGTCGCGGCTCTCGTAGGGGGCGGGGGCACCGGAGGAGTTGGGCAGCGCAAGCCCGATCGCCTCGGCCACGCAGGCCATGGTGTTGGCGGTGTACTGGCCGCCGCAGGCGCCCGCCGAGGGGCAGGCGACGCGCTCGAGGATGTCGAGCTCGGCATCCGAGTAGTTGCCGGCCTGGTGGCGGCCGACCGCCTCAAAGACGTCCTGGACGGTGACATCACGGCCGTCGAGCCGGCCGGGCAGGATCGAGCCGCCGTAGAGGAAGACCGAGGGGACGTTGAGCCGCACCATCGCCATCATCATCCCCGGCAGCGACTTGTCGCAGCCGGCCAGCCCGACGAGGGCGTCGTAGCAGTGGCCGCGCATGGTCAGCTCGACGGTGTCGGCGATCGCCTCGCGCGAGGGCAGCGAGGACCGCATGCCGACATGGCCCATGGCGATGCCGTCGGTGACGGTGATGGTGGTGAACTCGCGCGGCGTGCCGCCGGCCTTCTTGACCCCCATCTTGACCGCCTGGGCCTGCCGGTTCAGCGCGATGTTGCAGGGCGCGGCCTCGTTCCAGCAGGTCGCGACCCCCACCCAGGGCTGGTGGATCTCCTCCTCGGTCAGCCCCATGGCGTAGAAGTAGCTGCGATGCGGCGCCCGGCTCGGGCCCTCGGTCACATGGCGGCTGGGCAGCCGCGACTTGTCGAAGCGGGCGTTGGTCATGGCGGCGTCCTCCCCGGGATTGGCTCGGCCGAGGGGATAGCGGCCGGCGGGGCGCGGGGCAAGGCTTCCGCGGCGCCGCGACCCGGGATCGCGCCGGCCGGGGCCGGGCAGCAGACGCCGCGGCACCGGGCGGGCGCGGGCCGCCCCCGTTCATTGCCACGCCCGTCCCTGCCGCCGGGTGCCGCCCGGGCGGGCCGCGCCGCCGGCGGAGATGATTCCCTCCGCCGCGGGAATGCACTAGTTCCGGGCTGCGATGACCCTGCCCGACCATTCCCGCGCCTTCGCGGCCTTCGTCGCCCCCGCCCGGGCGCGTCCCGCACCCTGGCGGCTGGCCGCGGGCGTGCTGATCGCAGCCGGAACCCATCTGGCGGCGCTTCTGGTCCTGGCCCATGCGCTGGGGGCGCTTCTGCCCGGGCAGCCAGGGCCGGCCGCGGCGCTGGCAAGCGGGCGCACCCCGGCGGGGGCGGTGGCCGTCCTGATGAGCTTTGCGGGACTCGCGGCCGGAACGCTCGTCGCGGCGCGACTGCTGCACGGGCGCGGCCCCAGCACCCTGTTCGGCCGGGGGCCGCGCGTGATCGCCGGCTTCGTCGCCGGGGCGGCGGCGGTGGTGGCGGTCTGGGGCGCGGCGATGCTGCTGCCGCCGGGCCTGGAGGGCGCGCAGCCCGCGATGCCGGCAGCGCTGTGGGCGGCCTGGCTGCCGCTGGCGCTGGCGGCGGTGCTGGTGCAGACGGGAGCCGAAGAGGTGCTGTTCCGCGGGTACATCCAGTCGCAGCTCGCCGCCCGCTTCCGCTCGCCGGCCGTCTGGGCGCTGGCGCCCTCGCTGCTGTTCGGCCTCGTCCACCTCGACACCGCCACCCATGGCGCCAACGCCTGGCTGGTGGTGGCGGCCACCGGGCTGTTCGGGCTTGCGGCGGCCGACCTGACGGCCCGGACCGGCGCGATCGGCTGGGCCTGGGGGCTGCATTTCGCCAACAACGCGGTGGCGCTGCTGGTGCTTGCCCCGCCCGGGCCGCTTGACGGGCTGGCATTGTGGCATACGAGCTACCCGGCGCAGGACGTGGCGGCCATGGCGCCGCGGCTGGCGCTTGACATCGCCGGCATCGCCGCAGTCTGGGGCATCGGACGGGCGCTGACGCGCGGCTGAGGCGCCAATGCGCCGGCCCGGGACCGGCGCGGCCGCCGGACGCCTAGCGTTCGGGGATCAGCCCGCGCGGCGCGAAGCGCAGGACGAGCAGCAGGATCAGCCCCATGGTGATCAGCCGCATGTGCTGGGCCGAGCCGAGGAGATGGGCCTTCAGCGCCGAGCCCTCGGGCAGGGGCGTGGTGAGGACGCCGAGCAGCCAGAGTCCGATCGGCTCGACCATCACCCAGAGCCACCAGATCAGGAAGCCGCCGAGGACCGCGCCCCAGTTGCTGCCCGAACCACCGACGATGACCATCACCCAGACGAGGAAGGTGAAGCGCAGCGGCTGGTAGGATCCGGGAGTGAGCTGGCCGTCGAGGGTCGTCATCATCGCCCCGGCGATGCCCATCACCGCGGCGCCCAGCACGAAGATCTGCAGGTGGCGGCGGGTGACGTCCTTGCCCATCGCCTCGGCCGCGACCTCGTTGTCGCGGATCGCCCGCATCATCCGCCCCCAGGGCGAGTTCAGCGCCTTCTCGGCCATCCACATCAGCAGCGCGAGGACGACGACGAACAGCGCCGCATAGGCAAGCTTGACGAGGATCGAGGCGGCCGACACCGGGTCGAGCCCCCAGCCCTGCATCCGGGCGACGAAAGCGGGGTCGCGCAGCAGCTCGACCTCGAAGGGCACCGGGCGGGGGATGCCGACGACGTTCTTGACCCCGCGGGTGAGCCAGTCCTCGTGCTTGAGGATGGCGATGATGATCTCGGCGATGCCGAGGGTGGCGATGGCGAGGTAGTCGGCCCGCAGGCCGAGCGCGATGCGCGCGATCACCCAGGCCGCCCCTGCCGCCAGCGCCCCGGCGAGCGGCCAGGCGAGGATGACGGGCAGGCCGAACCCGCCCAGGAAGCCGGTGCCGGCGGGGTTGACGCGTTCGATGGCATCGGCGCCGGGGATGAAGACGGCGCGCCCCAGGACGTAGCCTGCGAGAAGGATCGCCGCGGTGCCGGCCCCGCGCAGCGGCCCGGGCGGCAGGCGCCGGCGCAGCAGGACGGCGCCGACCAGGGCCGCCACGCCGATCGCCAGCCCCGCGAGCGCCGCCGCCCCGCCGGCGGCCCAGGCTTCGGTCACGGGCGGCATCGCCACCAGCACCACGGTCAGCCCGCCGACGGCGAGAAAGCCCATCACCCCGATGTTGAACAGCCCCGCATAGCCCCACTGCATGTTCAGGCCGAGCGCGACGATGGCCGAGACCAGCCCCATGTTGACGATGGTGAGCGCGACGTTCCAGCTTTGCGCGAAGCCGGTTATCGCGATCAGCCCGGCGACCAGGATGAAGAGGGTCGGGGTGCGCAGGCCGGCGCGGCTCATGACGAGGTTCCCCTGAAAAGGCCGGTCGGCTTGAAGAGCAGCACGATCACCAGGATGACGAAGCTGACCGCGAACTTGTAGTCGGTGGACAGGAGCTGCACGAGGCCCGCGGGCATCCAGTCGGGCGGCAGGAGATGGCCGAGCGCGCGGCGGAAGGCGTAGGTGACCGAGATCTCCGAGAAGGCCACCAGGAAGCCGCCGGCGATTGCCCCGAGCGGGCTGCCGAGCCCGCCCACCACCGCGGCGGCGAAGATCGGCAACAGCAACTGGAAGTAGGTCGTCGGCCAGAAGGACTTGTCGAGCCCGTAGAGGACCCCGGCGGTGGCGGCCAGCGCCGCGGCGATAACCCAGGTCACGCGCACCACCCGCTCGGGGTCGATGCCCGACAGCAGCGCCAGATCCTCGTTGTCGGAGAAGGCACGCATCGACTTGCCGGTGCGCGTCCGGTTCAGAAACCAGAACAGCGCGGCGACGAAGACGATCGCGGTCAGGAAGGTCGTCACCTGCGCGGTGCGGATCGCCAGCCCCTCGGCCAGCCCGGTCGCCTCGCGGAAGCCGCGCACGTCGACGAGGAAGCGCGCACCGTCGTCGAAGCGGATTTCCTCGGTGCCGATCACGAAGCGGACCAGGCCGTTCATTATGAACATCACCCCGATCGACACGATCACCAGGATGATCGGGTTGGCCTTCTGGCGGCGGTAGAAGCGGTAGACGCCGCGGTCGGTGGCCAAGAGCAGCAGCGCCGTGGCGAGGATGCCGAAGGGCAGCGCGAGGATCGCCGTCGGCACCGGGAACAGCGACACGCCCGCCCCCTGCAGCGCCCAGACGCCGAGGATCGTGATCGCCGCGCCGAAGGCCATGGTGTCGCCATGGGCGAAGTTGGAGAAGCGCAGGATGCCGAAGATCAGCGTCACCCCGAGCGCCCCGAGCGCGAGCTGGGCGCCGTAGGCGGTGGCCGGGACGATCACGAAGTTCGCCATCACCACGGCGGCGTTGAGCAGCCCCTCCATGACTCAGTCGCGCCCCCCAGCCGGCGGGGCGGCCGGCGGCGCCACCATCCCCGGGTTCTGTGCCGACGTCCCCATCCCCTCACCCCCCAAGGAAGCTGCGCCGGACCTCGGGGTTGGCAAGCAGCGCCGCGCCCGTGTCGGAATAGGCGTTGCGCCCCTGCACCAGCACATAGCCGCGGTCGGCGATCTCCAGCGCCTGGCGGGCGTTCTGCTCGACCATCAGGATCGTCAGCCCGGTGCGGGCGATCTCGATGATGCGGTCGAAGAGCTCGTCCATGACGATCGGGGAGACGCCGGCCGTCGGCTCGTCGAGCATCAGGATCCGCGGCTGGGTCATCAGCGCCCGGCCAACCGCAACCTGCTGGCGCTGCCCGCCCGACAGCTCTCCCGCCGCCTGCCTGCGCTTCTCCTGCAGGATCGGAAACAGCGCATAGACCTGCTCCATGGTCGGCCGGATGTCGTCGCGGCGCAGGAAGGCGCCCATCTCGAGGTTCTCCTCGACCGTCATCGAGGGGAAGATGTTGTGGGTCTGGGGCACGAAGGCCATGCCGCGGGCCACCCGGTCCTGAGGGCTGAGGCGGGTGATCTCGTCGCCGCCGATCGTCACCCGGCCGCCGCGCAGCCGCAGCATCCCGAAGACCGCCTTCATCGCGGTCGACTTGCCGGCGCCGTTCGGACCGACGATGACGGCGATCTCGCCCGGCCGCGCCTCGATGGTGCACTCGTGCAGGATGTCGCTGGCGCCGTAGCCACCCGTCATCCGCTCGCCGAGGAGATGGGCACCGGCCAGCCTCGCGCCCGGCGGCGTCGCGCTCACGACGCGGCCTCCGCCCTGACCCGGTTCTTCAGCCCGCGCCCGAGATAGGCCTCGATCACCGCCTCGTTCTTCATGATCGCGTCCGCGGGCCCCTCGGCAAGAACCTTGCCCTCGGCCATCACGATCACCGGGTCGCAGAGGCGGGCGATGAAGTCCATGTCGTGCTCGATGACGCAGAAGGTGTAGCCGCGCTCGCGGTTGAGCCGGCGGATCGCGTCGGCGATGGTGTTCAGCAGCGTCCGGTTCACCCCTGCCCCGACCTCGTCGAGAAAGACGATGCGGGCATCGACCATCATCGTCCGGCCGAGTTCCAGAAGCTTCTTCTGCCCGCCTGACAGGTTGGCCGCGCGTTCGCCGGCGAGGTGGGAGATGGTGAGGAACTCCAGCACCTCCTCGGCCCTGGCGGCGAGCGCGCGCTCCTCGGCGGCGATGCGGCCGCGGCCGAACCAGGCGTTCCACAGCATCTCGCCGGACTGGCCGGAGGGCACCATCATCAGGTTCTCGCGCACGGTCAGCGAGGAGAACTCGTGCGCGATCTGGAAGGTGCGCAGCACGCCCTTGTGGAAGAGGTCGTGGGGCGGCAGGCCGGTGATGTCCTCGCCCTCCATCAGCACCCGCCCCGAGGTCGGCCTCAGCCGGCCGGCGATGCAGTTGAAGAGCGTCGTCTTGCCGGCCCCGTTCGGCCCGATCAGCCCGGTGATCGAGCCCGGGGCGATCGCGAGCGACGCGCCGTCCACGGCACGGAATCCGCCGAAATGCTTGTGGAGATCCTCCACCACGATCATGCGGTCGTCTCCCCGTCCGTGCCGGCCGTCGTTTCCCGCGGCCGGTCACCTGACCTCGTCCGGCGGCGTATGAACGAAAAACAGCCCGGCCGCAACCGGGCTGTTCGTTCGCGCCTGCGCGCCGCTCAGCGGAAGCGGATGACGCTCAGCTTGCCGTCGACGAACTCGATCTCGCGGTAGCTGCCCGCGGCCTCGCGGCCGTTGACAAGCTCGACGCCGGTCGCGCCGTCATAGTCGACCTCGCCGCCGGCCTTCAGGATCTCCAGCGCCTTGGCAAGCTCGCCGGGCAGGATGCGCTCGCCGGGGCCGTTGGCGACATCGAGGATCTTGTCCTTGTAGACCTTGGGGTCGGTCGAGCCCGCAGCCTGCATGGCGAGCACGATCAGCGCCGCCGCGTCGTAGCTTTCGGCCGAGAACGGCGAGGTGCCGTCGAAACCGCCCGCGGTGGCCATGCCGTGGAAGATGCCCGCGCCCTCGCCGGCCGAGGCCGGGTTCTGGCCGAACGAGCCGTTGATCTCGGGGCCGAAGTTGGCCTCGAGCTCCTGGCCGACCATGCCGTCCGGGAACACGAAGGTGTCGAAGGCGCCGGTGTCGAGCGACGCGCGCAGGATGCCCGAGCCGCCCTGGCCGATGTAGCCCGCGACCACGAGCGCATCGCCGCCGGCGGCCGCCAGCGCGCCCACCTCGGCGGTATAGTCCGCCTTGCCGTCCTCATGGGCGGCGTTGATCGTCACCGTCCCGCCGCGCTCGGCGTAGGCGGCGGCGAAGCTGTCGGCGAGGCCCTTGCCGTAGTCGTTGTTGGTGTAGGTGACCGCGACCGACTTGATGCCCCGGTCGAGGATGTTCTCGGCCATCACCACGCCCTGGCGGGCGTCGGAGGGGGCGGTGCGGTAGAAGTAGCCGTCGGTCTCGACCGTGCTCAGGGCGGGCGAGGTGGCCGAGGGCGACACCATCACGACGCCGTTCGGCCGGGCCACGTTCTGCAGCGCGGCGCCGGTGACACCCGAGCAGTCGCCCCCGACGATGCCCGCCACGCGCTCGGCGGTGATCAGCCGCTCGGCCGAGGCAGTGGCGAGCGGGGCGTCGATGCAGCCGGTGTCACCGTTCACGGTCGCCAGCGTGCCGAGCCCGAAGGCGCCCGAGGCGTTGATCTCGGCGATCGCGAGTTCGGCGCCCGGCGCCATGTGCATCACCAGCGATTCGAGCGGTCCGGTGAAGCCCAGCAGGATGCCGATTTTCACTTCCTGCGCCTGCACGGCGGCGGCGCTCACGACCAGGGCGGCCGTGGTCGCCAGAAGGGTCTTCTTCATCTGGTTCTCCCTGTTGGAACGTCTTCTTGCGCCTGTCTAGTTGGCCTTCACGCGAAAGGGAAGCGCCCGCGCGGGGGGCCCGCGCGCGGCCCGGCCGGATCACGCGCCGGTCACAATGGCGTCATCGAGGCTGGCCGGTCAATGCCGCCACGCAGACCATGCGCGGCGCCACGCCGGCGGAGCCGGTGAATCCCGCCCTCGCCCTCGCCGTCGCCCTAGCCGCTGCGGCCGGCCTGGCCGGTGACGGCCAAGGCCGGCCGCAGCGGCCTGCCGATCGGCGTCGGGCCCGGGACCGGGGGCATCGTTCCGACGGTTCATGCCAGGGTGCCCGATCGCACCCGCGGGGCCTGTCGTCCGTCCCGCAAGGCCATTGCCGGAGTGGACGGGCCATCATCTCCCGGGCAGCCTGGACTCCGACCTGATCGTGCGGATGGACCCGGCCGCGGGCCGGGCCGGGACGCGCATCGACAGCCCCGGGGCTGGTCGCGTGCGCGACATCCGCGAGGCGGCCGGCGGCTTCTGCCGGTGACCGGCGGGGCGGGGCGGCCTCAGGCCCGCAGCACGCCGCCGGTGGCGCGGGCGACCTTGTCGACCACCCGCGCCGAGACCGCCTCGATCTCGGCCTCGGTCAGGGTGCGGTCGCGCGGCTCCAGCCGGACGGTGATGGCCAGGGATTTGCGTCCGGCGCCGAGCTGCGCCTCGGCGCGGGCGCCCGCGAATTCGTCGAACACCCGAACCTCGGCAATCAGCGCCTTGTCGGCACCCTGCGCGGCGGTGACGACCGCTGCCGCCTCGACGCGGGCATCGAGCACAAAGGCGAAGTCGCGCTCGACCGTCTGGTAGTCCGACAGCCTGAGCGCGGGGCGGGCGATGGTGCGGCTGCGCGGCGCGGGGATGGCGGCCGGCCAGAGCGTGAAGGCCACCGCCGGGCCGCGGACGTCGAGCGCGGCGAGCACGCGGGGATGAAGCTCGCCGAAGGCCGCAAGCACGCGCGGGCCGAGCGCCAGCGTCCCGGCCCGGCCGGGATGCCACCAGCCCTGCGCCGCGCGGCCGACCTGCAGCCGCGCCGGCGCCCCGGCCGCGGCCAGCACCGCCTCGGCATCGGCGCGGGCGTCAAACACATCGACCGCCCGGCGGCTGCCGTGGGGATCGCGCGGGCCCGCCGCGCCGACGCGGAGACCGGCGACCATCGCCGTCTCCTCGCCCGGCTCGCCGCCGGAGAAGGCCGGCCCGACCTCGAACAGCGCCAGATCGGCGAAGCCGCGCGCCTGGTTGCGCGCCGCCGCCCGCAGCAGCCCGGGCAGCAGGTCGGGGCGCAGATGCGTCATCTCCGAGGAGATCGGGTTGTCCAGCCGGCAGGCGCCGGCCCCGCCGCCGAACAGCGCCGCGGCGGCCGCGTCGATGAAGCTGTAGGTCACGCATTCGCTGTAGCCGAGCGCCGCGGCGGTGCGGCGGGCCATCCCCTCGCGGCGCTGGGCGGCTGTCAGCACCGGCCGCGCCACCCCGGGCGCCGGCCGCGGCAGGGGCACGCCCTGCAGCCCGGCAAGCGAGGCGATGCGCGCGACCTCCTCGACGAGGTCGGCCTCGCCCTGGATGTCGGGCCGCCACGAGGGGGGATGGGCGCGGTCGCCCACGAGCCGGAAGCCGAGGGCGGCAAGGGTCGCTCGCTGGGCGGCCTCCGGCAGGTCGAGGCCGACGAGCCGTTTCAGCCGGCCGGAGTCGAAGCCGTAGCTGCGGCTGTTGTCGGGCACCGCCCCGTCGACGGCCAGCGCCGAGGCCTCGCCGCCGCAGAGCTCGAGGACCATCGCCGTCGCCGCCTCGAGCCCGGGAACGGTGTCCTCGGGGTCCACCCCGCGCTCGAACCGGTAGCGCGCGTCCGAGCCGATGCGCAGCGCCCGGCCGGTGGCGGCCACCGTCAGGGGATCCCAGTAGGCGCTTTCGATGAAGACTTCGGTCGTCGCCGCGGTCACGCCGGAGGCCTCGCCGCCCATGATCCCGGCCAGGCTTTCGGGCCCCGCGTCATCGGAGATCAGCATCATGCCCGGCGCCAGCGCGTAGGTCTTGCCGTCCAGCGCGACCAGCCGCTCGCCGCCGGCCGCGGGATGGATGCGCAGCCCGCCGGCGATGCGGGCGGCGTCGAAGACATGCAGCGGGCGGTTGCGGTCGAAGGTGAAGAAGTTTGTGATGTCGACGAGCGCCGAGATCGGCCGCAGCCCGATCGCCCGCAGCCGGCGCTGCAACCAGACGGGGCTCGGCCCGTTGGTGACGCCGCGGACCAGCCGGCCGGCGAACAGCGGGCAGCCGCGCGCCTTCAGCACGGGGTCGATCGCCACCGTCACCGGGCAGGGGAAGCGGCCGGCAGGCGCGGCCCGCGGCTGCGGCTTCAGCACACCCAGCCCGCGCGCGGCAAGGTCGCGGGCAATCCCGCGCACACCCAGCGCGTCGGGCCGATTGGGCGTGACCTTGATGTGGATCACCGGATCGTTCAGCCCCGCCCAGTCGATGTAGCGGGCGCCGAGCGGGGCGTCGCCGGGCAGTTCGATGATGCCGTCGTGGTCCTCGGAGAGCTCGAGCTCGCGCTCCGAGCAGAGCATGCCGTTGGAGGCGACGCCGCGGATCATGCCGGGCCGGAGGTCGACCCCCGTTCCGGGGATGCGGGTCCCGGGAGGGGCGAAGATGCCGACCATGCCGGTGCGGGCGTTGGGGGCGCCGCAGACCACCTGCACCTCCTCCATCGGCCCGCCGGGGCCGGCAGGCCAGGTCGCCACCCGGCAGAGCCGCAGCCGGTCGGCGTTGGGGTGGGGGACGGCCTCGATGACGCGGGCGATGGTGAAGGCGCCCAGCCGTCCGACCGGGTCGGCGACCTCCTCGACCTCGAGCCCGAGGTCGGTGAGGGCCGCGGCGACGGTGGCCGCGTCGGCCGAGGTGTCGAGATGGTCCTTGAGCCAGGAGAGGGTGAACTTCATGGGATCCTCGGCAGGCCGCGCGCGGTGCGCGCCTTAGCGCATGGCCGGGCCGAGGGAAAGGGCATCACGCCGCAGCCGGTCGATTCGGAAACGGTCCTTCCACCCGGGGCACGCAAACATGCCTAAATTCTTCACGTTTTGCGGGGCAGCCTGCGGACATGAACGAGATGCTCGCCCTCCCCCCCGCCCGCCGATCCGGCCGCTCCTGGCGTCTGTGCCTGCTGATGGGCCTCACCCTGCTGGTGATCTTCATGCGCCTCGCAGGCGCCCCCGGACCGGCCGCGCAACCGCCAGCGGAGCCGCGGCAAGCCGCCGGGTGACCCTGACCGGCCGCCCTTCCCGCCAGCGGCCGCTCCACCGCGGCCGGTGCCGGGCACTCCTCGGGCCTCAGCGGCCGAAGTGGCGGGCGTAGACCGTCGCGGCGAGGTCGCTGCGCCGCAGCCCCTCGCGGGCCAGGTCGGCGTCGGACATCGCCGAGAGCCGCTCGGCATCGGCGGCCGCCCGGGCAGCGGCGAGAAACATGCCGATCGCCCCGGCGAGCCACCGCCAGGCACGGACGGGCAGGCTTTCGGACAGCGGCGAAGACGGGGCGGCGGGTGACGGGGCGAGCATGGCCGGGCTCCTCGATTCGGGTTCTCCGTCGAGATGGGGGGCGGGCGCGGGGCCGGCAACTCCGGCACCCGCATGCCCGCCATGCGGCTGGCGCGACGCCGCGCCGGGGCCGCACCGGTCAGCCGTTGTCGCGCAGGACCGTGCCGGCGAGGTAGAGCGACCCGCAGATGACGATTCGCGCCCGCGCCTCGGCGGCGGCAATCGCGGCCACCGCGGCGGCGACGTCGGCCGCCTCGGCGGCCGCGATCCCCGCCTCGGCGGCGGCCGCCGCCGTCGCCGCGGCCGGCAGCGTCGCCGCGGCTTCGGGGATCGAGACCGCGTGGAGCCGCGCCGCATGGGGGGCAAGCGGGCGCAGGAAGCCGCCGACATCCTTGGTGTTGAGCATCCCGCAGACGAGATGGGTGGGCCGGGCCGGCATCGCCGCGAGCGTCGCGGCCAGCGCCTCGCCCGCGGCCGGGTTGTGCCCGCCGTCCAGCCACAGCTCGGCCTCGGGTGCCGCGCGCACCAGCGGACCCCGCGTCAGCCGCTGCATCCGCGCCGGCCATTCGGCGCGGCTGACGGCGGCGGCGAGCGCCTCCTCGCCTTGGCCGAGCGCGCGCAGCGCGGCGACGGCGGCGCCGGCGTTGTCGATCTGGTGGGGGCCGGGCAGGTTCGGGCGCGGCAGGTCGACCAGCCCGCGGACGTCCTGGAAGACCAGCCGGCCACGCTCCTCCCAGGCCAGCCAGTCGCGGCCGCTGACGTGCAGTGGTGCGCCCAGCGCCGCGGCGCGGGCCTCGATCACCGCCAGCGCCTCGGGGCGCTGGGGCCCCACGACGCAGGGCACGCCGGGCTTGAGGATGCCCGCCTTCTCGCCGGCGATCGCGGCGATGGTGGTGCCGAGATAGGCCTCGTGGTCGAAGGAGACCGGCGTGATGACCGTGAGCCGGGGCGCGGCGACGACGTTGGTGGCGTCGAGCCGGCCGCCGAGCCCGACCTCAAGCAGCGTCCATTCCGCCGGCGTGCGAGCAAAGGCGAGGAAGGCCGCACAGGTGGTGATCTCGAAGAAGGTGATCTCCTGCCCGCCGTTGGCGGCGTCGCATTCGTCGAGCAGCCGGGCGAGCGCGGGCTCGTCAATCAGCGCGCCGGCGAGCCGGATGCGCTCGTGGAAGCGCACCAGATGCGGCGAGGTGTAGGCGTGCACGCGCCCGCCCGCGGCCTCGAGCCCGGCGCGGATCATCGCCTGGGTCGAGCCCTTGCCGTTGGTGCCGGCAACGTGGATCACCGGCGGAAGTGCCATTTCGGGATGGCCGAGCGCGGCGCAGAGACGGTCGACGCGCGCCAGCGTCAGGTCGATCATCTTGGGATGCAGCGTCATCATCCGCTCGAGGATGACGTCGCTGCGGGCAAGCGTCGCGGTGGTCACGCCTTGGTCTCTCCCTGGGGGGCGGGGTCGGCGGCGGGCGCGGCGGGGCCGGCCGCGTCCGCCTCGGGCGGCGGCAGGTCGGCGGCGACGGCGGGCGGAAGCGCCAGCAGCATCCTGACCAGCGCGATCAGTTCCTCGCGCAGCCGGCGACGGTGGGTGACGCGGTCGAGCATGCCGTGGTCGAGCAGGTATTCGGCGCGCTGGAAGCCCTCAGGCAGCTTCTCGCGGATGGTCTGCTCGATCACCCGCGGGCCGGCGAAGCAGATCAGGGCGCCGGGCTCGGCGATCTGGACATCGCCCAGCATGGCGTAGGAGGCGGTGACGCCGCCGGTGGTGGGGTGGGTGAGCACCACCAGATAGGGCAGGCCGGCCTCGCGCAGCATCTGCACCGCGACCGTGGTCCGCGGCATCTGCATCAGGCTGAGGATGCCCTCCTGCATCCGCGCCCCGCCGGCGGCGGCGAAGAGGACGAGCGGCCTGCGCCGCTCGGTGGCGCGGCCGGCGGCGGCGATCAGCGCGTTGCCGACGTACATGCCCATCGAGCCGCCCATGAAGGCGAAGTCCTGGGCGGCGGCGACGATCGGCGTTCGCCCGATCTCGCCCTCGGCCACCAGCATCGCCTCGCGCTCGCCGGTGGCCTTCTGGGCGGCTTTCATCCGCTCGGGGTATTTCTTCTGGTCGCGGAAGCCCAGCGGGTCGGCCGCCGGCTCGGGCACCCGGACCTCGGTGAACACGCCGCCGTCGAACAGCGCCTTGAAGCGCTCCCGCGGGGTGATGGCCATGTGGTGGTCGCAGGCGGTGCAGACGTTGAGGTTGGCGGCCAGCTCGCGGTGAAAGAGCATGGTGCCGCACTCGGGACATTTCGACCACAGGTTCTCGGGCATCTCGCGGCGCGAGAACAGCGAGTTGATCGTGGGCCGGACGTAGTTGGTGATCCAGTTCATCGGCCGGGGCCCCCTCTGGCGGCGGACCGCGCCGAGATAAGGCCGCGCGCGGCGGAATGCAAACC
>JAHDXW010000016.1:40970-96026 GCA_023383015.1 Paracoccaceae bacterium
GCGGGGGGGGGCGCCGGGGCGGGGGCGGGGGCGCGCGCGCGCCCCCCCCCCCCGGGCCCCCCCGCGCCCCCCCCCCCCGCGCCCCGCCCCCCCCCCCCCCCCCCCCCCCCCCCCCCCCCGGGGGGGGGGGACGGCCCGGGGAGCCGGCGGGGGTTTAGCCCGGGCAGCCGGCGGGGGTGTCGAACAGGCCGTGCGCCGTCTTGTCCCAATGGAACGGCCGCAGCAGCAGATCGGCGATGGCCTTCCAGGCGGCGATGGTGGCGAGGACGTAGTAGGCCGGCAGCGTCAGCGCCCAGGGCGCGAGGCTGCGGTGGCGGGCCGGCAGCCCGCAAAGCGCGACCGCGAGGTTGAGCATCTCGGCCGCCACGAAGAGGCACCACAGCGGCACCAGCGGCACGCCCGGCAGCCCCTGGGGCAGCGGGTGCGGCAGGCCGGCGGCCAGCAGCGCCGTCGACCACAGCAGCGGCGCCAGCAGGAACTGCGAGAGCGCACAGAGGAAATGCACCTGGAAGCCGATGAAGGCGCGCGGCCCGAGGTCGCGCCACAGGCGGCGGGGATCGCGCATGTGCACCGCCCATGTCGCCGCATAGCCCTTGATCCAGCGCGACCGCTGCCGCACCCAGGGCCAGAGGCGACAGTTGGCCTCCTCCTCGGTCACGGTCGCGACCAGCTCGGTGCGGTAGCCGCGCCGCGCCAGGCGGATGCCGAGGTCGGCATCCTCGGTGACGTTGTGGGCATCCCAGCCGCCCACCGCCTCGAGCGCGGCGCGGCGGAAGAACACCGTCGTCCCGCCCAGCGGCACGGCCAGTCCGAGGCGGGCGATCCCCGGCAGGACGATGCGGAACCAGGCCGCGTATTCGATGGTGAAGCAGCGCGACAGCCAGTTGACCCGGGGGTTGTAGTAGTCGAGCACCCCCTGCAGGCAGGCGACGTCGGGCCCGCGCTCGTGGAAGCGGCGGACGATGGCGTGGATCTGGTCGGGGTCGGGCCGGTCCTCGGCGTCGTAGACGCCGACGATACCGCCGCGGGCCCATGCGAGCGCGTAGTTCAATGCCCGCGGCTTGGTCTGCACCCGCCCCGGCGGCACCGTGACCACCCGCATCCAGCGCGGCAGCGCCACGCCGCCGAGTGCCTGGCGTGTGGCGCCGTCGCCGGCCTCGACCACGATCAGGACGTCGAGAAGCTCGCGCGGGTAGGACAGCCGGGCCAGCCGGGCCACCAGCCGGCCGGCGACCTCGGGCTCGCGGAAGAGCGGCACGATCAGCGAGACGACGGGCAGCCGCAGGGGCGTCGGCACCGCCCCGGCGGCTGGCCGCGGCCGGCGCAGGCGGTGGCCCAGCGCCGCACCGGCCGCCGCGGCCTTCAGTGCCATCGCTGCCGCCAGGGTCACGACCGCCCAGGCGAAGGCGGCAAGGAAGAGCGCTGCCGGCCTGGCAGCGAGGAGCGCGGCTGCCGGCACGGCCAGCACCAGGCAGCGGCGCAGCGTGGCGGCGGGCTGCCAGGTGCGGCAACTGTCGGCAGCCTCGACCCGCGCCTCGGCCGCCGCCCCCATCTCGCGGCAGCGTGCGCGGGCGATGGCGGCCACGATCTGCCCCATCGGCGCGACCGCCAGCCGCACCGGGCCGAGCCGCGCCTCGAGTTCGCTGCGCCGGCGGGGCACCTCCTCGGGCCGCGCCGCCAGCACCACGCAGGCCCCGCCCAGCCGCCGCCACGGCAGGATCCCCAGCCGCAGGCAGGTCTCTGCCCCCAGCCGGTCGATCAGCGACGGATCGGGCGGCGCCGCCAGCGGGTCGACCACCCGCGTGCCCCAGTGCACCGCCAGGCCGCGGGCGAGGGCAGCCTCGTCGACCATGCCGTGGGCGAGCAGGATGTCGGCCATCCCCGCCTCCTGGCGGGCCTGCAGCGCCAGCGCCCTGACGAGGTCGCCCGGGGCGAGCGCGCCCTCCTCGAGCAGGATCTGCAGAAGCGCCCGGCGCGCCGGCGGCCGCCTCCCGCGGGCTGCGGGCCGCGGCGGCTCCGGACGGGGCGCACCTGCCGGGGCCGAACCCGACGGCACCGCCAGGCGGATCGCGGAGCCCTCGCGCAAGTGCGGTGGTGACATCGGCGGGCGGGCTCCGTGCAGGGCTGTGGCGGCCCCGCAAGCCTTCCGCAGAGATGGTTAATCGCCGGTTAACCGAGCCCGGTCCCGGTCAGGCGGCGCGGCGGGCGCGCATCGCCGCGGCGAAGCGGTCGAAGAGATAGGCGCTGTCCTGCGGGCCCGGGCTGGCCTCGGGGTGGTACTGCACCGAGAAGACCGGCGCGCCCTCCATCCGGATGCCGCAGTTGGAGCCGTCGAACAGGCTGACATGGGTCTCGACCACGCCCTCGGGCAGCGTCTGGCTGTCGACCGTGAAGCCGTGGTTCATGCTCGTGATCTCGACCTTGCCGGTCTCGACGTCCTTGACCGGATGGTTGGCGCCATGGTGGCCGTGGTTCATCTTGACCGTCCGCGCCCCGAGCGCGAGGGCCAGCATCTGGTGGCCGAGGCAGATGCCGAACACCGGCAGCCCGGCATCGAGCACGCCGCGGATCATCGGCACCGCATACTCACCCGTGGCCGCGGGGTCGCCCGGGCCGTTCGAGAGGAACACCCCCTCGGGTCGGTGCGCGAGAACCTCGGCCGCGGTGGCCGTGGCCGGCAGCACCGTCACCTCGCAGCCCGCCGAGGCGAGCGCGCGCAGGATGTTGCGCTTGGCGCCGTAGTCGAGGGCGACGACCCGTAGCCCGGGCCCCTCGCGCCGGCCGTATCCCGCAGGCCAGGCCCAGCGCGTCTCGTCCCAGCGGTAGGACTGGGTGCAGGAGACATCGCGCGCCAGGTCGAGGCCCACCAGCCCACGCCAGGCCCGCGCCCGGGCGACCAGGGCGGCGATGTCGAAGCGCCCCTCGGGATCGTGCGCGAGTGCCACATGCGGGGCGCCCTGCTGGCGGATCGCCCGCGTCAGCCGGCGGGTGTCGACCCCGCCCACCCCGATGCGCCCGTGCCGGCCCAGCCAGTCGGTCAGCCGTCCGGCGGCGCGCCAGTTGGAGGGCTCGGTGGGATCCCACTTGACGACCATGCCGGCGGCGAAGGGCCGCGCGGCCTCGTCGTCCTCGGCGTTGACCCCGACGTTGCCGACATGGGGGAAGGTGAAGGTCACCACCTGTCCGGCGTAGGAGGGATCGGTCATGATCTCCTGGTAGCCGGTCATCGCGGTGTTGAAGACCAGCTCGGCCACCGTCTCGCCCGGCGCGCCGAAGCCCTTTCCGTAGAGGATGGTGCCGTCGGCGAGCGCGAGGCAGGCCGTGGGGCGGGGTGTCTGGGACGCGGGCATGGGCACTCCGTTTGCCGCCAGCCGGCGGCGGCGGCGGTGGACCCTAAGCCTGCGCGCGGCGCCGGTCAAGCCCGAGAAGGCCGGGAAGATGCGGCGTTTTTCCAATTTATTCCAATAGCTTGAGAGCATCCGCGCCGGACTGTTGTGCGATCTTCCGCCAGCCTGTAATCTGCCGATCCTTCGCAACCGCAGGGGGCACGGCCCGATGAGCATGCGCGACCGGATCGCCACCGCCCTCCGGGCGGCGATGAAGGCCCAGGACGCACCGCGGCTGTCGACGCTGCGGCTGATCAACGCCGCGATCAAGGATCGCGACATCGCCGCCCGCGGCGAGGGCAACGACGCAGGCGTGGGCGACGGCGAGATCCTTTCGATCCTCGGGCGGATGGTCAAGCAGCGCCACGAGAGCGCGCGCGCCTACGAGGAGGGCGGGCGGCTCGACCTGGCCGAGAAGGAGCGCGACGAGATCGTGGTGATCGAGGAGTTCCTGCCCCGCCCGCTGGGCGCCGGCGAGGTCGAGGCCGCGATCACCGCGGCCATTGCCGAAACCGGCGCCGCCTCGATCCGCGACATGGGGCGAGTGATGGCGGTCCTGAAGTCCCGCCATGCCGGGCAGATGGATTTCGCCGCCGTCGGGCCGATGGTGAAGTCCCGGCTGGGATGAACCCGCCGGGCGCGCGGCGGCCTCAGCCGGCGACCCGGTCCTTGGCCGGCCGCCCCTCCTGGAGCACCAGCAGGACGCGTTCGCCCTGACCTGACAGGCAGCCGCCGGGATCGGCCAGCGGGTCGCCGTCGACCAGGATGAGGTCAGCCGTCGCCCCCGGCGCGACATGGCCGAGGTCGGGCCGGCCGAGCAGGGCGGCGTTGACCGAAGTCGCCGAACGCAGGATCGCCGCGGCCGGCTGCACCCGCGCCCGCAGCGCGAACTCGACGAGCTGGTCGCGGCCCATCCAGCCGAGGAGGTCGGTGCCAAAGCCCATCGGCACCCCGGCGCGGTCAATGATCTCGAGCGAGGTCAGCCCGGCGGCGCGCACCTTGCGGTTCTTCTCGCGGTTCGCGGGGCCGAGGCCGATGGTATCGGCATGCCGCTCGAGGCAGTCGTAGGCGACCAGCGTCGGCACCGCATAGCAGCCGCGGGCGCGCAGGACGGCGGCGACGCGGTCGTCGATGAGGTTGCAGTGCTCGAGCGAGCGCACACCGTTCACGGCCGCGTGCTCGATCGCCCGGGCGGTGTAGGTGTGGGCGGCGACATAGGTGCAGCTGGCCTCGGCCACCGCCACGGCGGCGGCGATCTCCTCGGCGGTGAACTGGATCCAGTCGATGGGATCGGTCGGCGAGGCGACCCCGCCGTTGGCCATGATCTTGACGAAGTCGTTGCCCAGCCGCAACTCGTCGCGGGCGGCGGCGAGCATCCCGGGCACGCCGTCGACGATGCGGCCGATGCCGGGAGCATAGCGGCGGTGCAGGTCGCCCATGTCGGCGCGGCTGGTGCCGCGGTAGTCGGTGTGCCCGCCGGTCTGGCCCAGAGCCTTGCCGCAGGTGAACAGCCGCGGTCCGCGGATCAGCCCCTCGGCCTGCGCCCGCTTGGTGCCGGCCTCGCCCCCGCCCATGTCGCGCACGCTGGTGAAGCCGCGGTCGAGCATCTCCGAGAGGTTGCGCGCGGTCCAGTGCGCCACCCAGGCCGGCGACATCGTCTCCACCGCGCCGAGGCTCGGGCTGGCGGCGGAGACATGCACATGAGCGTCGATCAGCCCCGGCATCAGGGTCAGTCCGGTAGCGTCGAGCACCCTCTCGGCGGCGGCGGTGAGGGCCCGGTCGGACACCTCGGCCACCCGGCCGTCGGCGACCAGCACATGCATCCCGCGGGCAAGCGAATCGCCCAGCCCGTCAAACAGGTCGCAGTTTTCGATGCGGATGCGCATGGCCCCTCCCTGCCGGTCTCGCCCCCCCGGGGGGGGGGCAGGCCGACCCTGTCGCATCCCCGGCGCCGCCGCAAGCGGCCGGGCGGCAGGCCGCGTCAGTGGGCCGGGGCGGCCACCGCGTCGATCAGCGACCGCCCGCCGTCGATTGTCAGCACCTGGCCGGTGACGAAGCCCGCGCCCTCGGAGGCGAGGAACTGCACCGCCTCGGCGACCTCGCCGGGCGAGGCGATGCGGCCAAGGGGGGTGGCGCTCTGGATCGGCTCGCGCGCCTCGGGATGCTCGCGCAGCCAGCCGCGCAGGCTGGCGCTCATGACGCTGCCGAAGGCGACCGCGTTGACGCGGATCCGCCGCGGCGCCAGCGCCACCGCCAGCGAGCGCGTCATCTGGTCCAGCGCCGCGCAGGCGACGGAATAGGCCATCAGCGTCGGCTGGGTGCGCAGCGCGGCGATGGAGGAGAGGTTGACGATCGCCCCCACCTGGCCCTCGCCGTTGCCCGTCCGATCGGCCTCGGCCAGCATGCGGCGGGCGGCAAGCTGGCTCAGCCGCAGGCTGATCATCAGGTTCTGCTGCAGCATCACCTCCATCGAGTCGTCCTCGGCCGACAGCGGGTCGGAAGGCATGCACTGGCGGCTTGCATTGACGAGGATGTCGACCCGGTCGAAGGCGTCGATGGTCGCCGACAGGAGGTTGGCGATGGTCAGCTTCTGGCGCAGGTCGCCGCCGAACAGCCGCACCGGCCCCTCGGCGCGGGCTTCCTCGCCCACCTCGTCGCGCAGCCGGTCCTCGTCCATGTCGGCGAACATCACATTGGCGCCCTGGTCGACGAAGTGGCGGGCGATGGCCAGCCCGATGCCGTTGGCGGCGCCGGTGACGATGGCGGTCCGGCCGGCGATGGAGAAGGTCATGGGCGGGTTCCCTGTTGCGAGGGGGGCATGGCGTGGGCGGCGCGGGCGACGGCGCGGGTTCAGCGCCGACCGCGCGGGCCGCGGCGGCCGGCGGGCAAGGGGCGGGCCGCGGCCGCCGGCCGGGCGGCGCGGACCAGCTTGTAGCCTCCGGCCGACTCGAGCGGGGCGACCTCGCGGAAGCACTCCGCCAGCGCCGCCTCGTAGGGCAGGTGGCGGTTGGCGACCAGCCACAGCACCCCGTTGGGCGCGAGCATCCCGGCGGCGGCGCGGATCATCGCCGCGCCGATGCCGGGGTCGGCCGCCCGCCCGTCGTGGAAGGGCGGGTTCATCAGCACCGCATCGAGGGGGCGGTCGGGCCGGAAGCTGCGGGCATCGGCCCAGTGGAAGCGGGCGCGGGGGTCGGCGATGGCGGCGCGGGCGCAGTCGAGCGCGCGGGCGTCGGCCTCGACGAGGTGCACCTCCTCCACCCCGGTGCGGGCGAGCGCCGCCGCCGCCAGCCAGCCCCAGCCGGCGCCGAGATCGGCCAGCCGCGGCGGCAGCCGCTCGGGCAGTGCCGCGGCAAGCAGCACCGAGCCGGGGTCGGGCCCGTCGGCCGAGAACATTCCCGGCAGGGTGACGAAGCCGCCCGGCAGCCGGCGCGGCGTCTCGGCCCAGTCGGCGAATGCGCCGGCGGGCGGGCGGCACCAGAAGAGCTTGCCATGCGCCCGCGCCACCGGCTCGTCCACCGGCACCCGGGCGCGCACCTCGCGCAGCAGCGCGTCGATCCCGAGCGTCCTGGGCCCGTCTACCGCCAACACGCCGCCGTCAGAAAGACAGGCCGCGGCAGCGGCGATGCGGGCCCGCGCGGCCGCCCGCGCCCGCGGCAGGAACACCAGCGCCGCGGCATAGATCCCCTCGGGCGCCAGGCCCACTTGCCAGCCCGCGGCGGCGAGCGCGTCATGCTCGGGCCGCAGGGTCTGCACCAGATGGCAGCGGTCCCGCGGCAGTCCGGCGAGATCGTCGGCCGGGGACGGTCCGGACAGCAGGATGCGGCCCTCGGCGGGCAGGATCGGCGCGCCGGACTCGAGCGCACGGGAAAGGCGGGAGCCGCTCATCGGTGGCGGGCCGGCGGCCCTATTCCTTTTCCATGGTGCATTGGAGCGGGTGCTGGTGGCGGCGGGCGAAGTCCATCACCTGGGCCACCTTGGTCTCGGCCACCTCGAAGGAGAAGACGCCGACCACCGCCAGCCCCTTCTTGTGCACCGTCAGCATCAGGTCGAAGGCCTGGGCGTGGCTCATCCCGAAGAAGCGCTCGAGCACATGCACGACGAACTCCATCGGCGTGTAGTCGTCGTTCAGCATGATGACCTTGTAGAGCGGCGGCCGCTGGGTCTTCGGCCGCGTCTTGGTCAGGGTGCCCGTCTGCCCTTCCCGGTCGGTCCGGTCGGGGCCAAGGCGGGCGGGTGGACGGGGCAAGCTCATCTCCGGCGGCTTCGTCGGCTCTGACGGCAATGGCGAATATAGACCCTCGGGCGGTCGTGAAAAGGGGGATGCGCTCTTGCCAGCCGGCGCGGCGCCCGTGAGGATGCGGACCGCTGGCGCCGGCAGGGACGGGATGGCCATGTCCGAAGGGCTGACCACGATCGGCTTCGACGCCGACGACACGCTCTGGCACAACGAACGGCTGTTCCGCCTGACCGAGGCACGCTTTGCCGAGCTGGTGTCGGCCCATGCCGACACCAGCGACCTTGCCGACCGCCTGCTTGCCGCCGAGCGGCGCAACCTCGGCCAGTACGGCTTCGGGGTGAAGGGGTTCGTGCTGTCGATGATCGAGACGGCGATCGAGGTCACCGACGGGCGCGTGCCGGCGGCGGTGATCGCCGAACTGCTCGCCGCCGGCCGCGAGATGCTCGCCCTTCCCACCGAGCTGCTGCCCCATGCCCGCGCCGCGGTCGAGGCGCTGGCCGGCCGCTACCGGCTTGTCCTCGTCACCAAGGGCGACCTGCTCGACCAGGAGCGCAAGCTCGCGCAGTCGGGGCTGGGCGATCTTTTTGACGCCGTCGAGATCGTCTCGGACAAGTCGCCGGACACCTACGCCACCGTCTTCGCCCGCCACGGCAAGGGCGCCGAGCGGGCCGCGATGGTGGGCAACTCCTTGAGGTCGGACGTCATCCCGGCGATCGCGGCGGGTGGCTGGGGCATCCATGTGCCCCATGAGCACGCCTGGGCGCTCGAAGCCGCCGAGCCGCCGGCCGCCCATCCCCGGTTCCGCCGGCTGCCCGACCTCGGGCCCCTGCCCGAACTGATCGGCTGGATCGACGGCGCCTGAGGCCGCGCGCCGCATGCATATCTGGTGGCCGCGCCAGGGCCTGTTGCCAAGATGTGTGAAGATGGCAGGATTGTGGCTAGAACATCTCTCAAAGATGGCACAAAACTTCTTGAAATTAGGGGGTTTTTCGGAATCGACGGCTGTGCTAGCCTGTCCCCGTCGACGACTCCGGCAGACGCAAACGACCGGGGCGCGAGGCAGGCAAAGGGCAGAACACGGTGACACGGGGCATCCTGGCGCGGGTCCGGATCGGGCTGGTCGTGGTGATTCTGGCGGCGGCGGTGCTGCCGCGCATGGCCGCGGGCGGACCCTTCGCGGCCATGGTGATGGATGCCCGCACCGGCGAGGTGCTGCATGCGGTCAACGCCGACACCCGCCTGCATCCGGCCTCGCTGACCAAGATGATGACCCTCTACATCGCCTTCGAGGCGATCAAGCGCGGCGAGATCAGCCTCGACACGCGGGTGCGCGTGTCGGCGAAGGCCGCCAACGAGCAGCCCTCGAAGCTGGGCCTGCGGGCCGGCCAGTCGATTGCCCTGCGCTACCTGATCCGCGCCGCCGCGGTGCGTTCGGCCAACGACGCGGCCACCGCCATCGCCGAGGCAATCGCGGGCTCGGAGGCCGATTTCGCCCGGCGGATGAACCGCACCGCCCGGGCCCTGGGGATGGGCAACTCGACCTTCCGCAACGCCCACGGGCTGACCGCCGACGGCCACCTGTCGACCGCCCGCGACATGACCATCCTCGGCCGGCGGCTGATCCACGACTATCCCGAGTACTACAACATCTTCTCGCGCCGCAGCACTGACGCGGGGGTGGCGACGGTGGTCAACACCAACAGCCGCTTCCTCGAGGCCTATGCCGGCGCCGACGGGATCAAGACCGGCTTCACCCGCGCGGCCGGCTTCAACCTCGTCGCCTCGGCCGAACGCGGCGGCAAGCGCATCATCGCCACCGTCTTCGGCGGCACCTCGACGGCGCAGCGCAACGACCGCGTGGCCGAACTGCTCGATCTGGGCTTCCGCACGGCACCGGCGCGGGTCGCGGCGCGGGCGCTGCCGGCACCGGCCTATGGCACTGCCGAGGCCGCGCCGCGCACCGCCGCCGCACCGCCTGCTGCCGCCGTCGCAGCCGGCGCGGCGCCCGCAGTGGCCGACCGGCCGGCCGCGGGCCGCGCCATCCGGCTGGTCGCCGCGCCGCGAACCTCGGTGCGGCCGCGGCCGCGGCCGCTTCCCGCAGCCCCCGCCGCGGCCGAGCCGGCCGAGGAACTCCTGGTGGCGATGCGCGACGAGATCGCCTCGGTCATCGCCGCGGTGCAGGAGACCGGGGAGGCGGGGCACCGGCCCCGCCCTGCCCGGCGCCCGGCCGAGGCCGAGGCCGAGGCCGCACCCCTGGCGGTTGCCGCGGCCGCCGCCGGCACTCTGCCCTTCCAGCTGGTGACCGAGGCTGCCGCGGCCGGGGCGGTGCCACCGCCGGCGGCCGCGGAGGCGCTGGCGGTGGCGGCCGCGGACGCAGCCCCTGCCGCCGGCCTGCCAGCCGCCGCAGAGCCGCCCGCGCCCGCTGCCGCAGCTGCGCCGGTGGCCGTCGCCGTGGCCACGCCGGAAACGCCCCGGCCCGCCCCGCGGCCCACCCCGCCGGCGGCCGTCGCGGCGGCGGCTTCCCTCCCCGAGGCCGCATTGCCCGCCGCCGCGGCCGAGGTGCCGACGGCCGAACCGGCCCCGGTGATCGCACTGGCCGGCAGCATCGCGACCCCGGCTTCGGCCCCCGCCGCCGACCTGCCCTTCCGCATCATCGACGATGCCCCGGCCGCCGCGGTGCCGGCAACGGAGATCATCGTGTTGTCCGCGCGCGCACCGGCGGCCGGCCACCCGGCGCCCGGCGCCCCCGAGGTCGTCGCCCGCGCCTCGACCTCCGGCGGCCGGCACTGGGGCGTCACCCTAGGCCGCTTCGGTTCCTCAGGCGAGGCCGAGCGGGTGCTCCTGCGCGTGGCACTGGCCGAATCGGCCACGCTCGACGGGGCGCTGCGCCGCGTCGTCGCCCGCGGCGGCGGCCATGAGGCAACCTTCATGGGGCTGACCCAGGCCCAGGCCGACCTTGCCTGCCGGCGGCTGCAGGCACGCGGGCAGGCCTGCTTCACCCTCGGCCCCTGAGCCGCCGCCCCCGCCACGGCCCGGCCTCAGGGCTTCGGCCGGTCGTCCCAGTCGGTGGAGAGGATGCGGCGGCTGTCGCCCTCGGGGTCTTCGTACTGGCGGTTGCGCAGCGCCCAGACAAAGGCGCCGAGGCCAACCAGCCCGAGCATGAGCGAGATCGGGATCAGCCAGGCAAGCACGCTCATCGGCGCGCCCCCGTGCCAAGCCGGAGCGCGTTCAGCGTGACCGTGACCGAGGAGAGCGACATCGCCAGCGCCGCGGCCAGGGGCGTCGCAAGCCCCACCAGCGCGATCGGGACGGCGACGACGTTGTAGAGCGCCGAGAGGGCGAAGTTCTCCCGGATCCGGGCCCGCGCCGTCACCGCCAGCCGCGCCGCATCGGCCACCGGGGCGAGGCTCTGCCCGAGCAGCACGATGTCGGAGGCGACGCGGGCGGCATCGAGCGCCGAGGCCGGGGCGAGCGAGACATGCGCGGACGCCAGCGCCGCGGTGTCGTTGAGCCCGTCGCCCACCATCAGCACGCGCCGCCCGCCGGCGGCGAGCGCGGCGACCGCCTCGGCCTTGGCCTCCGGGCGCACCCCGCCGCGCGCCTCGGCGATGCCCAGCCGCGCGGCAAAGACGGCCACCGCGGCGGGGGTGTCGCCCGACAGAAGGATCACCCGCTTGCCCTGCGCGGCCAGGCCCGCCACCGCCTCGGCCGCGCCCGGGCGCAGCCGGTCGGCGAAGGCAAAGGCGTGCGGCGGGCGGCCGTCGCCGGCATCAAGGTAGGTCGCGGTGGCATCCAGGGCGTCGGCGCCGATCCAGTCGGCGCGGCCGAGACGCACCCGGCGGCCGCCGAACCTGCCCTCGACCCCCGCCCCCGGCACCTCGCGCAGCGCCTCAACCGCCGGCAGCGCAAGGCCGCGCGCCCGCGCCGCGGCGGCGAGCGCCCGGGCGAGCGGATGGGCCGAGCCCTCGCCCAGCGCCCCGGCGAGCGCCAGCGCCGCGGACGGCCGGGAATCGAGACCCACAGGCTCGGGCGCACCGAGGGTGAGGGTGCCGGTCTTGTCGAACACCACCGTGTCGACCTCGGCCAGACGTTCCAGCGCGGTCCCGGACTTGACCAGGAGGCCACGGCGGAACAGCCGGCCCGAGGCCGCCGTAACCACCGCCGGCACGGCAAGGCCGAGCGCGCAGGGGCAGGTGATGATCAGCGTCGCCGCGGCGATGTTGAGCGCGACGCGCAGGTCGCCGCCGGTGCGCTCGAGCCAGACGAGGAAGGCCGTGGCGGCGAGCAGGTGGACGAGCGGCGAGTAGGCGCGCGCCGCCCGGTCGGCGAGCGAGGTGTAGCGGGTACGCGCGCCCTCGGCCACCGCCACCAGCTCTGCCATCCGGGCGAGCGAGCTGTCCCGGCCCGCCGCCGTCACCGCCAGCTCCAGCGCACCCGTGAGATTGACCTCGCCGGCGGTGGCACCATCGCCCGGACGCACCGCCACCGGCAAGGTCTCGCCGGTGAGCAGCGAGCGGTCGAGTTCGCTTTCCCCGTGTGCCACCACCCCGTCGGCGGGCAGCCGCGCCCCCGGCGGCACGCGAACCAGATCGCCCGGCGCGAGCGCGGCCACCGCAACCGTCTCGGCACTGCCGTCGGCGCGGATGCGCAGCGCCCGCGGCACCTCGAGCGCTGCCAGCGCCTGGGCGGCGCCGCGCGCAATCGCCCGAGTCCGGTGGTCGAGGTAGCGGCCGGCGAGCAGGAAGAAGCACAGCATCACCGCCGCATCGAAATAGGCGTGATGGCCCGACAGGCTGGTCTCGTAGACCGAGATCAGGCAGGCGAGGACGAGTGCCAGCGCGATCGGCACGTCCATGCCGAGCCGGCCGGCCCTGAGCGAGGCCCAGGCCGAGCGGAAGAAGGGCTGGCCCGCGAAGGCCACCGTCGGCAGCGCGATGGCGGCCGAGATCCAGTGGAAGAGGTCGCGCGTCGCCGCCTCGGCCCCCGACCAGACGGCGACCGACAGGAGCATGACGTTCATCATCGCGAAGCCGGCGACGCCGAGGCGCATGAGCAGCTCGCGCCCCGCGGCGTCGGTCTCGGTGGCGGCCAGCGCGCCCGCATCCATTTCCTGCGCGGGATAGCCAAGGCGCTCCAGCCGCTCGGCCAGCGCCGCGGCCGTGACCTCCGGCCCGGCCTCGACGCGCACGCGCCGGAGGGTCAGGTTGACCCGCGCGTCGCGCACCCCGGGGACCGCGGCCAGCGCCCGCTCGACATCGCCGATGCAGCTGGCGCAGTGGATCGTCGGCAGCGACAGCACGATGCCGCCCCGGGCCCCCTCCGCCGCCCCTGCCGCGGCGGCGAGGGCGGCGGGGACCGCATCGCAGGCCGGGCAGGCCGAGGCCAGAGGCAGCACCGCCGCCGTCATCCCCCGCCCTCCGCGATCCGGATCACCAGCCGCTGCCGGAACACCGCCCCGTCGGCCGCGCGCGCCTCGATCCGCAGGTGCCAGACCCCGGGGGCGAGCGCCACCGCGGCGCGGAAGCTGCCGGCATCGTAGAGGAAACCCGGCACGAAGTCGTCGCGGCGGTGGGTCGGCCGGCCGAGCGTGGCGGCCAGCGCGGCGACCGGGGCGGGCCGGCCCTGCGCATCGGTCAGCGCCAGCGTCAGCACCCCGGCGGCATGGGCGACCTCGGCCCGCCAGCCGAGCGCCTGCTGGGCGGCGCGGTCGGCATCGTAGCGCTGGCTGGCGACGTAGCTGTTGGCCGTCTCGGTGCCCGGGAAGGTGCCCACCGCCTGCCAGGCGAGCACGAGGTTGGCCGCAATCACCACCCCGAAGGCCGCGACGGCGATCGCCAGGACCTTGCGGCCGGTCAGGGGCGCGTCCCCGCTCATGGGGCGCTTCCGTGGAAATGGGTCGTGACCTGGGTGCGCGCGCGACCCTCCGCGTCGGTGGCCCAGATCTCGACCGCGGCGCGCCCGCCGCTGGCAAGGGCCGAGCCGGGCGCAGCCGTCAGATAGAGCCGCTGGATGCGCAACTCGTCGGCCGGCACGCTCACCGTAAGCCCCTCGCGCCCCTCGAGCGTCATCGCCAGGGAACCATCCGCCCGCAGGCCCAGCGTGAAGCTGCGCTCGTCATGGTGCATGTTGCGGATGCGCAGCTCGTAGGCGTTCCGGATCGAGCCGTCCGACAGCGTGACGAAGGTCGGGTTGCGGACCGGCGAGATCGTCAGGTCGAGGTTGGTGCGCAGGAACAGAGCCACCACGAGGCCGACGCCGATGCCGGCCCAGAGCACGGTGTAGAGCATGGTCCGTGGCCGGAAGACATGGCTCCAGACCGATTTCGGCGGCTTGCCCGCGCGCTCGCGCCGCTCGTCGGACAGCGCCAGGTAGCCGATCAGCTCGCGCGGCTTGCCGATCCGGTCCATGATGTCGTTGCAGGCGTCGATGCACAGCCCGCAGGTGATGCAGGCCATCTGCTGGCCGTCGCGGATGTCGATCCCCATCGGGCAGACGGCGACGCAGGCGTTGCAGTCGATGCAGTCGCCCAGCTTCTCGGCGCCCTCGGCCTTGCGGTGCTTGCCGCGCGGCTCGCCGCGCCAGTCGCGGTAGCCGATGGTGATGGTGTCCTCGTCCATCATCGCCGCCTGGATGCGCGGCCAGGGGCAGGCATAGATGCAGATCTGCTCGCGCGCGAAGCCGCCGAAGGCGAAGGTCGTGGCCGTCAGCACCGCGACGGTGGTGTAGGCCACCGGATGCGCCTGCCCGGTGACAAGACCGGCCATCAGCGTCGGCGCATCGGCGAAGTAGAACACCCAGGCGCCGCCCGTGGCCAGCGCGATGACCAGCCAGAGCGACCATTTCGCGAGTCTGAGGCGGAACTTGCGCGCCGTCCACTTCTGGTTCCACAGCCGCACCTGGGCGTTGCGGTCGCCCTCGATCCAGCGCTCGACGGTGATGAAGAGGTCGGTCCACACGGTCTGCGGGCAGGCATAGCCGCACCAGACCCGGCCGAGGGCCGAGGTGAACAGGAACAGCCCCAGCCCCGCCATGATCAGCAGCCCGGCGACGAAGTAGAATTCGTGCGGCCAGATCTCGATCATGAAGAAGTAGAAGCGCCGGCCGGCGAGGTCGACCAGCACCGCCTGGTCAGGCAGCGCCGGGCCGCGGTCCCAGCGCAGCCAGGGGGTGACGTAGTAGATGCCCAGCGTCACCGCCATGATCCACCACTTCAGCGTCCGGAAGCTGCCGCTGACGCGGCGCGGGAAGACCGGCTCGCGCGCGGCGTAGAGGCGGGGCGGGGCGGTGTCGGGGTTCGTCACGGTGCGTCCTGCAGGCGGGGGGACGGAACCCCCTTCATATAGCGCGGGCGGCGGCGATGCAGCCCCGGCAGGCGCCGGAAAAGCCGCATCGCCGGCACCGCATTTCGTCGCAGCCGCCCCGCCGCCGCGCGCCGCGGCGGGACGGTCCGGCCGGCCGGCGGCCTATTCGCCGCCGCCGAGCTGGTGGACATAGAGCGCCACCGCCCGGATCTCGGCCTCGCGCAGGCGGTCGGCGAAGGCGGGCATCACCCCCCAGCGGCTGTAGGTGATGGTGTGCCGGATCGCCGCCTCGCTGCCGCCGTAGAGCCAGATCGCGTTGTCCAGCGCCGGCGCGCCCTGCGCGCGGTCGCCCTCGCCGGCCTCGCCGTGGCACGACGCGCAGTTGTCGAGATAGAGCGTCTCGCCGGCGGCCGCCCGCGCTGCATCATGCGACTGGCTCGACAGACGTCGGACATGGGCCACGATGTCCTCGATCTCCTCGGCCGTCAGCATCTCGCCGAAGGCGGGCATCTGGCTGTAGCGGGCGTCGGGGTCGGTCTCGTTGCGGATGCCGTGGCTGACGGTGAGCAGGATGTCGTCGATGCTGCCGCCCCACAGCCACTCGTTGTCGAGCAGGTTGGGGAAGCCCGACGCCTGCACGCCCCCTGCCCCTGCACCGTGGCACTGCGAGCACTGGGCGCGGAACACCGACGCCCCGGCCGACACCGCGAAGCGGTTCAGCTCGTCGTCGGCGCCGATGTCGGCGAGGTCGGCGGCCACGAGGCGGGCGAACAGCGGCTCGTTGCGCTCCTCGAAGCGGGCGATCTCGGCAGCCACGTCGGCCCTGGTCGACCAGCCGAGCGTCCCGCCGGTGGCCCGCTGCACCAGCGGCCAGGCCGGGTAGAGGACGGTGTAGACCACCGACCAGGCGATCGTGGCGTAGAATATCCACAGCCACCAGGCCGGCAGCGGGTTGTTGTACTCCTCGATGCCATCCCATTCGTGACCGGTGGTCTCGGGCTCGCCGGGGCGGGGCTTTCTGTCGGTCGTGCTCATGGCCGTCCCTCCTTGGACGGGGCGCCCCGGGTCGCCTGCCCGGCGCCGGCGGGTCGGTCATCGTTGCGGAAGATCAGGTTGGCGGAGTCCGCATGCGCCTGCCGGCTCCCGGGCCGGAAGGCCCAGACCAGGACCCCCACGAAGAACAGCGTCATCGCGAGCAGCATCCAGCTGTCGGCGAAGGCGCGCAGCGCCGAATAGGTCTCCATGCGCCGTTCCCCCTCAGCGGCTGACGTCCGGGGTGAAGGTGGAGAAGTCCACCATCGTCCCCAGCACCTGCATGTAGGCGATCAGCGCATCGGCCTCCGACACGCCGGGCCGGCCGTCGAAGTTGCGGACCTGCACCCCGGGATAGCGCTCGAGCAGCCCCGAGGGGTCGGCCGCGGGGTCGGACTGGGCGAGGAAGTCGGCCCTGGCGGCGGCGATCATCTCGTCGCTGTAGGGCACGCCGACGGCGCGGTTGGCCGCCATCAGGTCATCGACGTGGCGCGGGCTCGCCGCGCGGTCGAAGAGGAAGGCGTAGGGCGGCATCACCGATTCCGGCACCACCGACTTCGGCTCGAGGAAGTGCAGCACGTGCCAGTCGTCCGAATAGCGCCCGCCGATGCGGGCAAGGTCGGGCCCGGTGCGCTTGGAGCCCCACTGGAAGGGGTGGTCGTACATCGACTCGGCGGCGAGCGAGTAGTGCCCGTAGCGCTCCACCTCGTCGCGCATCGGCCGGATCATCTGGCTGTGGCAGACATAGCAGCCCTCGCGGATGTAGATGTCGCGCCCGGCAAGCTCGAGCGGCGCGTAGGGCCGCACCCCCTCGACCTTCTCGATGGTGTTCTCGAGGTAGAAGAGGGGGGCGATCTGGACGATGCCGCCGATCGTGACGACGAGGAAGCTGAGCACCAGCAGCAGCGTCGCGTGGGTTTCGATCTTCTTGTGGTGGTCAAGGATGGCCATGGCCCGCTTCCCCCGTCATTCGGCCGGAACGGCCGTGGCGGCGGGGCGCTTCTCGCCCACCGAGGTCACGGTCTTCCACAGATTGTAGCACATGATGCACGCCCCGGTCAGGAACAGCAGCCCGCCGATCGCCCGCACGACATACATCGGGAACTTGGCCGCCACCGTGTCGGCGAAGGCGTTCACGAGATAGCCCTGGGCATCGACCTCGCGCCACATCAGCCCCTCCATGATCCCGGTCACCCACATCGAGGCGGCGTAGAGGACGATGCCGATGGTGGCGAGCCAGAAGTGCCAGGAGACCAGCGCCAGCGAGTACAGGCGCTCGCGGTTCCACAGCCGCGGCACGAGGAAGTAGAGCGCGCCGAAGGTGATCATGCCGTTCCAGCCGAGCGCCCCCGAATGGACATGGCCGATCGTCCAGTCGGTGTAGTGCGACAGCGAGTTGACGGCGCGGATCGACATCATCGGTCCCTCGAAGGTCGACATGCCGTAGAAGCCCACCGAGACCACCATCATGCGGATGATCGGGTCGGTGCGCAGCTTGTCCCAGGCCCCCGACAGGGTCATCAGCCCGTTGATCATGCCTCCCCAGGACGGCATCCACAGCATCACCGAGAACACCATCCCCAGCGTCGAGGCCCAGTCGGGCAGCGCGGTGTAGTGCAGATGGTGCGGGCCCGCCCAGATGTAGAGGAAGATCAGCGCCCAGAAGTGGATGATCGAGAGCTTGTAGCTGTAGACCGGCCGCTCGGCCTGCTTGGGGATGAAATAGTACATCATGCCCAGGAAGCCCGCGGTGAGGAAGAAGCCGACCGCGTTGTGGCCGTACCACCACTGGATCATCGCATCCTGCACGCCCGGCCACAGGATGACCGACTTCGAGCCGAACACCGACACCGGCAGGGCGGCGTTGTTGACGAGATGAAGCATCGCGATGGTGACGATGAACGACAGGTAGAACCAGTTGGCCACGTAGATGTGGCGCTCCTTGCGGTTCATGATCGTGCCGAGGAACACCGCCAGGTAGACCACCCAGACGATGGTCAGCCACAGGTCGATGTACCATTCGGGCTCAGCGTACTCCTTCGACTGGGTGACGCCGAGGACGTAGCCGGTGGCTGCCAGCACGATGAAGAAGTTGTAGCCCCAGAAGACGAACCAGGCGGCGTTGCCGCCCCACAGCCGCGCCGCGCTGGTGCGCTGGACGACGTAGAAGGACGTCGCGATCAGCGCGTTGCCGCCGAAGGCGAAGATCACCGCCGAGGTGTGCAGCGGCCGCAGCCGGCCGAAGTTGAGATAGCCCTCGGCCCAGTGGAAGTTCAGCCCGGGCCAGGCCAGCTGGGCCGCGATCCAGACCCCGACGAGGAAGCCCACCACCCCCCAGAAGGCGGTCGCGATGACCCCCGCGCGCACCGGGCCGTCCATGTACCCGCTGGCGGCGGGTACCCGGCGCGGTTCCTCCATGCGGCGGAGCGTCCACAGGAAAAGCCCGCCAGCGGCGACCATGAACAACAGCATGTGCAGATGGAAGGGGAAGTCGCGCGCATAGTTCGCGGCGATCGCTGCCAGGAGCGCGACCAGCCCCAGCACGACCAGTTTGAGGTAATCCCACATTGTGCGTCCCTTCGTCCGTGCCCGGGCGGTCTTCGGACATGCCGTGACCGCCCGCGGGGCCCCCGTTGGCCGCCATCTGCTTGCCCATGCCGCCGCGACGGCCGCATTGATCCATGTCAAGCTCAGCTTCGCCCCACGGCGGCCGGCTTGATCCCTGTCAAGGCGCGGGGCGCCCCGCGCGCGCATGACACACCCACCGAACTGGCAAGGGAGAGCCGACATGGCCTACAAATCGCTGCTTACCATCCTGACGGCCGGCGATCCGATGGCCGCGACGCTGGATGCGGCGGTGCAGCTCGCCCGCCGCGAGGAGGCCCACCTCGACGTCTTCTGCCTCGGCGTCGACCGCACCCAGACCGGCTACTACTACGTCGGCGCCATGGCGCTGATCCAGCTCGAGACGCTGGAGCGCGCCCAGGAGGAGGCCAAGGCCCTCGCCGAGGAGGCGCGCGCCCATCTCGGCAGCCAGGACATCCGCTGGGGGGTGGAGGCGGCGGTGGCGCAGGTCGGGGGGCTGTCGGCCCTCGTGGGGCTGCGCGCCCGCTTTGCCGACCTCGTCCTGCTGCCCCGCCCCTATGGCGAGGGTCGCGGGGTCGAGGCCGAGGCGATCCTGGAATCGGCGCTGTTCGACGGGCAGGCGCCGGTGCTGGTGCTGCCTCCGGGCGGCTCGGTCGAGCGCATCGGCCGCCGCGTCGTCGTTGCCTGGAACCAGAGCGCCGAGGCGCTGACGGCGGTGCGCCGGGCGCTGCCGATCCTGCGCGCGGCCGAGCAGGTGAACATCGTCATCGTCGATCCACCCAGGCACGGCCCCGAGCGGTCCGATCCCGGCGGGGCGCTGTCGCAGTTGCTGGCCCGCCACGGCGTCAGGGCCGAGGTGTCGATCCTGGCCCGCACCCTGCCGCGGGTCTCCGACGTGCTGGCCCGGCATGTGACCGACAAGGGCGCCGACCTCTTGGTGATGGGCGCCTACAGCCACTCGCGCTTCGCCGAATCGATCCTTGGCGGCACCACGCGCAACCTGCTGGAGCAGGCCGGGGTGCCGGTGTTCCTGGCGCGCTAGGAGGGTGCGCCGGGACGCCGCACGACCGCGCCTGCCGCCCCCCGCGGGCGGCGGCAGGCGGGCGCGGACGGGCAGACGGGCGGCGTCAGACGAGGAAGCCGCCGTCGCTGTCGTCGCCCGCCTCCTCGACGAGGCGGTCGAAATCGGGGATCAGCACGCCTCGCTTGCCGACCAGCTCGATCACCCCGTCGCGCTTCAGCGCCGACATCTGCCGGCTCACCGTCTCGAGCGTCAGGCCGAGGTAGTCGGCCATCGCCTCGCGCGTCAGCGGCAGGTCGAAGCTGACCGCGGCGGCGGCGCGGCGCAGCTTCAGCGACGCATCGCGCCGGGCGATGATGGCGATCAGGCTGGCGATCTTCTCGCGTGCCGTCTTGCGGCCGAGCAGCAGCATCCACTCCCGCGCCGCATCGAGTTCGTCCAGCGTCATCTCGAGAAGCCGCTGGGCGATGTGGGGGGTGGAGGCGAGGATGTCCTCGAACGGCCTCTTGCGGAAGCAGCACATCACCAGGTCGGTGGTCGCCGTGACATCGTAGGCGGCTGTCGCCCGCCCCGGCCTGCCGACGAAATCCGACGGCAGGAGCAGGCCGACCATCTGGCGCCGCCCGTCCTCGAGTGTCTGGGTGAGCGTGGCGATGCCGGACACCACCGAACCCACCCAGTCCATCCGGTCGCCCGACCAGACAACCGTCTGGCCGGCCTCGAAGCTGCGGTAGTACTTGGCCTGCTCCAGCCGGTCGAGTTCGTCGGCCTCGCAGCGCGCGCATACCGCCCGGTGGCGGATCGGGCAGTCCGCGCACTGCTGGTGGATGAGCTTGGCGTCCTGCACCGACATGCTCCGCTCCCGCCGGATTCTTGATCTGCGTCAAGGTCTCCACCCATCATTCCTGAAAATCTCGACTTATGGAAACGGATTCGACGCTGGCGCGCCTCGGGCTTTTTGACGCGCGCGTGCCCCGCTATACGAGCTACCCCACGGCGCCCCATTTCGCGGGCGCCGTCGACCATCGGCTGTTTGCCGCATGGGCGGCCGCGATCCCGCACGGAACGGCGATTTCGCTTTACGTGCACGTGCCCTTCTGCCGGCGCCTCTGCTGGTTCTGCGCCTGCCGCACCCAGGGAACGTCCTCCGATGCGCCGGTGCGGTCCTATGTCGAGACGCTGAAGGCCGAGGTGGCGCTGGCCGCCGCCGCCCTGCCGGAGGGCACGCGGCTGGCACGGCTGCACTGGGGCGGCGGGACACCCACGCTGATGCCGGCCGAATCGATCACCGACCTCGCCGGAGCGATCCTGGCCGCCTTTCCCCTCGCCGAGGGGGCAGAGTTCTCGGTCGAGATCGACCCCAACGAGATCGATGACGCCCGGCTCGACGCGCTGGCCGCCGCCGGGCTGACCCGCGCCTCGATCGGCGTCCAGGACTTCGACCCCGAGATCCAGTCCATCATCGGCCGCGACCAGAGCTACGAGGTGACACGGGCAGCGGTCGAGGCGATCCGGGCACGCGGGGTGAAAAGCCTGAACGCCGACATCCTCTACGGCCTGCCGACCCAGTCCGCCCGGCGCATCTCGGACAGCGTGCAGAAGCTCTTGTCGCTGTCGCCCGACCGGGTGGCGCTGTACGGCTATGCCCACGTGCCCTGGATGGCGCGGCGGCAGACGATGATCCCGCCCGACTCGATCCCGCGGCCCGAGGAACGGCTGCGGCTGTTCGAGACCGCCCGGCGGCTGTTCGTCTGGGACGGCTACGACGAGATCGGCATCGACCATTTCGCCCGCCCCGCCGACGGGCTGGCGGTTGCGGCGCGGACGGGACGGTTGCGGCGCAACTTCCAGGGGTACACTGACGACACCGCCCCGGTGCTGGTCGGGCTTGGGGCCTCGGCGATCTCGCGCTTCCCGCAGGGCTACGCCCAGAACGCCGCCGCCACCTCGGAGTATGTCAGGGCGATCCGCGAGGGGCGGCTGGCGACGCACCGGGGCCATTCATTCACCACCGAGGACCTGTGGCGCGGCCGGGCGATCGAGGCACTGATGTGCGACTTCCGGATCGATGCCGAGGAGTTGCGCCGCGGCTTCGGGGCGCCTCCGGAGGCGCTTGCCGCGGCCTTCCGCGCGGCGGCGGAGGCCTTCCCCGAGATGGTCGCCGCCAGCCCCGCGAGCTTCGAGATCCTGCCCCGCGGCCGGCCGCTGACGCGGATGGTCGCCCGCAGCTTCGACGCCTACGACCTGTCCAAGGCCGGCCACAGCTCGGCCGTCTGACCGGCCGCGCCGGCGACCTTCGGACGCCGGGAAGCGAGGGCCGTGACGGCCACGAAGGCGGTCGGCGGCGGGGCGGTTCCCGCCCGGCGGCATGGTCCCGCGGGGGACCTCAGGTCTCGCGCTCGCCCCGCAGCTTGCGCACCATCCAGCGCCACAGGTACCAGACCGGCCAGCGCAGCATGCTAGCCCCCGCGGCCATCACCACAAGCCCCGCCAGCGGGCCGTGCTGCCAGGTGACGTAGCCGAGGATCGGGATGCCGGCGGCGATCAGGAACCAGGCGGCCGGCCAGTGGTTGCGGCGCGAGGGCAGCAGCGCGAGCAGGGTGGCCACCACCACCCAGAGGCAGGCGGCGGCGAGCGAGGCGCTCACGCCGCACGCCGCCCCAGCCGGGCGGGCAGGCCGTTGGCCCAGGCCGAGATGGTGCCGGCCCCGAGGCACACCACGATGTCGCCCGGCCGCGCCTGCTCGCGCACCAGCCGCTCGAGGTCGTCCTCGTCGAGGATGGCGCGGGCGTGGCGGTGGCCGTGGGCGATCAGCCCGGCGACGAGGTCATCGCGGCTGGCGCCGGGGATCGGATCCTCGCCCGCGGGGTAGACCTCGGCGATGGCGACCACGTCGGCCTCGTTGAAGCAGGTGCAGAAATCCTCGAACAGATGGCTGAGGCGGGTGTAGCGGTGCGGCTGGTGGGCGGCGATCACGCGCGCGCGCGGGCGGTCGGCGATGGCCTGGCGGGCAGCCTTCAGCACCGCCGCGATCTCGACCGGATGGTGGCCGTAGTCGTCGATGATCTCCACCCCGCCCACCTCTCCCACCAGGGTGAAGCGGCGCCGGACGCCCCTGAAGCCCGCCAGCGCGGCGCGGATGTCGTCCTCGCCCATGCCGAGGTGGCGTGCCACCGCCACCGCCGCGAGCGCATTCGAGACGTTGTGGTCGCCCGGCATCGGCAGGGTGCAGCCCTCGATCACCCGCCCCTCGGCCTGCAGCGCGACGTCGAAATGCGCCCGCCCGCCGGCAAAGCGCAGCCCGGTGGCGCGGACGTCGGCCTGGGCGTTGAAGCCGAAGGTGACCTTGCGCCGGTCGGCAAGCCGGCCGACCAGCGCCTGCACCTCGGGGTGGTCGGTGCACATCACCGCCAGCCCGTAGAAGGGGATGTTCGAGACAAAATCGAGAAAGCCCCGGCGCAGCGCGTCGAAGGAGCCCCAGTGCTCCATGTGCTCGGGGTCGATGTTGGTGACCACCGCGATCGTCGCCGGCAGGCGGTTGAAGCTGCCGTCGCTCTCGTCGGCCTCTACCACCATCCACTCGCCGGCGCCGGCGCGGGCGTTGGTCTCGTAGGCCTGGATCACCCCGCCGTTGATCACCGTGGGGTCGAAGCCGCCGCGGTCGAGCATGGTGGCGATCAGGGTCGTCGTCGTCGTCTTGCCGTGGGTGCCGGCGACGGCGACGTTGGAGCGCAGGCGCATCAGTTCGGCCAGCATCTCGGCGCGGCGGACGACCGGCATGCCGCGCCGGCGCGCCTCCTCGAGTTCGGGGTTGCCGGCCCTGATCGCCGAGGAAACGACGACGACATCGGCACCGGCCACGTTCTCGGCGCGCTGGCCCTCGAAGACGCGCGCGCCCAGCGTCTCGAGCCGGCGGGTGATGTCGGAGGCCTTCAGGTCCGAGCCCTGGACGGCATAGCCGAGCGTCATCAGCACCTCGGCGATCCCCGACATGCCGATGCCGCCGATGCCGACGAAATGGATCGGCCCGAGCCCGCCGGGAAGCTTGGTTGCAGCCTTCGCGTTCATTCGGTCCTCCCGGACAGGCGTTCGACCAGGTCCACCAGCCGCTCGGTGGCGTCCGGCCGGCCGTGCGCAAGCGCCCCCGCGGCCATCCGGGCGGCCACCGCGGGGGCCTGCAGCACGGCGCTCACATGCTCTGCCAGCACTGCCGGTGCAAGCTCCGATTCGGGGATCATGATCGCCCCCTCGGCGGCGACGAGGCCACGGGCGTTCGCCGTCTGGTGGTCGGCGGCGGCATGGGGATAGGGGATCAGGATCGCCGGCCGGCCGATCACCGCAAGCTCGGCCACCGTCGAGGCGCCGGCGCGCGCGATCACAAGCTGGGCCTCGGCCAGCCGGCGGGGGATGTCGGCGAAGAAGGGGCTGACCTCGGCGGCCACGCCGGCGGCGGAATAGGCGGCGGCGGCGGCCGCGGCGTCCTCGGGGCGGGCCTGGTGGGCGACGCGCAGACGCGCGCGGACCGCCGCGGGCAGGAGCGCGACCGCCGCGGGCACGGCCCCGGACAGTGCGCGCGCGCCCTGGCTGCCGCCGATCACGACAAGGCTGAGGGGGTAGTCGCCCGGGGGAGTGTAGGGGGCGCCGGCGCGCTCGCGCACTGCCGCGCGCACGGGGTTGCCGGTGTGCACCCCGTCCACGCCGGCCGGAAGCGCGGTCGGCCAGCTGCCGCAGGCCACCGCCTGCACCCGGCGCGCGAACAGGGCGTTGACACGGCCGAGGACGCCGTTCTGCTCGTGGATCAGCCGCGGCAGGCGCAGGAGCACCGCCGCTGCAAGCGCCGGCACGGTGGGATAGCCGCCGAAGCCGACCACCGCCGCCGGCTGGTCGCGGCGCATCGCCCGCACTGCCGCGACGATGCCGGCCGCGACCCGGAAGGGCGCCGCGATCCGCCCCGCCGCCCCGCCCCGCGCCGGGGTCGCCGCTGCCACCTGGACCACCCGCACGACATGGGGAAACCCGCCCGCGTAGCGGGCACCGCGCGCATCCGTCGACAGCACGACGCGCCAGCCGCGGCGTACCATCGCCTCGGCCAGCGCCTGGGCGGGAAACATGTGCCCCCCCGTCCCTCCCGCCGCGATCACGAGCAGCGGGTCCGGCCCGCCTGCCCCCGCCATCAGCCGCGCCGCGAGATCAGCGCGTCGCCGATCTCGCCCTGCGGGCGCAGCCGGGTGAAGGCAAGCAGCATCCCCACCATCAGCCCCATCGCGATCAACGACGAGCCGCCGTAGGACACGAAGGGCAGCGTCATGCCCTTGGCCGGCAGCATCCGTACCGCGACGCCCATGTTGATCATCGCCTGCGCGGCGAGGATGCAGGTCAGCCCGGTGCCGGCGAGCCGGGTGAAGGGGTCGCGCTCGCGGCGCAGCCTGAGCAGCGAGCGGAAGGCGACGGTGGCGAAGAGCGCAAGGATCGCCAGCACCAGCACGACGCCGTATTCCTCGGCCGCGACGGCGATGATGAAGTCAGTGTGCGCATCGGGCAGCGACCATTTCACCTGGCCCTCGCCAACGCCGACGCCGAACAGCCCGCCCTCCTGGATGGCGTTGGTGGCATAGCCGAGCTGGGTGCGCGGGTCGATCTCGGGGGCGAGGAAGCCGTCGATGCGGCGGGCGAAATGCTCCGAGGCGTTGTAGGCAAGCACGCCGCCCGCGGCCGCGAGCCCGGCGATGGCGACGATCAGCACCACCGGCGCCCCGGCCACGAAATACATCACCGCCCAGGCAAACAGCACCAGCGCCGCCTGCCCGAAGTCGGGCTGCAGCGCCAGGAGCGCGACCACCGCGAGCGCCACCATGAAGGACATCAGCCGGCCGGGCGGGCCGCCGGCTTCCTGCGCCGCGGCCATCAGCCAGGCGACCAGCACCACGAACAGCGGCTTGAGGAACTCCGAGGGCTGCACCGAGGCGAAGCCAAGCGAGAACCACCGCACCGCGCCCTTGCCGAAGTCGGTGCCGAAGGCGGGCAGGAGCGCGAGGGCGGCGAAGGCCGCGAGGAAACCCACGACGCCAAGCCGGCGCAGGACCGCCGGCGTCTGCATCGAGGCGGCAAGGATCACGCCGACGGTCAGCACGCCGAAGAACGCCTGGCGCTGGACGTAGTAGAACGGCGTCAGTCCGTTGCGCGTGGCCAGCGGCGGCGAGGCGGCCAGGCCGAGCAGGATGCCGATGGCGAAGAGCGCAAGGATGCAACCGAGCGTCACCTTGTCGACAGTGCGCCACCAGCGCGGCAGGACCGCCTCGCCGCCGCGCACCGGTACGGTGCCGTAGACCATCTCGGTCATGGGTCTGCCTCGACTGCCCTGCCCTGCGCCCGTTTGCCGGGTCTGGCCGAGAGGATAGCGGGTCGGCCGGCTTCTCGCCAGCGGAAATCCGCGGCGGTGCACGGTTGACATTAACTGACAGGTTATATAGCATCATAGTTATGAAACAGGCGCCCGACCTTTCGGCCGTCTTCGCGGCCCTTGCCGACCCGACGCGACGCGCCATTCTCGGCCGGCTGGCAGGCGGCGAGGTGACGGTCGGCGAACTCGCCCGCCCCTTCGCCCTGAGCCAGCCGGCCGTGTCGCGCCATCTGCGGGTGCTGCAGCAGGCGGGGCTGGTCGAGGCCGGTCGCCGCGCCCAGACGCGCCCCCGCCGGCTGAGCGCGGCGGGCCTGAGGCTTGCCTACGACTGGCTTGCCGCCTACCGCGGGCTGTGGGAGGACCGCTTCGCCCGGCTCGATGCGCTGCTCGCGGCCCTGCCCGATGCGGCGGAGGGCGCCCCGCACGATACCGCCACCACTGCCCCCGCCCGCCCGGCCGATGTCAGGGAGCCCCCAGATGCCGCTTGAGATCGCCCCGCTTGGCGAAAGGTCCGTCCGCATCCGGCGCAGCTTTGCCGCCCCGCGCGCCGGCGTCTGGCGTGCCTTCACCGAGCCCGCGCTGGTCACCAAGTGGCTGTGGGCACGGGCCCATCCGATGATCGAATGCGTGCAGGACGTGCGGCCAGGCGGGCAGCTGCGCTGGGTCTGGCAGGGGCCCGCGGGCTGGCGCATGGGGCTGTCGGGCAGCTACCTCGAGGTCGTCCCGCCCGTGCGGCTGGTGCATACCGAGCTCTTCGACGAGGACTGGACGGGCGGCGAGGCGGTGGTCACGATCCTCCTGCACGACGTCGCCGGGGGCACGGCGATGGAGATGACGGTCGCCTATGCCTCGCCCGCCGCCCGCGATGCGGTGCTGCGCACGCCGATGGCCGAGGGGATGGAGGAGGGCTACGCGCGGCTCGACACCTTCCTGCCCCTCTGGGCCGGTGCCGCCTGAGCCTTCCTGCAGCCGCCGCACAGGAGCCCCGCCGATGCCCCCGCTCGCCCTTGCCCTCGACGGCGACCGCGGCGTGACGATCACCCGCCGCTTCGCCGCCCCGCCCGCGGCGCTGTTCCGCGCCCACACCGAGGCGGCGCTGATGCAGCGCTGGATGCTCGGCCCGCCCGGCTGGACGATGCCGGTCTGCATCTCCGAGCCCTGGCCGGAAGGCCGGCTGCGGTGCGAGTGGACCGACGGGACGGCGGGCTTCCAGCTGACCGGCATCTATCTGGAGCTCGATCCCCCGCGGCTGATCCGCCATGTCGAGCGGATGCACCTGCCCGAGCCCACCGCCGACAACCATGTCGAGACCCGCTTCGAGGCTGCGGGCGGGGGCACGCGGATGACCCTGCGCATGCTGCTGCCCGACGCCGCCGCCCGCGCCGCGATGCTCCGCTCGGGGATGGAGGTCGGGATGGAGCAGAGCTACGCCCGGATCGATCCGCTTCTGCGGGGCAAGGGTGCGGCGGACTGAGCCGCCGGGCATGCGGTCAGGGCGGCGGGCGCGCCGCGGGCTGCCCCCCGGGGCCGGCTGGCCGCAGGCGGGGGCCGGGCGGGCGAGCGCTGCCCATGCCCGGCGCCGGGGTGGATCGAAGGGGAAGCGGGAGGGTTGCGCGCAGGCGGGGTTGCGGACAGCGGCGCCCCCTGGGGGCCGCAGCCCTCACCCCGGGCCGCCGCCCTGCCCGCCGGCCAGCGCCCGGACTTGGGCGGCGAAGTCCTCGCCCCGCTTCTCGAAGTTCGGGTACTGGTCGAAGCTCGCCGCGGCGGGGGCCAGGAGCACGGTCTCGCCCGGCCGCGCCTCGGCCGCCGCGCGCGCCACCGCCTCGGCCATGGTCCCGCAGATCTCGTGCGTGGTCGCCCCCAGCTGCAGCGCGAAATCGCGCGCCGAATGGCCGATGAGATAGGCCTTCACCACGCTGCCCAGATGGGGGGCGAGCGCGGCGATTCCGCCCTCCTTGCCCAGCCCGCCGGCGATCCAGCGGATCGCGGGAAAGGCCGCGAGCGCCTTGGCCGCGGCATCGACGTTGGTCGCCTTGGAGTCGTTGACGAAGCGCACCCCTCCGATCTCGGCCACGAGCTGGCTGCGGTGGGGCAGGCCGGCGAAGCTTGCGAAGGCGGCCTCGATGGCCTTGGGTGCGACGCCGAGGGCACGCGTTGCCGCCCAGGCGGCGCAGGCGTTCTGGTGGTTGTGGGCACCCGGCAGGCCGGCGACGGCGCGCAGGTCGACCGCCGCCACCTGGCGGCCCTTGCGCCATTCGGCCAGAAACCCCTTGCGCGCGAAGACCGACCAGCCCGGCCCGTCGAGCTTCTGGCCGGACGAGATACGGATCACCCGCTCGTCCCCGGGCGCCTCGGCCAGCGCCGCGGCCAGGAACCGCCCCTCGGTCTCGTCGACGCCGATCACCGCCCGGTCGGGCCCGCCGATGGTGAACAGCCGCGCCTTGGCGGCAAAGTAGCCCCCCGGGCCGCCGTGCCGGTCCAGGTGGTCGGGCGAGAGGTTGGTGAACACCGCGACGTCGGGGGTCAGCGCCCGGGCGAGTTCGGTCTGGTATGAGGAGAGCTCGAGCACGATCACCGCCCCGTCGCCCGGCGGGTCGAGGTCGAGCACGCCGCGGCCGATGTTGCCGGCCATCTGCGCCGGCCGGCCGGCAGCGCGCAGGATGTGGTGGATCAGGGCCGTGGTCGTCGACTTGCCGTTCGATCCGGTGACCGCGACGACCCGCGGCGGGCTGTCGAGCCGGCCCCAGTCGGCCAGTCCAAGCGAGCGGAAGAAGAGGCCGATGTCGTTGTCGATCGGCAGGCCTAGATCGAGGGCGCGGGCGATCACCGGATGGGGTGCCGGGTAGAGGTGGGGAATGCCCGGCGACACGACCAGCAGGGCGGCACCGTCAAGCCCGCGCGGCCGGGAGAGGTCGGTGAACGCGAAGCCGTCGGCCCCGGCCCTCTCCCGGGCCTCGGCGCTGTCGTCCCAGGCGAGCGGTTCGGCGCCGCCGGCCGCGAGCGCACGCAGCGTCGCCAGCCCCGACCGGCCGAGCCCCAGGACCGCGACCCGCCGCCCCTCGTAGCCCCTGACCGGAATCATGCTGCGCCTCCGCCGGCCGCCTCTGCCGGTCGAGCATCGCCCGCCCGCCGGCGGCCCGCAAGGTACCCCGCGGGGCCGCTCAGCGGCCGGGCGCCGGGCCGGGGGCGGGAACGGCGGGACCGCCCGACTGCCAGAAGGCGGCCAGGCGCTTCATGTCCGGCGCCCCTGCCGCGGTGGCCGCCCGGGCCGCGGCGGCGATGCGGGCGAAATCCTCGTCGCTCACATGCCATGACATCGACGCCCGTTCGCTGCAGGTGAAGGTGACCACCTCGACGAAGTCGCGCCCGAGCTGGCGCCAGCCCCCGGGCGGCGGCGGTGCGCCGGCCGCGGCCTCCTGCAGGGCAAGCCCGTAGAGCTCGCGCGTCAGCCGCAGCAGTTCGCGGTTGCGGAAGGTCTGCGAGGAGGCGCGCGCGGCGAACATCCCCTGCAGCGGGCTGGTCAGCCACCACAGCAGCCGCCCGACCGGGCCGGTCTGGTCGGCGGGGCTCGTATCGGGGAAGGCGCGGACGGCGATCACCACCACCCCGCCGCAGTTGCGCACCACCCAGTCGCGCACGTCCGCGCCGTTCAGCAGCCCGGTCGCCGCGTCGATGCCGTAGTTGTCGTAATAGCCGGCGTCGACCACGCGGCGGTGCGGGCGGGTCGGCAGCGAGACCGCCGGGCTGACATAGGGGAAGGTTGCCGACAGCCGCGCCGCGGTGGCCACCGTCATCCCGTCCGCGGGATGGTGGGCCGCGGGCAGGACGCGGAACAGCTCGGCCGAATGCGTGTCGATGTCCTCGGTGGCGTAGTGCCGGCGGATGTCGGCGAGGTCGAGGTTGGAGATGAAGAGCGGCGCGCCGCTCTCCACCAGCATCGGCGAGAAGAGGAGCGAGGGCCGCAGCCCGCGCTCCTCTTCCTCGCGGAGCAGGGCGAAGGGCCTCATCAGCGTCCGCCACTGCGCCTCGAGCACCCGGCCGCGGTCGGCTTCAACCGGGAAGGGCCAGAGGATGTGGCCGAGGTCGCGCACCAGCCGCCAGGCGACGGCCGAGAGGCTGTCGCGCGGCACCGGCACCGGCCGCGGGCGGGGCGCGGGCATGCTTGGCGGAGCGACTTGGGAGGACTGGGTCTGGTAGGCGAGGATGTCGTCCGAGAGCAGTTCGACAAGCGGCCTGGCGCCGGCGCCGGCGGCGACCCGCGCCGACTGCTCGGCCAGATAAGCGCCTGCGACCATCCCGCCCGAGGCGCCGGCGATGAAGCGGATCGAGTCGGTCAGGCCGTCGAGCGCGTCGGTGTCGCCCTCGGCAGCATCCTGCCCGGTCGCCCGGCGGTGGCGCGGATCGTGCCGCGCCAGCCCGTCCAGGACCGCGGCGGTCCAGAAGCTGGCCCGGTAGGCCCCGCCCGAGACCGCCAGCACCACGAGCCGGGGCTTGCCGCCCTCTCCGGCCGGGACGGCGGCGCGCGGCTTCCATGCCGCAAGCACGGAGGCGGGCGCCAGAAGGTTGGCGGCGCCGGCGGCCTCCGGCGCCCCGGTGCCGATCGGGGTGTCGTAGCTGGCCGCGGGAATCCCGGGGATGCGGTAGCGGAACGCGGTAAGGCGCCAGGACAGGACGATGCCGGCCGCGGCCGCCAGCACCACCGGCGGGCCGAACGGCAGCGCCGCCAGCCATGCCACGAGCGCGGTCAGGAAGATCAGCAGCATGAACCAGGCCGCGCAGGTCTGGGTCCAGTACCGCACCGTCACCACCAGCCCGGCCAGCGCCAGGATGAGCGGCTTGCCGGCGGCCACGGCGGCGCCCGGCAGCCACCTTGCGGCCGCGGCCTCGCCGGGCCAGCCCAGCCCCAGAAGCCACGACACGGCCAGCATGACGACGAGCCCGGCGGCCGCGCCGAGAAGCCGCCGCCGCCGCTCGCCGGGCTTGCGCCCGAGCCCGGGCGCGCCGCCCCACCGGGCCATGGCAAGCGCCAGCAGGGCCAGCACGATCCAGCCCGGGGCGGGAACGGACCAGCCGCCGGGCGGCGGCAGGGCGGGCGGCGGCAGCACGCCCGAGAGGTGCAGCAGGACGCCCGCCCAGAGGGTGAACAGCGTCACCGAAGAGAAGGCGGGGCTGAGGAGCACGCCCCAGCGCGCGCCGCCAGCGATGGCGTCGGCATGCGCCCGCTGCTCGCGGAAGATCTCGTGCATGCCGATGCCGTGGCCGAGCTGGCCGCGCATCACCAGCACCGTCAGCGCCAGCGCCGCCAGCGCCGCGACATGGCCGGGGTCCAGCCGCACCGCAAGGGCCCACGCCCCCTCGAGGATGCCTGCCCCCATCGCCGCGCCCTCCACCCCGCCTGCCGCCGCCGTGCCGGGCGCCAGCCACCGGCGCGGCGCGCAACCGCAGCGCGATCATCGCCGCTTTCGCTCGCCCGGGCAAGCGCGGCCGTGCAGGCCCCGCTCAGGCGGAGGCGGAGAGCGCCTGCAGGCAGTCGAGCGCCTCGGCAGCGCTGGCAGCGGGGACGAAGAGGTGATCGTGGTGGAAGGCCGCGACGATGTTGCAGGCAATACCGCGGGCGGCAAGCGCGCCCGCCACCGCCGCCGTCAGCCCCACCCCGTCGAGCGCCGAGTTCACGCCAAGCGTGATCCACGCCATCGGCAGGCCCGACAGGCCGGCCTCGGCGGCCGTCGTCTCGGGCAGCACCAGCGACAGCCCCTCGGCCTCGCGGAAGCTGGCCAGCGCCCGGGGCGCCAGCGCCGCGGCCGCGGTGCCCGCGGGCAGCGTGACGAAGACGTGCCGGCCCGGCTGCAGGGCCGGGGCCATGGCGGCGACCATGGCCCGCCCGTCGCGGACCGGCCCGGTCATCGCGGCCGGCGCGCGCGGAAGCGCAGGCGCACGTAGTCGGCGACCCAGCCGGTCCCGGGCTCGTGCAGCGCCCCGAGCAGCCCCTCGGCCGCGGCCAGCAGCGCCGGCCGTGCGGCCGCTGGCAGGTCGGACAGGAAGGGGGCGGCGAAGGTCGCCAACCAGCCTGCCATGCCGGTCGGCAGCGGCGTCGGCCGCGGGTGCAGCCCCAGCTCCTCGACCTCGAAGCCGGCTGCCTCGAGGCGCCGGCGGGCCCGGTCGGGCGACGGGAAATCCCACGGGGCGAGCGCGGCCAGCCCCCTTGCCGCGCGCGCGGCATTGAGCGCCGTCACCACCGCCGCGACGTTGCCGAACCCGCCCTGCTCGGCGACCAGCCGCCCGCCCGGGGCGAGCGCGTCGAAGACCCGCGACAGGACCAGCGCGGGGTCGCGCATCCAGTGCAGGGCGGCGTTGGAGAAGACCGCGTCCCAGGGCCCGCCCGGGATCGGGTCGTGCGCATCAGCCGCGATCACCGCCAGGCCGCGCCCGCGCGCCGCCGCGGCCATGTCGGGATCGGGCTCGAGCCCGGTCACCGCGGCTCCCGCCGCGGCGATCCGGGCCGTCAGCACCCCGTCGCCGCAGCCGAGGTCGAGGATGCGCTCGCCCGGCCGGGGGTCGAGCAAGGCCAGCGCCGCCCCGCCCAGCGCCGGGACGAAGGGCGCGTTGGCGGCGTAGGCGGCGGCCGACCACTGCTGGCCGGCGGCCGGTGCGGGCAAGGACGCGGGCACGGGCACGGGCGCGCTCACGGCGCCTGGTACATCACGCTCAGCATCCGGTCGCTGAGGCGTGCGTCGCCCTGGACCGAGTTGCTGGCATAGCGGAAGTGGATCGAGATCTGCCGCGCCGGTTTGCGTCCGACCGCGAAATGCCACTGGAAGCTGTGCGCCTCCAAGAAGAAGCCCTTGTCGCTGCAGAGCACGATGTTGTTGAAGTCGCCCAGGCCGGGGACGCGCACCCCGTCGACCCGCGCCTCCACCAGCACCGCCGCGGCCTCGCCGGAAGCGTCAGGGCCGGCCTGGCATTCGGCGGTGAAGGTGATGACCATGTGCGACCGCCGGCGAGCCCTGATGTCGAGCACCATGTCGGGCACCGGGACGAAGGTCGTCGAGCGCGTGGTCGCCGGGCCCTCGGCGAACACCGAGGCGACCCGGCCGATCGCGCTGTCGAAGCTCGTCGCCTCTGCCGCCGCCTCCCCGCTGCCGGGGCCCGCGCGTCCCGCCGGGTCGAATGCCCGCGCCGGGGCCGCCGCCGCAATCGCCAGCGCCACCAGCGCACCGGCCGCAATCTTGCCTTTCGGTGTCATCGTCATCCCTTGGTTGTCGGTGCCGTCGGAAAGCAACATGCGCCACGGCAGCGGCCACCGGCCGGCCGCCGGGGGGGGGCGGCGCGCCGCCTCCGGCCGCCGCGATCAGCGCGCGGAGTCGTAGTCGATGCGCAGCACCCGGTCGGCAAGCAGCCCGTCGCCGTTGCTGCCGGGGAAGTATGCTGCCTCGACGCTCACCTCGCGCCTGCGCTTGGCGGCAACCGGGACCACCCACGTGAAGCTGTGGGTCTCGACGTAGAACTGCTTGTTGGAGCACAGCAGCAGGTCGGCCGGGCCGGGAGCGGGGTCGCCGTCGACAAGCACCCGGACGCGCACGGCGGCATTGCTGTCCGGATCGTTCGGCCGGGCCACGCATTCGGCGGTGAAGGTGACGATCAGGTTGCTGCGACGCTCGGCGAAGACGCTGGCCGACATCCCCGGTACCGCCTCGTACTCGTTCGACTCGAAAGTGAAGACGTCGTCGGCCGTCACCACGATGTAGTCGCCGGCACTGCCACGGGAGGTGACCGCGGCCTCCGGCGCGCCGGTGCCGGGTGCGGTGCTGTCCTGCGCTGCCGCCGCGGTGGACAGGACCCCCAGCAGGCCTGCCATGGCCATGCCGACCGCCCCGTGGGCCATCCGTGAAGTACGCTCTCGCATCTCGCTCCTCGCATTCCTGCCCGCGCCCGGCCGCGGCGCCGACAGGTTGCACGCAGGCCGGTCCGCGTGCAACGGGCGAATTCGTGCCCCCGGGGGCGGCGGCCGGGCGGCGGCGGCCGACCGCCGTGCCCGCCGCCGGGTGCGGTCAGTACGGGGCGTAGAAGACGTCGAGAATGCGGTCGGCCAGCTCGGCCCGGCCGCCATCGGGCCCGGCGTAGCGGAAATGGATTGTCACCTCGTTCGTCACCCGCCGCCCGACCGGATGCACCCAGCGGAAGCTGTGGCTCTCGAAGAACGCCTCCTTGTCGGCGCAGAAGACGATGTTGTCGCCCTCGCCCACGCCCTGCACCCGCTCGCCGTTCACCCGCGCCTCGACGAGCACGGCCACCGCCGAGTCGGGGTGCGTGTCGGGCGGATAGGGCTTGCACTCGGCGGTGAAGGAGATCACCAACTGGCTGCGGCGCAGGGCCCTGACCATCAGCACCATCCCCGCGACCGGCTCGTAGGTCGTGCTCGAGGTGACGGCCGCGCCGCCCTCTCCCGACACTGCGGCAAAGGCGGCGATCGCGCCCCGGCTGCTGATCTCCTTGCCGGCCGCGCCGGCGGCGGCACCCTCGCCGCCGTCATCGCCCAGGCCCTGCGCCGGCACCGGCGCCAGGGCAAACGCGACGGCCGCGACGGCTACGGCAGGACTCCGCATCCAGTTCGGTCCGGGCCCGTCCATGGCACACCTCCCCTGTCCGGTTGCCCCGGATGACGGAGGATCCTGCGCGGGCGCGGCCCGGCATCGCGCCACCCGCGGGCAACGCAGGCGGAATCCTGCGCCTACGCCGTCGCGCCGTCAACGCCCTCCGGGGTCGCCGGCCTAGCGCAGCTTCAAGGTCGCCAGCCCGACCAGGGCAAGGATGAGCGAGATGATCCAGAAGCGGATGACGATCTGCGGCTCGGCCCAGCCCTTCTTCTCGAAATGGTGGTGGATGGGCGCCATCAGGAAGACCCGGCGGCCGGTGCGCTTGAAGTAGAGCACCTGGATGATGACCGAGAGCGCCTCGACCACGAACAGGCCGCCGACGATCGCCAGCACGATCTCGTGCTTGGTGACCACCGCGATCGCGCCGAGCGCGCCGCCCAGCGCCAGCGAGCCGGTATCGCCCATGAACACCGCGGCGGGCGGGGCGTTGTACCACAGGAACCCCAGCCCGCCGCCGATCAGCCCGGCGGTGAAGATCAGGAGCTCGCCGGTCCCGGGCACGTAGTGGACGTCCAGATACTGGGTGAAGTCGACCCGGCCGACGGCGTAGGCGATGATGCCGAGCGCGCCCGCGGCGATCATCGCCGGCATGATGGCCAGCCCGTCCAGCCCGTCGGTGAGGTTGACCGCGTTTGCCGCGCCGACGATCACGACCATGGCGAAGGGCACGAAGAACCAGCCGAGGTCGATCAGCAGGTTCTTGAACACCGGCACGGCCAGCTGGCCCGACAGTGCCGCGGGATGGTGGGCCGCGGCCACCCATGCCGCCACCGCCGCAACCGCGAGCCCCAGGGCGAAGCGCAGCCGGCTGGAGACGCCCCTGCTCGACTGCCGCGTCACCTTGGCATAGTCGTCGGCGAAGCCGATCAGCCCGAAGCTGGCGGTGACGCCCAGCACGATCCAGACATAGACGTTGTCCAGTCGCGCCCACAGCAGCGTCGCGACGAGCAGCGCCCCGAGGACCAGCAGCCCCCCCATCGTCGGCGTGCCGGCCTTGGCGAAATGGGTCTGCGGCCCGTCGGCACGGATCGGCTGGCCCTTCTTCTGGCGCACCCGCAGCAGGTCGATCAGCGGCCGGCCGAACAGGAAGCCGAACACCAGCGCCGTCAGCATCGCCCCGCCGGCGCGGAAGGTGATGTAGCGGAACAGGTTCAGCCCGCCCCCGAAGCCAAGGGACTCGGCCATCCAGTACAGCATTCAGTTCCCCTCCTCGGCGGCGCGCGCGCCCGGCTGCCCGAGTTTGGCAAGCGCGTCAACCACGCGCGACACGCGGCTGCCCTTGGACCCCTTGACGAGCACGATGTCGCCGGCGTCGACCAGCCGGCGGGGGGCGACGACGAGGTCCTCGGCGGCATCGACGCGCAGGCCGCGGCGCGACCCGGGCAGCGCCTCCCACAGCGCCACCATGCGCGGGCCGACGCAGTGGACGAGGTCGATGCGCGCCATCGCCGGGTCGGCCGCGATCGCGGCGTGCAGGGCCGCCTCGTCGGGGCCGAGTTCGAGCATGTCGCCGAGGATGGCGATCCGCCGCCCGCCCCGGATGCGGCCGACGCCGTCGCGCGGCTCGGCGGCGGCAAGCACGGCCAGGGCCGCCGACATCGAGGCGGGGTTGGCGTTGTAGGCGTCGTCGATGAGGTCGAAGGCGACCTCCTCCTCGACCGGATCGAGGCGGATGCGCGCCCGGCTGCCGCGGCCGCCGGGCGGCTGCCAGCGGCCGAGGTCGATGGCGGCGCGAGCAAGGTCGGCCCCCAGCGCCCGGGCGGCGGCAAGGGCGGCAAGCCCGTTCAGCGCGAAATGCGTCCCCGCGCTGCGCACGCGGAACAGGAATGGGCCCTCGGGGCCATCGGCGCGGGCCGCCGTCACGTCTTCGCCCGCCGTCACCTCGAGCAGCCGCCAGTCGGCCCCGGCGGCGCGGCCGAAGGTGGTGACCTCCAGTCCCCGCGCCCGCGCCGCGCCGGTCAGGATCGGCGTCTGGGGCAGGTCGGCGGGCAGCACCGCGATGCCCCCCGCGGGCACACCCTGCACGATCGCGGCCTTCTCGGCGGCGATCGCCTCGACGCTGCCGAAAGCGGCCAGATGTGCCGGCCCGACCGTGGTAACCACCGCCACGTCGGGCACGGCGAGGCAGGCGAGCGGGGCGATCTCGCCGGGCGCGTTCATGCCGATCTCGACCACGGCGAAGGCGGCTGACGGCGGCAGCCGGGCGAGCGTCAGCGGCACCCCCCAGTGGTTGTTGTAGGAGGCTTCGGCGGCATGCGTCGGCCCCTGCCCGGACAGGATCGCGCGCAGCATCTCCTTGGTAGAGGTCTTGCCGACCGAGCCGGTGACGCCGACAACACGCGCCCGCGCCCGCGCCCGCCCCGCCCGGCCGAGCGCCACCAGCCCGGCAAGCACGTCGGCCACCTCGAGCAGCGGCGCCCCGGCGGCCAGCCCTGCCGGCCGGCGCGCCACCATCGCCGCCGCCGCCCCACGGGCAAGCGCGTCGGCGACGAAGTCGTGCCCGTCGCGGACATCCTTCAGCGCCACGAAGAGGTCGCCCGGCGCGATCGTCCGGCTGTCGATCGACACCCCCGTCGCGGCGAAGGGCCGGCTTGCCCGGCCGCCGGTGGCGGCCACGGCCTCGGTTGCGGTCCACAGCGTCACGGCTCGCGGCCCTCCAGTGCGGCGACGGCGAGGCTCGCCTGTTCGGCATCGTCGAAAGGGTAGACCGTCCCGCCCATGGTCTGCCCGGTCTCGTGGCCCTTGCCGGCGACCAGCAGCGCGTCACCCGGCCCGAGCGCCGCCACCCCGCGCAGGATCGCCTCGGCCCGGTCGCCGACCTCGGCGGCTCCGGGGCAACCGGCCAGCACCGCGGCGCGGATGGCGGCGGGGTCCTCCGAGCGCGGATTGTCGTCGGTGACGATGCACAGGTCGGCATGCGCCGCCGCCGCCGCCCCCATCAGCGGCCGCTTGGCGCGGTCGCGGTCGCCGCCGGCACCGAGGACGACGACGATCCGCCCCAGCACATGCGGCCGCAGCGCCGCGAGCGCGGTGGCAACCGCATCGGGGGTGTGGGCATAGTCGACGAAGACCGGCGCGCCGTTCGCGCGGGTGGCGACATGCTGCATCCGTCCGCGCACCGTCACAAGGCGTGCGAGCGCCTCGAGCACCGGCCCTGGCTCGCCCCCCGCGGCCAGTACCAGCCCCGCGGCAACCAGTGCGTTCTCGGCCTGGAAGCCGCCGACGAGCGCAAGCTCGGCCTGCCGGACGCTGCCGCGCCAGGCGAAGCGCAGCGTCTGCCCGGCTGGCCGGAAGGCCTGGGCGAGGATGCGCAGATCGGCACCTTCGCCGCGGCCCGTGGCCAGCACCGGGTGGCCCGCCGCCCCCGCCACCGCCGCCATCCGCGCGCCCTCGGCGCCGTCGAGGTTGACGACCGCCGGCGCGCCCGCCGGCAGCAGGCGGTCGAACAGCCCCGCCTTGGCAGCGAAATAGGCCTCCATGCTCGCGTGGTAGTCGAGATGGTCCTGCGTGAGGTTGGTGAAGGCCGCCGCCGCCAGCCGCACCCCCTCGAGCCGGCGCTGGTCGAGCCCGTGCGAGGAGGCCTCCATCGCCGCATGCGTCACCCCGGCCGCCGCCATCGCGGCCAGCAGCCGGTGCAGCGTCAGCGAATCGGGGGTGGTGTGGCCGAGCGGCGCGGCAAAGGCGCCCTCGACGCCGGTGGTGCCGAGACTTGCGGCGCGATGGCCCGTGGCGTCCCAGAGCTGGCGGGCAAAGCTTGCCACCGAGGTCTTGCCGTTGGTGCCGGTGACGGCGACGACCGTCGCCGGCTGGGCACCAAACCACAATGCCGCCGCCCGGGCGAGGGCCGCGCGCGCGTCCTCGGCCACCGCCAGCGCCGCGCCCGCGGCCGCGACCGCCGCCCGGCAGGCGCGCGCGCCCTCGGCATCGGTCAGCACCGCCGCCGCCCCCGCGACCAGCGCCGCCGGCACGAAGGCCGCCCCGTGCGTCCGCGTCCCGGGAAGCGCCGCGAACAGCATCCCCGCCCGCACCGCCCGGCTGTCGAGCGCAAGCCCGCTGATCCGCGCCGCCCGCCCGCCCTCGGCCACAAGGCCGAGGTCCGCCAGTGTCCGCCCTGCGCCGCTCACCCCGGTCCCCCTGCCGGCCGGGCACCCATCGCCCCGGACCTCAGTTCCGGACGCGGATTAGCGCATCCGCGGCGGCAGGTTCAACGGCCGGCCTGAGGCCGAGCAGGGGCGCCGCCCGCCGGATCACCTCGGCGGCCACCGGCACCGCCGTCCACCCCGCCGTCCGGCGGGGCTCGCGCCCGGAGGTCTCCATCGGCTCGTCCAACGTCACCACCAGCACGTAGCGCGGGGCATGGGCGGGAAAGACGGCGGCGAAGGTGGCGATCACCCGGTCGCTGTAGTAGCCCCCGCCCGGTCGCGGCTTGTCGGCGGTTCCGGTCTTGCCGCCCACCGCATAGCCCTGCACCTCGGCCAGGCTCGCCGTGCCGCGCGTCACCGTCTCGCGCAGCATCCGCCGGATGATCGCCGAGGTCGCCTCCGACACCACCCGCTCACCCCGCGCCGGCCCCGGCCGGCGCAGCAGCGTGGGCGACACCCGCGTGCCGCCGTTGACCATGGTCGCATAGCCCGCCGCCAGATGCAGCGGGCTGATCGACAGCCCGTGGCCGTAGGAGATCGTCATCATCGCGATCTCGGACCACTGCCGCGGCAGGAGCGGCCGTGCCCCCGGCGCCTCCGACAGTTCAACCGGCAGCGCATCGAGCAGTCCCAGTCCCCGCAGGAATGCCTGCTGGCGCTCGGCGCCGATCTGCATGGCCATGCGCGCGGTGCCGATGTTGGAGCTCTTGACGATCACGTCGGTGACGCTCAGATGCGGCCCGTAGTTGCGGAAGTCGCGGATGCGGAAGCGGCCCCAGGTCAGCGGGCCCTGGGTGTTGATGCGGGTCTCGGGGCCGACGAGACCGAGTTCGAGCGCCTGCGCGGCGGTGAACACCTTGCTGACCGAGCCGAGCTCGTAGACGCCCTGGACCGCGCGGTTGAACAGCGGGCTGTCCGAGGGGTCGCCCTCGACCAGCGGCGACGGCCGGCCGTTGGGGTCGAAATCGGGCAGCGAGACGAGCGCCGCCACCTCGCCCGACATCGCGTCCATCAGCACCGCCGAGGCGCCCTTGGCGTTCATCAGCCGCATGCCGGCGCCAAGCACCTCGCGCACCGCCGCCTGCACGCCGAGGTCGAGCGAGAGCACCAGCGGCGCGGCGCCGTTGGCGGGGTCGCGCAGCCATGCGTCCCAGGCCCGCTCCACCCCCGCGGTGCCCCTGATCTCGGCCGCGCTCACCCCCTCGCGCCCGAAGCCGGCGCCGCCGAGGACATGGGCGGCCTCCGCCCCGTTGGGATAAAGGCGCATCGCCCGCGGGCCGAACAACAGCCCCGGCTCGCCGATCTCGTGCACCGCCTGCATCTGTTCGGGCGACAGGCGCCGCTTGATCCAGACGAAGCGGCGGCCCGGTTCGGTGAACTGGCGCAGCAGCGCCGCGGGGTCGAGATCGGGCAGCACCGCCGCCAGCGCCCGCGCCGCGCGGGCGGGGTCGACCATCTGGTGGGGCTGGGCATAAAGCGCGTGCGTGACGAGGTTGGTGGCCAGCACCCGGCCGTTGCGGTCGACGATGTCGGCGCGGCTGGCCTCGATCGCGTCGCCCGAGGCGGCGGCCCGCGGCTCGGCTGCCTCGGCGGTGGCGATCACCGTCATCCGCGCGCCGATGGCGGCGAAGGCGACCACGAACGCCACCCCGAGCATGAGCAGCCGCCCCTCGGCCAGCACTCGGGCGCGGTCGCGCTGGGCCTCCTGGCGCAGCCGGCGGTTCTCGCGCTCGATGGCGTCGGGGTTCTCGCCGCGGGCGCGGGCCGACAGGATCCGGGCGAGCGGACGCAGCGGACGGCGGATCACGGCGCGCCCTCCCCGTCCGACGACAGGGTGACGCTGCGACCGAGCGCCCCGCCGATCGGCGGATAGGCGATCTGGCCGATGGCGCCGAACTGGCCGGCCTCCATCGGCAGCAGCTGCAGGCGGTCGAAGTTCAGCGCCACCAGAGCCGCCAGCCGCGCGGGGCGGTTCAGATAGGCCCATTCGGCGCGCTGCACGGCGAGCGACTCGCGCAGCCAGGCGATCTCGGCCTGCAGCCTGCCGACCTCGCGCAGCGATTCCTGGGTGGCGTAGTTCTCGCGGTAGGCCCACCAGGCTAGCCCCATGACGGCCAGGCAGGACAGGACATAGAAGACCCCGCGCATCATCCCCCTCCGGTCAGTGCAAGCGGCGGCAGCCCCAGCGCCGCGGCCGGCGGCGGCACGGCAGCGGCCGGCGCCCCGGTGCGCCGTGCCAGGCGCAGCCGGGCCGAGCGTGCCCGCGGATTGGCGGCGATCTCGGCGGCGCCGGCGACGATGCCGCCGCGCGCCACCAGGCGGAAGGCCGGCGCCGCCGCCGGCGCCGCCACCGGCGCGTGCCGGCTGCCCTGCCCGGCCGCGCCGGCGCGCAGCGCCAGGAAGCGCTTGACGATGCGGTCCTCGAGCGAATGGAAGCTGACCACCGCCAGCCAGCCGTCGGGGGCAAGCGCCCGCTCGGCCGCGGCGAGGCCGGCGACCAGATCGGCAAGCTCGCCGTTCACCGCGATCCGCAGCGCCTGGAAGCTGCGCGTGGCCGGGTGGCTCTCGCCCGGCTTCGGCCGTGGCAGGCAGGAGGCGACGATGCCTGCCAGCCGGCCGGTGGTGCCGATCGGCGCCTCGGCGCGGGCGCGGACGATCGCCCGGGCGATGCGGCGGGCGGCGCGCTCCTCGCCGAACTGGTGCAGGATGTCGGCCAGCCGCCCCACGGGGGCGGCGTTGACAAGATCGGCGGCACTGGGCCCCTCGCCGGACATGCGCATGTCCAGCGGTCCGTCGCGCAGGAAGGAGAATCCGCGCCCGGGCTGGTCAAGCTGCATCGACGATACCCCGAGGTCGAGCACCACGCCGTCCAGCGGGCCGGGGGCATGGGCCTCGAGGTCGCGGAAGTTCGCCTCCACCCGCACCAGCCGGTCGCCCCACTGTCCGGCCCAGGAATCGGCCAGGGCCAGCGCCGCGGGGTCGCGGTCGAGCGCGATCACCTGCCCGGCGCCGGCGTCCAGCAGCGCGCGCGCATAGCCTCCGGCGCCGAAGGTGCCGTCGAGCCAGCGCCCGCGCACCGGCGCCACCGCCGCGACCAGCTGCCCGATCAGCACCGGCAGGTGCGGCGGCGGGTCCCGGCCCGGGGGCAGGGCGGCAGCCATCGCCCTCAGTCCCGCGACCGCCCTCGCAACAGCGAGGCGGGGTCGAAGTCGGGCGGCTGGCGGTCCAGCCAGTCGCGGGTGCGGGCGGCCTTCTTGGCCGCGTAGGTGGCGGGGTTCCAGATGTGGAACCGGTCGCCGGCGCCGATGAAGAAGACCTGCTCGCCCAGCGCAATCTTCTCGCGCAGGGGCTTGGGCACGACGATGCGGCCGTCGGGCTGCACCTCCGCGGGGTGGCTCTGGCCGTAGTAGAGCTCCTCGACCATCTCGCGCTCGATCGAGCCCCGCTCCATCGCATCCACGAGCTCGTCGATCTCGTTCATCGCGGTCATGGTGAAGCATTCGAGGTAATCGCGCCGGTGGTCGCCATAGACGATGACGAACTGCGGCTTGCGCCCTTCCACCCAGTCGGGGTCACAGGCCTCGATGACACGGCGGAAGGTCGAGGGGACCGACACCTGCCCCTTGGCGAGGTCCATCTTCTGGGTCGAGTTGCCCCTGAACCTGTGCGCCACCGCCACGCGGCTCCTTCACCTCTCGTGCCGCGCCCGGCCCCTGAACGAGATCGGCGGACCGGGCCGCTGCCATAGCCCGATCCGCCGCCCTCGTCCCATCGCTGGGTCGCTCCGGCTGCACCTGTCGTCCGGGGGGGAGTGGACGGATGTGCTCGCGAGGTGCGCCGGATGCCTCTTCTTTTCGTCCGGTGAGGGGGTTGCCTGTATGACCCCTGCCCCAGGGTCCTGCGGGTCTCTGTCGTTCCCGTCTGTTGACCCTCACCTTGCGGTCAGTGATGGCATGTGAATTCACGGGATGCAACTGGTTTCACCTCCCCATCCAACTCAGAACCGGATGAAAAGTGGCTGATCCGCAACAGTTCTCTGGAGATTTTGCAGTCATCTCGCAACATTCCGTGTGCAACGAGGTTCAACCTACCAGATATGGGAAAGGTGGGTCACGCGAGGCGTTCCCATCATATCCCACGTTAATTGCCGGAAGGGCCGCCGCTGGCGATGCAGGTGGGCGGAGGCCTGCGGGATTCACCCCCGGAGGCCCCGAATCGTCCGGTCGCGGCGGCGTTCGCGCCGCCCCGGGCATTCCCGCGATAGGCTTCCCGTGATTTCCCGCGCCGGCGCCGCTCAGGCGATGCCTTCGGCCACCAGCCGGCGGGCGAGACGGGCGTAGGCCGCCGCGCTCGGCCCGTCGCCGGCGGCCACCGGGGTGCCGGCGTCGCCGGCCTCGCGCACCTCGAGCGCGAGCGGCAACGCCCCGAGGAACGGCAGGCCAAGCCTGCGCGCCTCGGCCTCGACCCCGCCATGGCCGAAGATGTGGCTCTCGTGGCCGCAGTTGGGGCAGACGAAGACCGACATGTTCTCGACCAGCCCGACCACCGGCGCCTTGAGCTGGCGGAACATCGCGATCGCCTTGCGGGCGTCCAGGAGCGCCACGTCCTGCGGCGTCGAGACGATCAGCGCCCCGGCCAGGGGCACCTTCTGGCAGAGCGACAGTTGCACGTCGCCGGTGCCCGGCGGCAGGTCGACGACCAGCACGTCAAGCTCGCCCCAGGCGACCTGCCCCAGCATCTGCTGCAGCGCCCCCATCAGCATCGGGCCGCGCCAAATCACCGCCGTGTCCTGGTCGGCCAGCATCAGCCCGATCGACATCATCGTCACGCCATGGGCGACCGGCGGCAGGATGGTCTTGCCGTCGGGCGAGGACGGGCGGGCCGAGACGCCCATCATCCGCGGCTGCGAGGGGCCGTGGATGTCGGCGTCCAACAGGCCGACACGGCGGCCGGCGCGCGCCAGCGCCACCGCGAGGTTGGAGGCCACGGTCGACTTGCCCACCCCGCCCTTGCCGGAGGCGACGGCAAGGATGTGGCGCACCCCGGCAAGCGGCTCGGGCCCCGCCTGCGGCGCGGGATGGCGGCCGATCCGCAGTGCCGGCGGTTCTCCCTGCGGCGCGGCGCGGGGCGCGGGGGCGGGGGCGTGCGCGGTCAGCACCACTGATGCCGCGGTGACGCCCGGCAGCGCCCGCACCGTCTCCTCGGCCACCCGCCGCAGGCCCTGCATCCGCTGCGCCGCCTCCGGCGTCGGCGCCTCGAGCACGAAGCGCACCGTGCCGCCCTCCACCGTCAGCGCCCGCACCAGATCCCGCGAGACCGGATCACCGCCGTCGGGCAGGGTGATCCGCCCCAGTGCCGCCAGCACCGCCTCGCGCGTCACAGCCATCCGCAGTTCCCCCGATCCGTCATTGCCCGCTCGAATGCCGCATCGCAGCGCGATACGACCCTTCCCGTTTTGCCCGCAAGAGCGCCGGAGACAAGAATATCCTGCCCGAATCCGATGCGCCGCCGGTCTGCGGTTTCTGCATGGCAGCATTGACGCGGAAGGACATTGTGCACATGCAGCATCAGACTATCTTGGCTCCAGACGCGCGGCCGGGCTAGCGGCGGGGCGCGGGAAACAGCGGTCGGTTCGGCACGGGCTCCTGCCCCGCCAGCACCCGGCTTCTGGGCTTAGGGCGCCGCGCCCGGCCCTGCAAGGGTTCCCCGCACAGCAGCGCCCGCGGCGTGCCGCTCCACTCGGGGCGGAGACAGGTTTCGACGGGCATCCCGACCTCCTCCCCGGGGTGCCCGGACTCGGCGGCGGCACCGACCTCCTCCCCGGTGCCGCCGCATCTTCCCTTCCCGGCCCCGCAAGGCGGGTGCCGGCTCCGCGACGCGGCGGGCCTCTCCTCCCTGGGGCCGGCCGCCCGCGCGGCGGCGGCGCCCTCCTCCTCCCTGGCGCCGCCGCCCATGCCCGTTCCCCCGCCGCCGGCCCGTCAGCGTGCCGCGCCTTCGCAGCCGGCCCGGGCACCCCCCGGCCCCGCTTGATGCCGCACCGCGCCACGGGTTAAACCCGGGGCGTTCACCGCGAGGGATGGCCATGGCGACCGACGACCCCAGGACGCTCGTCTCCACCGACTGGCTCGCCGCCCATCTGCGCGACCCCGACCTGCGGGTGCTCGACGCCTCCTGGCACATGCCGGCCTCCGGCCGCGACGCGAGGGCCGAATACGCCGCCGCCCACATCCCCGCCGCCCGCTTCTTCGACATCGACGAGATCTCCGACAGCCGCTCGCCGCTGCCGCACATGGCCCCGCCGCCCGAGAAGTTCGTCTCGCGGCTGCGCGCCATGGGCGTGGGCGACGGCCATCACGTGGTGGTCTACGATGCCGCGGGGCTGTTCTCGGCCGCCCGCGTCTGGTGGCTGTTCCGGCTGATGGGCAAGACCGACGTCGCGGTTCTGGACGGCGGCCTGCCCAAATGGCTGGCCGAGGGGCGCGAGACCGAGGACATGCCGCCGGTGGTGCGCGACCGCCACATCACCGTCCAGCGCCAGGCGCATCTGGTGCGCGACGTCACCCAGGTCGCGGCCGCCGCCAAGCTGGGCGACTGGCAGATCGCCGACGCCCGCTCGCCGGGGCGGTTCACGGGCGAGGAGGCCGAGCCGCGCCCCGGCCTGCGTGGCGGGCACATCCCGGGGTCGGTGAACCTGCACTACCGCACGCTGATGAACCCCGACGGGACGATGAAGGACACCGGCGGCCTTGCGGCCGCCTTCGCGGCGGCCGGCATCGACCTCGCGCGCCCGGTCATCACGACCTGCGGCTCGGGCATCACGGCGGCGATCCTGAACCTCGCGCTCGAGCGGCTGGGCCACCGGGCGCATGCGCTCTACGACGGCTCCTGGGCCGAATGGGGCATGTATGGCGACCTGCGGGTGGCGCGGGGATGACGGCGGCCGAGGGCGTCCTTCACTTCCGCATCCACCACCTGGCGATGGCGGCGCGCCCGGCCGGGGGTTGGCCGGTGCTGCCCGCGGGGCGCGAGGCCGCGCTCCTGAAGGCCGAGACGCCGCCGGCCTGGTTCTACCTTGCCCTGCACGAGGCGGTCGGCCGCGATTACGCCTGGGAGGCGCCGCTGGACGGGGACGCGGCAACGCTCGATGCCTGGCTCGCCGACCCCGCGGTTGTGCTCTACACGCTGATGCGCGAGGGCTGGCCGCACGGCTTCTTCCTGATCGACGCGCGCGCCGGCGACGAGGCGCGGATCGTGCAGTTCGGCGTCGTGCCGCAGGCGCGCGGACGCGGCTACGGCCGCTTCCTCGTCGGCACCGCGGTGCAGACGGCGTGGTCCATCCCCGGGGTGCGCCGGCTCGCGGTCAGCACCACCTCGCTCGACCATCCCCGCGCGCTCGCCCTCTACCAGGCCCAGGGCTTCGAGATCGTCGCCCAGGAGGCGGCGACCCGCAGCCTGACGCCCCGCCGCTGAGCCCCGCCCGACCCTCGAGAGGCCGCCCCATGCTGAGTTCCGTCCCCGCCCGCGAGGCCGATGCCATCATCCGCCTGATGCAGGTCTTCCGCGACGATCCGCGGCCGGGCAAGATCGACCTCGGCGTCGGGGTCTGGCGCGACGCCGCCGGGCGCACGCCGGTGATGCGGGCGGTCAAGGCGGCCGAGCGCCGGCTGGTCGAGACCCAGGAGACCAAGACCTACACCGCGCTCGCGGGCGACCCGGCCTTCCATGCAGCCCTCGCGGGGCTGCTGTTCGGGCCGGGGTTCGACCTTGCGACCATGGCCGCCGCCGCCACCCCCGGCGGAACCGGCGCGGTGCGCCAGATCCTCGAGCTCGTGCGGCTGGCCGACCCCGCCACGACGGTCTGGATCAGCGAGCCGACCTGGCCCAACCATCCCGCCATCATCGCCACCCTCGGCCTGCCGGTCCGCCGCTACCGCCACCTCGACCCCGCGACCGGCGGCATCGACCGGGCCGGAATGCTCGCCGATCTCGCCCGGGCGCGACGGGGCGAGGTGGTGCTGCTGCACGGTGCCTGCCACAACCCCACCGGCGCCGACCCCGACATCGCGCTGTGGGAGGAGATCGCGGCGCTGCTCTCGAGCAGCGGCGCCGTGCCCTTCGTCGACATGGCCTACCAGGGTTTCGGCGCCGGGCTTGCGGCCGATGCCGCGGGGCTGCGGCTGCTGGCCGCCCGGCTGCCCGAAGTCCTTGTCGCGGCCTCCTGCTCGAAGAACTTCGGCATCTACCGCGAGCGCGCCGGCCTTGCCCTGGCGCTGAGCCCCGACGCGGGAACGCGCGCACGCGTCGCGGGCACGCTGGCCTGGCTGAACCGCCAGAACTTCGCCTTCCCGCCCGACCACGGCGCCCGGGTGGTCACCGAGATACTCGGCGACCCGGGGCTGCGCGCCGACTGGGAGGCCGAACTGACCGCGATGCGCGAGGGGATGAGCACCAACCGCCGCGCCTTCGCCGATGCCCTGCGCGCGGCCACGCGCTCGGACCGCTTCGGCTTTCTTGCCGCCGGGCGGGGGATGTTCGCGCTGCTCGGGCTCGGCCCGGCCGAGGTCGAGCGGCTGCGCGTCGGGTACGGCATCTACATGGTGGGCGACAGCCGCGTGAACGTGGCCGGCCTGACCCCCGACACCATCCCGGTTGTGGCCGCCGCGGTGGCCCGGGTGGCCACCGCCGGCTAGGCGCCCCCGGCGGCTGCGGCAGCCAAAGCTGCCCGGGCCGTCGCCGGCCCGGGACTGCGCGCCCGCACGGGTCACAGGTTGTAGGCGCGCTCGCCATGGGCGGTCAGGTCCAGGCCCTCGCGCTCGGATTCCTCCCTCACCCGCAACCCGACGACGGCGTCGACGGCCAGATAGAGCAGCAGGCTCCCGATGGCGCACCACAGCACCGTCACGGCCACGCCGAGGAACTGGATGACGAGCTGCCCGCCCATGCTGGCCTCGCTCACGCCCGTGCCGCCCAGCGCCGCGCGATCCACGATCGCGGTACCGAGCGCGCCGACGATGCCGCCGATGCCGTGGATGCCGAAGACGTCGAGGCTGTCGTCATAGCCGAGCGCGTGCTTGACCGAGGTGACGAAGAGGTAGCAGACCCCGCTCGACACCGCGCCCAGGACGATTGCGCCCGCCGGACCGGCAAAGCCCGCCGCCGGCGTCACCGCCACCAGCCCCGCGACCAGGCCCGAGGCCGCACCCAGCATCGACGCCTTGCCGCGTGCGAGCGTCTCGATCGCCACCCACGCCAGGATCGCCCCGGCGGTGGCGGTGAAGGTGTTGATCACCGCCAGTGCCGCGCCGCCGTTCGCCTCGAGGTTCGAGCCGGCGTTGAAGCCGAACCAGCCGACCCACAGCATCGAGGCCCCGACCATCGTCAGCGTCATTGAGTGCGGCGCCATGTTGTCCTTGCCGTAGCCGATGCGCCGGCCGATCACCACCGCGCCGACAAGCCCCGCCACCCCGGCGTTGATGTGCACCACCGTGCCGCCGGCGAAGTCGAGCGCGCCCCAGCCGTAGATCAGCCCGTCGGAATCCCACACCATGTGGGCGATGGGAAAGTACACCACCGTCACCCACAGCAGGACGAAGACCATCAGCGCGGCAAAGCGGATGCGCTCGGCGAAGGCGCCGACGATCAGCGCCGCGGTGATGCAGGCGAAGGTCATCTGGAAGGCGATGAAGACGAATTCGGGGATCACCACCCCCTCGGTGAAGGTCGGCGCCATCGACTCCGCCGTCACCCCGGCAAGGAAGGCCTTGCCGAGCCCGCCCCAGAAGGCCGAGGGCGCGTCGCCGAAGGCCATCGAATAGCCCCACAGCACCCAGACCACGATCACCAGCGCGGTGATCGCGGTGCACTGCATCAGCACCGACAGCATGTTCTTGCTTCGCACGAGGCCGCCGTAGAACAGCGCCACCCCGGGCACGATCATGAGCAGGACGAGCAGCGTCGAGGTCATCATCCAGGCGACATCGCCCTTGTCCATCACCGCGGCGGCCGCTCCGGCCGCCGCCGCGGCCTCCTGCCCGAGGGCGGCGCCCGCCGGCAGCAGCGCCGCGGCGGCAGGCAGGCAGATCAGCTTGGTCGCGTTCATTCCAGTCACTCCCGGCCGGTGGCTCACAGCGCGTCGTCGTCGGTCTCGCCGGTGCGCACCCGCACCGCATGCTCGAGGTCGAGCACGAAGATCTTGCCGTCGCCGATCTTGTCGGTGCGCGCGGCGCGGCGGATGGTGTCGACCACGGTCTCCGCCAGCCCGTCCGGCACGGCGATCTCGATCTTGGCCTTGGGCACGAAGTTCACCGCGTACTCGGCCCCGCGGTAGATCTCGGTGTGGCCCGACTGCGTCCCGAAGCCCTTGACCTCGGTGACCATCATGCCGCGCACGCCGACGGCGGTGAGCGCCTCGCGCACCTCCTCCAGCTTGAACGGCTTGATTGCTGCAATGATCAGTTTCACGTCTCTCCCCTTCCCGGTCAGGCGGTGGCGACGCGCGCACGTCCCGCATGGGTTGGAAAAGGGGGCCCGCCCGCCCGCGCGGGCAAGCCGCCGCGGCCGCCGGCCCATGCTGCAGACGCGAGATCGCCGGCGCCGACCGCAGCAAACCCGCGGCCTGCCTGCAAATCGGGCAGGACGCGGATGCGAATCACTGCCGCTTTCGTCTCCACAAGCCCGGCGATTGCGGCTATGGTGCCGCAAAACACGCGACACGCGGGCAGTGGGGCATGGGAACGACAGGCAAGCGGCGGCCGCTGGTGGCCGATCGCCGGTACGGGCAGGCAGCGGCGCCGCCGTCCGGCAAGGCCAAGCCTTCCGGCAGGGCGGCGTCGGCAGGCAGGTCGGGGGCGTCGCGCGGCGGCACCGGCAGGGGGCGGCGGGGCAATCTGGTGACGCGGGCGATGGGCGGCCTCTTGCGTCTGGTGCTGCGGATCCTGTGGGGAACGGCCTGGCGGCTGACGGCCGTGCTGGCGCTCATCGTCGCGGCGTCGGGCGTCTGGTTCTACGGCCAGCTGCCGCCGCTGGCGGCGTTGCTGGACGGGCGGGCGCGCGGGTCGGTGACGCTGCTGGACCGTGACGGGCAGGTCTTCGCCTGGCGCGGCGAAACCTTCGGCGGCACGATCACGGCCGACACCGTCTCGCCGCATCTGAGGAACGCCGTCGTCGCCACCGAGGACAAGCGCTTCTACAGCCATTTCGGCATCAGCCCGCGCGGCATCGCCTCCGCGGTACGCATCAACCTCGCGGCCGGGCGGGGGCCGTTCTCTGGCAACGGCGGCTCGACCATCACCCAGCAGGTGGCCAAGCTGCTGTGCCTCGGCCGCTCCTACGATCCCGCCTCGGGGCAGAGCGAGGCCGACTACGAGGCCGAGTGCCGCGAGGGCTCGCTCTGGCGCAAGATCCGCGAGGTGCCCTTCGCCTTCGCGCTCGAGGCGCGCTACAGCAAGGACGACATCCTCACCATTTACCTCAACCGTGCCTATCTGGGCGCCGGCGCCCGCGGCTTCGAGGCCGCCGCCCAGCGCTACTTCGGCCGGTCGGCCGCCGAGGTGACCGCCGCCGAGGCGGCGATGCTGGCCGGCCTCCTGGTCGCGCCGTCCTATTTCGCCCCCACCCGCAGCCTCGAGCGCGCCCAGGGCCGGGCCGGGGTCATCGTCGGGCTGATGGAGGAGCAGGGCCTGCTGACGGCGGCCGACGCCGCGGCCGCGCGCGCCAGTCCCGCCCGGCTGTCGGCCGCCGCCGCCCAGCGCGCCGGCGGCGCCTTCGCCGACTGGATGATGGAGACCGGGCCGGCCTTCCTGACCCGCGACACCACCGAGGACGTGCACATCCGCACCACCTTTGACCCCCGCCTGCAGCGCGCCGCCGAGGAGGCGCTTGCCCATGTCTTCGACACCAGGGTGCGCGAGGGCTCGGCGGCCCAGGCGGCGGTGGTCGTGATGTCGGCCGACGGCGCCGTGCGGGCGATGGTCGGCGGCCGCCGGACACCGACCGCGGGCGCCTTCAACCGCGCCACCCAGGCGCTGCGCCAGACCGGCTCGGCCTTCAAGCCCTTCGTCTACGCCGCCGCGCTCGACCTCGGCTACGACCCGCTCGACCGGATCGAGGACGCGCCCCTGACCATCGACATCCCCGGGTCGGGGCCGTGGAGCCCGCGCAACTACACCGGCGAGTTCCGCGGCATGGTCACGCTCGCCGAGGCGCTGAAGCACTCGCTGAACACCCCCGCGGTGCGCCTGTCGGAGGCCATCGGCCGCGACCTCGTGCGCGCGGTGGCCGAGCAGTTCGGCATCCACTCCAGCCTCGCCGAGGGGCCGGCGCTGGCACTCGGCGCCTCCGAAGCGACGCTGCTCGAGATGACGGCGGCCTTTGCCGGCATCCTCAACGGCGGCTCGGCGGTGCGGCCCTACGGCCTGGTCGAACTGCGACTCGCCGGCGACGGCCAGCCGCTCCTGGCCCAGCAGGGCGGCATCGGCGAGCGGGTCATCGCCGAGGATGCCGCGCGCCAGCTGACCTGGATGCTGGCCCAGGTGATCGAGAGCGGCACCGGCACCCGCGCCCGCCTGCCCGACCGCGAGGCCGCCGGCAAGACCGGCACCACCCAGGCTGCCCGCGACGCATGGTTCATCGGCTTCACCGCCGACTACGTCGCCGGGGTGTGGATGGGCTACGACGACAACACGCCCCTGACCGGCGTCACCGGCGGCGGACTGCCGGCCGAGATCTGGCGCGAGGTGATGGTGCGCGTGCACAGCGGCCTGGCGGCGCGGCCGCTGCCGGCGCGCGCGCCCGCCCCTGCCGCCCCCGCCCCTGCCGCCCAGGCGACCCCGGGGGCGGTGCAGCCGACCGCGGGCAACCTTGCCGACGAGGTGCTGCGCGACGTGATGTCGACGCTTCTGCGGCGCGACTGAAGAGGCGCCCGCCGGCGCTGCCGCCGGCTCAGCCGGCGCGCCGCAGGTCCGCGATCATCGCCTCGAGGTCGCCGCGCCGGCGGTCGAGCATGGCGCCGATCTCGGTGCGCTCGGTCGCCAGCATGTTCACGCCCTCGATGATCATGTTGAAGAACAGTTGCCGGCCCGAGCGGTCGGAGACATGCCAGCGCACCTCGAAGGGCGGCTCGCCGCGCATCGTCACCATCGAGACCACCTCGAAGAAAGACCGCACCGGCCCGCCGCCGGTGACCTCGATGCGCCCGCCGATGAACTCGCGGAAGCGGCGGCCGTACTTGCGCGCGAGATAGCCCGAGAACGCCTGGGTGAAGGCCTGCATCTGCGCCCGCGAGGCGCTGCGGGCCGGCGGTCCGAGCGCGCTCTGGGCGATCGTTGGCACGTCGCCGTAGCGGTTGAACAGCCGCTCGAAGTCAGGAAACAGCTGCTCGGCGCTGCGGCCGGAATTGATCAGCCCCGTCAGGTCGGCCAGCATTACCTGGATCAGCGCCCGCGCCTCGGCCAGCGTCATCGCCGCCGCCCGACCCGGCCATGCCCCAGCGGCGGCGGCGGCGGCGATCAGCGACAGGGCGTGGCGGCGGTCGATGGCGTCAGTCCTCATAGGGATCCTCGTAGGGGTCGAAATCATCCACATAGCGCGTGTCGCCGAGGCGGAACCGGCGGTTCTGCAGGTACAGCAGCCGTGCCTGGGCGTAGCTGTCCGCGCTTCCGTATAGGATGTCGGCGATGAACTCCCCAGCCTCGGCCCGATCACTTAACCTCGCGGCCACTCCCAGCCCCGTGAAGGCAGGCGACAGCCGCCCGGGAACCACGAAGCGCATCGGGTTGAGCGCGTAGTCGCCGATCAGCCCGGCGAGGTCGCGCTCGGTCGATGGCCCGAGCAGCGGCAGTTCGACATAGGCGCCCTCGGGCACGCCCCAGACATGCAGGGTCTCGCCGAAGTCGGTCGGCCGGGCAGGAATGCCGAGGCCGGTGGCCACGTCCATCACCCCGCCCAGGCCGAGCGTGGAGTTGACGAGGAAGCGGACGGTGTTGTGCGCCGCGTCGTCGAGCCGGAACTGGAGCAGCCCGTTGGCGACCATCAGCGGCTGGTCGAGGTTGCCGGCGAGGTTGACGATGCCGCGGCGCAGCGGCCCGGGGCCGGAGGGGTCGGCCGGCGCCGCCCCGGGCCCGCCGAACACCAGCGTGTCGAGCGCACGGTTGGCCTCGTGCACGGCGCGGTTCTGCTCCTCGTAGGGATCCCAGATGGCGCCGCGGTCGGCCGGGGCGCAGGCGGCCAGGGCGGCCAGCCCTGTCGCAAGGGCGAGACAGCGCCCCGCGGCCCGGGGCCTGATGCGCGTTTGCATTGGATTCCGCATCGCTCCGTCCCTACATTGCCGCCGTCACGCCGGGCACAACTACCCCGCCCCAGCGGCAGGATGCAAGCAAGCGGCCGGCGCCGGCGGCAGGGGACGGCGGAAACCGGGCAGGAGGCGGGGATGGCGGGGGTGCGCAGCGGCACGGCGGCCGGTCGGGCGGAACTCGGGGCGGCACGCAGCCGCGGCCGCGGCCTCCTGTGGCCGGTCTTCCTGTTCTCGGTCTTCGTCAACCTGCTGACGCTGACCGGACCGCTGTTCATGCTGCAGGTCTACGACCGGGTGCTGGCCAGCAGGTCGGAGGCGACGCTGGTCGCGCTGATGGCGCTCGTCACCTTCCTGTTCCTGATGATGGGCCTCATCGACCATGCCCGCGGGCGGGTGATGGCCCGCTTCGGCGCCCGCTTCCAGGACGGGCTCGACCGGAGGGTGTTCGCCGCCTCGCTGCGGCGGATGGCAGCCGTCCAGGGCGACCCTGCCGCGATCGCCGCCCAGCGCGACCTCGAGGCGGTGCAGCGGCTGATCGGCTCGCCGACGCTGCTTGCCCTGTTCGACGCGCCATGGACACCCGTCTTTCTTGCGGCGATCTTCCTCTTCCACCCCTGGCTCGGGGTGCTCGCGCTGGCCGGCGGGGCGGTGCTGGTGCTGCTGACCCTGCTCAACCAGTCCGCCACCCGCGCCCCGATGGCCGAGGCGACGATGGCCACGCTGGAGGCCGAGCGCTTCGCCGACCAGATCAAGGCCGAGGCCGAGACCGTCCAGAGCCTCGGCATGCGCGGCGCAGCCTTCGACCGCTGGCAGGCGGCGCGCGGCCGGGCGCTGGCGCGCACCGTCGCGCTCACCGACCGAGCGGGCGCCTATGCGGTTGCCTCGCGCACCTTCCGGCTGTTCCTGCAGTCGGCGATGCTCGGCCTCGGCGCCTGGCTTGTGCTGCGCTCCGAGCTGTCGGCCGGCGCGATGATCGCCGCCTCGATCCTGCTCGGCCGGGCGCTGTCGCCCATCGAGCAGGCGATCGGCCAGTGGGGCAGCGTCCAGCGCGCCCAGGAGGCCTGGGGGCGGCTGGCCGAGCTTCTGGGTACGGTCCCGGCCGAACCGCCGCGGATGGCCCTGCCGCGGCCGCGGGCACTGCTCGAGGTCCAGAACCTCACCGTGGTGCCGCCGGGCGAGACACAGGCGGCGCTGCGGATGGTCTCCTTCCGGGTCGACCCCGGCCAGGCGGTGGGCGTGATCGGCCCCTCGGGCGCGGGCAAGTCGACGCTGGCGCGCGCGATCACCGGCGTCTGGCGTCCGGCCGGCGGCAAGATTCGCCTCGACGGGGCGACGCTCGACCAGTACGACCCGGACGCGCTTGGCGCGCTGATCGGCTACCTGCCCCAGCGGGTGACCCTGTTCGACGGCACCATCGCCGAGAACATTGCCCGGCTGCGCGCCGATGCCGACCCTGCCCAGGTCGTCTCCGCCGCACGCAAGGCCGCCGCCCACGAGATGATCCTGCGCCTTCCGCAGGGTTACGACACCCGCGTGGCCACCCATGGCGGGCGGCTCTCGGGCGGCCAGATCCAGCGCATCGGGCTTGCCCGGGCGCTTTACGGCGACCCGGTGCTCCTGGTGCTGGACGAGCCGAACTCCAACCTCGACAACGACGGCTCGATGGCCCTGAACGCCGCTATCCGGGCGATGAAGGCCGAAGGGCGGTCGGTCATGATCATGGCCCACCGCCCGGCCGCGATCCAGGAATGCGACATGCTGCTGATGCTCGAGGACGGCGCCCGCCGCGCCTTCGGCCCCCGCGACCAGGTTCTGCGCGAGATGGTGCGCAACCACACCGAGATCATCAAGAGCAGCGGCCCCGGAGGCGTGACATGAGCGAAGACCGCCCCGCCCCGCCCCCCGCCGCTGCTGCCCCCGCCGTGCCGGCGGCCGGCGGTGTGCCCGGCCTGCCGGCAGCGGCCGCACCGGCCACACCGGCCCCGGCCACGCCCGGCCCCTCGCTGC
>JAHDXW010000017.1 GCA_023383015.1 Paracoccaceae bacterium
ACCGAACAGCCCGCATATCCCTTCATCCATACAAACATGTCAAAGAGCAGGGACAATCGGGCTTGCACCTCGCCATGCGGCGGAATGCGCGCCCCCTGTCCGGTCCGATGTCGGCGGGGCTTCCGGCCTCAGCCGGCGACGCCGCGCCTTCCGATGCAGCCTCGACCGCGTCGGTGAGGGGCTATTTACGCGGGGGGCATGGGCGGCGCAAGGGCCTTCCTGCCGGCGATGTGACATTTTTTTGGCGTCCGCCCGCGGCATCGAAATGTGGGGGAATTCCCCGCAGGAACAACTATCTGTGCCCCGCTTCCCGGGGCCTGCCGCAACCCTGCGTGGCTAGCCGCGGGCGAGCGCGGGGCGGCGGCGCAGCCGCAGCGCAAGCAGGGCGAGAATCGCCGCGAGATAGAGGAAGGGCTCGAGCGGCCAGGCCTTCACCACCATCACGAAGTGCAGCCCGCCGGTCACCGTCGCGGGATAGACCAGCCGGTGCATCCGCGCCCAGGCCGCCGCCCCCATCCGGCGCAGTGCCCGGTCGGTGGAGGTCAGCGCCAGCGGCACCAGCAGCGCGAGGGCCGCCATGCCGATCGTGATGTAGGGCCGCCTCACCAGATCGGTGGCGATCTGGCTCCACAGGAACTGCATATCCAGCGCCAGCCACACCGCCACGTGCAGGAGCACATAGCCGAAGGCCGAAAGCCCGAGCGCACGCCGGAAGCGCAGCAGGCTGATCCCCGCCAGCCGCCGCAGCGGCGTCACCGCCAGCCCAAGAATAAGGAACTGCAGCGCCAGGAGCCCGAGTTCCCGCTCCAGCCGCTTGACCGGGTCGACCCCGAGGCCGCCGGTGAACGCAAGGGCCACGAGCCAGGCCCCCGGCACGGCCGCCAACAGGTACACCGCCGGCACCGGCAGCCGGCGCAGGGCGGCGTTGATTGCCTGCACCACCCCGCCCTCAGTAGTAGCGGGCGAGGTCCATGCCAGCGTAGAGCCCGGCCACATGCTCGGCGTAGCCGTTGAACATCAGCGTCGGCCGGCGGCGCGCGAGCAGCCCGTCGCCGATCCGCCGCTCGGTCGCCTGGCTCCAGCGCGGATGGTCGACCTCGGGGTTGACGTTGGCGTAGAACCCGTACTCGCCCGGCTGCAGCACGTTCCAGGTGCAGGGCGGCTCGTCGGCGGTCAGCGAGATCCGAACGATCGACTTGATCGACTTGAAGCCGTACTTCCACGGCACCACCAGGCGGATCGGCGCGCCGTTCTGGTTCGGCATCGGCTCGCCGTAAAGCCCGGTGGCGAGAATGGTCAGCGGATGCATCGCCTCGTCCAGCCGCAGCCCCTCGACATAGGGCCAGTCGATCATCCGCGACCGCTGGCCGACCATCTCCTCGGGCCGCAGGAGCGTCTGGAAGGCCACGTATTTCGCCGACGGCTGCACGCCGACCCGGCTCAGCAGACCGGCGAGCTCGAAGCCGATCCAGGGCACGACCATCGACCACGCCTCGACGCAGCGCAGCCGGTAGATGCGCTCCTCCATCGGCTGGCCGGCCAGCACGTCGGCAAGGTCGTAGGTGCCCGGCCGGTCGACGAGGCCGTCGATCACCACCGCCCAGGGGTCGGTGGTCAGCCGGTGGGCGTTGGCTGCGGGATCCTCCTTGCCGGTCCCGAACTCGTAGAAGTTGTTGTAGCGGGTGATGTCCTCGAAACTGTTCTGCCTCTCGTCGGTCGACCAGCGGCTGGGCGCGGCCTCGATCCGCGCCGCGGCCGGCGCGGCCAGCGCGATTCCCGCCGCTGCCCCGCCGGCCGCGATCAGCCGGCGGCGGCTCAGCCAGGCATCCCGGGGGGTGACGTCGGACCAGCGGAGGTCCGGTCGGAAGCGTTCGGCCATCTCTCTTACTCCCGCAGCTTGCCGCGACCAGTTAGCCTCATTACGCGGATCACAGAAACAGGTTTCGCGCACCCACGCCAAAGTGACCGGCCGGCATCCCCGCTCACGGATGATGACGGCGCGTCACAGTGGCTTGAGTTGAAGCCGCCGCAGGGTCAGGCTTAGCTGTCCGCCCGCGGCTTTCAAGCCCCGCCCCTGCGGCCGATCGGCGCCGCGTCGCGGCATCCGAAGCTGACTCTCCACCGTAGATTTCCGCGTTGCCGATGCACGGCAATCGCTGGACACGGGAGATCGTCATGATCCGCAAGATGCTTCTTTCCTCGGCCGCCGCGGCCTTCCTCGCCACCCCGGCGCTGGCCGCCGACATCGTCGACGTCGCCGTCGGCGCTGGCAACTTCACCACGCTCGTCGCCGCGGTGCAGGCTGCGGGGCTGGTCGACACGCTGAAGGGCGAGGGCCCCTTCACCGTCTTCGCACCGACCGACGCGGCCTTCGCCGCACTGCCGGAGGGCACCGTCCAGGGCCTGCTGAACGACATTCCGGCGCTGACCGCGATCCTCACCTACCACGTCGTGCCCGGAAAGGTGATGTCCTCCGACCTCGCCGAGGGCATGACGGCGGCCACCGTCAACGGCGCCAACGTCACGATCACCCTGGGTGGCGGCGCCAAGGTGAACGGCGCCAACATCGTTCAGGCCGACATCGAGGCGTCGAACGGCGTCATCCACGTCATCGACGCAGTGATCCTGCCGCCGCAGTGACCGGCGGCCTGGGCGGATGTGCGCGGCCCCGGGAGACAGCTCCCGGGGCCGCGGCACGTCAGTGAATGACCGCCGCCTGCGGTGCCTCGCGCCGCGAAGTCGCGACCCGGTCACCGATGATCAGCCCGTCCCGGCCGGCCGTCACCGTCACCGTCGCCCCGTCCATCACGTCGCCCGCCAGCAGCATCTCGGCCAGCGGGTCCTGGATGGCGCGCTGGATCACCCGCTTCAGCGGCCGGGCGCCGAACACCGGGTCGTAGCCCTCGTCGGCCAGCCACTTGCGCGCGCCCGCATCAAGGTCGAGGGCGATCTTGCGCGCCGACAGCCGCCTTTCAAGACGCCTCAACTGGATCGCCACGATGCCGTCCATGTCGGCGCGCGTCAGCCGGTCAAAGATGACCGTCTCGTCCAGGCGGTTCAGGAACTCCGGGCGGAAATGGGCCCTGACCGCCTCCATCACCTCGCGCCGGGCGAGGGCCGCGTCCGCCCCGTCGGGCAGCCGCGACAGCGCCTGCGTCCCGAGGTTCGAGGTCAGCACGATCAGCGTCTGCTTGAAGTCCACGCGGTGGCCCTGCCCGTCGGTCAGAACCCCGTCGTCCAGCACCTGCAGGAGCACGTTGAAGACGTCCGGATGCGCCTTCTCGACCTCGTCGAACAGCACCACCTGATAGGGACGCCGGCGCACCGCCTCGGTCAGGACCCCGCCCTCGTCATAGCCGACATAGCCCGGCGGCGCGCCGATCAGCCGGCTGACGGCGTGCTTCTCCATGAACTCCGACATGTCGATGCGCACCATCGCCTTGTCGTCGTCGAAGAGGTATTCGGCCAGCGCCTTGGTCAACTCGGTCTTGCCGACGCCGGTCGGGCCGAGGAACAGGAACGAGCCCAGCGGGCGGTTCTCGTCCTGCAGCCCGGCGCGCGCCCGGCGCACCGCGTTCGACACCGCCACCACCGCCTGGCGCTGGCCGACGACGCGGCGGCCGAGTTCCTCCTCCATGCGCAGCAGCTTGTCCTTCTCGCCCTCGAGCATCTTCGAGGTCGGGATGCCGGTCCAGCGCTCGACCACCTCGGCGATCTGCTCGGGGCGGACGACCTCCTCGACCATCAGGCTGTCCTCGCGGGCCTCGGCCGCGGCCAGCGCCTTCTCCAGCCCCGGGATGCGGCCGTACTGCAACTCGCCGGCGCGGGCGAAGTTGCCCTCGCGCTTGGCCTGCTCGAGTTCCGCCCGCGCCCGGTCCAGCTGCTCCTTGAGCTCGCGCGCCTTCTCCAGCGCGTCGCGGCCGGCCTGCCATTGCGCCGTCATCTCGGCCGACTTCTGCTGCAGCTCCGACAACTCCTTCTCGAGCCGCGCCAGCCGGTCCTTCGAGGCCGCGTCGTCCTCCTTCTTCAGCGCCTCGGCCTCAATCTGCTTCTGCAGGATCTCGCGGTCGAGCGCGTCCAGCTCCTCGGGCTTGGAATCGACCTCCATGCGCAGCCGGCTCGCCGCCTCGTCGACAAGGTCGATCGCCTTGTCGGGCAGGAAGCGGTCGGTGATGTAGCGGTGGCTCAGCGTCGCCGCCGCGACCAGCGCGCTGTCCGAGATGCGCACGCCGTGGTGCAGCTCGTACTTCTCCTTGATCCCGCGCAGGATCGAGACGGTGTCCTCGACCGTCGGCTCGGCCACGAAGATCGGCTGGAAGCGGCGGGCAAGGGCCGCGTCCTTCTCGACATGCTTGCGGTACTCGTCCAGCGTCGTGGCGCCGACGCAATGCAGCTCGCCGCGGGCGAGCGCGGGCTTGAGCAGGTTGGAGGCATCCATGGCCCCTTCCGCCTTGCCGGCGCCCACGAGCGTGTGCATCTCGTCGATGAACAGGATGATCTCGCCGGCCGCCGCGGTGATCTCCGAGAGCACCGCCTTCAGCCGCTCCTCGAACTCGCCGCGGTACTTCGCCCCGGCGATCAGGGCCCCCATGTCGAGGGCGAGCAGCTTCTTGTTCTTGAGGCTCTCGGGCACGTCGCCGTTGACGATGCGGAGCGCCAGCCCCTCGGCGATGGCGGTCTTGCCGACGCCGGGCTCGCCGATCAGGACGGGGTTGTTCTTGGTCCGCCGGCTGAGAACCTGCATCGTGCGCCGGATCTCGTCGTCGCGGCCGATGATGGGGTCGATCTTGCCCTCGCGCGCCGCCTCGGTCAGGTCGCGGGCGAATTTCTTCAGCGCGTCGTACCCCTGCTCGGCCGAGGCCGAATCGGCGGTGCGCCCCTTGCGCAGGTCGTTGATGGCGGCGTTCAGGCCCTGCGCCGACACCGCCCCGGCATCCAGGGCCTTCTTGGCCTCGGAGGGGACGATGGCCAGCGCGGTCAGAATCCGCTCCACGGGCACGAAGCTGTCGCCGGCCTTCTTGGCCAGCTTCTCGGCCTCGTCCAGCACCCGCCCCGTCGCTTGGTCGAGGTAGACCTGCCCCTCGCCACCCGACACCTTCGGCAGCCTGCGCAAGGCCGCATCCAGCGCCTCGCCCACCCGCTTCGGCTCGCCGCCGGCGCGCCGGATCAGGTTGGCTGCGAGCCCCTGGTCGTCGTCCATCAGGGCCTTGAGCAGATGCTCGGGTGCCAGCCGCTGGTGGCCCTCGCGCAACACGATCGTCTGCGCCGCCTGCAGGAAACCGCGCGACCGCTCGGTAAACTTCTCCAGATTCATGCCTCGTCTCCTCGTCCGGCACCCGTCCCCCGGCCGCCCGGACCACCCGGCGCGCCCGGCCCACAGGCCTTGCCCCTGATCTGGGATGCGCCGGCGCCGGCTGCAAGACACACCGTTGCAGGACGGCAACGCCAGATGGCCGCAGACGCGCGGCCGGGCGGGGGCGGGGCAAACGGCAACGGGCCGCCCCCGGCCCGGCCGGGGGCGGCCCGTGGTGCCCGGCGGCGGCCCGAGGCGGCCGCCGCAGCAGACGTCAGCCCTGGCGGGCCTTGTAGCGCCGCTGGGTCTTGTTGATGACGTAGACGCGGCCCTTGCGACGCACGATGCGGCAATCGCGATGCCGCGTCTTCAGCGAGCGGAGCGAGTTCGCGATCTTCATGGCCCTCTCCTTGTCGCGCCTGCCGGCGCAATCGTCCTTCGCGGCCCCCGGGGGGCGGTTGGTGTCCGTCACGCCCGGTCGGGCTGGATGGTGGGCGCGACTGGGATCGAACCAGTGACCCCTACGATGTCAACGTAGTGCTCTACCGCTGAGCTACGCGCCCTCGCCCGCTGCCGGGCTGGCCCGTCCGCGGTGGGCGGTGCATACGGGGAATCGCGACGCCGTTCAAGGGCATTTGGCGGCCGGCGAAAGCACGCTATACCTCCTCCGACAGGGAGTGCCGATGACCGCCCAGCCGTTCCGCATCCTGCTGCCCCACCGCCGCACGACGAGCGTGATCTTCGCCTCGCCGCACAGCGGCCGGACCTATCCGCCCGACTTCCTGCGCCGCAGCTGGCTCGACGACCTTGCCATCCGCTCCTCCGAGGATGCCTTCGTCGACGACCTGCTCGCCCCGGCCCCAGCCGCCGGCGCCCCGCTGCTCCTGGCCGAGGTGCCGCGGGCCTATGTCGATCTCAACCGCAGCCCCGACGAGCTCGACCCGATGCTGATCGAGGGGGTCGCCCGAAGCACGCTCAACCCGCGCATCTCCTCGGGGCTCGGCGTGATTCCGCGCGTGGTTGCCAACGGCCGGCCGATCTACCGCGGCCGCATCGCGCTGGCCGAGGCGCAGGCACGCATCGCCCGCTGCTGGCGCCCCTATCATGCCGCCCTGCGGCGGCTGATGGACGAACATGCCGCGGCCTTCGGCGAGGCGGTGCTCGTCGACTGCCACTCGATGCCGCACGAGGCGGTCGAGGGGTACCCTGTGGCCGGCGGCGGCCGTCCGCAGGTAGTCATCGGCGACCGCTTCGGGGCCGCCGCCGCCGCCCGCATCGTCGACCGGATCGAGGCTGCCTTCGCCTCCGCCGGGCTCCGGGTGGCGCGCAACGCGCCATTCGCCGGGGCCTTCGTCGCCCAGGCCTACGGCCGGCCCTCGGCCGGCCATCACGTCGTCCAGGTCGAGATCGACCGGGCCCTCTACATGGACGAGCGCACGATCCGCCCCCATGACGGCTATGCCGCGATGAAGGTGCTGATGGCCGCCGTCGTGGCCGAGATCGCCGCCATCGGCCGGCGCGACCTGCCGCTCGCGGCCGAGTAGGTCGCCCTCAGCGCAGCGCCCGCCCGCGCAGGATGGCGTCGGGGCCGAAGCGCGCGCGGATGCGGTCGGTCGCCCGCTCGGCTGCCGCTCGGCGGGCGGCGGCGGGGTCGAGAAGGTCGGCGGTCGCATCCGCCACCGCCGCCGGCACGATCTCGCCAAGGCCAAGCCCGATAAGCCGGAACGGCCCCGGATCGGGTCGCTCGGCCGCAAGCGCGGCCGCCGCCGCGTGCAGCCGGTCGGCAATCTGGCTGGCCTCGCGCAGCGTCGTCCGCCGGGTCAGCAGCCGGTGGTCGGCGCGCTTCAGCTTCAGCGTCACCGTCCGCCCGGCCAGCCCCTTGGCCTTGGCGCGGTCCGACACCCTCACCGCCAGCCGCCACAGATGGCCGTCCAGCAGCTCGGTGTCGGCGGTGTCCTCGGCGAAGGTCGTCTCGGCCGAGATCGACTTCACCGGCCCGTGCGGCGTCACCCGTCGGGCATCCTCGCCGCGCGCCAGCGCCGCAAGCCGCGGCCCGAGGCCGCCGAAGGCCCGGGCCAGCTCGCGCGGCTCGCGCGCCTGCAGGTCGGCGAAGGTGCGGATGCCCGCGGCCTCCAGTGCCGCCTGTCCCGCCGCCCCCACGCCCCAGACCAGCTCTACCGGCCGCGGGGCCAGGAATGCCGCCGCCTCGGCCCGCCCGATCACCGCGAGGCCGCGCGGCTTGTCGAGGTCCGAGGCGATCTTGGCCAGGAACTTGTTGGGCGCCAGCCCGACCGAGACGGTCACCCCCACCTCCGCCTCCACCTGCCGGGCAAGCCGGACCAGCAGCACCGCCGGCGGGGCGCCGTGCAGCCGGGTGGTGCCGGCGAGGTCGAGGAAGGCCTCGTCGAGCGCCAGCGGCTCGACCAGCGGCGTCAGCGCCTCCATCATCACCCGGATGCGGGCCGACGCCTCGGCATAGGCCGCCATCCGCGGCCGGATCACGACCGCCTCGGGGCAGCGCCGGAGCGCCTCGAACATCGGCATGGCCGAGCGCACGCCGCGGATGCGGGCAAGGTAGCAGGCGGTCGAGACCACCCCGCGTCGGCTGCCGCCGACGATCACCGGCCGGTCGCGCAGCTCCGGCGCGTCGCGCTTCTCGACCGAGGCGTAGAAGGCGTCGCAGTCGACGTGCGCGATGGCCAGGTCGAAGAGCTCGGGATGGGCCACCACGCGCGGTGAGCCGCAGGCCGGGCAGCGCCCGCGGGGCGGGGCGGCCGGGGATCGCGCCAGGCAGTCGCGGCAGAGCGCGGGCATGGGCGCAGCCTAGCACGGTCGGCCGCGGGCCGCGACGGGCTACTCCGGTGCGACGATGGCGTCGATCGCCTCGGCGATGGGCATCTCGTCCCAGGGCGCGGGGCCGGTCCGCCGGAGCGCCGCGGCGACGCCGGCCGCCGCCAGCCGCACCGCCTCGGGCAGCGACGTCCCGAGCGCGACGCGGGCCGCGACCAGCCCCGCGAGCAGGTCGCCCGTCCCGGCGGGGCGGACGGCAAGCCGCTCGGTCTCGAAGACATGGGTGCCGGCGGCGTCGGCCAGCACGGTGGCCAGCCGGCCGGGCCGGCCGGGCACCGCGACGCTGGTTGCCACCACCGCCGCCACCCCCAGCCGGGCGCGGGCACCGGTGACGTCGGCCGGCCCCGCGACCTCACCACCGGCAAGGAAGCCGAGCTCGAAGGCATTGGGAAAGACGATGTCGGCCTGCGGCACGAGGCGGGTGGCGAAGGCCGCGCGCAGGTCCTCGGGGGCGAAGAAGCCGAGGTCGGAATCGCCCATCACCGGGTCGCAGGCAAAGATCACCCCCGGCGCCGCCGCCCGGGCCCGCGCCACCGCCCCGGCCAGCGCCTCGGCGGTGCCTGCGCGTCCGAGAAAGCCCGACAGGATCACCCGCGCCCGCGCCAGCAGCCCCCGCTCCTCGGCCCCGCGCAGCAGGTCGCCCACCAGGTCGGGCTCGAGCACGCGGCCGCGCAGGGTGGGGTAGTGGGGATGGTTCGACAGAAGCGTGGTCGGCACCTCGGCCACCTCGACCCCCAGCCGCCGCATCGGGTAGGCGGCGGCGGAGTTGCCGACATGGCCGTGCACGACCTGGCTCTGCACCGAGACGACGAGTGGCAGCACCCCCGGCCCTCCCCTGTTGCGGCAGCGGCGGGCGCCGCGGCCACCGCGGCCCGCCGGCGCCCCCTAGAGCAGGGGCGCGCCGGATGCAATCGGCACCGGCCCCCGCCATTGCCGGCCGCGGCCGCGCCGTCCCATGCGCGGGACAGCCCCGCCCGACGTCAGATCAATGGCTTGTGCACCCGCGTCAACCTTCCGTAAGGAACCGTCGCCGCCCGGCACCGCCGGCAGGGCTGGCCCCTGCGGCAGGCGGCCACCGGCAGGCTTCCGCCCGGCCGCCGCGGCGGGGCTTGCCCCCGGCCCGGCCCGCGGCGCACACTGCCGCCGGAAGGGGCCGCGCCGAACGGCCCGACGCGAGGGGCAGGGCAACCGAGGAAACCGGAGGGAGCGTGAGATGAGGATGATGGCACTGGCCGCGGCGGCGACGCTTGCGCTTGCGGCCTGCGCGGGGATGACCCCGCAGGAGCGGATGGTGGTCGGCGGGCTTGCCGGCGCCACCACCGGGCTGATCGTCGCCGACGCGCTGAACGCCAACCGCAACTGGACGATCATCGCCGCGCTGGCCGGCGCGACCGCCGGCACGCTGGTGGCACGCAACAGCGCCACCGGCGAATGTGCCTACTCCAACGGCGACGGCACCTACCGCGTCGGCCCCTGCCCTGCCTGACCCCCGCGGTCGCGACCCCGCTCAGCCGCGCGGCGGCACCGCCGCCATCTCGGCCAGCACCGCCGCGGCCGCCGCGACCGGATCGGCCGCGGCCCAGATCGGCCGGCCGACCACGATGTGGTCGGCCCCCGCGGCCAGCGCCGCCGCCGGGCCCGCGATGCGCTTCTGATCGCCCGCCGCCGCCCCGGCCGGACGCACCCCGGGCGCCACGACCAGCCGCCCCGCCGCCTCGGGCAGCGCCCGCAGCATCGCCGCCTCGCGGGGGCCGGCGATTACCCCGTCGGCACCGGCCAGCAAGGCCGCGAGCGCCCGCGCGGCGACGATCTCGGCCACGTCCCCGGGCCGGATCAGCGCCGCATCGAGATCGTCGCGGTCCAGCGAGGTCAGCACCGTCACCGCCAGGATGCGCATCGCCGACGCGCCGCGCCCCGCAGCCGCCGCCCGCACCACATGCGGATCGCCGTGCACCGTCAGGAAATCGGCGCCGGTGCGGGCAAGGCCCCGCACCGCCGCCTCGACCGTCGCGCCGATGTCGAAGAGCTTGAGGTCGAGGAAGACGCGCTTGCCCTCCTCCTCGCGCAGCGCCCGCGCCAGCCCCAGCCCTCCGCCGGCCAGCATGCCGAGCCCGATCTTGTAGAAGCCGACCATGGCACCCAGCCGGCCGGCCAGCGCCCGCCCCGCCGCGGCATCGGCGAGGTCGAGCGCCACGATCAGCCGGTCATCGGCCATGCCCGCCCCCAGCCGGCCCCGGACCCTCAGTTGCCCCCGCGGATGGCGTCGGCCAGCAGCCGGATGAGCGTCGCCTCGTCGACATAGCCCGTCACCGGCAGCCCGCGGGCGCGCTGGAAGCGGCGGATCGCGCGCCGCGACTGCTCGTCGAAGGTGCCGTCCACCGCCCCCGGCTGCAGCCCCAGGGCATCCAGCCGCTGCTCGATCAGCCGGCGGGTGAAGGGCGTCAACCCCAGCGCCGCCTCGGCCTGCCGCGCCGCATCGACGCGGTCAGAATCGCGCAGGTCGGCCTCGATCTCGGCGATCCGCGCCCGCGCCGCGGCCACGAAGGCCCCCTGCGGGAAGTCCTGCAGGTAGCGGCGGTAGGCGGCCACGGTGTCGGCATCGCGGGCCGAGTCCCAGGCGGCGCGGTCGGCGGCGGCGGCCTGGCGGCGCCGCTCGTCCTCGATGGCCGCCAGCCGCGTGCGCGCGACATCGGCAAACAGCCCGTCGGGGTAGCGCTCGAGATAGGCGCGCAGCCCCGCCTCGCTGCCGGCGGCGCCGGTCTCCTGCCAGTAGGCGCGGTCGCGGCGCTCTTCCTCGAGCTGGCGGGCGCGCGCCTCCTCCTCGAGCTGGATGGCGCGGTCGCGCGCCTGGGCGCGCAGCCGGTCAAGCTGCGGGGCGTCGAGGTATCCGGTCACCGCAAACCCCGTCGCCTGCTGCCACGCGCGGAGCGCGGTGCGCGTCGCCGGGCCGAAGATGCCGTCGATCCCGCGCGGGTCGTAGCCGAGCAGCGCCAGGTCGCGCTGGATCTGGCGGCGCTGGTCGCGGGTCAGCGCCAGCGCCTCCTCGGCGGCCTGGGCGCGGTTCACCGGCTCGGCCCGCAGCCGCTCGATCGCGGCCCGCGCCTCGGCAGCGAAGGTCCCGTTGGGGAAACGGGCCAGATAGGTCTCGTAGGCCTCGATGGTGCCCAGCGTGCGGGCCGCCTCGTAGAGCGCGGTCTCCTCCGGGCTCGGCCCCGGGAAGGGTGGCACCACCGGGTCGTTGGCGCCCGCCGGCGGCAGGAAGGGGACGAGCGGCGCCACGAAGCCCTCGGCCACCACGCCTGCCCGCCCCGCCGCCAGCGCCGCGAGGCTCTCGCCGCGGCGGGCAAGATCGCGGGCCGCGAAGGCGGCCACGGCGCGCGCCTCGCCGCGGATCACGGTCACCCCCTGCGGGATGGCGAGCGGCCCGATTCCCGGCGCCAGCCCCTCGCCCAGCGGCAGCCGCCGCTCCTCGGTGCCAAGCAGCACGACCGCCCCGCCGGGCGCGGCCGCCGCGATCTCCAGCACGGTGGACAGCGGCAGCCCCGCGGCATCGACCTGCGCAAGGTCGGGGGCGTTGGCGTCGACGCCAAGAAACCACGTCCCCTGCCCCGAGCGGGCGAAATGGCCCGCCAGAACGATCACCAGGCGGCCGGCCTCCTGCATCCCCGACATGAACTGCGACAGCCGCTGGCGCGCCCCCGCGGCCCCGACGTCGGCACCCGAGACGACGCGGAAGCCCAGCCCCTCGAGCGGGCGGACGGCATCCAGCGCCTCGTCGGCCGCGCCCACGGGGCCGGCGTTCTGGTAGCGCTCGTTCGCAAGGATGAGCGCCCGGTCCTCGGCCCGGGACAGCCCCGGAACCAGCGCGACGCAGACGGCAAGCCACAGATGGCGCATGGCGACCTCCCCAGACGGACGGGGCGGTCAGTCGTAGCGGCGCTCGTCCACGATCACCCGCCCGTCATTCGGGAGCGACCCCGGCGGCACCAGCACGACCCGGCCCCTGAGCTTCAGCGTATCCAGAACCGAGCGCTCATACAACGCGGGGTTGGCGGCGCGCGTCTCCACCTCAACGGTCATGACGTCCATCTCGCCCTCGCGGGTGGCGATCACCCGCGCACGGGCGACCTCGTCATGGCGGGCGACGAAGGCGGCCACCTGCTCGGGGCGCACGAACATGCCCTTGATCTTGGTGGTCTGGTCGGCCCGCCCCATCCAGCCGCGGATGCGCATGTTGGTCCGCCCGCAGGGGCTGCGGCCGGGCAGCACCGCCGACAGGTCGCCGGTGGCGAAGCGGACCAGCGGGTAGTCGGGGTTCAGCGTCGTCACCACGACCTCGCCGACCTCGCCCTCGGGCACCGGGTCGCCGGTGCCGGGGCGGACGATCTCGACGATGACGCCCTCGTCCACCACCATCCCCTCGGCCAGCGCGCCGTCCTCGGCCGAGGTCTCGTAGGCGATGTTGCCGAGGTCGGCGGTGGCATAGCACTGCCGGCAGGCGATGCCGCGGTCGGCGTAGTGCTGCCGCAGCGAGGGGAACAGCGCCCCGCCCCCGACCACAGCGCGGCGGATCGCCAGCCGCACCCCGGCCTCGTCGGCGCGGTCGAGAACCACCTTCAGGAAGTCGGGGGTGCCGGCATAGACGGTGGTGCCGACGTCGGCGGCGGCCCGCACCTGCAGGTCGGTCTGACCGGTCCCCGCGGGCAGCACCGTGGCGCCGACGGCGCGGGCGGCGTTCTCGAACATCATGCCCGCCGGCACCAGGTGGTATGAAAAGCAGTTCTGGACGATGTCGCCGCGCCCGACGCCCGCGGCATGCAGGAACCGGCCGAGCCGCCACCAGTCGTCGTCGCTGCGCCCGGGCTCGTAGATCGGGCCGGGGCTCTGGAACACATGCTCGAAGCCCGCCACCGGCAGCGCCGCGAAGCCGCCGAAGGGCGGCAGCGCCGCCTGCGCCGCGACCAGCCCGGCCTTGCGCAGCACCGGCAGACGCGCCAGCGCCGCGCGCGAGGTCACCGCCGACGGCTCGACCGCCGCCAGGTGGCGGGCAAGCGCCGGTGCCGCGGCCCGGGCCCGGGCGATCAGCCCCGGCAGCGCGCGCGCCAGATCGGCCTCGCGCGCCTCGGGGTCGCGGGTCTCGAGATCGTCGAAATTGCGCCTGCGCATCGCCTCTGCCTCTCCGCGCGCCATCGTCGGTGCTCCTCCCCCGGTCGCACCCGGCCGGACGCTCACGACAGCCACCGCTTGCGGCGGCGGTAGCTGCGCACGTCGCGGAAACTCCTCCGGCCCTTGTCCGACATGCCGAGGTAGAACTCCTTGACGTCGGGGTTCTCGCGCAGGGCGGCGGCGGGGCCGTCCATGACCACCCGCCCGCTCTCCAGGATGTAGCCGTGATGGGCATAGCGCAGGGCGACGTTGGTGTTCTGCTCGGCGAGCAGGAACGTCACCCCCCGCTCGGCGTTCAGGCGCCGCACGATCTCGAAGATCTGCTCGACAAGCTGCGGGGCCAGCCCCATCGAGGGCTCATCAAGCAGGATCGTCTCGGGCCGGCTCATCAGCGCCCGGCCGATCGCGCACATCTGCTGCTCGCCGCCCGAGGTGTAGCCGGCCTGGCTTTTCCGCCGCTCCTTCAGCCGCGGGAAGTAGTCGTAGACCATGTCGAGGTCGGCCGCGACCGCGCCGCGGCCGTCGCGGCGGGTGAAGGCACCGGTCAGAAGGTTCTCCTCGACCGTCAGATGCTCGAAGCAGTGGCGCCCCTCCATCACCTGGATGACGCCGCGGCGCACCACCTCGGATGGTTCGAGGTCCTGCACGCGCTCGCCGCGATAGGTGATGGTTCCCTTGGTGACCTCGCCGCGCTCGGACCTCAGCAGGTTCGAAATCGCCTTCAGCGTCGTCGTCTTGCCCGCCCCGTTTCCGCCCAGCAGCGCGGTGACGCCGCCCTTGGGCACCGTCAGGCTCACGCCTTTCAGCACCAGGATCACGTGGTTGTAGATCACCTCGATATTGGCGACCTCGAGAAGCCTGTCGTCGGCAGCGGCGGCGTCGAGCATCGGCGGATCCTCGGAGCGGGGTCTCCGGCCGCGGGCGGCAAGCCCCCCGCGGCCGGGCCGGAAGGTCAGGTCACTGGCAGCGCTGCGTGATGTTGTTCTCGGCGGCAAAGGCCGTCGAGTCCTCCAGGATCAGCGGCGTCAGCACCTCGTCGTCGGGGGCGATGAAGGGGGTGATCAGGCTCCAGCGCTTGGCGGCCGCGTCCCACTGCTGGATGCGCCCCGCACCCGGCCCGCCGTGATCCTCGCAGGTGGCGGCGAAGGCCTGGCCGAAGTCGGGCAGGCCAAGCTCGGCCATCCGCGCCTCGGTGATCTCGAGCTGCTCGAAGCCGTCGCGCAGCTGCGCCGGGCTGACCTGCGCCACCCCGTGAATCGCCTGTGCCTTGCGGACCGCCTCGGCGATGACGAGGGCGGCATACATGCCGCGCGAGTAGAGCACGCTGCCGATCTGATCGCCGGCGCCGGAGGCGAGGCCGCGGTCGTAGACATGCTGCTTCAGCGCCGCGTAGACGGGATAGTCCATGCCGGTGCCGTGCATGGCGAGCGACTTGTAGCCGTTGGCGCCGTCACCCGCCGGCAGGACGTCGTTCTCCGACCCCGACCACCACACGCCGATGAAGTTCTCCATCGGATAGCGGATGTTGGCGGCCTCCTGGATGGCCACCGCGTTCATCACCCCCCAGCCCCACATCAGCACGTAGTCCGGACGCTGCTGGCGGATCTGCAGCCACTGGCTCTTCTGCTCCTGCCCGGGATGGTCGACGGCGATCTCCAGAAGCTCGTAGCCGTGCTTGCGGGCAAGCTCCTGCAGCGTCCGGATCGGCTCCTTGCCATAGGCGGAGTTGTGGTAGACCAGCGCGATCTTCTTGCCCGTCAGGCTGCCGCCGTTCTCGTCCAGCAGGTAGCGGATCGCCACGCTGGCCGCATCCCAGTAGTTGGCCGGGTAGTTGAACACCCATTCGAACACCCGGCCGTTGGCGGCCGAGGTGCGGCCGTAGCCGGGAGTGTAGAGCGGGATGCCGTCGGCGGTGGCGCGCGGGATCAACTGGTAGGTGATGCCGGTGGACAGGGGGTTGTAGACGAGGCTGCCCTCGCCCTTGGTCGCCTCATAGCACTCCACACCCTTCTCGGTGTTGTAGGCGGTCTCGCATTCGATGACGCGCACGCGCTCGCCGCCGATGCCGCCGTCACGCTCGTTCAGCAGCGTGAAGAAGTCGTTGAAGCCGTCGGCGTAGGGGATGCCGCCGGGGGCGTAGGGCCCGGTCCGGTAGCTGAGGTTCGGGATGACGAGTTCCGCCATCGCTGGCCCCGCGGCCATCAGTGCCGCCAGCGCCGCGGCGGCCGTCAGTCTTCCGTTCATGTTGTCCTCCCGGTGGTTGCATGCGTGACGTGGGTGGGCGCGGGCCGTCAGTGCGGGAACGGCCAGAGCCGGAGTTTCTCCTTGGCCAGCCGCCAGAGCTGCGCCAGACCGTGCGGCTCGACGATCAGGAATAAGACGATCAGCGCGCCCACGATCATCAGCTCGATGTGCGCGGCCAGCGATGTCGACCAGCCAAGGCCGCCGACCAGGACGTTCTTCAGCAAGACCGGCAGCAGCACCAGGAACGCCGCCCCGGCGAAGCTGCCGAAGATCGAGCCCAGTCCGCCGATGATGATCATGAACAGCACGAGGAAGGCCTTGTTGATGCCGAAGGCCTCGCCCACCTCGACGGCGCCGAGGTAGACCGCGAACAGCAGCGCCCCGGCGATGCCGACGTAGAAGGACGAGATCGCGAAGGCGGCGAGCTTGGCGCGCAGCGGGTTCACCCCGATGATCTCGGCGGCGATGTCCATGTCGCGGATGGCCATCCACTGCCGGCCCAGCGCACCGCGCGTGAGGTTGCGCGCCACCCAGGCGAGGGCGACGACGAACACCAGGCAGACGAGGTACTTCGCCCAGGCCGGGGTGGCCGCGCCGGTGACCGCGACGCCGAGGAAGGTGCGCTCGGGCGCCGAGATCTGGCCCGAGGCCGAGTAATTGTAGAACCACGGCACCTTGTTGAACAGCCACACGAGGAAGAACTGCGCCGCCAGGGTGGCGACGGCGAGATAGAAGCCCTTGATGCGCAGCGAGGGGATGCCGAACAGCAGCCCCACCCCTGCGGTGATTCCGCCGGCCAGCACGATGTGGACGAGGATCGAGACCTCGGGGAAGGCGGTCATCAGCTTGTAGCAGGCATAGGCCCCGACGGCCATGAAGCCGCCGGTGCCGAGGCTGACCTGCCCGCAGTAGCCCGTCAGGATGTTCAGCCCGATCGCCGCGATGGCATAGATCAGGAACGGAACGAACACCGCGTTCGCCCAGTAGTCGTTGATCAGGAACGGGACGACCCCGAAGGCGACGGCAAGCACCCCGTAGTAGCGCCAGCGGTCGAAGGCGATCGGAAAGGTCTGGCCGTCGGCGGCGTAGGTGGTCTTGAAGTCGCCGGCCTCGCGGTAGAGCATCTCAGACCCTCTCGATGATCCGCTCGCCGAACAGCCCCTGCGGGCGGAACAGCAGGAAGACGAGCGCCAGCATGTAGGCGAACCAGTTCTCGGTGGCCCCGCCGATCATCGGCCCGACCGCGAACTCGAACAGCTTCTCGCCGACCCCGACGATCAGCCCGCCGACGATCGCCCCGGGGATCGACGTGAAGCCGCCCAGCATCAGCACCGGCAACGCCTTGAGCGCGATCAGGCTGAGCGAGAACTGGACCCCGAGCTTGGTGCCCCACATCATCCCCGCGACCAGCGCCACGAAGCCTGCGATCGACCAGACGAGCACCCAGATCGCCCGCAGCGAGATGCCCACCGACAGCGCCGCCTGGTGGTCGTCGGCCACCGCGCGCAGCGCCCGTCCCTGGCGGGTGTACTGCGAGAACAGCGTCAGCGAGACCACCAGCGCCGCGGCCACCAGCGCCGCCACGATGTCGAGCCGGTCGATGAAGAAGCCGTAGCCGAACCAGCCGAAGGTCGTGCCGTCGATAGTCTCCGAGATGCCCTGCGGCAGGCCGACGTCGAGCCGCTTGATGTCGGCCCCCCACATGACGTCGCCCAGCCCCTCGAGGAAGTAGGCCAGCCCGATCGTCGCCATGAACAGGATGATCGGCGCCTGGTTGACGAAGTGCTTCAGCACCAGCCGCTCGACCAGCAGCGCCATCAGCACCATCACCGCCATCGTGGCGACGATCGCGGCCAGCGTCGGCACGCTCCAGCCGAAGTGGTGGATGCGCGTCCCGAAGACGGCGTTGATCAGATGCGCGAACGGCACCTGCCCGGTCTGGAAGCCCACGAGCGTCAGCGCCGCGAACAGCGCCATCACCCCCTGGGCGAAGTTGAAGATGCCGCTGGCCTTGAAGATCAGCACGAAGCCAAGCGCGACAAGGGCATACATCACCCCGGCCATCAGGCCGTTGAGCGTCACCTCCATCGCGAACAGAAGCTGGTCGGACATCAGCGCGCTCCTCCCGCGTCGGCCGCGGCACCGGGCGGGTCCGCCCGCCGCACCCGCCCGCGGCGCCAAGTCCCGCCCGCCGCCCGGCCGGACGCGGGCCGTGGCGCGGCGCCTCCCGGCCCGGCGGTCGCCACCCTAGCCATCGTGTGGCACCCCCAGATAGGCGTCGATCACCGCCTGGTCGCGGCGCACCTCCGCCGGCGGGCCGTCGGCGATCTTGCGGCCGTAGTCCATCACCACCACCCGGTCGGAGAGGTCCATCACCACGCCCATGTCGTGCTCGATCAGCACGATGGTGGTGCCGAACTCGTCGTTGACGTCGAGGACGAAGCGGCACATGTCCTCCTTCTCCTCGACGTTCATTCCGGCCATCGGCTCGTCCAGCAGCAGGATCCTCGGCTCGGCGGCCAGCGCGCGGGCCAGTTCCACCCGCTTCTTGAGCCCGTAGGGCAGCCTCCCCACCGGCGTCTTGCGGACATGCTGGATCTCGAGGAAGTCGATGATCTTCTCGACCTTCTCGCGGTGGGCGACCTCCTCGCGCTCGGCCCGGCCCCACCACAGCGCCTGGTCGAGGATGGTGCTGCGCATCAGCGTCAGCCGCCCGGTCATGATGTTGTCGAGCACGCTCATCCCCTCGAAGAGCGCGATGTTCTGGAACGTCCTGGCAATGCCCTGGCGGGCGACCTGGTAGGGCTTCAGCCGCGGCCGGCGCTGGCCGCGGAACCACACCTCGCCCTCCTGCGGCCGGTAGAACCCCGAGATCACGTTCAGCATCGACGACTTGCCGGCGCCGTTCGGGCCGATGATGGCGCGGATCTCGCCCTCGCGGATGTCGAAGCTGATGTCGCGGATCGCCGTCACGCCCCCGAAGCGGAGCGTGATGTTCTTCATCTCCATCACCACCGGGCCGATCCGGCGGTCGCCGCCCGCCGCCTCGGCCGCCGCCGGCTGCACCTGCCCCGTCATCCGATCGCCCCCGCTGCCGCAATCGCCAGCCCGTAGGCCACGATCGCCCCCAGCCACTGCGGCAGCCGCGCCAGCGGCAGCCCCGGCCAGACCCGCGTCGCCGCCACCGCCCCGAAGCCGCCCGACAGCGCGCCGACGACATAGCCGCGGACGAGGTCGGGCACGAAGCGCAGGAGCAGGAACGCCACGACGAGCCCCGCCGCCGCCACCAGCGCGCCGCTGACGAGGCCCGGCTTGGGCTCGGGGGTGCCGGCGGTCATTCGGCCGCCATCCGCTCGGCGGGCACCGCCACCGGCGCGACCTCGCGGATGGCCAGCGTCGCCCGGATATGGCCCTTGCGCCCGTCCTCGTAGGTCACCTCGGTCTCGGTGTAGACGCTGTCGGCCCCACCGTAGAGCGCCGCGATCAGGTCGGCGTACTTCTCCTCGATGATCCGCCGCCGTACCTTGCGGGTCCGCGTCAGCTCGCCGTCGTCGGCGTCGAGTTCCTTGTGCAGCACGAGGAAGCGGCGGATCTGGCAGCCCGCCAGCATCCGGTCGCGGGCGAGCGCGCGGTTCACCTCCTCGACATGGCCCTGGATCATCTCCAGCACCCGGGGATGCCCGGCCAGCTCCTGGTAGGAGGCATAGGCGATGCCGTTGCGCTCGGCCCAGTTGCCGACCGCGGTCAGGTCGATGTTGACGAAGGCGGTGCAGAACGGCCGGCCGGCCCCGAAGGCCACCGCCTCGAGGATCGAGGGGTAGAACTTCAGCTTGTTCTCGACGTATTTCGGGGCGAACAGGCTGCCGTCGGCGGTCTTGCCCACGTCCTTGGCGCGGTCGATGATGCGCAGGTGGCCGGTTCCCTCCTCGAAGAAGCCGGCGTCCCCGGTGGCCACCCAGCCGTCGGCGGTCTTGGTCGCGGCGGTCGCCTCGGCCGCCTTGTAATACTCCACGAACACCCCCGGAGAGCGGTAGAAGACCTCGCCCGTTTCGGCCACGCGCACCTCCACGCCGGGGCTCGGCACCCCCACCGTGTCCGAGCGCACCTCCCCGTCAGGCTGCTGGGTGATGAAGACGCTCGCCTCGGTCTGGCCGTAGAGTTGCTTGAGGTTGATCCCGAGCGCCCGGTAGAAGTCGAATATCTCGGGCCCGATCGCCTCGCCGGCGGTATAGGCGACGCGAATGCGGCTGAGCCCCAGCGTGTTCTTCAGCGGCCCGTAGACCAGCATGTCGCCCAGCCCGTAGGCCGCCCGGTCGGACGCCGCGACAGGCCGGCCGTCGAGGATCGCCGGTCCGTACCGGCGGGCGACCGCCATGTAGCGCTCGAACAGCCGCCGCTTCAGCGCGCCGGCATCCTCCATGCGGATCATCACGCTGGTCAGCATCTGCTCGAAGATGCGCGGCGGCGCGAAGAAGTATGTCGGCCCGATCTCGCGCAGGTCGGTCATCATCGTCGCCGCGCTCTCGGGGCAGTTGACGCAGAAGCCCGCCCAGTACGCCTGCCCGACCGAGAAGATGAAGTCGCCGACCCAGGCCATCGGCAGGTAGGCGAGGATCTCCTCGGCCTCGGTCAGCCCGTCGAAGCTGCACGAGGCCCGCGAGGTCTCGATGATGTTGCGGTTGGACAGCACCACGCCCTTCGGCCGGCCGGTGGTGCCCGAGGTGTAGAGGATCACGCAGGCGTCGTCGTAGGTCAGCGCCGCCGTGCGCGCGGCCAGCTCGGCCTCGAAGCGCTGGCGCGCCGCCCGACCCTCGGCCTGGACGTCGGCGAGCGCGTTCATCCGCGTGTGGTCGTACTTGCGCATGCCGCGGCGGTCGACATAGACGATCTGCTCGAGCGCGGACAGGCGCGCGGAGACCTCGAGCACCTTGTCGACCTGTTCCTGGTCGCCCGCAACCACGAAGCGCGCGCCGCAGTGGTCAAGGACGAAGGCCATCTCCTCGGCCACCGAATCCTGGTACAGCGGTACCGGCACCGCGCCCACCGACTGGGCCGCCACCATGGCCCAGTACAGTGCCGGGCGGTTGCGGCCGATGATCGCGACATGGTCGCCCCTGGCCATCCCGAGTGCGAGGAAGCCCAGGGCCAGCGCCCTGACCTCCTCGGCCGCCGCGATCCAGCTCCAGCACTGCCAGATGCCGTATTCCTTCTCGCGATAGGCCGGCCGCGCCCCGAAGCGGCGGGCGTTGCGCGCCAGAAGCGCCGGGATGGACTGCGGCGCCTCGTCCGGCATGATCTCCGCCACGCGATCCTCCCTCCCCCCTTGCCGGGCCCTGTGGCGCCGGCCGGCCCGCATCGCAGCCTATCGGTGGCGGGAAATCTTGCGGCAGTTTTTCGGAACTGTTGCGAATTGTGTCGACGTCCGGCGGCGGCCTGCGACCTCTTGGCCCGCCGGCGGCAGCGGTGCTATCGCTTGGGGGTCGAAAGGACCGGGCATGCCCTGGAACGAGCTGACGACGGCCAAGCTGACGCGCGCCGGGCTCAACCTCATCGGCCAGGCGCTGTCGATCTTCGACCGCGACCTGCGGCTTGCGGTCTGTAACCGCCGCTACCAGGAGATGTTCGACTTCCCCGATTCCTTCGTCACCCCGGGCGTCGGCTTCGAGGACACCATCCGCTTCCTCGTCAATCGCGGCGAGTACGGGCCGCAGGACGACCCCGCGGAGGCGGTGCGCTCGCGGGTGCAGGCGGCCCGCGCCTTCGTGCCGCACTACCTCGAGCGGATGCGGCCGAACGGCCGCTGGATCTCGGTCGAGGGGGCGCCGCTCGCCCAGGGCGGCTGGGTGACGACCTACACCGACATCACCGAGATCAAGCTGCAGGAAAGCCTCCTGCGCGCCCGCTCCGAGGAGCTCTCGGGCCAGCTCCTCGCCCATGCCGAGCGGCTGGCCCAGGCCAACCGGGTGCTTGCCGCGACCAACGCCGCGCTCGAGGAGGCCAAGCGCGAGCTGACCGAGATGGAGGCGCGCACGCGGCTGACCGCCGAGATGATGCCGGCCCACATCGCCCATGTCGACCGCAACCTCGTCTACACCTACTCCAACCGGCGGCTGTCGACCGTGCTGCCCGGGATGCCGGCCGAGATCGTCGGGCTGCACGCGCGCGACGCCATCGGCGACGAGGCGTTCGGACGAATCCTGCCATGGCTGCGGGCGGCGCTGGCCGGCGAGGCAAGCGTGCACGAGTTCTCCCACGAGGGAACCGGCCGGCGCATCCGCGCCGCGTTCACCCCCGGGCGTACCGGCGAGGGGCCGATCACCGGCGTCTACATCCTGTCCATGGACGTCACCGAGGAGGCGCAGGCCCGCGCCGCGCTTGCGCAGACCCACAAGCGCGAGCTGGCCGCCCAGCTGACCAGCGGCCTGGCCCATGATTTCGCCAACCTGCTGACCATCATTCTCGGCCTGCAGGGCCGGCTGGCGCGTCTGCCCGGCCTGCCCGGCGAGGCGCGCGACTTCTCCCAGGCGACCGTCGCCGCCGCCCGCCGCGGCGGCGACCTGCTCGACCGCATCGCCCGCATCGCCGCCCCGCGCGAGCCGCGGCCGGTGCCGGTCGAGGTCGCGGCGCTGCTGGCCGAACTCGGCACCATGGCCGCGCCGCTCCTGCCCGCCGCCACCCGCCTGGCGATCGATGCCGAGGCGATGCCCGGCGCCCTCATGCTCGATGCCGGCGCGGTCCAGGACATGCTCGTCAACCTGATCCTCAACGCCCGCGACGCTATCGGCCCGGCCGGCGGCACCATCGGCATCGTCGCCCGGCCGATCCGCGACACCTGGCTCGAGCTTGTCGTCGAGGACGACGGCCCGGGCTTTTCCGAGGCGGCGCTGCGCCACGCCTTCGACCCGTTCTTCACCACCAAGGGCGCCGCCGGCTCGGGCCTCGGCCTGTCGATGGTCTACGACGCCACCCGCAGCGCCGGCGGCACCGTCCGCGTCGCCAACCGCCCCGGCGGCGGGGCGCGGGTGACGCTGCGGCTGCCGCTCAGGCCGGCGCCCGCCGCCCTGCCCGCGCGCCTCGTGCTGCTCGTCGAGGACGACCCCGCGCTGCGCACCGAGGTGCGCGAGATGCTGACGCTCCTCGGCCACTCGGTGGTCGAGGCCGCCTCGGCCGACGAGGCGCTGGCGCTGGCCGAGGTGCCGGGGATCGACCTTGTGCTCTCCGACATCTCGCTCGCCGGCGGGGTCTCGGGGGTGGCGCTGATCGAGGCGCTTGCCGCCCGCGGCCACGGCGCCGCCCGGCTGATGATGACCTCGCTGCCCGCCGCCCACCCGCTGCACGCCCGCGCCCGGGCGCTCGCCCCCGTGCTGGCCAAGCCATTCGCCGAGGGCGAGCTTGCCCAGGCCCTTCTCTCCGGGGTGCCGCCATGAAGCCCGACGACGGCCGACCCCTCGTCGCCATCCTCGACGACGAGCCCGAGGTGCGCCGCCTGCTGGCCGAGGCGCTGGCCGAGGCCGGGTTCCGCACCCAGGGCTTCGGCCGCGCGGCCGAGTTCGAGGCCGCGATCCGCCGCTCCCCGCCCGACCTCTGCCTCGTCGATCTCGGCCTGCCGGACCGCGACGGGCTCGCCATCGTCCACCGACTCGCGCTGGAATCGGGGGCGGCGATCATCATCGTGTCGGGCCGCGCCCAGGTGGCCGACCGCGTCGCCGGCCTCGAGCTCGGCGCCGACGACTACATCATCAAGCCCTTCGATCCCGCCGAGCTGGTCGCCCGCGTCCGCGCCCGGCTGCGCCGGCCGCGTGCTGCCGAGCCGCGCGCGCCCCAGTCGGCCCGGTTCGACGGGTGGACGGCGCGCTTCGACCGCTACGTGCTGATCGACGCCGCCGGCCGCGAGGTTTCCTTCAGCCAGGCCGAGGGCGAGGTACTGCGTCTGTTCCTGGAAAGCCCCCGGCGGCTGCTTACCCGCGCCCAGATGCAGGAGGCGCTGGGCGGCACCGCCGGGGACAGCTTCGACCGGGCGATCGACGTGCGCATCTCGCGGCTGCGCACCAAGCTCGGCGAGGATCCGCGCAATCCGCGGCTGATCAAGACGATCTACGGCGCCGGCTACATCTTTCTCGGCAGCGTCGAGTGGGGCTGACCGCCTGCCCGCCCGGAAACCCGCCCGCGTCACCCCCGCACCCGCCTCAGCCCGCACCCGCCACCAGCACCCGCGCCGGAACCCCGACCGCCGTGGCGCCCGCGGGGACATCGGCAATCACCACCGCATTGGCCCCGATCCGCGCATGCTCCCCGACCGTCACCCCGCCGAGGATGCGCGCCCCGGCGCCGATGTCGACATGCCCGGCGATCCGCGGCAGCCCCGGCCGCGGCCCCACGCCGATCGTCACCTGCTGGAAGATCAGGCAGTTGGGGCCAATCTCGGCGTCGGGATGGATGACGATGCCGTTGGGATGGGGCAACAGCAGCCCGCCGCCGATTCGCGTTCCGGGGTGGATCTCGGCCTGGGTGACGACCGACCAGAAGCGGTGATGCAGCGCCCACCAGCGCGCCGCCGCCCGTCCCGCCGGTCCGCCGCGCGCCCGCGCGGCGTCGATCCGGCGCAGCGCCCTCAGAAGCCGGCGCGGGGGATCCCACCAGCCGCGGGGTGCCTCGCGCGACCAGTCGGGCACGCTGGCGGACACGTCACACGCGCCGGTCATCGCCGGCCGGGGCGGCAGAAGGGTGTGGGGGCGGCCGGGGCCATGCGCATCGCGGCGCTCCGTCGGTTGGCGGCTGCGGCCGAGAATGCCGCAATCGGCGCCCGGCGCAACTGCCCTGCGGCGCCGCCGCCCCGCCCCTCCGCCTCAGCCGCGGGCGATCGGCACGCGCTTGGCGGCGGTCCCTGCGGCCGCGCGGCGCGGAACCGTGATCGTCAGCACCCCGTCCTTCAGCTCCGCCGCCACCTTCGCGTCATCGGCGTCCGCCGGCAGGCGGAAGCTGCGGCTGAAGGCACCGTACTGGCGCTCGCTGAAATACCAGGTGTCGCCCTTCTCCTCGCGGCTCGAGCGCTTCTCGCCCCTGACGGTGACGACACCGCCCTCCACCGCCAGGTGGATGTCCGCTTCCGCCACGCCGGGCAGTTCCAGCGCAATGCGATAGCCCTCCTCGCCGGAGGACGCCTCCGACGCCGGGGCCAGCCATTCGGCGATGCGCGTCCCGGCCACCCGGAAGGGTTCGAACAGCGTCGGCCAGAGGCCTCCGAAACCCGATTTCTCGACCATCTCGCTCCTCCTTTCTTTACCCGATGCGGGCAAATTCAGCTTCATGCATGTCCGACGTGGGGATCGCCCCGGCGGCCTTCAAGCCCGCCGGCGCGGTTGCCGCAGCCGGCCCGTGCGGCTAGGCTTGCGGCCCCGGCGGAAGGAGGGTGCGATGATCCTGTGCTGCGGCGAGGCGCTGATCGACATGCTGCCGCGCCGGACGGCGGCGGGCGAGGACGCCTTCGCCCCCTTCCCCGGCGGGTCGGTGTTCAACACCGCCGTCGCGCTCGGCCGTCTCGGCGCGCCGGCGGGGCTGCTGGCGGGGCTTTCGACCGATCTCTTCGGCGCCCGCCTCGCCGCCGCGGCGGCCGCATCGCGGGTCGACACCGGCCTCTGCCCCCGCTCGGCACGGCCAACCACGCTGGCATTCGTCGACCTGCACGACGGCCAGCCGCGCTATGCCTTCTACGACGAGGGTACCGCCGGCCGCATGCTCGACCCCGCGGCGCTGCCGGCGCTGCCCGATGGCGTCACGGCGCTGTTCTTCGGCGGCATCAGCCTTGCGTCCGAACCCTGCGGCGGCGCCTTCGAGGCACTCGCCCTGCGCGAGGCCGGCCGGCGGGTGATCATGCTCGACCCCAACATCCGCCCGGGCGCCGTTGCTGACCCGCCCGCCTACCGGGCGCGGCTGGCGCGGCTTCTCGCGGTTGCCGACATCGTCAAGCTTTCCGACGAGGACCTCGCCTGGCTCGAGGGTCCGGGCGAGGCCGGGGTGCAGGCCCGTGCCCTGCTCGACCGCGGGCCACGCGTCGTCCTGCTTACCCGCGGGGCTGCCGGCGCGGCCGCCTACTGGCCCGGCGGGGTGGCCCACGCCCCCGCCCCCGCCGTTGCCGTGGCCGACGCCGTCGGCGCCGGCGACACCTTCGACGCCGGCGTGCTGGCCGGGCTTGCCGCCGCCGGCGCGCTCGACCGCGCCGCCCTTGCCGACCCGCGCGAATCCGTCCTGCGCCGGGCTCTCGCCCTCGGCGTCCGCGCCGCCGCGGTCACCGTCTCGCGGCCCGGCGCCAACCCGCCGTGGGCGGCGGAACTCGGCTGATGCGGGCGCTCGTGCAGCGGGTCGCGCGCGCCGCCGTCCGCGTCGGCGGCGCCACCGTGGGCGAGATCGGCGAGGGGCTGCTGGTGCTCGTCTGCGCCATGGCCGGCGACGGCGAGGCCGAGGCCGCGGCCCTCGCCGCCAGGGTGGCGCGGCTGCGCATCTTCCGCGACGAGGCCGGCAAAATGAACCGCGCCCTCCTCGACACCGGCGGGGCGGCGCTGGTGGTCAGCCAGTTCACGCTGGCCGCCGACACCAGCCGCGGCAACCGCCCGGGCTTCTCGGCGGCGGCCCCGCCCGAGGCGGGCGAGCGGCTCTACCTTGCCTTCGCGGCGGCGCTGGCGGCCCATGGCGTGGCGGTGGCCACCGGCCGCTTCGGTGCCGACATGGACGTGGAGCTTGTCAACCAGGGGCCGGTGACTATCTGGCTCGATACCGCTCAGCAGGGGCGGGCGAACAAGAGCGCCCAGTAGATCGGCCGGCTGGTCCGCGACTGCACGATCGCCGCCGTCCCCAGGTGCCGGGCATGTCCCGACAGGATGTTGGCGCGGTGCCCGGGCGAGGCCATCCAGTCGCGCATCACCCAGGGCACGTTGGTATGACCGAGCGCGAGGTTCTCGGCCGAGAAGCAAGCCTCGTAACCCTCGCGCCAGATGCGCTGCATCGGCGAGGAACCGTCGCGCCCGGTGTGCGAGAAGTAGCGGTACTGCATCATGTCGCAGCTGTGCGCGCGGGCGGCGCCGTCGAGGATGGTGTCGGGGCGCAGCCGCGGCAGGCCCTCGGCCCGTCGCGCGCGGTTGACCGACACCAGCAGGTCGCGCTTGACCTTGGCAATCCCCGGCACGTCGTCGCAGGGGCGGACCTGCGCCGCCGCCGGCGCGGCCACGACCAGTGCCAGAAGCACCGCGAGCGTCCTGATCATCAGCATCCCGACCTCCGCTTCTTCCGCCGGCCGCGCCGGGCGCGCCCGTTCAGACAAGTTGATGCACGGGAAGGTTGTGGCAAGCAAATGGCACGCTCGCGCGACGCAATGAGGGCGATTTTCGGGCAGGCCGCGCGAATGCCAGCGATCAGCAGGGGGTCGCGAAGACCGCGACCCAGCGCACCGGCCCCGATTGGCCGGCCGGGCGCACCGCCGCCGCACCCAGAATCCGGGCGCGGCGGTGGAGGATGTTGTCGCGATGGCTCTGCGAGCCCATCCAGGACGACACCGCCTGCCCGGGGTTCGACTGCCCGTAGGCGAGGTTCTCGGCCGAGAAGCAGGGCGTGAAGCCCGTCGCCTCGAGGCGGGTCGTCACCGAGGATCCGTCGCGGCCGGTATGCGAGAAGTAGTCGCGCTCGACCATGTCGCAGCCGTGGTTGCGCGCGGCCCGCGCGACGCGGGCGTTGACGCCCAGCTCCCGCAGCCCCTGGGCCGCCCGCTCGCGGTTGATCAGCGCGGCAAGTTCGCCGAGCACGCGCTCCGCACCGGGGACGTCCTCGCAGACCGCCCGCTGGGCGGTGGCGGGCGGGGCCGCGGCGATGGCGGCGGCAAGCGCGCATAACGCGGCGGCAACGGCCCGAACGGCACGCATGGCAGGTACTCCCCCGGGGGTGGACTGCGGCAAAGGGTAGCGACCCGCATCGCGCCCGGCAACCGGAAAGCTGAGTCGCCTATTCGTATCCCGTCATCTCCAGATATCCCCGCCCGGGGTGGCTGCCGGTCACCCGCACCGGCCCCTCCCAGTAGGCAACAAGCGTCGCCATCCAGGCCTGCGGGTTGACCGCGGCCACCGTCACGTCCAGCCCGGTGGCGGGCAGTTCCAGCCGCCAGCGCACGGGCACCCGCCGCCCCGCCACCTCGGCCCGGTCCAGCGGCGTCAGCCGCAGCGCCCCCGGCGGCAGGGCCTCTGCCACCCCGTCGGGGCCGATCCAGGCGGCGGCGGTGTAGCCCGCCCCGCCGTCGCGCAGGCGGAAGCCCATCATCCGCTCGCCGCCGTCGAGATGCAGCGAGAACCAGTCCCAGCCGGTCTGGTCGGGAGCGAGCGGCTGGGACGACCATTCGCGGTCAAGCCAGGCCAGCCCGGTCACCGCGACCCGCCCCTCCGGCAGGTCAAGCCAGCCCTCCGCCCGGTAGAAGGGCTGCGAGTAGTAGCGGCTGGCCTGCCCGGCGGCCGACTTCACCGAATAGCCGCCATCGCCCTGTGCCACCAGGGGCCCGGCGGCCTCCAGCTTCAGGCGATAGGCGAACTCCATTCCCCGCGCCGCCACCACGACGCGCTCCAGCGCGTCCCTGCCGGGCGCCGGCGGGGCAGGAGCGGCCAGTTCCCAGTCGTCGATCCAGGCGCGGAAGGCCGGTGCCAGCTCCACCCCGGCCTGGCCCGTGCCGTCGCGGGCCAGCCGCTCGGCCACGAAATGGCGGTCGGGGGTGGTCAGCCCGGCGTGGCCCATCCACAGCTGCGGGCTCTGCCAGCCTTCGCCCCGGCCGGGGGCCAGCGCGGTGCGGAACAGGGTCCACTGCACGCCCAGGTCGCTGCCGTCCGGCCCCGTCAGCACCGCCGTCAGGTACCACCACTCGATGCGGAAATCCCAGTGCGGGCCGTGGTCGGCGGGAAAGTCGAACGGCCCCGGCGCCGGCAGGGCAAAGTCCCCGGCGGCACTGCCGAGGCCCGCAAATCCCTGCCCGCCCGCCGGCGCTGCCCCGAGAAGCACCGCTACCAGCACCGCCGCGGCCGGCCCGCCGCGGCCGGCGCGGTGGCCGCCCGGCGACGGCGGGGCAGAGGGCTGCGGGACGGGCGCACTAGCGCTCATTGGCGAACACCCCCAGCAGTTCGGCCGGCCGCAGACGCGCCAGCCGCCGCGCCGGCCCCGCCGCCGCCAGTCCCGCCGCTGCCAGCGCCATCGCCAGCAGCACCCCCCAGTCGGCCGGGAACAGATGCATCGGCAGCCGCCAACCGAAGGCCTCGACATTGACCCGCGCCAGCAGCAGCCAGGCCAGCGCCAGCCCCAGCGGCAGCGCCGCCGCGAACACCAGCGCCGCCAGCATCAGCGCCCGCGCCAGTTCCAGCCGCGCCAGCCGCGCCCGCGTCAGCCCCAGCGCCCAGACCGGCGCAAGCTGCGGCAGCCTCATCCCCGCCAGCGTCACCAGGCTCGCCAGAAGCGCGACCCCGGCGACGCCAAGCGTCAGCACGTTCAGCGCCGCGGTCACGGCGAAGGTGCGCTCGAACAGGCCGAGCGAGAGCGCCTTGACCGCCGCCCTGTCGACGACCGCCCCCTCCTCGAGGCCGAAGCGCTCCGCAAGCCCGGCGGCCAGCTCCGCCGCCTTCGCCGGCGCCACCCGCACCGCCCAGCGCCGCCGCTCCACCTGCGGGTACAGTTCCGCCAGCCGGTCGGCGGCCAGCAGCACCTGCCCGACCGGGTTGCCGTAGTCGGCATAGACCCCGGCGACCTCGACCCGCACGCCGCCCGGCAGTACCAGCGCGTCGCCCGGCGCCAGCCCGGCGCGGCGGGCCAGCTGCTCGCTGGCCATCACCGCCCGACCTGCCGCCACCCTGTCCCAGGCCCCCTGCATGGCCGCGATAAGCGGCCAGTGGTCGCGGTAGGTGGCATGGTCGGCCACGCCGTAGATCTCGCCCGGCAGCCCCGCCAGCGGCCCCTCGACGCTCCAGATCGGCAGCACCGCATCGACCTGCGGCGCCAGCCATTCCCGCACCTCGGCCGCCTCGGCGTCGTCGCGGGCGGTGACGTAGAGCTCTGACACCAGCCGCTGGTCCAGCCAGGCGGTGAAGGCCAGCCGGAAGCTCGACACCATCGTGCCGACACCGATGTTGGCCGCAAGGGCAAGCATGAGCGCCATCAGCGCCAGCGACAGGCCGGGAAGCTGCAGCCGGGTGTCGGCCAGGAACCAGCCCGCCACCGGCCCGCGCGCCGTCGGGGCCACCGCGGCCAGCGCCGCGGCCAGCACGCCCGGCAGCACCAGCGCCGCGCCCAGCAGCAGTGCGGCGACCGCCGCGAAGGCGGCCGGCAGCCCCGGAAGGGCGCCCGCACCGAGGGCAAGCGCAAGAAGCCCCGCCCCCGCCGCCGCCTGGCCGCCGATCAGCCGCGCCGAGGCGCGTGCCCAGGCGCGCGGCCGCGCCGCCGAAAGCACCGGCAGCCGGGCCAGCCGCACGAGGCCCGCCGCCGCCGCGACCAGCGTCCCGGCCACCGCCATCGCGAGCCCCGCCGCCCACCACTCGGCCCGCAGCGCAAGCCCGCCCGCCACCGCCGCGCCGTAGAGCCCGCGCAGCGTCGCCGCGACATCGGGCAGGAGCGCCCCGGCCAGGAGGTAGCCGAGCGCCACCCCCGCCAGCCCCGCCGCCAGCGCCATCGCCAGCAGTTCGGCCAGCGACAGCGCCACCAGCGTCGCGACCGGCATGCCCAGCGCCCGCAGCGTGCGGAAGGTCGCGCGCCGCTGCTCGAAGGCCAGCCCGACCGCGGCATGGACGATGAACAGCCCGACCACATAGGCAAACAGGCCGAAGGCGGTGAGGTTGAGATGGAAGCTGTCGGTCAGCCGCGCCAGGTCGCCCGCCGCCGCCGGCGTCTCCAGCCGCAGGCCCGGCGCCACCGCCTGCCACGCCGGCAGGCCGGCCGGCTGCTCGGGCCAGAGCAGCAGGCGCGACAGCTGCCCTTCGGCATCCAGAAGCCCCTGCACGATGCCGACATCTCCGACCACCACCCCCGGCGCCACGCCCTCGGCCGCCGCCACCGGCCCGGGCAGATGGGCCGCGGCGGCCGGGGCGGTTGCGGCATCGGCAAGGAAGCGGCCCGGCGGGGTGATGAAGCCCGCCAGCCCCCCCGCCTCGCCGGCCGGCAGGGCCAGCGCCCCCGGCGGGGCGGTCAGCGGGTCGATCCCGACCAGGCGAAGCCGCGCCGCCCCCGCCGGCATCCAGCCCTCGATCACCGGCGCCACCAGCCAGCCAGCCCGGCGCAGCGCCACGAAATCGGCCTCGTCGAGCCGCGCGCCCACCAGCGGGACCAGCCGCGCCAGCCGGTCCTGCGCCAGGAGCGCGGCGGCGCGGGCATAGCTTGACCGCGCCTCGACGTTGATCGCCTGCACCCCGGTCCAAAGCGCGGTGGCGAGCGCCAGCCCGGCCAGCGCCATTGCCAGCTGCAGCGGATGGCGCCGCCAGTGCCCGGCCAGCGCCGCAAGCCCCGCCCTCAGCATGGCTGCAGCCGCCCGCCGGCCAGGTGCACCCGCCCGCCGAGCCGCCCGGCCAGGCGCAGCGAATGGGTCACCATCAGGAGCGCCGTGCCGGTCTCGCTGACCAGCCCGAGCAGAAGGTCGAGCACCGCCTCGCCCGTCGCCTCGTCCAGGCTGCCGGTCGGCTCGTCGGCCAGGATCAGCCGCGGCCGCGCCGCCAGCGCGCGGCCGATCGCCACCCGCTGCTGCTGGCCGCCCGACAGTTCCTCCGGCCAGCGCCGCAGCAAGGGGCCAAGGCCCAGCCGCCCGGCCAGCGCGTCGCACCAGCCGCGGTCGTGGCGGCCGGCGATCCGCGCCTGGAAGGCGAGGTTGGCGGCGACATCGAGCGCGGGGATGAGGTTGAACTGCTGGAAGATTAGCCCGACGGTCTCGCGCCGCAGCCGCGCACGCCCGGCATCGTCAAGCGACCCGACCTCCCGCCCCGCGACCCGGATGCGCCCCGCGTCGGGCCGGTCGAGCCCCGCCACCAGGTGCAGCAGCGTCGATTTCCCCGAGCCGGATTCCCCCGTCAGCGCAAGGCTCTGCCCGGCATCCAGCGCCAGTGACGCGGCGCGCAGCACGGCCACCGGGCCGTCGCCCGTGGCATAGGTCTTGGCGACCCCGTCGACCTCCAGCAGCATCGCCCCTCCCCGGCCCGCCCCCGCCAGATAGCCCGCCGCGGCGCGATGTGCAGTCCCCCCTGCGCCGCGCCGCCGTTGCGGCCCCGCCCCTCGCCCGCTATGTGCAGGGAAGGCCGGATTAGCACAGCGGCAGTGCAGCGGTTTTGTAAACCGAAGGTCGGGGGTTCGAATCCCTCATCCGGCACCATCATTTTTGCTCAACATACTGAGTATTAATGAAAAATTCGGCACCAGCCGGGCAAATGCCCCCCGGCCGGTCCACCAGAGCCGGGCAGGTGAGTTGCCGGCGAGGCCGGGGCACCCCTCGAGGCCGGCGGCGAGGCCGGGACACCGGCTAGGCCGTGCCAGGCGAGACGGCATACTGCCCCCCTGACGACATGAGGAAATGACCCCTCCCGTTGAGAGGAGGTTCCATGAATGAAGTGAAGGACGCAGGTCTTCATGCGACGGGGATGTCGGGGAGGATCGAGATGCGGACGCCGGACGACGTGCCGGCGATGCTGGCGCTGAAGTCTTGCGGCTGGGGGACGAAGCGGATCGCGGCGCCGGGAGGCGGCGATCTCCAGCCCCTTACCATGGCGACCGAAACCACCGAACAGGCGATGGCGGCGCGCTGGCAGCGTTGCGGCTCCGCCGCGTCAGCGCGTCGCTTGCCGACCGCGTCGGCGGGCCTCATTGTACGGACACGGACGGCGCGGCTGACGCGGCGTTCTCGCGGTTTTTCTCAAACCATCCCGAACGCCGCGCCGGCCGGGTGAGTCCCTGCCATTGCGGAGGAAGTGACAAGGGTGCAACACATGTCCACAGACTGCAGGGCAAGTCCTGCCGCCGGCGATGCCGGGGCAATCCTGTGGTTGCGCCGTTCGCTGGTCGCGGCGCTGGTCGCGCTGGCGACCGCGGGGTCGGTGGCGACCGCGCAGGCTTCGGGGCCGCAGGTGATGATCGGCGACGGCACCGGCGGCAGCCGTCCCGGCGATGCGGCCGAGTTGATCGCGCAGGCCGAGGCACGGGGCCGGCTGCCGATTATCGTGATGTTCGATCTTGCCGTGCAACCCGAGGGCGCGCTGGCCGGCCCACAGCGCGACGCCCAGCGGGCGGCCATCGCCGCGGCGCAGGAGGCGCTGCTGGACGAACTCGCCGAACCCCGGAACGTCAAGCGCTACCGCAGCCTCGCGTCGCTGGCAGCGCATGTCACGGCGGCCGATCTGGCGCGGATCCTCGCCGCCCCCGGCGTGGCCGCCGTGCACCAGGACATCGCCGTGCCGCCGCTGCTGAACCGGAGCGTGCCGCTGATCGGGGCGCCGGCGCTCTGGCGCCAGGGCTTCCGCGGCGAGGGTCAGACCGTGGTGGTGCTCGACACCGGCGTGTTTCTCGACCACAACGCCTTTGCCGGACGCATCGCCGCGGAGGCATGCTTCTCCACGAACTACACCGCCGGCACGGTGACCGTTGCCCTCTCGATGTGCCCGGGCGGGGTCGCCAGTTCGACGGATGCCGGCGCGGGCGCCGATTGCCCGCTGGAGGTGGAGGGCTGCGGCCACGGCACCCATGTGGCCGGCATCGCCGTGGGCAACCGGATCGGCTGGCGCGGCGTCGCCACCGCCGCCGAGCTGATCCCGATCAAGGTGTTCAGCCGCTTCGTGCGGGCGACCGACTGCCCCGAGGGCAAGGCGCCCTGCGCGCTCAGCTACCCCAGCGACCAGCTCGCCGCGCTCGATCATGTCATCGGGCTGGCCGCGCACACCCCCGTCGCGGCGGTGAACATGAGCCTCGGCGGCGGCCTCTTCACCGTCAGCTGCGACAGCGACCCGCTGAAGCCGGCCATCGACACCCTCCGTTCGCTGAACATCCCCACGGTGATCGCCGCCGGCAACGAGGGCGTGGGCGGCGCCGTGTCGGCGCCGGGCTGCATCTCCACCGCAGTGACCGTGGGCAGCACCACCAAGAGCGACGCGCTGTCGGACTTTTCCAACCATTCGCGCAGGGTGGATTTGCTGGCGCCGGGCAGCGACATCGAGGCGCCGATCTTCGTGCCCGGCCGGCCGTCCGAAGTCGGCGTCGACAGCGGCACCTCGATGGCCGCGCCGCATGTCGCCGGGGCCTGGGCGCTGCTGCGCCAGGCGGTGCCCGATGCCGGGGTCGATCGGATCCAGCGGGCTCTGGCCTGCAGCGGTCGCCGCATTCCGTCTCCCAGGATAGGGGCACCGGGCTTCACCCGCGCACGCATCGACGTGGGAGCGGCGCTGTCGTTCCTGCGCCGCGGCGCGCGCGACGAGCAGACCTGGACCTTCGAGACCAGGGAGCAGTTCACCGACTGGACGATCGAGACCGGCTACTGGCGGCGCGTGGGCGGCAGGAAGGCGCCGCGGATGGCAGTCGCCATGGATCCCGAATTCTACATCAGCGTCGCAAATGTGGACATATGCGCCGAGAACCTGGTCGTGACCGCCCGGGTCCGCCGCATTGACATGGGCGGTCGCGGCTCCGGCATCCTGCTTCGGGCCGGTTTCTGGCGCTCCGAGCCTCCTCAGGAGAGGGATGTCTCGATCAGAGGGTTGTTGTTCGGCTTCACCGACTTCGGTGAAGGCCAGGCGTCGATCTATGCGGTTTTCGGCGCGTCGGCGGCCCATCCCCTGATTTGGAGGGGCGAGGAACTGTGCGGTAACTCCCAGGTGACGTCAATCCGGAAAGACGGCGAGTTCAACACCTTGAGGGTGATCAGCCGCGGCGGGCAGCATCGCTTCCTGATCAATGGAATGGAGGTGTGCACCGCAAGCGATAGCCGATTCACCGGCGACGGCCTGGCGATCCTGGCAATCCACGACACGCTGGACTCCAGGATGGAGGTCCATCGGGTGGTGGCCACGCCGCTGCGCTAGTCGACGGCCGGTGAAGGCTGGCAGGCCGATCCGCCCTATCGCCGGGCCCGCGAGGGTGGGGCGCTCGAGGGCGCCCCCGGCGTTTCGCCGCGCGGGCTCGGTGCTGGCGACATCCGCCAGTGACAACAGCACGAGCGGGCCCCCCGAGGTCGGGGGCCCGCCGCGCTGCTTGCCCCGCGCAGGTCAGCGGCAGGGGCCGCCGCGTCAGGTTGCGTCGCCCCGGGCATAGGCGCATTCGCCCGTCGCAGCGTTGCGGGCGACCAGCGTGCCGGTGCTCACGCCGGCCAGTGCCGCGACGAGGGTCCAGTTGCGGTCGGCCTGAAGGGCGGTGGCGGTCAGCACGCCGACGGTGGCGCCGGCGAGGCCGCCCACGACATCCGCTCCTGTTGACGCCCGCCCCCCGGGAAGGTGCCACCGCGGCAGTCGAGCACCGTGTGCAGGTTGCAGCTCTCCAGCAGTTTCTCGTGCAGGGCCACGCCGGCGCCGTCGTTGTTGCCGAGGAAGGTGATCTTGAGCACCACCGCCCCCGCCAACGCCAGCCTTCCGCATGCGGGTGAAGTGCTGCGGGAACAGATGCGCCGTATCGCCCGACTTGATGGGGAAGTTCTGCTGCACCTCAATGCGCTCGCGGCCGCCGACGGGGGGATTGGCCAGCACGATGTCGTTTGACAGCCCGTGACACCGGCAAGGCCGGGGCGCCCCTCGAGGCCGGGGGCGAGGGCAGCGCCTCGAGCTCGAGGCCGGCGGGCGGCAGCGCGGGCGGGTGACGGCGGGACCATCGCGGCCAGCGACGTCAGCGGACAGCCGAAGGGCAGCTGCGGCGCCTCGGGCTCGGGGTAGGTCTGCAGCAGCGGAAGGCGCCGGTCAGGCCGCCAGTGGTGGTCGGAGTGGCGCTGGAGGTTGATCAGCCGCTAGTTCGACGCCCGGTGGGCGCGGCGTTCCATGCATGGCGCGGTCGCACCGGCTCGTGGCGGCCTCCGCCCGGGTGCCGGCGCGTCAGCCCGCAGGGCTCGATGCAGTTGACGGGCTCGAGCTGCCAGACCGCCACCGCCGCCTGCCACGGGAACAGCCCCAGCCCCTCCCATCCGCCCGGCCCGCAGTCGCCGCCGGCGCCGCGGCCTGCAGGACCGCGGAGCGCCAGAAGGGGTTGGAGCGGTGCCACCACGGCAGACCGCGGCGGGCCAGCATCGCCCGCTCGGCCTCGAAGGCCGAGAGAGGGCACTGCCGGAGGACCCGTGCGAGGAAGCGGTGGAACCCCTCGTTTTGGCGCGCCGTCACCGCATCGCGGGGGGGCCGACATGCAGGTGGTGCACCCGCAGGTGCTCCGAGCGAAAATTGCCGTACAGCACGCAGGCCGGCAGCAGGTCGGCCAGCCAGCGCTCCAGCCGGCCGGGCTGGTGCATCAGCTCATGGGCACAGTTGATCCCGATCGTGCCGGTGACCATGCCGACCCCGAGGAGCAGCGCCACCTTCTCTGCTGCCGCCAGCCCGTCAGAACCCGCCGCCATCGCCATCAGCAGAAACAGCATCGCCGCCTGCACGGGAAACCACAGGTACGTCACCGGCAGGTGCCAGAACAGCGCCCGTTCCGGCGTCAGGGGGTCGGCGTTGGTCTGGTCGCGGCCGGTCAGCGCGTCCAGGAGGCTGAACAGCCCCCAGCCGTAGAGCGGCGGCGCCGCCAGCCACGCCCCGCCCAGCGTCGCCGCCGCGAAGGCCGGCGGCACCAGCCCCGGCGAGGCCCAGAACGGCAGCGCCGCCGGCACCGTCCTGCCCGCCATCGCCTGCCCTCCTGGCCTCCGCTCCTCGGCCGGCGGCAGGTTAGACCCGCCGCCGGCGGGGCGCAAACCTCACGCCCCGCCGTCCAGGGCCGGGCGGGCGCGGTCCCAGACCTTGCGCATCAGCGTCGGCAGCGACGACGGCGCGAAATCGGCCGCGGAGACGAAGGCGCCGCGCGCGGGCGCGGCCTGCGCCCCGACCTCCGCCGCCAGCACCTCGAGGCGCAGGCGGAAATGGGTGAAGACATGGTCCACCTCGCCGGCCGGGCGCCAGTCGGCGGCCACCGGCGGGGCGTGGGCGGGGGGGGTGCCCTCGGCCCATACGCTGCCCGGCCAGCCGGCCATCCCGCCCAGCAGGCCCCGCGCCGGCCGCCGCTCCAGCAGCACCGCACCGTCGGCGCGCCGCGCCACATAGGCCAGCCCCCGGCGCAGCGGCGCCGCCCGCCGCGGAGCCCTGGCCGGCAGCTCCGCCGCCCGCCCGGCGGCGCGGGCGGCGCAATAGGGCGCCAGCGGGCAGGCCCCGCAGTCCGGCCGGCGCGGGGTGCAGACCGTCGCGCCGAGGTCCATCATCGCCTGGGCGTGGTCGCCCGGCCGTACGGCCGGTGTCAGCGTCGCGGCCAGCGCGCGCAGCCGCGGCTTCGCCGCCGGCAGCGGGGTGGCGACGCAGAAGAGCCGCGCCACCACCCGCTCGACGTTGCCGTCCACCACCACCGCCGGCCGGTCGAACGCGATCGCGGCCACCGCCGCGGCGGTGTAGGGGCCGATGCCCGGCAGCGCCCCGAGCGCGGCCTCCTCGGCGGGAAAGCACCCCCCGTGCGCCGCCGCCACCTGCCGCGCGCAGGCGATCAGGTTGCGCGCCCGGGCGTAGTAGCCAAGCCCCGCCCAGGCCGCCATCACCTCGGCCTCGGGGGCCGCGGCCAGCGCCCGCACGTCCGGCCAGCGTCCGGCGAAGCGGCGGAAATGCCCCTCCGCCGCGGCCACCGTGGTCTGCTGCAGCATCACCTCCGACAGCCATACACGGTAGGGGTCGGGCGCGACGCCGGCCTGCCGCGCCGCCGGCCCCACCCGCCAGGGAAGCGCGCGCGCATGCCGCCCGTACCAGGCCAGCAGCGCCGCGGCCGCCGCGGGCGCATCCACCGCCGCGGGCGCATCCGCCGCCCGATCCGCCGCCCGGGCCTGTCCCCGGACCGGCGCGCCCGCGTCACGCATTCTTTATGCTCCCCCCATCCGCCCGGCCGGCAAACCCGCTGGCATCCCCCGCGCCGGTCTCTAAGATAGCCCCCGGCAGCGAGGCGAACAGCCATGGTCGACACCACCAGCGCCCCCAATCGCCGGGCCCGCGGCTTCCGCACCGCGGCCGCGCTGCTGCGCGAGCCGATCCGCCAGGCCGGCTCGCGGCGCGGCCTGCCCTTGCTGCGGCTGATGTCGCACTGGGACGAGGTCGCCGGCGCCGAGCTCGCCGCCCTGACCCGGCCGCTGAAGATCACCCATGGCCGCGAGGGCATGGGCGGAACGCTGCACCTGCTCGTCGCCCCCGCCGCCGCGCCGATGGTCCAGCTGCGCCTGCCCGAGCTGCTGGCGCGGGTCAACGCCTGTGCCGGCCACGCCGCGGTCGCGCGCATCCGTCCCACCCAGACCGCGCCCGAGGGCTTTGCCGAGGGCCCTGTCCCATTCGCGCCGCGCCGCGCCGCGCCCGCCGCCGCGCCCCCGCCCGACCCCGCCGCCGAGGCCGCGCTCGCCGCCGCCGCGGCGGGCGTCGCCAACCCGCGCCTGCGTGCCGCCCTCGAAGGGCTCGGCCGTGCCATCCTTTCCCGCGAGACGAACCCGAAAGGCCCCTGACATGCTTCGCTCCCTCGCCCGCGTCCTGGCCCTCGCGGCCCTCGCCCTCGCCCTGCCGGCCGGGCTCGGCGGCACGCTGCCCGCCGCCCCCGGCGCCGCCCGCGCCGACACTGCCGCCGGCACCGCGGCCGCTGCCCCGGCCGCCATCGCCGACCCCGCCCCCCCGGGCTTTCCGGCCGACGTGGCGATGGACATGGCGCTCGGCAACCCCGAGGCGAAGGTGACGCTGGTCGAGTACGCCTCCTTCACCTGCCCGCACTGCGCAAACTTCCATGCCACCGTCTTTCCCCGCCTGAAGTCCGACTACATCGACACCGGCAAGCTGCGCTTCATCCACCGCGAGGTCTATTTCGACCGCTTCGGCCTCTGGGCCGGCATGCTCGCCCGCTGCGGCGGCGAGACCCGCTACTTCGGCTTCGTCGACATGATCTATGGCCAGCAGCGCCAGTGGGCGGGCAGCGGCGATCCGGCCTCGGTGGCCGACAGCCTGCGCCGCATGGGCCGGGTCGCGGGGCTGACCGACGAACAGGTCAACGCCTGCCTCAACGACCGCACCGCCGCCGAGGCGCTGGTGGCGGTCTTCCAGGCCAACGCCACCCGCGACGGCGTGCAGGCCACCCCGACGCTGGTCCTGAACGGCACCCGGCACGCCAACATGTCGTTCGAGGAGCTCGCCCGGCTCATCGACGCCGCCCTCGCCGACTAGGTCGGCCAGTGTCTGCCCCCCTCGAGGGCCTGCGCGTGGTCGAGCTTGCGCGCATCCTTGCCGGTCCGTGGGCCGGCCAGACGCTGGCCGATCTCGGCGCCGACGTCATCAAGGTGGAATCGCCCGAGGGCGACGACACACGCCGCTGGGGCCCGCCCTTCGTCGACCGCCCGGGCGACCGCGCCGCGGCCTACTTCCACGCCACCAACCGCGGCAAGCGGTCGGTGACCGCCGACTTCGCCACCCCCGAGGGCCAGGCCGTGGTGCGCGGGCTGGCGGCAACGGCCGATGTCGTCATTGAGAACTTCAAGGTCGGCGGGCTCGCCCGCTACGGGCTCGACCGGCCGGCGCTCGCCGCGCTCAACCCGCGGCTGATCTGGTGCTCCATCACCGGCTTCGGACAGGACGGCCCCTATGCCCACCGGGCCGGGTACGACTTCATCGTCCAGGGCATGTCGGGGATGATGTCGATCACCGGCGAGGCCGAGGGCGCCCCCCAGAAGGTCGGCGTCGCCGTCACCGACATCTTCACCGGCGTCTACGCGGTGGTGGCAATCCTCGCCGCGCTGCACCGGCGGGACGCCACCGGGCAGGGCGAGGCGATCGACCTGGCGCTTTTCGACACCGCGGTGGCGGTGATGGCCAACCAGGCCATGAACTTCCTCGTCTCCGGCCGGGTGCCCGGACGGATGGGCAATGCCCACCCCAACATCGCCCCCTACCAGACCTTCCCCTGCGAGGATGGCTGGATCATCATCGCCGTGGGCAATGACGGCCAGTTCCGCCGGTTCTGCCGGCTCCTCGGCGTCGGCGGGCTTGCCGCCGACCCCCGCTTCGCCACCAACCCCGACCGGGTCGCGCACCGCGAGGCGCTGATCCCCCGCCTCTGCGAGGCGACGGCGCGACGGCCGATGGCCGAGCTCTTGGCCGCCTGCGAGGCCGAGGGCGTGCCCGCCGGCCCGGTCAACGAACTCGACCAGGTCTTCGATGATCCCCAGGTCGCCGCCCGCGGCATGCTGGTCCGGCCCGGCGGCATCCCCGGGCTGCGCGCGCCGCTGCGATTCGCCTCCGCTCCGCTCGCGACCAATCGCCCGGCGCCCGGTCTCGGCGCCGACGGCCCCGACATCGCCGCCAGCCTCGCCGCCGGCGGCTCGCCCTGGCGCTGCTGACCGCGGCCACGGGCGTGCCCCGGGCCTCGCCGTGCCGCACGGGGCCCCGGCGTCCCCGGCCTCAGCGGGGCGCCGCCGCCGGCAGGATGCGCACCAGCGCCTCCTCGAGCGGCCCGTCGGCGTCCAGGACCAGACGCACCGGCAGCGTCAGCACCTCGCGCCGCCAGGCCGGGGGCAGGCGCACCGCGTCCTTTTCGGTGCAGACAAGCTGGGCGCCGGCCGCGCGCGCCTCCTCGGCCAGCCGGCGCATCAGCGCCTCGCCCAGCGGCTGGTGGTCGTCCAGGGCCACCCGCCGCCGCACCTCGGCCCCGAGGCCCTCCAGCGTGGCGAAGAACTTCCCCGGGTCGCCGATGCCGGCGAAGGCGAGGACAGGCATCCCCGCCCAGTCCATCCCCGTCGGCAGCGGCTCCAGCCGCCCCGCCGCCGCCGGCAGCCGCGCCGCCGCCGGCCAGCGGGCGGCAAAGCCCGCCCGCGCCTCGGGCTCGCCCAGCACCAGCAAGAGGTCGGCACGGGCAAGTCCTGCCGCCACCGGCTCGCGCAGCGGCCCGGCCGGCAGCACCCGGCCGTTGCCGAAGCCGCGCCGCGCGTCCACCACCACGATCGCGAGATCCTTGGCCACCGCAGGGTCCTGCAGGCCGTCGTCGAGCAGCACCACCCGCGCCCCGCCGGCCACCGCCGCCGCCACCCCGGCGGCACGGTCGCGCGCCACCCAGACCGGCGCGAAGGCCGCGAGCAGGAGCGGCTCGTCGCCCACTTCGGCGGCGGTGTGGCGCACGGGGTCCACACGCAGCGGCCCGGCGAGCCGCCCGCCCCAGCCGCGGGCGACCACCTGCACCCCCTGCCCCGCCAGCCGCCCGGCCAGCGCGATCACCGCCGGGGTCTTGCCGGTGCCGCCCGCATGCAGGTTGCCGACGCAGATCACCGGCACCGGCGGGCGCAGCCGCGCCGCCCGCGCCACCCGCCGCGCCGTGGCGCAGGCGTAGACCGCTGCCAGCGGCGCCAGCAGCCGGGCGGCAAGGCCGGGCCGCTCGGGCGGGCGCTGCCAGAAGCCCGGGGCGCGCACCGGCCTAGCCCGCCGCCGGGCCGGGCGGGCGTGCGGCCGCCCCCGCCGCCGCCGGCAGCGCCGCCACAAGCAGCCGCGCCGCCCGCGCCGTCACATCGGCGCCGGCGGTGATGACCCCCCAGGCCGCCAGCGCCCGCGCCGCCGCCCGGTCGGCGGCGATCAGCGCCTCGACCGCCGCGGCAAGCCCTTCGGCGTCCTCCACCGTCTCCGCCCCTCCGGCCGCGTCCAGCCGTGCAAGCAGCGCCGCATGCGCCCCGCCGCGCGGCCCGTGCAGGATGGCCGAACCGAGAAGCGCCGGCTCGGCCGGCGACCGCGTCGGCCCGCCGCCCGCGAGCGTGCCGCCCAGGAAGCAGACCGGCGCCAGCCGGTACCACAGCCCCTGCTCGCCCTCGGTGTCGGCGACATAGACGCTGTCCTGGTCGGCGGGATACTCCTCGACCGACCGCAGCGCCGCACCGCCGTCCAGCGCGCCGGCCGCGCGCGCTGCCAGCGCCGGCCCCCGCGCCGCATCGGCCGGCACCAGGATCAGCAGCAGCCGGTGGGTCAACCGCAGCGCCGCCTGATGGGCCGACAGCACCGCGTCCTCCTCGGCCTCGGGCACGCCGGCGGCCACCCACAGCGGCCGCGTGCCCACCAGCCGGGCCAGCGCCAACCGCTCGGGCTCGGTCACGCCCGGGGGCTCGCCCGCCTCGTCCAGCCAGCCCGCCGCCTCGACCGCATCGCGCGGCGCCCCGGCGCGGCGCGCATAGCGCAGCCCGGTCAGGTCGGTCATCATCACCGCCCGGAACCGGCCGAGGACCGAGGCCATCAGCCCCGGCGCGTTGCGCCAGCTGTTGCCGGGCATCAGCGGCACGCGGCCGTTGACAAGGAACAGCGGCACGCCGCGGGCGTGCGCGGCATGGATCAGCGCCGGCGGCAGGTGGCCTTCGCTGAAGGCCGCCGCGTCCGGCCGCCAGTGGCCGAGGAAGGCCCTCGCCGCCGCCAGCCGGTCGGCCGGCGGGGCGGTGCGGATGATCCCCGCGTCGGCATCCTGCGGTGCCGCCGCCCCCGCGCCCGGCCAGGTCACCAGGAGCGTCAGGTCCGGCCGCAGGCGCCGCAGCTCCTGCGCCAGCTGGGGAACGGCGCGCAGGCTGGCGGCGCCGCCCGCGTCGAACCACACCAGCGTCCCCGGCGGGCGCGGCGGCCAGTCGGGCGGCCCCGCGCGCGCCCCCCCGCGACCGGCCGACATCAGATAGAGGGCGAGGCCGAGCGAGCGCCCCACCGGACCCGGCTCCGCGCTCAGGCGCGGACCTCCGCGGTCGGGCCGGCCTCGGCGCCCTCGTCGAGCAGCCGGTGCAGGTGGGCGATGAAATAGCGCATGTGGGCGTTGTCCACCGTGCGCTGCGCCTCCGCCTTCCACGCCCGGTAGGCCGAGGCGTAGTCGGGAAACACCCCCACGACATGGATCGCCCCGACGTCGCGGAACCTCGTTCCGGCCGGATCGTCGAGTTCGCCGCCGAAGACGAGGTGCAGGCGCTGGGTCATCGGGCTTGCCTCCGGGGCGGCAGCCGCCCCCTGAACGGACCTGCCCGAGCCATCGGGGATTTGCCCGCGCGGGTCAAGTGCGGGGCCATTTACAGCGGCCCCGCCGCGGCCTACCTTTGCAGCGTCCGCTGGAGGATGGCCATGGCGCTGCCGCTCGCCCCGATCGCCACTGTCGCGCTGAAATGCGCCCCCCTCGCGCTTGCCGCGGTGGTGGTTCTGCGCCGCGCGGTCGCCGCCGGCCGCACCGACCAGCGCGCCGAGGACGCCATGGACGACCTTGACGAGGGCATCGCCGCCCACCGCCCGCGCGACCGCGACCAGATGAACGCCGCTGCACGGCTGCGCCGTATCGTCCGGCTCGGGCGCAGCGGCCCGGGCATCGAGATCGACGCCGCCCTTCTCGGCCGGCTCCGCTTCCGCCGCGTCTGACCGGCCCGCCGACGCCCCCTTCCCCGGGAGACCCGCTTGCGCCTCTACCACAACCCTGCCTCACCCTATGTCCGCAAGGTGATGGTCCTGCTTGCCGAGACCGGCCAGGCCGATGCGGTCACGCTGGTTCCCGCTTCGGGCACCCCGGTCGCCCCGGGCAGCCTGCCGGTGGCGCAGAACCCGCTCGGCAAGATCCCCGCGCTCGAGCGGCCCGACGGCCCGGCGCTATACGACAGCCGCGTCATCTGCCGCTTCCTGAGCGAGCGCGCCGGCGGCGGCCTCTACCCGCCGCCGCCGCTGCTGTGGGAGACGCTGACCCTCGAGGCGACCGGCGACGGCATGATGGATGCCGCCGTGCTCATGGTCTACGAGGACCGCGTCCGCCCCGAGGACCGCCGCCTTCCCGAGTGGGTCGAGGGGCAGTGGTCCAAGGTCGCCCGCGCGCTCGACGCGCTCGAGGGGCGCTGGCTGGCCCATCTCGCCGGCCCGCTCGACATCGGCCAGATCGCCGTGGCCTGCGCGCTCGGCTATCTCGATTTCCGCCACGGCGCGCGCAGTTGGCGCGAAGGCCGCCCCGGCCTTGCCGCTTGGTACGCGCGCACCGCCGGGCGCGACAGCTTCCGGGCGACGGCCCCCGCAACGTGACACTCGCCTGGGCCGAGTTCGCCGCGGTCTGGACGCTGCTGGCGGCCAACATCCTCTCGCCCGGCCCGAACGTGCTCAACACCGTGGCCACCGCCATGGGCTCTGGACGCGGCGCCGGGCTCGGCGCCGCCACCGGCGTGGGAATAGGCATCTCGTTCTGGTGCCTGGGGATGTCCCTCGGCATGGCGGCGCTGTTCGCGGCCGTGCCGGCGGCGCGCACCCTGCTCACCCTCGCCGCGGTGACGTTGCTCGGCTGGTTCGCGCTGCGCTACCTGCGCTCGGGCATCGGCGGGCTGCACCGCCACGGTCTTACCGGCGACCCCCGGTCGCTGCCCGCCGGGCGCGCCGGCATGACCGCCGGGCGCGCCTTCTGGCGCTCGGTCTCGGTCAGCCTCGCCAACCCCAAGGCGCTCACCACCTGGCTTGCGATCCTCGGCATTTTCCCCCTCGCCCGTGCCGGCGCCGGCGACATCGCGCTGCTTTGGGCCGGCGCCGCGGCGATCGCCGTGGCGATCCACGGCGGCTATGCGCTGGTGTTCTCGACGCAGGCGGCCGCGCGCCTCTACCTGCGCGCCGCGCCGCTCGTCAACGCCGGGGTCGGGCTGTTCTTCCTGTGGTTTGCCGTGCGCATCGCCGCCCCGCTCTGGCCCTGAGCCGTGGCGATGCGACACCATGGGCCGCCGGGCGGAACATTGCCCGCTGGACGCCTCCCGGCCCGCCCGCTAGATAGCCGCCGGATAGGGAATCCCGTCTCCACCGCTGCGGCCGCAGCGGCCGGGGGCGTGCCGATGAATGGAGACGTCCAGTGTCCCACGCCGAAGACCCCGCCGGGAGCCGCCGAGACTTCCTCTACTACGCCACCGCGGGCGCGGGGGCCGTCGCCGCCGGGGCGGCGGTATGGCCGCTCGTCAACCAGATGAACCCCTCGGCCGACGTGCAGGCCCTGTCGTCGATCTTCGTCGACGTCGGCGGCCTCGAGCCGGGCAGCCAGCTCACCGTCAAGTTTCTCGGCAAGCCCGTCTTCATCCGCCGCCGCACCCCCGAGGAGATCGAGGCCGCGCGCGCCGTGGCCCTGCCCGAGCTGATGGACCAGGACGCGCGCAACCCCAACATCCGCGAGACCTCGGCCGACGACGCCAACCGCAGCCTCGATTCCGAGGGCGAGTGGCTGGTGATGGTCGGCGTCTGCACCCATCTCGGCTGCGTCCCGCTCGGCGATGCGGGCGACTTCGGCGGCTGGTTCTGCCCCTGCCACGGCTCGCACTACGACACCTCCGGGCGCATCCGCCGCGGCCCGGCGCCCGAGAACATGCACATCCCCGTGGCGCGCTTCATCGACGCCACGACCATCCAGCTAGGCTGAGGGGGCAAGACCGATGGCCGGCATTCCGCACGACCATTACGAACCGAAATCGGGCTTCGAGAAGTGGCTGCACCGCCGCCTGCCGGTCGTGTCGCTGATCTACGACACGATCATGATCCCGACGCCGAAGAACCTGAACTGGATGTGGATCTGGGGCGTCGTGCTGGTGTTCTGCCTGGTGCTGCAGATCGTCACCGGCATCGTCCTGGCGATGCACTACACGCCGCATGTCGACATGGCCTTCGCCTCCGTCGAGCACATCATGCGCAACGTGAACGGCGGCCACATGCTGCGCTACATCCACCAGAACGGCGCCATGTTCTTCTTCGCCGCCGTCTACCTGCACATCTTCCGCGGCCTCTACTACGGCAGCTACAAGGCCCCCCGCGAGGTGACCTGGATCATCGGCATGCTGATCTATGTGCTGATGATGGCCACCGCCTTCATGGGCTACGTCCTGCCCTGGGGCCAGATGTCGTTCTGGGGGGCCACCGTCATCACCGGCCTGTTCGGCGCCATCCCCGGCATCGGCGGCGACCTGCAGACCTGGCTGCTGGGCGGACCGGCGGTCGACAACCCGACGCTCACCCGCTTCTTCTCGCTGCACTACCTGCTGCCCTTCGTGATCCTCGCGCTGGTCATCGTCCACGTCTGGGCGTTCCACACCACCGGCAACGGCAACCCCACCGGGGTCGAGGTACGGCGCGCCTCCAGGGCCGAGGCGCAGAAGGACACGCTGCCGTTCTGGCCATACTTCGTGATCAAGGATCTCTTCGCCCTCGCCGTGGTGCTGGTGGTGTTCTTCGCCGTCGTCGGCTTCATGCCGAACTTCATGGGCCACCCCGACAACTACATCGAGGCCAACCCGCTGGTGACCCCCGCCCACATCGTGCCGGAATGGTACTTCCTGCCGTTCTACGCGATCCTGCGCGCCTTCACCGCCGACGTCTGGGCCGTCCAGCTCGTGCAGTTCGTCACCTTCGGCATCGTCGACGCCAAGTTCTTCGGCGTCCTGGCGATGTTCGGCTCGATGCTGGTGCTAGCGCTGGTGCCCTGGCTCGACACCTCCTCGGTTCGCTCGGGCCGCTACCGTCCGATGTTCCGGTGGTGGTTCTGGCTCTTCATCGTCAACTTCGTGGTCCTCACCTGGGTTGGCTCGCGTCCGGCCGAGGGCATCTACTCCAGCATCGCGCTGATCGGCTCGGCCTACTGGTTCGCCTATTTCCTCATCATCCTGCCGCTGCTCGGCGTGCTCGAGAAGCCGCTGCCGCCGCCGGCGACGATCGAGGAGGATTTCCGCGACCACTACGGACCGGATGCCCACGGCAAGGGCGGCGCGGCCGCAACCCCGGCCGAGTGACGGAAAGGATGCACGCCATGCTCCGCAAGCTCTCCCTCGCCGCGGCCGCCGCGCTCGCGCTCCTGGCCCCCGCCGCCCACGCCGCCGGCGGCGAGGAGCGGGCGATCACCGACGTCGCCTTCTCCTTCGAGGGCCCGTTCGGGCGCTACGACACCAACCAGCTCCAGCGCGGGCTGCAGGTCTACACCGAGGTCTGCGCCGCCTGTCACGGGCTGCGCTACGTCCCGCTGCGCACCCTCGGCGACGCCGGCGGGCCGGAACTGGGGGCCGATGAGGTGCGCGCCTACGCCGCCATGCTGGAGATCGAGGATCCCGCGACCGGCGACTTCCGGCCGCGCCAGCCCACCGACCACTTTCCCATGTCCGGGCTCGACACCGCGCCCGACCTCAGCCTGATGGCCAAGGCCCGGGTCGGGTTCGAGGGGCCTTACGGGCTGCTCGTGAACCCCTTCCTGCGCGGCATCGGCGGGCCGGAGTACATCGCCTCGCTGCTGACCCACTACACCGGCGAGGAGAAGTTCGAGGCCGGCACGGCCTTCTACGCGAACGAAAGCTTCGCCGGCGGCTGGATCGCGATGGCGCCGCCGCTGTTCGACGGCCAGGTGGAGTTCGCCGACGGCTCGCCGAACGATGTCGCCTCCATGGCCGAGGATGTCGCGGCCTTCCTGATGTGGGCGGCCGAGCCGAAGATGATGGCGCGCAAGCAGGCAGGCCTGACGGCGGTGCTGTTTCTCGTGCTGCTGTCGGTGCTGCTCTACCTCACCAACAAGCGGCTGTGGGCCCCGGTCAAGGGGCGGAGCCGCGCCTGACCGCGGCTGCCGCGCGCCCGGCCCGGGGGGCGTCCGCCGCCGCGGACGCCCCTTGTGCATTCCGGCCCAGATAGGCGGCAAGCGCCGGCGGCGGGTCGGCCAGCAGCGCCGCAGTCGGCCGCGGCGGATGCGCGCGGCCTTCGGCCACCAGGATCGTCTCGGGCGCCAGCGCGATGGCGTCCTGCGGATCATGGGTGACCAGCATGAGCGTCGCCCCGGTCTCGCCGACGATGTCGGCCACCAGAGCCAGCATCTCGGCCTTGAGCGCCGGGCCCAGCGCCGCGAATGCCTCGTCGAGCAGCAGAAGCGGCCGCGCGCGCACCAGAACCCGCGCCAGCGCCGCCCGCCCCTGCTCGCCCCCCGACAGCGCCGCCGGCCGCCGCCCCTCCTTGCCCGCCAGCCCGACGCGGGCGATCACCGCGGCCACCCGTTGCCGGTCGGCCGCCGTCAGCCGCAGCCGCGGGTCGAGGCCCAGCCCGACGTTGTCGGCCACCGTCAGGTGCGGGAACAGGTTCTGGTCCTGGAACAGGATCGACAGCGGCCGCTCGCCCGGCGGCTGCCGCGCAAGGTCGGCGCCCCCCCACAGGATGCGGCCGGAGGCCAGCGGCACGAAGCCTGCGATCGCGCCCATCAGCGTCGACTTGCCGCTGCCCGACGGGCCGATCACCGCCACCCGCGCACCCCGCGCCACCGCCAGGTCGGCATCGAGGGTGAAGCCCTCCTGCACGATCCGCATCCGCTCAATCCGCAGCCCCAAGCCTGCCTCCCCTGTCGAAGACCGCGAACAGCCCGAAGGCCAGTGCCAGCAGCAGCACCGCCGCCCCGCTCGCCGCCTCCATCCGGTAGGCGCCCATCAGCCGGAACAGCTCCAGCGGCAGCGTCGCCGCATCGCCGCCCGCAAACAGCACGATCACGCCCAGGTCGCCGGCCGCGAAGGCGGCGGCCAGGCCGGTCGCGAAGCCCAGCGGCCGCCGCACCCTTGGCAGGATGACCAGCCGCAGCCGCGCCAGCCCGCCGATCCCGAGGCTCGTGGCCAGCCGGCCGTGGCCGGCCTCGGCCTCCGCCACGGCGGGCAGCAGCGCCCGCAGCGCGAAGGGCAGCGCCAGGGCGGCGTTGACGGCCGCCGTCACCGCCAGCGCCAGCGCCGCCGGATCGGCCAGCGGGAAGACGATCACGAACAGCCCCGTGCCCAGCACCATCGGCGACACCGCGATCGGCAGCATCCCCGCCGCCTCGGCCCAGCGCGCCCCGCCCCTTGCCCGTCCCGTGGCGATGGCCAGCGCAAGCACTGCCGTCAGCACCGCGGCCGCCACCGCCACCGCCGCCGAGCGCAGCGCAGCCGTCCAGACCTGCGGCGGCAGCCCGGCCAGATGCGGCAGCCCCGCCGCCAGCACCGCCGCCAGCGGGCCAAGGAGGAAGGCCGCCGCGGCCGCGATCACCAAGGCGTCCTGCACCCGCAGGAACACCCCGCCCGCGTCCCAGCGTCCGGCCGGCCGGTCCAGCCCCGCGCCGAAGCCCGCCGGCAGCGCCACCGCCCACACCAGCGCCAGCGCCGCCGCGCAGAGGCCGAGCTGCAGCGCCGCCAGCAGCGCCGCCCGCCCGAGGTCGAAGTCGAAGCGGAACGCCTGGTAGATCGCAAGCTCGAGCGTCGTCGCCCGCGGCCCGCCGCCGAGGATCAGCGCCACCGCGAAGCTCGACAGGCAGACCAGGAAGATCGTCGCAAGGGCCCCCGGCACCACCTCCCGCAGCATCGGCCGCTCGAGGTGGCGGGCCACCTCGGCCGGCCCGAAGCCCAGCGTCGCGGCCAGTCGGAAGCGCTCGGCCGGGATCGCCTGCCAGCCCTGCAGGATCAGCCGCGTCGCCAGCGGCAGGTTGAAGAACACATGGGCGATGACCACCCCGTGCGGGCCGTAGATCGACATCGGCCCGAGCCCCGCCGCCGCCAGCGCCGCGTTGACCGCGCCGCCGCGGCCGAACACCGCCAGCAGCGCCATCACCGCGATCACCGACGGCAGCAGGAACGGCGCGCCGAGCAGCGTCACCAGGGCCGCGCGGCCGGCGAAGCGGCGGCGCGCCAGCGCCCGCGCCAGCGGCACCGCCAGCGCCACCGAGGCCGCCGCCGAGGCCGCCGCCTGCGCCAGGGTGAAGCGCAGCGCCGCCCCGTCGCCGGGCTGCAGCCCGGCGACGGCGCCCTGCGCCGCCAGCCCCACCATGGCCAGCGGCCCCAGCACGAAGGCCGCCACCGCCGCCGCCGCCGCCCCGCCGGCCCGGCGGAAGCCCGCCGCGTCGCGCCCTGTCGCCGCCCCTGCCGCCACCGGCCACGCCCCTCAGCGCGACAGCGCCGCGAGCCACTCCGCCAGTGCCGGATCGCGCATCGCCGCCGCCGCGTCGGGGGCCAGGAACAGCGCCGCCCCGGCCGCCGGCGGGGCGCCGAAGCCCTCGGGCAGCCCGCCGTCGGGCATCACCGCGGGATACATCCAGTTGGTGGTGGGGATCACCGCCTGCGCCTCGGGCCCGACCAGATAGGCCAGGAAGGCCTGCGCCAGGTCGGGGTTCGGCGCCCGGGCCAGCCTTGCGGCCACCTCCACCTGCATCAGATGGCCCTCGCGGAAGGGTGCGTAGGCCTTGCTGTCGTCGTCCTCGGCGATGCGGTGGTAGGCCGGCGAGGTGGTGTAGGACAGCACCATGTCCGCCTCGCCGTTCAGGAACAGCCCGTAGGCCTCCGACCAGCCCGGGGTCACCGTCACCACCCGCGGCGCCAGCCGCCGCCACATCTCGCCCGCGCCGTCGCCGTGCACGGACTTCACCCACAGCAGCAGGCCCAGCCCCGGGGTCGAGGACCGCGGGTCCTGGATGATGATCCGCAGCTGCGAATCGGCCAGCTCGGCAAAGCCCTGCGGCGGCGCGGGCAGCAGCGTGCGGTCGTGGACGAAGGCGAACAGCCCCCAGTCGTAGGGCAGGAACAGCGGGTCGTCCCAGGCCACCGGCAGGTCCAGCGCCGCCGTCACCCCGTGCGGGGCGAAAAGCCCGGTCGCCGCCGCCGCCGCGGTCAGGTTGGTGTCGAGCCCGATCACCACATCGGCCGGCGAGCGCTCGCCCTCGAGCCTCAGCCGCGCCAGCAGCGCCGCCCCGTCGCCCATGCCGAGCATGTTCACGCTGCAGCCGCAGCCGGCCTCGAACCCGGCCCTGATGGCCGGCCCGGGGCCCCATTCGGACACGAAGCTGTCATAGGCATAGACCGTCAGCACCGGGGTCTGGGCCTGCGCCATGCCGGCAAGCAGCAGTCCCGCGGCGATCGAGGCGACAGTCGGGGTCGGTCTCATTGCGTCCTCCATGCGCGACGGGCGGGGTCAGGCTGGAGGCACTCCGGCAACCTTCCCTCCGCCGGTCCTAACCGGGTCAGGTTCAACGGGTTTGCCGATGTGCGGCATCTCAGCCCCCGCCTGGACGGAAGCACCCCGAGGTGGAAACCAGCATAGCCGCGCCGCCGCACCGCGCAAGTGGCGACGTTGCCGCGCCCCCCCTCAGACGTCGAGCGCGCCCTGCCGGCCGGCCTCCTCCTCGCGCGCGGCGCGGCGGAAGGTGTCGCCGCGGCGCAGGGGCAGGGCGACGGCGCGGTCGCGCAGGCGCATCGCGTCCTCGACGGTGACGATCTGCAGCCGCGGCACGCCCCCCGCCACGCCCTCGGGCGCATGCTGGCCGGCCGCCGCGGCCTCGGTCCGCATGTCGCGCGTGGGGGGCGTCAGCGTCAGGAAGACGCCGATCGGCGCCCGTTCGCGCTCCATCACCCCCTTGAGGTCGCGGATCATCGCGACGCCGACATTCTCGCCCGCCTTGACGCTGACCACCGCATGGTCGGTCCTGCCGAAGTAGAGCCGCCCGTCGAGGCCGCGGTCGGCGCCCTTCTTGCCGAGGTTGCCCGGCTGGGCGCCGACCAGCGACAGCGCCCATTTCTCGAACTCGTGATACTTGCCGCGGGCGGCAAGGTCGCGGGCGCCGGCAAGGTCTTGCGGGACGCCGTGGACGGTGAAGGCGACGGCCGGGAAGGCATCGCGCAGCCGCTTCTCGATCAGGCCGATGGCAAGGTGGGTCACGTCGATCCCGATCCAGCGCCGCCCGAGCTTCTCGGCCGCATGGACGGTGGTGCCGCAGCCGCAGAAGGGGTCGAGCACGAGGTCGCCGGGGTTGGACGAGGCAGAGATGATGCGTTCGAGCAGGGCGACGGGTTTCTGGGTGGGGTAGCCGAGGCGTTCGGGACTTGTGCCGCCGATTAGGCCAATGTCCGTCCAGACGTCCTGAACAGGGGGGCCTAGCCTTTCATCAAGGTAATTCTTTAGGCGCAAGCGACCATCGGCTTTGCTCGGATAATGGAGACCATTCGCTTCGTCGATTTCTCGCATGCGTTCGGAGGTGTACTTCCAGCCATTTGGCGGTGGCGCGTAAGTTATTCCGTTCTTGGCGGTAAATGGATAAGTCAAGTTTGGGCGAGGCGACGGACTCGAAAGGTTCTGTTCGGCCCAGCGACGCCCATCAGGGTCCGAGAATCGAAAGCGTTCCTCAACGTATGTTTGCGAATATGACCCGTGTTGCTTCGTGAAGGTGAACTTCGGCGTCTTTGAAAAAAAGAGTATTACGTCGTGGACTCGTCCAAAGGTTTTCGAGTCATTGTGAGAGCCGTATCTTTGCCAAACGATCTCATTTATGAACTGCTTCTTCCCAAACACCGCATCCAGCAGAATCTTCAGATAATGGCTCGCCGTCGGGTCGCAGTGCAGATAGAGGCTCCCGGTCGGCTTCAGCACCCGGTGCAGCTCGATCAGCCGCACCGCCATCATGGCGAGGTAGGCCATCATGTCGTTCTCGCCCAGAAAGCCGCGCATCGCCCGCAGCATCCCGGCCGCATCGGCGTTGGCCGAGCGCAGCACGTCGCCATAGGCAGCTTCCGCCGAATCGTTCCAGTGCCAGGTGTCGTCGAAGGCCTCGATCTGGGCCGCGCTGCTTTCGCCCGAGGGGGCGCGGAACAGCACGTTGTAGCTGGCGTTCGAGTTGAACGGCGGGTCGAGGTAGACGAGGTCCACGCTCGCCTCCGCGATGCTGTCGCGCAGCACCGCGAGGTTGTCGCCGTAGTAGAGGTGGTTCGCCATCGCCCCCCCGCTGTCGCACGACGAAGGTTAACCCGGGGTTGACGGCGCCGGCAACGGCAACGGGCGGCGGCGCGGGACGGGATGCGGGAGGGGGGTGCGGGAGAGGGCGCGGGACGGCATGCCGGACCGGTTGACAAACCCTTGACGCCACCGCCCATGCCATTGGAATTGCAGGGCCTGCACCATGTCCCTTGCATGGGACTGGCGGCCGGGCCTTGAGCGGCGGCGCCGGAAGTGCGATGGGGGCCCCAGACCCAGCCAAGGCCCGCCCCCGATGTCGCTCAACAGCTTCGGCCATCTCTTCCGCGTCACCACCTGGGGCGAGAGCCACGGTCCCGCGATCGGCGCGGTGGTCGACGGCTGCCCGCCCGGGGTGGCGCTGTCGGAGGCCGGCATCCAGCCCTGGCTGGACCGCCGCCGCCCCGGCCAGAACCGCTTCACCACCCAGCGGCAGGAGCCCGACACGGTCGAGATCCTCTCGGGCACCTACGAGGGGCGCACCACCGGCACGCCGATCCAGCTGATGATCCGCAACCTCGACCAGCGGTCGAAGGATTACGCCGCCATCGCCGACCGCTTCCGCCCCGGCCACGCCGACCTGACCTACCATCTGAAGTACGGGCTGCGCGACCCCCGCGGCGGCGGCCGCTCCTCGGCCCGCGAGACGGCCGCGCGGGTGGCCGCCGGCGGGGTGGCGCGGGCGGTGCTGGCCGCGCTCGTCCCCGGCCTCGCGATCCGCGGCTGCATGGTGCAGATGGGGGCCGACGCGATCGACCGCGCCGCCTTCGATGCCGCCGAGATCGACCGCAACCCCTTCTGGTGCCCTGATTCCGCCGCCGCCCGGCGGTGGGGGGGCCGGCTTGACGCGATCCGCAAGGCCGGCGACTCCGTCGGCGCGGTGGTCGAGGTCGAGGCCACCGGCGTCCCCCCCGGCCTCGGCGCGCCCGTCTACGCCAAGCTCGACGCCGACCTCGCGCAGGCGATGATGTCGATCAACGCCGTGAAGGCGGTGGAGATCGGCGCCGGCATGGCCGCCGCGGCGCTGACCGGCTCGACCAACGCCGACGAGATGCGGATGGGTCCGGCGGGGCCGGAGTTCCTGTCCAACAACGCCGGCGGCATCCTCGGGGGCATCTCCACCGGCCAGCCGGTGGTGGTGCGCTTCGCGGTCAAGCCGACTTCCTCGATCCTCACCCCGCGGCAGGGGCTGACGGCGGCGGGCGAGGAGGTGCAGATCGCCACCCGCGGCCGCCACGACCCCTGCGTCGGCATCCGCGCCGTGCCGGTGGGCGAAGCAATGATGGCCTGCGTGCTGCTCGACCAGCTGCTGATGCACCGCGGCCAGACCGGCGGCGGCGTGCCCGGCAGGATCGGCGGCTGAGCGGAACTCAGCCGGCGCCGGCCGCTGCCAGCGCGGTGTCGAGCAGGCCGCGGATCGCCCCGCGGTCGGTCACCGCCACCAGCCGGCCGAGCTCGCGCCCGCCCTTCAGCGCGACGAGGGTCGACCGGCCGGGAACCGCTAGCCCCCGGGCCAGCGCCGAGCCGGCATGGATGTCCCAGTCGACGTCGACGAAGGCGATCGCGGCGTCATAGGCGGGGTTCTCGGCCCGCAGGGCCGTGATGGCGCGGCCCTGCGCCCGGCAGGTGGTGCACCAGGTGGTGTAGAAGTCGACGAACACCGTCCGCCCCTCGCCCAGCAGACGCTCGACGAGGCCGGGGCTGTAGGGCGTGCCGCCCGCCGCCCGCGCCATCGGCGGGGCAAGGGTGACGGCGGCGGAAAGCAGCAGGAAATCGCGGCGCAGCATCGGCAGGGCTCCCGTTGGATCAGATGGAGACGGACAGGTCGATCAGCCAGCCCGGCATGCGGTCGAGCAGCCAGGCCTCGGCGAGGTGGTGGAGGCGGAAGGCGAGGGCGAGGCCGGTGGCAAGGAAGACGGCGCCGAGGATCGGCCGGGCCCGCAGCGCCAGCACCTGCATGGCGTGGCGGTGGCGGGCGAGGGCCGCCCGGGCGCCGAAGGCGAGCGCGAGCATCACCGTCGCCACCCCGAGCGCGAACGCGGCCAACACCGCGCCGGCGGCGGCCAGGCTGCCGCCGGCGGCGGCAAGACCGATCGCCCCGCCCAGCGTCGGGCCGACGCAGGGCGACCAGACCGCCCCGAGCAGCGCGCCGCCGAGGAACTGGCCGGAAAGCCCGCCGCGGTCGACCCCCTCGAGGCGGGCATCGGCGCGTGCCGCGAACCCGCCCGTGGCGGCAGCGAAGCGGGCGGCGGCGGCGGGCAGGAGCAGGACGAGACCGAAGCCCGCCATCAGCACCGCCCCTGCCTGCGCCACCGTCCCGGCCGTCAGCCCCAGCGCGGGGCCGGCCGCGGCAACGGCAAGGCCGAGGGCGACGAAGGCCACTCCCATGCCGGCGGCAAGCGCCACCGGTCCCGCCCGGCCGGCCTCCAGCGCCGCGGCGAGCACGATCGGCAGGATCGGCAGGATGCAGGGGTTGAGGAGCGTCAGCAGCCCCGCCCCGTAGCCCAGAACCAACTCCATCGCGCGCGCGCCCCCGCCCTGCCTGCAGCCGACCCTACGCCGGACGGGGCGGGCCCGTTTCGCGGCGCCGCCGCGCCGGCGGTCACGACCGCGCGAGCCGGCCGGCCGGGGCGGCGCGGGCGCGCTGGACGGCGAGGATGGCGGCCATGATGACGGCCACGCCGAGGACGTCGACCGGCCCCAGCGCCTCGTCGAGCACCACCGCGGCGACGGCGATGCCGAAGAAAGGGTTGAGGAAGTGGAAGGTCGCGGCCCGAACGGCGCCGATCCGCTGGACCAGCGCGAACCAGACCCAGGTGGCGAGCAGGCCGGGAACGAGGGTGGTGTAGAGGAAGGCGGCCACGAGCGAGGGGGTCCAGCGCACCGACAGGGGTTCGAACAGCACGGCGGCGAGGCCCGTGCAGGCCGCCCCCACGAGCATCTGCAGGCCGACGATCATCAGGAGGTTGCCGCCCGAGGAGGCGTTGCGGACCGCGAGGGTGGCCACCGTCAGGGCGACGGCGGCGCCGAAGCAGAGCGCGACGCCGGCCGGATCGACCCCGCCGCTGAGGCGCGCCCACATGATCAGGGTGACGCCGCCGAAGCCTGCCGCCAGCCCGGCGAGCGCCCGCCCCGGCAGGCGCTCGCCGAACACCGCCCAGCCGGCGAAGGCGACGAGCAGCGGCAGCGAGGAGGCGACGATCGCGGCGACCCCGGCCTCCACCGTCTGCATGGCGAGGAAGTTCATGCCGAGATAGAGGCCGTTCTGGCAGACCCCGAACAGAATCGTGGCCCGCCACTGCGGCCCGGTGAGGCGCCAGTCCTGGCCAACCGCCCGGGCGATGCCGACCCCGAGCAGCCCGGAGACGAGGAAGCGCAGCGCGAGGGAAGCGAGGGGCGAGGCGTCGGCGACGATGATCCGGGCCGAGGTGAAGGCCGAGGACCACATCAGGGCGAAGGCGATGCCCATCACGATCGCGCGGAAATCCATTCCCTGCCCCCCGGCCGCCGCCCGGGCCCCCTTAGCCCGATCAACCACGGGCTTCCAGTGGCTGCGCGACGGCGGGGCGTCCCATGCGCAAGGCAGATGCCGCCGGCAATGAAATCAGATCGATCGGATACGCCTTTCACGAATCGTCAACCCCTTCGGCGGCCGCGGGAGGGCCCCTGGCGACCGGGCGGGCAGCAAGGGCCGGCAGCCGGCGACGGCGACGGCGGGAGGGGGTTGGCGGCGGGGCGCCGGGCGGGGCAGACTGCATGCGGCCGCGCCCAGTGTCCGGAGGTTGCCATGAAGGCCAGAGCCGTCCCCGACGCGACTGCCGGCCGGCCCGCGCAGGCCGGCGGCGCGGGCGGGGGGCAGGAGGGCGCGCCCGGCGGGCTGATCGGGCGGCATGCCTCCATCGCCAACCTGCGCCGGCTGATCGAGCGGATCGGCCGCAGCCCGGCGCGGACGGTGATGATCTATGGCGAGACCGGCACCGGCAAGAGTTTCGTCAGCCGGATGCTGCATGATCTGTCGGGCCGCGCCGCGGGCCGGTTCGTCGACGTCAACTGCGCCGCCATCCCGCCGACGCTGATCGAATCGGAGCTGTTCGGCCACACCCGGGGGGCGTTCACCGGGGCCAGCGCCGACAAGATGGGCCTGGTCGAGGCCGCGCACCGCGGCACGCTGTTCCTGGACGAGATCTCGGAGCTCGACCTGACCGTGCAGGCCAAGCTTCTGACGCTGCTCGACAGCCTGCGCCTGCGGCGGGTGGGCGGGGTGGAGAACATCGCCGTCGACCTGCGGCTGGTGGCGGCGACCAACCGGATGCTGCTGACCGAGGTGGCGCAGCGCCGCTTCCGCGAGGACCTGTTCTACCGGCTGCAGCTGGTCTTCATCCACATCCCGCCGTTGCGCGACCGCGGCGATGACGTGCAGCTTCTGGCAGACCACTATCTCGCGGCCTTCGCGGCGAGCTACCGCACCGCGCCCAAGACGCTGGACCCCAGGGTGCGCGAGGTGTTCGCACGCTACCGCTGGCCGGGCAACGTGCGCGAACTCGCCCATCTGGTGGAGCGGTTCTACATCCTTTCGGACGCCCCGCGGGTGATGCCCGAGGACCTGCCGCAGCGGATGACCGATCCGGGCTTCTGGTCGGCGCTGGGGCTCGACCCTGACGGCAACCTGCCCGCCCTTGCGTCGGAGGGCGGGGAGGGGGGGCCGGCGGGGCTGGAGGATGCGACGCGGGCATTCCAGCGGCGCTTCATCGCGGCGGCACTGCGGGAGTGCGACGGCAACCTCGCCCGGGCGGCGGCGCGGCTGGGCGTGAGCCGACATGCGCTGCGCTACCGGCTGATGGCGCTGGGGATGGCGCGGCAGCCGGGCTGAGCGGGTCGCGGCGGCTGCGTGATGGACACGCATTGTGCGTGAAATTCACGCAGGCCGGGCAGGCGGCACCGGGCGGCCGGCAGAAAACCCCGTGCGGGACCGGGCGGGGATAGTTGGCACGGAAATTGCTTCGATACCGGTGCGGGGAACAGTGGGCCCCGCCGCAGCAACCTGGAGCATGCCGTGCCGACCACCAGAATCATCGTCCCCTCGGGGCACATGGGCACCATGCCCTTCCTTGAGGAGAGCTTTCGCGCCGGGGTGGAGCAGAAGCCCGACTTCATCATCGCCGACTCGGGAAGCTGCGACATCGGGCCCTATCCGCTGGGTGCCGACATCCCGCCCTCGGCCGAGGCGTTCCAGCGCCAGGACCTCGAGCACATGCTGCTGGCCGCCCGCCGCCTCGGCGTGCCAATGATCGTCGGCTCGGCCTCGGACACCGGGACCGACCGGGGAGTGGACCAGTATGTCCGCCTCGTGCGCGAGATCGCGGCCGAGCACGGGCTGGCACCGTTCAGGCTGGCGGCGCTGTATTCCGAGGTGCCGGTGGCGACCGTGCGCGCCGCGCTCGACGCGGGCCGGCGGATCGAGGGGCTGGGCGGGCGGCCCGACCTCGATGCGGCCACGCTGGAGCGGACCGACCGCATCGTGGCGGTGATGGGGGTGGAGCCGGTGCGCGCCGCGCTGCGAGCGGGGGCCGATGTCATCATCTGCGGACGCACCTGCGATGTCGCGATCTTCGCCGCCCCGCTGCTCGAGCGCGGCCACAGCCCGGCGGACGCCTATTTCGCCGGCAAGGCGCTGGAGTGCGCGTCGTTCTGCGCCGAGCCCTTCGCCAGCAAGGAGACCGTGCTGGGGCGGGTCGCCGATGACGGGGTGTACCTGACCGCGATGGCCGCGCACCAGCGCTGCACCCCGATCTCGGTGGCGGCGCACGCGATGTACGAGCGTGCCAATCCCTACCGCGAGTACGTCCCCGGCGGCTACCTCGACATGACGCACTGCGCCTACGAGGAGGTGGACGCCAAGACGACCCGGGTGACCGGCCAGCGCTTTGTCGAGGACCCGGTGCTGCGGATCAAGCTGGAAGGGGCGGGCAAGGTGGGCGAGCGGCGGATCATGATCGTCGGCCTGCGCGACCCCTACACCATCGCCAACCTCGGCGAGGTGCTGCGGCTTGCCAGGGCCCGCGTCGCCACCCTGTTCGGCCCGCCGGAGGACCGCTATGTGCTGCACTACCACCGCTACGGGATGGACGGGGTGATGGGCGAGCTCGAGCCCGCGCCCTGCCTGGACCCGCAGGAGATGTGCATCATCGCCGATGTCATCGCGCAAGACGGCGACCTGGCCGACCACATCTGCCATATTGCCGGCAAGGCCATCCTTCAGGCGCGCCTGCCCGAGGTGAAGGGCACCGCCGGCACCGCCGCGATCTTCAGCGACGAGGTGATGCGGCCGCAGCCGGCCTATGAATGGACGATGAACCACCTGATCGACGTAGACCGGGGCGACGCCTTTTGTTCTACTCGGTTCGAGACCGTCGGCGGCTGAGGGAGGACTGGCATGAGCAACCTGGACACCGCGGCGGCCGGCACGCGGCTTTACGACCTCGCCTCGACCATCCGCAGCAAGAATGCGGGCGTCGACCACATCACCTTCGACATCATGTTCCGCAACCGGGCCAACTTCGAGCGGGTCCGGGACAGCGGCGTCCTGAACGCCGCGGCGATGGCGGCACTCTACCGCCTGCCGCCCGAGCGGGTGACCGACTTCGTCGTGTTCGAGCCGGCGAATGCCATCAAGTTCACGATCCGGCGCGCGCGGCCGAGCGGGTCGGTGCCCGACACCGACGTGTTCGGCTGCCAGCACTACCCGCCGCTGTACGACATCCGGATCCCGTAGCGGCGGGGGGCGGCGGCGGCCGCCGGGCGCCGCGCCGCAAGGAACGACCCGCCGCCCCGCCCGGACGGGCCGGGCGGCGTTACCAGGGAAGCGGAACAGGGAGAGGATGCCTCAATGCAAAGATTTCGCACGTCCAGGATCGGAGGGTCGATCCTTGCGGCCGTCTCGGGACTGTCCTTCGCCGGCGCCGCGCTGGCGGGCAGCCTGACGATCGGCACGGTGGCCGACCCGGTGTCGCTCGACCCCGGCAACCACCGCGACCGCAACGCCCAGTCGCTGCTGGGCAACATCTACGACGGCCCGTTCGTGCGGCTGCCGGGAGGCACGCGCCTGCCGTCGCTGTTCGCCGAATGGATCGAGGTGAACCCGACGACCTACGAGGCGGTGATCCGCACCGACGTGAAGTTCCACTCGGGCGAGCCGATGACGATCGAGGACGTCAAGTTCTCGTTCGACCGCATCACCGTCGACGGCGCGCTCGACGGCGCCACCAGCCCGCGCAAGGGCCTCGCGGGCCCGATCGCCTCGACCGAGATCCTCGGCCCCGACCGGCTGCGCATCAACCTCACGGCGCCCTCGCCGACGCTGCCCGCATCGCTGTCGAGCGAGGGCGGCATCCAGATAGTCAACCAGAGCTTCGTGGAGGCGGCGGGTCCCGGCGGCCTGGCGACGCAGGCCGACGGCACAGGGCCGTTCCGGCTGGTCAGCTGGACCCCCGGCGACCGCATCGTGCTGGAGCGCCACCCCGACTACTACGGCGGCCCGGCCGAACCGGGGCCGGTGGGGCCGGCGCGGCTGGACGGCGTGACCTTCCGCACGATCCCCGACACCTCGGCCCGGCTTGCCGCGCTGCTGGCCGGAGAGATCGACATCGCCGCCGAGATACCGCCCTTCCTGCGTCCGCAGGTCGAGGCCAGCGGGGTTGCCGATGTCGTCGCGGTGAACGGAACACGGTCCTTCTTCGTCGTGCTGAACAACACCCGCCCGCCCTTCGACGACATCAGGGTGCGCAAGGCGGCCAACCACGCCATCGACCGCGACCTGATCATCGAGCGCGTGCTGGAGAACACCGCCTCCAAGATCAACGGCATCCTCAGCGCCGAGTCCTTCGGGGCGAGCGAGCTGCCTTCGCATGACTACGACCCCGAGCTCGCCCGCCGGCTGCTGGCCGAGGCCGGCTATGCCAACGGGGTGGACGTGGTGCTGGACACGCAGGGCCCGTTCAAGGACCTCGCCGAGGTGATTGCCGCACAGCTGACCGAGGTGGGCATCCGCGCCAGCGTGCAGGTCTGGGAAGGTTCGGTCATCACCCCGATCTGGGCCGACAAGACCAAGCGCGAGCGCGACATGTACCTGTCGTCCTGGGGCAGCGCCGGGCTCGACCCCAACGGCATCTTCGTGCCGACGCTGCGCACCAACGACCGCGGCAACTATTCGGGCTATTCCAATCCGGAGGTCGACCGGCTGCTGGAGGCCGCGCAGTACAACACCAACAGCGAGGAGCGGGCGCGGCAGTACGCCGAGGCCGAGGCGCTGGTGAACGCCGACGCGCCGCTGATCTTCCTGTGGGTGCCGCAGGACATATACGGCGTGAACAAGCGCGTGCGCGACTGGGCGCCGCTGCCCAGCGCGATGATCTACATGCACCGGGCGACGGTGGAGTAGGCCGGCGCGACAGGAACCGGCGGGGACGGGAACCGTGAGCCTCAGAACCCTCATCGAGCGGCTGCTGCAGCTTGTTCCCGTCCTCCTGGGCGTGACGCTCGTCGCCTTCCTGATGATGGCCTTCACCCCGGGCGACCCGGTGGAGATCATGATCGGGAACGACGAGCACGTGACGCCCGAGCAGATCGAGCGGATGCGGCGCGACCTCGGGCTGCATCTGCCGCTCCACGAGCGGTATTTCCACTACGTCGCCAACGCCGTGACGGGCGACTTCGGGCTGTCGTTCTACCATCGCCGGCCGGTCAGCGAGGTGCTGTTCGAGCGGCTGCCGGCCACCATCGAGCTGGCGATCGCCTCGCTGCTGGTGGCGCTGGCGATCGCGGTGCCGGCGGGGATGATCGCGGCGGTCAGGCGCGGCTCGATCTTCGACCGGGTGGTGACCACGATCTCGGTCGCCGGGGTGGCGATTCCGAACTTCTTCCTGGGCATCGTGCTGATCATGTTCTTCGCGGTGAACCTCGGCTGGCTGCCGGTGTCGGGCCAGACCCCGAGCGGCCTGAACATCCCGCGGGTTACCGGCTTCCTGCTGGTGGACAGCCTGTTGTGGGGGCGCCCGGACGCCTTCGTGGAGGTTCTGCGCCATCTCGTGCTGCCGGCGGTCACGCTGGGCACCGGGCTGAGCGCGCTTCTGATGCGCGTGACCCGCACCTCGATGATCGAGACGCTGCAGCAGGACTATGTCGCCTTCGCCGTCGCCAAGGGCCTGTCGCCGCGCCGCGTGCTGTTCGCCCATGCGCTGCGCAACGCGCTGATCCCGCTGGTCACGGTGATCGCCATCGACCTCGGCTCGCTGCTCTCGGGCAGCATCATCACCGAGACGATCTTCTCCTGGCCCGGCGTCGGGCGGGTGCTGATCGAGGGGGTGACGACGCGGAACTATCCGCTGGTGCAGACCGCCGTGCTGATGTTCGCGGTCATCTACATCCTCGCCAACTTCCTGGCCGACATCCTGTATGTCGTGCTGAACCCGCGCATCCGGCTGAAATGACCGCCACCGCCGCCAGTGCCGGAGCCGTGCCGCGGGCGTCGGGGTCGATCACCCGGCAGAACCTCCGCACCTTCCTGTCCGACCGCTTCGGCGTTCTGTTCACGGCGATCTTCCTTGGCTTCATCGTGATGGCGATTCTCGCGCCATGGATCGCACCGCATGATCCCAATGCCGGCTCGCTCCTGCGCAGGCTGCAGCCGCCGGCCTGGCTGCCGGGCGGAAGCTGGGCCTACCCGCTGGGGTGCGACTCGCTCGGCCGCGACATCCTGTCGCGCATCATCTGGGGCGCGCGAGTGTCGATCTTCATCGGCGTTGTCGTGGTGCTGATCGCCGGGGCGATCGGCACCTTCCTCGGCCTGGTCGCGGGCTTTCTCGGCGGGATCGCCGACACGGCGATCTCGCGCATGGTCGACGTGCTGCTGGCCTATCCGCTGCTCATCTTCGCCATCGGGCTGATGGGGATGATGGGGCCGGGGCTCATGAACATCATCGTCGCGCTGGTCTGCTTCGAGTGGGTGATCACCTGCCGGCTGGTGCGGGCGCAGACGCTGGACGTGCGCAACAAGGAATACGTCGAGGCCGCGCAGGCCATCGGCCTGTCGCCGCTGCGCATCATGTTCTCCGAGATCCTGCCCAACATCGTCTCGGCGGTGATCGTGGTCGCCACCCTGCGCGTCGGCACCATCATCATCATCGAGGCCAGCCTGTCGTTCCTGGGCATCGGCGTGCAGCCGCCCACACCGGCCTGGGGCACGATGATCGCCGACGGGCGGGTGTTCATGCTGGCGGCCTGGTGGGTCAGCAGCTTTCCGGGCATCGCGATCTTCCTGCTGGTGCTGTCGGCCAACCTGGCCGGGCAGTCGCTGCGCGACGCCTTCGACCCGAGGCTGACTCGATGAGCGCAGGGCGTGACGGGCCGATCCTGTCGGTGCGGGGGCTGCGCACCGAGTTTCCCACCACGCGCGGGCGGGTGGTGGCGGTGGACGGCATCGACCTCGACGTGATGCCGGCCGAGTGCCTGGGCGTGGTGGGCGAATCGGGCTCGGGCAAGTCGGTGACGTTCCTGAGCATGCTGGGAATGGTACGCCTGCCCGGCCGGGTGTCGGGCGAGGTCCGCTTCGACGGGCGCGACCTGCTGGGGATGGGGGCGCGCGAGCTGCGCGAGCTGCGCGGGCGGGAGCTGGCGATCACCTTCCAGGACGCCCAGATGGCGCTGAACCCCTCGCTCAGCATCGGCAGCCAGATCCTCGAGACCTTGGCCGCGCACGGCCCGGCCGGGTCGCGGCGGCTGTTCGGGCGCGACCCCGGGCAGGTCGGGCGCGCGATCGAGATGCTGACGCGCGTCGGCATCCCGGCCGCGGCCGAGCGACTGCGCGACTATCCCCACCAGTTCTCGGGCGGGATGCGCCAGCGCGCGATGATCGCCATCGCGCTGGTCTGCAACCCGCGGCTGCTGATCGCCGACGAGCCGACCAGCGCGCTGGACGTGACGGTGCAGGCGCAGGTGCTGGACCTGATCGCGAAGATGCGCCGCGAGCTTGGCATGAGCGTGGTGCTGATTGCCCACGACCTGGGCGTGGTGGCCGAACACTGCGACCGGATCGCGGTGATGTATGCCGGCCAGATCGTCGAGCTCGGCCCCGCCGAGGCGGTGATCGAGGCACCGCGCCACCCCTACACGCAGGGGCTGATCGCCTCGGCCCCGTGGCTGTCGGACCTCACGCGCGAGCTCCGTCCGATGCCGGGCTCGGTACCCAACCTCATCGACATGCCCGAGGGCTGCCATTTCGCCCCGCGCTGCCCCTTCCGCAGCGATGCCTGCCTGCGGCCGGTGGCCATGCGGACGGCCGCCGACGGGCGGCAGGTACGCTGCATCCGGCCGGAGGCGGTGGCATGACCGGCGCGCCGCTCCTGCAGGTGCGCGGCGTCTCGCGCCATTTCGACCTGCGCAACGGGCTGGAGCGGCTCTACAAGCCCGCCGCCCGGTCGCTGGTGCGGGCGGTCGACAACGTCAGCTTCGACGTCTGGCGGGCCGAGACCTTCGGGATCATCGGCGAAAGCGGCTGCGGCAAGTCGACGCTCGGGCGCACCGTCCTGCGCCTGCAGGATCCCGATGCCGGCAGCATCGTCTTCGACGGCACCGACATCACCCGGCTGGGCCGCCGGGCGCTGCTGCCGTTCCGGCGGCGCATGCAGATCGTCTTCCAGGATCCTTACGCCTCGCTCAACCCGCGCCGGACGGTCGAGGACATCGTCGGCCAGCCGCTGCGCGTGCACGGGGTCGGGCGCGCGGCCGGACGGCAGGCGGCGGTGACGGCGATGCTGGAGCGGGTGGGGCTGCCGGCCGAGAGCCTGCAGCGCTATCCCCACCAGTTCTCGGGCGGACAGCGCCAGAGGATCGCCATCGCCCGGGCGCTGGTGCTGCAGCCCGAGCTTGTGGTCTGCGACGAGGCGATCTCGGCGCTGGACGTCTCGGTGCAGGCGCAGGTGCTGCAGCTCCTGCGCCAGCTGCAGCGCGACCTCGGCCTGACCTACCTGTTCATCTCGCACAACCTGGCCGTGGTCGGCCATTTCTGCGACCGGGTCGCGGTGATGTACCTCGGCCAGACGGTGGAGGTGGGCGCCACCCGGCTGCTGCTGGCCGAGCCGAGGCACCCCTACACCCGGGCGCTGCTGTCGGCGGTGCCGCAGATGCGCCGGGCCGACCGGCGGCCGCGCACGCTGCTGACCGGCGATCTTCCCTCGGCCACGCGCCCGCCCGCGGGCTGCAAGTTCCACACCCGCTGTCCCGCCGCGATGGACGTCTGCCGGACCACCCCGCCGGCACTGGCCACGCTGGGCGACGGACGCCAGATCGCCTGCCACCTTCACCCCGGCTGAGGAGCCCCACGCCATGCAGACCACCGAGGCCCGCCCGATCGACGTCGAGGGCCTGCCCGCCGCGCGGGGGCGCGCCATCGCCGCGGCCGGTGCCGCGCAGGCCGCCGCGATCCGCGCCCGCATCCTGTCGGCCCCTCCGCCCGGGGCGGAGGAGGCGGCCTGGGTCGAGGCGCTGTGGCAGGTCCAGCGCGATCACCTGCCCGAGGTCTGCGCGCTGATCGAGGGGCTGGCCGCGGGCTATGGCGTGACCACGCGGCAGCTGTTCACCCGCCATGTCGCCTACGCGCTCGAGGACCGCCGCCTGGCCGCGCCCGACGGGCCCGACCCCGACGGCTGTTCGGCCTTCGCGGTGCGGGGCGCCGGCGGGGTGCTGGTGGCCAAGAACCGCGACAACCCGCCCGCGTTCGAGCCGCTGCAGACCCTGATCCGCCAGCGCGGGACGGCGGCGGCGGGTGGCGCGACGCTCGCGATCGGCACTTTCGGCAGTGCCCCGGCAGCGTCGAGCGGGATCAATGCCGCCGGCCTGTGCATGGTCGACACCGCGGTGCGCACCACCGACCTCGGCCTGGGCGTGCTGCGCTACTACCTGATGGAGGCGCTGCTCATCCGATGCGCGGACGTGCCGGCGGCGCTGGCGATGATCCGCACCATGCCGCATCTGGGTGGCGGCAACCTGGTGCTCGGCGATGGCGCGGGCCAGATCGCAGCGGTCGAGATCGGGCAGAGCCGGGTCGCGGTGTCGGACGATGCCGGCCGCGGCTGGGTGGCGCGGACCAACCACTTCCTCGACCCCGCGCTGGCCCGCGGGCTGGTCAACCCGCCCGGCAGCGAGCCGCGGCGCGATTCCGAAAGCCGGCTGGCCTTCCTGGAGGCGCGGCTGTCGCAGGGGGTTGCGGGCTTCACCGAGGACGACTGCGCCGCCCTCCTGTCCAGCCGCGGGGGGGGCGGGTTTGCGCCCCTCTGCCGCAGCACCGAGACGGTCTTGACGCTGTCGGGCGCGGTCTTCGATGCGCGCCGCCGCCGCCTCGTGCAGTCGCGCGGCCGGCCGAGCCTGGGCGACTGGCGCCTGACGGAGCTGCGCGATGCCGCCTGAGCCCGGACCCGCAGCCGCCACCGCCCCGGCGACCCTGACACCCAATGGATGATGCCAGCATGACCCGCTTTGCCGAAGCCGCCGCTGCCGAGCCCGTCAGGCTGGAGGGCGATCCGCGGGCCCGCGGCCTGGCGCAGGCGGCAGCCTTTCCCGACCTCGTCGCGCCTGTGGCCGAGGCGGTGGGGCTGCGCCTGGCCGACCCGGCCGCGGCGGTGGACGCGCCCGCGACGCGGGCCTGGATCGCCGCGATGCATGGCTGGACGGCGCGCCACTATCCCGCGATCCTCGAGGAGATCGGGGGGCTCGGCGCGGGCTTCGGCATCGCTCCCGAGCGGCTGTTCGCCTATCTGAATGCCTCGCATGCCGCCGACCTCGCCATGGGGGCGATGCTTCAAGACGGCTGCACCGCGCTGGCCGCGGGGCGGGCGGCGGGCGGGGCGGTGGTGGCCAAGAACCGCGACTACCGGCCCGAGCATGTGGCGCTGCAGAAGGTGTTCCACCACGTCGACCCCGTCTGGGGCGGGCGCAGCTTTCTGTGCGTCGGCTCGCTCGGCAGCCCCGGCAACTTCTCGTCGGGGATCAATTCCGACGGGCTGGCGGTGGCCGACACCGCCAGCCGGGTGAACGCCCATGCGGTGGGGATGCACCGCTACTTCCTCATGACCTGGCTGCTCGTTCACTGCCGCGACGTCGCCGGGGCGCTCGCGGCGATCCGGGGCATGCCGCATGCGGGCAGCGGGCTTCTGGTGATGGGTGACGCCGCCGGGCGGGTGGCGGCGGTCGAGCTCGGGCCGGGCGGCGAGGTCGGGATCGAGGCGGCGGCGGCGGGCGGGGCTGTGGCGCGGTCCAACCATTTCATCCTGCCCCGGACCGCGCGGTTCAACCTCGACACGCCCGAGACCCGCGCCGCGAGCTGCCATTCGGAGGCCCGCGCGACCGCGCTTGCGGGGCTGGCGGCCGGCTGGGGCGCGGCCTTCGGGCCGGCCGATGCGGCGGGCGTGCTGGCGCGGCATGCCGCCGACGGCGCGGGCTTCTGCCGGCACGGCGGCCCCGACATCTCGACCACCATCTCCGCGGCGGTCTACGACACCGGCGCGCGCAGCCTGACCTTCGCCCCCGGCACCCCCTGCACCGCCGGCTGGCACCGATACACCCTCGCCGCCACCGGCTGAACCCCGGGGCACCGACTGGAAGGACCGTCACATGAAGCGCATCCGGATTCTCTGCCCGACCGGGCATCTCTCGTTCACGCCGATGGAGAAGGAGAGCTTCCGCATCGGCTGCCGCGAAAAGCCGGACTACATCGTTGCCGACGCCGGCAGCTGCGACATGGGCCCCCGGCCGCTGGGCGCCGATACCCATGTCAGCCTCGAGGCCTGGCAGCGCCACGACCTCGAGGCGATGCTGCTGGCCGCCCGCGAGCTGGGCGTGCCGATGATCGTCGGCTCGGCCTCCGACACCGGCACCGACCGCGGGGTGGACCAGTTCGTGGGGCTGATCCGCGACATCGCGCGCCAGCACGGGCTGGCGCCGTTCCGCCTGGCCGCGATCTACGCCGAGATCCCGGTCGCCGAGCTGAAGCGCCGCCGCGCCGGGGGCGCGGTGATCGAGGGGCTGGACGGGCGGGCACCGGCCGACGAGGCGCTGCTCGACCGAACGACCAGGGCGGTGGCGGTGATGAATGCCGAGCCGATCGCCGCGGCGCTGCAGGCGGGGGCCGACGTCGTCATCGCCGGCCGCAGCAGCGACTGCGCGCTTTTTGCCGCGCCACTGCTGGTCCACGGCTTCTCGCCGGCGATCGCCTACTACACCGGCAAGCTGATGGAGTGCGCCTCGTTCTGCGCCGAGCCCTACATGGCCAAGGAGTCGATCCTCGGCGAGGTCGCGGGCGAGGAGGTGTGGCTTACCCCGATGCACCCCGGCCAGCGCTGCACGCCGGCCTCGATCGCCGGGCATTCGATGTACGAACGCTCCGACCCGTTCCACGAATACGTCGCCGGCGGCGTCGTGGACATGACCGGCTGCCGCTACGAGCAGGTCGGCCCGCGGACCACGCGGGCCTCGGGTGCCGTCTTCCGCGCCGACCCGGTCGTGCGCGTCAAGATCGAGGGTGCGGGGCTGGTGGGCCAGCGGCGGCTTGCCGTCGTCGGCATCCGCGACCCCTACACCATCGGGCTGATCGACGACGCCATCGCCTGGTCGCGCGGCAAGATTGTCGAGCGCTTCGGCCCGGAGGGACCGGAGAGCTACGAGGTGTTCTTCCATCGCTACGGCGACAACGGCGTGATGCGCGACCTCGAGCCGCGCCGCAACGCCGCGGCGCGCGAACTCGGCCTCGTGGTCGAGGCGATCGCGCCGGAGGCGAAGGTGGCCGAGGAGGTGGCGGCGCTGGCCGCGCGCAACCTTTTCTACGCGCGCCTGCCGCAGGTGAAGGGCACGGCCGGCACCGCCGCGATGATGTCCGACGAGATCCTGATCGGCGAGCCGGGCTATGTCTGGACGCTGAACCACATCCTGCCGGTGCGCGACGCGCTCGAGCTGTTCCGGACCCGGATGATGACCATCGACACCGCCACCGCCAAGGAACCCGCCTGATGTCCGAGACCCTGCGCGACCTCGCCTCGACCATCCGCTCCAAGAACGCGGGACCGGACAACATCACCTTCGACATCATCTTCCGCGACCGCGGCAACTTCGAGAGGGTGCGCGATTCGGGGGCGCTGAGCCGCGCCAGCGTGGCCGCGCTCTACGACATCCCCGACGCGCGGATCGTCAACTTCAACGTCATCGACGCGGCGAGCGCGATCAAGTTCACGATCCGGCGGCTGAAGCCCTCGGGCAGCCCGGGCGAAAGCGACGTCTTCGGCTCGCAGCAGTATGCACCGCTGTTCGACGTCGTGATCCCCTGACGCCGCCCCCAGGGCCGCGCGGCGTCGCCTGCCCGTCCGCCGGACGGTGCGGCGCCGCCGTCAGCCCTGCTGGAACCAGCGCTCCACAAGATCGAGGATGTCGTCGACGATGCCGGGGTGGTCGGCGTGGCGGGCGTCGATGCGCAGGATCCAGCCCGTTCGTGTCCATTCCCGGCGCAGCGTCACCCCCGAGTGCAGGCGCAGCGCACGGCGCGTCCGGGGGGCGCGGCCGGGAACGGGCTCGGGGTCTTCGGGTGCAAGCACGGCCTCGGCCACGGCCGGGGCGAGCGCCCGCCACTGCGTCTCGGCGCCGCTGTCGCGATGCTCGTCGAGGATCGCGTGCATCAGCTCGGCAAGTCCTGCCCGGCAGGCGGCGGCCAGCCTGTCCATCCGCGCCACCGAGAGGGAGCATGGTTCGGCCAGGCGGCCCTCCAGCGTCTCGACCACAAGTGCAAAACCGCGCAGCCGCGAGCGCGCCTGGCGGGTCAGCGCCGGGTAGAGCGCCTCGACGGCGCCGTCGAAGTTGGCAAACAGCCCCTCGTCGACGCAGCGCAGAACGAGTGTGCCCTTCTCCCAGGGACTGACCGGCGCGTGCAGCTCGTTCTCGCCCACCATCGCGGCGACGGCGTCGGCAAGGGTGGGCGGCCGGCGAAGGAAGGCCGGGATGGTCGCGAAGCGGCCGCCGGGAGCCGCCGCATCGAGGCGGCGGAACACCGTGAGCCGCCGCAAGCCGGCGATCAGGCCGTGGCCCGGCCCGGCGGCATCTTCGAGGGCGAAGACCTCGACCGGCTGGCGCAACCCCTCGGCGAGGATCGAGCGCTGGAGCGCGGCGAGGGCCACCTCGTCAAGCATGAGGCGGTCGCGCAGGAGCGCGTCGCCGCGAATGTCCGACAGGGGCAGGTGAAGCAGTTCGTCCATGGGGTGCGATCCGCGGGCCGTTTCGGCCCGCAGGAGACCCCGTGGGGCATTGCCGCCCGGTGAAGGCGGCGCGCGGTCCCCCGGGGGGGGGGCGCCGCCCGCCGCGGTCAGCCGTTGACGCTGTCCTTCAGGGCCTTGGCGGCGGCGATCTTGACCACCTTGTCGGCCGGCTTGGTGATCTGCTCGCCGGTCGCGGGGTTGCGCACCACCCGTTCGGGGCGGCTGCGGCAGGCGATCTTTGCGATGCCCGGAAGGGTGACGGTGCCACCAGCCAGCACCTCGCGCGTCACCACTGCGCCGATGGCCGCAAGGGCGGCGCCGGCCGTCTTCTTGTCGGACCCCATCTCGGCGGCAATCGCGGCCACGAGCTGGCCCTTGGTCATCGGTTTCGACATGTCCCGCGTCTCCTCGTCGTCGCCCCGGCGCGCCGGCTTCCCGGACGCGGGGTCTTGCTGAGGCCCGTATGGCCCTTGGCGCTCTTTCCACGGGCGGCAGCGCAGATCAAGACGTTTCGTCGGCCGCCGTGGCCGGCTGCCGCGCGGCGGGCGGGGGCCGTCACAGGAATGCCGTCTCCTCGAAGCTGCGCAGCTTGCGGCTGTGGATCCGCTCGAGCGGCATGTCGCGCAGCCGCTCCATGGCGCGGATGCCGATGCGCAGGTGGCGGCCGACCTGCGTGCGGTAGAACTCGGTCGCCATGCCGGGCAGCTTCAGCTCGCCATGCAGGGGCTTGTCGGAGACGCAGAGAAGCGTGCCGTAGGGCACCCGGAAGCGGAAGCCGTTCGCGGCGATGGTGGCGCTTTCCATGTCGAGGGCGATGGCGCGCGACTGGGAGAGGCGCCGGACCGGGCCGGACTGGTCGCGCAGCTCCCAGTTGCGGTTGTCGATGGTGGCCACCGTGCCGGTGCGCATCAGCCGCTTGAGCTCGTAGCCCTCGAGGCGGGTGACCTCGGCCACCGCCTCCTGCAGCGCGATCTGGATCTCGGCGAGGGCCGGGATCGGCACCCACACCGGAAGGTCGGCGTCGAGGACGTGGTCCTCGCGCAGGTAGGCATGCGCGAGAACGAAGTCGCCGAGCGACTGGGTGTTCCTGAGCCCCGCGCAGTGGCCGACCATCAGCCAGGCATGGGGGCGCAGGACGGCGATGTGGTCGGTCGCGGTCTTGGCGTTCGAGGGGCCGACGCCGATGTTGACCAGCGTGATGCCCTGCCCGTCGTCGCGGCGCAGATGGTAGCTTGGCATCTGCGGCAGCTTGGCCGGCACCGGAAGCGGTGCGTCGGGCGCGGTGATGACGGCATTGCCGGGGCCGACGAAGGCGGTGTAGCCCGATGCCGGGTCGGCCAGCGCGGCGCGGGCGTAGGCCTCGAACTCCTCGACGTAGAACTGGTAGTTGGTGAACAGGACGTGGTTCTGGAAGTGCTCGGCCGCGGTGGCGGTGTAGTGGGCGAGGCGGGCGAGCGAGTAGTCGACGCGCTGGGCGGTGAACGGAGCGAGTGGCACCGCGCCGTCGGGGTTCACATGGCGGACGCCGTTGACGATGTCGTCGTTGGTGGTGGCGAGGTCGGGCACGTCGAAGACGTCGCGGATGGCGAAGGCCAGCACCCCCTCCTGCGGGACGGCAAGGGCCGAGGCCTGGGCGACGGCGAAATGCACCGGCATCGGCGTGTCGGAGGCCCCGACCGTGACCGGCACCCCGTGGTTCTTCATCAGCAGGCCGATCTGCTGGGTGAGATAGGCGCGGAACAGGTCGGGCCGGGTGACGGTGGTGGCGTAGGTGCCGGGGGCGGTGACATGGCCGAAGGAGAGGCGGGTGTCGACCTTGGCGAAGCTGGTCACGGTGACCCGGATCTCGGGGTAGAAGGCCCTGAAGCGCGCTGCCGGCCGGCCGCCGGAGAGCGCCTCGCGGAAGCGCTCGACGAGGAAGCCGCAGGCGGTGCCGTAGAGGTCCTCGAGCCGGGCCACGGCTGCGGCGGGGTCCGAGAAGGATTCGGGCGGCGGCACGGCGGGGCTGAGCGGGGGCAGTGCCGGGGCGCCGGACAGGGGGGCGGGGGCGTTCACGTCGTGCCCTCGAGAAGGTCGGTCAGGCGGAAGCCGGTGACGTCGACGAGGCCGCGATCGGAGATGCGCAGTTCGGGGATGACCACCAGCGCCAGCAGCGAGTGCTGCATGAAGGCGTTGTTGAGGGTGCAGCCGACCTCGGCCATGGCGGCGACGAGGCGGGCGGCCTTGCCGGCCACCTCGGCCGCCGGCCGGTCGGACATGAGCCCGGCGATCGGCAGCTCGACGAGCGCGATCTCGGCCCCGTCGCGGAAGACGGTGGCCCCGCCGCCGACCCCGGCCAGACGGTTCGCGGCCGCCGCCATGCTGTCGCGGCAGGTGCCGACGACGATCATGTGGTGGCTGTCGTGCGCGACGGTGGAGGCGACGGCCATCCGCCCCCTGTAGCCGAAGCCCGCGACCAGCGCGTTGACCACCGCCCCGGTGCCGCGGTGGCGCTCGACGAGCGCGATCTGGGCGATGTCGCGGCCCTCGTCGGCCTCGATCCGGCCGTCGGCGACGGGCATCTCGAGGCTGAGGGCGCGGGTCGGCGCCTGGTTCTCGACAACGCCGATGACGCGGGCGCGGACCCGGTTGGCGCCGTCCGGTGCGGCGATGACGAAATCCTGCGCCGCCAGCGGGCGGCCGATGCGGACAGTGGCGCGGACGTCGGCGGGCCAGGGCAGATGCGGGCAGTCGACGAGGATGCGCCCCTCCTCGGCCACCAGCCGGCCGCGGGCGAACACCCGGTGGACGGGCAGCGCGCGCAGGTCGGAGGTGAGGATGAGGTCGGCCCGCCGGCCCGGAGCGATGGAGCCGAGCTCGCGCTCGAGCCCGAAATGGGTGGCGGTGTTGATCGTCGCCATCTGGATGGCCACCAACGGGTCGGCGCCGCAGGCGATGGCGTGGCGGACGACGCGGTTCATGTGCCCCTCGAGCACCAGAGTGCCGGAGTGGCAGTCGTCGGTGCAGAGGATGAAGCCGCGCGGGTCGAGCCCGCGCTCGCTGACGGCGGTGATCTGGGCCTTGACGTCGTACCAGGCCGAGCCGAGGCGCAGCATCGCCCGCATGCCCTGGCGGACCCGGGCCACCGCATCGGCCTCGCGCGTGCCCTCGTGGTCGTCGGCCGGCCCGCCGGCGGCATAGGCGTGGAAGGGCGGTCCGAGGTCGGGGCTGGCGTAATGGCCGCCGATCACCTTGCCGGCGCGCGCCGTCGCCGCCATCTCGGCCAGCATCCGGGCGTCGCCGGCGATCACGGCGGGGAAGTTCATCATCTCGCCGAGGCCCACGATGCCCGGCCAGCCCATCGCCTCGGCGACATCGTCCGGGCCGATCTCGGCCCCCGTGGTCTCGAGCCCCGGGGCGGAGGGCGCGCAGGAGGGCATCTGCACGAAGATGCCGACCGGCTGCAGCAGCGCCTCGTCATGCATCAGCCGCACCCCCCGCAGGCCGAGGACATTGGCGATCTCGTGGGGATCGACGAACATCGTCGTGGTGCCGTGGGGGATCACGGCGCGGGCGAACTCGGCCGGCGTCAGCATGCCCGATTCGATGTGCATGTGCCCGTCACAGAGGCCGGGGACGAGGAACATCCCGCCGGCGTCGACGACCTCGGTCCGGGGGCCGATGCAGCGACCGGCATCGGGACCGCAATAGGCGAACCGGCCGGCGGCGATGGCGAGGTCGGTATCGGGGATCACCTCGCGGCTGTGCACGTTCACCCAGGAACCGCCGCGGATGACAAGATCGGCCGGCGCCCGGCCGGCGGCGACCGCGACCAGCCGGGCGGCCGATTCGGCCCATGACGGGAAGGCTGCGTTGTCCATGGCAAAGGATCGCACTGCCCGCGGGGGCGCATCAAGTGGGTATCGGCGCCACGCCGGCGCGGGGGATGCGTCCGCAGGGTGGCCCCGGCTACAGGACCGGGGCGCCGTCGATCCGGCTGAGCGCCTCGTTGACGTCGAGGACGAGGCCGCGGATGTCGGTGTAGCCGAAGCCCTTCAGCCGTTCGGCATGCATGGCGAGATAGGCCTCGGCCTCGGGCCGCGAGCGGAAGGCGTAGACGCCGCCGGCCCGGCCGAGGGCCCTGGCCTCGGTCCAGTACTTGAAGAGGAAGCCGGGCTCGGCGGCGATGGAGCGCGCGAGGCCGTCGAGCGCCGCGGCCATCTCGGCGCCCCAGGGCCCGGGATGGGGAAAGTCCACCTGCACGAGTGTCACTGCCATGGTCGCCTCCCTGGTCCGGTGAATGAAGCCCCTGTATCGCCCGGGGCCGGACCGCGGCCGCCCCGGGGCCCGGGGGCGGTCGGTCACGGCGCCTCGAGCAGGAGCGCGATGCCCTGGCCGACGCCGATGCACATGGTGCAGACCGCCCGCGCCGCGCCACCGCGCCCCATCTCGACCCCGGCGGTCAACGCGAGCCGCGCGCCGGACATGCCGAGCGGGTGGCCGAGGGCGATGGCACCGCCGTTGGGGTTGACGTGGGGCGCGTCGTCGGGAAGGCCGAGGTCGCGCAGCACCGCGAGGGCCTGGGCGGCGAAGGCCTCGTTGACCTCCCACAGGGCGATGTCGCCGACGGCAAGGCCGTGGCGGGCGAGCAGGCGGCCCGTGGCGGGAACCGGGCCGATGCCCATGATCCGCGGCGCAACCCCGGCGGTGGCCATGCCGGACAGGCGGGCCATGGGCACCAGCCCGTGACGGCGCACCGCCGCGGCGGAGGCGACGACCACCGCCGCCGCCCCGTCGTTGACCCCGCTGGCGTTGCCGGCGGTGACGCTGCCGCCGGCACGGAAGGGCGCGGGCAGCGCGGCCAGGCGCCCGGCCGTGGTCTCGCGGGGGTGTTCGTCGCGGTCCACGACCAGCGGCGGGCCCTTGCGCTGGGCAACCTCGACCGGCGCGATCTCGGCCGCAAGCCGACCCGAGGCGATGGCGGCAAGCGCGCGGGACTGGCTGCGCAGCGCGAAGGCGTCCTGGTCGGCGCGGGCGATGCCGCGCTCGGCTGCAAGGTTCTCGGCCGTCTCGGGCATCGAGTCGGTGCCCCAGACGGCGGCGAAGGCGGGGTTGACGAAGCGCCAGCCGATGGTGGTGTCGAAGATCGCCGCGTCGCGGGCGAAGGCGGCCTCGGCCTTGGGGATGACGAAGGGCGCACGGCTCATGCTCTCGACACCGCCGGCGATGACAACCTCGGCCTCGCCGCAGCGGACGGCGCGCATGGCCAGCCCGACCGCCTCGAGCCCCGAGCCGCAGAGCCGGTTGACGGTGGCCGCGGGCACCGTCGCGGGCAGGCCGGCGAGCAGGGCGGCCATGCGGGCGACGTTGCGGTTGTCTTCGCCGGCCTGGTTGGCGCAGCCGGCATAGACCTCGTCCACCGCCGCGGGGTCGAGCCCGGGGGCGCGGGCGAGGGCGGCGCGGATGGCCCGGGCAAGCAGGTCGTCGGGGCGGACCGCGGCCAGCGCCCCGCCGTAGCGCCCGATCGGGGTGCGCGCCCCGCCGCAGAGAAAGACGTCCTGCATCACCGTGCTCTCCCCCCCGGGTCCGGTGCCGCGGTCAGGCGTGGATCGGCCCGTCGCCGCAGGCGAGCGCGGCCTCGCGCACCGCCTCCGAGCAGGTCGGGTGGGCATGGCAGGTGCGGGCGAGATCTTCGGCCGCCGCACCGAACTCCATCGCCACGCAGATCTCGTGGATGAGTTCGCCCGCCCCGGGGCCGATGATGTGGGCGCCGAGGATGCGGTCGGTCTCGGCGTCGGCGAGGATCTTGACGAAGCCGTCGCCGGCGAACATCGCCTTGGCCCGCCCGTTGCCCATGAAGCTGAACTTGCCCACCTTGTAGGCGCGGCCGGCGGCCTTCAGCGTTTCCTCGGCCTCGCCCACGCTGGCCACCTCGGGGGCGGTGTAGATGACACCGGGGATGACGCCGTAGTTCACATGGCCGGAGCGCCCGGCGATGATCTCGGCCACGGCGAAGCCCTCGTCCTCGGCCTTGTGGGCAAGCATCGGGCCCTCGATGGCATCGCCGATGGCGTAGATGCCCGCGACGCTGGTTGCATAGCGGCCATCGACCGCCACCGGGCCGCGCGGCGACAGCGCCACGCCGAGCGCGTCAAGCCCGAGGCCGGCGACATGCGGCCGCCGGCCGGTGGCGACGAGCACGACGGCGGCGTCGAGCGTCTTCTCGCGGCCGTCCTTCCGCATCGCATAGGCGAGGCTGACGCCGTCGCCCGCCGGCGTCGCCCCCGAGACCGCGGCCCCGAGGACGAAGTCGATCCCCTGGCGGGCGAGTAGGCGCTGGAAGGTCTTCGCGACCTCGCCGTCCTGGCCGGGGACCAGCCGGTCGAGGTATTCCACCACCGTCACCTTTGCCCCGAGCCGGGCGTAGACCGACCCGAGCTCGAGCCCGATGACGCCGCCGCCGATGACCGCGAGGCTTGCCGGGACGGCCTTGAGCGCCAGCGCGCCGGTGGAGGTGACGATCCGCTCCTCGTCGATGTCGACGCCCTTCAGCGGCGCGGGCTCGGAGCCGGTGGCGATGACGATCGCCCGGGCGGTGTGGACCTCGTCGCCGACCCTGACCTGGCCGGGGGCGGGGATCGCGGCCCAGCCCTTGAGCCAGGTGACCTTGTTCTTCTTGAACAGGAACTCGATCCCGCGGGTGTTCTGGGCGATGACGTCGTCCTTGTAGGCCTGCATCCTGCCCCAGTCGACCGCCGGGGCGGCGCCGATGAGGCCCATCTTACCGAAGTTGTGCTGCGCCTCGTGCAGCGCGTGGCTGGCATGCAGGAGCGCCTTGGACGGGATGCAGCCGACGTTCAGGCAGGTGCCCCCCAGCGTCTCGCGCCCCTCGACGCAGGCAACCCTGAGGCCGAGCTGGGAGGCGCGGATGGCGCAGACATAGCCGCCGGGGCCGGCGCCGATGACGATGAGGTCGAAGTCGGACATGGGGGTCTCTCCGGGATCAGGCAGGGCGGCGGGGGCATGGCCCCCGGTTCGCCGGGAAGGAAGCGGGGGGCGGGGCGCGGACGTCACAGCAGCGCCGCGACCAGCATGGCCAACGTCGCGAAAAAGCCCGCGGCCCAGATCACCGACCGCCAGGGCGCGAGCCCGAGGGCGTAGGCGGGGACGTAGAGGATGCGGGCGCCGAGGTAGACCCAGCCGCAGGCCGCGGTGAAGGCGCCGGCCTTGCCCGAGAGGGTGACCACGGTGACGGCGAGGGTGAAGAGGATCAGCCCTTCGAAATGGTTGTTCATCGCCCGCTGGAGCCGGCCGGTGACGGGCGACAGCGGCCTGTGGGGGGTGTCGCGGGGGCCGGCGGTCCAGTCGGGGCCAAGCTCGCGGTTGGCGGGGACGGCGAAGACGGTGAGCTGCACGGCCTGGAGGATGCCGGCCAGCGCCAGGGCGGTGAGTTCGGGGGTCATGCGCGGTCTCCGGGCAGGGTGGCGGGCCGCCGGCCCCGTGCAGCCGACCGCGGCGGCGCGGGACGGGCGGGTGCGACCGCCCGCCCCGGCCGGGGCGTCAGATCGCGAGAAGGTAGAGCCAGGCGGTGGCAAGCGCGCCTGCGACCCACAGAAGGGTACGCAGCCACGGCGTGCCGATGACGTAGACGACCACGTAGAGGACGCGGGCGGCGAGGAACAGCTGCGCGGCCAGGAGCGTCGAGGCCGAGGACAGGCCGCGCGCCTCGACCAGCAGCACCGCCGGCGCGAACAGCGCCAGCGCGACGACCGAGTTCTTCTGCGCCCGGTCGAGCCGGCCGGCGGTGCCGGTCAGCGGGGGCATGTCGTCGCGCGGGCCGGCAAGCGCCGGCAGGCCGACCTGGCCCGCCGCGGCCAGGACCTGTGCGAGGATGACGAGGATCACCCAGAGCCCGTAGAGCGCAAGAATGGTCAGTTCGCTGGACATCGCTTCCTCCCGTGGGGATGGCTGGCCCGTACCAGTCTAGAGCATGTCCGCAGCGGTGGGAATTGGTCCCGCCCCTGCGCCGGCCGGGGGCCGCGCGGCGGTGCGGGGCGATCTCTGCGCGCGCGGGCGCGGCGGGGGTCACGGCGTGCCGTCCGCGGGCGGGGGGTTGCGACCGCGCCCGGGCGTGGGGCCGTGCGGCCCCTGCCCCGCGCGGCGGCGGGCGCGGGCGTCGGCGGCGACAAGGAGGAGCGGGATCAGCCAGCCCGTGGCCGCGTAGCCGGTCGCCACCCAGCGGCCGAGCAGCATCCGCGGCGAGGCGTCGGGGCGTGCGGGCAGGGCGGTGAGGAGAATCACGACCCCTGCCCAGAGCGCGAGCGAGAGGAGCACGGCCCGCCGGTGGTTAGCGCCGCCGGGTCTGCCCGCTACCATCAGCCCCCCCTTGGCCCGCCGCCCCGCTCAGATATCCATCAAGAGCCGGCGGGGGTCTTCCAGCGCCTCCTTGACGCGGACGAGGAAGGTCACGGCGCCCTTGCCGTCGACGATCCGGTGGTCGTAGCTGAGGGCAAGATACATCATCGGGCGGATGACGATCTGGCCCTTCACCACCACCGGGCGGTCCTGGATCTTGTGCATGCCGAGGATGCCCGACTGCGGCGGGTTCAGGATCGGCGAGGACATCAGGCTGCCATAGACACCGCCGTTGGAGATGGTGAAGCTGCCGCCCTGCATCTCGGCCATGGCGAGCTTGCCGTCGCGGGCGCGGACCCCGAGTTCGGCGATCTTCTTCTCGATCGCGGCGAAGGAGAGGCGGTCGGCGTCGCGGATCACGGGAACGACGAGACCCGAGGGCGTTCCGACGGCCACCCCCATGTGGACGTAGCTCTTGTAGACGATGTCGGTGCCGTCGATCTCGGCATTGACCTCGGGCACCTCGCGCAGGGCGTGACAGCAGGCCTTCACGAAGAACGACATGAAGCCCATCTTGACGCCGTGCTTCCTCTCGAAGGCGTCCTTGTACTCGTTGCGGATGTCCATCACGGCCGACATGTCCACCTCGTTGTAGGTGGTCAGCATCGCGGCGGTGTTCTGCGCCTCCTTCAGGCGGCGGGCGATGGTCTGGCGCAGGCGGGTCATCTTCACCCGCTCCTCGCGGGCGGCATCGTCGGCGGGGACCGGGGCGCGCGGGATCGGCGCGGGCTCGGCGGCCGGAGCGGACCGGGCGGGGGCGGCAGCTGTTGCCGCAGCGGGAGCGGCAGCTGATGCCGGGGCGGGGGCGGCGCGCAGCGCGGACTGGACGTCTTCCTTCATGATCCTACCGTCGCGGCCCGTGGCCGTCACCTGATCGCGGGAAAGGCCTGCCTCGGCCATCATCTTCCTTGCCGACGGCGCGTCCTCGGCCGCGCGCGGGCGGGCGGGCGGCGCGCCGGAAGCGGCAGCGGGGGCCGCGGCGGCCGCGCCGGGGGCGGCGCCGGCGAGGATGGTGGCCAGCCGGGCGCCGGCGGCCACCGTCGCGCCCTTGGGCGCCAGCACCTCCGACAGCACACCCGCGGCCGGCGCCGGCACCTCGACCGAGACCTTGTCGGTCTCGAGTTCGGCGAGGATCTCGTCCTGGGAGACGGTGTCGCCGGGGGACTTGTGCCAGCCGGAGACGGTCGCCTCGGCCACGCTTTCGCCAAGGGTGGGCACCATCACCGCCACCGCCCGCGGGGCGGCGGCCGCAGTCTCGGCCCGCGGCGCGGCGGCGGGGGCGGCGGCGGCCCCCTCGGCGATGGTGGCGAGCAGCGCCGCGACGCCGACGGTCGTGCCCTCGGGCGCCAGGATCTCGGCCAGCCGGCCGGGGGCCGGGGCGGGCACCTCGACCGTCACCTTGTCGGTCTCGAGCTCGCAGAGCATCTCGTCGGCGGCGACGAGGTCGCCCGGCTTCTTGAACCAGGTGGCGACGGTGGCTTCGGTGACGCTTTCGCCCAGGGTGGGCACGCGGACGTCGATGGACATGGGATCACCCTTCGATGGCGAGCGCTTCGTTGACGAGCGCATCCTGCTGGGCCTTGTGCTGGCTGGCGAGCCCCGTGGCAGGGGAGGCCGAGGCCGGGCGGCCGACGTAGCGGGGGCGGGGACGGAGGGCGCCGACGCGCGCCAGCACCCATTCGAGGTTCGGCTCGACGAATGTCCAGCCACCCTGGTTGCGCGGCTCCTCCTGGCACCAGACGATGTCGGCGCCCTTGAATCGCTCGAGCTCGCGCACCAGCGAATGGGCCGGGAACGGATAGAACTGCTCGATGCGGAGCAGGTAGACGTCATCGAGCCGGCGGGCGTCGCGGGCCTCGAGCAGGTCGTAGTAGACCTTGCCCGAGCACAACACGACGCGGCGGATCTCGGCGTCGGGCCGCAGCGTCAGCTCCGAATGCCCCTTCTCGGCGTCATCCCACAGCACCCGGTGGAAGGTGGAGCCGGTGAGGAACTCGTCGGCGTCGGAGATGCACAGCCGGTGCCGCAGCAGCGACTTCGGCGTCATCAGCACCAGCGGCTTGCGGAAGGTGCGGTGGATCTGCCGGCGCAGGATGTGGAAGTAGTTGGCCGGCGTAGTGCAGTTGGCGACGATCCAGTTGTCCTGGGCGCACATCTGCAGGAAGCGTTCGAGCCGGGCCGAGGAATGCTCGGGCCCCTGCCCCTCGTAGCCGTGCGGCAGCAGCATCACGAGGCCCGACATCCGGAGCCACTTCGATTCGCCGGAGCAGATGAACTGGTCGAACATGATCTGGGCTCCGTTGGCGAAATCGCCGAACTGGGCCTCCCACATCACCAGCGCATTCGGCTCGGACAGCGAGTAGCCGTATTCGAAGCCGAGCACGGCATATTCCGAGAGCATCGAATCGATGACCTCGTAGCGGGCCTGGCCCGCGCGGATGTGGTTGAGCGGATAGTGGCGCTCCTCGGTGGTCTGGTCGATGAAGGCCGAATGCCGCTGGCTGAAGGTGCCGCGGGTGGAATCCTGGCCCGAGAGGCGGACGGGGAAGCCCTCGGCCAGCAGCGAGCCGATCGCCAGCGCCTCGGCGGTGGCCCAGTCGAAGCCGCGTCCCGACCGGAACATCTCGGCCTTGACGTCGAGCTGGCGGCCGACCGTCTTGTGCAGGTCGAAGGCCGGCGGCACGCGCGTCAGCGCCGCGCCGATCTCGGCCATGACCTCGCCGGAGATCGCGGTCTGGCCGGCGTGGTAGTCCTCGCCCTGGCGGTTGATGTGGCTCCAGCGGCCGTCCAGCCAGTCGGCCTTGTTGGGCTTGTAGTCGCGCGCCGCCTCGAAATCCGTGTTCAGGCGGGCCTGGAAGGCAGCCTTCATGTCCTCGATCTCGCCCTCGGGGATCAGACCGTCGGCCACCAGCCGCTCGGTGTAGAGCTGCAGCGTGGTCTTGTGCCGCTTGATGCGGTTGTACATCGCCGGGTTGGTGAACATGGGCTCGTCGCCCTCGTTGTGGCCGAACCGGCGGTAGCAGAAGGCGTCGATGACGACGTCCTTGCCGAACTGCTGGCGGAACTCGGTGGCGACGCGGGCGGCGTGGACGACCGCCTCGGGGTCGTCGCCGTTGACGTGGAAGATGGGCGCCTCGACCATCAGCGCGATGTCGGTGGGATAGGGCGAGGTGCGGCTGAAGTGGGGCGCGGTGGTGAAGCCGATCTGGTTGTTCACCACGATGTGGATCGTGCCGCCCGTGCGGTGGCCGCGGATGCCCGAGAACTGGAAGCACTCGGCCACCACCCCCTGGCCGGCGAAGGCGGCGTCGCCGTGCAGGAGCACCGGAAGCACCGCCCGCCGCTCGGTATCGCCCCACTGGTCCTGCTTGGCCCGCGCCTTGCCGAGGACGACGGGATTGACCGCCTCGAGGTGCGAGGGGTTGGCGGTGAGCGAGAGGTGGACGACGTTGCCGTCGAACTCGCGGTCGGACGAGGCGCCGAGATGGTACTTGACGTCGCCCGAGCCGTCGACGTCCTCGGGCTTGAAGCTGCCGCCCTGGAACTCGTTGAAGATCGCCCGGTAGGGCTTGCTCAGGACGTTGGCGAGGATGTTCAGCCGGCCGCGGTGCGGCATGCCGATGACGATCTCGCGCACCCCCAACGCGCCGCCGCGCTTGATGATCTGCTCCATCGCCGGGATCAGCGCCTCGGCGCCGTCGAGGCCGAAGCGCTTGGTGCCCATGAACTTGACGTGGCAGAACTTCTCGAAGCCCTCGGCCTCGACCAGCTTGTTGAGGATGGCCCGGCGGCCCTGGCGGGTGAAGCTGATCTCCTTGCCGAAGCCCTCGATGCGCTCCTTCAGCCAGGCCGACTGGACCGGGTCGGAGATGTGCATGTACTGCAGCGCGAAGGTGCCGCAGTAGGTGCGCCGGACGATCTCGAGGATCTGGCGCATCGATCCGGTCTGCAGGCCGAGGACGTTGTCGAGGAAGATGGGCCGGTCCATGTCGGCCCCGGTGAAGCCGTAGGAGGCGGGGTCGAGCTCGGGGTGGGGCGTCTCCTCGCGCATGCCGAGCGGGTCGAGGTCGGCGATGAGATGGCCGCGGATGCGGTAGGCGCGGATCAGCATCAGCGCTCGGATCGAATCCAGCACCGCGCGCTGGATCTGGGCGTCGGTCACCGTCACCCCGGCCTCGGCGGCCTTCGCGGCGATCTTGTCGCGGGCGCCCTTCGCCTCTCTCGCTGCGGCGGGCCACTCGCCGGTGAGCGCGGCGGTCAGGTCGTCGGCCGGAACGGGCGGCCAGTCGGGCCGCGCCCAGGAGGGGCCGGCGGCCTGGCGGCGCGCCTCGGACTCGCTGTCGCCGAGGGCGCGGAAGAACTCGGCCCAGCCGGCATCGACGGCGCCGGGATCGGCGGCGAAGCGGGCGTGAAGCTGCTCGACGTAGTCGGCGTTGGCACCCTGCAGGAAGGACGAGGCGTGGAACTGGGCGTTGGGCGACTGGTCGGTCATGGGATCCTCCTCCCTCAGGTGACGGGCGACAGCCCCCGGCCGGCAGGCGCGAGCAGGCGGCGCAGGCTGCGGGCGATCGCGGTCTCGATGGCTGCGGCGGCGAAGCCCTCACGCTGCAGCCGGGCAAGCTCGGCGCCGTCCGCATCGGCGGCGGCGGGTTCTTCAAGGTAGCGGCAGACCGCCGCGGCGAGCGCCGCCGGGGCAGCCGCCACCGCCAGCCGGGCGGCGATCGCGGCGCCGAAGCCGCCGGCGACCGCGGGGGTGCAGACCACCGGGCGACCATGGGCGCAGGCCTCGATCAGCTTGAGCTGCGAGCCGGCAGCGACCACGAGCGGGCAGATGACGACGCGGGCACCGGCGTATTCGGGGCCGACCGCCGGCACCGCGCCGGCGAGCGCAACCCCCGGCGCCTGCGCGAGCCGCCCGAGCCCCTCGGCCCAGCGGCCGATGCCGACGATGCGCAGGCGCGCGTCGGGGATGCGCGCGCGCACAGCGGGCCAGACGCGGCGGACGAACCAGGCCATCCCGTCGCGGTTGGAGTCGTGATCGCCGTTGCCGACGAACAGCACTGCCGAGGCCGTCGAGGGCGGCGGCAGGGCATGGGCCGCGGGGGCGCCGGACGGGGCGTTGGGCACGACCTCGGAGGGCAGCTCAAGGCCGTCCAGCCGGTCGGCGGGCTTGACGAACCACAGCGCCGAGGCCGCGGCCAGCCGGTCGCGCAGGAGCCGGCGCAGCCGCGCCACCGCGGCGCGGAAGGGGGCGGCACCGGCGACGGCCGGGCCGAGCAGGCGGGCAAGCTGGGCGGCGGCACGCTGGTCGTCGCGGTCGTCGACGTCGACCACGCAGAGGCGGCCGGCGGCAGCGTCCGCGGCCAGCCCGGCGACGCAGAAGAGACGGGCGAAGCGGAAGACGAAGACCGCGGGGGCACCGCCGGGCACGAGCCCGAGCAGGGCGGCGCGGATCGCCGGGTCGGGACGATAGGCGCGGGCGGGCCGCAGCAGCCGAGCCAGCGCCGCGCGCGGCCCGGCGGGAGCGCCGAAGACGGTGCCGGCGATGGGGTGCAGCCCGGCGGCGCCGGGAAAGGCGCGCGCCAGCGCCGCCGGATCGGGCGCACCGAGGCAGGCCACATGCACCGGGCCGACCCTGTGCAGGGCGCGGAAGATCATCCGCGTGCGCTGGCCGGGGCCGCTGCGGGCGCCGATCCAGTGCGCGGCGGTGACGAGCACGAGCCGCGGCTGCAGCCCCCCGCCGGGGTCGCCGTCCTCGGTCCGGCTGTCGGAGTGCATGCCGCCCATTCCCTTCCCCCCACAGCCTCCCGCGCGGCGCCGCGCTAGCGGCCCATCGCCTTCAGCACGGCCTCGCCGAGGCCCGCGGGGCTGTCGGCGACGACGATGCCCGCGGCCTTCATCGCCTCGATCTTGCTTTCCGCATCGCCCTTGCCCCCGGCGACGATGGCGCCGGCATGGCCCATGCGCCGCCCCTTCGGCGCGGTGCGCCCGGCGATGAAGCCGGCGCAGGGCTTGGCCTTGCCGCGGCGGGCGGCGTCCTTCAGGAAGGCCGCCGCCTCCTCCTCGGCCGAGCCGCCGATCTCGCCGATCATGATGATCGCCTCGGTCTCGTCGTCGGCGAGGAACCATTCCAGCACGTCGATGTGCTCGGTGCCCTTGATGGGGTCGCCGCCGATGCCGACGCAGGTCGACTGTCCGAGGCCGACATCGGTCGTCTGCTTGACCGCCTCGTAGGTCAGCGTGCCCGAGCGGCTGACGACGCCGACCTTGCCGCGGCGGTGGATGTGGCCGGGCATGATGCCGATCTTGCAGGCGCCGGGCGTGATCACGCCGGGGCAGTTGGGGCCGATCAGGATCGAGCGCGCGCCCTCGAGCGCCCGCTTGACGCGCATCATGTCGAGCACCGGGATGCCCTCGGTGATGCAGACGATCAGCTCCATCCCGGCGTCGATCGCCTCGAGGATCGAGTCGGCGGCGAAGGGCGGGGGGACGTAGATCGCCGTGGCGTTGGCGCCGGTGGCAGCGCGCGCCTCGTGGACCGAGTTGAAGACCGGCAGGTCGAGGTGCGTGCTGCCGCCCTTGCCGGGCGTGACGCCGCCGACCATCCGCGTGCCGTAGGCGATCGCCTGTTCGGAATGGAAGGTGCCCTGGCTGCCGGTGAAGCCCTGGCAGATGACGCGGGTGTTTTCGTCGACGAGTACGGCCATGTCTGTCTCCGTGGCGTGGGCCTGGCCCACCAATATGCTGCGTCCGTGACCCCGGACGGCCCTAGCCCTTGACGGCCTTGACGACCTTCGCCGCCGCGTCGCTGAGGTTGTCGGCGGCGATCACGTTCAGCCCGCTGTCGCGGATGATCTGCTTGCCGAGCTCGACGTTCGTCCCTTCCAGGCGCACCACCAGCGGCACCTTCAACCCGACCTCGCGGACCGCGGCGAGCACCCCCTCGGCGATGATGTCGCAGCGCATGATGCCGCCGAAGATGTTGACGAGGATGCCCTTCACGTTGGGGTCGGAGGTGATGATCTTGAACGCCTCGGTGACCTTCTCCTTGGTCGCGCCGCCGCCGACGTCGAGGAAGTTCGCGGGCTCGGCGCCGTAGAGCTTGATGATGTCCATCGTCGCCATCGCGAGGCCGGCGCCGTTGACCATGCAGCCGATCTCGCCGTCGAGGGCGATGTAGTTGAGATCGAAGCGCGAGGCGGCGAGTTCCTTGGGGTCTTCCTCGGTCTCGTCGCGCAGCGACAGGATGTCGGGCTGGCGGTAGAGGGCGTTGTTGTCGAAGCCCATCTTGGCGTCGAGGCACTTCAGGTCGCCGGCCGGCGTGACGATCAGGGGATTGATCTCGACCATCTCGGCGTCGCGCTCGACGAACAGCCGGTAGAGGCGCGTCACGAGGTCGACGCACTGCTTGACCTGCTTGCCCTCGAGCCCCAGCGCAAACGCGATGCGGCGGCCGTGGAAGCCCTGGATGCCGGTCGCGGGGTCAACCGAGAAGGTGAGGATCTTCCCGGGCGTGCGCGCGGCCACGTCCTCGATGTCCATGCCGCCCTCGGTCGAGCAGACGAAGGAGATGCGGCTGGTCTTCCGGTCGATCAGCAGCGCGAGATAGAGTTCGCGCGCGATGTCGCTGCCCTCCTCGACATAGACGCGGTTGACCTGCTTGCCGGCCGGGCCCGTCTGGTGGGTCACCAGCGTCCGGCCGAGCATGCGCAGTGCCTCGTCGGCAGCCTCGCCGACCGAGCGGGCCAGCCGCACACCGCCCTTCTCGCCGGCCTCGGGCTCCCGGAAGCGGCCCTTGCCGCGGCCGCCGGCGTGGATCTGGGCCTTCACCACCCAGAGTGGCCCGTCGAGTTCGCCCGCCGCGGCCTTGGCCTCCTCGGCGCGCAGGATCACCCGGCCCGCGGACACCGGCACCCCGTGGCTGCGCAGCAGCGCCTTGGCCTGGTATTCGTGGATGTTCATGTCGCTGTCCCGTCGCTCATGCTCCGGACGCCCTCTTGGCACAGCCGCGACATCTGGCAAGCGGAATATGGCGGCCAGGGCTGCCGCGCGCGAAATTTCGCGTGTTTTGCGATCACACCTCTGACGAGTGTGATCACTACCCTTGCGCCGCGCGACTCACCCCCTGCGAACGACGCCGCGGCGGCGGGGATCGACGGCCGCGGGCGGGCCCTGTATCAGGGGACGACGGCGGCGGAGGGGACGATGGTCGCGGGGGACGCTTCCTGGGAAGTGCACGCGACGGTCGACGAGCCGGTGGAACTGCTTTGCGCCTTCGTCGCCCATTACCGTGCGCTCGGGGCGGCACGTGTGCACCTGGCGCTGGACCGGCCGACCGAGGAGACGGTCGAGAGCCTGCGGCGGATCGACGGCGTGCGGCTGACGCTGTGCGACGCCGGCCACTGGCGGCGGCTGGCGCAGGGCCGGCGACCCGACAACCCGGTGCGCCGGCAGATCCTGAACGCCGGCGCGGCCTACCGCGAGACCGCGTGCGACTGGTTCCTGTTCTGCGACGCCGACGAGTTCGTGCACGCCTGCCGGCCGATCGGCGAGATCCTGGGCGGGCTGCCGCGGGATGCGCCGCTGGCGCGGCTGCGCGTCGCCGAGCGGGCGTTCCTGTCGGAACCGCCGCCAACGACGATCTTCGAGGGCGCCTTCCGGCTGCAGGCGGGCCTTGTCTGGCCGCCGCCGCGGCCGGCGGGCGCGGCGAAACTCGGCCGGCTCGCCCGGCGGGTGCTCGACCGGCTGACCGGCGGCCCGCGGGCCGGGCTTGCGGCCGTCTACGGCGACGGGCGGACGGCCTTGCTGAACGATGCCGGGCTGCTGGGCCACGGCGCCGGCAAGAGCTTTACCCGCCGCGGGCAGGCGCTGGCGATCGGCATCCACCATCCCCTGCCCGAGGGGCGCGCGGGCGAGGACCGTGGCTTTCTTGACGAACCGGCGTGGCGGCGGCACCTGGAGGCGGCGGTGCTGCTGCATTTCGACGGACTGACGGTGCTGCACTGGCAGCTGAAGCTGCTGCGCAAGTACGCCGCCCATCCCGCCGCGGGGATCGGGGCCGAGCCGGGGCTGGGCCGGCGGACCGAGGCCCGCAAGGCGCAGATCCGGGCGGTGCACGCCGCGCGCGGGGATGCGGCGGCGCTGGCGCGGCTGATGGACGGGCTGGTGGTGCTGTCGCCCGCGCAGGCGGCGGCGCTGGTGCGGGCACGGCTGGCCGCGGCAATCGACCCGGGGATTGCCGCCGCGGTGGCGCGCGCCTACGGCCCGGCCGCCCCCGACCTTTCGCCGGCCGCCTTCGACCGGCGGCTGCGCGGGCAGCATGCCGAACTCATCGCGCGGATGGGGTTTGCCGGCTGAGCCTGCGGCGGCGGTCGGGCGACGGCGTGGCCGCTGCCCGGGAGGCGGCGGGTCAGAGGCCGACTGCCGGGCGGCACCGGCGCTCGCGGACCACACGACCACCCTGCCCGGGCCGCCGCCGCGGCCGGGCCCTGCGCCCGACAGCGCGCCGCCCGGCGGGCGCGAATCGCCCCTCCGCCGGCGGCGAGCAAAGCAGCAGGAGGGCGGAGAGACGCATGCCCGGGCCCACTGGCGGATGCCCGGCGACACCCGGCGACCCCACGGCCGCGGGCCAGCCCCGGCGCGGCTTGCCCCCGCGCGGGCCGCGGCCTCAGCCGCGCAGGCGGATCAGGAGCAGTTCCGACGGCCGCCCCGCCACGATCACGCGGTGGAGCAGGACGAACCCGCCCCCCGGTGTGGCCCAGCCGCGTTCGGTCCGGGGGCCGAGGAGGACCGGAGCGAGCCCGCGCGCGTCGGGGAAACGGCGGGCGACCATGGCGGCAATGCCCGCGGTCTGCCCGGTGCGGGCCCGGGCAGCGACGGCGCAGGACCGCCCGTCGCTGCCGACCAGCACCGCCGGGCGGTCGTCGTCCACGAGGAAGCCGCGAACCGCCGCGCCGGGGCGCCCCGGGGATTCGACATAGTCCATTGCGTGCAGTGCCGCCGCGGCACGGTCGGGGGCCTCGGGGCCGTCAATGCAGACCTGCTCGAAGACCGCGACGAGCCGGGCAGGGGCGGTTGCAGGCACCGCATTCCAGGGGCGCAGGTTGGCCAGTTCCAGCGCATCCGGCGCCGGCAGCCGCCCGCCGCAGCCGCCGAGACCGAGGCAAAGCGCGAGGATCAGAGGAAGCCGGGCCCGCATCGCCCGATGCTTGCACGGGCCCCGCCGCGGCGCAACCGGAGGCTGCGCCGCGGGCGTCCGAGGCTCAGGCCAGCGAGGGATCGATGCCCTTGCAGGCGGCGACGAGGCCCTGCACGGCGGCGACCGAGCGGTCGAACATCACCTGCTCGTCGCGGTTCAGCCTGATGTCGACGATCTTCTCGATTCCGCCGGCGCCGATGATCGTTGGCACCCCGACATACATGCCCTTGAGCCCGAACTGACCGTCGCAATGGGCCGCGCAGGGCAGCAGACGCTTCTGGTCCCTGAGATAGGCCTCGGCCATCTCGATGGCGCTGGTCGCCGGGGCGTAGTAGGCCGACCCGGTCTTCAGCAGCCCGACGATCTCGGCCCCGCCGTCACGGGTGCGCTGGACGATGGCGTCGAGACGCTCCTGGCTTGTCCAGCCCATCGCCACGAGGTCGGGCAGCGGAATGCCGGCCACCGTGGAATAGCGCACCAGCGGCACCATCGTGTCGCCGTGGCCGCCGAGGACGAAGGCGGTGACGTCGCGCATCGAGACACCGAACTCGAGGCTCAGGAAATGGCGGAAGCGGGCGGAATCGAGCACCCCGGCCATGCCCACGACCTTGTGGTGCGGCAGCCCCGAGAATTCGCGCAGCGCCCAGACCATGGCGTCGAGCGGATTCGTGATGCAGATGACGAATGCACCGGGGGCGTGGTTGCGGATGCCCTCGCCGACCGCCTTCATCACCTTGAGGTTGATGCCGAGCAGGTCGTCGCGGCTCATCCCCGGCTTGCGCGGGACGCCGGCGGTGACGATGCAGACATCCGCCCCGGCGATGTCGGCATAGTCGTTGGTGCCGCGCAGCTGCGCATCGAAGCCCTCGGAGGGGCCGGATTCGGCGATGTCGAGCGACTTGCCCTGGGGAATCCCCTCGGCGATGTCGAACAGAACGATGTCGCCGAGTTCCTTGATCGCGGCGAGATGGGCGAGCGTGCCGCCGATCTGCCCCGCGCCGATCAGCGCGATCCTGGGTCTGGCCATGAGGAGGTCTCCGCAGCAGGGATTGCCGGCGGGATGCCTAGTCGCAGGATGTCCACCTTGCAAGGGCCGCGGCCTTTCGGTCGGCCGGGCGGCAGTCTAGGACGGCGCGGGGCTGGAGCGCGCGGGGCGGCGGCATGGCATTCGATCCCTTCTTCTACGCGCTGGCGGTGCCGGTCGTCATTTTCATGGGGATATCGAAGGGTGGCTTCGGCGACGTGGCGACCTTCGCCGCGACCCCGATCCTGGCCCTGGCGATCGACCCCGGCCTGGCGCTGGGCCTGGTGCTGCCGCTGCTGATGGTGATGGATGTCGGGGCCCTGCGCGCCTATCGCGGCCGCTGGCACGGACCTAGCGTGCGGGTGCTGGTCCTCGGGGCGGTGCCGGGCGTCGGGCTGGGGCTGATGTTCTTCACCGTCGCCGATCCCGACCACCTGCGGCTGGCGATCGGCGCGCTCGCTCTGGCCTATGTCGGCTGGCAGGCTGCGCGGGCGCTCGGCTGGGTGACCATCCGGCCGCGGCCCTTCGACGCGCGCAAGGGCGTGGCGGCAGGGGCGACGGGCGGGTTCACGAGCTTTGTCGCACACGCCGGCGGCCCGCCGGTTGCCATGTTCCTGCTGGGCCAGGGGATGGACAAGACCACCTATCAGGCGACCTCGGTGGCAACCTTCGCGGCCTTCAACCTGTTCAAGCTCGTTCCCTACGCGATGCTCGGCATCTTCACCGCCGAGACGCTGGTCGCCGACCTGGTCCTGATGCCGGTGGCAGCGGCGGGTATCTGGCTGGGCGTGAAGGCGCATCGGCTGGTGCCCGAGCGCGCCTTCTTCGCGGTCACCTTCCTGTTCCTCGCCGCGACCGGGGCACGGCTGGTCTGGCTGGGCATGGCCTGAGCGGCCCGGCCGGACCAGCCTGTCCTGCCGTCGCCGCCGGCGCGGAAGCCTGCCTCCTCAGGCAGGCGTGCCCGGGACAGCGGCGGAGGCCGTCAGCGCCTCGAAGCCCTCGCCGGCGGCGAGAAGGCAGGTCATGCCGTTCGGCAGGGTGGCGGTGATCGTCCAGCTCCCCGTGGCATCCGAGGCGAAGAGCTCGACCAGGACATCGTTGGCGGCGCGTCCGGCGGCGCGGCGGGACTCGCCATAGGCGGAGGCCAGATGGTCGAGGACGCGCGCCCGCTCGCCGCAGCGGGCGGGCTGGGCAGCAGCGGGGCCGGCCGCGGCCGCCGACAGGACGGCGGCAAGGGCAAGGATGCGGGCGAGGGTCGGGGTGCGGACGGTCATCTTCTCTGCCTTTCCTCGGGGGCCGGTGGCGCCCGGGCCGGCCGGCGCCCGGTGCGGGAGCAGGGCGCCCGGCGGCGCGACACTCTCCCCTTTCCGGGTATGGTTGCGTCGCGGCGGCGGGGCCCTCCACCCCCGGCGGCCCGGCCGGGGCGCCCCGCCCGCGACCGGGAGAGACTGCCGCGGAAGCGGGTAACGAAGGGTTAACGCGGCGGTCGCCGGAGCCTTTGCGCCGCGCTGCGGCATCGCGAGGAGTTGCGGGGTTGGCCGCCGCGTGCTTCCCCTGCCGCGGCCGCGTAGGCACGAGGGAGGGCACGGGGCATGGACGAGACGGCACGGCCGTGGCGGTCGGTTCTCTACATCCCCGCGTCCAGCCCGCGCGCGCTGGAGAAGGCGCGCGGGCTGGACGCGGACGCCATCATCTTCGACCTCGAGGACGCGGTCGCCCCGGCCGAGAAGCCGGCGGCGCGGGCGCTGCTGGCCGGGATCCTGGCGGAGGGCGGCTACGGGGGGCGGGCGCGGCTTGTGCGCGTCAACGGGCTGGACACGCCCTGGGGACGCGAGGACGTTGCCGCGCTTGCCGGGCTGGAGCCCGACGGCATCCTTCTGCCCAAGGTGCAGGGCTCGGACGAGCTGGACGCGCTGGCGGCGCTGGCCCCCGGCCGGCGGCTGTGGGCGATGCTGGAGACGCCGCGCGGCGTGCTGGCGGCGGCGCCGGTCGCCGCCCATCCGGCTCTGGCGGGCGTGGTGATGGGCACCAACGACCTTGCCAAGGAGATCGGCTGTCGGGTCGGGCCGGGCCGGACGGCGCTGGTGCCGGCGCTGGCCCACTGCCTCATGGCTGCACGCGCCTTCGGGCGTGTCGCCATCGACGGGGTGTGGAACGCGCTGCGCGACCCCGTCGGGCTGGCCGCCGAGTGCGCCGAGGGTCGGATGCTGGGCTTCGACGGAAAGTCGCTGGTCCACCCCGACCAGATCGCGGCGGCCAATGCCGCCTTCGCCCCCTCGGCCGGCGAAATCGCTCTGGCCCGCCGCCAGATTGCCGCCCATGCCGAGGCGGCGGCACGGGGACAGGGCGTCGCGGTGCTTGACGGCCGCATCGTCGAGAACCTTCATGTCGCGGCGGCCCGGCGGCTGCTGGCGCGTGCCGCCGCCATCGGGGCGGGGGAGGAGGGGGCATGATCTGGCTGGTCCTGGGGCTGGCGCTGTGGGTCGCGGCGCATCTGTTCAAGCGGGCGGCGCCGGGGCCGCGGGCGGCCCTGCAGGCGCGGATGGGCGACGCCGCGCGGGGACTGTTCGCGGTCGTGATCCTGGCGGCGGTGGTGCTGATGGTGCTGGGCTACCGAAGCGCCGGTGTGGTGGTGCTTTATACCCCGCCGGCCTGGGGGATGCACCTGAACAACCTGCTCCTGCTCGCCGCCGTGGCGCTTTACGGCGTCGGCAACTCGCAGAGCCGGCTGCGGGCACGGATGCGCCACCCGATGCTGACCGGCACCCTCCTGTGGGCGGTCGGGCATCTGCTGGTGCGCGGCGATGCCGCCTCGGTGCTGCTGTTCGGCGGCCTCGGGCTGTGGGCGGTGGCGGCGATGCTGGCCATCAACGCCCGCGAGCCCGCCTGGACGCCCTGGCGGGGCGGCAGCCTGGCCGGCGACATCCGCCTCGGGGTGATCGCGGCGGTTCTCTATCTGGCGATCGTCGCCCTGCACGGGTGGCTAGGGCCCTGGCCGCTGCCGGGGGGGAGGTGGTGGTGAGGGCCTACAGGCTGCTGACGGGCGAGGACACCTCGGCCTTCTGTCACAAGGTCAGCGAGGCGCTGGCCAGGGGCTGGGAACTGCACGGCGGGCCCGCCTACGCCCACGACCCGTCGAGCGGCACCATGCGCTGCGCGCAGGCGGTGGTGAAGGAGGTGCCGGGTGCCGTCTACGACCCGGCCATGCGGCTGGGCGAACTGTGAGCAAGACCGGCGCGGGACGCTTCTTCGAGGACTACCGGCCGGGGGAGACGATCGTCCATGCCGTGCCGCGGACGCTGTCGGGGGGCGAGCGGGCGCTCTACCATGCCCTCTACCCCGCCCGCGGGGCGCTGCATTCGTCGGACGAGTTCGCCCGCGCCTGCGGCCTGCGGGCGAGCCCCCTCGACGATCTCGCCGTCTTCCACACCGTCTTCGGCAAGACGGTTCCCGACATCTCGCTGAACGCGGTCGCCAACCTCGGCTATGCCGAGGGCCGCTTCCTCGCCCCGGTGTGGCCGGGCGACACGCTGACGGCGAGCTCAACGGTGATCGGACTGCGCGAGGCCTCGAGCCGCGCCGCCGGGGTGGTCTGGGTGAGGACCACCGGCAGGAACCAGCACGGCGAGGCGGTGCTCGACTATGTCCGCTGGGTGCTGGTGAACAAGCGCGACCCGGCGGCGGAGGTCGGCCCGGCGGTGGTGCCGGCGCTCGCCCCGGCGGTGGCGGCGGCCGACCTCGCGGTGCCGGCGGGGCTGGACTTCGGGCGCTACGATTTCGGTCTCGCGGGAGAGCCCTTCCGCTGGGCCGACTACGCGCCCGGCGAGCGGATCGACCACCGCGACCGGGTAACGGTGGAGGAGGCCGACCACCTTCTTGCCACGAGGCTCTGGCAGAACACCGCGCGGGTGCATTTCGACACCGGGGCGCGGCCGGAGGGGCGGCGCATCGTCTATGGCGGCCACGTCATCTCGCTGGCCCGGGCGCTGGCCTTCAACGGGCTTGCCAACGCCCAGATCGTGGCGGCGATCAACGCCGGCACCCATGCCAACCCCTGTCATGCCGGCGACACGGTCACGGCCTGGTCGGAAGTGCTGGACCGCGCCGGGACCGCCGCGCCGGGGGTCGGCGCGCTGCGGCTGCGGCTGGTGGCGGCCCGCGCCGGGACGCCGCCATTTGCGCTGAGGGACGATTCCGGCCGCTACCTGCCCGGGGTGTTGCTTGACCTCGACCTGTGGGTGCTGGTGCCGCGCTGAGGCTGCGCCCGGCCGCCCGCGCCCCTGCCTGCGGACCGCACATGCGGGCGCGGGCCGCAGGCGACTCCGCGGGGCGGTGCGGTGGCCGGTCCGGCGCGGAATTCGTGATCACGCTGCCGAAATCCGCGATCACGACGGGGGAATTTCTGCGCCGTCGCGCCCAAATGCCGCTGCCGGGGAGCCGGCGCGGGCGTGACAGCGGCAAAAAAAGGGGTAAGAGGGTGGACGAATGCACAGCCCCCGCGGGGCCGCCGCGGGGCCGAGGAGAGGGACCGCCATGGCCGATGTGAACCGGGGCAACCGCCCGCTGTCGCCGCACCTGCAGATCTACCGGCTGCAAATCCCGATGATCTCATCGATCCTCGCCCGGATCACCGGCAACGCGCTGCTTGTCGGCGCCCTGGTCTTCATCTGGTGGTTGTTCGCGGCCGCGGCGGGGCCGGAGTACTACGCCTTCGCCAACGGGCTGGTGACGTCCTGGCTGGGGCTTCTGGTGCTCGCGGGGTCGCTCTGGGCGCTCTACTTCCACGGGCTGGCGGGAATCCGGCACCTGATCTGGGACAGCGGCCACGGCCTCGACCTTGCCACCTCCGAGCGGATGGGATGGGTGGTGATCCTGGGCTCGGTCGCGGCGACGCTCGTGACGCTCGTCGCGCTGGCCGCCGGCTGAGGGAGGGACCGATGAGCTACCTGACCGACCGCAAGCGCGCCGAGGGGCGCGGCGCGGCCCGCAGCGGCACCGGCCACCACGTCGCGATGATGATCTCGGCGGTGGCGCTGGCGGTGCTGATCCCGCTGTTCGTGATCTCGGTGGTCCCGGTCATCGGCGCCCCGCATGCCCAAGTCGTGGCCCATTTCGGCCGTCCGTTCCCGGCGCTGGTCGCGGCGCTGACGATCGTCGTTGCCATGCATCACTTCCGCGGCGGCGTGCAGGTGATGATCGAGGACTACTGGCAGGGGATGACCCGCAAGCTCGCCGTCGTGGCGATGATCCTCGTTTCCTACGGGGCCGCGGCGGTGGGGCTGTTCGCCATCGCCCGCCTCGCCCTCTGACAACCGCGGGAGCCCTCCATGGCGGCCTATCCGATCGAAGAACACGCCTATGACGTGGTGGTGGTGGGGGCGGGCGGCTCGGGCCTGCGCGCGACCCTCGGCATGGCCGAGCAGGGACTGCGTACCGCCTGCGTGACCAAGGTGTTCCCCACCCGCAGCCACACCGTGGCCGCCCAGGGCGGCATCGCCGCCTCGTTGTCGAACATGGGGCCCGACCACTGGCAGTGGCACATGTACGACACCGTCAAGGGCTCTGACTGGCTGGGCGACATGGACGCCATGGAGTACCTCGCCCGCGAGGCGCCGGCGGCGGTCTACGAGCTCGAGCACTACGGCGTGCCGTTTTCGCGCACCGAGGACGGGCGCATCTACCAGCGCCCCTTCGGCGGCCACACCACGAAGTTCGGCGAGGGCCCGCCGGTGCAGCGCACCTGTGCGGCCGCCGACCGCACCGGCCACGCCATCCTGCACACGCTCTACGGCCAGAGCCTGAAGCAGAAGGCGGAGTTCTACATCGAGTATTTCGCGCTCGACCTGATCATGTCGGCGGACGGCGCCTGCCAGGGCGTGCTGGCCTGGAAGCTCGACGACGGCACCCTGCACCTGTTCCGCGCCAAGATGGTGGTGCTGGCGACGGGGGGCTACGGGCGGGCCTATTTCAGCGCGACCTCGGCGCACACCTGCACCGGCGACGGCAACGGCATGATCGCCCGCGCCGGCCTGCCCTTGCAGGACATGGAGTTCGTCCAGTTCCATCCCACCGGCATCTACGGCGCCGGCTGCCTGATCACCGAGGGCGCGCGTGGCGAGGGCGGATACCTGACCAACGCGGAAGGCGAGCGGTTCATGGAGCGCTACGCCCCGACCTACAAGGACCTCGCCAGCCGCGACGTCGTCAGCCGCTGCATGACGATCGAGATCCGCGAGGGGCGCGGTGTCGGGCCGAAGAAGGACCACATCCACCTGCACCTCAACCACCTGCCGAAGGAGGTGCTGGAGAAGCGGCTGCCCGGGATCTCGGAATCGGCGCGCATCTTCGCAGGGGTCGACGTGACGCGGGCGCCGATCCCGGTGCTGCCGACGGTGCACTACAACATGGGCGGCATCCCCACCAAC
>JAHDXW010000018.1 GCA_023383015.1 Paracoccaceae bacterium
CCGCCCGGCTTGCCGGCGTGCGGCGGAAGGCGCTGGCCGCGATCGCCGCGGCCGGGGCGACGGAGGGGGTCGAGGCGGCGCTGGCCGGGGCACTGGCCGAGATCGCGGCACTGGCAGCGACCTAGAGCGTCTCCTCCGCCCTCCTCCCGCCAGACCGGCCGGGGCGCCCCCCCGGGCAAGCGGCGATTGGCGGTTGCTCCATGCCCCGCGGCATCGTAAGACCCCGGCGAGGGCAGGGAGAGCCGCCACGCAGCACGGGCGCCGGCGCATGGTCATGACAGGCACCGGGGCCGGCCGGCGACGGCAGTGGCTGGCCGCCGGTGCCGCCCGCACCGCGCCGGCCCGCCGCCCGGGTCAGGAGGGGCCATGAGCGCGGGCATCGCCGAGGCCATCGCCGCGCTCGATGCGCTCCGGGCGGCCGCGGGCTCAGGCCCGGTGCGGGACGGCACCGCCCCGGTTCCCGGCATCTGGTTCTCGCTGGACGCCGAACGCGGGCAGACCGAGGGCAGCTATGCCACGCGCCCGGGCACGATGCTCGACCTGCGCATGCATGTGGTCGAGGAGGGGCGCTGGCTGACGCTGAACCTCGACACCGGCACCGAGGATCTCTCGCAGCGGCGGCTGTTGGGCATCTACGCGCGCAGCCGCGCCTCGCGCGCCATGGCGGTGCGCTTGGCCTTGCGCATCGGCCATGCCGAGGGCTTCGAGGACATCCCCTTCCCGCGGCAGATCGTCGGCTTCCCGGAGACCAGCACGCATGTCGACCATGTGCTTGTCGCCGCGTCACCCGCGCTGCGGACCGAGCCGCACTGGCGCAACCTGATCCTGTGGTTTCCCACCGGGAGCTTCACCTTCGAGCTCGAGGACCTGCGGCTGTTCATGGCATGAGGCTTTCGGTCGTCATCCCCGTGTGGAACGATCCCGCCGGCCTCTCCCGGCTGCTCGGCGACATCGCCGGGCTCGGGGTCGCCGAGGAGGTGATCGTCGTCGACGACGCCTCCGACCCGCCCTGCACCGCCGAGGGCTGCCTGCCGCCCGGCGGGTTGGCCGGGGAGCGCCTGGTCTGGCGGCGGCTGGAGGACGCCGGCGGCGCCGGCCGGGCCCGCAACGTCGGCCTGGACGCGGCCGGCTGCCCGCATGTGATGTTCGTCGACGCCGACGACCGCCTCCTGCCCGAGCTCGGGCCGCTGATGGCGGACCTCGACGGGCAGGAGTTCGACTTCGCGATCTTCCGCCATGCCGACAGCCGCGCCATCGCCCTCGGCGGGCAGGGGCCGCTCGAGCCCGATGCAAGCCTCTGGCGCCGCATCGCGGCCGGCGCCGCGCCGCGGCCGCTCGACGGCGCGCAGACCCGGCTGCTCTGCCGCATCTCGGCCTATCCCTGGAACAAGGTCTACCGGACCGCCTTCCTGAGGGGCGAGGCCATCCGCTTCACCGAGATCCCCGTGCACAACGACCTCGCGCTGCACTGGGCCTGTTTCATCGCCGCGCGGCGGGTGCTGGCCAGCGACCGGATCTGCTGCCTGCACCAGGTCTCCGACGACGGCCAGCACCTGACCCTCCGGCGCGACAGCGACCGGCTGCGCGTGTTCGAGGCCCTCGACGAGGTCGCCGCACGTCTGCGGGCGACGGCCGACGCAGGCCGCTTCGCCGAACCCTTCGTGGAGTTCTGCCTGCGGCTCTTCGACTGGATCCCGGCCCGCCTCGACAGCCCGGCGGCGCGGGACGAGTTCGCTCTCCGCTCCGGCCGCTTCCTCGGCGCGCTCGGCGCCGACTTCCTGGCGCTCGCGCTCCTGCGCAACCCCTCGCTGGCGGGGCCGGCCATCGCGCGGCTGCGGGCGGCGGCCTGATGCGGGTCTCCTTCATCGTCATCACCTGCGATGCTGCGGCCCATGCCGGCCGCTGCCTTCAGTCCCTCGCCGCCGCCGCGGCCCCCGGCGACCAGGTGATCATCATCGACGACGCCTCGGCCGACGGCACTCCCGCGGTGATCGCGGCCGCCGCGCCGGCGCTGGCGGCAGCCACCGGCGCGGCGCCCGACGCCGTGCTGCTCGGCGCCCGGACCTGGGGCGGCATCGCCTCGGCGGCCAACATCGGCCTGGCGCGCGCCGACGGCGAGGTGGTCGTCTTCGTCGACGGCGAGGGCTGGCTTGCACCGGAGGACTTCCGCATCTGCCGGTCGCGGTTCGAGGCCTCGGGCGAGGATCTGCTCTTTGCGGGGTTCATGGAGTTCGACAGCGCCGCCGGCACCTTCCGCCCGCCTGCCGACCGCGACCGCTGGGCGCTCGCCGGCACCGGGCCGGACGAGGCCGGGCGCCGGCTGCTCGCCCTGTCGCTCGACGCCGCCCCCTGGCGGCGGCTGCATCGCCGCAGCCTGATCGAGGCCCACGGGCTGCGCTTTCCCGAGGGGCCGCTGCCGCACGAGGAGCACCCCTTCCACTGGGCGCTGTGCCTGAAGGCGCGCCGGATCGGCTTTGCCGACCGCATCGTCTGCTTCCGCCGCGACGCTCCGGCGGCGGGTGCGGCCGGCGCGGATGCCGCCGCCTTCCTCGCCCACTACCGGACGATCGCGGCGATGCTGCCGCCGCAGGACGCGGCGCTGGCAGCCGCGGCGATGGAGTGGCTGGTCGCGCAGATGGCCCGCCACCTGCCGGTGCTGCCGGCCGGGGCGACCTGGGCCTATGTCCGCCAGGCCGCCGCCGTGCTGCGCGGCTTTGACCCGGCGGTCTGGCGGGCGCTGGCCGCGCCACGCTTCGCCGGCACCCCGGTCGGCAGCGCCGTCGAGCAGCTCATGTCGCTTCCCCCCGAGACCGTGGCCGGGCTGTGGCTGGCCGAACGGCAGGCCGCCGGCACCGCCCGGCTGCGCGAGGATCTGGCCGCAATCGCCGGCCGGCTTGACGGGATCGCCGCGGCGCATGACCGCGCCGCCGCCGCTGCCGCCGGCACGCGCGAAGGGGTCGAGGTGCTGCTCGCCGCGGCCGAACTGCGCGCCCTCGCCGGCCTCGCCCGGCCCGGCGGCGGCTGAGGCCGCCGGCGCCGTCCGCGCCCTACCGGCCCGACAGGATCATGAACTCGCCGACGTTCTCGGCCGTCACATAGCCCACGACCCGCCCGCCCGGGGCGGCCACCGCCACCGCCGGGGCGGCGGCGCGGTGCATCGCCTCCAGGGCCTCGTCCAGCCGCACCGAGATCGCCACCACCGGCACGTCGCGCGCGATCGCCGGGGCGATCGGGCCGGTGCGCCGGCCCTCGGCCAGGGCCCCGAACAGCGCGTGCCGGGTCAGGAACCCCACCAGCCGGCCGTCCTCGGCAAGCACCGGGAACTCGTGCTGGGTGGTGCGGATCAGCGCATCGGCGGCATCGGCCAGCGAGGCGGACTCGGGCAGCGTCTCGAAGCGGGTGATCATCGCCGCCCGCACCCCGACATTGCGCGCCGCATCGCGCATGGCCACGTCGCTCGCCTCGGCCTGGGCGGCGATGAAGACGAAGATCGCGATCAGCACGAGGATCGGGCTGCCGCCCGTCAGCCCCAGAAAGCCGAACAGGAAGGCAAGCACCTGCCCGGCGGTCGCGGCGATGCGCGTCGCCCGCACCCGGCCGAGGCGCATCGCCAGAAGCGCCCGGAACACCCTGCCGCCGTCCATCGGAAAGGCGGGAATCATGTTGAAGGCGACGAGGAAGAGGTTGACCGCCGCCACCCGGCCCCAGAACCCCGCCCCGGCATCCTCGATCGCGGCCAGCCGGGCGACGTCGGTGTCGACCCCGAGGACGAGCACCAGCACCGCCCAGATCGCCACGTTCACCGCCGGCCCCGCCAGCGCCACGGCGATCTCCTGGCCGGGCCGCTCGGGCATCCGCTCCAGCCGGGCAAGCCCGCCGATCGGCAGCAGCGTGATGTCGGGGGTGGCGATGCCGTAGCGGCGCGCCATCAGCGCATGGCCGTACTCATGGGCCACGACGCAGGCGAACAGCACCAGGATGAAGGCCACGTTCTCGGCCGCCGCCGCCGGCCCCCCGGCCAGCCAGGCGACCGCGCCGATCCACAGCAGCAGCAGGAAGAAGGTGGCATGAACGCGCAGTTCCGAACCGAAGAGCCGGCCGAGGGGGAAGGACCAGGTCATGCGTCATCCTCAGGGCGAACGGGGAGAGGCTAGACCATCCCGGCCGCCGGCACCACCCGCCCCCGCGGGCACCGTGCCCGCCTGCCCGCCCCGGCAACCCTGCAACCCGGCCGCGCGCGCCCGCGATCAGCCGCCGCCGGCGCGGCAGCGCGCCTCCACCGCCTGCCAGATGCGGGCGGCAACGTTGATGCCGTCGAAGCGCTCGAGCTCCTGGATTCCGGTCGGAGAGGTGACGTTGATCTCGGTCAGCCAGTCGCCGATCACGTCGATGCCGACGAACACCAGTCCCTTCTCGCGCAGCACCGGCCCGATCGCGGCGCAGATCGCGCGGTCGCGGTCGGTCAGCACGGCCTTCTCGGCCCGGCCCCCGACATGCAGGTTCGACCGCGTCTCGCCGGCCGCCGGCACCCGGTTGATCGCCCCCACCGCCTCGCCGTCGACCAGGATCACGCGCTTGTCCCCGCCCGCCACCTCGGGCAGGTACTTCTGCACGATCAGCGGCTCGCGCGAGAAGCCGGTGAACAGCTCGTGCAGCGCCGCGAGGTTGCCGTCGTTGGGGTCGAGCCGGAACACCCCGGCGCCGCCGTTGCCGTAGAGCGGCTTGAGGATGACGTCGCCATGCGTCGCCCGGAACGCCCGGATCGCGGCCAGGTCGCGGGCGATCAGGGTCGGCGGCGTCAGCCCGGGGAAGCGCAGCACCAGAAGCTTCTCGGGCGCGTTGCGCACCCAGAAGGGGTCGTTGACCACCAGCGTGCGCGGATGCAGCAGCTCCAGCAGATGGGTGGTGGTGATGTAGGCCATGTCGAACGGCGGATCCTGGCGCAGCCACACTACGTCCCAGTCGGCGAGGTCGACCTCGGCCTCGGGCCCGAGGCTGAAGTGGTCCCCCTCCACCCGCCGCACCGCCAGCGGCCAGCCCCGCGCCAGCACCCGCCCGTCGCGGAACACCAGCCGGTCGGGCGTGTAGTAGAACAGGCTGTGGCCCCGCGCCTGCGCCTCCTCGGCAAGCCGGAAGGTGCTGTCGGCGCGGATGCTGACCGAACCGATGGGATCCATCTGGATCGCGACCCTGAGTGCCATCGCCCGCCCCTCCGCGTGCTGCTCCGCGGGCTAGATGCCCCAGCCGCGGCCGCGGTGCAATGGCCGCTCAGGCGGCGAGGGCGTTGGCCATCACCGCCACCCGGCCGGCGCCGTCGACCAGCGCCACGTCGAAGCGCATCTCGGCATCCTGTCCGCGCGGGTCGTCGGCCAGGAACTCCAGCGCCGCGTCCATGATCCGCGCCGCCTGCCTCGGGCCTAGGCGGGTGGCGGCGGCGGCGAAGCCCGCCGCTGCCTTGACCTCGACGAAGACATGCGCCGCGCCGTCGCGCAGGACGAGGTCGATCTCGCCGCTCCGCCCGCGCCAGCGGCGCGCGACCACCCGGGCCCCGGCACGGGCGAAATGGGCGGCCACCGCATCCTCGGCGGCCCGCCCGGAAAGGTCGGCGCGCCGGCCCGAAAGTCTGCGCGCCGCGCAGGCCGCGCCCCTCACCGGCGGCCCCTGAGCGCCAGCGCCGCCTGGTAGACCCGCCGCCGCGGCAGGCCCAGCGCCGCGGCCACGGCATCGACCGCCTGCCGCAGCGGCCGGTCGGCAAGGGCCTCCTCCAGCATGCTCTGCATCGCCTCCTCCGTCTGTCCGTCGCGCGGCGGCCCCGCCTGCGGGCGCGGCCGGTCGATCACCAGCACGATCTCGCCGCGCGGATCGGCGCCTCCGAGCCGCAGGGCAAGCTCGCCGAGCGTGCCGCGCAGCACCTCCTCGTGCAGCTTGGTCAGTTCCCGGCACAGTGCCGCCGCGCGTCCCTCCCCGAGGATCTCGCACAAATCCCCTAATGTTTCACGAACGCGCCTGGGCGATTCGAGCAAGACCAGCGTCGCCTGCACATCGGCCAGCCCGGCAAGGAACTCCTGCCGGGCCCGGGGCTGCGGCGGGGGAAAGCCGGCAAACAGGAAGCGGTCGGTGGGCAGCCCGGCAACCGTCAGCGCGGCCAGCACCGCGGAGGGGCCGGGAACGGCATGGACGGCGACGCCGGCCTCGATCGCGGCGCGGGCGAGGCGGAAGCCCGGGTCGGCGACCAGGGGCGTTCCGGCGTCCGAGACATATGCCACCGAGCGACCCGCCGCGAGCGCCGCGAGCAGGCGGGGGCGCATCGCCTCGCCGTTGCGGTCGTGGTAGGGCAGGATCGTCCGCCCGGCCAGCGGGATGGCGTGGATCGTCAGCAGCTGGCGCAGGCGGCGGGTGTCCTCGGCGGCCAGGAGCTCGGCGCCGGCGAGCACGTCGACGGCGCGCAGCGTGATGTCGCGGGCGGCGCCGATCGGGGTGGCGACGAAATGCAGCCCGGCCGCGGGCGGCCGCGCGGCCTCTGCGGGTGCCTGCGGCCACCCCGCCCGGTCCGGCCGCCCGGGCGCCTCCGGCCCGGCGGGCACCTGCGTCCCCGCAGGGGCGCCGGCCGCCCCGGCCGGGCCGGCGGGGGGGGGCGGCGGGCGGGGCGGCGGGCGGGCGGACATCTGCCGGTGAACCTCCGCACAGGCCGGGATGGCAAGTTTACTTCGCTCCGGCGACCTTCTAGGCTGCCACGCAGTGCCGTCGGCGCGTCGCGAGGAGGAGCCCATGGTTGCCGTTCTTTCAGCCGCCCGCAAGATGTTCGCACGGCTGCGGCCGGGCCGTGCCGCCGCGGCGGCCGGCGGCCGGCTGCGCCGTCCGGCCCTTGCCGCGGCGGCCGTCGCCGCCCTTGCCGGATGCGACCCGGGGGCGGTGCCGATGGGCGGCGCCGGCCCGGCGATCGACACCCGCGCCGCGGTGCCGGTGGCGCTGCTGGTGCCGTCGGGCTCGGGGCAGGCCTCCGACGCGGTGCTTGCCCAGGCGCTCGAGAACGCCGCGAGGCTTGCCGTCTCCGATCTCGACGGGGTGCAGATCGACCTGCGCGTCTACCCCACCGCCGGCCAGCCCGCGCAGGCGGCGGCGGCGGCGGCGCGCGCCGTCGAGGAGGGCGCCAAGATCATCCTCGGCCCGGTCTTCGGCGGCGAGGCCAACGCGGCGGGGCTGGCCGTCGCCAGCCGCGGCATCAACGTGCTGTCCTTCTCCAACAACGCCGACATCGCCGGCGGCAACGTCTTCGTGCTCGGCCCGACCTTCGCCAACACCGCCGCGCGGCTGGTCCGTCACGCCCGCGGCCAAGGCATCACCCGGCTGATGGTGGTGCACGAGCGCACCACCGCCGGCGAGGTCGGCCGCGCGGCGATCGAGCGGGCGGTGGCCGCCTCCGGCTCGACGGTTGCGGCGGTGGGCTCGTTCGAGTTCTCGCAGTCGGGCGTCGTGGCCGCGGTGCCGTCGATCGCCGGTCAGGCGCGCGGGTCGGGGGCGCAGGCGCTGTTCCTGACCGCCGACACCGCCGGGGCGCTGCCGCTGCTCACGCAGCTGCTGACCGAGAACGGCGTCTCGCCCGAGGTGACGCGCTTCATCGGCCTGACCCGCTGGGACATCCCGGCGGCCACCCTCGCCCTGCCGGGCATCCAGGGCGGCTGGTTCGCGCTGCCCGACCCCGTGATGTCGCAGCGCTTCGCCGGCCGCTACCAGGCCGCCTTCGGCGCCGCGCCCCACCCCATCGCCGGACTGGCCTATGACGGCATCGCCGCCATCGGGGCGCTGGTGCGGGCCGGGCGCGGTGATGCGCTGACGCGCGAGGCGCTGACCCAGCCGTCGGGTTTCGTCGGGGTCGGCGGCATCTTCCGCCTTCTGCCCGACGGCACCAACGAGCGCGGGCTGGCGGTGGCGCAGGTCCGCAACGCACAGGTGGTTGTGATTGACCCCGCTCCCCGCAGTTTCGTCGGCGCCGGCTTCTGACGCCAACGCTGCCGCGGCCGGCGACGACGCGCCGCTGCTGGCACCCGCGGCAATCCTCGACCCCGCCGCCCTGCGGGAGGCGCTGGCCGAGGCGACGGCAGGGGCGGCGGACGAACGCGCCGTCCGCGCCGCCGCGGTGCGGGTGCTCGCCGCCGCCCGCGCCGCCGGCGGCGCCCGGCTCGAAACGGCCTTCCGCGCCGCCCCCCGCGCGGCGCGCGGCCTGATCCACGGCCAGGCCGTCCTCACCGACGGGCTGGTGACCGGGGCCCTGTGGGTGGCCGCCGGGCGGCTGCACCCCCGTCCCAACCCGACCGAGGGCGAGCGGATCGCGCTGCTGGCGGTCGGCGGCTACGGCCGTGCCGAGATGGCGCCGTTCTCGGATGTCGACCTGTTGTTCCTGTCGCCGTGGAAGATCGCGCCCTGGGCCGAGAGCGTCATCGAATCGATGCTCTACATCCTGTGGGACCTGAAGCTGAAGGTCGGCCACGCCAGCCGCACCGTGAAGGACTGCCTGCGGCTGGCGCGCGAGGACATCACCATCCGCACCGCGCTGGTCGAGTGCCGCTTCCTTGCCGGCAACGAGCCGCTGGCCGCGGAGCTGCGCGAGCGGCTGTGGACCGAGCTCTTCCGCTCCACCGGCCCGGAGTTCATCGAGGCCAAGCTGGCCGAGCGGGCCGAACGCCACCGCCGCCAGGGCGGGCAGCGCTACATGCTCGAGCCCAACGTCAAGGAGGGCAAGGGCGGGCTGCGCGACCTGCAGACGCTCTACTGGATCGCCAAGTACCTGCACCGGGTCGACCGCGTGTCCGACCTTGTCGGGCTGGGGGTGTTCACCGCCGAGGAGCATGCGCAGTTCCGCGAGGCCGAGACCTTCCTCTGGGCGGTGCGCTGCCATCTGCACCTGATCGCCCGCCGGGCGATGGACCAGCTGACCTTCGACCTGCAGGTCGAGGTGGCGGCGCGGATGGGCTATGACGATGCCGGCGGACGTCGGGCGGTCGAGCACTTCATGCAGGACTACTTCCGCCACGCCACGCGGGTGGGCGAGCTGACGCGGATCTTCCTCACCGCGCTCGAGGCGCGCCACGTCAAGGGCGCGCCGGGGCTCTTCCGCGCGCTCGCCCGGCCGCGGCGGGTGAAGCCCGGCTACCGGGTGGTGCACAACCGACTCGGCGTCGCCGATCCCGACCGCTTCCTCGCCGACAAGCTCAACCTCCTGCGCATCTTCGAGGAGGGGCTGCGCACCGGCCTGCTGCTCCACCCCGACGCGATGCGCCGCATCGCCGCCAGCCTGCACCGCATCGACGCCGAGATGCGCGCCGACCCCGAGGCCAACCGCATCTTCCTCGATCTGCTGCTGAAACACGGCAACCCGGAGCGGGCGCTGCGCCGGATGAACGAGCTTGGCGTGCTGGCCGCCTTCATCCCCGAGTTCGAGCCGATCGTGGCGATGATGCAGTTCAACGTCTACCACCACTACACGGTGGACGAGCACACCATCCAGTGCATCAGCGTGCTGGCCCAGATCGAGCGGGGCGAGCTGGTCGAGGAACTGCCGATCGCCTCGCGCATCCTTGCCGACGGGGTCAACCGGCGGGTGCTCTACGCGGCGCTGCTGCTGCACGACATCGGCAAGGGCCGGCCCGAGGACCACTCCGTCCTCGGCGCCCAGATCGCCCGGCGGGTGGCGCCGCGGCTCGGGCTGGGCCCCGAGGAGGCCGAGACCGCCGAATGGCTGGTCCGCCACCACCTGCTGATGTCCGACACCGCCCAGAAGCGCGACATCGCCGACCCGCGCACGGTGCGCGACTTCGCCCGTGCCGTGAAGACGCGCAAGCGGCTTGACCTGCTGACCGTTCTCACCGTCTGCGACATCCGCGGCGTCGGACCGGGCACTTGGAACAACTGGAAGGCGATGCTGCTGCGCCGGCTCTATGCCGACACCGCCGATGCGCTCGAGGGCGGGCTCGAGGCGGTCAACCGCGACCGGCGCACCGGCGAGGCCAAGCGGGCCTTCCGCGAGGCCGCCGCGGGCGCCCTGCCGGGGTGGGAGGCGCGCGACGTCCGCGCCGAACTCGACCGCCACTACGACCCCTACTGGCAGGGACTGCCGACCGAGACGCAGCTCGTCTTCGCCGGGCTGCTGCGCGGGCTCGCGGCCGACGAGATGAGGATGGACCTGCACCCCGAGCCCGCCCGCGATGCCACCCGTGCCTGCTTCGTGCTGGCCGACCATCCGGGCATCTTCTCGCGGCTCGCCGGTGCGCTGGCGCTTGTCGGGGCCAACGTCGTGGACGCGCGCACCTACACCTCCAAGGACGGCTGCGCCACCGCCGTATTCTGGGTCCAGGATGCCGAGGGCGCGCCCTACGAGGAGGGCCGGCTGCCGCGGCTGAAGCAGATGATCGAGCGCACCTTCCGCGGCGAGGTGGTGGCACGCGAGGCGCTGAAGGACCGCGACCGGCTGAAGAAGCGCGAGCGCGAGTTCCGCTTTCCCACCGCCATCACCTTCGACAACGAGGGCTCCGACATCTACACCATCATCGAGGTCGACACCCGCGACCGTCCGGGGCTGCTCTACGACCTCACCCGCACGCTCGCGGCGGGCAACATCCAGATCTCCTCGGCGATCATCGCCACCTTCGGCGCGCAGGCGGTCGACACCTTCTACGTCAAGGACATGTTCGGGCTGAAGCTGTGGCGGCGCGACAAGCAGGAGGCGCTGGAGCGCAAGCTGCGCGCAGCCATCGCCGAAGGGGCCGAGCGGGCGCGCGCCACATGACGCCGATCCGCCTGGTCGCAGGCTTCCTGACCGTCGGCGTGTGGACCTTCGCCAGCCGCATCGCGGGGTTCCTGCGCGACATCCTGATCGCGAGCCTTCTGGGGGCGGGACCGGCGGCCGAAGCCTTCCTGGTCGCCTTCGCGCTGCCGAACCTGTTCCGGCGCTTCTTCGCTGAGGGCGCCTTCAACATGGCCTTCGTGCCGATGTTCGCCAAGAAGGTCGAAGCCGGCGAGGATGCCGCCGGCTTCGCCCGCGACGCCTTCGCCGGCCTGGCCGGAATCCTGCTGGTGCTGACGCTGGTGGCCCAGGCGGTGATGCCCTGGCTCGTCCTCGCGATGGCGAGCGGCTTTCGCGGCGATCCCCGCCTCGACCTCGCAGTCGTCTACGGCCGCATCGCCTTCCCCTACATCCTGTTCATCTCGCTGGCGGCGCTGCTCTCGGGGGTGCTGAACAGCCTCGGGCGGTTCGCCGCGGCGGCGGCGGCGCCGGTGCTCCTGAACCTCATCCTCGTCGCGGCGATGGCAGCGGCGGCGGCGGCGGGCTGGCCGGTGGGCGACGCGCTCGCCTGGGCGGTGCCCGTGGCCGGGATCGCCCAGCTTGCGCTCGTCTGGGCGGCGGCGGCGCGTGCGGGCTTCCGCCCGCGCCTGGTGCTGCCGCGGCTCACGCCCGAGATGCGGCGGCTGGCGGTGATCGCCGCGCCGGCGGTGCTGGCGGGCGGGGTGGTGCAGGTCAACCTGCTGGTCGGCCGCCAGGTCGCCAGCTTCACCGACGGCGCCATAGCCTGGCTGGCCTATGCCGACCGCCTCTACCAGCTGCCGCTCGGCGTCGTGGGCATCGCCATCGGCGTCGTCCTCCTGCCCGATCTCGCCCGGCGGCTGCGCGCCGGCGACGAGGGCGGCGGCCGCTGGTCGTTCAGTCGCGCGACCGAGTTCGCGCTGGCGCTGACGCTGCCGGCGGCGGTGGCACTGGTCGTCATCGCGCTGCCGCTGGTGGCGGTGCTGTTCCAGCGCGGCGCCTTCGTCGCGGACGACAGCGCGCGCACGGCTCTGGCGCTGGCCATCTACGGCGCAGGCCTGCCCGCCTTCGTGCTGCAGAAGGTCCTCCAGCCGCTCTACTATGCCCGCGAGGACACCCGCAGCCCGTTCCGCTTCGCCGTCTGGTCGATGGTCGTGAACGCGGCACTCGCCGTCGGGCTGATGCCCTGGGCCGGCTTCGCCGCCGCCGCCTGGGGCACCACCATCGCCGGCTGGGCGATGGCCGCCCAGCTCTGGCACGGGGCGCGCGCGATGGGGCCGGGAGCGCGGCCGGACGCGCGCCTGCTCGCCCGCCTGCCGCGCATCGCCGCCGCCGCGGCGGTGATGGGGGGGGTGCTCTGGCTCGCCGCGGCAGCCCTCGCCGTCCCTCTCGCCGCGCCGGGGCTGCGCTATCTCGCGCTCGCCGGGCTGATCGGCCTCGGGATCGTCGCCTACTTCGCCGCGGGCTTCGCCCTGGGCGCCTTCCGGGCCGACGACTTCCGCAACGCGCTGCGCCGGCGCCGGCCCCCCCCGCCGCAGGGACAAGGGCCAGACGGGCAACCATAGGGAACGGCCATGCGCCGCCCCGGACCCCGCCGTCCGGCGCCTGTCGCGGCGCCCGCATCGCGTCAGGTCAGGGCCGCCTCGGTGAAGATCATCCCCGTCCGCGGGTCGTATCGCAGCTTGCCCGGAAGCTGCGTCATCGCGGCGAGCATGCCGATCTCGCCGGCGCTCAACCCCTGGATCGGGACCACCCGCTGCCCTCCGGGCAGCGGCGGCACGAACTCCATCTCGGCCATGCCGGTTCGTTGACCGGGGCTCCAGGCAAGGCGAAGGCTGTTCACGACGATGGTCATGCCGCACACTCCCGGTAACGCATCCGGCCATCCGGCCCCGCGGGACAGGCCGCGTCGCGGACGCTGGCGACAGGCCGTGTCGCTTTCGCGCCACGCCCGGCAACGTCGGCCCTCAGCGCGCCCGCACCCGGCCAACGATCCGCTGCCAGCCGCCGGGGCTGACGACGAAGGACAGCGCGAACCCGGTGGCAAAGCCCGCCAGCTCGGCCACCCAGCCCATGTCGCGGCCACCCGTCAGGGCCGTCACCACAAGCTGCAGCACCGCCAGCACCCCGATCAGCCGGAACGCCCCCAGCCGGCCGCTGCCCGCCGCGCCCGCGCGCATCCACAGGAGCCAGGTGAAGGCGCCGATCAGCCCGTAGACGGCCGGAAAGCCGCCGTAGACCGGCGCGGGATCGTCAAGGATCAGCCAGAAGGCGACCGCACCGCCCGCCGCCGACAGGAAGAAGACCGCCGCCACCGCCCAGGGCGCGAACACCTCGCCCACGACCTTGCCGAGGGCAAGCAGGAAGACGAGCACGAACAGCATGTGGGTGAAGCCCTGGTGGACGAAGGGATGGGCCACCAGCCGCACGACATGGACGGCCGGCCAGCGCCCGGTCTCGGCCATCCAGTCGAAGAGCTCGGGCAGGAAGGCCAGGGCCCGGATCGCCTCCAGGCGCCAGCCGATCGCCTGCGGCCCGCCGACCAGCCCCTCCGCCCCGGCCCACAAGGCAAGCTCCACCCCCAGCAGCGGCAGCGCGATGAGCCACACCACCGCCGGCAGCGGGTTGAGGGGTGGGGCGTTCCGATCCGGCTGCATCGCGCTGTCCCCGCGGTTGACGCGTCCGGGGGCGAGCGATAAGCCCTCGCGGCGGCGATTTCCAGACGGGGCCGGACATGGACGATCGGGCACAGGCGAAGGACACGGCCGGCCGCTTCCGGACGCGCGTGTTCTCGGGCATCCAGCCGTCGGGCGGGCTGACGCTCGGCAACTACCTCGGCGCGCTCCGCCGCTTCGTGCAGAAGCAGGACGAGGGGATCGAGACGGTCTACTGCCTCGTCGACCTGCACGCCATCACCGTCTGGCAGGATCCAGCGCGGCTGCGCGCCAACACCCGCGAGGCCGCCGCCGCCTTTCTTGCCGCCGGCATCGACCCCGGCCGGTCGATCCTGTTCAACCAGAGCCAGGTGTCGGCCCACGCCGAGCTCGGATGGGTCTTCAATTGCGTCGCGCGCATGGGCTGGCTGGGGCGGATGACCCAGTTCAAGGAGAAGGCGGGCAAGGACCGCGAGGCCGCCTCGGTGGGCCTGTTCGCCTATCCCAGCCTGATGGCTGCCGACATCCTCGCCTACCATGCCACCCATGTGCCGGTCGGCGAGGACCAGAAGCAGCACCTCGAGCTGACCCGCGACATCGCGATCAAGTTCAACCACGACTTCGGGGTCGACTTCTTCCCGGTGGTCGAGCCGGTGATCGAGGGCGCGGCGACGCGCGTGATGTCGCTGCGCGACGGCACCCGGAAGATGTCGAAGTCCGACCCCTCGGACATGAGCCGCATCAACCTCGCCGACGACGCCGAGGCCATCGCCCAGAAGATCCGCAAGGCCAGGACCGACCCCGAGCCCCTGCCCGACAGCCTCGCCGCGCTCGACGGCCGGCCCGAGGCGCGCAACCTCGTCAACATCTACGCCGCCCTCGCCGACACCACCCCCGAGGCGGTGCTGGCCGAGTTCGCCGGTCAGGGCTTCGGCTCGTTCAAGCCGCGGCTGGCCGACCTTGCCGTGTCGGTCCTCGCCCCGATCGGCGTCCGCATGACCGAATACCTGCGCGACCCCGCCGAGATCGACCGCCTGCTCGGCGCCGGCGCCGACCGCGCCGAGGCCATCGCCCGCCCGATCCTCGCGCAGACCTTCGACATCCTCGGCATGGTCCGCTCCCGCCGGGGATAGGGTGGCGCGCCTCGCCCGGCTCCTGGCCCTGTTGCTGGCGCTCGCCGCCGCCGCGCTCACGGCGTCCGGGATCCTGCAGCTGGCGACGGCGCCGGCAGGGGCCGCAGTCGTCGGGCGCAGCGCCGCGGGCATCCGGGCCGTGGTGGAGGCGGCACTCGCCGGGGCCGCGACGCCGGCCGCCGTGGCCGGCCGGCTCGAGGCGCTGCTTGCCGCAGAGCCGCGCGACTGGCTCGCCATCGCGGCGGTGGAGGAGGTGGCGGCCGACCGCGGCCTTGTCCTGCCGCCGGTGCTGGCCGCCCGGCGGGCGGCGCTGCACGCGGCCGACCACGGCCTGGCCGCCCGCGCCGCGGCCTGTGCCGCCTGCATCTGGGACCCGCGGGCCTGCGACCTGACGACCCTTCTGGCCTGCCGCCTGCCGGTGGACCTCACCCCGGTGGGCGACCTCGCCGGGCTCATGCGCGAGGGCACGCGCCACGCGCTGGGCGAGGAGGTGGACGAGGTCGAGCTCGTCCTCTCCGGGGTCGGGCTGGTGGCGGTGGCGCTGGCACCGCTGACCGGCGGCAGCAGCGCGGCGATCAAGGCCGGGGCCGGGCTGGCCCGGCTGGCCTGGAAGGGCGGGCGGCTTGCCCCCGGCCTTGCGGCGGTGCTTGTCCGCGCCGCCCGCGAGGGGCTGGACTGGGCTGGGCTCGCCGCCGTGCGGTCGGCCGACGACCTTGCCGCCCTCGCCAGGCCGGCAGCCCTTGCCCCGGCGCTGGCGATCGCCGCCGACCTCGGGCGGCTGCAGGCCGCGCTGGGGCTGCGCCGGACGCTGCACCTCATGCCGCATGCGGCCGACGCGGCCGAGCTGGGCCGGCTGACCCGGGCCGCCGACGCGCTCGGCCCGCGCACCACCGGCGCGCTCGAGATCCTCGGCAAGGGCCGGCTCATGCGCGCCACGCTGCGGCTGGCCGACGAGGTCTGGGCGGCGGTGGCCGGGGCGCTTTGGCTTGCCGCGGCGGCCGCCTCGGCAGCCGGCCAGGCCCTCGGCGCGGCCCTCCTGCGGGCGCTCGGCCGGGCGCTCCGCTGAGCCCGCCCCCGCCCGCCCGCGCCCGCCCGCGCAGCCGCGCCGCGCCGGAGGGCCCGCGCGCCGCCGCCGGTGCTCAGCCGGGCCAGCCCAGCCGCCAGTGCAGCGTGCATCCCGCCGGCACGGCGGCCGCCGCCAGCCCCTCGGGCAGGGCGCGCTCGGCGAAGGCCCAGGCAGCGGGGTCGGCCGGCCAGCTTCCCCCCGGACGCAGCCCGACGGGGTCAAGCCGCATCCCGAAGCTTGCCGGATCGATGCGCAGCGCATCTCCCGTGGCCTTCATCAGCGCCTCCTTGAGCGTCCAGTATCGCAGGAAGCGGTGGCCGCGGCCGGCCGCCGGGCAGGCGGCAAGGTCGGCCTGCTCGGCCGCCGTCAGCACTGCGGCGCCCAGATCCTCGGGCCGGTGCGCGCCCGGGGTCTCGACGTCAACGCCGATCAGGTTGCCGATGCCGTCGCCGGGGCCTTCGCCCACCGCCGCGGCGACCAGCCCGGCGGCATGCGACAGGTTGAAGGCGGGCCCACCCCCGGCCACCACCGGCTTGCCGCCCGGCCCCGCGGCCAGCCGCCAGCGCGCCGGCGCCATCCTTCCGCCCGCAACCGCCGACAGCGCCCGGCGCAGCAGCGCATGGGCCAGGATGTAGTCGCGCGCATCCCCGGCCCGGCGGAAGGCATCCGCGCGCGCCCGCTCGCCGGCATCGAGAACTCCCGCCGCCCGCACCACCTCGGCCGCCGGCACCGCGGCGGTGGCCAGCAGCCAGACCGTCACCGAGCCGGCCACTGCGCCCCGCCCCGGCCGCAGCCGGCCCCGACGCCCGCGCCGCGCGCCACCCTAGCCCTGGCCCAGCGCCCGCAGCCGGCGCTCCTGGCGGGCGATCAGCCGGTCGACCTCGGCCGCGCCCGCGGCATCGAGCACCTGCCCCGGCCGGCGCTGGGCCGGCGAGGCGATGGCGCCGCGCCGCCACAGCGCATGCTTGCGCGCCGCCAGCCCGATGCCCGGCTGCTGCTCGTAGCGCACGAGCGGCAGATAGGCGTCGAAGAGATCCTGCGCCCGGTCCATGTCGCCGGCCGCGGCGGCGGCCACGACGCCGACCATCATCTCGGGAAAGGCGAAGCCCGTCATCGCCCCGTCGGCGCCGCGCGCCATCTCCTCGGGCAGGAACAGCCCGCCGTTGCCGCACAGGATCGACACCCGCCGCTGGCCCGCGGCCTCGGCGGCCCGGATGGCGGTGATCTTGGCCAGCCCCGGCCAGTCCTCGTGCTTCAGCATCACCACCTGCGGCACCCCGGCGACGATCCGCCCGAAGGTGGCGGGGCTGATCTGCACCCCGCTCGCAAGGGGAAAGTCCTGCACGACCAGCGGCACCCCAGCGCCCGCGGTCTCGGCGACAAGCGCATAGTAGCCCAGGATCGACTCGTCGGTGCGCAGGCCGGCGGGCGGGGCCACCATCACCCCGGCGGCGCCAAGGTCCATCACCGCCCGTGTCAGCTCGCCGATCGCGGCCAGCCCCGGCGCCGAGACGCCCACGACCACGGGCCGCCCGCCGGCCCGGGCGATCACCCGGGCGGCGACGGCGCGGCTTTCGGCCTGGGTCAGCTTCGGCGCCTCGCCCATCATCCCGAGGATCGTCAGCCCCTCGGCGCCGGCGCCGAGATAGAGGTCGGTGACGCGGTCGAGGCTGTCGAGGTCGAGCGCCCCGTCGCCGGCGAACGGCGTCACCGCGATGACATGCACCCCCCGCGTGGTGGCATCGATCAGCGGCATGAACGTCCTCCCTGCTGCGCCGGCCGGCGCGGATGCCCGGAAGGCTATGGCCCGGCCCCGGCATGGTCAACCGGCCCGGGGGGTGCCGGCGGGGCGACGGCGGGGCGATTTTTCCGCCCGCCCCTTCCCGCGCCGAGCCCGCGCCCCTACCTGCCGGCGCCGGATGCGGCCTGCGGCGGGCCGCCGGCGACGGAGGCCTGCGTGGTCTGGCTTGAACTCGGTGCAGGGCTCATCCTGCTGCTCCTCGGTGGCGAGGCGCTGGTGCGCGGGGCGGTGGGGGTGGCGACGCGGCTCGGTGTCTCGCCGCTCGTGATCGGGCTGACGCTCGTCGGCTTCGGCACCTCGACACCCGAGCTGATGGCCAGCGTGCAGGCGGCGCTGATCGGCGCGCCGGGCATCGCGGTCGGCAATGTCGTCGGCTCCAACATCGCCAACATCCTGCTCATCCTCGGCCTGTCGGCGGTGATCCTGCCGGTGGCGACACGGCCGCGCGCCTTCCGCCGCGACGGGGCGGCGCTCGTCGTCTCGGCGCTCCTGCTTGCCGGCCTCGCGCTGACCGGCACGATCGGCCGGGCCGCGGGCCTGGTGTTCCTCGCCGGGCTGGCCGGCTACACGATCTACAGCTTCCGCGACGAGCGTCACGCCGCCCCCGACGCACCGCCGGTCGCCGGCCCGCTGTCGCTCGGGGCGGGGCTGCTCTGGGCGCTCGGCGGTATCGCGGCGGTGGTCGGCGGGGCGGCGCTGCTGGTCGGCTCGGCCGTCGTCATCGCCCGCGCGGCGGGCCTGTCGGAAGCGGTGATCGGGCTGACGCTGGTCGCCGTCGGCACCTCGCTGCCCGAGCTCGCGACCTCGGTGCTGGCCGCGCTGCGCCGCCAGGGCGACGTCGCCTTCGGCAACATCGTCGGGTCGAACATCTTCAACATCCTCGGCATCCTCGGCGTGACCGGGCTGGTGGCGCCGGTCGCGGTGCCGGCCGAGGTGCTGGCGCTCGACCTCTGGGTGATGCTCGGGGTGACGGGGCTGCTGGCCGTCTTCGCCGTCTCCGGCTGGCGGGTCTCCCGCGGCGAGGGGGCGGTGTTCCTCGTCCTCTACGGGCTCTACCTGGCGGTGCAGTTCACCCCGGCGCTGCGCGGCGCCCTCGGCCTGCCCGGCTGAGCCGGCCGGGTGCCCCGCCGCCCGCGGTCGGTGGCCGGTCGCTCCTTGAAGAGGCACGGAAGCCGGGACCGCCCCCTCGGTGCAAGGCCCCCGAGCGGTTGCCGGCCTCCCTGATCCCAGGCCCCGCCCGTGCGGCCCGCACGGGCGCTTCGCGTTCGGCGGGCTGCGTCGCCCCACCGGGGCGACGGTCCCGCCTCACCCCGCGGTCGGGCACTGCCCGTGGCTCTCTGGCGAGGCAGGGAGGCTGGGAACGTGTGCCTCCGCGCGCGCCCCCACCCGCCTGCGAGCGCCCCTGACACCAGGCCCGGCCCGTGCGGCCAGCACGGACAGCGCGCGACCGCCCCCAAGGGCGGGCCGGGGCAGGTTCCACAGCGGCCGGAACTGCCCTAGGATCGCGGCCAGCCAACCGCCCCAGCCAACCGCCCCAGCCAACCGCCTGCGTGCCGATGCTCCGCTTCGCCCTCTCCCGCCTCGTCTCGCTCGGTCTCAGCCTCGTGGCGGCCAGCCTCGTCATCTTCGCCGTCGTCGAGGTCGTCCCCGGCGACCCGGCGGCCTTCATGCTGGGGATGAACGCCGCTCCCGACACGGTGGCGGCACTGCGGCGGGAACTGGGGCTCGATGCCGCGCTGCCGGTGCGCTACCTCGGCTGGGTGACGGGGATGCTCGCCGGCGACTTCGGCATCTCCTACACCTACCGGGTGCCGGTGGCCGAACTCGTCGCCGCCCGCCTCGGCGTGTCGCTGCCGCTTGCCGTCTACGCGCTCCTGCTGTCGACCGCGATCGCCATGCCGGTCGGCCTGCTCGCCGCCGCCCGTCGCGGCCGGGCGGCCGACTGGGGCGTCATGGCCGGCACCCAGCTCGGCATCGCGGTGCCGAACTTCTGGTTCGCGATGCTGCTCGTCCTCGTCTTCGCGATCGAGCTGCGCTGGTTCGCCGCCGGCGGCTTCCCCGGCTGGGAGGCGGGCCTGTGGCCCAACCTCAAGGCGCTGACGCTGCCTGCCGTCGCCCTCGCCCTACCGCAGGCGGCGATCCTCGCCCGGGTGCTGCGCTCGGCGCTGATCGAGACCATGGACCAGGACTACATCCGCACCGCGCGCGCCAAGGGCCTCTCCGGGCGCCAGGCACTCCTCGCCCATGCGCTGAGGAACGCGATGATCCCGGTGCTGACGATCCTCGGTCTGCAGTTCTCGTTCCTGATCGCCGGCGGCATCATCATCGAGAACGTCTTCTTCCTGCCCGGGCTCGGGCGGCTGGTGTTCCAGGCGATCACCCAGCGCGACCTGATCGTCGTCGAATCGGTGGTCATGCTGCTCGTCTTCGCGGTCATCCTCGTCACCTTCCTCACCGACCTCGCCTATGCCGCGGTCGACCCGCGGCTCCGGCGGCGCGGATGAGGTGGCCGCCCGCCCTTGCCGTCGGCGCGGCGCTCACGGCGGTCTTCCTCGGCGCCGCGGCGCTGTCGTTCCTGTGGACCCCCTTCCCCACCGACGGGATGGACATCGCCGCCCGGTTGCGCCCGCCGGGCGGGGCCAACCTTCTCGGCACCGACCATTTCGGCCGCGACACGCTGTCGATGCTGATGGTCGGCGCGCGCACCTCGCTGGCCGTGGCGGTCATCGCGGTGGGCTTCGGCATGGCCGCGGGGGTGCCGCTCGGCCTGCTGGCCGCGGCCACCCGCGGCAGCCTCGTCGACGAGGTGGTGATGCGCGGCAACGACCTCGTCTTCGCCTTTCCCGCCCTCGTCATCGCGATCCTCATCACCGCCGTCTTCGGCCCCTCGGCATTCAACGCCATCCTCGCCATCGGCATCTTCAACACCCCGGTCTTCGCCCGCGTCAGCCGCGGCGCGGCGCTCGCGCTCTGGACGCTCGACTACGTCCGCGCCGCCCAGGTGGCGGGCAAGGGGCGGGCGCGCATCTCGCTCGAGCACATTCTGCCCAACATCGCCAACCTGCTGATCGTCCAGGGCACGATCCAGTTCTCGCTCGGCATCCTCGCCGAGGCGGCGCTGTCCTACGTCGGCCTCGGCGCGCCGCAAGGCACGCCATCCTGGGGGCGGATGCTGGCCGAGGCGCAGACGATGATCGCGCTCGCGCCGCACACGGCCGTCTTCCCCGGGCTGACGATCGTGCTCGCGGTGCTCGGGCTCAACCTGATGGGCGACGGGCTGCGCGACCTCACCGACCCGCGGCTGCGGCGGGCGCGATGAGCCTGCTTGCGGCCGAGGGGCTGGGGGTGACGATCGGCGCCGGCAGGGTCCTGTCGGACGTGTCGCTGACGCTCGCGCCCGGCGAGGTCTTCGGCCTCGTCGGCGAGTCGGGTTCGGGCAAGTCGATGACGGCGCTGGCGCTGATGCGGCTCCTGCCGGCGGCGGCGCGGGCGGAGGGGCGCGTCAGCCTCGGCGGCCGGCTGCTCACGGGGCTGTCCGAGCGGGCGATGTGCACGGTTCGCGGGCGCGAGATCGGGATGATCTTCCAGGAGCCGATGACGGCGCTGAACCCGCTGCGCACGATCGGCGAGCAGGTGGCCGAGACGCTCGTCGTGCACGGTGCCGCGGGCCGCGCCGAGGCACGCGCCGTCGCCCGCGCCAGGCTCGACCGGGTCGGGCTCGACGCCGCCCGCTTCCCGTTCGACCGCTACCCCCACGAGCTCTCCGGCGGCCAGCGCCAGCGGGTCTGCATCGCCATGGCGGTGGCGCTGCGGCCGAAGCTCCTGATCGCCGACGAGCCGACCACCGCGCTCGACGTCACCACCCAGGCGCAGATCCTCGACCTCCTGAAGGGCCTCGTCGCCGAGGAGGGGATGGGGATGATGCTCATCACCCACGATCTCGCCGTCGTCGCCGGCACCGCCGACCGGGTGGCGGTGATGCAGGCGGGCCGCATCGTCGAGACCGGGCCGACCGAGGAGGTCTTCCGCGCCCGCCGCCACGACTATACCCGCCGGCTGCTCGCCGCCTCCACCCATGTGCCGCGCCGCGTCTCCCGGGCTACCGGCGAGGCGCTGCTCGAGGTGCGGGGGGCGGTGCGCGAGTATCTCCTGCCCCGCCCGGCCCCGCTTGCCCCCCATCCGCGGCTGCGGGCGGTGGACGGGGTGGGCTTCACCCTCCACGCCGGCGAAAGCCTCGGTCTGGTGGGCGAGTCGGGGTCGGGCAAGTCGACGCTCACGCGCCTCGTCCTCGGACTCGACCCGCTGGCGGCGGGCACCATCCGGCTGAACGGCGCGGCGGTGTCGCTGACCATGCCGGGGCCGGTGCGGGCCGGGGTGCAGGCGGTCTTCCAGGATCCCTACGGCAGCTTCAACCCCCGCCACCGCGTTGCCCGCCTCGTCGCCGAACCTTTCCACCTGACCCCCCTGCCGGCCGAGGAAACGCGCGCCCGCGTCGCCGCGGCGCTCGCCGCCGTCGGCCTGCCGGCCGATGCGATGGAGCGCTACATCCACGAGTTCTCGGGCGGCCAGCGCCAGCGCATCGCCATCGCCCGGGCGCTGGTGATCCGGCCGCGGCTCGTCGTGCTCGACGAGGCGGTCTCGGCGCTCGACGTCCGGGTGCGGGCCCAGATCCTCGACCTGCTGGCCGAACTGCAGGGCCGCTTCGGCCTGTCCTACCTCTTCGTCACCCACGACCTCTCGGTCGTTCGCGCCATCACCGACCGGGTGCTGGTGATGAAGTCCGGCCGCATCGTCGAGGAAGGGCCGACCGCGCGCGTCCTCGCCGCCCCTGCCCATCCCTACACCGCCGGGCTGGTTGCCGCGACGCCGCGCATCCCGGCCGGCTGGATCGACGGCGGCTGAAGGCGGGGCGGCGGCATCTGGACCTTCCCCGGGCAAGCTGGTTCAGTGCCGGCACGCCAAGAGGAGGGACCCCCATGGCCACCGGCCACAACATCCGCACCTTCTGGGACGGGCGCTGGCAGGAGGGCGACGCCTTCGTCATGCGCGCCGCCGACCATGGCAGCTGGCTCGGCACGACCGTGTTCGACGGCGCGCGCTACGCCCACGGACTCGCACCCGACCTCGCCGCCCACTGCGCCCGCCTCAACCGCTCGGCCGAGGCGCTGATGATCACCCCGACGGTCCCGGCCGACGGCATCGAGGCCATCGTCCGCGACGGGCTGCGCCTCTACCCGGCTGATGCCGCCGTCTACATCCGGCCGATGTACTGGGCGATCGACGGCGGCGACCTCGGCGTGGTGCCGAAGCCGGGCTCCACCGGCTTCTGCGTCTGCCTCGAGGAGATCCCGCTCGCCCCGCCCGGGGCCTCCACCACCCTCACCACCACCCGCTTCCGCCGCCCGACGCTCGACAGCTCGGTCGTCAACGCCAAGGCCGGCTGCCTCTATCCCAACAACGCGCGGATGCTGGCCGAGGCGCGGGCCAAGGGCTACGGCAACGCGCTGGTGGCCGACGCGCTGGGCAATGTCGCCGAGACGGCCACCGCCAACGTCTTCCTGGTCCGCGACGGCGAGGTCTTCACGCCCATCGCCAACGGCTGCTTCCTGGCCGGCATCACGCGCTCGCGCCACATCGCCAACCTGCGCGCCGACGGCATCACGGTGCACGAGACGGTGCTCGGCTTCGACGACTTCCGTTCCGCCGACGAGGTCTTCCTGTCGGGCAACCTGCACAAGGTGACGCCGGTGACCGAGTTCGACGGCACCCACTACCAGCTCGGCCCGCTGACCCGCCGGGTGCGCGCGCTCTACTGGGACTGGGCGAAGTCGGAGGGACGCTGAGGGACGCTGCCGGCCGCGCACCCCGTTGCCACCGCGGCCGGCCTCGGCCACACTCCCCCGCCGGAGGGAACCCCGATGCGCAAGTTCCTCGTCGTCCTCGACGACAGCCGCGAGTGCCTGAACGCGATGCGGTTCGCCACTCTGCGCGCCGCCCACACCGGCGGCGGCGTGCAGATCCTCGCGGTGATCCCGCCCGAGGAATACCAGCACTGGATCGGCGTGGCCGACCTGATGCGGGCCGAGGCGCGCGAGCGCATCGAGGCCCATTTCGAGGTCTTCGCGAAGTGGATGCGCAGCCGCCACGGGGTCGCGCCCGAACTCGTCATCCGCGAGGGCGAGCCGGTGGCCGAGATCCTCGCCCAGATCCGCGACGATACCGAGATCGGCGTGCTGGTGCTCGGTGCCTCCACCGAAAGTGCCGGGCCGGGGCCGCTGGTGACCCAGCTGTCGCGCTCCTCGGGCGGGCTTCCGGTGCCGCTGACGATCGTCCCCGGCGGGCTGCCCAAGGAACGGCTGGAGGCAATCACGTGACCGCACGGGCGCGCGCGCCGGCGCTGGCCGACGGGCCGGCGGCCTGGGCGCGGCTGGCCGCCGCGCTCGGGATCGGCATCGCCGGCAACGTCGGCATGTGGGCGATCATCGTCATCCTGCCCGCCGTCGAGGCCGAGTTCGGCACCGGCCGCGCCGCCGCCTCGCTCACCTACACCGCGGCGATGCTGGGCTTCGGGCTCGGCAACCTCGTGATCGGGCGGGTTGCCGACCGCATCGGCTTCGCCCCGGCGCTGGCCGCCTCCGCGCTCTTGATGGCGGCGGGCTTCGCTGCCGCCGCGGCAAGCCCCACGATCGGCGTGCTGACGGCGGTGCAGTTCGTCATCGGGCTCGGCTCGGCCTCGGCCTTCGGCCCGCTGATGGCCGATGTCTCGCACTGGTTCGAGCGCCGCCGCGGCTTCGCCGTCGGGGTGGCGGCCTGCGGCAACTACCTGTCGGGTGCCATCTGGCCGATGCTGCTTGCCGGCGTGCTGGCCGACCACGGCTGGCGCGCCGTCTGCCTGGTGCTGGCCGCCGCGGTGCCGGCGATCGTGCTGCCGCTCACCCTGGCCATGCGCCGCCCCGCACCCGCCGCACTGCACGCCCGCGCCACCCAGGCCGCGGCCGACCGCGCCGCCCGCACCGGCCTGCCGCCGCGGCTGCTGGTGGGGCTGCTGTTCGTCGCCGGCATCGCCTGCTGCGTGGCGATGTCGATGCCGCAGGTGCATATCGTCGCCCTCTGCGTCGGTCTCGGCTACGGCCCGGCGGTGGGGGCCGAGATGCTCTCGCTCATGCTCGCCGGCGGCGTCGTGTCGCGGCTCGCCTTCGGGGCCCTCTCCGACCGGCTGGGCGGGGTGCGCACGCTGCTGCTCGGCTCGACCCTGCAGGGCATCGCGCTGCTGCTCTACCTGCCCTCCGAGGGGATGACCTCGCTCTATCTCGTCAGCCTCGTCTTCGGCATGTCGCAGGGCGGGATCGTGCCGGCCTATGCGCTGATCGTGCGCGAATACCTGCCCGCGCGCGAGGCCGGGGCGCGGGTCGGGCTGGTGATCATGGGCACGCTGCTCGGCATGGCGCTGGGCGGCTGGATGTCGGGCTGGATCTACGACGCCACCGGCTCCTACCGGCTGGCCTTCGTCAACGGCATCGCCTGGAACGCGCTCAACCTCCTCCTTGCGGTGACGCTGGTGCTGCGCAGCCGCGGTCCGCGGCTGCCCGCGGCCGTCCATCCCTGAGGCCGGCAGGGGGGGCCAGCCTTGACAGGGGGCGGGCCGGGGCGCATATCCGACCAAACCGCTCGGAGATGGCGATGTTCATCCAGACCGAATCCACCCCCAACCCCGCGACGCTCAAGTTCCTGCCCGGCGAGCCGGTGCTGGGCCGCGGCGCGGCCGACTTCCCCACCCCCGAGGCGGCCGCCGCTTCGCCGCTGGCGCGGCGCATCTTCGCGGTCGACGGGGTGGCGGCGGTGTTCCTCGGCGCCGACTTCATCAGCGTCACCAAGTCCGAGGGGGTCGAGTGGCAGCACATCCGCCCCGCCATCCTCGGCGCGGTGATGGAACACTACCATTCCGGCGCCCCCGCCATCGACGGCACGGCCGCCGAGGCGCATGGCCACGCCTCCGGACCGGATGCCGAGATCGTCCAGCAGATCAAGGACCTGCTCGACACCCGCGTACGCCCGGCAGTGGCCCAGGACGGTGGCGACATCACCTTTCACGGCTTTGACCGCGGGGTGGTCTACCTGCACATGAAGGGGGCCTGCGCGGGCTGCCCGTCATCGACGCTGACGCTCAAGATGGGTATCGAGAACCTGCTGCGCCACTACATCCCCGAAGTCACCGAGGTGCGCCCGGTTGCCGCCTGAGGCGGACCGCCCGGCCCTCGTCCTCGGCCTCGACACCTCCGGCGCCTGGGTTGCCGCGGCGCTGGTGCAGGGCGGCCGGCCGCTCGCCGCCGGCGAGACGGCGATGGCCACCGGCCAGTCCGAGCGGCTCTTCCCGCTCGCGGCGGGCCTGCTGGCCGCCGCCGGGGCGGACTGGGGCGATCTCGATGCGGTCGGTGTCGGCACCGGGCCGGGCAACTTCACCGGCCTGCGCATTGCCGTCGCGGCGGCGCGCGGCCTCGCCCTCGGCCTGTCGGTTCCCGCCGTCGGTGTCGGCCGGCTCGAGGCGCTGGCCGAGGGGCTGGGGCGGCCGCTGATCGTCGCCGCCGCCGCCGGCCGCGGGATGGCCGCGCTCGCGCTTGCCAGCGGGGCCGGGGTGGGGGAAGCCGCGCTCGTGCTCGAGGGCGTCCTGCCCGACCGCTGGCGCGGCTCGGGCCTCGCGGTTGCAGGCGACGGCGCGGCCGCGCTTGCCGCCGCGACCTGCGGTCCGCTCCTCGTCCCGCCGCTGCCGCTCGCCGTCGCCATCGCCACCATCGCCGGCCGCCGCCGCGCGGCGCCCGCGCCGCGACCCGCCCCGCTTTACCTGCGCCCGGCCGACGCCGCGCCGATGGCACCGCCGCCGCCTCTCCGGCAATGACCCCCGCTGCCCTCGCCGCCCTGCACGCCGCCTGCTTCCGCCGCCCCCGGCCATGGACGGCGGCCGAGTTCGCCGCGCTCCTCGGCCAGCGCACGACGGTGCTTGCGGCCCTGCCGGACGGCTTCGCGCTCGGCCGGGTGGCCGCCGACGAGGCCGAACTGCTGACCCTCGCCGTTGCCCCCCACGCCCGCCGCCGCGGCCTCGGCGGGCGGCTCCTTGCCCTCTACGAGGCCGAGGCGCAGGCCCGCGGCGCCCGCACCTCCTTCCTCGAGGTGGCGGCCGACAACCTGCCCGCCCGCGCCCTCTACGCCGTTCGCGGCTACGCCGAGGCCGGCCGCCGGCCGGGCTATTACGGGGCCGACGCCGGCGCGCCCGAGGCCGACGCGATCCTGCTGCAAAGGCCGCTCGGGGGCGCCCCGACCGGCCCTGCCGGGGTGCCAGAATCCTGTTGACCAGCCGCACCGGCTGCGGCCTTATGGCGGCGATCCGCAAGAGATCCGTCGCAGAACGGGCGCCGCCGCGAACGCTGCGCCCGCAACCAGACCGGGAGACATCCATGACCCTGATGCAGAGCTTTCTCGGCGCGGCCGCCACGCTCGCGCTGACCGCCGGCGCGGCACTGGCCGACCCCGGCCTCGTGATCGACATGGGCGGCAAGTTCGACAAGTCGTTCAACGAGGCCGCCTGGAACGGCGCCGAGCGCTGGAAGGCCGAGACTGGCGGCACCTACCGCGACATCGAGATGCAGCAGGAGGCCCAGCGCGAGCAGTTCGTGCGCCGAATGGCCGAGGCGGGCTCCAACCCAATCGTCGTCCTCGGCTTCCAGAACATGGCGACGCTCGAGAAGGTGGCCCCGGACTATCCCGACACCCGCTTCGCGCTGATCGACGGGGTCGTCGACCAGCCGAACGTCCGTTCGATCATCTTCGCCGAGCACGAGGGCAGCTATCTCGTCGGCCTGCTGGCCGCGATGGCCTCGAAGTCGGGCACGGTGGGCTTCGTCGGCGGCATGGACATCCCGCTGATCCGCAAGTTCGCCTGCGGTTACGCGCAGGGGGTGAAGGCCGCCAACCCCGACGCCCGCATCATCGCCAACTTCACCGGCACCACCCCGGCGGCATGGGCCGACCCCGTCAAGGGCGGCGAGATCGCGCGCTCGCAGATCGCCCAGGGCGCCGACGTCGTCTATGCCGCCGCCGGGGCCACCGGGCTCGGCGTGCTGCAGGCGGCGGCGGATGCCGGCGTCTACTCGATCGGCGTCGATTCCAACCAGAACCACCTGTTCCCCGGCTCGGTCCTGACCTCGATGCTGAAGCGCGTCGACAACGCCACCTACGAGGTCTTCAAGGCCGGCGCCGCCGTCGAGACCGGGCTGGTGCTGATGGACCTCGCCGCCGGCGGCGTGGGCTGGGCGCTCGACGAGCACAACGCCGCGCTGATCACCGACGCGATGAAGGCCCGCGTCGCCGAGGCCGAGGCGGCGATCACCGGCGGCACCCTCGCGGTGCACGACTACATGAGCGACGACAGCTGCCCGGCGATCACCTTCTGAGCTGAATGGACGCGCGTCCCGCGACGCATGTTACCGGGGGGCGGCCCGACGCGGCCGCCCCAGCCATCGAGCTTCGCGGCATCTCCAAGGCCTTCGGGCCGGTTCAGGCGAACCGCGACATCTCGTTCCGGGTCGCCCGCGGCACCATCCACGGCATCGTCGGCGAGAACGGCGCCGGCAAGTCGACGCTGATGTCGATCCTCTACGGCTTCTACAGGGCCGATGCCGGCGAGATCCTCATCAACGGCGCGCCGGTGCGCATCCCCGACAGCCAGGCCGCGATCCGCGCCGGCATCGGCATGGTCTTCCAGCACTTCAAGCTGGTCGAGAACTTCACGGTTCTGGAGAACATCATCCTCGGCGCCGAGGAGGGACGGCTGCTCGCCCCCTCGCTCGACCGCGCACGCGAGGAACTCGCCCGCCTCGCCCGCGACTACGAGCTCCAGGTCGACCCCGACGCGGTGATCGAGGAGCTGTCGGTCGGCCACCAGCAGCGCGTCGAGATTCTCAAGGCACTGTTCCGCAAGGCCGACATCCTGATCCTCGACGAGCCGACCGGCGTGCTCACCCCCGCCGAGGCCGACCACCTGTTCCGCATCCTCGCCAACCTCAGGGCCGAGGGCAAGACGATCGTCCTGATCACCCACAAGCTGCGCGAGATCATGGCGGCGACCGACAACGTCAGCGTCATGCGCCGGGGCGAGATGGTGGCGACGCTCGCGACCGCGTCCACCAGCCCCGAGGAACTCGCCGAGCTCATGGTCGGCCGCAAGGTTCTTCTCCGGGTCGAGAAGGCGCCCGCATCCCCCGGCCGGCCGGTGCTCGAGGTCGACAACCTCAAGGTGACCGACCGCGACGGTGTGGCCCGCCTCAAGGGCGTCTCCTTCGCGGTGCGGGCGGGCGAGATCCTCGGCATCGCCGGGGTGGCCGGCAACGGCCAGTCGCAGCTGCTCGAGGTGCTGGGCGGCTTTGCCGCGGCCACCGGCACGGTGCGCATGAACGGCACCGGGATCGACCTGACGGGGCGGCATTCCGACGGCCAGACCCGCCGCGCCCGCAGTATCGCCCATGTGCCCGAGGACCGCCAGCGCCTCGGGCTGATCATGGATTTCGCCGCCTGGGAGAACATCGCCTTCGGCTACCACCACGACCCCGCCTACCAGCGCGGGCGGCTGCTGATGGACAACGAGGCCATCCGCGCGGACGCCCGCGGCAAGCTGGCCCGCTTCGACGTCCGCCCGCCCGACCCCTGGCTTGCCGCCAAGAGCTTCTCGGGCGGCAACCAGCAGAAGCTCGTGCTCGCCCGCGAGATCGAGCGCAGCCCCGACCTGCTGCTCGTCGGCCAGCCGACGCGCGGAGTGGACATCGGGGCCATCGAGTTCATCCACCAGCAGCTGATCGCGCTGCGCGACGCCGGCAAGGCGATCCTGCTCGTCTCGGTCGAGCTCGACGAGATCCTCTCGCTCTCCGACCGCATAGCGGTGATGTTCGACGGCCGCATCATGGGCGAGCGGCTGCCCGGCGAGACCGACGAGCGCGAACTCGGACTGATGATGGCCGGGGTGGTTCCCGGGGCCGGCAGGGGGGCCGCCTGATGGAGGCGTTGCCGAAATGGGCCGATGCGGTCCTCGTGCCGCTGGTCTCGATCGTGATCGCCTTCGCGCTGTCGGCGCTCGTGATCCTCGCGATCGGCGAGAACCCCGTCGAGGCAATGCGGCTGATGGTGACGGGGGCGGTCGCCTCGACCTACGGATGGGGCTACACGCTCTTCTACACCACCAACTTCATCTTCACCGGGCTCGCCGTGGCGGTGGCCTTCCATGCCGGGCTGTTCAACATCGGCGGCGAGGGGCAGGCAACGCTCGGCGGGCTCGGCGTGGCGCTGGTGCTGCTGTCGGTCGGCTGGCCGCACTGGACGGTGGCACTCGTCGCCGCGGTGGGGGGCGCGATGCTGGCCGGCGCGCTCTGGGCGCTGATCCCGGCCTGGCTGCAGGCCCGCCGCGGCAGCCACATCGTCATTACCACGATCATGTTCAACTTCATCGCGGCGGCGCTTCTCAACTACCTGCTCGTCAACGTGCTGAAGCCCGCCGGCCAGATGGACCCCGCCACCGCCCGCTTCGCGGCCGAGACGGTACTGCCCAAGCTGTCGCAGATCGTCGGCCTGTTCGGCATCCCCTTCAACGCCCGCACGCCGGCCAACATCGCCCTCTTCCTCGCCCTCGGCGCCGCATTCCTCGTCTGGGTGCTGCTGTGGCACACCCGCCTCGGCTACCAGATCCGCGCCTTCGGCAAGTCCGAGCCGGCGGCGCGCTACGCCGGCATCTCGCCCTTCCGCATCACGCTCTACGCGATGCTCATCTCGGGTGCGCTGGCCGGGCTGATGACCGTCAACACAGTGATGGGCGAGGCGCAGCGGCTGGTCATGAACGTCTCCGAGGGCGCGGGCTTCATCGGCATCGCGGTGGCGCTGATGGGCCGCTCGCATCCCGTGGGCGTGGTGCTTGCGGCCTTGCTCTTCGGCTTCCTCTACCAGGGCGGGGCCGAACTCGAGTTCTGGACCTCGATCCCGCGCGAGCTGATCGTCGTCATCCAGGCGCTGGTGATCCTGTTCACCGGCGCGCTTGACAACATGGTGCGGGCGCCGCTTGCGCGGCTGTTCCTGGCCGCCAGGGGCCGGCGCTGATGGATTACGCGGCCTTCCTGTCGATCCTCGAGGGCACCATCCGGCTCGCCACGCCGCTGCTGCTGGCCTGCCTCGCGGGGCTCTTCTCCGAACGGGCGGGGGTCTTCGACATCGGGCTCGAGGGCAAGATGCTGATGGCCGCCTTCGCCTCGGCGGCGGTGGCGGCGATCAGCGGCTCGGCCTGGATCGGGCTGACAGCAGGCATCGCCGCCTCGATGGTGCTGTCGGCGGTGCACGGGCTGGCCTCCATCACCTTCCGCGGCAACCAGCTGATATCGGGGGTGGCGATCAACTTCCTTGCCGCCGGGCTGACGGTGCTTGTCGCGCAGGATCTCTTCGCGCTCGGCGGCCGCACCCCGGCGCTCGCCGGCGACGCCCGCTTCCAGGGCATCGCGCTGCCCCTGGCCGGAACGCTCGAGGCGGTGCCGGTGGTCGGGCCGTTTTACGCCCGGGTGATCTCGGGCCATGCGCTGCTCGTCTATGTCGCGGTGCTGGCGGTGCCGGCCACCTGGTGGCTGCTCTACCGCACCCGCTTCGGGCTCAGGCTCAGGGCGGTGGGCGAGAACCCCGCGGCGGTGGATACCGCCGGCGTCTCGGTGGTGGCGCTCCGCTTCGCCGCGGTGATGATCTGCGGCTTCCTCTGCGGGCTTGCCGGCGTCTACCTTGCCACCGCGCTGGGCGCGGGCTTCGTCAAGGACATGTCGGGCGGCCGCGGGTTCATCGCGCTGGCGGCGCTGATCTTCGCCAAGTGGCGGCCGTGGCCGGCGATGGGGGCGACGCTGCTGTTCGGCTTCCTGCAGTCGGTGGCCACCCGCTATCCCCGCCTGGACCTTGGGGTGATGGTGGTGCCCTCGCAGTTCATCGACGCCCTGCCCTACATCCTGACGGTGGTGATCCTCGCCGGCTTCGTCGGCAAGGCGATCCCGCCGCGGGCGGGCGGGGCGCCCTATGTGAAGGAACGCTAGCGCCCGCACGGCGCCGGCGGCGCCGATCCGGGGCCAGGGCTCCGGGACAGGCATGAAGGATCGGTGACTACACCGTCTTGAATCAAGCAATATCAATGTCATGGATGTGTCCCACGCATGGGACGGCCGCATCCGCGGGACCCGGCGGCCTCAGCCGGCGATGTGGCGCAGTCCCTGGGTGACGTCGGCGCGCACCGCCAGCCGCAGCGCCGGCTCGTCGCCCGCCTTCAGCGCCGCGAGGATCATCCGGTGGTGCGGCGGCGCCTCGCTGCGCCGCAGCCGGGCATAGACCTCGCGCATCGTCGGGCCGAGCTGCAGCCACACCGTCTCGACGATCGCCAGCATCGCCGGGGTCTGGGCGCGCAGGTAGAGGGTGCGGTGGAACTCCAGATTGGTACGGATGTAGCCCACCGCGTCGCCCTTCACCACCGCCTCGGCATTGGCCGAGTTGATCAGCGCCAGCCGGTCGATCAGCGCCAGATGCGCCCTCGGCAGGGCGCGGGCGGCCATCTCGGGCTCGATCAGCGCCCGGATTGCCGCAAGCTCCTCGATCCGGTCGCCCGACAGTTCCGGCGTCGACACCCGCCCCGACGCCGACAGCGTCAGCGCCCCCTCCGCCACCAGCCGGCGCAGCGCCTCGCGCACCGGGGTCATGCTCAGCCCGTGGGCGCGCGCCAGCCCTCGCAGCGTCAGCGCCCGGCCCGGCGGCAGCTCGCCATGCATGACCTGCAGCCGGAGGGTCCGATACAGGCGCTCATGGGCCGCAAGGGTGCTTTCGGGCGCGCGGGCGGGGGTGGCGGGAAGCGGCGGGCGGGGATGCGCAGGCGGGAACGGCGGCGCGGACGGGGGCGGGGGCGGGCGGGTCATCGGCGGCCTCAGGGGAGGAAGACAAAGCGGTGCAGCCCCGCCCCCTCGCGGCGCAGCCAGTCGCGGCGGCGGGCGTGGTCGGGCACCAGCCCGGCCACCAGCGCCCAGAAGCGGGGACCGTGGTTCATCTCGACGAGGTGCGCGACCTCATGGGCGGCGACGTAGTCCAGCACCTCGGGCGGCGCCATCGCCAGCCGCCAGGAGAACATCAGCCGACCCGCGGCGCTGCACGACCCCCAGCGCGACCGCGGGTCCGACAGGACGATGCGCGCCGGCCGGACGCGCAGGGCAGCGGCGTGGCCGGCGCAGGCGGCCGCCAGCCGCTCGCGCGCCGCCAGCCGCAGCCAGGCGGCCACCGCGGGGCCCGACCGGCCGGCGGCCGCGGGCACCAGAAGGCGGTCGCCCTCCAGCCGCGGGGCGCGCAGCGGCGCGGCCACCAGAAGCCGCTCGGCCCCCTCGACAGGCAGCAGCGCGCCCGCCGCCACCGCCACAGGCGCCGGCACGCCGGCGAGGGCGGCGCGGATCCAGTCGGCCCGATCGTGCAGGAAGGCCATCGCGTCGCGCTCGCGGGCGCGCGCGGGCAGCGTCAGCGTCACCCGCCCGTCGGCACGCGAGACCCGCAGCGTGAACCGCCGCGCGCGAGCCGACCGGCGCAGGACAAGCCCCGCCGGCAGCCCCGCCCCCTCCTGCCCCGCCCCCTCCTGCCCCGCCGCCGCCATCGCCCCGCCCGTCCCTCCCGGCCGCCCGCCCCTGCCACGGCTGCCGCCGGCAGCATAGCACCGCCGCGCCGCGCGCACAGGGGCAGCCTTTGGCCGCGACGGCTTGACAGGCCGCGCGCGGCGGTCTCGGCTCACGCCATGAGGGTGGAGATTCGCGACGACCCCGCCGAGATCCTGCGTTCGCCGGCGCTGGATGTGGTGCCCTACGCCGCCCGGCATGCGGCGCTGGCGGGGCGGCTGGGCATCGACCTGTCGGCCACGGTCTTCGCGCTCGACCACATCCCGCTCTGCCTCGAGCGTGCCCGCCACCCGCCGATGCGGCGGGCCATCGCCGGGCTGATCGCAGCCGGCACGCCGGCCCTGCGCGCGGCCCTGCCCGACCTTGTCGCCCGCCATTTCGCCCCTTTCCTCCGACCCGGCCGGATGGAGGCGATGGCCAGCGCGGTGCAGCCCTGCGTCGCGGCGATGCTGTCGCGGCTCGCGGGCTTCGAGCTCGGGCTCGGACCCGACACGCTTGTCTCGCGCATCTTCAGCCAGGCCCTCGGTCCCGCCCGCCGCCGGCGCGTGGAGGAGGAGCTGCGGGAGCTTCAGGCCCGCATCGCCGCCGGCCACCCTGGCGCCGACGCCGGCGAGCGGGGCGCCAGGCTGGCGCTGGCCATCCTTGGCCACGACGCGCTGACCGCGACCGTGGGGGCCAGCCTTGCGGCCCTGCTGCCGGCCGAGGCGCCGCGCCCCCTGGCCCTGCTGCACTGGGAGGAGACGCCGCCGCGCACCGGCGTTCCCTACATCGATCGACTGGCGCTGCAGGACGTCCGCGTGGGCGAGCGCGCACTCGACCGAGGCGAGACCATCCGGGCCCGGCTGGACAGCTACGAGGGCGCGCCGGCCGAGGCGCGCAACGCCTTCTTCGGCGCCGGGGCGCATCTCTGCCTCGGCCGGCCGCTGTCGCTGGACCTCTGGGCCGAACTGGCGCGCCTGATGCGCGCCGCGCCCACTGCCGCGCGGCTGGCCGCAGCGCCGATGCGTCGCGACGACGTCTTCCACATGCCCGAGCGGCTGGAGGTGGAGGTGACCCCGGCATGACCAGCCCCTTGTTGCCGGACGTCCGCGCCGCCGTGGTCGCGGCGCTGGACGAGATCGCCGGCCTGATGTCGAACCCCGAGATCGGCCCAGCCCTGGCCCGGGGCGAGGACGTGCCCTTCGCGCGCATCGAGATGGACAGCCTGACCCGCTTCGAGGTGATCATGCGGCTGGAGGAGGCGTTCGGCATCGAACTCGACGACGACGAGGTGCTGGCGCAGGACAGCGTCGGGGGCCTGGCCGGTTTCATCGAGGGGCGCCTTGCCGGACGCGCCGGCTGAGCCGCCCGGAACGGACTGGGAGCGGTCCGGCGCAGCCCTGATCGCTGCCCTGCGCGCCGCCCGCGGCCGCAGGGCCGAGGCGCTGGTGCTTGAGCTCGAGCGGGTGCTGACCGCGGGTGAGTACCTCGACCTTGCCGCCACGCTGGCCCGCGAGGGCCACCCGCTCTACGCCGCGCTGGCCGCGCGGCCGGTGCTGGCCGATCTTGCCGGCCTGCGCCGCCCGCCCACCCCCGTCCGCCGCCAGGCGCTGGGCGAGGAGGCACTCCTGTTCCTTGGCCCGGGGGAACCTGCCGGCAAGACGCTGGTGATCGGCTTCACCGGGCTCAGGGGCCGGCTCGGCATCCCCACCGCCTGCCTGCTCGAGCGGCTGGACGCCCGCCGCCGCGACCTGCTGCTCTTGCACGATGCCTCGAGGTCGCAGTTCCGGCTGGGCTGCCGCGGCCTCGCCCGCGACCTGCCCGGGCTGGTGGGTGCGATCGCCGTGCGGGCCGGCGAGGCGGCCTACGCCCGGCGCGTCGCCATCGGCTATTCGATCGGGGCGCTTCCGGCGGCGCAGTACGGGGTGCTGGCAGGGATCGACCGGGTTGTCGCGGTCGGCGCGCGGCCACGCGACGACGCGCTGCGGCTTGCCCGGCGCCAGGCCGTGCCCACCGCCTTCGACCCGCTGTGCGCCTGCCTAGCATCGCGGCGGCGCGAGCTGCTGTTCGTCCATGCCGAGCACCATGCGGTCGACCGGGCCTGCGCCGTCGCGCTGGCCCGGACGGCCGGCGGCGTGGCGGTCGCGGTGCGCGGGCAGGAGGTGCACGGGCTGATCGATGCGCTGTGGGTGATCGGGGCGCTCGAGCGGTTTCTCGACACCGCCCTCGACGGGCCGATGCCTGCAGCCCGCGGCCGGCCGGCGCGCTTCGACCCCGGGTCGCTGACGCGGCTGCGCCAGACGCTGGGCAGGCGGCTTGCGGGATGGCGCCGCCGGGCCGCGGGGGCGGGCTGACGGCCCGGTGCCGGCGGCGCCGGGCGCGCCGGGGAAAGCCTTTGACAGCCGGCCGGCTTTGTGGCATCGCCCGGCATCCCGCGACGAATCCGAGGATATCCGATGCCCAAAGAGGAGTGGGGCGTGAAGCGGCTCTGCCCGACCACGGGGCGGCGCTTCTACGACCTCAATCGCAGCCCGGTGGTCAGCCCGTACACGGGCGAGATCGTGGACATCGACGCCAACCGGCGCCGCGGCACGATCCCGCCGCCGCGGGTGGTGGCCGACAAGGTCGAGAAGGAACTCGTCGACGTGCTCGAGGCCGACGAGGACATCCTGACCGGCGAGGAGGCCGAGGACGCCGATCTCGACGACGAGCTGCTCGAGGCCGACGAGGACGAGACAGTGTCGCTTGATGACCTGCCGGAGGTCGGCGGCGACGACGAGGAATAGCCGCGCGCCCGGCCACCGGCCAGGGCGGCCTGCAGGCCGGCGCACCTGCGCCGGCCTTTCGCGTCGCGCGACCGGCAGCGGCGCCGGGCGCTGCGCCCCGCACCCGGGCGGCTGCGTCACTTGCCGAAGAGTTCGGCCTGCCCGGGCGGGCGGGGGGGCTCGATGCCGAGGTGCCGCCAGGCGCGCTGGGCCAGCATCCGCCCCCGCGGCGTGCGCTGGATCAGCCCCTGCTGCAGGAGGAAAGGTTCGATCACCTCCTCGATGGCATCGCGCGCCTCGGCCAGAGCGGCGGCCAGCGTCTCCACCCCCACCGGCCCGCCGGCGTAGTTCTCGGCGATCAGCGCAAGATAGCGCCGGTCGCCCTGGTCGAGGCCGAGCCCGTCGACGCCAAGCCGCGTCAGCGCACCGTCGGCCAGCGCAAGGCTGATCCGGCCGCCGCCCTCGACCAGGGCGAAGTCCACCACCCGGCGCAGAAGCCGGCCGGCGATGCGCGGGGTGCCGCGGGCGCGGCGGGCGATCTCGGCCAGCCCGTCGGGATCGGCCGCGACCCCGAGGAGGCGCGCCGCCCGGGTGACGATCGCGACGAGTTCGGCCTCCGTGTAGAACTGCAGCCGCAGCGGAATGCCGAAGCGGTCACGCAAGGGCGTGGTGAGCAGCCCCAGCCGCGTCGTCGCCCCGATCAGGGTGAAGGGCGGCAGGTCGATGCGTACCGTCCGCGCCGCCGGCCCCTCGCCGATCACGAGGTCGAGCGCGAAATCCTCGAGCGCGGGGTAGAGCACCTCCTCGACCACGGGATTGAGCCGGTGGATCTCGTCGATGAAGAGGACGTCGCGCGGCTCGAGGTTGGTCAGGATCGCGGCAAGGTCGCCGGGGCGCGCCAGCACCGGCCCCGAGGTGGTGCGAAAGCCGACCCCGAGTTCGCGCGCGACGATCTGGGCGAGCGTGGTCTTGCCGAGCCCGGGGGGGCCGTGAAACAGCGTGTGGTCCATCGCCTGGCCACGGCGGCGGGCGCTTTCGACGAAGACGCGGAGGTTGGCGCGGGCCTCCTTCTGGCCGATGAAATCCTCCAGCCGCTGGGGGCGCAGCGCCCGGTCCTCGTCACCGGGCTGTTCCTCGGGGCGGATGAGGCTGTCCATGCCTCAGCCGCGCGGCGCGAGGCGGCGCAGGGCCGCCCGGATCAGCGCCGGCGTCGCCGCGGCGGGGTCTCCGGCGCCGGCCTCGGCCACCGCCGCTGCCGCCTCGCCCTGGCCGTAGCCGAGGTTGACGAGCGCCGACAGCGCCTCGGCGGTGGCGGTGGCAGCGCCGTCTGGGGCGGCGGCGGGCACGGTCGCGCCCCGCTGGCCCCGTGCCCTCGGCGCAGTGCCGGCGGCCGCGGCGGCGCCGGCGCGGGCCATCAGCGCCGGCACCTTGTCGCGGAGTTCCAACGTCACCCGCGCGGCCAGCTTCGGGCCCACCCCCGGCGCCGCCCTCAGCGCCGCCGCATCGCCCCTTGCCACCGCGCGGGCAAGCCCCTCGGCGCCCAGCGCACCGGTGAGTGCCAGTGCCGCACGCGCGCCGACCCCCTGGACCGTCTGCAGCAGCCGGTGCCAGTCGCGCTCGAGCGGGGTGAGGAAACCGTAGAGCTGCCAGAGATCCTCGCGCACCGACATCTCGGTGTGCAGGACCGCGGCCTCGCCCGGCAGGGGCAGGCCCGCCAGCGTACGCTCGGAGACCTGGACGACATAGCCCACCCCGCCCACGTCGATCAGCACATTGTCCTCGCCGCGGTCGACCAGGATGCCCGCAAGGCGCCCGATCATGCCCGCTCCCCGCCGGCGGCGGCCCGCGCCAGCGCCGCGGCCAGCCGATCGGCGCCGCGGCCCTGATGGGCATGGGTAAGCGCGATGGCCAGCGCATCGGCGGCATCGGGCCCGGCGATGCGGACACCGGGGAACTGCAGCCGCACCATGTGGTCCACCTGCTCCTTGGCGGCGTGGCCGACGCCGACGACCGTCTTCTTGACCGCGTTCGGCGCGTATTCCCCGATCGGAATGCCCGCCTGCGCCGGCACCAGCAGCGCGATCGCCCGCGCCTGCCCGAGCTTCAGCGTCGCCACCGCGTCCTTGTTGACGAAGGTCTGCTCGACCGCGGCGCAGTCGGGTGCAAGGCGTGCCACGACGTCGGCAAGCGCACGATGCAGGGCCAGCAGCCGCGCCGGCAGGCCATCGCCGGCGTCGGTGTGGCAGATGCCGTTGGCGACATGGGTGATCCGGCTGCCCGCAACCTCGATCACGCCCCAGCCGAGATTGCGCAGGCCGGGATCGAGCCCGAGAATCCGCATGCCGCCCCCTGAACCGCCCGATGCCCGGCCACGATCCCCACGATCCCGGCCGGCTGTTGCTTTTTTCCCTCATTAGCACGAAGAGGGAACATTGGCCAGTGCCAGCCCGCCTTGCAGAGGTTGTGCCCGGGGCTTGCGCATGCCGCGCCGTCGGCGCAATCAATTTGCCCGCGCCAGGCCCGGCGGGACAGGAAGTTGCAGGCGCGGGGGCCTCCGGCGGTGCGGCGGGAGCCCGATGCTGCATCGCAGAAAGTCATGCGGCAGATGCAAGGCCGGCATGCTCGCGCCCGGCTTGCGGGCGGATTTCGCCCATCCTAGATGCGCGTCGTGCGGCGGGATGGCCTGCCGCAGTGCAGAATACCGAAAGGAACAACCCCATGGCTGCGATCGAAACGACCCGTACCGGGACGGACGTGCGCCTGTTCGGGGGCCGGCTGATCTCGCTCTTCACCGACGCCTTCGCGACGGCCACGGCGTGGAACGATGTCCGCGTCACCCGCAACGAGCTGCGCAAGCTCTCGGACCGTGAGCTGGACGACATCGGCCTGAGCCGCGCCGACATCGAGCGCCTCTGACACCCGCAGATGTCGCGGCCCCGCCGGGCCGCGAAAGGGGCCGCCGCGGCAGTGCCGGGCGGCCCCTTGCCATTCCCGAAGCGGGGTCTCAGCGCGGAAGGCCGGCCACGATGCCCCGCACCGCGGCCGACAGCGCCAGCGTCGCCGGGTCGGGCTGCATCAGCACCGCGCCCGCCCGCGAAAGCCCGTCGCCGGCCTGCAGGTCGGCCAGCCGCGCCTCGTAGCCCGCCGCGCCGACATGGGCGTGCACCACCGCCTTTACCCCCGTCAGCGCCGCCGCCGCCATCAGCAGCGGGACCACCAGCGCCAGCCGGCGCCGCCCGCGCCCGGCCCGCGGCGGTGCGCCCAGCGTGCCCGGCGCCTCGAACCGCCGACCGCTGGCATGGATCGTGCGGATACGGCCCAGGCGGCTCTGGAAATCGCGAAAACTGGCGTCTGTAAGGCTCATAGGCGTCCCCCTCGCCCCACCCGGGGCGTTTCTGGGACCGGACTGTGGCAGGAATGTGGCGCGCGCCTATTGTCCGCGGACGAGGGTCAGCGTCGCCCACTCGCCCAGATTGTCCCGCGATTCGGGCGTGAATCCTGAAGCACGGTAGGCCTGGAGCACGGCGTCGGCCTGTTCGCAGAGGAGGCCGGAGAGAATCACCCGGCCGCCCGGGGCCAGATGGCGGCCCATGGCAGGGGCGAGGGCCACCAGCGGCGCCGCGAGGATGTTGGCGAAAGCAAGGTCGAAGGGCGCCGCGGCGACGGTTTCGGGATGATCGAGGCCGGTCGCGACGATGCAGCGCACCGCCCCGTCCAGCCGGTTGGCGGCAAGGTTAGCCGCGGCCACCTCGATCGCCACGGGGTCGATGTCGGAGGCCAGGACGGGCGCCGCCGCCGGCCAGACACGGGCAGCGGCCATCGCCAGAACCGCGGTGCCGCAGCCGACGTCGATGATGCGCGCGGGACGGAAGCCCGACGCGGCAAGCCGGTCGAGCGCGATCAGGCAGCCCCTGGTGGTGCCGTGGTGGCCGGTTCCGAAGGCCATCGAGGCCTCGATGAGGAGCGCGATGCGCCCCGGACCGGCCGGCACCCGCGGCGCGTCATGGCTGCCGTAGAGGAAGAAGCGCCCCGCCTCTACCGGCGCGAGCTCGCGCTGGACATGGGCCACCCAGTCGGTCTCGGGCAGTTCGGAAACGGCGAAGGCCCGCGCCCCGAAGCCTGCCGACAAGAGCGCAAGCTGGGCAGCATCGGGCGCGGCGGTGAAGTAGCCCTGCACCTCCCACAGGCCCGAGCCGTCCTCGATCTCGAAGCAGCCGATGCCCGCGGGCGCGGGGTCCATCGCCTCCATCGCGGTTGCGAGGGCCTCGGCGGGGCCCGGTCCGGGCAGGGTGGTGAAGGCGGTGAAGCTGGTCATGCCGGGGCGGTTACGCGCCGCGGCGCACGCGGTCAAGCAGACCCGGCGGCGCCGCGCCTATCCGGCAAGCAGGCGCGGCAGCCAGAGCGCGACGGCGGGAAAGGCGAGGATGAGCGCGACGCGCCCGACCTCGGCCAGGAGGAAGGGCACCAGCCCCCGGAAGGTTTCGATCATCGGCACGTCGCGGGCGATCGCCGAGATCACGAACACGTTCATCCCCACCGGCGGGGTGATCAGACCGAGTTCGACCACGATCAGCGCGAGGATCCCGAACCAGATCTTCAGATCGTCGGTCGACATGCCGAACCCCGACCCCTCGGCCTGCTGGACCGGGCCGCCGTTCAGGGCCACCAGCACCGGCCAGAAGAAGGGGATCACGAGCAGGATCATGCTGAGGCTGTCCATCAGGCAGCCAAGCAGCACCAGCGCGGCGAGCAGCAGCAGCAGGACGGTGAAGGGCTCGAGCCCCGCGCCGACCACGAACTCGGCCGCCACCTGCGGCAACCGCACCCGGCCGAGGTAAATCTTCAGCATCTCGGCCCCGAGCAGGATCAGGTAGATCATGCCCGAGGTGGCGGCCGTCTCGATCAGCACGGCGCGCCAGTCGCGCAGCGTCATCGGCGCCCGCATCAGCCCGAACAGCCAGACCAGGAACACCCCGATCGCCGCCGCGGGCGTCGGGCCATAGAGGCCTGCGTAGATGCCGCCTATCACCGCCGCGAAGACCGCCAGCACCGGCAGCGCCCCGAGGGTGGCGGCGCGGAACTCCGCCCTCCCGCCGGCGCCGCCGGCCGGGCCCGCCTGCGGGCGCACGGCGACGTAGGCGGCGATCGTGCCCATGAACAGGACCACGGCGATCAGCCCCGGCACCAGCGCCGCCATGAACATGGTGACGATGTTGGCCTCGACGATGATGGCGTAGATCACCAGCACCACCGAGGGCGGGATCAGGATGCCGAGCACCCCGCCGGCGGCCAGCGTGCCGGTGGCCAGCGCGCCCGAGTAGCGGTAGCGCAGCAGTTCGGGCAGTGCCACCCTGCCCATGGTCGAGGCGGTGGCGAGCGAGGAGCCTGACACCGCCCCGAACCCCGCGCAGGCGGCGATGGCCGCCATCGCCGTGCCGCCGCGCAGCCAGCCGAACCAGGCGTTGGCGGCCCGGAACAGCGCCTGCGAGAAGCCCGCCCGGGTGGCCAGGGCCCCCATCAGGACGAACATCGGGATGACCGAGAGGTCGTAGTTCGAGAAGACCCCGTAGGCGAGGGTCTTCAGCTGCGCCAGCAGCACCCGCGTGCCGTCGGGCACCGCAAGGACCATTCCGCCGCCGCCGGCGAGGATCATCGCATGGGCGACCGGCATCCGCAGCACGATGAGCAGCAGAAGGACCGCAAGCGCCGCGAAGCCCAGCGCGACAGGGTCGGCCATCAGCCCTCCCCGCCGCCGGCGGCGGTACGGCCTGCCTCCCACATGCCGACGGCGCCCGCCGCGGCGGTCAGCACGAGCGAGACCACCGCCACCGCATAGGCCGGCCAGATCGGCACGGCGAGGATCGCGCTGGCCAGCCCGCGGGCGCGCTGGTCGGCAAGCCCCTCACCCATCCGCCAGGCCAGGAGAAGCCCGAAGGCAGCCGCCACCAGACAGCCGATCGCGCGCAGCGCCGCGACGCCGCGCGGCGGCAGCCGCGCCGTGAAGATGTCGGCCGACACATTGGCGCCGGCCAGTTGCGCGTGCGGAAGGAAGCAGAACCCTGCCACCGCCGCCAGCATCGCGGTCAGTTCGACCGCGCCCGCGAAATGGCCCGTCCAGCCGGCCGTGAGGCTGCTTGCCACCTCGAGCACGTTCACGGCCACGATCGCCAGCAGGGCCATGCCCCCCGCCAGCGCCCAGGCCGCCACCACGCGCTCGACCGCGGCTGGAATGCCGGTGCGACCGCCGGCGCCGGGCCGGCCGGTCACCGGCTGTTCTGGGCAACAAGCTCGCGCGCCCGCGCGGCCAGCGCCGCCCCGTCGATGCCCTGCCCCGCGACATCGGACGTCCAGCGGTCGACGACCGGTGCCAGGGCGGCAAGGAAGGCGTCGGTCTCGGCTACGGTCAGCACGACGTGCTCGTTGCCCGCGGCGGTTGCGACACCGATCCCCCATGCCTCGGTCGCCTCCCAGATCGCCCCGGCCTCGCCCCACCAGTCACGCCCGGTCTCGGCGGCAAAGACCTCCCGGATCTCCGCCGGCAGGGCGTTCCAGCGGTCGGCATTCATCGAGACATGGAACAGCGCGGTCCCGAAGCGCATGCCCCCCGCCCCCTCGATCTGGTAGCGGGTCTGCTCCTGCAGCTGCAGCGGCGGGATGATCTCGAAGGGGATGATGGCGGCATCGACGGTGCCGCGGGCCAGCGCCTGCGGCAGTTCGGGAACCGGGGTCGCCACCGGGATCGCCCCCAGCGCCTCGATCGCCCAGGCGCCGGTGCGTGAGGGCGTGCGGATGCGCATGCCGCGGGCATCCGCCGGCGTCCTTACCAGCCGCTCGCGGGTCTGGATCGCCATCCCGCCGTGGGTGTGCAGCCACAGGACGTGCAGGCCGTCGAAATCGTCGCGCAGCATGTCGAACATGTCGTGCAGCGCCAGCCCGGCGGCGCGGGCGTCGCCGCTGAAGACTCCCGGAAGCTCGATCACCTCGGACCGCGGATGCAGCCCCGGCGTGTAGCCGGCGACCGTCCAGACGATGTCGACGACGCCGTCACGGGCCTGGCTGACCAGTTCGGGGGGCGTGCCGCCAAGCGTCATCGAGGGGTAGATCTCGATCCCGATGCGTCCCTGCGACCGGTCCATCACCCGCCTTGCCCAGGGTTCGAGCATCTCGCGGTGCGCCGCCGACTGCGGGCTCAGCATGTGGTGGAGGGTGAAGGCGAACTCCTGCGCGCCGGCAGGCAGCGCGGCGGCCAGCGCGGCGGCCAGCGCCAGCGCCCGCAGTCCATCTCGGAAGGACGCAACGGCATGCATGTCGATGTGCTCCCTGCGGTCGGTAGGTCGGGGGCAGCGCGGCAGGATGCCGCGCCGCAGTCCAGCGTGACTTAGAGAACCGCGCCCATCCGGGCAAGCCTGCCCGTGCCCGCGGCACCACCCGTGCGGCCGGCCGGCGGGCGAGTTGCGCGCGGCGTGGGCCGATGTGACGCCGGCGCCGCACTTGCCCGGCGGGCTGCGCCGCGGCGCGCCGGGCTCTGGTCCGTGGCCGGCGCCTGCCATAGGGTCGCGCACAGCAGCGGCGGCCCCGCACAGGATGCCGGCGGTCGCCGGCACATCAGCCCCGCACGAGGGAATGCGAGATGACCGAGGGCACGATCCTCATCGCCAACCGTGGCGAGATCGCGGTGCGGATCATCCGCGCCGCGCGCGAGCTTGGGCTGCGGACGCTGCAGGCGCACAGCAGTGCGGACGCCGGCTCGCTGGCGGTGCGGCTGGCCGATGCGGCGGTCGACATCGGACCGGCTCCGGCCGCGAAATCCTACCTGCGGATCGATGGTCTGATCGATGCCGCCCGGCGGGGCGGTGCGACCGCGGTTCATCCTGGCTATGGCTTCCTGTCCGAGAACGCGGCCTTCGCGGCCGCGGTGGAGGCTGCGGGCCTTGCCTGGATCGGCCCCTCGGCCGAGGCGATCCGGCGCATGGGCGACAAGGCCGCGGCCCGCGCCACGGCCATCGCCGCCGGCGTTCCCACCGTGCCCGGCAGCGACGGTCCGCTTGCAACCGTCGGGGAGGCGGCGGTGGTCGCCGCGGCGCTGGGCTATCCGGTGATGGTGAAGGCCGCGGCCGGCGGCGGCGGCCGGGGCATCCGCATCGCCCGCGACCCCGAGGAACTGCTGCGGCTATGGCCGCAGGCGGCGGCCGAGGCGCAGGCTGCCTTCGGCGACGGCGCGCTGTACCTCGAGAAGGTGATCGAGCATGCCCGGCATGTCGAGGTACAGGTGCTGGGCGACGGGCGGCGCGTCATCCACCTGTTCGAGCGCGAGTGCTCGCTGCAGCGCCGGCGCCAGAAGCTGTGGGAGGAGGCACCGTCGCCCGTGCTTCCCGACGCGCTGCGCGACGCGCTCTGCGCCTCGGCGGTCGCACTGGCCCAGTCGGTGGGCTACCGCGGGGCCGGCACCGTGGAGTACCTCTATGACGAGGCGTCGGGCCGCTTCTACTTCATCGAGATGAACACCCGCATCCAGGTCGAGCATCCCGTGACCGAGATGATCACCGGGATCGACCTTGTCCGCGAGCAGATCCGCATCGGCCTCGGCGCCGATCTCGGCATGACACAGGCCGCCGTGCGGCGCCACGGCCACGCGCTGGAGGTGCGGCTGAACGCCGAGGACCCGGCCCGCGGCTTCATGCCCCGCCCCGGGCGGATCGACCATCTGGAGCTTCCCGGCGGCCCGGGGGTGCGCGTCGACACGATGCTCTTCCCCGGTTACACGGTGCCGCCCTACTATGACTCGCTGCTGGCCAAGCTGGTCGTCTGGGGCGAGGACCGCGGGCACGCCCTGGCACGGCTGGAACGGGCGCTGGCAGAGTTGCGGATCGAGGGCGTGCCCACGACCGCGGGCCTGCACCGCGACCTTGCCGCCGACCCGGAGGTGCGCGCGGCCCGCTTCCACAGCACCTGGCTGGAGGGATGGCTGGCGGCACGCCAGCCGCGGTGAGGCCGCACCGGGGGGCGCCCGGGCGACGGGCGGGGTGCCTCAGGTCTCGATGGCGGCCAGCGGATCGTCCACGTCCACCAGCCCGTCGTTGTCGGTCATGTAGCCGGCGAAGATGCCGCCGCGTTCGGCGCGGACCTCGTTGAACGACTTCATCACCTCGATCAGCCCGACGACGTCGCCCGCTGCCACCGCCTCGCCGTCGGCCTTGAACGGCGGCCGGTCGGGACCGGGGCGGTGATAGAAGATGCCCGGAAGCTCGGCGCGGATGATGTGGGCGGGCATGGCTCGGCTGGTGTCCCTGTGTGCTGGTCCGGTCAGTGCGGCAGGGCCGCGGGTGGCGCGGCGGCGCTGCGGGCGGCCGCCTCGAGGTTGCCGATCACGGCCTCGAGCGGCCTGAGGTGCCGGTCGATGGCGGCCAGCGTCTGCTCCTCGGACCGGCTGGCCACGGCCTCGAGGGTGTCGCGGTGGAGTGCGACCACGTTGAGCACGTCCTCGTACTGGTCGAAGTACTCCTGCGCCCGCGCGTAGAGCTGTTCCATGATCTCGTGCTGGTAGTGCGCCAGCAGCGGGCTGCGCGCCGCTCGTCCCATGGCGTAGTGGAACAGGTGGTCGTGGTGGATGCGCTGCGCCGGACGCCCGCCCAGATGCGCCTCGAGCAGGCGGATCTGGGTCTCCATGTCGGCAAGGTCGGCCTCGGTGGCGTTGCGCGCGGCCAGCAGGGCGATCGAGGTCTCGATCGGGCGCCGCGCCTCGGCCAGGGCGCGCAGGCTGAAACGCTGCCAGAACGGCGACTGGTTGATCAGCCGCACCGGGATCTCGTCGCTGACCACCACCGCGCCGCCGCCGAGGCCACGCCGCGTCTCGACGATGCCGGCATCGCCGAGGATCTTCAGCGCCTCGCCGATGACCGGCCGGCTGACCTGCAGCATCTCCGACAGTTCCTCGATCTGCGGCAGCCGGTCGCCGGGCTGCACGGCGCCCGAGCGGATCACGAAGGTGATCTGCTCGACCACACCCTGCGCCGCCTTGCCATGCGCCACCGGATAGAACTGCCAGGTCACTGTCCCCGCCCGCCCCTAGATCTCCTTGCGCCGCCACGCGCCGATGTAAGCCCGGCAATGCTCGTCACGCCCTGCCAGAACGTCCTCGGCCAGACGGTAGGCGAGGGTGTCCGGCTGCATCCCGAAGGCGCGGGACGGCGGGTTCATCACCGGATCGATTATCCCACTCGAGGCCCCCGCTTCAACGGCCATCCGCAGGAAGGCGTCGTTGATGGCCCGCCGGTAGGGAATGCCGAAGGAGACGTTGGAAAAGCCCCCGGTGATGTGGATCTCCGGCCCCCAGCGGTCGCGCAGGGCCCGCATCGCGCCCAGCGCATGGCCCGGAAAGCTGGCATCGACCGAGACCGGAAAGATCAGCGGATCGATGTGGATGTCGGCTGGCGGGATAGCGCGCGCGAGGGCTGCCTCGACCATGCGCGAGGCGTTGGCCACCCGGTCGTCGATACCCGCGGGCATGCCCTTCTCGCCGGCCGCGGTGACGACGACGGCCGCCCGCCCGTCGCGGGCGAGGTCGAGCGCCTCGAGCCGTTCGAGCGAGGCCGAGTTCACCATCGGCCGCGGCCCGCCGGGGGCGCAGGCCGCAAGCCCGGTCGCGATGATCTCGAGGTTCGAGGAATCCACCGACAGCGGCAGGCGGCTGATCTCCTGCACGCAGCGGACCAGCCAGTCCATCGCAGCCTGCTGGCGGTCGAGCCGGATCGACATCTCGTCGACGTTGAGGTCGAGGAAATGCGCCCCCGCCGCCTCCTGCGCGCGGACGACATGGGTGATGTAGGCCCGCCCGAGGCGGGCGGCGGCGGGGTCGCTGCCCATCCCGGCGAGGATGGCGATGCGGATGTGCTTGACGCGACCCTCCTCGAAGTCCTGGCCGCGGCGGACCGCGTCGGGGACGGGCAGGTGCAGCGTCGTGCCGTCCTCGCCGGGGAAGGCGATCGCCTCCTGCCCCTCGCCGCCCACGATCCTGGGGCTCTTGCGCATCAGCACCCGGGTCGCGTGCGTGTTCTCGCCGATCACGATGAAGCGGTCGTCCATGCCCCCTCCAGGCTGGCGGCCGGATGCGGGCCGGCCGCGGCACCCGCCGGCGGCATCGGCCGGAACTGGCATCCCTCGACGAAGAGGTCGAAGAAATCCGGCGTGGTTTCGAGTTCGACATGCTCGATACGCGCGGTCAGCGCCTCGAGCCGGCGGCGGTCGGACAGTGACAGCAGGGCCCGGCGCGCCCCCCGCAGCGCGGCATTGCCCACCTTGCGCACCCGCTCGGCCGGCACCGGCGCAAGCAGGCCGATCTCGACCGCATGGCCGAGGTCGAGCCAGTTGGCGAAGCCGCCGGCAACGTGCAGTGCCCCGATCGCGGCGGGCGCGAGCCCGCAGTGGCGCAGGAGGATCATCTGGCCGCAGTAGTTGGCCGCCTTGGCCTGGGCGAGATGGCTGACATCGGCACGCGAGAGCGTGATGCCGCGGTCGGGCACGACCACGAGGTCGGCGCGCCGGGGCAGCCGGTCGAAGGTGCCCTTCGGCCCCATCACCCCCTGACGGCGCAGCCCGGCCAGGAGGTCGACAAGGCCCGAGCCGCAGAGCCCTGCCGGCGGGCCGCCGCCGATGGTGCCGAAGGCCAGCGCCGCGCCGTCGGCACCGACCTCGATGCGCTCGATCGCCCCCTCCTCGCCGCGCATCCCGAAGCGCACGCCGCCGCCCTCGAAGGCCGGACCGGCCGGGCAGGAGGCGCAGACGATGCGCCCGTCGACGGCGATTACCACCTCGGTGTTGGTGCCGATGTCGATCAGCATCCGCGGCTGCGGCGCGGGGTCGAGAAAGCCCTCGGCCAGAAGGCAGGCGGCGGTGTCGCCCCCGACATGGCTGGCAAGCAGCGGCAGGCCGATGGCGCGGGTGCGGATGTTGGCCCTGAGCCCAAGGTCGGCCGCAGGCAGTGCCAGGGCCGTCGAGGGCCGCAGCCCGGCGCGGAACTCGGCCTCTGTCACCGACTTGTAGGGCTTCTGCCCGATCGGCTGGACGTCGAGCCCGAAGAAGAGGTCGCGCATGCAGGAATTGCCGGCGACGACGATCTCGTAGATCTCCCGCCGCCGGAAGCCGAGAGCCTCGGCCATCGCCGCGATCTCGGCGTTCAGTGCCGCGACCGCCGCCTTCTGCAACTCCCCCCGCCCGGCGCCGCCGTCATAGGAGATGCGGCTCATGACGTCCGAGCCGCCGAAGCGCTGCGGGTTCTCGAACGACCGGGCGGCGCGCACCTCGCCCGTGAGCAGGTCGACGAGTTCCAGCGCCACGGTGGTGGTGCCGAGATCGACCGCAAGCCCCAGCGCGTGGCCGTGGAAGCGGTCGACCGCCTCGCCCTCGATCAGGACGCGGCCGCCGTCGACGGTCACCGCCGGGTCGGTCGGGCCGGGCGCGGCGCCGCCGCCGCCGCCGTCGCTGCCGAGGATCTGCGGCCGCCGGCGCAGGGTGCGGAAGCCCACCCTCGCCGCCGGATCGTGCACCGCCGCCTGGCAGGCCAGACGGAAGGCGCCGGTCAGGAAGGCCTCGGCCTCGCTGCGCGGCGACAGCGCCCCGGCCCCCTCGGTAACCTCGACGATGCACTCGTGGCAGCGCCCGGTGCGCCCGCAGGACGAGGGGACCAGCAGCGCCAGCGCGTCGGCACGGTCGAACAGCGTGCCGCCCGGGCCGGACTGCGGCGGCGGCGTCATCCGCCGTCCTCCGGCGCGGCCGCGGCGCGTCGCGCCGCCGCCTCCTCGCGGATGCGGCGCAGCTTGGCGCGCGTCATCTCGTAGGTCTCGGGCCGCATCTCCCAGGCCGTGCGGTAATCGAAGCGCCCGTCATGCCCGCAGGCCAGCGCCCGCTCGGCGCCGGCCGGGGCGGGGCGCTGGTTGCGGCAGCGGAAGCGGGCGGTGCACAGATCCAGCCGGTCGCGATAGGGGCAGCGGTCGCGCGACATCTCCTGCGCCTGGTCGGCGATCGACGCGAACATCTCGCCGATCTGGCGGATGCGGTCACGGAACGACTCGGGATCGCCGCCGGACATTGCCACCGCCTCAGGCGTTGATGCCGAGCAGCCGCTTGGCCTCGGCAACGCAGGCCAGCGCATCCTTTCCGTAGCCGTCCGCGCCCATGTCGTCGGCGAACTCCTGCGTCACCGGCGCCCCGCCGACCATGATCTGCACGTCGTCACGCAGGCCGGCGTCGATGAAGGCCTCGATCGTCCGGCCCATGTTCGGGACCGTGGTGGTCAGCAGCGCCGACATGCCGACCAGCCGCGCACCGCTTTCCTCGACCGCGTCGATGAAGGCGTCGGGCGCGGTGTCCACCCCGAGGTCGACCACCTCGAAGCCCGCCCCGCGCAGCATCATGATGCAGAGGTTCTTGCCGATGTCGTGCAGGTCGCCCTTGACGGTGCCCATCACCACCTTGCCAGCCGGCGGCACGCCCGACGCCGACAGGATCGGCTCGATATGCGCCATGCCCGACTTCATCGCCCGCGCGCAGGCCAGCACCTCGGGCACGAAGATGAAGTTCTCGCGGAACTTGATGCCGACCACGCCCATTCCGGCGATCAGCCCGTCGTCCATGACCTCGATCGCGACGTGTCCGGCCTCCAGCGCCTCGCGCGTCAGCCGGTCGCAGAGGTGGTGCTCACCCTCGATCACCGCCAGCGCGATCGCCTGCATCCGCGGATGGGCGCGCGAGAAGACCCGCAGGTTGCGCTCGATCTCGGCCGGCCGCGTGACGAACTCCTCGATCTCGCCGCGCAGCGCCTCGTTGGAAATCAGGGAGAAGTCGGTCATCCGCAGCCCGCTGGTTCAGCCGTTGTTGTGGGAATGGTCGTGATGGTGGCAGCGGGCACCGCCGCCGGCGGAGTGCCAGGCCCTCACCGCCCGCGGGATGGCACGAAGGTTCTCGATCGAGGTCTGCAGCGGGATCGCGCATTCGGGGCCGACGAGGTGGATGCCGGCCTCGAGGTTCGCCAGCACTTCGGCCTCCACCTGCTCGGGATCGCGGGCGAACAGCGTCTCGGGGTTGTTGATGTTGCCGACCAGGGCGCAGTGGCCGCAGACCGCGGCCATCGATTCATCGGGGCGGTTCTTGGAATCGAAGTGGAAGGCGGCCATGCCGGTCTCGGCGATGTAGGGCATCCGGTCGACGGTGCGGCCGCAGATGTGCAGGATGATCGGCACCGGCAGCCGGGCCGCAAACTCGGCGTGCAGTTCCTTCAGGAACCGGCGGTAGTAGTCGGCGCTCACGAGGTCGCCGGTGGCGTGGTCGGGCAGGGTCAGGGCATCGGCCCCGGCCTCGATCTGCGCCAGGCCGTAGGCGATCGTCACCTCCTTCAGCCGCTCGAGCACCTGCATCGTCTTGCCGGGATCGTCGAGCGCCATCAGCAGGAACGGCTCGACCCCGAAGCCGTGGTAGGCCAGCGACCAGGGGCCCATCGTCTTGCCGATGATCGCCACCTCGTCGCCGTGGCGCCGCCGCAGGATGCGGATCGCCTCGGTCACGCAGGCGGTGTCGGGATGGGTCAGCAGGTCGGGCGGGATGCGGATGTCCTCGACGTCGCGCCAGATCGGCTCGCGCATCTTCACCGTCGGCCAGTTGTCCTTCTGCTCCCACTGGATCTTGCAGCCCAGCGCCGAGGATTCCTGGATGATCGAGAACACCGGCATGATCGTGTCGAAGCCGAGCTCGGTGTAGGAGGTCTCGGCCAGGTTGGCCATCTTCTCGGGGATGCGGTTGGCCTCCGGGAAGAAGGCGTCGGCAAGGTCCATCAGCTCGACCGTCGCCACCGAGGTGGGGTTGCAGACCGGCGTGCGGTCCACCGGCTCGCGGCGCAGCGCCGCGAGCACGCGCTGGCGGCTGGTCATCGGGCTGATCGGCTGGGACATCGGTGCCTCCCGTCAGTTCGGCTGGTTCTGGGCGCTGGGGGCAACCAGCACGCCGCGACCGGCAACCGATTCCTCCTCGCGCATGGCGGCCCGCGCGTTCAGCGCGCGCGGCAGCAGGAGCGCCACGAGGCGGTCGTGGTCATGGCCGCAGGGGAATGCCACGGCGGGGCCGGCGGCCTCGTCCACCGCCATCTCGGCAAGCTTGCCGAACCCGCCGGCGATCGTGCGCAACCGCACCGACATGTCGCCCGGGGCGTCGGCCGACAGCCTGTAGCGGCCTGCGCCCAGCCCCTCGACGTGGTAGCGGGCGCCGCTGCGTGCCTCGTCGGCCTCGGGCGGGCGCAGCGCGGGCAGCGCGGGACCGGCAAGCTTGCAGACCTCGACGAAAAGCCGCCGGGTGGCCGACAGATGCGCCGCCCCGCAGGGCCAGGCGACCGCATGGGCGCGGGCGCCGGAGGCGACCATGCCGCCGAGGTGACAGGCCGCGGCAGCCAGGAAGTCGAGCCGCAGGCCGGCGTCGGGGTGGCAGCTGTAGGAGTGGAAGGCGTAGAAGGGCGTGCCGCCGGGCGCAAGGTCGCGGTAGAGGGCGACAGTGATGTCGTGGCAGTGGGCATCCATCGGTTGCAGGGCAACCCGGCGGCCAAGCTCCAGCACATGTCCCATCAGACCCGTCCCCTTGCATCCAGCGGGGTGCGCCGGGGCACCCTACCGGACGATTCATAAAACAACAAGCCCTTTGACTTATTGGTTCGTCCCCTCAGGTCACGATCGCGGCCGGGGTGCATTTCCGGCCGAGGTCGCGGGCGAGCGCCTGCGCCTCCTCGACGCCGACCTCCCTGAACCGCAAGATATCTCCCGGACGCGCCTGGGCAAGCTTCCAGAACACGGCGTAGGGAACCGTCCAGGGGTTGATGAAGCCGCCCATGCTGGGCCCGTCCTGGACGAGGATGATCAGGGTGTCGCCGGCAAGGTTGACTGCCCCCAGCGGATAGCCCTGGTCGATGATGTTGGCGGGCTGGGCGCCATGCTCCACCGGCTTGTCGCGGGCCCGGCCGGCAAAGCTCAGGACCGGGCCCTGGAGCCTGTAGCCGGTGCGGTCGCTGCGCCCCGTCAGCACCCAGTCGGTGCCGTAGAAAGTGGCGTGTCCGGCGTCGTCGATCCAGTCGTCGTTGGGCCCGCGCACCGCCTCGACCTCGTGGCGCTTGCCCTGCCCGATCGGCGGGCGGGCCCCGGGCGCGACCCGCCGGCCGGGGGCCGCCCCGGGCCGCGGCGCGGGGCCGAGCGGCAGTCCGGCCCCCTCGGACAGCGCATGCCCCCCCAGCCCGCCGACGCCGGCCTTGTGGAAGGTCGCGCGCGAACCCAGCATCGGCGGCGTCGCGATGCCGCCGGCGACCGCAAGATAGGCCCGCGCGCCGCTGCGCGCGGGGCCGAGCGCAAGCACCTGGCCGGCCGTCACGGCCACGCTTTCCCACATCGGCAGGGGCACGCCGTCAAGCGTCGGGCGCATGTCGGCGCCGGTGACGGCAATCAGCCGGTCATCGGTGAAGGCGAGCGTCGGGCCGAGGAACTGCGCCTCGAGCCCGGCTGTCCCCGGGGGGTTGCCGACCAGCAGGTTGGCCAGCCGGAACGACCATGAATCGAACGGCCCCGAGACCGGGAAACCCTGGTTGGCAAAGCCGATCCGGCCCGGCCAGTCCTGCACCGAGGTCTCCAGCCCGGGCTTGATGACCTTCAGCATCCCCGGCCCCCCTCAGAACCGCGCCGCCGGGTCAAGCCCGGCCACCCAGGCGCGGTAGGCCGGCACCGAGAACTTCTGGTACTCGACGAGGTTGAAGGCATAGCTCCCCTCCTCCACCTTGCGTTCGGCTTCGGCGAACTCCTCGAGCGTCACCGGCACGAACCTGACCCGGTCGCCGGGCTTCAGGAGGCAGATCGAATCGCGGAAGACGTCGAAGCGCTGCGCGGGATCCCAGATCGGAACCGGGATGCGGGCGAAGACCTGGATGCCGCCCGGCAGGTCCTCGGGGTAGATGCCGGTGTTGGCCCCTCCGAGGCCCACGGTGCCCTTCCTCGTCCACACCCGCGGCGGGTTGTAGCGCGGCACCGACAGCTTGCAGCGCGGGTCGAGCGCCAGCATGAACGGCACCCCCGGCCACCAGCCGATCGCCGCCACCCAGTATTCGCTGCCCGAATGCACCCGGACGAGCTGGGCCGTGTCTGCCAGCCCGTTGTGCTGGACGATCAGTTCGGGATCCCAGGTCTTGGGGGCGATGGTGGCGCAGTAGCGCTCCCAGGCCTCGCGGCTCCAGGGGTCGAGGTAGGCGGTGGGCAGGCAGAACAGCCGGCTCGACAGCTCGAGCTGGTCGGAGGGCCCGAGCTCGGCCACCAGCCGGCCCAGCGCGTCCGTGACAGCGGCAAAGCTCGTCTCCTCGGGCTCGTAATGGACGAGCAGCGAGGCGAAGGCGGGCGCCGTCTCGATCACCCCGCGCGGCCGCTCGGCGGCGACGATCGCGGCCAGCCCGTGGGCCATGAAGTTGACCTCGAGGGTCATGTGGTTGCCGAACTCGACCAGCAGGTAGCGGTCGCCGGCGGGCAGGAACCGCGGGGTGTCGTAGACCATCGAGCTCTCTCCTCCCCTCAGGCCGCGGCGGCGAGTGTAACGCCGGCCGCTATGACCTCGGCGCGGATCAGGGCGAGCATCGCGGCGGCGTTGGGACCGTCGCCGTGGATGCAGATCGAGCGCGCCGCCACCGCGATCTCGCCCCCGGAGGCGGTCGAGACGACGCCGCGGTCGAGGAAGGCGCGCACCCGGCGGCGGGTGAGATCGAGGTCGACCGCCGCCTTCCGCCGCTCGAGGATCAGCCGTCCGTCCTCGCCGTAGCCGAGATCGAAGTAGACCTCGGGCACCACGTCGATGCCCGCCCGCGCCGCCGCTGCGGGCAAGGCCAGTCCGGCCACCGGGGCCGGCCAGTAGAGGCGCGGCTCGGGGCAGACGGCGCGGATCGCCGCCGCCACGGCCTCTGCAAGGCCCATGTCCTCGTTCAGCATCAGGTAGAGCGCCCCGTGCGGCTTGACGTGGTTCAGCCGCATCCCGCGCGTGGCCAGCATCGCCTGCAGCGCCCCGGCCTGGTAGAGCACCATGGCGTGCGCCTCGTCGGGGCTGATCGCCATCCGCCGCCGGCCGAACCCCTGCAGGTCGGGCAGCCCGGGATGGGCGCCGACCGCGGTGCCGGCCGCCTGCGCAAGGTCGATGGTTCGCAGCATCGTCAGCGGGTCGCCGGCATGGTAGCCGCAGGCGACGTTGGCGGCCGTCACCTGCGGCACGATCTCGGCATCCGCGCCCAGCGTCCAGTTGCCGAAGCTCTCGCCGCAGTCGCAGTTGATGTCGATCGTCCTCATGCCCCCTCCCCGGCGGCGCCGACGGCGGCGATCGCCTGGCCGCTGGCGGGATCGAACAGCGCCATGTCCCGCGGGGCGGCGTCGAGCACCAGCGCGGACCCCGGCTCGGGGGCGACGTCGGCGGCCACCTCGGCCACCAGCGCCCGCCCCGCGGCCAGAAGGCCCGGCGCATCCACCGGCGTGCAGACGAGGAAGTTGCTGCGCCCCAGATGCTCCACCAGTTCCACCCGCACGGCAAGGCCGCGCGTGCCGGGCCCAGCCGGCCGCAGGTGGTGGGGACGGATGCCCACCTCCACCGGCCCGGGCACAAGCCCGGCCGGCGCCGCCAGCACGGCGGCGGCCGGCGCACCCGCGGCGGCCAGCCCGTCCGGCCCGGCGACCATCGCCAGGAGGTTCATCGACGGGCTGCCGATGAAGCGGGCGACGAAGCGGTTGGCGGGCCTGGCATAGACGGTGTCGGGCGGGCCCGCCTGCTGCAGGCGGCCACCGTCGAGCACCGCAAGCGTGGTCGACAGCGTCATCGCCTCGGCCTGGTCATGGGTGACGAAGACCATCGTCACCCCGAGCTCGCGGTGCAGCCGTCCAAGCTCGATCCGCATCGTCTCGCGCAGCTTCAGGTCGAGGTTCGAGAGCGGCTCGTCGAGCAGGAACACCCGCGGCCGGCGCACGATCGCGCGCCCCAGCGCCACCCGCTGGCGCTCGCCGCCCGACAGCCGGTCGGGGCGCTTGCCGAGCAGATGCGTGATCCCCAGCGTCGCCGCCGTCGCCTCCAGCCGGACGGCGATCTCGCGGCGCGGCACGCGGCGGTTGCGCAGGCCGAAGGTGATGTTGTCGGCCGCCGTCATGTGCGGGTAGAGCGCGTAGTCCTGGAACACCATGGCGATGTCGCGGGCCCGCGGCGGCAGCCCGGTGACGTCGCGCCCGTCGATCAGCACCCGCCCCTCGGTGGGCATCTCGAAGCCCGCGATGATCCGCAGGAGGGTCGTCTTGCCGCAGCCCGACGGGCCGAGGATCGAGAAGAACGCCCCCGGCGCGATCGCCAGCGACACCCCGGCCAGCGACGGGCGGTCGGCCCCCTGGTAGGTCTTGCCGACGCCCTCGAGAACCACCGGCGCCGCTTCCGCCATCGCCCCGTCCCTCATCGCATCGCCCCCAGGCTGATGCCGCGGGCGAGCTCGCGCTGCAGCAGGAAGACCACCACCACCAGCGGCATGAAGGCGACCATCGCGCCGGCGGTGAGATAGCCCCAGTCGGTCTGGAAGGGGGTGATGGTGCTGCCCAGCCGCACCGGCAGCGTCACCCAGCGCTCGCGCGTCAGCAGGAAGGCGAACAGGAATTCGTTCCACGCGAAGACAAAGGTGAAGATCGTCGTCACGGCCACCCCGCCCTTGGTCATCGGCAGGGCGATGCGGAACAGGGTCGCCACCGGCCCCGCCCCGTCGGCAGCGGCAGCCTCGATCACCGAGCGCGGCAACTCGGCGAAATAGCCCTGCAGCATCCAGATCGCGAACGGCAGCGAGAACGACAGGTAGACCAGCAGCAGCCCGGCGTAGCTGTCCAGCAGCCCGACCCGCGACAGCACCAGATAGAAGGGGATGACCGTCGCGATCGGGGGCAGCATCCGCAGCGACAGGATCCACATCGCCATGCCCTCGCGCCCGCGCAGCGGCGAATGGGCGAGCGCATAGGCGGCAAACGCCGCCAGCACGACAGAGACGACCGTGGCGCCGCCGGCCACCGCGAGACTGTTGAGCAGGAACGGCCCGTAGGCACGTTCGCCGAACAGCGCCCGGTAGGATTCCAGCGTCGCCACGAAGACGAAGGTGGGTCGCAGCCCGGTCAGCCCGCCGGCGGGCTTGAGCGAGGTCACCAGCGTCCACAGGATCGGAAATACCCAGACCAGTGCCATCACGCCCAGCGGCACCAGCCACAGGCGCGCCGGCCCCCTCACCCCTGCCCCCTGCCGACCACGCCCTGGCGCGCGATCGCGCGCACCAGCAGCGTCACGATCACCGACACCAGCACCAGCAGCACCACCGAGGCCGCCGCGGCGTCGCCGATCTCGAAGGCGACGAAGGCGGTCTCCCAGATCATCACCGGGAAGGTGTAGCTGGCATCCCCCGGCCCGCCCTGGGTGGTGGCGACGATGATCTCGAAGGCGCGCAGCAGGTCGATCAGCCGCAGGAGCGCGACGATCACGATCACCCGCCTGACCTGCGGCAGCGCGACGTGCAGCGTCTGCTTCCACGGCCCCGCGGCATCAAGCTCGGCGGCCTCGAAATACTGCGGCGGGATCGCGTGCAGCCCCGCCAGCACGGTCAGGAAGACCAGCGGCGTCCACTGCCAGACGTCGATCAGCACGATCGCGAGGAGGGCGATCGAGGGCGAACTGAGCCAGCCCACGGGCGGCAGGCCGAGGCCGGTGATGAAGTGGTTCAGGATGCCGAAATCGGGCTGGAACATGAACCGCCACATCACCGCCGCGACCACCGGGGCGACGAGGATCGGCATCGCCAGGACGGTCCGCAGCAGGCCCATGCCGGGCAGCCGGCGCATCCGGTGCACCCAGACGGCCAGCGCGATCCCCAGCGCAAGCTCCACCGCCAGCGCGGTGACGGTGAAGCTCATGCTGCGCAGGATGGCCACCTCGAATTTCGCCGAGGTGACGAGATAGTAGTAGTTCTCCAGCCCGACCCAGCGCGGCGGCCGCACCTGGAAGAGGTTGCGCCGGTAGAGCGATGCCACGACCACATGGATCACCGGCACAGCCACAAGAAGGGCCAGCAGCGCCACCACCGGATAGAGCATCAGCGCTGCCTGCAGCCGCTCGCCGCGGCGTGAGGGTGGCGGCGCCACGCTGGTCGGTCCCCTATCCGGCATGCCCTGCTTTACAGGTAGCCCGAGCGGCGGAACAGCGTCTCGACGTCGCGCTTCATCGCCGCGCAGGCGTCCTCGGCCGCGATGTCGGTTGTCACCAGATCGCCGATGTGCTGGGTGATGATCTGGAACAGCTGTGGCCCCTCGGCGAACTGCGCCAGATGGTGGCCGTTGGCCACGCCCTGGGCGATCGACCGGAAGACCTGGTACTGCGGCTGCTCGCCCCAGCTGTTCAGGAGTTCGGCGTTTGAGGGCTGGCCGCCGGCGCGGATGAAGGTCTCGGCGTTCTCGCGCGAGGTGACGAACTTGGCGAAATCGAACGTCGCCTCCTTGTTGACCGACGCCCGCGGGATGGCAAGGCCGAAGCCGCCCTTCATGCCGGTACGGGCGGGGTCGGGGCTGGCGCCGCCAACGGGGAAGTCGCGCGAGACCAGCTGGTCGTGGAAGCGGGGGTTCTCGGCGGGGTTCTGCAGCGTCATGAAGCCCGACCACATCACCTGCTGGTGGCTGATGTCATTCTTGAACGCCTCTGCGTTCTCGAACTCCAGCGCGTTCAGCGATGCCGGGTTCCAGATCCGCGACAGCGCCTTGAGCATCCGCGCCGCCTCGACCACCGCGGGCGCGTCCAGCGTCACCGCGCCCGAGCCGCGGGCGGGGTCGATGCGGCCGAAGGCGTCCATCTCGTCATGCTCGTACCAGCGGCCGCCGTAGGCGTGCATCATCCCGGTGAAGGTCATGCCGAGGAACCACTGGGTCCGCCCGGCGCAGGTCATGAAGCCCGCGTTGGCCTTTGCCGCGTTCAGCTTCTCGGCGTTGGCGAGGATCGTCTCGAAGGAGGCGGGCTCGGCCAGGCCGAGGGCGTCGAAGACATCGCGACGCCACCAGGTCATCATGCAGTTGGCGTCGTGCACGATCGAGTAGGGAACGCCGTCCCAGTCCCAGCTGCCGCGATAGAAGTAGGGCACGCCGTTCATGTAGTAGTCGCGCCAGCCCGGATCGCTGTCGAAGAGCGCCGTCAGAGGCTCGAGCTTGGGGTGCGACTGGCCGATCAGCACCGGGTCGAAGAGATGGGCGTCGAAGGCCGTCGAATCCTCGATCAGGCTGGTGCCGATCCGCTGGTAGTGCTCGGCGTAGGGCGACACGAGGATCTCCACCTCGGTGCCGGGGGTGCGGGCCATGTAGGCCGCGGCCGAGGCGCGCAGCGCGCCCTCCCAGCGCGGGCCGGGCATGGTGGTGACGACGATCCGGCGGCTCTGGGCGACGGCGGGGCTTGCCAGCAGCCCGCCCGCGGCGGCCACCGCGCCGAAGGCCGCGCCCCGTCGCAGCACCTCGCGCCGGCTGACGCCGCCGGCATGGCCGGGGAACCTCATGCGGTCGGTCTGGGTGCTCATGCGTCGTCTCCTGTCAGGGGCGCCCGCGGCGCCGAAAGGGAAGAAGGCGGCTTAAACAAAAGATAGTGATCTTTTCCTTTATCTGTCAACGTCAGGGTGATCCGTTGAGCACGGGAAGTCCGTCCAGCCCGGTTGCCAGGCAACCGCGGGGGATGTTGACGCTGCACGAGGCGTAATCTAAAAAGAAAACACCTTTACTTTTTTGCCCCGGGCAGGGACCGGGCAGCATTGCGGGGCGCAGGGCCATGGGTGGGGTGACAGCGGCACGGCACGGTCACTGGATCGGCGGCGAATCGGTTCAGGGCGCCGCCGAGTTCGAGGCGGTCAACCCCACCACCGGCGCGGTCTGGGGGCGCTTCCCGACCGGCTCGGACGCCGAGGTCGACGCCGCGGTGCGCGCGGCCGAGGCCGCCTTCGCGCATCCCTCCTGGGCGGGGCTGACCGCCACGCGCCGCGGTCGGCTGATCATGGACTGGGCGGCCCTGGTCGCCGCCGAGGGGCCGCGGCTGGCCCGCATCGAGACCGAGCTGAACGGCAAGCTCCTGTCGGAGATGACGGCGCAGTTCCGCGTCATCCCCGACTGGATGACCTATGCCGCCGGCATGGCCGACAAGATCGAGGGTCGGGTGATCCCGGTCAACGTGCCCGGCGTGCTGAACTACACGCGGCGCGAGCCCTGGGGGGTGGTCGCCGTGATCACGCCGTGGAACTCGCCCACCTTCCTCACCCTGCAGGCGGTGGCGCCGGCGCTGGCGGCGGGCAACACCGTCGTCATCAAGCCCTCGGAGGTGACGCCGGCGGCGATCATCGAGGTGGCGAGGCTGGCCGGGCAGGCCGGCATCCCGCCGGGCGTCGTCAACGTCGTCACCGGCATGCGCACCACCGGCGAGGCGCTGGTCGACCATCCCGGCGTGCGCAAGATCGTCTTCACGGGAGGCGTTGCCGCCGGGCGCGAGGTTGCCGCACGGGCGGGCCGGCGCCTCGTGCCCGCAACGCTGGAGCTTGGCGGCAAGTCGCCGCAGATCGTCTTCGCCGACGCCAATCTCGAGGCCGCCGAGGCGGGGCTGCTGGCCGGGATCTTCGCCGCCGCAGGACAGTCCTGCGCGGCCGGATCGCGTGCCTTCATCGAGGCCCCCGTCTACGACCGCCTGGTGGCCCGCCTGGTCGAGCGCACCCGCGCCATCCGCCTCGGCGATCCGACCGAGGCCGGCACCCAGATGGGGCCCGTCGCCAGCCGCGCCCAGCTCGAGAAGGACTGCGGCATGGTCGAGCGCGCGCTGGGCGAGGGCGCCGAACTGCTGACCGGCGGCCGCCGGGCGGCGGTGCCCGGCCTTCCTGGCGGATTCTTCTTCGAGCCCGCGATCCTCGGCCACGTCCGGCCCGAGAGCGAGCTTGCCACGGCCGAGGTGTTCGGCCCGGTCCTCAACGTCGCGCCGTTCCGCGACGCCGAGGAAGCGGTGCGCCTGGCCACCGACACCAGCTACGGCCTTGCCGCCGGCATCTGGACAAAGGACATCCACCGCGCCCACCGCATGGCCGAACGGATCGGCGCCGGAACGGTGTGGGTCAACATGTACCGTGCCATCGGCTTCAATTCCCCCTATGGCGGCTACCGGGACAGCGGCATCGGCCGGCTGAACGGCTTCGACGGGATAACCGCGTTCACCCAGGTCAAGAGCGTCTGGGTGGACCTGACCGACACCCCGCAGGACCCGTTCGTCATCAAGCTCTGAGGCCAGCCGCGCGTGAGGAGGACGACATGCTGAAGCGGACCGGAGATGCCCCCCTGCGCGACCTTGCCCGCAGGCGGCTGCGCCATTTCCTTGCCGATTTCGCCCGGCTCGAGGACGAGTTCCCGGGCCGCTACCCGCATGTCATCGTGCGCGGCGAGGGCCCCTATGTGATCGACGACGCGGGTCACCGGCTGCTGGACGCCGGCAACCACCTCGGCGCCTGCAACATCGGCCATGGCCGCGCCGAGGTCGCCAGGGCGATGGGCGAGCAGGCCGCGCGGCTGGAATTCTCGGCCCTCGATTCGGGCAACTCGCACGACGCCGCGATCCGCTTCGCCGACCGGCTGGCGGGCATGCTGCCGATGGAGGACGCCTGCATCTCGTTCTGCGGCTCCGGCAGCGAGGGCAACGAGCTTGCCTACAAGATTGCACGCGCCTGGCATTTCCTGCGCGGCGAACCGGGACGGCTGAAGATCCTGTCGCGGGCGGGTTCCTACCACGGCTCCTCCTATGGCGCGATGGCTGCCACCGGCATCGACGCCTTCGGCGCCGGCTTCGGCCCGCTTGCGCCGGCCTTCGTGCGCATTCCCCAGCCCTCGCACGACCGCTGCCCCTACTGCGCCAACGATACGGCCTGCACCCTGGCCTGCATCGAGGCGACGCGGGCGATCGTCCGGGCTGAGGGTCCCGGCACCATCGCGGCCATCGTTGCCGAGCCCCTGGCGATCCCCCAGGCGGTCAAGGTTCCGCCACCCGGCTACTGGCAGGCGCTGGCCGAGATCGCCCGCGAGGCGGGGGCGCTCCTGATCGTCGACGAGGTCGTCACCGGCTTCGGCCGTACCGGACGGATGTTCGGCTGCGACCACTGGGGGGTGCGGCCCGACATCATGGTCATGGCCAAGGGCATCTCCTCGGGCTACGTCCCGCTCGGCGCGGTGGCGACATCGGCGCGTGTCAATGCCGCCTTCGCCGACAAGCCGCTTCTGCACCTCAACACCTTTGCCGGCCATCCGGTGGCCTGCGCCGCCGGCGAGGCGGTGCTTGACATCCTCGAGCGCGAGGACCTCGTCGGCAACGCCGCGAGACTCGAGCCGATCCTGCGCGCCCGTCTCGAGGCGATCGCGGCTCAGGTGCCCGAGGTGCTCCGCGTCACCGTCATCGGGCTGATGGCGAGCGTCGAGGTCGATGCCTCCGCCTGCCCGGACTTGGCTCGCCTGATCCGCCGCGTCCGCCACGAGGCCTATGGCGAGGGTCTGCTTGTGCGGGTCAACCCCGACGGCACCCGCGCCACCGCATTCTTCTATCCATCGCTGAACGTCACCGAGGACGACATCCTGCGCGGCGCCGCGGCGCTCGGCCGGGCCTTCCGCACCGCGCTCGACGCCGAGCGCGGCGGGAGGCGGCCGTGAACGTCCTTTTCCACTACGAACTCGGCGAGGCGCTTGCGGCCCGCGTCGCGGCGCTGGCCGCGCGCGGGCTGGCGGTGACGGCGGTGACCCAGGCCGACCGTGCGGGCCTTGCCGCCGCCCTGCCGGCGGTGGAGGTGATCTGGCACGTGCTCGAGCCGATCACCGCCGCCCACATCGCCGCGGCCCCGCGCCTGCGGCTGATCCAGAAGGTGGGCGTGGGCGTCGACACGATCGACCTTGACGCCGCCCGCGCCGCCGGGGTCGCGGTGTGCAACCTGCCCGGCACCAACACCCCCGCGGTGGCCGAGCACGCGCTGGCGCTGATGCTCGCGGTCCTGCGGCAGGTGACGGCCTTCGACCGCGAGACGCGCGCGGGCACCGGCTGGGGCTGGCCGCTGGCCCGCCAGAGCCGGCTCGGCGAAATCGGCGGGCGCACCGTGGGTCTCGTCGGCTACGGGGCGGTCGGCCGCAGGCTCGGGCCGCTGCTCGTCGCCTTCGGCGCAAGGGTGGTCTATGCCGAGCCCGCGCCGGTGGCCGGCGCGGTCGGAGAGCATGTGCCGCTCGACCGCCTGCTGGCCAAGGCCGACATCGTCTCGCTGCACGTTCCCTTGACACCCGCGACGCGGGGGCTGATCGACGCCGCGCGGATCGCGCGGATGAAGCGGGGGGCGATCCTGGTCAACACCGCCCGCGGCGGGCTGGTGGACGCCGGAGCGCTGGCCTCGGCGCTGTCCTCGGGGCATCTCGGCGGCGCCGGCCTCGACGTCTTCCCCGGGGAGCCCCTCGATCCCGCCTCGCCGCTGCTAGCGGCGCCGAACACGGTGCTGACCCCGCACGTCGCCTGGCTGACGCTCGAGACGCTGACGCGCAGCCTCGAGATCATGGCCGAGAACTGCGCCCGCGTCGCGGACGGGCGCGACCTCCTGCACCGCGTCGCCTGAGGGCACCGGGCAGCCGGCGGCCCGGTGCCGCCGGCGGCAGCACTACTCTGCCAGCAGCGCCCTGATCTCGCGCACCAGATGCGCCTTGCAGGCGGCGTCGATCCCGGCCTCGGAGAGATGGCCGAAGGGCCCCGGGATCGGGCGGAAGCGCGCATCGCGCATCGCCGCGGCATCGCGCTGCATGTCGACGGGCGGGAAGTAGAGGTCGCTCTCGGCCGGCGCGAGCAGCGCCCGTGCGCGGATCGCCCCCAGCGCCCGGCCGAGGTCGCCGCCGAGGCCGGGCGTCGCGCCGAGGTCGGCCGTCTGCCAGGTGTGAAGCTGGGTCAAGAGGTTGTTGGCATCCTGCGCGAGCCAGAACGCCTCCCAGAACCGGACGAGGAAGTCGTCGGGGTCGGCAAAGCCCATCCCGCGGTAGAGATGGTCGCGGTAGAAGGTCTGGCTCAGCGCCCAGCCGGCCCAGACGCGCCCCATCGCCTTCATGCCGGTCTCGGGCGGGCCGTCATAGTCGCCCCGGTTCCAGGCCGCATCCGCCGTCAGCGCCGCCTTGGCGCCGGCGAGGAAGACGTAGCAGTGCGGCGAGCAGCGCGCCGCGCCGCACATCGCCGCCATCCTCACCACGAGCCCGGGGTGCGAGAGCGCCCACTGATAGGCCTGGAAGGCTCCCATCGAGCCGCCGATCACGAGCTCGATCCGCCGCGCCCCGAAATGCTCGGTCATCAGCCGCGCCTGGGCGCGGACGTTGTCCCGGACGTTGACCGCAGGGAACCGCCCGCGATCGAAGGGCGCGGGCGTGTTGGACGGCGAGGAGGACAGGCCATTGCCGAACATGCTCGGCACCACGATGCAGTAGCGCCCCGGGTCGAGCGCGCTGTCGGCACCGATGAACCACTCGAGGTCGGCATGGGTGCCGGTGAACCAGGTCGGGAAGACGACGAAGTTGTCGCGCCCCGGCGAGGGGGTGCCGTAGACGGCATAGGCCAGCCGCGCGGCGGGCAGCACCGCCCCGCCCTCCAGCGCGAAGTCGCCGAGTTCGAAGATCGCGTGCGGCGTGCTCATAGCGCGGCCATCCCGCCGTCGGCCATGTAGTTGCCGGCGGCAACGAAGCTCGCCTCGTCGGAGGCCAGGAACAGGACCATCGGCGCGATCTCCTCGGGCTCGGCGCGCCGGCCGAGAGGGGTGAAGGCGATCAGCGCCTTGGCCTCGTCAGGCGTGACCCCGCGCGACATCGGCGTGTCGACATAGCCCGGCAGCAGGCAGTTCACCCGGACGTTGTGCGGCGCATAGGTGACGCCGGCGTTCTTCGACAGCATCACCGCGGCACCCTTGGCCGTCTGGTAGGCGGCATTGTTGGCCACCCCCGACCAGCCCCAGACCGAGGAGACGTTGACGATCGCGCCGCCGCCGGCCGCCATCATCCCCGGCACCACCGCCTTCATCCCGAGGAACATGCCGATCACGTTGACGTCGAAGGCCGCCCGCATGGCCTCGGCGGTCTCCAGGTGCACCGGCTTGCCGCTGCCGAGCGCGCCGGCGTTGTTGACCAGGATGTGCGGGTGGCCGAAGGCCGCCGTGCAGGCGGCAAGCCCCTCGGCCCAGGCGGCCTCGCTGCGGACGTCGAGCGTCTGGAACCGCAGCCGGTCGGGCGCCGCGGCGATGGCGGCCGCAAGCTCTGCCCCCGGCGGCCTGATGTCGGTGGCGACGACGCGCGCGCCCTCCCTCGCGAACAGCCGGGCGCTGGCCGAGCCGATGCCCGTCGATGCCCCGGTGATGATGGCTACCTTGCCGTCCAGTCGACCTGCCATGCCCTGCTCCCCGTCACTGCCACTCATGAAAGGCCCCCGGAGGCACGGGACATCCCGTTCCTCCCCCGGCCCCGCCGCCCCAGCCGGTCAGCCAGGAACTCGCCGCCGATGACCACCAGGAGCAGCGCGCCGGTGACGAGCTGGACCAGCGAGGCCGCGGTGCCCCGCACGGCCAGCCCTGCGCCCACCGCCGACAGGATCGCCACCCCGAGCGCCACGTTGAGCACGTTGCCGCGCCCGCCGTAGAGGCTGATCCCGCCAAGCAGCGCCGCCGCCGCCCCGGTCAGCAGCAGGTCGTCGTAGTTCTGCGGCGCGGCGCTGCCGCCGCGGGCGGCTGCCAGCGCCCCGGCAAGCGCCGCGCAGCCGGCCGATATGGCGAAGGCGACCGCGATCGGCCGCACCCGCGGCACCCCCGCCGAGACCGCCTCGGCCCGGGCGCCGCCGATGGCATAGATCTCGCGGCCCCAGCGGGTATAGCCCAGAAACAGCGCCGCCAGCCCGAAGGTGGCCAGCGCCGTGATGCTGCTCCAGGAGAACACCCAGTAGCGGTCCAGCATCGGGTCGGTGATCTCGAAGCGCTCGATCATGATCGGCTCGTGCCCGGCCGCCATGTAGGTGATCCCGCGCAAAAGGATCAGCGTGCCGATGGTGAAGACGAGCGAGTTGATCCCGAGCCTCCCGATCAGCCAGCCCTGCAGCGCCCCGAAGGCGACGCCCGCCGCCGTGGCGATGGCGATGGCGCCGACGAGCCCCGCGTCTTCGCACAGCACCATGACGATCGCGGCCAGCGCCGCCATCGAGCCGACCGACAGGTCAAGCTCCCCGGCGATGATCGTCGCGGCGAGTCCGAGCGCCACCAGACCGGCGAGCGCGAAGCCCTCGAGCACCGAATAGGCGCTGGCGGCGCCGCGGAAGCTCGGCGTGACCGAGGCGATCACCGCCCAGGTCAGCATCAGCACCAGGAGCGGCAGCAGGTAGGGGCGCAGCGCCTCGAGGGCCCGTGCCGCGGTCATCCCCGCGCCCTCCGCCGCCGGACCTGGTCGATCAGCACCACCGCCGCCACCACCACCGCGCCCTGCACGGCAAGCCGGCCGCCGGGACTGAAATCGTTCAGGACCATCATGTTCGAGATCACCGCGATCAGCACCGCACCGGCCGCCGCCTGCCAGGGAGAGCCGGCACCGCCCTGGATCGCGATGCCGCCGACCAGCAGTGCCGCGATCACGCTGAAGGTCAGCCCGGTCAGCGAGTTTGCCATCGCCTCGCCGAAGGCGGCGGCGTTCAGGATGCCGGCCAGCGCGAGGCCGACCGAGAACACCGCGAAGGCAACCAGCGTCACCCGTGCGTGGCTGATGCCGCTGACCGCGGCGGTGGCGCGGTTGGCACCGACCAGGATGGTCTGCCGGCCGATCACGCTGCGCGACATCAGCAGCGTCACCGCCCCCGTGAACAACACCAGCACGAGGATCTCGAGCGGGATGCCCAGCACCTCGCCGCCGCCCCAGGCCGGGCGGGCCGGGCCCATCCGCACGATCCGCCCGCCCGTCAGCTCCGACACCGTGCCGAACAGGATCGCCCCGGCGGCAAGGGTGGTGATCACCGGGTTCAGGCCGGCCGCCACCAGCACCCCCTGCACCATCCCGATCGCCACCATGCCGGCGATGACCGCGCCAACCGCCAGCCAGTCGGGCCAGCCCCAGCCGATCAGCACCACGAAGCCCACCATCGCGGCCATCGCCGACTGGGTGACGCCCAGCGACACGAAGCTGCCCGACAGCGTGACCGGCGCCATCGCCACGGCGACGATCCCGACGATCGCGGCGTTGCGCAGGATGCCGCGCAGGTTCTCGACGCTCAGGAAGTTCGGCGTCACCGCCATCGCCGCAATGACCAGCACGGCAAGCGATGCCAGCGCCACTATCGGCCACAGCCGCGCCGCCTCGGCCCCGCCCGGCCTCCCGGCCTGCCCGGCAGCCGGCGCATCGGCCCGCGGCGCGGTCATGCCGGGGCCTCCTCGTGCATCACCTCGCGCACGACCGCGTCCTCCGTCCAGCCCGCGCGCGGCCGCAATTCGGTCAGCCTGCCGCGATAGAATGTGCCGATGGTGTCGGACAGCCCGAACACCTCGGCGGTGTCGGAACTCGCAACGACGATCGCCATGCCCTCGTCGCACAGCTCCCGCAGGCGGCGGTAGATCTCGGCCCGCGCGCCGACGTCGACGCCGCGCGTCGGCTCGTCGAGCAGCATCACCCGCGGCGCCGCGCCCAGCCACTTGCCGACCGCGACCTTCTGCTGGTTGCCCCCCGACATCGCCCCGACCGGGGTGCCCAGCCGGCGGACGTCGACGGCGAAGCGCGCCGCCACCGGCGTCGCCGCCACACGCTCGGCCGCCGGCGCGATCAGCCCGGCGCGGGCGACCCGCCCGATCCAGGGCGCCGTGAGGTTCTCGCGGATCGGCCGGCCGAAGAAGATGCCGTCGCGCTTGCGGTCGGCCGAGCAGTACGCCAGCCCCTCGGCCAGGGCCGCGGCGCGGCTGTCCAGCCGCACCGGCCGGCGGGCAAGCAGCACTCTGCCGGCGGCCGGCGGCGCAAGCCCGGCAAGACAGCGCACCACATCGGCCGCGCCGCTGCCCAGCTGGCCCGTCAGCCCGAGGATCTCGCCGGCCCGCACCTGCAGGCTGACCGGGGCCGTTAGGCCCGGCGCCTCCAGAGCCTCGACCTCCAGGACCGGCGCGCCCGCCGGCTGCCCGTGGCCGGGAAACATCGTGCCGAGCTCGCGGCCCAGCATCATCGTGATCACGCCTGCGACATCCAGCTCTGCCGTCGGGAGGGCCGGCAGGCTGCGGCCATTGCGGAACACCGTGACCCGGTCGGCCAGGCGGAACACCTCCGCCAGCCGGTGGGTGACGTAGATGACGCCGCGCCCCTCGTCGGCCAGTCGCCGGATGACGCGCAGGATGCGCTCGATCTCGCGGTCGGCAAGCGCCGCGGTCGGCTCGTCGAAGATGAGGATGCGGGCATCCCGGCCGAGAAGGCGGGCGATCTCGACCAGCTGCATCTCGGCGACGCTCAGCCGCTCGACCCGCGTCCGAGGGTCGAGATGCGCCAGTCCGACCGCCTCGAGCAGGCGGCGCGCCCGTGCCGCGAGCCGCCAGGGAAGCCACAGGTCGGGCGCGTCGCCCTGCCCCAGCACCAGGTTCTCGGCAATGCTCATGGCCGGCACCAGGCTGTATTCCTGATGAACCACCGCCACCCCCGCGGCCTGCGACCGGGCCGACGGGAAAAGATCGACATCGCGGCCGTCGATCGCGACAGCGCCGGCGTCAGGCGCCACCAGCCCGGCGAGAACCTTCACGAGCGTGCTCTTGCCGGCGCCGTTCTCGCCCAGAAGCGCCATCACCTCGCCGGCGCGCAACTCGAAATCGACCGCATCCAGGGCCTGGATGCTGCCGTACCGCTTCGACAGCCCGCGGACGGAAAGGCGCGGCACTCCTGCCGCGCCCGCCGTCCCGGTTCCGGCCGCTCCGGTTGTCACCGCCGCGCCTCGCCGTTTCCGTTCACAGCATCCGTTGCTTCAGCCGGCGCAGATCTCGTCTGCGGTGAAGCCCCAGATCATCGTGTTCGCCACGCCATCGGCGCCGATCGCCGGGGCATGCGGCATGTAATTGTACCGCGCCGGCGGCCCGGGGTCGAGCGGCGGCGCCTCGGCCTCCACCGGCATCTGGATGATGTCGCCCTCGATCCTGCCGTTGTGGATGAACTTGGCCGCGGTGCGCACCGCGAGCATGCCTTCCACCGCGGCCGGCTGGATGCCTGTGCCGAAGGTCTCGCCGTTCTTGACCGCATCGAGCGTGCCCGAGCAGTCGCCCGAGACGATCATCACGTCCCTGCCCGGCTCGATCCCGTTCTCCTTCAGCGCCCGAATGATGCCGTTGGCGGCCTGCTGGTTGGAGACGAACAGGAAGTCGAACTGCCCCTTGAAGCGCGGGATCACGGCCGAGCCGATCTCGTAGCCGCTCTCGGGGCTGTTCGGCCCGAACTCGGTGTGGATGATCGAGAACGGCTCGCCGGCCGTCACCTCGAGGAAGCCCTTCATGCGCTCGGTGCCGGTCTTTTCGCCGGCAGGGTGCTGGAACACCAGCAGCGCGCCGCCGGGCTGCTTGAAGCTCATCCCCGCCGCCCGCGCCGCCTCGCGCGCGCCGATCATCATCTCGCCCAGCGTCCGCCCGATCAGGATCTGGTTGGCGCCGGAATAGGCCTGAACGAACGGCCACTGCTGCTCGTTCGGCTCCTGGGTCAGCTGGATCACCGGGGCCAGGCGCGACAGCTGGCGGTTGGCGTTGATCGCCGCATCCGCCACCCACGGCCAGAAGATGATCGCGTCAGGCTTCATGCCCGAGGCGATCAGCTGCTGGACCTGCTGGTCCTGCTCGGGCTGCGAGAAGTTGTTCTGGAACACCGTGAGCGCGAATCCGAGCCGCTCGGCCTCCATCTGGGCGCCCTTGATCTGGTTGGCGCCGTAGATGTTCGAGGCGGTGATCGTGAACATCACCAGGCTCTTGCCCTCGCCCGATATCTCCTGCGCAACGGCCGTCGCCGCGGGGCCGGCAATCATCGCCGCGACGATTGCCGACAAGAAAGTCCGTTTCGTCACCACCGTTCCACCTCCTGTCCGCGGCACCGGATGCCAAGCCCCGTGCCATCCTCCCCGATGTCCCGTCAAAAAGACAAAGACCTTTATCTTTTTACAAAGAAAGCACTTTCCTGTCAAGCACCGCGCGAGCGCGTCGGCGCGGGCGCCGCTTGACCGGAGGGTGGCGGCAGGGCATCATCCATTCATAAAAGAACCTGATCTTTTATCTGATTCCGGGTGGAGGGACGGCACATGATCTGCTTCAACTGGGTGATCACCCTGCCGAAGCATCTCACGGCAGAGGAGTTCGATCGGTGGTACCTCGGCATCCACACCGGCTATGCCAAGATCGCCCACCGGATCGTCCGCTACAACATCAACCGGCGGGTCGCCCGCCAGCCCGCTGCCGCGCACGGCGAGTTCTTCCGAATCGCCCAGGAATACTGGGAGACATGGGATGACATGGAGGCCTGCTGGAACCACCACACCGGGCATGCGCTGCTCGGCGACGGGCTGGTCAACATGGGGCTCGACCCCGGCACGCTTCCGGGCATCGCGCTGACCACCCAGACCCAGTTCGACGTCGACCGCCCGGCCCAGTTCAGCAGCTTCCGCCGCGGCTACCGGGCGCGTGCCGACGGCACCATCACCCGCTTCATCGCCTTCGGGATGGCCAACGACCGTGCCGGCATCGGCGCCTGGTACGCGGCCAACTTCGCGGGGCTCGGCCGGCACCCGCTGCTGCGCGAGCATGTCTTCGGCACCACCGTCGGACGCACCATCCGGCTTGGCCTCGTCGGCCGGCTGCCGGAGGCGCACATGCTGTCCTACGACTGGAACCTCGAACTGTGGTTCGATTCGAACGAGGACGCGCACGCCTTCCTTGCCGACAGGCCGTTCGGAGAGATGTTCGCCGCCCTGCGCGGGGCCAGCCACTCCACCCTCGGCGGGCTGTTCCGCGGCCAGGAGATGCTGGTGCAGAACACCGCCATCGCCCACCGCGACGACTGAGGCGGGCGGCCTAGGGCAGCGCCACCTCCACCCAGACCAGCCGGCCGCGTCCGGCCGCGGCGACGGTGGCGGCGAAAGGATCGTCGGGCGGGGGCCAGAGGACGCCCGCGGCGACGACATCAAGCCCCGCCGACGGCAGGACATAGTCCAGCCGCAGGTTGCCCGGCCCCGCGGGCCCGGCAAGGGCAGCGGTGTCGCGGGCCGGCTCGCCGAGGTGCGGCGGGCCGGCGGCGGCGCGCCCCGCGATCGCCCCGCCCGGGCTTTCCGGCCCGGGGTCGCGCAGCGCCGGATGGACGAGCAGCGCCGCCATCTCGTGCCGCCGGCCGGCGCCGTCGGCGGGATCGAGGTTGGAGGTGCCCGCCAGCACGAAGGGCGTGGCGGGTGGGCGCATTGGCAGACGCCCGTCGAGGAGGTGCCGCCAGAAGGCGATCTCGTCGCCGTTGCGCCGTGCCGCACGCCCGTTGGCATCTCCCGGAAGCGGCAGCCCGGCGGCGAAGGCCAGAAGGCTGAACCTGCCGCCGCCGGGCAGCGCGAGCGGGATCTCCCAGGCGCCGGTGCTGGCCAGCCGCTGCACCGCCGCAACCGCGGCCGGAACCGCCGCCCCGGGCCCCGACGCCAGCCCCGACTCCGGCAGGTCGGCCCAGAGAAATGCCGAGAAGTCCCGCACCTCGCCGGCGGCGATCGGCACCTGCGACAGCACAGCCATGCCTCGCTCGCCGGCAAAGCGCCCCCAGCCCTGTGCATCGGCGGCCCGCCCCGCCCGGCCGTCGCCGTCAAGGTCGAGCCCGGTGGCCATGCCGCGGTTCGGCCTCAGCGCGAAGCGGTGCGGATAGTCCGCCCCCAGCGCCGCCAGCCGCCCGGCGAAGGCCACCAGCGCCTCCCCGCCGGCGTCATAGTCGAAGGAGGTCAGCACCACCACCTCCGCCGCCGCCGCCGCGACGACCGCCGCGGCGGCGGCGACCTGGGCATCGCCCGGCCCGGTGATGTCGGCCAGCAGGAGGCCCGGGCCGTCCCGCGTCAGCCCGGCGTCATAGACAGCGATCCGCAGGGTGCCGGCGCGGGCGGCGCCGGACCCGGCGGCGGCAAGCAGGAACGCGGCCAGCGCCGCCGTCAGGCAGGCGCGAGCGTGTCGGGCCGCACCGCCGCCGACTGGCGTTGCGCGCGCACCATCCGCGCGATGCGGTTCATCGCCAGACCGCGCATGATCAGCGACGTCGGCAGGAATGCCCATGCGGCGATCGCCCAGACCAGACTCTGCGGTGCCCCAAGCGAGACCAGGCCGACCGACGCCGCCCCCGCCTTGGCCACTGCCGGGATCACGAATGGCAGCACAAAGCCTAAGGCAAGGTTAACGGCGGCATCCCGGTCGAGGCGCTGGGCGATGTCGCCGCCAGCCATCGGATCGAAGGTGGGCAGGTTGACCCAGACGTTGAAGTCGCGCCGCGGCGACGGCCACCGTCCCGTGGCCACCATCAGGCCGAAGGCCGAGACGGTTGCGATGCCGACCAGCGCCGCCGTCGCCGCCGCCTCGCGCAGCACCGCGACCTCGCGCTGCGGGGCGTCCGCCGGCAGCATCAGCGTCACCAGCCGGACCGGCGAGTAGGGAAAGTCGAACCGGGCCCCGACCATCGCCGCGAACCCCTCGAGCCACCCCGGCCCGGCCACGCCGGAGCCGCGGATCAGCAGCGACAGCAGCAGCACGGTCACGAACAGCCCGGCGAAGCGCAGCCTGTTGAAGGGCGGGGCGAAGCGGAACTCGACCAGGCCGGGGTAGGCCGAGGCATACTCGACCATCACCAGCGCGGCCGCGAACAGCGCCACGAACACCACGACCTGCGTTGTCTCGGCACCGATGCCGGGAAGCATCAGCGCGGGGGTCGTGACCATCAGCACGACCATGAGCGCCCGCACCGCGGCGCCTGCTAGCTTCGTCATTGCCTGTCCACCCTCGCCCGGTCGGCCCCGGTGCATGCCGGCGCCTGTCCCTCGTCGGGTCCGCCGATTATGGCGGCCTGCCTCATCCTCGCCCAACTTCTGCCAACTTTCACTTCGCCGGGCAATCCCTTGCACCAGCGAAGCTTTCCTGAACCCGCATTCGCAGGCGGAGTGTCGCAGAACTGCATCAGCCCCCGGGGGGCTGACAGGATCAGAGCCAGGGGCGTGCAGCGGCGGCCCGGGCCTCGAAACCGTCGATCGCCGGCGCCTTCTCCATCGTCAGGCCGATGTCGTCGAGGCCGTTCAGCAGGCAGTGCTTCTTGAACGGATCGATCTCGAAGGCGAAGGTCGTCCCGTCCGAGGCGGTGACGGTCTGCGAGGGGAGGTCGACGGTGATCCGCGCGTTCGCACCGCGGCGTGCGTCATCCATCAGGACGTCAACTGCTTCCTGAGGCAGGACAATGGGAAGGATGCCGTTCTTGAAGCAGTTCTGGTAGAAGATGTCGGCGTAGGAGGGGGCTATCACGCAGCGGATGCCGAAATCGAGCAGCGCCCAGGGCGCGTGCTCGCGCGACGATCCGCAGCCGAAGTTCTCGCCCGCGACCAGGATCTCGGCGTTGCGATAGGCAGGCCGGTTCAGCACGAAGTCGGGAATCTCGGCGCCGTCGGGGGTGTAGCGCATCTCGTCGAACAGGTTCCGCCCGAGGCCGGTGCGCTTGATCGTCTTCAGGAACTGCTTGGGGATGATCATGTCGGTGTCGACGTTCACGAGCGGCAGGGGCGCGGCCACTCCGGTCAGGGCGGTGAACTTGTCCATGCGATCCCTCCGTGCTAGGCGGCGCGGGTAAAGCACGCGGGGCGCCGGCGCGCAAGCGCCGCCGCAAGGCACGCGGTGCGCGCCCCGGGGATCGGCATTGCTCGGCTTCCTGCGTCTGAACGCCCGCTGGCTGGCCACGGGCATTCTGCTGACCTTCGCCTCGGCCCCCGGGCAGACGTGGTTCATCTCGCTCTTTGCCGGCGAGATCCGCGCCGCCTACGGGCTGACGGTCGGCGGATGGGGGCTGATCTACACCGCCGCGACGCTTGCCTCGGCGGCGCTCCTGCTGGCGCGCGGCGGGCTTGCGGACACGGTGCGGCTGTCGCGGCTCGGCCCGGGGGTGGCGCTGATCTTCGCCGCGGCGGCGCTGGCGGTGGCCGCCGGCGGGCCGGTCTGGACGCTTCTCGCCGGGGTGTTCGTGCTGCGCTTCTGCGGCCAGGGCATGTTCAGCCACATCGCCATGACGGCGATGGGGCGCTGGTTCGTCGCCACCCGCGGCCGGGCGGTCGCGATCGCCGGGCTCGGCTATGCCGCCGCCGAATCGCTGCTTCCGGTCCCGGTCGTGCTGCTGGTCGCCGCGATCGGCTGGCAGTGGGCCTGGGCCGTGGCGGCGGCGGTTCTGGCGCTGGTGGTGGCGCCGCTCCTGCTGTGGCTGATGGCAAGCGACCGCGTGCCGGCAGGCGGCATCACCGGCCAGTCGAGCACCGGCCTCGGTGACCGGCACTGGTCGCGGCGCGACGTGCTCGGGCACTGGCTGTTCCCGGCCATCCTGCCGGTGATGCTGACGACGCCCTTCCTCGGGACGGTGATCTTCTTCCACCAGGTCCACATCGCCGAGACCAAGGGCTGGGCGCTGACGGCGATGGCACAGGGATATCCCCTGTTCGCCGGCACGACCGTCGCCGCGACCCTGCTGACCGGGATGGCCGCCGACCGCTTCGGCCCCGGCGGGCTGATGCCGCTCCTGACCCTTCCGCTCGGCGTCGCGCTCGTCGTCCTGTCGCTGGCCGACACGACCGCAGGCTGGCTGCTGGCCCTCGTCCTCTACGGCCTGACGCAGGGCATCGCCAACGGCCTCTGGGGGGTGTTCCTGCCCTGGGTCTACGGCACCCGCCACCTCGGTGCGGTGCGCGCGCTCGCCAGCGCGATCATGGTGGTGTCGACCGCCGTGGGTCCGGCGCTGTCGGGGATCCTGATCGACGCGGGCTTCGACTTCGCGGCCCAGGCGATGATCTTCGCCGCCTGGTGCCTGATGCTGGGCCCCTGGGCGCTGGCCGTCCGCCGCCGGCTTGACCGCGAGCGGACGGCCGCCGCCGTCACATGATCTCGCGCACGTCGGCGAGCCGCCCGGTCACCGCCGCCGCAGCCGCCATCGCCGGCGACATCAGATGAGTGCGTCCGCCGCGGCCCATCCGCCCCTCGAAGTTGCGGTTGGAGGTCGCGGCACAGCGCTCGCCCGGGGCCAGCTGGTCGGGGTTCATGCCCAGGCACATCGAGCAGCCGGCCAGGCGCCAGTCGAACCCCGCCTCGCGGAAGATCGCGTCAAGCCCCTCCTCCTCGGCCTGGAGCCGCACCAGGCCCGAGCCCGGCACGACCATGGCCCGCACCCCCTCGGCCACCCGGCGCCCGCGCAGCACCGCCGCCGCGGCCCGCAGATCCTCGATCCGGCCGTTGGTGCAGGAGCCGATGAAGACCGTGTCCACCGCCACGTCGGTCATGCGCGTGCCGGGCATAAGGCCCATGTACTCGAGGCTGCGGCGCGCCGCCTCGACCTTGCCGCCCTGGAAGCTCTCGGGATGCGGCACGACGCCGGTGATCGGCACCACGTCCTCGGGGCTGGTGCCCCAGGTGACGACGGGGGCGATATCCCCGGCGCACAGGGTCACGACCTTGTCGAAATGCGCGCCCTCGTCGGTGTGCAGGGTCTTCCAGTAGGCCAGCGCGGCCTCCCATTTCGCGCCCTTGGGCGCGTGCGGCCGGCCCCTGACGTAATCGAAGGTCCTGTCGTCGGGGGCGATCAGCCCGGCGCGGGCCCCGCCCTCGATCGCCATGTTGCAGACCGTCATGCGCCCTTCCATCGACAGGCCGCGGATGGTGTCGCCGCAGTACTCGATGACATGGCCGGTACCGCCGGCGGTGCCGGTGGCGCCGATCACGGACAGGGTGATGTCCTTGGCGGTCACACCCGGCCCGAGGCTGCCGGTGACCTCGACCTTCATGTTCTTCGACTTCTTCTGGATCAGGGTCTGGGTGGCGAGCACATGCTCGACCTCCGAGGTGCCGATGCCATGCGCAAGCGCGCCGAAGGCGCCGTGGGTGGCGGTGTGGCTGTCGCCGCAGACGATCGTCATGCCCGGCTGCGTCCAGCCCTGCTCGGGGCCGATGATGTGCACGATCCCCTGGCGGATGTCGCTCACCGGGTAGTAATGGATGCCGAAGTCGCGGGCGTTGCGGTCCAGCGTCTCGACCTGGATGCGGCTTTCCTCATTGGCGATGCCCTTCTCGCGGTCCCAGGTCGTGGGAACGTTGTGGTCGGGCACGGCGATGGTCTTCTCCGGGCAGCGCACCTGCCGTCCCGCCATGCGCAGGCCCTCGAAGGCCTGCGGGCTCGTGACCTCGTGCACGAGGTGACGGTCGATGTAGAGCAGGCAGGTCCCGTCGGGTTGCCGGTCGACGACGTGGTCGTCCCAGATCTTGTCATACAGCGTGCGCGGCTTGGACATGGCACGGGTTCCGGTGGTCTGTTGCGGTAAAGGGGCGGGCGGGACGACGGACGGCGCCTAGGGCCGCGCCCGCACCGACCGGCGGGCACCGAAGAAGCGCCACGGCAGCCGGGCGCGGTCGCCGACGTCGAAGAAACGCATCATGACCGGCCTTCTACGCGAGGGCCCGCGCGCTGGCAAGGAAGCGGCGCCCCGTCCCGCACGGCCTCGCGGGTGTGCGCGCCCCCCCCGGCTCAGCGCAGCCCGCCCGGGTCGCGCGCGGCGGCATCGGCGAGGCGGGCGAAGATCGTCGCGGCGGGCTCGGTCCGGCCGCCGACAAGGCCGCGCCAGGGGGCGTCGGCCGCCGGGGTCAGGCGCAGTTCGCCGGCCGCGAGGCGCGCGACGAAGAGCACGTTCCACGCCGGTACCCGCAGCAGGAAGAACTCCCCCGCCGGGACCTCCTCGCGTCGCGCGGCCTCGTCGCGGGCGGTCACGATCGCGCGCGTCCGTGCCGGAGAGCCGAACGAGACCGCCTCCCAGCCGCCGGCCCGTGCCGCCAGCGTGACCGAGGAATGCCCCCCGCCAACCGGGCGCAGCGGCCAGTGGATCATCCCCGTCGGCCGCAGCAGCGTGACGGGGTCGGTCCCGGCGCGGAACGCGGCCAGCCGCGGCAGGTCGAGCACGAAGTCGCAGAACGGCACCCCGAGCTCGGCCCGCGCCACCGCGCCGGCATCGGCAAAGCCCATGCGGCCGGCATTGGCGGGCGTCACGAGCGCCGCGAAGGTGGCGATCGCGGCACCGGCCGGACCGCGCGAGCGCGCGGCGAGGGCGCCGAGGTCGAGGCCCGCCACGTTCTGGGCGGCGGCAGGGACGGCGGCGGCCAGAAGGACGGCCAGCGCGGCGGCGGCGCGGCGGCATCCGCTCATCTCATTTGCCCCCGATGTGACGGACGTCGACGTAGTTCAGCACGTTCACATGGTCGCCCGGCTCGGCGCGCCAGAAGTCGTAGCGGTCGAAGCGGTGGTCGCCCTGGCCCGGCGGCGCCGGATCCTGGACCTCGACGAACAGGCCCTGGGGCGTGTCGACATAGCCGATCACCACCATCAGGTGCCCCGCGTTCGTGGAGACGACCCTCCCTGCCGCATCGAGCGAGGTCCATGTCCAGTTGAAGCCGAACGGGCGGCCCCGGAACGGCCCTGCCCGGGCAAGCTGGCGGCGCAGCGCGTCGGGCGACAGGGGCGGCACCTCGCGATGGGAGAAGCCGTACTTGCCGAATTCCGGCCCGCCGCCGCGGACGCAGGCGGCGGGGGTCGGGCTCTGGCAGCAGTCGCTGCGCGACAGCCGGTTGTTCGCCTGGGTGCACTGGGCGACCGTGACGTTGCCGACGTGCCACATGACGGTCTTGCCCACCGCCGCCCAGCACCACTCGCCGGTCTCCTGCGGGAAGACGGGGACGTTCAGCGTCTCGGAGGAGGAGAGCGGGCAGCGAGCGTACCAGGAATAGACCCGGTCGCCGTTGGCGGCGATGTCGATGTCGACGATGTCGCGCGGCGCGAAGCCCGCCGCCGCCGCATAGGGCTGGGCGGGAGTGTAGGCGTCGAGGTCCTGGGACGTGCCCGAGCTGACGGTGCCGTCGTCGTACCAGGCGAACACCCGGTCGTTCGACTTGGCGATGGCGATGCCCACCACCGACAGGGGGTCCTTGCCCGGGGCGAGCGTGTAGGGCCGCGGCGGGATGTCGGCGGCGAGGTCGCGGCTCGTGCCCGCGCTCATGGTGCCGTCGCGGTACCAGGCATAGACCCGGTCGCGGACCCGCTCGCTCGCGCCGGTGATGGCGATGGCGACGATGTCGCTGGGCCACCGCCCCGGCGGCAGGCTGAAGGGCTGCGGCGGCCGGTACTGGCCGAGGTGGCGGGTCGAGCCCGAGCTGATCGTTCCGTCGCGGTACCAGACATAGACGTGGTCGTCGGATCCCGCGATGCCGATGCCGACGGCGTCGCAGATCGACAGCCCCGACGGGGCGGCCGTGCCGTAAGGGGCGAAATGCGCGTCGAGGTCGCGGCTGCTGCCGACCCCCACCACCTGCTCGGCCACCGCCGGCACTCCGGCGGCAAGGAGGGCGGCAAGGCCCAAGGCAGGGGCGGCCTGCGGGAAACGGGGCAACGGGGGCCTCCTTCGGGGCACTGCGCACGGCGGCCGGAGGGGGGCGCCGGCCGCTCCGGCAGGATGATCCCAAGCACAGCATGCGCGCCGGGCCGGGGCCTTGATCGGGATCAACCGGCCGCGCGCGGCGGCCGGCCGCCAGCGGAGCGGCAATTGCGCGCCGCCGCCGGCCGCCGCCGTTGAGATCGCCCCCCCCGGATGCTATCTAGGAGGCACCCGGCGCCGGGGGTGAGGCGGCGCGATACACAGGAGGACGATGACCTGTCCTACATCGAGGCAGCGGCCGGACGGACGGCTGCGACGGGACTGCCGGTGAACGGCGGCCCCGGTTTGAGCGCGGGGCAGCCCCCGACGAGCGAGGCGTTGCGTGACCTCGTGCTCTCATCCCTGGACGACGACAAGGCCGAGGACGTCGTGCCGATCAGCCTGGTGGGGCGCTCGGCGATGGCGGACCACATGGTGGTCTGCTCGGGCCGGTCGTCGCGGCAGGTGGCGGCGATCGCCGACAAGCTGGTCGAGCGGCTGAAGGCCGGGGCGGGCGTCGTCGCCCGCGTCGAGGGGCGCGAGGTCGGCGACTGGGTGCTGATCGACGCCGGCGACGTGGTCGTGCACGTCTTCCGGCCCGAGGTGCGCGAGTTCTACCAGCTCGAGAAGATGTGGCTGGCCACCCCGCGCCCGGCCGCCACCGCCGCCGCGGCCGGCGCCTGACCGGCGGCGCCGCACGTGCTGCTGACCGTGCTGGCCGTCGGCCGGCTGCGCGGCGGGCCCGAGCGGGCGCTGGTTGACGACTACCTCGGCCGGGCCGGCCGGACCGGCCGCGCGCTGGGGCTGGGGCCGGTCGGCGAGCAGGAGGTCGAGGACCGGCGCGGCGGCGTTCCGGGCGCGGAGGCGGGACTGCTGGCGCGGGCGATTCCCGCCGGTGCCGCGGTCTGCGCACTGGACGGGGGCGGCGCGCTGCTCGATTCGCCAGCCTTTGCCGCCCGGCTGGCGGGCTGGCGCGATGCCGGCCGCGGCGAGGCGGTATTCCTGATCGGCGGTGCCGGGGGCCTGGACCGGGGGCTTGTCGGGCGGGCCGATCTGGTGCTGTCGTTCGGACCCATGGTCTGGCCGCACATGCTGGCGCGGGTGATGCTGGCCGAGCAACTCTATCGCGCCGCGACGATTCTAGCCGGCAGCCCCTACCAACCCGGCGGAGGCGGCAAGCCGGCCTGCCCGTCCCATGCATGGGACAGAAGACCCATCAACGGAATCAACGGCCTGGCGATCCGCGTCAGGGAGTTGGCAAGGTCTGCGCAGGCCTCGCTGCGGCAGCGTCCGGCGCCGGCGGATGGCAGGCGGGCGCGGCGCAAGGTTCCCTTCGCCGCGTCGATGCCCTAGAGCGGCGGGCGAGCCGATGGAGTCGCCCCCGGTCCCTGCCTCCGCCCGCGCGCCGCCGCGGGCCGCCGCGGGCCCCGGGGGCACGGATGCCGCCGCGGGCCCGGCCCCGCGCAGTGGGAGGAACCGCCCGTGACCCAGCCCGCCCCCCGCCCCGTCGTCCTGTGCATCCTGGACGGCTGGGGCCTGTCGGAGCGCGAGGAGGGCAACGCCCCGCGGCTGGCCCGGACCCCGGCGTTCGACGCGTTGATGGCCGGCTGCCCGCATGCGACCCTGGTCACCCACGGCCGCGACGTCGGGCTGCCGGCGGGGCAGATGGGCAACTCCGAGGTCGGCCATACCAACATCGGCGCCGGCCGGGTGGTGGCGATGGACCTCGGCGCCATCGACCTTGCCATCGAGGACGGCAGCTTTGCCGCCAACCCGGCACTTGCGGCCTTCGTCGCCCGGCTGCGCGGCGGCGGCGGGCGGGCACATGTGATGGGCCTCGTCTCGCAGGGCGGGGTGCATGCGCAGCTGGCCCACATGCTGGCGGCGGTGCGGGCGCTGGCGGCGGCCGGGGTGCCGGTCTTGGTCCACGCCATCGCCGACGGCCGCGACGTGCCCCCGACCTCGGCCGCGGCAAGCCTCGAGGCGCTGGCCGCCGCCCTGCCGGCGGGGGCCGCCGTCGCCACGCTGACCGGGCGCTACTACGCGATGGACCGCGACCGGCGCTGGGAGCGCGTGGCCGCGGCCGCCCGCGCCATCCTGCAGGGGCAGGGGCGCGCCGCCGCCGGCCCCGCGGCCGCCGTCGCCCGCGCCGACTACGGCCGCGGGGTGACCGACGAGTTCATCCCGGCGACGGTGCTGGACGGCTACGGCGGCGCCCGCGACGGCGACGGGTTCTTCTGCCTCAACTTCCGCGCCGATCGGGCGCGCGAGATCCTGGCCGCGCTGGGGGACCCTGCCTTCGGCGCCTTCGACCCCGGGCCGCGGCCGGCCTGGGCGGCGATGCTGGGCATGGTCGACTATTCGCCCGACCATGACCGCTACATGGCGGCGATGTTTCCCAAGCGCGCCGTCGTCAACACCCTCGGGGCCTGGCTGGCGGCGCACGGGCGGCGGCAGCTGCGCCTGGCCGAGACCGAGAAGTACCCGCATGTCACCTACTTCCTGAACGGCGGCCGCGAGGCCCCCGAGGCCGGCGAGGACCGCCACATGGTGCCCTCGCCGAAGGTGGCGACCTATGACCTGCAGCCCGAGATGTCGGCGCCCGAAGTCACCGCCCGGCTGGTGGCGGCGATCGGGGCGGGGGTCTACGACCTGATCGTGGTCAACTTCGCCAACCCCGACATGGTCGGCCACACCGGCAGCCTGCCGGCCGCGATCGCCGCCTGCGAGGCGGTGGACCGCGGGCTGGCGGCGGCGGTGGCGGCGGTCGGCGCCGCCGGCGGGGCGATGATCGTCACCGCCGACCACGGCAACTGCGAGACGATGATCGACCCCGCGACCGGCGGCCCGCACACCGCCCACACCACCAACCCGGTGCCGGTGGTTCTGCTGGGCGGGCCGGAGGGGGCGCGGTTGGCCGCCGGCCGGCTGGCCGACCTCGCGCCGACCGTGCTTGAGCTGATGGGGCTGCCGCCGGCGCCCGAGATGACCGGCCGCAGCCTGATCGCGCGATGAGCCCCCGCGCCATCCTGCTGGCCGCGGCGCTGGCGCTCTCGCCGGCGGCCGCCGCGGCCGAGGATGCCGGCGCCGCCGCCCGCGCGGCGGCTGCGGCGCTTGACGCGGCCCGCCGGGAGCTGGCCGCCGCGGCCGGGGCGCGCGACCGCATCACCGCGCTGACCACGACCATCCGCGCCTACGAGGACGGGCTGGCGGCGCTGCGCGACGGCCTGCGCCGGGTCGGCATCCGCGAGGCGACGCTGCACCGCGGGCTCGAGGCGCGGCGGGCCGAGCTGTCGCGGCTGGTGGGGGCGCTGGCGGCGATCGAGCGCCTGCCCGGGCCGGCCCTTCTCGTGCATCCCGACGGGCCGCTGGGCACAATCCGGCTGGGAATGATGATCGCCGACGTCACGCCACTCATCGAGGCGCAGGCCGGCCGGCTGCGCGCCGAGCTGGCCGAGCTTGCCACCCTGCGCGGGCTTCAGGAGGGGGCGCTGGCGTCCCTGCAGGAGGGTCTCGCGGCTGTCACGACCGCCCGCACCGATCTGGCCCGCACGCTGGCCGAACGCCGCGACCTGCCGCGGCGGCAGGCCGAGAGCCCGGGAGAGCTTGCCGCCCTGGCGGCCGGGGTCGAGACGCTCGCGGCCTTCGCCGACCTGCTGTCGGACACGCGGCTGGACCCCGAGGGCGGCGCCCCGGACTTCGCGACGCTGCGCGGCAGCCTGCCGATGCCGGTGCGCGGGGCGCTGCTGCGCCGGGCCGGCGAGCCCGACGCCGCCGGCATCCGGCGGCCCGGCATGGTCGTCGCGGCGCGGCCGCAGGCGCTTGTCACCGCCCCGGCGGCGGCCACGATCCGCTATCTCGGGCCGCTGCTGGACTACGGAAATGTGATGATTCTGGAACCCGGCGACGGGTATCTTCTGGTGCTCGCCGGCCTTGGAGAGGTATATGGCGCGGTGGGCGAGGTCGTCCCGGCCGGCAGCCCGGTAGGGCTGATGGGCGGGCGCGAGGCCGGTGCGGCGGAGTTCCTTGTCGAGGAGGGTGACGCCGCCGGCGGCGGCCGCACCGAGACGCTTTATGTCGAATTGCGCCGGGGCGCCGAGCCCGTCGACCCGGCCCCCTGGTTCGAGGCGACGGGGGAGTGACGCGGGCGCGCGCAGGACAGGCCAGGACAGGCACCGAAAGGAAGCTGCCGAGATGAGGAAGATCGCAATGGCCGCCGGGGGCGGCATTCTGGCGGGGGTCGTGCTGGCAACCCAGGTGGCGGCGCCGCTCGTCGCCCAGGAGGCCCGCAGCACCTCGGTCTACGAGCAGCTCGACCTCTTCGGCGACGTCTTCGAGCGCATCCGCAACCAGTATGTCGAGGACGTCGATTCCGCCAAGCTGATCGAGGCGGCGATCAACGGCATGCTGACCTCGCTCGACCCCCATTCGGGCTACCTGCCGCCGCGCGACTTCACCGAGATGCGCACCAACACCCGCGGCGAGTTCGGCGGGCTGGGCATCGAGGTCACCCAGGAGGAGGGTTTCGTCAAGGTCATCTCGCCGATGGACGGCACCCCGGCCGACAAGGCGGGCATCGAGGCCGGCGACATCATCACCCATGTCAACGGCGAGACCCTCCTGGGGCTGACGCTCGACCAGCAGGTGGAGCTGATGCGCGGCCCGGTCGGCTCGGAGGTGGTGCTGACGGTGGTGCGCAGCGGCACGCCCGAGCCCTTCGATGTCTCGCTGATCCGCGACACCATCCGTATGACCGCCGTGCGCACCCGGCTCGAGGGCGACACGGTGGTGCTGCGGATCACCACCTTCAGCGCCCAGACCTTCGAGAACCTGCGCGAGGGCATCGCCGCGACGGTGGCCGAGGCGGGCGGGCTGGACAAGGTGAACGGCTTCATCGTCGATCTTCGCAACAACCCAGGCGGGGTGTTCGAGCAGGCGGTGCTGGTCGCCGACGCCTTCCTCGAGCGCGGCGAGATCGTCTCGACCCGCTCGCGCATCCCGGGCCGCGACGAGCGCCACGACGCCAAGCCCGGCGACCTGACCGAGGGCAAGCCGATCGTGGTGCTGATCAACAACGGCTCGGCCTCGGCCTCCGAGATCGTGGCCGCCGCGCTGCAGGACCACCACCGCGCCATCGTCGTGGGCACCCGCAGCTTCGGCAAGGGAACGGTGCAGTCGGTGATGCCGCTGCGCGGCGACGGCGCCATCCGGCTGACCACGGCGCGCTACTACACCCCCTCGGGCCGGTCCATCCAGGCCTTCGGCGTCTCGCCCGACATCATCGTCCAGCAACCCCCGCGGCAGGAACCCGAGGACGCCGAGGCGACCGCGGCGCGCATCCGCTCCGAGGCCGACCTGCGCGGCAGCCTGAGCAACGACAGCCTGACCGACGAGGAGCGCGAGCACATCGAGGCCGAGCGGCTGAAGGCCGAGGAGACGGCGCGGCTGCGGCTGGAGGACTACCAGCTTGCCTACGCGATCGACATCCTCAAGGGCTACAGCGCGCTCGGCGGCAACGGCCGCTGAGGGCGCGGCGGTGCCCTCCGCAGGCGGCGCCGCCGCGGCCCTCCCCTACCGGCCCTGCGTCGGGGTCATGCTGATCGACGGCGCAGGGCGCATCTTCGCCGGCCAGCGGCGCGACAGCGGGGTGCCGGCCTGGCAGGTGCCGCAGGGCGGGATCGACCGCGGCGAGGCCCCCCGCGATGCCGCACTGCGCGAGCTGGAGGAGGAGACCGGCGTGCCGCCGGCGCTGGTCGAGGTGCTGGCCGAGGCGCCCGACTGGCTGACCTACGACCTGCCCGAGGGGCTGGTCGGCCGGGTCTGGGGCGGCCGCTTCCGCGGCCAGCGGCAGCGCTGGTTCCTCCTGCGCTTCCTCGGCCGGGACGGCGACATCCGGATCGAGACCGCGCATCCGGAATTCTCGGCCTGGCGCTGGATGACGGCCGACGAGCTGCTGGCGGCGATCGTGCCCTTCAAGCGCGAGGTCTACGCCGGCGCCATCGCCGCCTTCCGCCCGCATCTGGCCTGACGCGAGAGGGCCGGGGCCGCGGCACCCGCGGCATCCTGCAACCTGCAGCCAGCCGCGGGCTGCCCGCCGCCGCGCAGCCGGCCGGCAGGGCCGCAGGGCGGCGCCCTAGCCGCCGGCGAAGGGGGCGGCGACGGCGCCGGCAGGGGCGCCTGCCACCTGCCGGTAGTGCAGGATGCGGGCCGCATGGGCCGTCGTCCGGGACAGCCAGCGGATGCCGTCGGTCAGCGCGAAGGCCGCCGCCGGCGCCACCCCCGCGCGCCCGAACCGGAGCGGCAGGCCGCGGCGCAGCCGCGCCTCGCGGGCCGCGATCAGCCGGCCGAGGCGGTCGAGGCGGGCCTGTGCGCGCGCGGGATCCTCTCCCGCCGCCGCGCCGGCGAGAACCCCGCCGAGCAGGCGCCCCGGTCGGGCGAGGGCGCTGTCGCCCATCACCGCGAGGATGCGCTGCTCCTGCCCGGCCCGGTGGCACAGCCGGCGCAGGTGGTCGATCTGGTGCAGCAGGGCACCGTGACGCCGCGCCGCCGCGCCGCCCGGATCGCCGACCGCAAGGCGGCCGGCATAGACCTCGAGCGCGGCGACGGCGGTCTGCCCCCGCGCCACCGCCGGCGCCAGCCCGGCCAGGCTTTCGCCCGGCCGCAGCGCCGCGGCAAGCGCGGCGAAGACCGCCGCGGCGGTGGCCTGCGCCGTCGCCCCGGCCGCATCCAGCGCCGCCCCCGGATCGGCCAGCAGGGCAGCGTCGAGCGGCGCCGCCAGCGCCTCGCCGTCGTCGGGGACCAGCCGCTCGACCAGCCGCGCGAAGGCGCCGACGAAGGGCAGCACCATCACCACCCCGGCCAGGTTGAAGGCGGTGTGGAAGGCCACCAGCGCCGCCTGGGCGTCGCCGCCCAGCGCAAGGCGCAGGGCCTCGGGCACCACCCCGACCACCGCGAAGGCCGCGACCGCCGTGACGAGATTGTAGAGCAGATGCGCAACCCCGGTCCGCCGCATCGCCCGGCTTCCCCCGACCGTGGCCAGAAGGCCCGTGAAGGTGGTGCCGATGTCCATGCCGATGACCAGCGCCGCCGCCTGCGGCAGGCTGATCGCCCCGGCCCCGACCAGCACCAGCGCCGTCGCCACCCCGGCGCTGGACGCGCGCACCACGAGGCTGATCCCAAGCCCGATGCCGACGAGGGCCAGCCGCCCGGCCAGGCTGTCGGGCGGCAGGCTGTCGGGCGTGAGCCGGCCCTCGAACCCCTCCAGCCCCGCCTGCATCATGTCCAGCCCCACGAACATCAGCCCGAAGCCGGCCAGCGCGGTGCCGGCCTGGCCCGCCCGGCCGCGCGAGATCAGCCGCAGCAGCGCGCCGGCCAGCAGGATCGGCATCGCCACCAGCCCGAGCTTGAGGCGGAAGCCGACGAGCACCACCACCCAGCCGGTGACGGTGCTGCCGACGTTGGCGCCGAGGACCACGCCGACCGCCTGGGGAAAGCTGAGCAGGCCGGCGCCGACGAAGCCGATCGTCATCACCGTGGTGGCCGAGGAGGACTGCACTGCCGCCGTCGACAGCGCCCCGGTGACCACCCCTGCGAGCGGGGTGCGGGTGAAGCGGGCGACGATCGCCCGCGCGCGGTCGGTTGCGACCGCCCGCAGCCCTTCGGTCAGCGTCTGGATTCCGAACAGGAACAGGCCCACGCCTCCGAGCACTGTCAGGATGCCGCCGGTCATGCCCTGTCCTCCGTGGCGCGATCCTTCCAGAGCCGCGCGGCAGCCGCAACGGCGGCGTGCGGCAGGTTGAGCACCCCTGAGGATGCGCGTAGGCTGCCCGCGCAACCGCCCGCGCCGGTCGGCCGACGGGCGCCCAGGAAACGGGACGGCACCATGGGCGGAAACCTCCGGGGCGGGCTCCTGGCGCTCGCGGCCTTCGGGACCTACTCCACGCATGACGTCGCCGTGAAGTATCTCGGCGGCCATTACGCGGCGTTCCAGATCGTGTTCTTCTCGACGCTGTTGAGCCTGCCGCTGGTGGTGGTGATGCTGATGCGCGACCGCCGCGCCGGCACGCTGATCCCCAACCACCCGTGGTGGACGGCGCTGCGGGTGGCGGCCTCGGTGTTCACCTCGGTCAGCGCCTTCTACGGCTTCGCGACCCTGCCGCTGGCACAGGTCTACGCGATCCTGTTCGCGACGCCCCTCCTCATCACCCTGCTCGCCATCCCGATCCTCGGCGAGCGGGTGCGGCTGCGGCGGGGCATCGCCGTGGGCGTCGGGCTGGCCGGCGTCATGATCGTGCTGCGCCCGGGCTCGGCCGAGCTCGGGCTGGGGCATCTGGCGGTGCTGACGGCCGCCTGCGGCAGCGCCATCGCCGCGATCGTGATGCGCAAGATCGGGACGGAGGAGCGCAGCGAGGTGCTGCTGCTCTACCCGATGATCGCCAACCTCGCGGTGATGGGCACGCTGATGCCGTTCGTCTACCGCCCGATGCCGCTGGAGGACCTTGGCGCGCTGGCGGTGATGGCGGTCCTGGGCCTCATCGGCAACCTGCTGGCGATCTATGCCTACCGCATCGCCGAGGCCGGCGTCGTCGCGCCGATGCAGTATTCGCAGATCCTGTGGGCGACGGCCTACGGCCTGCTGTTCTTCGAGGAGGTGCCCGACGTCTTCACCGCGATCGGCGCGGCGGTGATCATCGCCTCGGGCCTCTACATCCTGTCGCGCGAGGGGCGCGCGCGCGCCTCCGAAACCCGCCCCATCTCGGGCAGCCAGGTCCGCGCCGGCATCGGCACGGTCCCGAAGACCGGCCATGGCGACAGCGATCGCGGCCGCCCGGGCAAGCCCTGAACCCCTGCAACGGAGTCCCCATGACCGCACCGATCGCACTGCACTACTGGCCCACCCCGAACGGATGGAAGATCACCATCGCCCTGGAGGAGATGGGGCTGCCCTACGAGGTCCGCCTGGTGAACATCAACCGCGGCGAGCAGTTCGCCCCCGGGTTCCTGGAGATCGCCCCGAACAACCGCATGCCCGCGATCGTCGACCCCGAGGGCCCTGACGGCGCGCCGGTGTCGGTGTTCGAATCGGGGGCGATCCTGCTCTATCTCGGGCGCAAGTCGGGCCAGTTCCTGGGCCGAACCGCGCGCGAGCGGATCGCGGTCGAGGAGTGGCTGATGTGGCAGATGGGCGGCGTCGGGCCGATGGCCGGGCAGGCGCACCATTTCCTCGCCTACGCGCCGAGCCTCGATCCGCCGCAGGACCTGCCCTATGCCAAGGACCGCTACCGCCGCGAGGTCGGGCGGCTTTACGGCGTGCTGGACCGGCGGCTGGCGGCCAACCGCTATGTCGCCGGCGACTTCCTGTCGGTGGCCGATTTCGCGATCTGGCCGTGGGCGGGGCTGTGGGAACGCCAGGAGCAGACGCTGGACGACAAGCCGCACATGCGCCGCTGGCTGGAGGAACTGGCGGCACGGCCGGCCTTCCGCCGCGGCAGGGCGGTGGCCGAGGAGATGCGCGGCAACCTCCAGACCGACCGCAGGGCGCAGGAGATCCTGTTCCGCCAGAAGTGAGGCCTGCACCCCGGCCGGCGGGGGCCCTCAGCGGCCCTCGCCCTCGGGCGCATAGCGGCGCATCAGCCCCGCCTGCGCCATGAAGAAGACGAACAGCGCCGCCGTCAGGCCGAAGGTCTTGAAGTTCACCCAGGCGTCGGTGGACATCGTCCGCCAGACGACCTCGTTGGCGACCGCGAGCGCGGCGAAGAAGGCCGCCAGCCGCCGCGTCAGGATCATCCAGCCCTCGGGCTTCAAGGGCATCAGCCCCTCCATGAGATACTGCAGCCACGACCGGCCGCGCAGCAGCCCGACGCCGAGGACGCCGGCGAACAGCGCATAGATGATCGACGGCTTCATCTTGAAGAAGCGGTCATCGTTGAGCGCCACCGACAGGCCGCCGAAGACCACCACCAGCACGGCGGTGGCGACCTGCATCCGGGAGAGATGCCCCGACAGCCGCCACAGCAGCGCGGTGGTTGCCAGCACCAGGGGGATGAAGGCGGCGGTGACGAGGATGAAGCCCTCGTAGGGGCGGCCCCAGAGCGTCACGGTGGTCCCCCGCAGCGCGAGGTAGCCGATGAAGAAGGCCAGGATCGGGCCGAGCTCGAGGACGAGCTTGAGGCCGGGGTTGATCGGGCGTGGGGCCATGGCGTGCCTCCTGTCGGGCGGGCGGTCGGACGGCGGGTCAGCCCGCCTGAGTTAACACCGCGCCGGCGGCGATCAACCCCATCAGCCCCGCCCGCGCCGGCCCGACCGGCTCGCCCAGGAACAGCCGGCCGATCATGGCGGCGAACAGCACCGAGGTCTCGCGCAGGGCCGCGGCCTCGCCCACCGGGCCGAGCCGCGTGGCCAGCATGATCGCGGTGAAGCTGAACACGCCCACCAGCGCGCCGGCAAGCCCGCGCAGGGCCAGCGGCAGCAGCGCCGGCGGCGCCGCCAGCCGCCGCCAGCGCCGCAGCGCGATGACGGGAAAGTCGAGCGCGGTGGCGACGAAGAACCAGCCAAGGAAGACGAAGGGATCGGCCGCCTGGCGGATCGCCCAGGCGTCGTAGACCGTGTAGACGGCAACCAGCACGCCGCTGGCCACCGCCGAGGCAAGTCCGACGACAAGGCTTGCCCGCCCCACCGGCATCCGGCGCAGGTTGAGCGCCGCGAGCGCCATGATCGCCCCCGACAGCAGCAGCACGCCGCCCCATTGCAGGGGGCCGTAGCGCTCGCCGAAGACCACCGAGGCGATCGCAACGGCGGCCAGCGGGCCGGTGCCGCGGGCGACCGGATAGACAACCGTGAACCCGCCGCGGTCGTAGGAGAAGGCGACCGTCAGCTTGAAGGCGAAGTGGATCGCCGCCGCGCCGGCAAGGATCGCCAGCATCCGCGCGTCGGGCCAGGGCAGCAGCAGCGCCACCACCGGCAGGCCCGCGACCACCCACCAGCTGTCGATCGCCCCGCGGGTCAGCCAGGGGTCGTGGCGACCCTTCTGGATCGCCCCGAAGAGCGCGTGCAGCAGCGCCGAGGCAAGCGCCAGCGCCACCGCCAGCCGCGCCCCCTCGGGCGTGCCGGCCAGCCCGACGATAAAGGCACCCGGGTCCAGGACGGGCTACTCCCCGCCGGCCGCGCCGACGAGGGCGCGCGCGAAGTCGGCCGGCTCGAACGGCGCGAGGTCGTCGATCTGCTCGCCCACGCCGATGGCGTGGATCGGCAGGCCGAAACGGTCGGCCAGCGCCACCAGCACCCCGCCCCTGGCGGTGCCGTCGAGCTTGGTCATCACCAGCCCTGAGACATCGGCCATGCGCCGGAACACCTCGACCTGGGCCAGCGCGTTCTGGCCGGTGGTGGCATCGAGCACCAGCAGCGTGCTGTGCGGCGCCTGCGGGTCGCGCTTCCGGAGGACGCGGACGATCTTGGCGAGTTCCTCCATCAGGTCGGCGCGGTTCTGCAGCCGGCCGGCGGTGTCGATCAGCAGGAGGTCGGCGCCGTCGGCCTGCGCCCGGGCCAGCGCGTCGAAGGCCAGCGAGGCGGGGTCGGAGCCCTCGGGCGCCGTCATCACCGGCACCCCCGCCCGCCGGCCCCATATCTGCAGCTGCTCGACCGCGGCGGCGCGGAAGGTGTCGCCGGCGGCGATCACCACCTGCTTGCCGGCGGCACGGAACTGGCTGGCGAGCTTGCCGATCGTCGTCGTCTTGCCCGAGCCGTTGACGCCCACCACCAGGACCACCTGCGGCCGGCGGGGATAAAGCGGCAGCGGCCGGGCCACGGGCTCGAGGATGCGCGCCAGCTCGGCGGCCAGCAGCTCCTTGATCTCGGCCGCCGCGAAGCGGCGGCCCATGCGCCCGGCGGCGATGTTAGCGACGATCCGCTGGGCGGTGTCGACCCCCATGTCGGCGGCGATGAGCACCTCCTCCAGCCGTTCCAGCATGGCATCGTCAAGCGCCCGGCGCGGCGCCTCGGCCCCCCCGGCCCCGCCGAGCAGGCGGCCGACCAGGCCCGGGCGGGCGGGCGCAGGCGGCGGGGCGGCAGGGGGGGCGGCAGGGGGGGCGGAGGCGGCGGGCGGCTCGGCCACGGCGGCGTCGATGCCCTCGCCGATCCGCGCCGAGGACTTGAACATCCGCTCGCGCAGCTTCCTGAAGAACGACATCGCCCCCTCCGTCCCGCCCGGGCCGGCCGCAGCCATACAGGCGGCCGGCGGCGATGGCGAGGGGGCGCGCCTGTTGCCAGCGGCGCAACGCGCCGTTGCCCGGGGCGGTGCTGGCCGCCGGGACGACGACGGGGTAGTCTCGGTCCATGACGGAAACCGGCCGCTTCGCCCTTGCCACGCTCCTGCCGCTGCCGCTGCTTGCCGCCGGCGCGGTCGCGGGCGGCGTCTTCGTCGCCGCGGCCCTGCTGTACTTCCTGGTCACGGTGACGCTGCTCGACCGGCTGCTGCCCGAGGCCGGGGACGCGGATGCCGCCGGCAAGGCGCCCGCTGCGCCTGCCGCCCCGGGGGCCGGCGACCTGCTGCCTGTGGCCATCGGCGTGGCCCATTTCGGGGTCCTGGTGCTTGCCCTGGCCGCCGTCACCGGGGCGACGGGGCTCGGCCCGTCCGAACGGGCGGGCCTCCTGCTTGCGGCCGGGCTGTGGATGGGACAGGTCGTCCATCCCGCCGCGCACGAACTGATCCACCGCCGGCGGCGCTGGCCCTTCGCGCTCGGCGCGGCGGTCTACACCAGCCTCCTCTACGGCCATCACGTCTCGGCCCACCGCCTTGTCCACCATCCCTTTGTGGGCACCGACGACGACCCGGCCACCGCCTGGGCCGGCGAGGGCTTCTATGACTACGCGCTGCGGGCCTGGACCGGCGCCTTCGCCGCCGGCCATGCGATGGAGGCGGCCCGCGCCGCCCGGCGCGGTCGCCGCGGGCCGGGGCCCTATGCGGCCTACACCGGCGGCGGCGCGGGGTTCCTCCTCGCCGGCTGGCTTGCCTTCGGCTGGGGCGGGCTTGCCGCCCATCTCCTGCTTGTCGCGGTCGTCCAGACCCAGATCCTGCTGGCCGACTACGTCCAGCACTACGGCCTGACCCGCGCCCGGCTTCCGGGCGGCAGGCTGGAGCCTGTGGGACCGCAGCATTCCTGGGACGCGCCGGCGCCCTTCTCGGGCGCCTTGATGCTGAACGCCGGGCGCCATGCCGACCACCATGCCCATCCGCTGCGGCCGTTCGGCGACCTCCGCTCCGGCGGTGCTGCGGCCGCGCCGATGCTGCCGCGGCCGCTGCCGGTGATGGCCGCGATCGCGCTGGTGCCGCCGCTGTGGCGGCGGGTGATGCGCGTCCCGCTCGCCCGCTGGGAACGGGCGCGGCGCCAGCCGCGGCCGGCCGCGGCCACCGCGGCCGCCTGACCCCCCTCACCCGAACTTCACTGGCGCAGGGCGCGCCGCTCTGGCAGGTTGCGCGCGAACGGCCCGCGAAGGAAGGCCCAATGCACCGCCTGCTTCTTGCGCTTGCACTGCTTCCCCTGCCGGCCAGGGCGCTGACGCCGATGACGGCGGAGGAGTTCGATGCCTATTCGGTCGGCCGGACGCTGTTCTACGCCGTCGACGGGGTCGCCTACGGGGCCGAGCAGTACCTGCCCGGCCGCCGTGTGGTGTGGGCCTTCACCGGCGACACCTGCCGCCACGGGGCCTGGTACGAGGACGCCGGGCGCATCTGCTTTGTCTACGAGCACGACCCGACGCCGCAGTGCTGGACCTTCTACGCCACCCCCGACGGCATCGCCGCGCAATACGAGAACGACCCCCTCGGCAGCCCGCTGATCGAGGTCGGCCAGAGCGCCGGGCCGCTCGGCTGCCCCGGCCCCGACGTCGGCGCCTGAGCCTTGACGGCGGGCGGCCGCCTGCGTAGAGGGTGGCGCGGCGGCGGAGTAGCTCAGCTGGTCAGAGCAGCGGAATCATAATCCGTGTGTCGGGGGTTCAAATCCCTCCTCCGCTACCATCGCACCCCGGACCCGCGAGCCGCCGCCCCCTGCCCCGCCGCAGGCGTGTGCCGCCCGTGCGGGCCAGGTGCGGGGGGCCGGCGGCGCCGGCCCCGGGCGGGAACCTACAGTTCGACCGTGAGCACCGCGCCGGCCTCGGCCGGACGCGAGCAGCAGAGGATGACCCGCCCGGCGCGCTCGGCGGCCGACAGCACAAGGTCGCGGTGCTCGATGGCCACGTCGCCCGCGTGCCGGACGGCGCAGACCCCGCAGATGCCGTCGGAGCACTTGGTCGGAACGATGATGCCGGCGTCGGCGAGGGCCTCGACGGCGGTGCGGTCGGCAGGCACCGGAACGCTTCGGCCACGGCGGGAAAGGCGCAGGGTGAAGGGGTGGTTGACCCGCGCCGGCGGCTCGGGGACGGCGAAATATTCCCGGGCCAGCGCCGTCTCCGGCCAGCCGCGGCCGGCGGCGGCGGCGAAGACCGCGTCCATGAAGGCCGCGCCGCCGCAGGTGTAAAGACGCGCCCCCTCCCGCCAGGGCGGGATCAGCGCCGCAAGGTCGGCCCGCCCGCCGGCCCGCGACAGGTGCAGGGCCGCCCGCCCCGCCCAGGGGGCGGCGGTGATCTCGGGCCAGAAGGCGGCGGCGGCGGCGTCACGGGCGCAGTAGTGCAGGCGGAAGTCGCGGCCGAGCGCGTGCAGGCGCCGGGCCATCGGCAGGAGCGGGGTGATGCCGATGCCCCCGCCCATCAGCAGGCAGAAGCCGGCCTCCTCGTGCAGCGGGAAGTGGTTGCGCGGCGGCGAGACGAAGACGCGCCGGCCGGGGCGGAAGACGCGGTGCATGAGCACCGAGCCGCCGCGGCCCGCGGCCTCGCGCTGCACGCCCACGACATAGCAGGTTCGGTCGGCGGGGTCGCCCGCCAGCGAGAAGGGCCGCTGGTATTCGGGGGCGATGACGACGTCGATGTGGGCGCCCGGCTGCCAGGCCGGCAGGGAACCGCCGTCGGCGGACACGAAGGTGTAGCGCGCCACCTCGGGGGACAGCTCCTCGCGCCGCGCCAGCATCAGCGGGAACACCGGCGGCGGGTCGGGCAGCGGCGGCGGCGGCGGCACCAGCCCCGCGACCTCGCCGCGCGCGAGGCGGGCACGGTATTCGGCCGGCGCGAGCAGGGCACGGTAGCGGGCGATCCCTGCCTCGCGGTCGACGGGATGGACGACGGGCAGCGGCGGCGGCATCGCGTCGGCGGGGTAGACGGCAAGGGTCTGGTCGCCGGGGGCGAGGCGGATGTGGCGGTTTAGCCCCCGCGCATGGCTAGCCCGGGCCGCGACGTAGCGGCCCGACGCGCGGTCGAGTTCGATGTCCCACCACCATTTCTTGACCGGGTTGACGGCGCCGCGTCCCAGCCGGTCGTCAAGCGCGGCGAGCGCCGGGGCCGTCTGCGGGACGGCCATGGCAAGGCGGCGGAAGGGCTCCTCGGCGAGCAGCCCCTCGAGGTTCCAGGGGCAGGTCTTCATGCAGCGGCCGCACATGCCGCCGCCGCTGTTGGTCAGCCGGTAGCGGGCGCATTTCTCGGCGTCCGACTTCCATATCTCGTAGCCGTTGTACATCAGCTTCGGCCCGGCGGTGATCGCGCCCGAGGGGCATTCGCGGGCGCACTTGCTGCAGGACGCGCAGAAGCGCTGCAGGCCGAAGTCGATCGGGCGGTCGTGCTCCATCGGCATGGTGGTCGTCACCACCCCCGACTTGAGCCGCGGGCCGAGGAAGGGATTGAGGATGACCTCGCCGATCCGCGACACCTCGCCAAGCCCCGCCAGCAGCAGCAGGGGCGGCTGCAGAACGTCGCCGTCGAGCACCGAATGGACGCGCGCGGGGTGGCCGAGCCGCCGGATCTGCTCGCCCAGCACGCCGCCGATGAGCGAGAAGCGCAGGTAGGCCCGCATCGACTGGGCGACCGAGATCCAGTCGTCGCCCGAGGCGCCCTCCATCGTCTCATGCCCCTGGTCGAGCAGCATGACGACGCCGTTGGGATGCGCCGGGCGGATCGGGTTGCCGCCGGCGTCATGCGAGTACCACGCCCATTCGGGCACGCCCGCAAGCCCGACCGCGTCGGTGGAGAGGTAGTAGGCCGCCCCGCGCAGGTTGTCGGCGTTGCGCGCAGGATCGGCGGTGGCGGCATCCGCCGGCCCCCGCGCCTCGCCGAACTGCAGCAGCAGGAGTGCCCCCAGCGCCCGCCGCGCACAGGCGCCGACCGGCGACTTGACCACGTAGTGGCCGCCCCGGGCGGCGTCCTGCACCGGCTTGCCGAGGTCGCCGAACAGCGCGCGGGCGAAGAAGTCGGCGCGCTTGGGGAAGCGCGGGACGCGGGGCGCGTCGATCAGGGTGGTGGGCGTGTCGACGCGGCGCAGCCGCTCCACCGGGTGGGGGCCAAGGCGGAAGGGGCGACCCGTCATCGGCGGGCGGCGGCGCGCCTCATGCCCGGTGACCGTCGCCGCGGGCGCGCCGCCTGCGCAGCCGAGGTCATGGGCAAGCGGCAGGTCGGGGGCGAGCGCGAGGGTCGTGGTCACCGCCGCCAGCCCGAAGCGGCGGCCGAGGAAGGGGTTCTCGGCCTGCCCGCCGCGGAGGCCGGCCAGCCCGCAGGACAGGGCGAGCCGTCCGAGATCGACCTCGGAGGTGGTGGCGCTGTGGGCCCGCGCCTCATGTCCCAGAAGGCGCAGGTAGCTTGCCAGCGCGACCGCGGTGCAGGCGGCCAGCAGCGCCGCGCGCTGCGGCTGGGTGCCGCGGAACCACTCGGTGCCGGGCTCCTCCGGCCCGGGGTCGCGGGCATGGTCGACCAGGACGACGAGCGCGTGGCGGTGGTGGCGTACCGGCCCCGGCGCGGCGCGGGCGGCGTCGAGGATGTCGGCGTGGATGGCGTCGATCCCGGCGGCGAAGCTCTTCGGCTGGCTCGCCTCCAGCTCGGCGCGGATGGCCTCGATCGCGGGATTGCGGAAGGGGGTGTCGAGCCAGTGCGCCGCCTCCAGCCGCGCCACCCCCATCATCGCCGCGTCGAAGAAATGGCCCGCGGCCTTGAGATGGCGCGACCGCTCCGCCGGATCGCCGGGGATCTCGGCGGCGGCGTGGACGACGGCGCCGTCGCGCACGGTGTCGAACATCGCCATGAATCGTGCCATGGCATGGGCGAGCGAGCGCGGGTCGGGGTGGTCGAAGCCGAGCGGGCGCATCGGCGCCAGCGCCCCGAGGTCGGGGGCATCCCGCCGTCGCGCCAGCGCCTCGAGCGGGAAGGGGCCGAGATGCACCGGCCGGTCGCGGTAGGAAAAGGGCTTCACCGCGCCGCGCCCCCCGCGCCCGCCCCGGCCCCGCCCTGCCCGCCCATCCCGCACCGCTCCGTCCTGCCCCCAGACGCAGGCTTTCCCGGATCGCGGCGCAATGCAAGCCCGCCCTGCCCCGCATCCCGCCCGGCGCCACCGCCGGCCCGGCGCCACGGCGGCGGCCCGCCTTCCCGCCCCGCCCCGCCCGGGCGCCGCGCCCGGACTCCCCCCTTGCGCATCCCCGCCCGCTCGCCTAAAGACGTCGCGCGGCACAGACCGCCCTCGGTGGGGCCATAGCTCAGTTGGGAGAGCGCTTGAATGGCATTCAAGAGGTCAGGGG
>JAHDXW010000019.1 GCA_023383015.1 Paracoccaceae bacterium
AGTACCGGCCTGTCACGCCGGGGGTCGCGGGTTCGAGCCCCGTCAACCGCGCCATGCCTGCCCCGGGACTGCCCCGCCAGCGCGGTTGTAGCTCAGTCGGTTAGAGTACCGGCCTGTCACGCCGGGGGTCGCGGGTTCGAGCCCCGTCAACCGCGCCATTGCCCTTCCCCGGCCAGCACCCGCACCGCGGTCCCGGCGTCGACGGCGAGATGCGGGGCCGGCACGCCGCGCGGCCCGAGCCCCAATCAACCGCGCCGCGTCCCGCTTCCGGGCAGGCTGGGCGAACGGCGGGGGAACCCGGCCGCATTGATGCGTGTCAATGTCACCAATGCAGATATCTGCGAACGTTTCCTGCTGAGCCCGCGGCACCGGAGTCGAGCCGCGGGAAGAGGGGGGTGATGCCGTGAGAAGAGCCGAAACAGGGCTGGCGATGCGCCGCCCGGTTGCACCTTGCGCCGGTCCTTTGCGCCGGCTGGCCGCCGCCGCCATCCTCGCGGCGGCAGCGGCCCTGCCGGCGACGGCCGACACCGTGCTCGAGGCCGTCTATCCCGCCCGCAGCGGCGGCGGCAGCGAGATCTGCGGCCCGACCGTCGAGACCGCGTTCACCGTCGCGGGGGCAGGACCCGTGACCATCAGGGTGGAGTGGACCAGCCCCTGGTGGTTCCACCGCCGACGCTGGGCGCGCTACTCGGAATTCCTTTTCTGGAACTGCGAGGGGCGCGGCTGTGTAGGCTATTCGGGCTATGCACCGAATCTCCAGGGCCTCGTCTGCTCGACGCGGGATCCCGATCCGCATGTGCCGAACCTGCCCGCGGTGATCGAGTGGGTGTTCGAGCACACCCGGACCGAGCCTGCGACCCTCTCCACCGCGATCGCCCCGGTCTGCGACTGCCGCTGGATCGGCGACACCGAGCGCTGCGTCCAGACCGCCGAGCAGTTCCGCGTCACGGTCGATGCCGGTGCCGGCGTCGTGCTCACGCTCGACCGGCCCGGCAGCTATCTGCCCGAACCGGTGCCGCCCGATCCCGCCGAGATCGTCGCAGCCGCCACCGTCGCCAACGGCGCCACGGTTCGGAACGGGCCGACGGCGGTCACCACCTTCACGCTCGACCGCGCCCTCTACCTGGCCCGGATCACCACCTACCACTGGAACGGCGGGCGCGGCGCGCCGGCCGGCACGATCACGCTGGTAGCGCCCGACGGCAGCCTCCTCGGCCCCTGGCAGGCCGAGGGGCGGCCCGGTTCGGGCGCCCAGAACGTCAACTGGGTGGCCGAGCCGGGCATCCTCCTGCAGCCGGGAACCTATGGCGTGATCGACTCCGACCCCGCCACCTGGTCGCAGAACGCCGGCAGCGGCGGGCGGGGTTTTGTCTGGGTCGAGGGCGTCTGGCGCTAGGGCGGCCCCCGGACGGGGGACCGAGGAACGCCCTGCCCGAGGTCATCGCCGGCCCCGGGGGGCGTCGCCCGGCCGCGGGCGGCTTCGGGCGCGCGCGGACGCGTGCAGGGGGGGCCGTGGCCGCGCTGCGTCCGGGCAGGCCCGCTGAACGGCTCCGCGCGGCCGGTCAGGGTGGACGGGCGTGGAATGGGGTCGGCCGCGGGTCCACCGGGTCGGGCGCGGAGAACCTCATGCGTGGCCGCACCCGGCGTCGGGATCTCCGCCGGCACCTGCGGGGCGGTCGGGTCCGGTCCCCCCGCATGGTTGCGCAACGACGCGAGCGGCGGGGCCGGCCTCGAGCGGATCGAGGGGGTCTGGCGGCCGGCCGGCGCCGGGCATGGCCACGCAGGACCGCGGTGTTGCGCGCACGGTGTCTTTTCCGGCGGGCCGGGATGCGGCACACTCCCCTTGCCGCGCAGGCGGCGCAATGGCAGCAGGGGGATCGGGGTCATGACGGGACGATGGCTGGGCTGGTTCGTGGCGGCAGTCGCGGTGGCGGCCTCCGTCGCGCTGCCCGTGCCGGCGCAGGCGTCGGCGGACGGGCAGGGCAGGGCGGCAGGCGATGCCCGGCCCGTTCCCCACCGGCGCGTGGTGGCGCCGCCGCGGCCGACCCTGACGATCTTCGACACCACCAATCCTGCGCTGCCGGCAAACGGGCCGACCGACTACGCGCTGTTCGACATCGACCGCCCTCTGCTTGTCACCCGGCTGACGACGATGCACTGGAACTTCGGCCGCGGCGCCTCGCCGGGGCTCGTCGGCCTTTACGGCAGCGACGGGGAATACTACGGGCCGTTCCTGTCGGAGGGGCTGCCCGGCCCGCAGGGCATCTCGGACGTCTACTGGTACAGCGAGCCCTACATCATCCTCCAGCCCGGTCAGTATGTGGTGTTCGTGTCCGAGCCGGAGAGCTGGTCGCAGAACGACGCCAGCAGCGGCGTCGGCTTCGTGCGGATCGAGGGCGCCTGGTGGTGAACCCCGCCACCGGTGCACGGCGCCGGGGGCAGGGGCGGGCAGTTCAGCGGGAGATCGCGTCGAGCACCCTGGCCCAGGAGCGGATGCCCTTGTGGAAGCAGGCCACGTCGTACTTCTCGTTCGGCGAGTGGATCTGGTCGTCGTCGCGACCGAAGCCGGTCAGCAGCGAATCCATGCCGAGGATCGACTGGAAGTAGCCCGCCACGGGGATCGAGCCGCCGGCGCCGACGAAGGCGGCAGGCCTGCCCCACTCGGCCGACAGCGCCGTGCGCGCGCCCTCGAAGGCCGGGTCGGCAGTGTTCATGTGGCTTGCCGGGCTTGCCCCGTGGCTCCGGAAGGCGACCTTGCAGTCGGCCGGGACCATCGCGCGCACCATGGCGCGGAAGCTCTCCCGGATGCGCAGCGGGTCCTGACGCGACACCAGCCGGAAGCTCACCTTGGCGCTCGCCCGCGCCGGCAGCACGGTCTTGAAGCCCTCGCCGGCGTAGCCGCCCGAGATGCCGTTGAACTCGCAGGTCGGGCGCGACCACAGCATCTCGAGCACGTCGCGACCCGCCTCGCCGGCCGGCAGCGACAGCCCGACCGCGCCGAGGAACGCCCTGGCGTCGAAGGCCAGCCCCCGCCACTGCGCCCGCAGCGCCGGCGCGATCTCGTCCACCCCGTCGTAGAAGCCCGGCACCGTCACCCGGCCGTCGGCATCGTGCAGGGCGGCGAGGATGCGCGTCAGCACCCGTACCGGGTTCATCGCGGCGCCGCCGTAGTGCCCCGAATGCAGGTCCATGTCGGGCCCGGTGACGGTGATCTCCTCGCCGAGGAGACCGCGCAGCTGGGTGGTGATGGCGGGCGTGTCGTCGCCGAACAGTCCGGTGTCGCAGATCAGCGCGAGCTCCGCCCGCAGCTCGGCGGCGTTCTCCCTCAGGAACGGCACCAGCGAGGGCGAGCTCGATTCCTCCTCGCCCTCGAAGAACATCGTCAGTCGCGCGGGCAGGGTGCCGTGGACGCCGACCCAGGCGCGGCAGGCCTCCACGAAGGTCATCAGCTGGCCCTTGTCGTCCGAGGCGCCGCGGGCGCGAATCACGCGCCCGCGGGGGCTGTCCTCGATCGCCGGCTCGAAGGGCGGCCGCGACCACAGTGACAGCGGATCGACCGGCTGGACGTCGTAATGGCCATAGAACAGCAGGTGCCGGCGGCCCGCGCCGCCATGGCCCACGACCATCGGGTGGCCGGGCGTGGGCCGCACCGCGGCATTGAAGCCGATCGCACGCAGGTCCGCGGCGAGCCATTCGGCGGCCCGCGCGCAGTCGGCCGCATGGGCGGGGTCGGTCGAGATCGAGGGTATGCGCAGCAACGCCATCAGGCGGTCGAGCGCCGCCGGCAGGGTGGCGTCGATCCGGGCAAGGACGGGGTCAAGCGACATGGGCGGTCTCCGGGGGGTCTGCAACCGCGGGCAGCCTAGTGTGCTGGGCGGAAAAAGGGAAACGGGTTCGGCGGCGGGACGAAGGGCGGTTGCGCAGCGCCGCCCGGGGCGACATCATGCCCCCTGTTGCCGGCACGCCGGCCGCGCATATGACGGAACCGTACTCCGGGTGCCCCAGCGCCCGCCGCCAGCCAAAGCGCCCGCCGAGGAGACACCTCATGGACTACGCCGCAGCCATCGACGCCGCCCTCGGCCGGCTTCATGCGGAGGGCCGCTACCGTGTGTTCATCGACATTGAGCGCCAGCGCGGCCGCTTTCCCCGTGCCCTCTGGCGCCGGCCCGACGGCACCAGCCGCGAGATCGTGGTCTGGTGCGGCAACGACTACCTCGGGATGGGGCAGCATCCGGCGGTGATCGAGGCGATGCACGCCGCGCTCGACGCCGGCGGGGCGGGGTCGGGGGGGACGCGGAACATCTCGGGCACCACCGTCTGGCACCGGGCGCTTGAGGCCGAACTGGCCGACCTGCACCGCAAGGAGGCGGCGCTTCTCTTCACCTCGGCCTATGTCGCCAACGACGCGACGCTGTCGACGCTGCCGCGGCTGTTCCCCGGGCTGATCATCTATTCCGACGCGCTGAACCATGCCTCGATGATCGAGGGCATCCGCCGCAACGGCGGGCAGAAGCGGGTGTTCCGGCACAACGACGTGGCGCATCTGCGGGCGCTGATGGCGGCCGACGATCCCGCCGCCCCCAAACTCGTCGCCTTCGAATCGGTCTATTCGATGGACGGCGACTTCGGCCCGATCGCCGCGCTCTGCGATGCGGCCGAGGAGTTCGGGGCGCTGACCTATCTCGACGAGGTTCACGCCGTCGGGATGTACGGTCCGCGCGGTGGCGGGGTGGCCGAGCGCGACGGGCAGTTGCACCGCATCGACATCGTCAACGGCACGCTCGGCAAGGCCTTCGGCGTGATGGGCGGCTACATCGCCGCCTCGGCACGGATGGTGGACGCGATCCGCAGCTATGCGCCGGGCTTCATCTTCACCACCTCGCTGCCGCCGGCGATCGCCGCCGGGGCTGCCGCCTCGGTGTGCCACCTCAAGGGCGACCAGGCGCTGCGCGACCTTCACCAGGCCCGGGCGAAGGCGCTGAAGCTGCGGCTCAGGGGGCTTGGCCTGCCATTCATCGACCACGGCAGCCACATCGTGCCGGTGCATGTGGGCAACCCCGTTCACTGCAAGATGCTGTCGGACCGGCTGCTCGATGACCACGGAATCTATGTTCAGCCGATCAACTACCCGACCGTGCCGAAGGGCACCGAGCGGCTGCGCTTCACCCCGTCGCCCGTGCATGACGGGCCGATGACCGATGCGCTGGTGCGGGCCCTCGACGGGCTCTGGTCGGGATGCGCGCTGAACCGCACGCTGGCCAGCGCGTGACAGCATCTCCGGGTGCATGGGCGCTTGCCCTGTGTTAGTTTTGCCTCAATAGGAGCGCTGCGGCCGAATCGCCACGGGGCCGCGGTCGAGAAGCGGAACGGGCGGGACGAAGGCAGGGGCATGATCGGGCGGCGGGGTTCTCCGTCCTACGGGTCAATCGGGTCGGGCCCGGGTGCGCCCGAGGCCGATTCCCAGCCCCGGGGGTTCGACGATTTCGAGTTGCGCCTCGGCGACCTGATGCGGGGCGAGCGTGCGACGCTGGGCAAGAGCCTGCTCGACGTCCAGCGCGACCTCAAGATCAAGGCCTCCTACGTCGCCGCGATCGAGAACTGCGACGTCAGCTGCTTCGAATCGCCGGGCTTCGTGCCGGGCTACGTGCGCTCGTATGCGCGTTACCTCGGGCTCGACCCCGACGAGACCTTCGCGCGCTTCTGCGCCGAGTCCGGCTTCATGCCGGCCCACGGCCTGCCGCTCGGGGGCGGGCGCGGCGCGTCGGTGCCCTCGCGTCAGGCCGGGCCCGAGCTGACCGACCCCTTCGGCAATCCGCGGGCTCCCTTCGTGCCGCGCGGCGAGGGGCTGTTCGCGCGGGTGGAGCCGGGGGCGCTCGGCTCGCTGTTCGTCCTGGCGCTGCTGATCGCGGGCGTCGGCTACGGCGGATGGTCGGTGCTGCAGGAGGTCCAGCGCGTGCAGGTTGCACCGGTCGACCAGGCGCCCGGCGTGGTGGCCGACCTCGATCCGCTCGCCGGGGTTGCGCCGGTGGCTCCGGTGCCGTCGGATGTGGCGGGCTTCGCGGCGCCCGACCCCGATGCGGTGGACCGGCTCTACCGGCCCGCGGCGCTGGATGCCCCGGTGCTGGTCGCGCGTGACGGCCCGATCGCGGCGATCGACCCGCGGTCGTTCGGCGCGCTTGCCGGCGAGGAGGGCGAGGAAGGCGCGGCCACGGCGATCGCCGAGGCCACCGCCGACCCCGGCGACACGCCCGTCAAGGTGGTCGAGGACCAGCGCCCGCATGTCGAGATCCTCGCCGTGCGCCCGGCCTGGGTGCGCGTCCAGTCGGCCGACGGCACTGTGCTGCTGGAGAAGATCCTCGACGCGGGCGAGCGGTATGTGGTGCCGCAGACAGAGGTGCCCGCACGGCTGCGCGCCGGCAACTCGGGAGCGGTGTATTTCGTTGTCCATGGCGACGTGCGGGGCCCCGCCGCGCCCGGGGCGCAGGTGGTGCGCAACGTGGCGCTGTCGGCCGAGGCGCTGGCAGAGGCCTTTGCCGTGGCCGACCCCGCCCGCGATGCCGACCTGCGGCGGATGGTTGCGGTCGCAGAGGCGCGGACACCCTGACCGCATGCGTTGCCGGCCGGGGGCGCGCGGCCTATCTTGCCCGGAAGGCGCCGCGCATCCCTGCCCCCGAGGTCCCATGTCGCTGAACCACGTCCGCCCCTGGCGCAACATCCATCGCCGCCGGTCGCGCCAGATCCGCGTCGGCAAGGTCGCCGTGGGCGGTGATGCGCCGATCTCGGTCCAGACCATGACCAACACGGTCACCACCGACATCGCGGCGACGATCAGGCAGGTGCAGCGCTGCGCGGCCGCGGGCGCCGACATCGTCCGCATCTCCACCCCCGACGAGGAATCGACGCGCGCCCTGCGCGAGATCGTGGCCGAGAGCCCGGTGCCGATCGTCGCCGACATCCACTTCCACTACCGCCGCGCGATCGAGGCCGCCGCGGCGGGGGCGGCCTGCCTGCGCATCAACCCGGGCAACATCGGCGACGCGCGGCGGGTGCGCGAGGTGGTGCAGGCGGCGCGTGACCACGGCTGTTCGATCCGCATCGGCGTGAACGCCGGCAGCCTCGAGAAGGATCTGCTTGAGAAATACGGCGAGCCCTGCCCCGAGGCGATGGTGGAAAGCGCCCTCGACCACATCCGCCTTCTGCAGGACAACGACTTCCACGAGTTCAAGATCAGCGTGAAGGCGTCCGACGTCTTCCTTGCCGCCGCCGCCTACCAGCAGCTGGCCGAGGCCACCGACGCCCCCCTGCACCTCGGCATCACCGAGGCCGGCGGGCTGGTCACCGGCACGGTGAAATCGGCCATCGGGCTTGGCAACCTGCTGTGGATGGGCATCGGCGACACCATCCGCGTCTCGCTCTCGGCCGATCCGGTCGAGGAGGTGAAGGTCGGCTTCGAGATCCTCAAGGCGCTCGGCCTGCGCCACCGCGGCGTGACGATCATCTCCTGCCCCTCCTGTGCGCGCCAGGGTTTCGACGTCATCCGCACGGTCGCTCTGCTCGAGGAGCGGCTCGCCCATGTCACCACGCCGATGTCGCTGTCGATCATCGGCTGCGTCGTCAACGGCCCGGGCGAGGCGCTGATGACCGACATCGGCTTCACCGGCGGCGGCGCCGGCAAGGGTATGGTCTATCTCGCCGGCCGGCAGAGCCACACCATGACCAACGAGCGCATGGTCGATCACATCGTCGAACTGGTTGAGCGCAAGGCGGCGGAACTGGCGGCGGCGGACGCCCCGCCGGCCGCCGCCGAATAGGGCGCCCGCCGGCCGCCCCGCGCTCAGTCGGTGCGCAGCTCGGCCACGAGGTTGCGCATGGTCGCCAGCGGCACCTGCCCGCGCACCATCCGGTCGTCGAAGACGAAGGTCGGCGTGCCGTTGATCTGCAGGCGGATCGCGAGGTCACGGGTGGCGGCGATGCGCCGCTCCACCTCGGGGTCGGCCGTCCGCGCCAGGATGGCCTCGCCGTCGAGGTCCAGCGCCTGGGCAAGGCGGACGAGCGTCGGCCCGGTCGCGTTGCCCTCGAGGGCCATCAGCGCCTCGTGCATCGCGCCGTAGGCCTCAGGTCCGGCCTCGAGCAGGGTGGCGATGGCGAAGGCCGAGGACAGGTCCGACTGCGGCCCGAGGATGGGGAATTCCTTGACGATGTAGCGGACATTGCCATCCGAGCGGACCAGCTCCTTGACGTCGGGATGGGCGCGCCGACAGACGCCGCAGCGGTAGTCGAGGAACTCCACCAGCGTCACGTCGCCGTCGGGGTTGCCGCCGACCCAGGAGAAGCCGTCGGCGAAGATCTCGTCGCGATGGGCCGCGACCAGCGCCGAATCCGCTCCTGCCTGCTCGGCCGCCTGCCGGGCGTTCAGCACCTCCACCGCCTCGAGCAGCACCTCGGGGTTCTCGAGCAGATAGGCCCGCACGGCGGCACCGAAGGCGGCGCGCTCGACGTCGCTCATCGCACCGAGATCGAGCGCCGGCGCCGGGCCGGCGAGGGCGACGGCGGCGGCGGCCGCGGGAATGGCCCGGCGCAGAGCGCCGGCAGGGGCAGCAAGCCAGGTCGTCATCCGCGTCGCCTCCGGTTCTCAACGGCCTCGGCCGCCCTTAGCACATCCTGCGCCCGGTTCCACCCCGGCGTGCCGCGCGCCAGCAGGCCCTCCGCCCGCCGGGCGTGCAGTGCGGCATCCTCCATCCGCCCGGCAAGCGCATAGCGCTCGGCGGTGACCACCGAGGCCATGCCGGCGTTGCCGGCCTTGGCGTAGGCCACCGCGAGGTCGCGCAGGAGCCGCGGGTCGGCCTGGTCGCGGGCGCGCGCGGCCTCGAGCACGGTCAGCGCTTGGCGCTCGGAGTCGGGCGTGCCAATCGCCAGCAGCGCGCGGCCCTGCCCGGCCAGCATCAGCGGCTCGCCCGGGGCCAGAGCGGCGGCCCGCCCGTAGGCCTGTGCGGCGGCCGCGAACTGGCGCGATTCGAGCAGGATCTGGCCGCGCAGCTCGTGCGCGTAGGGGTCTTCGGGGCGCCGCGCGATCAGCGCGTCGATGGCCGCGAGCGCGGCGCCGAGGTCGGCCTGCCGGTGATGGGCGACCGCGCGCCGGATCAGCGCGGCATCCGATCGGTCGTCGGCGCGGACGGCGCGCAGCGTCGCGGCAGGGTTGTTGACGAAGGCCGACAGCTTGCCGTGGGCGCGCGCGTACCAGTAGGCCGCCGTGTCGCCGCCGCGGCCGCCGCCTCCGGCTGCGGCGGCGGCAAAGCCCTCGAGCGCGCGGATGCGGTCGCGGGTCAGCGGATGGGTGCGCACATAGGGGTCCTGCCGGCCCTCCGACAGCGCCTCCTGGCCGCGAAAGACCTCGAGCACCCGCAGCATTGCGGCGGGGTCGATTCCGGCGCGGACGAGGTAGCGCACCGCCGCCTGGTCGGCGGAGGACTCCTCGGCCCGGGTGTGCGAGAGGAACACACCCATGGCCGAGCTTGCGATGCCGGTGGCCAGCCCGCCAGCGGCGTCGGCCCGGCCCGAGGCCGCCCCGACCGCGAGCGCGATCAGCACGCCCATCGCCGCGGCCGTCCTGGCGTTGTCGAGGTTGGATATCCGCCGGGTGATGTGGCCGTTGGCGATATGCGCCGCCTCATGCGCGATCACTGCCTGCATCTCGGCCGCGCTGGCCAGCCGCAGCATCAGCCCGGTGGTCAGGAAGATGTGTCGGCCGTCGATCACAAAGGCGTTCAGCCGCCGATCGTCCACCAGAAGCACACGCACCTGGGCGGGTGACAGGCCGGCCTCGGCCAGGACCGGGCGGGCAAGTTCGCGCAGCCCGTGCTCGATGTCGGGGTCGCGGATCAGGCCCTGCGCGGCCGCCGCGGCGGGCGCGAGCAAGACCGCCGCGCCGGCGATCATCAGAACCGCCCGGCGCAGGAGTGCCGCACCGGCCCCCGGGAACCATCCCGCCATTGACTTCCGCTCCGGTCCTGTCTGTGTGCCCGCGAGCCTAGGGAGAAGCCGATGCAGACATCAAGGCGCGGCCGCGTCGATCCCTTCATTGTGATGGACGTGCTGGCAGCGGCCGCCGCGGCCGAGGCCGCCGGCCGGCGCATCGTCCACATGGAGATCGGCCAGCCCGGCACCCCCGCGCCAGCCGCGGCCCGGGCCGCGCTTGCGCGCGCGATGGCCGAAGGCCCGCTCGGCTACACCCAGGCACTCGGGCTGCCGGCGCTGCGCGCGCGCATCGCCGGCCTCTATGCCGACCGCCACGGCATCGCGCTGGACCCCGCGCGGGTGGTGGTGACGGCCGGTGCCTCGGGGGCCTTCGTGCTGGCCTTCACGGCGCTTTTCGACGCCGGGGCGCGGATTGGGCTGGCGATGCCGGGCTATCCCTCCTACCGCCAGATCCTGACCGCGCTGAGCCTCGCGCCGGTGGGGATTCCGGCCGCCGCCGAGTGCGGATACCAGCCGGTCCCGGCCGACCTCGAGGCCCCCGGACTGGCCGGCATGATCCTCGCCTCGCCGGCCAACCCGACCGGCACGATCCTGCCGCGCGACCGGCTGGCGGCGCTGCTCGGCGCGGCGCGCGACCGCGGCATCGCCGTCGTCTCGGACGAGATCTACCACGGGCTGCACTACGGCGCCCCAGCCGTCTCGGCGCTCGAGATCGACCCGGGGGCGATCGTGGTCAACTCCTTCTCCAAGTACTTCTCGATGACCGGCTGGCGGCTGGGATGGCTGGTGGTGCCCGAGGGGATGGTGCGCACCATCGAGCGGCTGCAGCAGAACCTGTTCATCTGCCCGCCGCATGCCAGCCAGGTGGCGGCGCTTGCCGCGTTCGAGGCAATCGACGAACTCGAGGCCAACCGCGCCGTCTATGCCGAGAACCGGCGCCTGCTGCTCGATGCGCTGCCGCGGATGGGTCTGGCGCGGATCGCACCGCCCGACGGCGCGTTCTACATCTATGCCGATGTCTCGGCATTCACCTCCGACAGCCGGGCGCTGGCCGCAGCGATCCTCGATTCCGCGGGGGTCGCGGCGACGCCGGGGCTCGACTTCGATCCCGACCGCGGCGGGCGGATGCTTCGCCTCTCCTACGCCGGGGCGACCGCCGACATCCGCGAGGGAATCGACCGGCTCGCGCGGTTCTTCGCGCGGGGCGGCTGACCGGGCGGTTCCCTGCCGGGCGCGGATCGGCTAGGCTGCGCGGCACAACAGGCAGGCAGGACATGGGCAGGCCTACGGGCATCACGCGCGCCCGCGCGTTGCGGCGCATCATTTGCGTCCTTTCGCTGCTGGCCGGGCTGGCGGTCCTGCCGGCCACGGCCGGCGACCCGACGGCGCTGGCCCGCCTTGATCCGGCCGCCTCGGGTGTGGCGGCCGCGGGGCCCGATGTGCGGGTCACGCTGGCCATCAGCCAGCCGGTGCCGTGGCGGGCGGGGCTTATGGCGACACCCCCGCGGCTGGTGCTCGACTTTCGCGAGCTTGCATTCGACGGCATCGACCGGCCGGGATTCGTGACCAGCCCGCGGGTGCGGGCGCTGCGCAGCGGGACGCTGCAGCCGGGCTGGACAAGGCTGGTGCTCGAACTCGACGGGCCGGTGCGCATCGCCGAGGCCGGCATGGCCCGCCGGGCCGAGGGGCCCGGGGCGGTGCTTTCGCTGCGGCTCGCCGCGGTCGACGAGGCAGGCTTCGCCGAGGCGCTCGCCGCCGCCCCCCCGCCCCAGACGCCGGGCCTTGCCCTGCCCGAAGCCGCCGCCGCGGAGGCGGCGCCGAAGCGGCGGCAGACCGGCGAAGGGCCGCTTGTCGTCGTGCTCGACCCCGGCCATGGCGGCATCGACCCGGGCGCCGAGCGTGACGGCCTGCGCGAGGCCGACCTGATGGTCGCCTTCGCGCGCGAGCTGCGAGAGGCGCTGATCCGCGCCGGCGGCTTCAGGGTGGTGCTGACGCGCGAAGAGGACGTGTTCGTGCCGCTCGAGGCGCGCATGTCGATCGCCCGCGCCGCGGGGGCGGATGTGCTGCTGTCGCTGCATGCCGACGCGCTTGATGCCGGCGTCGCCACCGGCGCGACCGTCTACACCCTCGCAGCCGAGGCCTCCGACGAGGTCGCCGCCGTGCTGGCCGAACGCCACGACCGCGCCGACCTGCTGGCCGGCGTCGATCTGTCGGGGCAGGGCGACCTGATCGCCGAGGTGCTGATGGACCTCGCCAGGACCGAGACCGCGCCGCGCAGCGACCGTCTGGCGCGCCATCTCGTCGGCAGCATCCGCACGGCCACCGGCCGGATGCACAGGCGGCCGCACCAGATGGCCAACTTCACCGTTCTGCGGGCGCCCGACATCCCGTCGGCACTGGTCGAACTCGGCTTCCTGTCCAGCCCGCGCGACCTGGCCGAACTGCGTGATCCGGCCTGGCGGGAGCGGCTGGCGGGGGGCATCGTGGAGGCGCTGCGGGCCTGGGCGGTCGAGGATGCCGCCGAGGCCGCGCTCCTGCGCCAGTAGCCGCCTTCAAGCCATCGTGACGCCGGGCCGGGGCACCGGCGGGACTGTCGTTTTGACCGGCCGGCCGGCGCCGGCTATAAGCGGTGCGGCGCAACCCGGGGGCCAGCGGGCGTGATCGGTTTCATCCTTGCCGCACTGGGCGGCCTGTTCAGCTTCTTGATCACCGGCATGTTCTTTGCGGCGGTGATGGTGGGCGGGCTGTTCTGGGCCTATTCGCGCGACCTGCCCTCGCACGAGCAGCTTGCCCAGTACACGCCGCCGACGATCAGCCGCATCTATTCAGGCGAGGGCCGGATGATCGACGAGTTCGCGGTCGAGCGGCGCATCTTCGCCCCGGTCGAGGAAATCCCCGACCTTGTCAAGGCGGCCTTCATCTCGGCCGAGGACAAGAACTTCTACATCCACAGGGGCTATGACGTCCGTGGCATTGCCGTGGCCGGCTACGAGGCAGTGCGTTCGCGCGGCCAGAACGTCCGCGGCGCCTCGACCATCACCCAGCAGGTGACGAAGAACTTCCTGCTGTCCTCCGACCGCACCGGCGAGCGCAAGATCAAGGAGATCATCCTGGCCTCCCGCATCGAGGAGACGCTGTCGAAGGACCGCATCCTCGAACTCTACCTCAACGAGATCTTCCTCGGCCAGAACAGCTTCGGTGTCGCCGCGGCCGCCCAGACCTACTTCAACAAGACGCTCGGCCAGCTCAGCGTCGCCGAGGCGGCCTTCCTTGCCGCACTTCCGCAGGCGCCCTCGAACTACCATCCCGTCCGCGCCCGCGAGCGGGTGACCCAGCGGCGCAACTGGATTCTCGGTCAGATGCTCGAGAACGGCTACATCGACGAGGCTGCCTTCGAGGCCGCGCGCGACGAGCCGCTCCTGACGGTGCAGGCCGGCGACTTCCCCGCGTTCCGCGAAAGCCTGCCGCCGCGCGACTATTTCACCGACGAGATCCGCCGCCAGCTGTCGGGCACCTTCGGTGAGCAGGAGTTCTTTGGTGGCGGCCTAACCATCCGCGCCACCGTCGAGCCCGACCTGCAGGAGGAGGCGGCGCGGGCGCTGCGGGCGGGGCTCGAGCGCTACGACCGCGGGCTCGGCGTCTGGCGGGGCAGCCGCAAGACGGTCGCGCGATCCGAACTGGCCGGCGAGGAGCGCTGGCGCACGGCGCTCGCCGCCGTCGACATCGCCCGCGACATCGACGGCTGGTATGTGGCCGTCGTGCTCGAGGCCGACCGCGGCTCGGCCCGCATCGGCATCGAGGGCGTTGCCGAGGCCGAGGGCGGGCATCGGGTGCCCGCCGAAGACGTCACCTGGGCCCGCAAGCGGCAGGCCGACGGCCGGCTTGGCCGCCGGGCGCAGGGGCCCTCCGACCTCGTCGAGCTCGGCGATGTCGTGCATGTGCGCCCCGAACTTGGCCGCGACGGCGCGATCAGCCACTGGTCGCTGCGGCAGGTGCCCGAGGTGCAGGGCGCCTTCATGGCGATGGACGTCAACACCGGCCGCGTTCTGGCGATGCAGGGCGGCTTTTCCTACCAGGATTCGGTGTTCAACCGTGCCACCCAGGCGCAGCGCCAGCCGGGCTCGGCGTTCAAGCCCTTCGTCTATGCCGCCGCGCTCGACTCCGGCTACACCCCGGCGACGATCGTCATCGACGCGCCGATCGAGGTCGACACGCCGCAGGGCCTGTGGCGGCCCACCAATGCCTCCGACCGCTACTACGGGCCGACGCCGATCCGCACCGGGATCGAGCAGTCGCGCAACCTGATGACCGTCCGGTTGGCGCAGGAGATCGGGATGGATCTCGTCGCGCAGTATGCCGAGCGCTTCGGGGTCTACGACCCCATGGCGCCCTTTCTGGCCAATGCGCTCGGCGCGCAGGAGACGACGCTGTTCAAGATGGTCGCTGCCTACGCCATGTTCGCCAACGGCGGCGTGCGGGTGGAGCCGACGCTCGTCGACCGCGTGCAGGACCGCTGGGGCCGCACCGTCTACCGCCACGACAGCCGCCGCTGCGAGGACTGCCAGACCGCCTCGCTGGGCGCGGGCCTGCCGCCGCGCATCAGGGCCGACCGCGAGCGGGTGATGGACCCGATCACCGCCTACCAGCTGACCTCGATGATGGAGGGTGTCGTGCAGCGCGGCACCGGCCGGTCGATCCGGCTGCCGGTGCCGGTGGCCGGCAAGACCGGCACCACCAACGAAAGCAAGGATGTCTGGTTCATCGGCTACACCTCGAACATCGTGGCGGGCTGCTACATCGGCTATGATCGCCCGCGCTCGCTCGGCTCCTCGGCCTCGGGCGGCGGGATGTGCGGCCCGGTGTTCTCGGGCTTCATGGAGAAGGCCGTGGCGCGCTACGGCGGAACCCGTTTCACCGTGCCGCCGGGCGGGCGGTTCGTGAAGATCGACCGGTTCTCCGGCGCCCGGCTGGCCGACAATGCCACCGGCGACCATGTCGTGGCGGAGTATTTCCGCGAGGGCGGCGAGGAGATCGCCGGCCTGTCGGCGTCGGTCGTCGACGGGGGGTTTGCCATCGGCTCCAACCTGCCGCTCTTCCAGCGCGGCGAATCCGACGGGCCGGAGGGCGGCGACCGGGTGGTCACCACCTCGACCGGGCAGCGGCGTGTGATCCCGCCGAAGGCAAGCTTCGGCACACTGTCGTCCGGCGGGCTTTACTGAGCTTGTCGGTCCCGGCCCGACCGGCTATCCCGCCCGCCTGAAGTGCGCCCGAAGACAGGGGGACAGCCCATGCGCGCCGAAGCGCAGAACCTTGCCGAAGCCGTGCGGCGGTCGCTGGAACTGTTGGGCCAGCGGCTGGGAATCGACACCGCACCCCATCGGCTGGAGGAGCTGAACGTCCGCTCCGAGGACCCCGCGTTGTGGAACGACCCCTCCCGCGCGCAGAAGCTGATGCGCGAGCGCAATGCGCTCGCCGCCGCCCTGGACACCTATCATGCGCTCGCGCGCGACCTCGACGACCTCACCGGACTGATCGAGCTCGGTGAACTGGAGGGCGATGCCGAGGTGGTCGCCGAGGCCGAGACGCAGCTGCGCGCGCTGCGCGCCCGTGCCGCCGAGAAGGAGATCGAGGCGCTGCTCGACGGCGAGGCCGACGGCAACGACACCTTCCTGGAGGTGAACGCCGGGGCAGGCGGCACCGAAAGCTGCGACTGGGCGGCGATGCTGGCGCGGATGTACGTCCGCTGGGCCGAGCGGCACGGATGCAAGGTCGAACTGATCGCCGAGTCCCCCGGCGAGGAGGCCGGCATCCGCTCGGCCACCTACCGGATCGCGGGGCCGAACGCCTATGGCTGGCTGAAGTCGGAATCCGGCGTGCACCGGCTGGTGCGCATCTCGCCGTTCGATTCCTCGGCCCGGCGCCACACCTCATTCGCCTCCGTCTGGGTCTATCCGGTGGTCGACGACTCGATCGAGATCGACATCCAGGACAAGGACATCCGCATCGACACCATGCGCTCCTCGGGCGCCGGCGGCCAGCATGTCAACAAGACCGAAAGCGCGGTACGGATCACCCACCTTCCCACCGGGATCGTGGTGACGTCGTCGGAAAAGAGCCAGCACCAGAACCGGGCACTGGCCATGGCGGCGCTGAAGTCGCGGCTCTACCAGCTCGAGCTCGACCGGCGCAACGCCGTCATTGCCGCCCAGCACGAGGCCAAGGGCGATGCGGGCTGGGGCAACCAGATTCGCTCCTACGTGCTGCAGCCCTACCAGATGGTGAAGGACCTGCGCACCGGCCATGAGACGTCCGACACTCAGGGCGTGCTCGACGGCGAACTCGACGCCTTCATGGCGGCCACGCTGGCCATGGACGTTGCCGGCAAGAGCCGCGCCGAGGCCCGAGCCGAGGGCTGAGCCCGACTGCCGCCGTCCGGGCACCGGCCGGCGATACCCGACCGGCGCGGGGTGCGCGTGAATGCCGCATCCGGGAAGTATCTTCACGGGCGCAGCGGTATTCTCTAGGGTGTCGCCGGACGGAGCATGGGAGTCCGACACATGTCCACGACCGACACGATGCCGGCCGCCGGCGTCCTGCCCCGCTTTCGCAAACTCGGCCCGGAGGATGTCTCGGGCGCGCTGTCGGCCGGCTGGGCCGACTTCCGCCGAGCGCCGCAGTTCGGCCTGTTCTTCGCGGCCGTCTACATCGCCGGGGGGCTCGCCATCGGCTGGCTTCTGGGGGTGACCGGGCAGTTCTGGTGGATGATCCCCGCGGGCTTCGGCTTTCCGCTGATCGCCCCGTTCGTGGCGCTCGGGCTCTACGAGGCCAGCCGCCGGTTGGCGACCGGAGAGCCGCTGGAGTGGTCGGCAGTGATGCGCGCGCCGTTCCGCCACGGCAACGGCCAGATCCCTGCGCTCGCGGTGATCCTCCTCGTGTTCTTCATGATGTGGTTCGTCGTGGCGCGGGTCGTCTTCGCCGTCTTCCTGGGCACCGGCAGCCTGCCCAACATCGCCAGCGACCCCTGGGTGCTGATTTCGGCCGAGATGGTGCCGCTCTACCTTGCCGGCGGCGCGATCGGGGCGGCCATCGCCTTTGGGCTGTTCGCGACCCAGGTCATCAGCCTGCCGCTGCTGCTCGACCGCGACATCGACTTCGTCAGCGCGATGATCGCCTCGGTTGGGGTCGTGCGCGACAACTTGGGCGTGATGGTCCGCTGGGGCCTGACCATCGCGGTGCTGACGGTGCTTGCGATGCTTCCCGCGTTCCTGGGGCTGTTCGTCGTGCTGCCGCTCCTCGGGCACGCAAGCTGGCATCTCTACCGCCGGGCGCTGGCCTGATGGGGCTTGCGCATCCTGCCCGGCCCCCGGGGGCCGGGCAGGGGTTCGGCCGGAGGCGCAGCGGGGCAAGAAGCGTAACGGGCGCCCGAGGGGGCGCCCGATCTGCGTCTGCGGCGGCTGTGGCTGGCGTCGTCAGGCGGTCGCAGGCGCCGCCGGCTTGGGCGCGAGGCCGGCGCCGCCCTTGGGGGGGGTGCTCAGCGGGTCTTCCTGGCGCTGCACCGAGCCCTCGAAATGGGCGCCGGACTCGATCGCGATGGTCTTGTGGATGATGTCGCCCTCGACCCGCGCCGTCGCCGTCAGCCGCACCTTCAGGCCGCGCACCTTGCCGACCACCCGGCCGTTCACGACGATGTCGTCGGCCACGATCTCGCCGCGGACCGTCGCCCCCTCGCCAACCGTGAGGAGATGGGCGCGGATGTCACCGTCCACCGACCCCTCGATGAGGATGTCGCCGGTCGTCTTGAGGTTTCCGGTGATGGAGAGGTCGGCCGAGATCACCGAGGCCGGCGGCTTCGCCTTCGGGGCAGCGGCACCGTAGTCCATCGCAGGTTTCTGCATCGTGCTGGGGTCCTGGGTCTTGGGTTTTTCGGCCTCGGATGCCTGCTTCGGTCCGGGTTCGTTGATTCTGCTCTTAGAAAACATCGCTTGCCGCCCTGATGTAGGTCATCGGGTTCACCGGACGCCCCTCGACATGCACCTCGTAGTGCAGATGGGTGCCCGTGGACCTGCCGGTACTGCCCATATCACCGATCCGGTCACCGCGCGAGACCCTTTGGCCCTCGCTCACGTGGATTCGCGTGAGGTGGGCGTAGCGTGTGGTGATGCCGAATTCGTGCTGGATGACGACCGAATTGCCGTAGCCGGAGTGCCAGCCGGCCTCCTTCACCACCCCGCCGCCGGTGGCGAAGATGGGGGTGCCGTGGGGGCCGGCGAAGTCGATGCCCTCATGCATGCGCGCCCGGCCGGTCTTGGGGTCGCGCCGCACCCCGAAGCCCGAGGTGAAGCGGACCGCCGCCCGCACCGGGGTGGCGAACGGCAGCCGCTGCATGGCCAGACGGTAGAGGTTGATCCGCTCGAACCCCTCCAGGATGCCCTGGGCGCGGACCTCCTCGGACGAGGGGTCGGCGCCGCGGCTCGACCTCCCGATCGGGGTCAGCCCCGCCTCGCGTGCCGCCCTGCTGTTGCGCAGGTCGTCAAGCAGCGCCGCCGGCGAGATGCCGGCATCGCGGAACACGCGGTCGAGCGGCGCCATCGACACCGACACCGCCTCCTCCAGCCGCGCAAGGATCATGTCGGTCCGCTGTTCGTGCAGCCGGTGCTCCAGCGCCAGATGCTCGGCCTCCTGCCGGGCCTGCACGGCCATCGCGGCAAAGGCGTCGCGCTCCAGCGCCGCGGCACCCAGCGCCGAGGCCAGCATGTCGAGGGTCACCTGGGTGTCGCGGACCTGCCCGGCCTCGGTGGCGGCGGCGACGCCGGCGCCGGGGACGGCGGCAAGCAGGGAATCGCGCTCGCCGCGGGCGGCCTCGCGCTCGGCAAGCGTGCGGCGGAGGGTCGCCTGGATGACGTCGATGCCGGTTTCAAGCTCGCGGTTGCGTTCCTCGGCGGCAAGCAGGGCGGTCTGCATCTCGGAGATGCGCCCCAGCGCCACGTCGAAGCGCGCCTGCGCCTCGGCGGCCTCGGCCGCACGCGCGTCGCGCTCGGCGGCCGTCAGCGCAAGCCGGCTTTCGTAGAGCACCTTCTCGCGGGCCGCCTGGGTGCGCAGGTTGCCCGAGCCGATCGAGTCCATGATCAGGATCGAGGTGGCGATGATGCACCAGCCGAGAATGACCGCCGTCCCCGCAAACCCTACCGCCTGCGTCAGCGGGCGCAGGCGCACGAAGCGCGTCTCGGCATCCGTCTTGAGGAACACCCGCCGCTCCGGGAAGAACCGGGCGAGGGCGGCATCAAGCCGGTCCGTGAATCCTCCGGTGACGTCCACTGCCCCGTGCGTTCCTTCCGCGGTTCCGCATCAGCCGGCCCCTGAGGCGCCGGACTGACATGATTCGTTAGCGGCAGGCCGGGGGTCGGGCAATCGTCCAGGGCGTCGCGGGTCGCCGCGGCAGGGGCGACGTCACCGATTTGCGCGAAATCCCGCCGATAGCGCCGGCCCGGAGGCCTCGCCACCGGCGACGGGCTCGGCGAGGGGCCAGTAGAAATCGGGCGGAAGTCCCGCCTCGGCGCGCTTGGCCTCGTTGAACGGCGGCTTGGTGCGGCCGCGGAAATGCGCGCGCACCAGTTCGTGAAACGTTTCCCTGGGATCGCGGTCGGCCCGCCCGCAGAGGAAGTTGAACCACTTGGCGCCGTAGGCGACGTGGCTTACCTCCTCGCGGTAGATCGTCTCCAGCGCCTCCACCGCCCGGGCCTCGCCGGCATCGCGGAAGATGCCGATCATCGCCGGCGTCACGTCAAGCCCCCGCGCCTCCAGCACCATCGGAACGACGGCGAGCCGGGCGAGGAGGTCATGGGCGGTGTCGCTGGCCGCCTGCCAGAGCCCGGCATGCGCATCGAGGTCGCCATATCTGCGGCCGCCGGCGGCCAGGCAGTCGTCGAGCAGCAGGAAGTGCCCCGCCTCCTCGCCAGCGGCGGCGACCCAGTCGTCGTGGAAGCTGCCCGGCATCTTCACATGCGCGAAGCGCGCGACGATGTCCCAGTGCAGGTCGACGGCGTTCAGCTCGATGTGGGCGATCGCATGCAGCAGCGCGGCCCGGCCTTCGGCGCTGCCGGGGCGGCGCCGCGGCACCTCGCGCGGGTCGACAAGCCGCGGGAGGGCCGGCCGCGCCGGCGAATCGGGCGGCCGCATGGTGCCCAGCGGCGGCGGTGCGCCGGTCGAGCGCGCCGCCGCCCAGGCCGCGGCATGCGCCCGCGCCAGTGTCGCCTTGCCGCGCGCGTCCGCCGTCGAGAGCACCTCGACGGCCATCTCCGTCAGGGTGGCGCTCACAGCGCTCGTGCCGCCGCGAGCACCTCCTCGACATGCCCCGGCACCTTCACCTTGTACCAGGCCTGCGCGACCCGGCCGGAGCCGTCGATCAGGAAGGTCGCCCGCTCGATGCCCATGTAGGACTTGCCGTACATGCTCTTCTCCACCCAGACGCCATAGCGCTCGCAGACGTCGGAGCCCTCGTCGGACGCCAGGATCACCCCCAGCCCGTGCTTGGCCAGGAACCTGTCGTGGCTCTTGACGCTGTCGCGCGAGATGCCGACGACGACAGCGCCTGCGGCCGCGAAGGCCTCCTTCTCGGCGGTGAAGTCGAGCGCCTCGCGCGTGCAGCCCGAGGTGTCGTCCTTGGGATAGAAGTACAGCACCACCTTCTGGGGGCGCAGCTGCGAAAGGGTGATGCTGCCGCCGCCGTCGCGGGGCAGGGTGAAATCGGGGGCCGGGCTGCCGTGCTCGATCATCGCGAAGTGATCCCTGATGAAGGCGAATTGCGCTTCTGTTCTAGTGCACGAGGGGCGAAGATAAAGCCTTGAGAAGGGGATCGGTCGGAGGCGTTTTGGCCCGGGAGCGGCGGCGCGATGGGCAGACGGCCATTGCCGGGGCGATCGTGCGGTTTGTGCGCGCCGTGGTCGGGACCGTGTCGGCCGTCCTGCTTCTGGCGGGCGGGCTGGTCGTGGCCTCCCTGGCCGGGCTGGCGGCGCTTGCGCTGTCGGGGCAGCGGCTGTCGCTGCCGGCCGCGGCCGTCGACTGGGTCGAGGCGCGGCTTGAACAGGCGGTGGGCGATGCCGCCACCCTGCGGCTCGGTGGGTTGGACCTCTGGGTCGGCGAGGACCGTGTGCCGCGCGTGGCGCTGCGCGGGCTTGCGGTCTCCGGGGCCGGCGGCGGCGGGCGGGCCGAACTGCCGGAGCTCGAGGTCGGGCTGATGCGCGCGGCGCTGGCGCGCGGCGAGATCCGGCCCGAGACCCTGCGCCTTCCCGGCGCCCGGGCGACGCTGCGGCGCGAGGCCGACGGCAGCCTCGGGCTGGCATTCGGTGCGGCCGGTTCCGGCAGCCTCGTCGCCTCGGGCTCGGTGGCCGAGATCCTCGATGCGGTCGACCGGATGCTTGCGGCCGGCCCGCTGTCGGGGATCGACCGGATCGAGGCCGACGGTCTGTCGCTGGTCTTCGACGACCTCATGACGGGGCGGGCCTGGCGGCTTGTGGACGGACGCCTGGTGCTGTCGCAGACGCGCCGCGAGACCACGATGGAGCTGTCGTTTGCGCTTTCGGCCCCTGACGGCGGCCCGCCGGCGCGCGCCCAGCTCTGGTTCCGCACCGCCAAGGGCTCGCCCGAGGCCGTGCTCTTCGCCGAGGTCAGCCGGATCGACGCGGCCGAACTGGCCGCCGAACTGCCGGCGCTGGCGGCCCTTGGCCTTGTCGATGCGCCGGTGTCGGCCGCCTTCCGCGGGGCGGTGGATGCCGAAGGGGCGCTCGCCGCCGTCTGGACGCGGCTGATGATCGGCCCCGGCGTCTTCGTGCCGCGACGCGGGCTCGACGCGGTGCCGTTCCAGCGCGCCGTCGTCGATTTCGAGTATGTCCCGGGGCAGGGACGGATCGAGCTGACCGAGATCGCCGTCGACAGCCGGATGCTGCGGCTGCGCGCGTCGGGCTGGGCCGATCCCGAGGGCGCGGGCGAGGGGGTGCCGCAGGCGGTGGTGGCCCAGTTGCGCCTGTCCGAACTTGCGGTCGATCCCGAGGGCATGTTCGCCGCGCCGCTGGCATTCGCGGGCGGGGCGGTCGACCTGCGGGTGGCGTTCTCGCCGTTCTCGGCGACGCTGGGGCAGATCTCCGCCTTCGGCTCCACCGGCGCGACGGCGGACGAACCGGCCCCGGCGCTGCGCGGCTCGGCCCGCGTGGCGGCCGCCGAGGCGGGCTGGGAGGTTGCGCTCGACGCCGAGATCGACGCGATCGAACACGACCGGCTGGTCGCCCTGTGGCCCCTCGGGCTGGCGCCGGGTACCCGCAGCTGGCTGTCGCGCAACGTGTTGACCGGCACGCTTCAGGACGTGCGCGCAGCGGTCCGGCTGCGCCCGGGGCAGGCGCCGGTGATCGCCGTAGGCTATGATTTCGGCGATGCCGAGGTGCGCGTGATGCCGTCGCTTCCGCCGGTCACCGGCGGGGCCGGCTATGCCGTGCTGCACGACAACGCCTACACAATGGTGCTCGACCGTGGACGCATCGATCCCGGCGCGGGCGGGACGGTGGATGTCGCCGGCTCGGTCTTCCGGGTCCCCGACGTCGCTGCCCGGCCCTCCCTCGCCGAAGTCGACCTCCACGCCCGCGGCAGCCTCGAGGCGGCCCAGTCGCTGCTGCACCAGCAGCCCTTCGGCCTGCGCGGTCCGGACGGCGCGGCCCTCGATGTCGGAAGCGGCTCGGTGGCGGTCACGGCACGGGTCGTCCTGCCCCTGATCGCGGCGCTGCGCGGCCCCGATGTGACCTACACCGTCCGGGGCGAGATCGCGGGCTTCCGGTCGACGACGCTGGTGCCGGGGCAGGTGCTGGCGGCCGACTGGCTTGACCTCGAGGCGACCAGCGGCGGCGAGCTGGCCGTCTGGGGCAGCGCGCGTCTGGGCGAGGTGCCGCTTGAGGGCCGGTGGGTCCGCCCGATGGCCGCCGGCGGCGGGGAGGGCGCAGTCGAGGGGACGGTCGAGTTGTCGCCGCGGTTCGCGCGCGCCTTCGGGCTGCCGGTCACCGAGGGGGCCGTCGAGGGCAGCGCCCGCGCCGCCTTCCGGGTCAGCCTTCCTGCCGATGCTCCGCCGCGGCTGCGCCTGACCTCCGATCTCGGCGGGCTGTCCCTGCGCCTGCCCGAGCTCGGCTGGTCGAAGCCCGCCGCCGCCCGCGGCCGGCTGGAGGTGGAGGGCACGCTTGGCCGGCCGGTGGCGCTGTCGCGCCTGGCCGCCGAGATGCCGGGGCTGTCGGCCGAGGGGACGGTGCGGCTGGCCGCCGACGGCACGCTCGCCCAGGCGCGCTTCGCCCGGCTGCGCGTCGGCGGCTGGCTGGACGGGACGGTCGAACTCGCCGGCCGCGGCCGCGGCAACGCGCCGGCCCTCACGCTGCGCGGCGGGACGGTCGACCTGCGGGGCATGCCCGCGGCGGCACCGGCGCCCGGCGGCCGGCCGGCAGGCCGCTCGCCGACCCCGGTGGAGGTCGCGCTCGACCGGCTCGTCGTCACCGAGTCCATCGGCCTGACCGACTTCCGGGCCGAGCTCGCCAGCGGCGGCGGCCTGTCGGGCAGCTTCCGCGGCCGGCTGAACGGGCGGACGCCGGTCGAGGGGCGGGTGACCCCGCAGGGCGGGGGCAGCGCGCTGCGCATCACCGCCGATGACGCCGGCGCGGTCCTGCGGGCGGCGGGGCTGTTCGGCCGTGCCCATGGCGGTGCGCTGGAACTCGTGCTGGCGCCGCGCTCCGACGGGCCGGGGCAGGAGGGCCGGCTGCGCGTCAGCGGCGGGCTGCGCGTCCAGGACGCGCCGGTGCTTGCGGAACTGCTCAACGCGATGTCGGTCGTGGGGCTGCTCGAGCAGCTTTCCGGCCCCGGCATCGCCTTCTCCGAGGTCGAGGCCGACCTGCGCTTGACCCCGGCAGGCATCGAGATCAGGAATGGCACCGCGGTCGGCCCGTCGATGGGCGTCTCGCTGGCCGGGGTCTACGCCGCCGCGAACGGCAGAGTGGAGTTCGAGGGTGTGGTCTCGCCGTTCTACGTACTGAATGCGGCGGCGGGGCTGTTCAGCCGCCGCGGCGAGGGGTTGTTCGGCTTCACCTACCGGGTGAGCGGCTCGGCCGACGAACCCCGGGTCGACGTCAACCCGCTCTCGGTGCTGACCCCGGGCATGTTCCGCGACATCTTCCGCACCGCGCCGCCGCGGCTGTCCGAGTAGCCCGGATGCGACCGGAGGACTTCGATTTCGATCTGCCCGAAGCGCTGATCGCCACCCGCCCGGTGCGCCCGCGCAGCGCCGCCCGGCTGCTGGTGGCCCGGGGCGACCGGCTGGAGGACCGCCATGTGCGCGACCTGCCGCAGGTGCTGCGGCCGGGCGACCTGCTGGTCTTCAACGATACCCGTGTCCTGCCGGCCCGGCTGTCGGGGCTGCGGCGGCGGCCCTCGGGGCAGGCCGCGGTACCGACGCCGGTCGAGATAACCCTGTCCCGGCCCCTTCCCGGCGGCGGCTGGCAGGTGCTGGCACGGCCACTGCGCCGGCTGAGGCCGGGTGACCACCTCGCCTTCGGCGACGCCCTCTCCGCCCGGGTGACCGCGGTCGACGGCGGATTTGCCCGTCTCGACTTCGACCGCGACGGCCCGGCGTTCGAGGCCGCCCTCGCCGAGGTCGGGGCCATGCCGCTGCCGCCCTACATCGCCGGCCGCCGACCGCCCGATGCCGCCGACCGCGAGGACTACCAGACCGTCTTCGCCCGGCGCCCCGGCGCCGTGGCCGCGCCGACGGCGGCGCTGCATTTCGATGCCCCGCTCCTTGCCGCGCTGGAGGCGCGCGGCATCGGCCGGGCCGTGGTGACGCTGCATGTCGGCGCCGGCACCTTCCTGCCGGTCAAGGTCGATGACATCCGCCAGCACCGGATGCATGCCGAATGGGGCGAGGTCACGGCCGCGGTCGCCACGGCGATCAACGCCGCAAGGGCCGCGGGCCGGCGGGTGATCCCCGTCGGCACCACGGCGCTGCGGCTGATCGAGACTGCCGCCGCGCACGACGGCCGCCTCGCCCCCTGGGCAGGGGACACCGACATCTTCATCCATCCCGGCTACCGCTTCCGGGCCACGGATGCGCTGATGACGAACTTCCACCTCCCGCGGTCGACGCTGATGATGCTCGTCGCCGCCCTGATGGGGCAGGAGCGGATCCGCCGCATCTACGCCCATGCGGTGGCGGCGGGGTACCGCTTCTTCTCCTACGGCGACGCCTCGCTCCTGATTCCGCCTGCCGCGGACGGGGCCTGAAGGGTCGCCGGCGGGCGGGCGGACGGCGCGCGCAGGCGGAAGGAAGACTGGAACGGGGATGGCACCGGATCGGGGGCGCCGCCGGCACGGGCCGCACCCGCGGCAAGGGAAGCTGGACATGCTCAGGGTTCTCGCGACGTCCTGGCCGCTGCTGCTCGGGATGATGCTGCTGATGCTCGGCAACGGCCTGCAGGGCACGCTGCTGGGGATTCGTGGCGCGCTGGAGGGCTTCTCGACCACCGAGATGTCGGTGGTGATGGCCGGCTACTTCGTCGGGTTCCTGTTCGGCTCGCGGCTGACGCCCGAACTCATCCGCCGGGTGGGCCATGTCAGGGTGTTCGCCGCCCTCGGCTCGCTGATCTCGGCGGCCCTCGTCCTGTATGCCATGTTTCCCGACTGGATGGCCTGGACGGCGCTGCGCGTGGTGATCGGCTTCTGCTTCTCGGGGGTCTACGTCACCGCCGAGAGCTGGCTGAACAACTCGGCCACAAACGAGACCCGCGGCCAGGCGCTGTCGGCCTACATGATCGTCCAGATGGTCGGCATCATCGCCGCGCAGGGGCTGATGAACGTCGGCGATCCCGGCGGCTTCGTGCTGTTCGCGGTGGCCTCGGTGCTGGTGTCGCTCGCCTTCACGCCGATCCTCCTGTCGGCCGCGCCCGCGCCGGGCTTCGGGGCCACGCGCCCGATGGGCCTGCTGCGGCTGTTCCGCGTCTCGCCGCTCGGCTGCGTCGGCATCTTCCTGATGGGCGGCGTGTTCTCGGCGATCTTCGCGATGGTGTCGGTGTGGGGTTCGCTGGCGGGGCTGTCGGTGCGGCAGATCTCGCTCTTCATCGCCACCATCTACATCGGCGGCCTGATCCTGCAGTTCCCCATCGGCTGGATCTCCGACCGGATGGACCGCCGAAGGCTGATCTTCGGCGTGGCCGCGGTCGGGGCGGTGGCGATGCTGCCGCCGGTGCTGGCCGATCCGGGGTTCGGCGCGCTCCTCGTGATCGCGCTGGTCATCGGGGGGGTGGCGAACCCGCTCTATTCGCTCCTGCTCGCGCACACCAACGACTTCCTCGACCAGGCGGACATGGCCGGGGCCTCCGGGGCGCTGCTGTTTCTCAACGGCATCGGCGCGATCGCCGGGCCGCTGATCACCGGCTGGGTGATGGGCCAGGTGGGGCCGCGCGGCTTCTTCCTCTTCGTCGGGGCAATGCTGCTGCTGCTGGTCCTCTACTCGGCCTGGCGGATGACCCGCCGGCCGGGACCGGCGGTGGCCGACACCGGCGCCTTCGCGATCGTCGTTCCCACCGCCTCGCCGGTGGCGGTCGAGGCGGTGCTGTCCGGCCCGGGCGAGGGCCAGCCGCCGCGGGGCTGATCCCGCCACGGGTTGCCATGCCCGCCCCGACCTGCAACCCTTGCGCCGCACCCGCAGGCACGGAGGACGACAGGTGGATCCCTCGGAGGTCGTGAGCTACTGGATCGAGACCGTCGGCCAGGGCGGCTGGTATGCGGGCGGCGAGGCGCTCGACCGCGAGGTGGCGCGGCGCTTCGGCAGCCTGTGGCAGGAGGCGCGCACCGGCGGGCTGGCCGGATGGCGGGTCTCGCCGGCCGGCAGCTTCGCCTACATCCTGCTGACCGACCAGTTCCCGCGCAACATGTTCAGGGACACCGCCGCGGCCTTCGCCACCGACCGGCACGCCCTCGCCTGCGCCCGCACCGCCGTGCACCATCGCTGGGATCTGCGCTTCGCCGAACCCGGGCGCCAGTTCTTCTACCTTCCCTTCATGCATGCCGAGAACCAGTATGACCAGGACCGCTGCATCCGGCTGATGCTGACACGGATGCCCGAGACGGGTGCCGAGAACATCCTGCACGCCCGCGCCCATCGTGAGGTGATCCGCCGGTTCGGCCGGTTTCCCACCCGCAACGCTGCCCTCGGCAGGCCCACCACCCCGGCCGAGGCCCAATGGCTCGCCGCCGGCGGCTACGGCGCGACCGTCCGGGCATTGCGGCAGCCAGCCGGCTGAACCGGGCGCCCGATCGGCTGCAGGCCGCTGGCGTTCACCTTGTGTTCACATTTTGCAGTTGGCGCCGGCCGCACCGGCCGCTATCTGTGGACGGGCGCGGAAGGCGGGGGCTGGCCATGGCCGAGCAGAAGTTCATCGAGGTGCGCGGCGCGCGCGAGCACAACCTCAAGTCGATCGACCTCGACATCCCGCGCGACCGGCTGGTCGTCATCACCGGCCTCAGCGGTTCGGGCAAGTCCTCGCTCGCCTTCGACACGATCTACGCCGAGGGGCAGCGCCGCTATGTCGAATCGCTCTCGGCCTACGCCCGGCAGTTCCTCGACATGATGCAGAAGCCCGACGTCGACCACATCTCCGGTCTCTCGCCCGCGATCTCGATCGAGCAGAAGACGACGTCGAAGAACCCCCGGTCCACCGTCGGCACGGTCACCGAGGTCTACGACTACCTGCGGCTTCTGTTCGCGCGGGCAGGAACGCCGTTCTCGCCGGCCACCGGCCTGCCGATCGAGGCCCAGCAGGTCCAGGACATGGTCGACCGGGTGATTGGCCTGCCCGAGGGCACGCGCGCCTACCTGCTCGCCCCCATCGTGCGCGACCGCAAGGGCGAGTACCGCAAGGAGATGCTCGAGCTGCGCAAGCAGGGCTTCCAGCGGGTGAAGGTCGACGGCGCCTTCTTCGACCTCGAGGAGCCGCCGGCGCTGGACAAGAAGCTTCGCCACGACATCGACGTGGTCGTCGACCGGATCGCGGTCCGCGCCGGGCTCGAGACCCGCCTTGCCGATTCGTTCCGCACTGCGCTCGACCTCGCCGACGGCATCGCGGTGCTCGAGACCGCGCCGGCCGAGGGCGAGCCCGAGCGCATCGTCTTCTCTGAGAAGTTCGCCTGCCCGGTCTCGGGCTTCACCATTCCCGAGATCGAGCCGCGGCTCTTTTCCTTCAACGCCCCCTATGGCGCCTGCCCGGCCTGCGACGGGCTCGGGGCGGAGAGCTTCTTCGACGAGCGTCTGGTGGTGCCCGACCAGGGGCTGTCGGTTCTGCAGGGCGCGATCGCGCCCTGGGCGAAGTCACGCTCGCCCTATTTCGTCCAGACGGTCGAGGCGCTGGCGCACCACTACGGCTTCGATCCGCGGCGGAAGTGGCGCGACCTGCCCCAGCCGGTCCGGCAGCTGTTCCTGCACGGCTCGGGGGGCGAGGAACTGCCGTTCCGCTACGACGAGGGCGGGCGGGTCTACAACGTCACACGCAGCTTCGAGGGCGTGATCCCGAACATGGAGCGGCGCTGGCGCGAGACCGACTCGGCCTGGGTGCGCGAGGAGTTCGACCGCTACCGCGGCAGCCGCCCCTGCGGTGCCTGCGGCGGCTTCCGCCTCAAGCCCGAGGCGCTGGCGGTAAAGGTGGCCGGCCGCCACATCGGCCAGGTCACGGCGCTGTCGATCCGCGACGCGCTGGCCTGGGTCGAGGGGGTGCCCGAGCGGCTGTCGCGCCAGAAGAACGAGATCGCCCGCGCGATCCTCAAGGAGATCCGCGAGCGGCTGGGGTTTCTCGTCAACGTCGGCCTCGACTACCTCACGCTCGCGCGTGCCGCCGGCACGCTCTCGGGCGGCGAAAGCCAGCGCATCCGTCTGGCCAGCCAGATCGGCTCGGGGCTCACGGGTGTGCTCTATGTCCTCGACGAGCCCTCGATCGGCCTGCACCAGCGCGACAACGATCGGCTGCTCGCGACGCTGCGCAGCCTGCGCGACCAGGGCAACACCGTCCTCGTGGTCGAGCACGACGAGGAGGCGATCCGCACCGCCGACTGGGTGGTCGACTTCGGCCCCGGCGCCGGCGTCCACGGCGGCCGGGTGGTGGCACAGGGCACGCCGGCCCAGATCACCGAGGACGCGGCAAGCCTCACCGGCCAGTATCTTTCGGGGCTGCGGTCGGTCCCGCTGCCGGTGCGCCGGCGGACTGGCAGCGGCAAGACCCTGCGCGTGGTGGGCGCCAGCGGCAACAACCTGCGCGACATCACCGCCGAGTTCCCGCTCGGCCGCTTCGTCTGCATCACCGGCGTCTCGGGCGGCGGCAAGTCCACGCTGACCGTCGAGACGCTCTACAAGACCGCCGCCGTCCGGCTGAACGGCGCCCGCGAGAACCCCGCCCCCTGCGCGGGCATCGAGGGCTTCGAGCATCTCGACAAGGTCATCGACATCGACCAGCGCCCGATCGGCCGCACCCCGCGCTCCAACCCCGCGACGTATACCGGCGCCTTCGACCCGATACGCGACTGGTTCGCCGGCCTGCCCGAGGCCCAGGCCCGCGGCTACAAGCCCGGGCGGTTCAGCTTCAACGTCAAGGGCGGCCGCTGCGAGGCCTGCCAGGGCGACGGGGTCCTGAAGATCGAGATGAACTTCCTGCCCGATGTCTATGTCACCTGCGAGACCTGCAAGGGCGCCCGCTACAACCGCGAGACGCTGGAGATCCTGTTCAAGGGCAAGTCGATCGCCGACGTCCTCGACATGACGGTGGAGGACGCCCAGGGCTTCTTCGCCGCCGTCCCGGCGATACGCGAGAAGATGGACGCCCTCGCCCGCGTCGGGCTCGGCTACATCAAGGTCGGCCAGCAGGCGACGACGCTCTCGGGCGGCGAGGCGCAGCGGGTCAAGCTGGCCAAGGAACTGTCGCGCCGGGCGACCGGGCGAACGCTCTACATCCTCGACGAGCCGACCACCGGCCTGCACTTCGAGGATGTCCGCAAGCTCCTCGAGGTGCTTCACGAACTGGTCGAGCAGGGCAACACCGTGGTGGTCATCGAGCACAACCTCGACGTCATCAAGACCGCCGACTGGATCATCGACATCGGCCCCGAGGGCGGCGACGGCGGCGGCGAGATCGTGGTCGCCGGTACGCCCGAGGAGGTGGCGCGCAGCGACCGCAGCCACACCGGCCGCTACCTGCGGCCGCTGCTCGCGCGCGACCGGGTGGCCGCTGAATGAGCGCGATCCTCTGGCAGCGGATCGAAGGTGCGCTGGCCTTCGGGCTGGCCGCCGTGGCGGCGGTCCTGCTCGACCTTCCCGGGCTCATGGGCGGCTCGGTCGTGCTCTGCGCGGTTGTCGCGCTGGCGCCGGATGCGTCGTTCCTCGCCTACCTCGCCGGTCCGCGTGTCGGGGCAGCCTGCTACAACCTCGTCCACCTCTATGCCTGGGGGATGATCCTCGTCGTGCTCGGCCTCGGCCTCCCGGCCGCGCCGCTGCTCGGCATGGGCCTGCTGTGGATGGGACATGCCGGCCTCGACCGCGCGATCGGCTACGGCCTCAAGGAACCGACCGCCTTCTCCGACACGCATCTCGGCCGAGTGGGACGGCGCTGATCGCCTCCCCCGGTCCGGCGGGTCAGCCCCTCTTCAGCGGGCAGGTGCTGAGCCCCAGCACCGAGTAGAGCGGGCAAGTCGACATCAGCCCGGTCGCCAGCGGCACGATGCCGATCAGGTACAGCCACCGCCAGGAGGCCGAGGAATCAAGGAAGAACAGCGCGATCAGCGCCAGGCCGACGACGATGCGCAGGATGCGGTCGATGCCACCGACATTGGTCTTGAACATGGGCGCCCCCTCTGGTTGCGTGCTGCGACCATGACATATGAATGCACGGATGTCTCTACCAGCCCGCAGGCGGCGCCCGCGCGATCGGTCGCAGGCCGCAGCCGCCAGGCTCAGCCGCCCCGGTGCCGGCGCTCGAAGCGCGGCAGCATCGCCGAGAAGTCGCGGCCGCGGCCGTCCTCCTCCTCGACGAAGCGGCGGTAGAGGTCGGCGGCAAGCGCGCCCATCGGCGTCTCGGCATCGGCCGCCGCGGCCGCGGCCTGGGCAAGACGCAGATCCTTCAGCATCAGCTCGGCCGCGAACCCCGGGCGGTAGCCGTTGTCGGCGGGGCTCTGCGGGCCGACGCCGGGGGCGGGGCAGTAGGTGGTCATCGTCCAGGACTGCCCCGAGGAGGTCGAGACGACGTCGAAGAGCTTGCGCCGTTCCAGGCCCAGCCGGTCGGCCAGCGCGAAGGCCTCGCAGGTGGCGATCATCGTGACGCCGAGGATCATGTTGTTGCAGATCTTGGCCGCCTGGCCGGCGCCGGCGGCGCCGCAATGGACGATGCGCCGGCCCATCGCCTCGAGCAGCGGCCGGACGCGGGCGACATCCTCCTCCGTCCCCCCGGCCATGAAGGTCAGCGTGCCGGCGGCGGCGCCGGCGACGCCGCCCGACACGGGGGCGTCGACGAAGCCGAGCCCCGCCGATCCGGCCGCCTCCGCCACCGCCCGCGCCGCGGCGACATCGACCGTCGAGCAGTCCAGCAGCACCGTCTCCCTCGCCATCGCCGGCATCACCTCGGCCGCGACCCGGGCCAGGACCGCCCCGTCGGGCAGCATGGTGATGACAACCTCGGCCGCCGCTGCCGCCGCCGCGGCCGAGGCGGCGGGCACGACCCCGGCGGGGCAGGGGGCGGCGACGTCGAAGCCCGTCACCGAATGCCCGGCCGCGACGAGGTTGGCCGCCATCGGCGCGCCCATGTTGCCGAGCCCGATGAAGCCCACCTTCATGCCGTCTCCTCCCATTGCAGATCGTCCGGCCGCGGCGACAGCGCGGCGGCCACCTCGCCTTCGGGCACGGCCGCCGGGCCGGCGTGGCGCCAGCGCGGGCGGCGGTCCTTGTCGATGACCTGTGCCCGCACCCCCTCGAGGAAGTCGCCATGCTCGAGCGCGTGGCAGGTGGCGCGGTATTCGCGGGTGAGCGCGGGCTGCAGCCCCGGCGCCTCGCGGGCGGCGCGGACAAGGCGCAGCGTCACCTCGAGCGCAAGCGGCGAGGCGGCGTCGAGTGCCGCCGCAGCGGCCGCGGCCGCCGGCGCCGCCTCTGCCGAGAGCGCCGCGCGGATCGCCGCGATGCCGGCGCCGGCGAAGGCGCCGGCGGTCCAGCCGGGTTCGGGCGGTGCGTCCGGCGGCGGGGCGGGGGCCTCGGCGATGCAGCCGGCGTCGCCGTCGGCGGCGAGCCGCGCCTTCAGCCTCTCCCACTCGGCCTCGGGCACGAAGCGGTCGCCGAAGCCCGCCGCGATCGCCAGCGCCGGGCCCATGCGCACGCCCGCCAGCCCCAGCCACTCGCCCGTCCGTCCCGGCGCCCGGGCAAGCAGATGAGTTCCGCCGACGTCGGGCACCAGGCCGATGGCGCATTCGGGCATCGCCACCCGCGTGCTCTCGCCCAGGATGCGGTGGGCGGCATGGCAGCCGAGCCCGACACCGCCGCCCATAACGAAGCCATGGAGGAACGTCACCACAGGTTTGGGATAGGCGGCGATGCGGGCGTTCATCCGGTATTCGGCGCGCCAGAACGCGCGGGCAAGCCCGGTGTCGCCGGCGCGCGCGGCATGGTAGATGACGGCGACGTCGCCGCCTGCGCAGAAGGCGCGCGGGCCGGCCGCGTCGATCATCACGACCGCGACCGATGGGTCGGCCGCCCAGCCCGCCAGCGCCGCGTCGATCGCAGCCACCATCCCCGGCGTCAGCGCGTTCAGCTGGGCCGGGCGGTTCAGCGTGATCCGCCCGGCGCGTCCCTCGGTGCGGACCAGGACCTCGCTCATCCCCGCGCCCCGAGCAGGTGGCGCACGACGATCAGCCGCATGATCTCGTTGGTGCCCTCGAGGATCTGATGGACGCGCAGGTCGCGCACGGTCTTCTCGATGCCGTAGTCGGCAAGATAGCCGTAGCCGCCGTGCAGCTGCAGGCAGGCGTCGGCCACCCGGCTGCCGGCCTCGGTGACGAACTTCTTGGCCATGGCGCAATGGGCGGTGGCGTCGGGCGCGGCGCGGTCGAGCTTCCATGCCGCCTGTCGCAGGAAGACGCGCGCGGCCTGCAGGTCGATCTCCATCTCGGCAAGGCGGAACTGCAGCGCCTGGAATTCGTCCAGCCGCCGGCCGAAGGCCCGCCGCTCGCCCATGTAGGCCAGCGTGGCGTCAAGCGCCGCCTGCGCGGCGCCAAGCGAGCAGGCGGAGATGTTCAGCCGCCCGCCGTCGAGCCCGGCCATGGCATAGGCAAAGCCCTTGCCCTCCTCGCCCAGCAGGTTTCCCGCCGGCACCCGGCAGCCGTCCATCTGCACCTGGCGGGTGGGCTGGCTGCGCCAGCCCATCTTGTCCTCGAGCCCGCCGAAGGAAAGCCCCGGCGTGCCGGCCTCGACGACAAGCGCCGAGATGCCGCGCGGGCCCTCGCCGCCGGTTCGGGCCATGACGATGTAGGCATCCGAGTAGCCCCCGCCGGAGATGAAGGCCTTGGTTCCGGCCAGTGTCCAGCCCTCGTTGCCGCGCTCGGCGCGGGTGCGCAGCGCCGCCGCGTCCGAGCCCGAGCCGGGTTCGGTCAGGCAGTAGGAAAACAGCGTCTCCATCGCCAGCGCCCCGGGCAGGAACCGCGCCCGCAGTGCCTCATCCCCGTGGCGGTCGATCATGGTGGCGCACATGTTGTGGATCGACAGGAACGCCGCGACCGAGGGACAGGCCATGCCGAGCGCCTCGAACACCAGCGTCGCGTCCAGCCGCGACAGCCCCGCGCCGCCCGTCGCCTCGCTGACGCAGAGCCCGCCGAAGCCGAGCGCGGCCATGTCCGTCCACAGCGTCCGCGGGATGGTGCCGGCACGCTCCCAGGCGCGGGCGTGGGGCGCGATCTCGGCGGCGCCGAAGGCGCGCGCGGTCTCGAAGATGGCGTCCTGTTGCTCCGATAGGGCGAAATCCATGGCTCAGCTCCGCGACAGGGCGGCCGCGGTCTCGGCCGCAAGGCGGGCGACAAGCGCGGCGGCGGGCAGCGGCCGGCAAAGCGGCGCTGCCTGACCATAGAGGTGGAAGGCGTAGTCGTCGATGCCGCGCGCCGCCGCGGCGGCCACCAGCGGCCGCGTCAGCTCCCGCGGCAGGGGGTAGCCGGCAACGGGGGCGCTCTGGAAGGCGGAACCGAATGCGGTGATGCGTGCCCGTGCCGGCCGGCCCGAATAGGCCGCCGTCAGATGGGTGTCGCAATCGGTCGCGGCGGCAAGCACGGCACGGTGGGCGGGCGCCGTCGCAGCCTCGGGGCAGGACAGGAAGGCGGTGCCAAGCTGCACCCCCTCGGCTCCGAGCATCAGCGCCGCGGCGATGCCGCGGCCGTCGCCGATCCCGCCGGCAGCGATCACCGGGATGGCAACGGCGTCGACGACCTGGGGGACAAGAGCCAGAAGCCCCACGCCGCGGTCGGCAGGCTCGAGGCGGAAGGCGCCGCGGTGGCCGCCGGCCTCCCACCCCTGGGCGATGACGGCGTCGCAGCCCGCCGCCTCGACAGCCCGCGCCTCGGCCACGGTGGTCGCGGTGGCGATCACCGCCGATCCGGCCGCCTTCAGCCGCGCCACCGCATCGCCGGGCGGCAGGCCGAAGTGGAAGCTGACGACGCGCGGGGGATGGGCCAGCAGCCAGTCGAGCCGCCCGGCATCGAAGCCGGGCACCGGAGGTGCCAGCACCGGGGCCGGCGGCGGCAGGCCCAGGGCGACGTGGTGGGGGGCAAGCGCGGCCGCCGCCGCCGCTTCCGCCGCGGCGCCCGCCACCGGCGCGGGATGGCAGAAGAAGTTCAGGTTGATGCCGCCGCTGGTGGCTGCCCGCACCGCCGCCACCTCGGCCGCCAGCGCCGGCAGCGGCAGCATCGCCGAGCCGAGCGCGCCCAGGGCGCCGGCATTGCTGACCGCCGCGGCCAGCGCCGGCGTCGCCGCCATCGCCATCGGCGCCTGCAGGATCGGCAGCGCGATGCCCAGCGCCCGCGCCAGCCGGGTCGCCGGCCAGGCCGCGGCCGGGGCGGTCATCGCCGCACCGGTCGAGGTGCGCGGCGCATCACTCCATCGCCCTGAAGTGGAACTCGCCGCCTTCCTTCAGCCCCGACGGCCAGCGCGCCGTCACCGTCTTGGTGCGGGTATAGAAGCGGAAGGCGTCCGGCCCGTGCTGGTTGAGGTCGCCGAAGCCCGACCGCTTCCAGCCCCCGAAGGTGTGGTAGGCAAGCGGCACCGGGATCGGCACGTTGATGCCGACCATGCCGATGTTGATGCGGCTGGCGAAGTCGCGGGCGGTGTCGCCGTCGCGGGTGAAGATCGCCGTGCCGTTGCCGTACTCGTGGTCCATGGCCAGCGCCAGCGCCTCCTCGTAGCTGCGGGCGCGCACCGTCGACAGCACCGGTCCGAAGATCTCGGTGCGGTAGATGTCCATGTCCGGGGTCACCCGGTCGAACAGGTGGGGGCCGACGAAGAAGCCCTTCTCGTAGCCCTGCAACATGAATCCGCGGCCGTCGACGACCAGCTTCGCGCCCTGGGCGATGCCGCTCTCGACCAGGCCGAGCACGCGCCGCTTGGCCTCGGCCGTCACCAGCGGGCCGAAGTCGACTTCGCTGCCGGCGGTGTAAGGGCCGACCTTCAGCTTCTCGATCCGCGGCACGAGCTTGGCGATCAGCGCATCGGCCGTCCGCTCGCCCACCGGCACGGCGACCGAGATCGCCATGCAGCGCTCGCCCGCGGCGCCGTAGCCGGCGCCCACCAGCGCATCCGCCGCCTGGTCCATGTCGGCGTCGGGCATGACGATCATGTGGTTCTTGGCGCCGCCGAAGCACTGGGCGCGCTTGCCGGTCGCCGCGGCGCGCGAATAGATGTACTGCGCGATCGGGGTCGAGCCGACGAACCCCACCGCCTGGATCACCGGGCTGTCGAGGATGGCGTCCACCGCCTCCTTGTCGCCGTTGACGACCTGCAGGATGCCGTCGGGCAGCCCCGCCTCGCGGAACACCTCGGCAATCAGCAGCGGCGCCGAGGGGTCGCGCTCGGAGGGCTTCAGGATCATCGCGTTGCCGGCCGCGAGCGCGGGGCCGATCTTCCACAGCGGGATCATGGCGGGAAAGTTGAAGGGCGTTATTCCCGCCACCACGCCGAGCGGCTGGCGCATCGAGTACATGTCGATGCCCGGGCCGGCCGAATCGGTGAACTCGCCCTTCAGCAGATGCGGCGCGCCGGTGCAGAACTCGATCACCTCGAGGCCGCGCTGGACGTCGCCCTTGGCGTCAGGGAAGGTCTTGCCGTGCTCGCGCGAGATCGCCTCGGCGATGCGGTCCATGTCGCGGTTGAGCAGCCGCACCGCCTCCATCATGACCCGCGCCCGCCGCTGGGGGTTGGTGGCGGCCCATTTCGGCTGCGCCTCGGCGGCGGCGGCCACGGCGGCATCGAGCTCGGCTGCCGAGGCGAGCGCCACGCGCGCCTGCACCTCGCCCGTCGCCGGGTTGAAGACGTCGGCGAAGCGGCCTGACGTTCCCGCCACCCGCCGGCCGCCGATCCAGTGGCCAATCTCCTGCATGCCGTCCTCCTGTCGCTGCCGGGGGAGAGGATAGCCTTGCGCCTTTGCCCGGCAAAGAGGCATCTTTCCCGTCGCGTCCTGCGTTTCTGCAGGACATGGAAGGGGGAAGGAACGTGGAGGGCTTCGACTGGGACGATCTGAGGCTGTTTCTTGCCGTCGCCCGCGCCGAAAGCCTCGCCGGCGCCGGCAAGGCGGTCAGGCTCGACCCCGCCACCGTCGGCCGCCGCATCGCCCGCTTCGAGGAGCGGGCGTCGGCACGGCTCTTCACCCGCTCGCCGCAGGGCTACGCGCTGACCGCCGAGGGCCAGCGGCTGCTCGATCACGCCGTGCACGCCGAACTGGCGATGCAGGAGGCGGCGGCAGCGCTGAAGGGCACCGAGGCGGGGCTCTCGGGGCAGGTGCGGGTCGGCGCGCCCGACGGCTGCGCGACCTACGTCCTGCCACAGGTGCTGGCGGCGATCGCCGCCGACCACCCCGGCCTCGAGGTCCAGATCGTCGCCCAGCCCAGGGTGTTCAACCTCTCCAAGCGCGAGGCCGACATGGCCATCGCGGTCAGCCGGCCGAGCGCGGGGCGGCTGGTGGTGCAGAAGATCACCGACTACCACCTCTCGCTGGCGGCGGCGCGCGTCTATCTCGCCGGACACCCGCCGGTCGGCGCGCGGGCCGATCTCGCCCGGCACCGCGCGGTCGGCTACATCCCCGACATGATCTTCGACCGCGAGCTGGACTACCGCGCCGACACCGGACTGCCGCTGCCCGCGCTCGCCTCCAACGCCATGCCGGTGCAGCTTGCGCTCCTGCGCGAGGGGGCGGGCATCGGCGTCGTCCACGACTTCGCGCTGCCCTTTCTGCCCGAACTCGTCCGCGTGCTGCCCGGCGAGGTGCGGCTGGTGCGCAGCTTTCACCTCGTCCGCCACGCCGACGACCGCCGCGTCGAGCGGCTGAACCGCTTCGCCGCGCTCCTTGCCGCCGGCGTGCGCCGCGAGGTCGCCCGGCTGGAGGTGCCGGGCTGAGCCGCCGCCGCCCCCGCAACCGCCCGCGGCCGCGTTGCCCGGGACGGCGGAATCGTCTAGGCGGGAGGCGACGACCAGACCGGGGAGGCGCGCGTGGCGGACAGGACCTTCGACATGGTGGTGATCGGTGCCGGGCCGGGCGGCTACGTCTGCGCCATCCGCGGCGCCCAGCTCGGCCTTTCGGTGGCGGTGGTCGAGCGCGAGAGCCTCGGCGGCATCTGCCTGAACTGGGGCTGCATCCCCACCAAGGCGATGCTGCGCTCGGCGGAGGTCTACCACCTGATGCACCGCGCCAGGGAGTTCGGGCTGTCGGCCGGGACGATCGGCTTCGACCTCGATGCCGTGGTCAAGCGCTCGCGGGGGGTGGCGCGCCAGCTGTCCTCGGGCGTCGGCCACCTTCTGAAGAAGAACAAGGTCACGGTGGTGATGGGCCAGGCACGCCTCGCGGGCGGCGGGCGCGTGGCGGTGACCACCGAGAAGGGCGAGGAGACGCTCGCCGCGCGCGCCGTCGTGCTGGCCACCGGGGCCCGTGCGCGCGAGCTTCCGGGGCTTGAGGCCGACGGCGACCGGGTCTGGACCTACCGTCACGCGCTGCAGCCCGGGCGCATGCCGAACGACCTCCTGGTGATCGGCTCGGGTGCGATCGGGATCGAGTTCGCGAGCTTCTTCAACACCCTCGGGGCAAAGACCACGGTTGTCGAGGTGATGGACCGTATCCTGCCCGTCGAGGACGCCGAGATATCGGCCCTGGCGGCGAAGGCCTTCCGCAAGCAGGGCATGACGATCCTCGAGAAGTCCACGGTCCGGGCCCTCGAGCGCGACGGCGGGGGCGTGACCGCCCGGATCGAGACCGGCGGCAAGCTCGAGTCGCGCCGCTTCGACACCGTCATCTCGGCGGTCGGCATCGTCGGCAACACCGAGGGGCTCGGGCTCGAGGCGGCCGGGGTCAGGGTCGAGCGCACCCATGTCGTCACCGACGCCCACTGCCGCACCGGGGTCGAGGGCGTCTATGCCATCGGCGATCTCGTCGCCGGCCCCTGGCTGGCCCACAAGGCCAGCCACGAGGGCGTGATGGTGGCCGAACTGGTCGCCGGGCTTCACCCCCACCCGGTGCGCCCCGAGGACATCCCCGGCTGCACCTACTGCCACCCGCAGGTGGCCAGCGTCGGGCTGACCGAGGAGAAGGCGAAGGCCCGCGGCCACAATGTCAGGGTCGGCCGCTTCCCCTTCATCGGCAACGGCAAGGCGATCGCGCTGGGCGAGCCCGAGGGGATGGTCAAGACCGTCTTCGACGCGGCGACGGGCGAGCTGCTCGGCGCCCACATGATCGGCGCCGAGGTGACCGAGCTCATCCAGGGCTACACCGTCGGCAAGGCGCTCGAGACCACCGAGGCCGAGCTCATGCACACCGTCTTCCCCCACCCGACGCTGTCGGAGATGATGCATGAGTCGGTGCTCGACGCGTGGGGGCGCGTGCTGCACATCTGAGCATGCCTCCGCGGGGACCTGGCCGGAATCGGGCATTTTGGCGATTGTGTTTGGCGCCGCTTCGCCCTTAAGGTGGCGCCACTGACGCCTTCGGGGCGGTGACCCCGGGGATCTCAGGGAATTTCACCGTTGCCTGCGCGGTCCGGGCGGTCTTCCGGCGGCGCGACGCGGCGGAATGGGCCGCAAGGCCGTCCATCCGCCCGGCCCGTGGCATGCGTCACGCCGGGCAAGAAGCGGGCGCCGTCCTGGCGCCGGAGTCGAACCGCGATGCTGGGCGCAAGGTCGGGAACGGGCTGGAACGGGGTGCATGGCGCCGCCGTCCGGTGTGGCCCCGCCGTGCCCCGCCTCGCCCCAACCGATCGCCGCGGCGGCGGCGTCCGGGCCAGGTGGTCCGTGGCGCGCCCGACGGCACAGCGAAAGTTCACATGTCCAAGAAGATGCTCATCGATGCCACCCACCCGGAGGAGACCCGGGTCGTGGTGGTGGACGGAACCAAGGTCGAGGAGTTCGACTTCGAGACGGCCGCCAGGCGGCAGCTGTCCGGCAACATCTACCTCGCCAAGGTCACGCGGGTAGAGCCATCGCTCCAGGCCGCCTTCGTCGATTACGGCGGCAACCGGCACGGCTTCCTCGCGTTTGCCGAGATCCATCCCGACTACTACCAGATCCCCGTTGCCGACCGGCAGGCGCTGCTGGCCGAGGAGCGCGCCTATGCCCGCTCGCTCGACGACGATGACGGCGAGGGCCGCGGCCGCAACCGCCGCCGCCCCCCCGCCCCGGCGCGGGCCGAGGGTGGCGAGACCGCGCGCGCGGCCGGGCCGGCGGGCATGGACGTGGTCGACCTCGGCGGCGAGGAGGCGGCCGAGGCCGGCTCGCTCTACGAGGGCCCCGAGGCGGCGCCCGCCGCCGATGCCGAGGAGTCGCGCGAAAAGCCCTACCGCGCCGTCGACCATGCCGCCGACATCGACGACGAGATCGAATCGATCGCCGACGAGGACGTCACCGAGGAGATCCGGGCACCGCGCAAGCCGCGGGCGAGGAAGTACAAGATCCAGGAGGTGATCAAGGTCCGGCAGATCATGCTGGTCCAGGTCGTCAAGGAAGAGCGCGGCAACAAGGGCGCGGCGCTGACGAGCTATCTCTCTCTGGCCGGCCGCTACTGCGTCCTGATGCCCAACACCGCCCGCGGTGGCGGCATCAGCCGCAAGATCACCGTCGCCGCCGACCGCAAGAAGCTGAAGGAGATTGCCTCGGAACTCGACGTGCCCGAAGGGGCGGGGCTGATCATCCGCACCGCCGGCGCCAAGCGCACCAAGGCCGAGATCAAGCGCGACTACGAGTACCTCCAGCGGCTGTGGGAGCAGATCCGGACGCTGACGCTGAAGTCGAACGCCCCCGCCCCGATCTACGAGGAGGGCAACCTGATCAAGCGGGCCATCCGCGACCTCTACTCGCGCGAGATCGAGGAGGTTCTGGTCGAGGGTGAGTCCGGCTACCGCACGGCCAAGGACTTCATGAAGATGATCATGCCGTCCCACGCCAAGAACGTGCGGATGCATGCCGAGCCGATGCCGCTCTTCGCCCGCTTCCAGGTCGAGACATTCCTCGCCTCGATGTTCAACCCGGTGGTGCAGCTGAAGTCGGGCGGCTACATCGTCATCGGCGTGACCGAGGCGCTGGTGTCGATCGACGTCAACTCCGGCCGGGCGACACGCGAGGGTTCCATCGAGCAGACCGCGCTCAACACCAACCTCGAGGCCGCCGAGGAGATCGCCCGGCAGCTGCGCCTGCGCGACCTTGCCGGGCTGATCGTCATCGACTTCATCGACATGGAGGAACGCAAGAACAACGCCGCCGTCGAGAAGCGCCTGAAGGAGAAGCTCAAGACCGACCGTGCCCGCATCCAGGTCGGGCGCATCTCGGGCTTCGGGCTCCTGGAGATGAGCCGCCAGCGGCTGCGCCCCGGCATGCTCGAGGCGACGACGCGGCCCTGCCCGCACTGCCACGGCACGGGCCTGCTGCGCTCGGACGACAGCCTGGCGCTGGCGGTGCTGCGCCAGATCGAGGAGGAGGGCACGCGCAAGCGCTCCAAGGAGGTGTTGCTGAGGGCGCCGGTGGGGATCGTCAACTTCCTCGTCAACAACAAGCGCGAGCATGTCGCCGGCATCGAGGTGCGCTACGGCATGGCGGTGCGGCTCGAGGCCGACCCGGCGCTTGTGTCGCCCAACTTCACGCTCGAGAAGTTCAAGTCCGCGACCCGCAAGGTGGCCGAGCCGCCGCCGGCGGTTGTGGTGACGGTGGACGCCACGCCGATGCCCGAGCCCGATGACGAGGAGGAGGCCGAGGAGGCGCTCGACCTCGCCGGCGAGGAGGGCGAGGAGGGCGAGGGTGCCGAGGCCGGCGATTCCCGTCGCGAGGCTGGCGCCGAGGGCGGCGATGGCGAGGGCGGGGCCAAGCGCCGGCGGCGCCGCCGCCGGCGGCGGCGCGGCGGTGCCGGCGGCGAGGGGGCCGCCGGACGGCGCGCGGGCGAGGCAGACGCCGGGGACGAGGCAGGGGAAGAGGGCGCGCAGGCCGGGGCCGGGGAAGAGGACGCCGCGCCGGCGGCGGAGCCGGTGGCGGCGGCGCCGGTGGCGGCGGCAGGGCCTCCGGGCCCGTCGGCCGAACCCGTCGCGGCCGCGGCGGCAACGCCGGAGGCCCCCCGGGTCGAGGCGCCGGAGTCCGCCGCAGCGGCGGATGAAGCCGCCGCAGCGGGGGATGGAGCCGCCGCCGCTGGTGCCGCAGGCGAACTCGAGGCGCCGGCAAAGCCGCGGCGGACGCGGGCTCCGCGCAAACCGTCGACCCGCAGCCGCAAGCCGGCCGCAGCCGCCGCCGCGGCCGAGGCAGCGCCGGCCCCCGAGGCGGCCCCCGATGCGGCGGCCGAACCGGTGGCCGGGCCGGCGCCGGAGGCCGGGCCGGAGCCCGCGCCGGCCCCGGCCGCGCCGGAGGGAGGCAACGGCACGGAGCCACCCGCGGCAACCCCTGTCGGGGCCACGCCGGGCGAGGGTGCGGCGGCCCCCGGCGAGGCAGCGCCGCCGCCCGACGCGGGCCCTTCTCGGCCCCGCCGGCGGGGCTGGTGGTCGGGCCTGCGCTGAGCGCCGGGCGTCATCGGCACGGGCCGTGACGGCTGCGCCGGCAACGGCGCGGTCGCTGGCGGCCGGGCAAGACCTTGGACGTGACCCGGGAGGGCGTGGCAGCGATGTTCGGGATCGACCTGTTCGACGCGGGCTTCCTGCCGGCGGCGCTGGTTGCGCTGGCGGCCGGGGTGATCTCGTTCCTCAGCCCCTGCGTGCTGCCGATCGTGCCGCCCTATCTGGCCTACATGGGCGGCATCAGCATGGCCCAGATGGCCGAGGGCGGGGCGGCGGCGCGGCGGCGGATGGTGCTGCCGGCGCTGTCCTTCGTCCTGGGGCTGTCGACGATCTTCCTTCTGCTCGGCTTCACCGCCTCGGCCTTCGGCATGTTCTTCCTGCGCCACCAGGAGCTGTTCGTGCAGGTCGCGGGCGCGGTGGTGATCGTGTTCGGGCTGCATTTCCTCGGCCTCCTCCGCATTCCGCTGCTCGACCGCGAGGCGCGGTTCGATGCCGGCGACCGCGGCGGCTCGGCGCTCGGGGCCTATGTGCTGGGGCTCGCCTTCGCCTTCGGCTGGACGCCCTGCATCGGGCCCCAGCTTGGCGCGATCCTGACGCTCGCGGCCTCGGAGGGGTCGGTGGGAAGGGGGACGGCGCTTCTGGGCATCTATGCGCTCGGCCTCGGGCTGCCGTTCCTGGCCGCGGCGGTGTTCGTCGACCGCTCGGCGGCGGTCCTGGCGCGGCTGAAGCGCCACATGCGGCTGATCGAGCGGGCGGCCGGGGTGCTGCTGCTGGTGGTCGGTGTGGCGCTGGTGACGGGGGCCTTCACCGACTTCTCGTTCTGGCTGCTCGAGGCCTTCCCGATCCTCGGCCGGCTCGGCTGACGCCCGGCGGGGCGGCCCGGGGGCGGCCTGCCGTCCCATGCGTGGGACGCGGCGAGGTCGACGTGACATCAATGCCTTGGCATCGCGCGTCAAGAACGCGGAAACCATCTTTTCCGGCCCCGGGCGGGGTCGGGGGAGCGAGCGCGATTCCATCGGCGGCGGTCATGCACTAGGCTTCCGCGGCGCGGCGCGGCGGGGGAGGCGATGGTCGAGGCCGGGGCAGGCGGGGTGCGGCGGCGGCGGGTGCTCTACCTGCCCGGCTACGACCCGCTGCATCCCCGCCGCTACCGCGAACTCTACCGGCGCGAGGCGGCGGCCCAGGCTGCCCACAGCGGCCACCGCATCCGGCTGACGGCGCGGCCGGCGGGGGGCGTCTACGGCTGGCGCGTGGATGCGGTGATCGAGGGCGCGGCCGTGACCACCGAGGTCGACGTGCTGGTGTGGACCGACATCGTCCGCGATTCGATGCACCGTGGCCTCCTGACGCCCTACCGCCAGCTTCTGCGCGCGGCGGCGGTGTTCTTCGGGACCGGTGCGTTCTTCCGCCTTGCCCGGCTGCGCAAGGGGCCGATGATCGCCGGGCTGTTCCCGGCGCTGTTCCTGGCCGCGACGCTGATGCTGGCGCTGCTGGCCGGGGGCGGGCTGGCGGTATGGGTCGCGTCCGTGTCGGGGGGCGGGCCTTCGGCGCAGGCCGCGGGGGCGGCCGCGGGCATCGCGGCGGGCTGGGGGGTGCTGGCGGCCGCGGCACGGCTGCATGCGCCGCTCTACGTCGACTACCTGATGAACGATTTCGCCTTCTGCACCAGCCACCGCGGTGCCTATCCGCCCGAGATCGCGGTCCGGCTTGAGGACTTCGCGACCCATGCCGCAGCGGCGCTCGCGGAGGATGTCGACGAGCTGCTGGTCGTCGGTCATTCGATCGGCACCCATCTCGCGGTGTCGCTGGTGGCAGCGCTGCTGCGCGGAGGGCATGTGCGCCCCGGCGGGCCGGCGCTGGGGCTGCTGACGCTGGGCCAGACGATCCCGATGATGTCGTTCCTGCCCGCGGCCGGCCGGCTGCGGGGCGACCTGAGGCTGCTGGCCGCGGAGAGGAGGATCACCTGGGTCGATGTCTCGGCGCCTGCCGACGGCGCCTGTTTCGCGCTCTGCGATCCGGTGTCGGTCTCGGGAGTGGCGCCTGCAGGCAAGCGCTGGCCGCTGGTGCTGTCCTGCACGCTGTCGCAGACGCTGGCGCCGGCCACCTGGGCGCGGCTGAAGCGGCGCTTCTTCCGGGTGCACTTCCAGTACCTCTGCGCCTTCGACGCCATCGCCGGCCGGCCGCAGGCCTATGACTATTTCGCGATCACCGCCGGGCCGCAGTCGCTGGCGGCGCGCCATGCCGGCCGCAGCCCGTCGCAAAGCCGGATCGAGCGGCCGGCCTCGGGCCACACCGCGGTGGCGGCGTGATCCCGCCCAAGCCGCCGGCGCGCCCGGACCGCGTCTCGCTGCTGCGCTACCTGCGGCTGTTCCGTGCCGACATCCTGTCGGCCCAGCCGGCGCGGCTTTACCGCGCCTGGATGGCCGAGTTCCGCACCCCCTTCTTCCGGTCGTTCCTGTGCAACGACCCCGCGCTGGTGCGCCTGGTGCTGCAGGAGCGCCCCGCCGACTTTCCCAAGTCGGACCGCATCCGCGAGGGGCTGGCGCCGCTGCTGGGCCGGTCGGTGTTCGTCACCAACGGCGCGGAGTGGGAGCGGCAGCGGCGCATCATCGACCCCGCCTTCGAGGGCGGGCGCCTGCGGGGCAGCTTCGGGGCGATGTGGGCGGCGGCCGAGGGGGCCGTGGCGCGGATCGTGCCGGGGGAGGTGGAGGTCGAGGCGCAGGCCAGCCACGCCGCCGCCGACGTGATCTTCCGCGCGCTGTTCTCGATCCCGATCGAGGACGCGGTCGCGCAGGCCGTCTTCAGCGCCTTCCTGGCGCACCAGAAGACCCAGCCGATCCTGAACCTGGCCGCCTTCCTGCGGCTGCCGCGCTGGTTTCCGCGCCTGCACCGGCGCCGGACGCTGGACACGGCGCGCGAGATCCGGCGGCTGATCGAGGGCCTGGTGGCCGACCGGGACGCGGCGATCGCGGCCGGCACCGCACCGGCCGATCTCGCCACGCGGATCATGACGACCGCCGATCCGGTGACCGGGGCGTGCTTCGGGCCGGCCGAGATGGTCGACCAGGTGGCGATCTTCTTCCTTGCCGGGCACGAGACCTCGGCCTCGGCGCTCGCCTGGGCGCTCATGCTGCTGGCGCTGGCGCCGGAGTGGCAGGAACGGGTGGCGGCCGAAGCCGCCGGGGCGCTGGCCGGCCGGCCCGACTTCGCCATGACGGGCCGGCTGCGGCTGGCGCGCGATGTCTTCCGCGAGGCGCTGCGGCTTTATCCCCCCGTGCCGATGATGGTGCGCGAGGCCGCCTGTCCGGCACGGTTCCGCGGCCGTGACGTGGCGGCGGGCGACCAGGTGGTGATCAGCCCCTGGCACCTGCACCGCAACGAGCGGCTCTGGCAGGACCCCGACGCCTTCGACCCCGCCCGCTGGAGCACCGAGGCGGGGCGCGCCGCGGCCCGCGATGCCTTCCTGCCGTTTTCGGCCGGCCCGCGTGTCTGCCCCGGCGCGGGCTTTGCCATGGTCGAGGGTCCGCTCCTGCTTGCCCATCTGGTGCGCGCCTTCCGCTTCGCCCCGGTGGCCGGGCGCGAGCCGGTGCCGGTGGCGCATCTGACGGTGCGGGCGAGGGATGGGATCAGGCTGCGGGTGGAGCGCAGGCCTATCGCCCCGCCCGGGCCATGAAGGCCAGCCGCTCGAGCAGGTGGACGTCCTGCTCGGTCTTCAGGAGGGCGCCGTGCAGCCTGGGCAGGAGCGACTTGCCGTCGCGCCTGAGGTCCTCGGGCGAGAGGTCCTCGGCGAGGATCAGCTTCAGCCAGTCCAGCACCTCGGAGGTCGAGGGCTTCTTCTTCAGCCCCGGAGCCTCGCGCAGCTCGAAGAACTGGGTCAGCGCGGTGGTCAGCAGCGCCTCCCTGATGCCGGGGTGATGGACCTCGACGATCTTCCGCAGCGTCGCCATGTCGGGGAAGCGGATGTAGTGGAAGAAGCAGCGGCGCAGGAACGCGTCGGGCAGTTCCTTCTCGTTGTTCGAGGTGATGATCACCACCGGGCGGTGGCGGGCGCGGACGGTCTGGCCGGTCTCGTGGACATGGAACTCCATGCGGTCGAGTTCCTGCAGCAGGTCGTTGGGGAACTCGATGTCGGCCTTGTCGATCTCGTCGATCAGCAGCACGACCTTGCCCCCGGCCTCGAAGGCGCGCCAGAGCATCCCCTTGCGGATGTAGTTGGCGACGTCGCTGACGCGGGGGTCGCCGAGCTGGCTGTCGCGCAGCCGGCTGACGGCGTCGTATTCATAGAGCCCCTGCTGGGCCTTCGTGGTCGACTTCACGTGCCATTCCAGAAGCGGCAGTCCGAGCGCCCGGGCGACCTGGCGGGCGAGCTCGGTCTTGCCGGTGCCGGGCTCGCCCTTGACCAGCAGGGGCCGCTCGAGGGTGACCGCGGCGTTGACCGCATGGGTCAGCTCGTCGGTCGCGACATAGGCGTCGGTGCCATGGAAACGCATTGCCCGTCCGTGGGTTTGCCGCGGGAATTCGCGCGCGACCTTAGCACGCGGGCGGCCGGCTTCAACCGGGCGAAGGCTAGTGACAACCGCCTGTCCATGGAGTAAGGCAGCGCCCAAGCGGCGCCCGGGGATGCGGCCGCCCTCGGCTGAACCCGGGGCCCGATCAGGGAGCACCTATGAAAGCCGAGATTTTCCTGCCCGAGGATTACCGCCCTGCCGAAGACGAGCCGTTCATGAACGAGCGCCAGCTCGAGTACTTCCGGCGCAAGCTCCTGGCATGGAAGGCCGAGATCCTCTCGGAAAGCCGCGAGACGATCGAGGGGCTGCAGGACGCGGCGCGCAACATCCCCGACCTGACCGACCGTGCCAGCGAAGAGACCGACCGCGCGCTGGAACTGCGGACCCGTGACCGCCAGCGCAAGCTGGTGGCCAAGATCGACTCCGCGCTGCGCCGGATCGAGAACGGCGAATACGGCTATTGCGAGGAGACCGGCGAGCCGATCTCGCTGAAGCGGCTGGACGCCCGGCCGATCGCCACCCTGAGCCTCGAGGCGCAGGAGCGCCACGAGCGGCGCGAGCGCGTGCATCGCGACGACTGAAGCGGCGGCGGGCCGCGGGGCGGCGGGCCGGCCATGGGAGCATTTGCACTCTGGGCCGCGGCGGCTGCAGGCGGCGGGCTGGCGGGGCGCGAGGCCATCGTCGTCGGCGCCGGCATCGCGGGTCTGTCGGCGGCCACGGCGCTGGCCCGGCGCGGCGCGCGGGTGCGGGTGGTCGAGCAGGCGCCGGCGCTGGGCGAGGTCGGCGCCGGCCTGCAGATCAGCCCGAACGGCACGGCGGTTCTTGACGCGCTCGGCCTCGGCCCGCTGCTGGCGCGCCATGCGATGGCCGGCGAGGGAGCGATCCTTCGGGAGGGGCGCGGCGGCGGCCGGCTCTTGCGGCTTGACATCGCCGCGCCGGCGGCGGCCGGGCAGCGGGGCTGGCTGTTCCACCGCGCCGACCTGGTCGCGCTGCTGGCCGAGGGCGCACGGGCTGCCGGAGTGGTGATCGAGCCCGGGCGGCGGGTGCGTGCCGTGGACCCGGGCGCCCGGCCCGAGGTCGCCTTTGCCGGCGGCACGCGCGTGGCGGCCGATCTGGTGGTGGGTGCGGACGGGCTGCACTCGGCCGTGCGCGCGGCGCTCGGCCCGGCGCCGGCGGCGCGCTTCACCGGGCAGGTTGCCTGGCGGGCGCTGATCCCCGGCGAGCCGGGCGCGCCGGCGGTGGCCGAGGTGTTCCTCGGTCCCGGCCGGCATCTGGTGAGCTATCCGCTCCGCGGCGGCCGGCTGCGCAACATCGTGGCGGTGGAGGAGCGCGCGGCCTGGGCGGCCGAGGGCTGGCACCACCGCGACGACCCCGCCGCCCTGCGCCGCGCCTTCCGCCACTTCGGCGGGCCGGTGCCGCGCTGGCTGGCGGCGGTGTCGGAGGTGCATCTGTGGGGGCTGTTCCGCCACCCGGTGGCGCAATGCTGGGGTGCCGGCGGGGTGGCGATCCTTGGCGATGCCGCCCATCCGACGCTGCCCTTTCTTGCCCAGGGGGCCTGCATGGCGCTCGAGGACGCCTGGGTGCTGTCGCATGCTCTTGCCACCGCGCCCGACCGCGAGGCGGGGCTTGCCGCCTACCAGCGCGCCCGCGAGGGGCGCGTCCGCCGGGTGGTGGCGGCGGCCTCGGCCAATGCCCGCGCCTACCACCTGCGCGGGCCGCTGCGCATCGCCGGCCACCTGGGACTGCGGCTGGCCGACCGGCTGGCGCCGGCGGCGCTGCGCGAGCGATTCGACTGGCTCTACGGCCATGACGTGGCGGCGGCGGAACGCGCGACACTTGAAGCCTCCCCGCCGCGGGGCGAAGATCACGACGGGCGGGCAGGGAGTGCATCATGAAGCTGAGGTCGCAGGCGTGGTTCGACAACCCGGACAATCCTGGAATGACGGCGCTCTATCTCGAGCGCTACCTCAACTTCGGCCTGACGCGGCAGGAACTGCAGTCGGGGCGGCCGATCATCGGCATCGCCCAGACCGGGTCGGACCTGTCGCCCTGCAACCGCCACCACCTCGAGCTTGCCAGGCGCGTGCGCGCGGGCATCGAGGCTGCCGGCGGCGTGACCTTCGAATTCCCCGTCCACCCGATCCAGGAGACCGGGCGGCGCCCGACCGCGGCGATCGACCGCAACCTCGCCTATCTGGGGCTCGTGGAGCTTCTGCACGGCTATCCCATTGACGGCGTCGTGCTGACGATCGGTTGCGACAAGACCACACCGGCCCTGCTGATGGCGGCCGCGACGGTGAACATCCCGGCAATCGCGCTGTCGGTCGGGCCGATGCTGAACGGCTGGTGGAAGGGCAGGCGCGCGGGCTCGGGCACGGTGATCTGGGAGGCGCGCGAGATGCTGGCGCGCGAGGAGATCGGCTACCAGGAGTTCATGGAGATCACCGCCGCCTCGGCACCCTCGGTCGGCTACTGCAACACCATGGGCACGGCGACGACGATGAACTCGCTGGCCGAGGGGCTGGGGATGCAGCTTCCCGGCTCGGCCTCGATCCCCGCGCCCTACCGCGAGCGCGGGCAGATGGCCCATGCCACCGGCGCCCGCATCGTCGCCATGGTGCGCGAGGGGCTGAAGCCGGCCGCGATCCTGACGCGCAAGGCGTTCGAGAACGCGGTTGTGCTGTGCTCGGCGCTGGGCGGGTCGACCAACGCACCGATCCACCTGGCCGCCATCGCCCGCCACGCCGGCCTCGACCTTGCGGTCGAGGACTGGCAGCGGCTTGGCCTCGACGTGCCGCTGCTGGTCGACCTGCAGCCGGCCGGGCAGTACCTGGGCGAGGATTTCCACCGCGCCGGCGGCGTGCCGGCGGTGATGGCCGAGCTGATGGGTGCGGGGCTTCTGCCGCATCCCGACGCCCTGACGGTGAGCGGCAGGACGGTGGCCGAGAACCTGGCCGGGGTCGCGGTGGCCGACGCCGAGGTGATCCGCCCGGTCGCCCGGCCGCTGAAGGCGCGGGCCGGCTTCGTGGCGATGCGCGGCAACCTGTTCGACAGCGCGATCATGAAGATGTCGGTGATCTCGGAGGAGTTCCGCGCCCGCTACCTCTCTGACCCCGCCGACCCCGAGGCATTCGAGGGCCGCGCGGTGGTGTTCGACGGCCCCGAGGACTACCACCACCGCATCGACGACGCGGCGCTGGCGATCGACGAGCGGACCATCCTGGTGATGCGCGGGGCCGGGCCGGTGGGCTACCCCGGCTCGGCCGAGGTGGTGAACATGCAGGCCCCCGCCGCCCTCCTGAAGGCCGGGATCGCCGATCTGCCCTGCATCGGCGACGGCAGGCAGTCGGGCACCTCGGGTTCGCCCTCGATCCTGAACGCCAGCCCCGAGGCGGCGGTGGGCGGCGGACTGGCACTGCTCCGGACCGGCGACCGGGTGCGGGTGGACCTGCGCAGGGGCCGGGTGGACGCGCTTGTGGACCCCGCCGAGTGGGAGGCGCGGCGCGCGGCGCTGGAGGCCGCTGGCGGCCATCCGGTGCCCCCCGCGCAGACCCCCTGGCAGGAGATCCAGCGCGGCATGGTCGACCAGCTCCACCGCGGCATGGTGCTGAAGCCGGCGGTTGCGTATCAGCGGGTGGCGGACGTCCATCCGGTGCCGCGGGACAGTCATTGAGGGCGACGAGGGGCCGTGGCGGCCCGCGCGCCCCGGGGCGACACGGCCGCGGAGCTGCGGCGAGGCGTTCCGGGCCGGCGCTGGCCGCAATCGCAACGGTGCCGGCCCCGGAGAGCGCCCTGCGGGAGGTCAATCTTCGGGCGAAGCCCGTTGCTGGCCCATTCCCGCGCGGTGATCCCGGTGCGGCCGACGGAATTCCGGAAGGGGACACGCGGCATGATTGCCTATGTCACTGTCGGTGCCGATGACATCGCGCGCGCCAAACGGTTCTACTCCGCGTTCCTGCCGGCCCTCGGGTACGAACTGAAGGAGGGTCCGGAGGGCCTGAGCTACGCACTGCCCGCTCGGCCGGGTGAGCCGACCGTTCTGCCGGAATTCTATGTCAAGCCGACCTTCGATGGTCGTCCGGCCTCGGCCGGAAACGGCGCCATGATCGCGTTCGAGGCGGGCAGTCAGAGGCAGGTTCGTGATCTGCACTCCGCCGCGCTTGCCGCAGGTGGCTCTGACGAGGGCCAGCCCGGCTTCCGTGACGCGTATGGACCACACTTCTACGTTGGCTACCTTCGCGACCCCCAGGGCAACAAGATTGCCCTGTTTTCCAGCGATCCGGACGAACCCGGGCGCGGGTGACAACGCGCCCGAAGCGGCCGGCAGGAAGCCCTTCGCCGCATTGCCGGCGGCGGGCGGAATGTGCGCGTCGCGGGGCCTTCCGGTCGACTGCGGACATCCCCCTACCACCTTCCCCCGCACCCGCTATCATCCTCCCGACCCAAACCACCAGGGAGGCCCCCATGGACGGGCAGGCGGCGGTGTATCCCTCTCTCGCCGGGCGGCAGGTGTTCCTCACCGGCGGCGCCACCGGCATCGGGGCGGCGATGGTCGAGGCGTTTGCGGGGCAGGGGGCGGCGGTGGACTTCGTCGACCTCGACGCCGCCGCGGGCGCGGCGCTGGCCGCGCGGCTGCCCGGCGTCAGGTTCCACGCCGGCGACGTGACCGACACTGCCGGCCTGCAGGCGGCGATCGAGGCGGTGATCGCCCGCGAGGGCCGGCTCGACGTGCTGGTCAACAACGCCGCCAACGACCGTCGGCACGCCATCGAGACGGTGAGCCCCGAGCTGTGGGAGCGGGTGCTGGCGGTAAACGTCGGCCATGCCTTCTTCGCCATCCAGGCGGCGATGCCTGTGATGGTGGCGGCGGGGCGGGGGGCGATCCTGAACTTCGGCTCGATCGCCTGGCGGGTGAAGATCGGGGCGATGCCGGCCTACACCACGGCGAAGGCGGCGATGCACGGGCTCACGCGGTCCTTGACGCAGGTGCTGGGCCGGTCGGGCGTGCGCATCAACACCATCGCCCCGGGATGGGTGCTGACCGAGCGCCAGCGCGCCGACTACCTTACCCCCGAGGCCGCGGCGCGGCTGGCCGAGGTGCAGGCCCTGCCGGGCGAGATCGCGCCCGCCGCCGTGGCGGCGCTGGCACTGTTCCTGGCCTCCGACGACGCCGCGATGATCACCGGCCAGGAGATCACCATCGACGGCGGCTGGACCTGAGGGTACCGCGCCGGGCTTGCCCTTCGTCTGATCCGCCGTCGCCGGCTTCCCTGCGGCCGGGAGCATGCCGCGCCGCGGGCGGGGCGGAAACGTTTGCAGGTCTTGTCGCAAACGTTTGCAGATTCGCCGCGCTGTGATATGAAGGTCTCCGACGGCAACCCGCGGGGAGGGGCAGGTGGCGCAGTCGGGCGCGACGCTCAAGCGGCTGGCGGCCGAGTTGCGGCTTTCGGTGGCGACGGTGTCGCGGGCGCTGGCCGGCCACCCGATGATCGCCGAGGACACCCGCGCGCGCGTCCGGCGGGCGGCGGAGGCGGCCGGCTACGTCCCCAACCGCGCCGCCAAGGCGCTGGTCTCGGGACGGTCGGGCTTCGTCGGCCTGGTGCTGCCGATCCGCGGCCACGGCCGCGAGGATCCGTTCCTGGGCGATTTCGTCACCGGCCTCGGGGCGGGGCTGGCCCGCCACGGAACCGACCTCTTCCTTTCGGCGGTGCCCGAGGGGCAGTCGGAGCTCGAGGTCATCCGCCACATCGTCGACGCCCGCCGCGCCGACGGGCTGGTGCTGGCCCGCACCACCGAGGACGACGCCCGCGTGGCCTTCCTGGCCGGGCGCCGCTTTCCCTTCGTCACCCACGGCCGCACCTTCCTGCCCGGCATCGCCCACGGCTGGCTTGACACCGACGGGGCCGCGGCCTTCGGCGAGGCCTTCGCACTGCTGCACGGGCTGGGCCACCGACGGTTCGCGCTGATGACGATCGCCGAGCCGATGACCTTCCGGCGGCACCGCGAGGAGGGGCTGGCCGCCGCGATCGCCGCCTGCGCCGACCCCGAGGTGCGGCTGGAGACGGTGGTCACCCCGCGCTTCGACCGGGCCGCGCGGGCGGCGGCGGTCGACCGGCTGCTCGGCCGGCCGGACCGGCCGACGGCGATCATCGGCCTGTTCGACGGGCTGGCGCTGGCGGTGATCGAGGGAGCGGCGCGGGCGGGGCTGGCGGTGCCGTCCGATCTGTCGGTGACCGGATTCGACGACGTCTCGGCGGCCGCGCATGTGCCGCCGGGGCTGACGACCTTCGACGCCGCGGTGCGCGAGAGTGCAACGGCGCTGGCCGGGATGCTGGTCCGCGCGATCGCCGCGCCGGAGGGGCCGCCCGAGACCGGGCTGGTGACGCCGCGGCTGATCCTGCGCGGCAGCCACGGGCCGGCGTCGGGACGGTGAGGCACACGGCAAACCACAGGGGAGGACGATCATGAAGCCGAGACATCTTCTGGCCACGGCCCTCGCGGGGCTCCTTGCCGCGGCACCCCCGGCGCTCGGCCAGGCGCTGTTCTGGTCGACGCAGGCCCAGCCGATCGAAGAGACGCAGGCGATGCGCGAGATGGTGTTGAAGGGCTTTGCCGGCGGCGTCGACTACCAGGCCGCCGACGGCGGGCCGTGGCTGACGCGGCTGCAGGCCGAGGTGGCCGCCGGGCGCGGCACGATTGCGGTGCTGGGCGGGCTGCACGGCGATTTCGCCTCGGTCGCGGACGCGCTGGCCGACCTGTCGGATGTCGACGTCGCCGGGGTGAACGCCAACATGGTCGCGCTCGGCCGGCTCGGGGGGGCCGGGCAGAAGTACATCCCCTGGATGCAGGCGACCTACCTGATGGCCGCCAGCCGCGAGGCACTGGCCTACCTGCCCGAGGGCGCCGACCTCGAGGCGCTGAGCTACGACCAGCTGATCGCCTGGGCACGGGCAATGGCCGAGGCGACGGGAGGGCCGAAGTTCGGCCTGCCGGCGGGGCCGCGCGGCCTCAAGCACCGCTTCTTCCAGGGTTTCCTGTTGCCCTCCTACACCGGCTCGATGGTCACCGCCTTCCGCTCGGAGGAGGCCGAGGCGGCCTGGGAGGCGATGAAGGAGCTGTGGCGCTGGACCAACCCGGCCTCGACCAACTACGGCTTCATGCAGGAGCAGCTCCTGACCGGCGAGGTGTGGCTCGCCTTCGACCACACCGCCCGGCTGGCCGACGCCTTCAACCAGCGCCCCGACGACTTCGTCGCCTTCCCCGCCCCGGCCGGGCCGAAGGGGCGGGCCTACATGCCGGTGATCGCCGGGGTGGCGATGCCGGTGACGGCGCCCGACCCGGCCCAGTCGCGGGCGCTGATCGCCTACATGCTGGCCCCCGAGACCCAGATCGCGACCCTGCGCGCCACCAACTTCTACCCCGTCGTCGAGGTCGGGCTGCCCGCGGACATGCCGGCGTCGGTGCGGGCATCGGGCCCGGCGATCGCGGCCATGACGACGGCGCCCGACGCGCTGCCGGCGCTGCTGCCGATGGGACTCGGCGCGCTCGGCGGGCAGTTCAACCAGGTCTATGTCGACACCTTCGAGCGCATCGTGTTGGGCGGCCAGCCGGTGCGCGCCGTGCTCGACAGCCAGGCCGAGGAGCTGCGGCGCATCCTCGCCGAGGCGGGCGCGCCCTGCTGGGCGCCCGATGCGCCGTCCGAGGGGCCCTGCCCGGTCGACTGACCGCGGGCCGCCTGCGGGGCGGGCGCGCGCCCGCCCCGCCGGCGGCAGCGCCACCGCCCGGGGGCGCCTCTGCCCGCCCCGGGCCCCGACGGGAGAACCGGCCATGCCGCGGCTTCTGCCCTACCTGCTGCTCCTGCCCGCGACGGCGTTCCTTGTCGTCTTCTTCCTCTATCCCTTCCTGCTCGTGGCCATCGAGTCGGTGACCCGCCAGGGGGCCTGGTCGCTGGCCAACTACGAGCGCATGGCCGGTCACTGGAAGTTCTCCGCGGCGTTCTGGAACACGCTGCTGCTGGCCGGCATCGTGGTGCCGATCCAGCTGGCGCTGGCCCTGACGATGGCCAGCGTCGTAACCGGGCTGAAGGCGGGCCGGGCGACCATCCTCTACATATTCGCGATCCCGCTTGGCATCTCCGATCTTGCTGCCGGGCTGGTGTGGCTGGCCATCTTCGAGCAGACCGGCTTCCTGAACTCGCTGCTCACGGGCTTCGGGCTGGTCGAGCGGCCGGTCCTGTTCCTCGGCTACCAGAACCCGTGGGCGATCCTGCTGGCGATCGTGCTGGCCGAGGTGTGGCGCGCGACGGCCATCATGATGGTCATCCTCGTCGCCGGCATGGGGCTGATCCCGCGCGAGTACGGCGAGGCGGCCGAGGTGTTCGGCGCCTCGCGGTGGCAGCGCTTCCTGCGCGTCACCCTGCCGCTGCTGCGGCCCTCGCTGCAGACCGCGCTGATCCTGCGCGTGATCCTTGCCTTCGAGGTCTTCGCCGTGGTGGCCGCGCTCGGCGGCACCCAGTTCCCGGTGCTGATGGGCGAGACCTACAACTGGCAGTTCACGCTGCAGGACCGCGGCGTGGCGGCGGCCCTTGCGATGGTGATTCTGGCCATTTCGATCGCCGCGACGCTGGTGCTGCTGCGGCTGCTGCATGTGCCGAAGGAGGCGCGGACATGACCGCCGGATCCTCTCCCGCCGCCGCGCCGGCGCCTGCCGCGCCTGCGCCGGCCGCCGATGTCCGGCGGGCCGGGCGCTGGCTGTTCCGCGCCGGCGTCGTGTTCTTGTGCGCCTGGGTCCTGGTGCCGATCTACCTTCTGATGGTCAACGCGCTGTCGGCGCCGGCCGATGTCACCGGCTTTCCCAAGCGGCTGGTTCCCGGCTTCGACCCCGGATCGCTGGCCTTCTTCCTGCGCTTCCAGGGCGTCGCCGAGGCGCTGTGGAACTCGGTGCAGGTGGCGGCGGTGACGATGGTGCTGTCGATCGGCATCGGCGCGCCGGCGGGCTATGCGCTGTCGCGCTTCGACTTCCCGGGCAAGGGGATGTTCCGGCTTCTGGTGATCATGACGCGGGCCTTCCCGCTGCCGCTGCTGGCGCTGCCCCTCGCGGTGCTGTTCATCCGCACCGGGCTGGACGATTCGATCGTCGGGCTGGCGCTGGTGCACACGACGCTGGCGCTGCCGTTCGCGGTGCTGATCACCTTCTCGCTGTTCTCCGGCATCCCGGTGGAGCTCGAGGAGGCCGCCTGGACGCTGGGCTGCACGCGCCTGCAGGCGGTGCTGCGGGTGGTGATGCCGCTGGCCCTGCCGGGGATCGCGGCCTCGGCCGTCTTCGCCTTCGTCATCTCGTGGAACGAGGTGTTCGCGGCGGCAGTGCTGACCATCCAGAACCGGACGCTGACCGCCTTCCTGCTGCAGAGCCTCGACGTCTCGCCGCTGCCGCTGAAGTTCGCGGGCGGCGCCGCGCTCGTCATCCCCGCGCTCGTCTTCATCTTCGCCGTGCGCCGGTATCTCTTCGCGATGTGGGGCATCGCCAACCGCTAGGACAGGGAGGGGCCGATGGCCGAGATCCGCATCAGGGGCGTCGCCAAGACCTTCGGCAGCTTCACGGCGCTGCATTCGGTCGACCTGACGATCCGCGACCGCGAGTTCCTGGTGCTGCTCGGTGCCTCGGGCTGCGGCAAGACCACGCTGCTGCGCATCGTCGCGGGGCTCGAGACCGCATCGGCGGGCGAGGTCTGGATCGGCGAGCGCCGGGTGGACGGGCTTGCCCCGCGCGACCGCGGCATCGCCATGGTGTTCCAGAACTATGCCGTCTTCCCGCATCTGACGGTCTACGAGAACATCGCCTTCGGCCTGCGCATGAAGAAGCTGCCGCAGGCCGAGATCGACCGGCGCGTGACGCGCAACGCCGAGCTGATGCACATCGAGCAGCTGCTGAAGCGCTACTCCGGCCAGTTGTCGGGCGGCCAGCGCCAGCGGGTGGCGGTGGCTCGCGCGCTGGCGATGGAGCCCGCGGTGATCCTGATGGACGAGCCGCTGTCGAATCTCGATGCGCTGCTCAGGCTCGAGATGCGGGCCGAACTCAAGGGCGTGCTGGCCGGCAGCCGGACCACCACGATCTACGTCACCCACGACCAGGTCGAGGCGATGAGCCTGGCCGACCGCATTGCGGTGATGAACGCCGGCCGGATCGTGCAGGCCGACGACCCGGTGCAGGTCTACCGCAACCCCGCGGCGCGCTTCGTGGGCAGCTTCATCGGCAATCCGCCGATGAACTTCCTGCCCGCCACTCCCGCCGGGCCCGGCGCCTGGGAGGTGGCGGGGCTGCGCCTGGCCGGGCCGGCGGGCGCGGCGGGGCGCATCGAGTTCGCGATCCGCCCCGAGGATCTCGCCCCGGCGCCCGAGGGCCTTGCCGCCACCGTCCGTGTGGTCGAGCCGCTGGGGCCGCACACGCTGGTCACCGCCGAGGTCGCCGGCGCGCCGTTCCGCGCCGTGCTCGACAGCGACCTGCGCGTCGCCCCCGGCGACCGGCTGACGCTGGCCCCCGCTGCCGACCGCATCCGCTGGTTCGACCCCGAGACGCAGGAAGCCCTGACATGAGCCAGACCGACCTTGCCGGCCACGCCGTCGCGATCCTGAGGGAGAACGACCGCGGCGGATACACCGTGCCGACGCGGGGCCTCTACCCGTTCCAGTGGAACTGGGATTCCTGCCTGACCGCGCTTGGCCAGCGGCATTTCGACGAGTCCCGCGCCTGGACCGAGATCGAGACGCTGTTCGCCCACCAGTGGCCCGACGGGATGGTGCCGCACATCGTCTTCCACCGCCCCGACGCGGGCTATTTCCCGGGCCCGGAGGTCTGGGCGACCGGGCGGCCGGTGCCGACCTCGGGCATCACCCAGCCGCCGGTGGCGGGCTTCGCGATCCGCCGGCTGTGGGAGCGCGCCGCCGACCGCGCCGCCGCCGATGCCCGCGCCGGGGCTCTGGTTGAGCGGGTTGCCGCCTGGCACCGCTGGTTCCACGCCGCCCGCGACCCCGACGGCGAGGGGTTGGTGGCGATCATCCACCCCTGGGAGTCGGGCCGCGACAACTCGGTGGACTGGGACATTCCCTTCGAGCGTGTGCCGGCCGACGGCATCGCCCCCTACACCCGCCGCGACACCCAGCACGCCGACCCCGCCCACCGGCCTACCAAGGCCCAGTACGACCGCTATCTGTGGCTGCTGGAGCGGTTCCGCGCGCTCGGCTGGGACAACGCGCGGCTGCACGACGCCTCGCCCTTCCGGGTGGTGGACCCCGGCTTCAACGCCATCCTGATCCGCTCGGCGGCCGACCTGGCCGAGCTGGCCGCGGCCCTCGGGATGGACGCTGCCGCGGCCGAGAGCCGCGCGCTGGCCGCCCGCGGGCTTGCAGCGCTCGAGGGGCTGTGGTCGGCCGCGCACGGCCAGTATCTCGCCCGCGACCGGGTGACCGGCCGGCTGATCGACAGCGCCTCCTCGGGCGGACTGCTGCCTGCCTTCGCGGCCATCCCGCCGGCGCGCGCGGCGGCGCTGGCGGCGCGGGTCGAGGCGCAGGGGCGGAGGGTGCGCTTCGTCGTGCCCAGCCACGACCCGGCCGATCCGCGCTTCGACGCCCGCCGCTACTGGCGAGGGCCGGTGTGGCTGGTGGTCAACTACATGATCGCCGACGGGCTGGCCCGCGCCGGTCAGGCAGAGGCCGCGGCGCGCATCACCGCCGATTCGCTCGACCTGATCCGTGCCTCGGGCTTTGCCGAGTACTACGACCCCACCGACGGCGCGCCGCTGGGTGGCGGCAGCTTCACCTGGACGGCGGCGATGGTGCTCGAGTTCCTGGCCCGGGCATGAAGCTCCTGGCCGTTGCCGCCCATCCCGACGACCTCGAAATCCTCGCCTGGGGCAGCCTGTGCGCCTGGGCCGCGGCGGGCGCGCGGCTGGTGCTGTCAGTGGCCACCGACGGGGCGGCGGGGGGGGCGGCGCCGGGGCCGGGGCTGGCCCGGCGGCGCGCCGGCGAAGCGCGGGCGGCGGCGGCGGCGCTGGCGGTCGAGCCGCGGCTCCTCGGCTTTCCCGACGGCGGGCTGCTGCCCGACCGGCCGCTTGTCGAGGCGCTGGGGCGGCTGGTGGCCGAGGTCCGGCCCGACCTGGTGATGACCCACGACCCCGACGACTATCACGCCGACCACCGGGCGGTTGCGGTCGCGGTGCTGCATGCGGCCGGCTTCGCCGCGCCGGTCCTGCACATGGACGTCCTGGGCGGAACCGGATTCCGCCCGGGGCTGTGGGTGGACGTCACCGGCCACTGGCCGGCCAAGCTGGCCGCGATCCGCGCCCATGCCAGCCAGGATCCCGAGCGCTTCGTCGCGATGGCCGAACGGCAGGCGGCCTTCCGCGCCGGCGAGTGCAACGGCCCGCCGGGGGCGCGGGCCGAGGCCTTCCGCCACGCCCCGCGCTTTCCCTTCGCCGACATCCGGGCGCTTGTCCCGCCTCCGCCGCCGCTCAGGCCGGTGACAGCACGGGCGGCCGGCGGGGGCGGCTGAGCGGCCGGTTCAGGGCAGTGCGGCCGAGACGATGATCTCGACCCGGTATTTCGGCGAGGCGAGCTTGACCTCGCCGGTCGCCCGCGCCGGGGTGGCGCCCGGCGAGACCCAGGCCTCCCAGACCGCGTTCATCTCGGCAAAGGTCGCGATGTCGGACAGCCAGATCTGGGTGGTCAGGAGCCGCGAGCGGTCGGTTCCGGCGGCGGCCAGCAGCGCGTCGATGCGGGCCAGCACCGCGCGGGTCTGCTCGGCCACCGTCGTGCCCTCGCCGACCTGGCCGGCAAGATGGACGACGCCGTTGTGGACCACGGCCTGGCTCATGCGCGGGCCGGCCTCGTGACGGACGATCTGGGACATCGCTTCCTCCTGGTTTCTGCGGCCCCCGCTTAGCAACGCGACCGGGGGGAGACCAGAGGGGCTGGAGCGGGTGAAGGGAATCGAACCCTCGTCGTAAGCTTGGGAAGCTTCTGCTCTGCCATTGAGCTACACCCGCGCCCCCCGCCAGATACGGCAGCCGGCCCGGCCGGTCAAGGCCGGCCGCCGCGGCGGGCCAGAAGGCGCGACCACAGCCGCTTGGCGGGTGGCAGCAGGGTCTCGGCCAGCGTCGTCTCGAGCGGCCCGCGGCGGACCACGGGGCGGTGAAGCTGGGCGTAGTGGCGCCCGGCCGCGGTGTCGGAGAGATGCAGCCCGTCGGCGGCGCGGTAGCGGAAGCCGAGCTCCTCGAAGGCCACCATGCGGTGGGGATGGAGGTTGCGGACGGGGTGGATGGCGCGGGTGTAGGCGATCGGCCCGGTGACGGCGAGCACCCCCTTGGCGCCCACCCCGTCGCGGAAGCTGCGGTAGCCGGCGATGTTGGCCAGCACCCTGGCGATCGCCGCGCGCAGGAAGGGATGGCCCGGGGCGGCCACGATCACCCAGTTCAGGTACTCCCCGCCGGCGACGTGGCGCAGCTCCCGGAAGCGGCTGGCCCGGGCGGGCAGGCCGCGCTGGTCGGGCCACTGGCCCAGCAGGAATGCGTCCGCGGGCTCCAGGACGCTGTCGAGGGGGGCGAGCGCGGTCGACTTGACGTCGAGGTAGACGCCGCCGTCGCAGAACAGCAGCAGGTAGCGCAGGAGGTCGGCGCGGGCGGCGTAATAGGCAGGGTCGATCGCCTCCCAGAGCGCCAGCACCGCCTCGCCGTAATGGCCGGCGATGAAGGCCTGGGCCGCGCCGGTGTCGTGCATCCGCTGCTCCCAGCCGGGGTTGCGGGCGCCGAGCGCCGCGACCACCGCGCGCTCGGCGGCCGGCAGGGCGTCGGCCCCGGGCAGGTAGATCTGGTGGATGATCCGCGGGATGCCGCGGGCCTCGCGGGCGGGGGGAAGGGCGGGCAGGGCGGTGCGGGGCGGCATCGGCGGGCGGGGTCCGGGCGGGTGGCGCGCGCAGTATGCCCCCGCCCGCCGGCGGATGCGAGCGCGCGACCGCCAGGGCCGGGCGCGGCGGCGCACGGGCTGCCATCGCCCGACTCGCCCGGCCCGTGCTAGTATCCCCGCGCAGGCCGACCCCGGCCTGTGTTCATGGCGCCCGTGGCTGCGCCAGACGGATCGGTGGAGGTGTACGATGAGGATTGGCGGCATTGCTGTTGCGTCGGCGATTGCCCTCGCGGTTGCTGCACCCGCTGCGGCGAGGGCGCCGGGGCAGGGGATCTGGACCTTCGGCGAGGTGCTGACGATCTGCATCAGCGCCGACGGCACCTGGTACAACATGAACCTGCCGATCGCGGGCCACTGGAAGCACATCGCGCCCTGGACGTTCTTCGCCGGCGATCTTGCCCCGGGCGGCAACCTTCAAGGCCACATCGCCGCCCGGGCCCATGTGGGGCGGCGCACCATCGACGTGACCGACTGGGGCAAGGACGTGAGCGACGACAGCGAGTGGTTCGACGTCACCCTCGGCATGCGCTTCCAGCGGCTGTCGCGCAGCTGCGAGCTGGATTCGGCCGGCGCGGCGGCGTCGGGCCGCTAGCCGGGGGCCGGCCGCGGCCTGCCCGCCCTCAGCCCCGCCGCCTGCGGCGGCCGCCGGCCTCGCCGGCGTTGAAGGCGGGGGCGGGCAGGCTGACCTCGGCGGCCAGATGCGGGAAGGGGTCGGCGGCGTGGGGAATGGCGTTGGCGGCGACGAAATGCTCCTGGAAGCGGGGGGCGATTGCGGTCTCGACCTTCTCGATGCGGCCGACCAGCGCCTCGACCTGGCGGCGGGCGGCGCGGCTGACCAGCGCCATCCGCGCCCCGGTGCCGGCGGCGTTGCCGGCCGAGGTGACCGCATCGAGGGCGGCGTCGGGGATCATCCCCAGCACCATGGCGTGCAGGGGCGAGATATGGGCGCCGAAGGCGCCGGCCAGCACGATGCGGTCGACCCGCTCCACCCCGAGCGCGTCCATCAGGAGGCGAGCGCCGGCGTAGAGCGCCGACTTGGCAAGCTGGATCGCCCGCACGTCGCCCTGGGTGACAAGGATCGGTGGCGTGCCGTCGTGCAGAAGGTAGGCGTGCGTGCGCCCCTCGGGCCGGCAGCGGGCGGTGCCGGTGGCCACGGCCGGGCCGACCAGCCCGGAGGCGTCGAGGATGCCGGCCATGCGCATCTCGGCCACCGCCTCGATGATGCCCGAGCCGCAGATGCCGGTGACGCCCGTGGCGGCGGTCGCCTCGGCAAATCCCGGCTCGTCGGACCAGAGCTCGCAGCCGATGACGCGGATGCGCGGCTCCTTCGTCACGGGGTCGATGCGGACGCGCTCGATCGCCCCCGGGGCGGCGCGCTGGCCGGCCGAAATCTGCGCCCCCTCGAAGGCCGGCCCGGTCGGCGACGAGCAGGCGAGCAGCCGGTCGCGGCTGCCGAGCAGAATCTCGGCGTTGGTGCCGACGTCGACAACCAGCATCAGCTCGCCGGACTGGTCGGGCGCGGTGGCCAGCGCCACCGCCGCGGCATCGGCGCCGACATGGCCGGCGATGCAGGGCAGGACATAGGCCCGCGCCGCCGGCGCCAGGGCATCAAGCCCGAGCCCGGCCGCGGCGAGGTGCAAGGCCCCGCCGACGGCGAGCGCGAAGGGGGCGTGGCCAAGCTCGACGGGGTCGATGCCGAGCAGCAGGTGGTGCATCACCGGGTTGCCGACCAGCGTCACCTCGACCAGCGCCGCGCGCTCGACCCCGGCCGCGGCGGCAACCTCGCCGACCAGCCGGTTCAGCGCCTCGCGCACCGCCCGCGTCATCTCGGCGGCGCCGCCGGGATGCAACATCGCGTAGCTGACCCGGCTCATCAGATCCTCGCCGAAGCGGATCTGGGGGTTCATCAGCCCGGCCGAGGCGGCGACGCTGCCGTCGGCTAGGCTGACGAGATGGGCGGCGATGGTGGTCGAGCCGACGTCGATCGCCACCCCCCAGAGCCCGCCCTCGCGAAAGCCCGGCCAGACGCCGGTGATCTCGGGGGGCCCGCCGCGGCCGTCGTCGTGCACCGCCACCGTCACCGCCCAGTTGCCGGCCCTGAGCGCCCCCTGCAGCCCCGCCAGCACCGCCGGCCCGGCCATGGGCCCCGCCACCCCCCAGTCGCGGGCCAGCGCCGCCGCCAGCCGCTCGAAGTCGCCCGAGGGCGCGTGCATGTCGGGCTCGGCGACCTCGACATAAAGGGCGCGGGTCGCGGCATCCATGGCCACCGGCCTCGCGTCGGCGGCCTTGCGGATCACCTGCCGGTGCAGCTGGCTCTCGGGGGGCACGTCGAGCAGGCAGTCGCCGATGAGCTGTGCCTGGCAGCCCAGCCGCCGGCCGGCGGCCAGCCCGCGCTTGGCGCGGTAGCGCTCCTCGACCGCGTTCCAGGGCGACAGCGCATCGGCGGCGACGGTCAGCCCGAGCTTGGCAAACTCGCCCTCCATCGGTGCCACCTGGCATTTCGAGCAGATGCCGCGCCCGCCGCACACCGAATCGAGGTCGACCCCCAGCATGCGGGCCGCCGCCAGCACGGTGGTGCCGCGCGCCACCCGCCCCCGCCGGCCCGAAGGCGTGAACACCACCGCGACGTCGTCGGCCATCGTCCAGTCCCCCGCGGTGCTGCTGCCGTCCATCGGGCCCCTGTCTAGGCGGCTGCGGGCCGGGGTGCTGCCCGCGAGCGACGCCGCGGCGCCGGCCAGCGACACCCGCGCGTGGTCGCGGCAGGGGTCAGGCGGTGCGGCGTGCCGGCGAGCGGGCCAGAAGCCGCGTGCTCTCGATCAGCCCGACCGCAGCCCCCTCGCGTCCCCGGGCGCCGAGGCCGAGCGTGGCCGCGCGCAGCACGTCGGTCGCCTCCTGGGCGTTGGCCGGCAGCCGGTCGGCGGCGATCGGCCGGCCGAAGGTCATCCGGAACGGCTGGCGGCCCTTGTTCAGCGTCTCGTGGAAGAGGGTGATGTCGCGCAGCGTGGGGTGGATCAGGTCGAAGAGGTAGAAGAGCGCCGAGTTGCGCGCCCGGATGTTCAGCGGCACCACCGGCACGTCGAACTTGCGCGCCAGCATCGCCGCCGAGGGCATCCACGGCCGCTCGTGCAGCTTCAGCCCGATCCGCTGCGCAAGCCGCCCGGAGGGGAAGATGACGCCAAGCCGCCCGGCCCCGAGCGCCGTCCGCGTCGCCTCCATCGTCTCGCGGGTCTTGGCGTGGGTGCGCTTCTCCTTGCGCCACTCCACGGGCAGGATCAGATCCTCCATCTGCGGCAGTACACGCAGGATGTCGCGGTTGGCGTAGACGAAGAGATCGGGGCGCAGCGGCGAGATCAGGTGCCACAGGATCACCCCGTCGGCGATGCCGGTGGGGTGGTTGGCGACGATCAGCGCCGCGCCGTTGCGCGGCAGGTGCTCGAGCCCCGTCACCTCGACGTCGCGGGCGATCAGGGCGGCGATTGTGGACATGATCTCGGGCGTCGGCGAATCGCGCAGGGTCGCGGCCAGCGCCACCGTGCGCTCGTAGCCGAGCAACCGCGTCAGCGCCGCATGCGCGAGCCGGTGGTGCGGCCGGGCGGTGAATAGCCACGGCGCACGCTCGGCGATCAGGGGATCGAGTCGGTCCTTCATGGCGAGACATTCTAGCCCGGCCCCCAGGCCGGGGCAGCGGGGCGGGCGCAGGCCCGCCCTGCGTTCGGCGCATTCCCGCCGGCCCGCGGGCGGGCCGGCGCGTCCGGGCGGCGGCGCCGTGCCTGTTCGGGGGTACCGCGCACGCCCCGCGCCGGCCCGCCCGCGGCCCTCAGCCGAGCATCCGGCCGACCATCTCGGCCATGTCGCGGCTCAGCCCCGGGGTGGCGACGATGCGCGAAAGCTCGGCCCGGACCTGCGTCTGCCGTCCGGCATCGTAGCGCCCCCAGGTCTCGAACGCCGTCGACATCCGGGCCGCGGTCTGGGGGTTGACGGGGTCGAGGCGCAGGAGCCAGTCGGCCAGGAGCCGGTAGGACGCGCCCGAGGCGTCGTGGAAGCCCGCCGCATTGGCCGAGAGCGCCCCGAACAGGGCCCTGAAACGGTTGGGGTTCTTCCAGTCGAACGCGGGATGGCCGGTCAGCCGCGCGGCGGTCGCCGCCGCCGCCGCGGGCGCGGCATGGGCGACCTGGAGGGCGAACCACTTGTCCATCACCAGCCGGTCATGGCCCCACTGGCGGGCAAAGCCGGCCGCCTCCTCCTGGCCGCGTCCGACCGCGAGCAGGACGGCCAGCGCCCCGGCCTGCTCGGTCATGTTGTCGGCCTGGGCGTAGAGGCGGGCGGCCCGGCGCCCGTCGTCAAGCCGCGCGTGCAGGCCCAGCGCGGCAAGCCGCAGCGCCCGCCGTCCCGCCGCCCTGGGTTCGGGCGTGTAGGGGCCGGCGACGGCCATCGCCTCGCAAAGCTCGGCCAGGGCGGGGGCAAGGTGGCGCGCGACGGCGCGGGTCAGCGCCTCGCGGGCGCCGTGGATCGCGTCGGGGTCGGGGGTTGTGCCGGCCTCGGCCAGCGCCTGGGCGATGTCGTCCTCCGACGGCAGCCGCAGCGCCAGCGCCCGGAAGGCGGGGTCGAGCGCGTCGTCGCGGGCCATCCGCGCCAGTGCGTCCAGATAGGCCGGCCCCGGCGCGGCGCCGTCGCGGACCATCGCGATCAGTACGTCGCGGGCCAGTGCGCGCCCGGCCTCCCAGCGTGTGAAGGGGTCGGTGTCGTGGGCCAGCAGGAAGGCCCGCTCCTCGGGGCTGGCCGCGCGCTCGAGGATCACCGGGGCCGAGAAGCCGCGCAGGAGCGAGGGCACGGGCCGGCCCGGCAGCCCGGCGAAGCGGAAGGTCTGCGCCGGCCCCGTCAGCTCCAGCACATGCGTCGGCACCAGCTCGGCCCCGGTGGCGGCATCGAGCAGCCCCATGGCCACCGGGACCGGCAGCGGCAGCTTGTCGGGCTGGCCGGGGGTGGGCGGGGTGCGCTGGGCGAGCGTGAGGGCATAGGTCTGCCCGTCCCACGCCTCCCCGACCGTCAGCCGCGGGGTGCCGGCCTGGGCATACCAGCGCGCGAAGGAGGCAAGGTCGCGGCCGGTCGCGTCGGCAAAGCAGGCCAGCCAGTCCTCGATTGTCGCTGCCTGCCCGTCATGGCGGGCGAAGTAGAGGTCGAGCGCGGCGCGGTAGCCCGCATCACCCACCAGCCGGTGCAGCATGCGGATGAGTTCCGCCCCCTTCTCGTAGACGGTCGCGGTGTAGAAGTTGTTGATCTCGGCATAGCTGTCTGGGCGGACAGGGTGGGCGAGCGGGCCGCCGTCCTCGCGGAACTGGCGGGCGCGCAGGGTCAGCACGTCCTCGATGCGCTTGACCGCGGCCGAGCGCATGTCGGCGGTGAATTGCTGGTCGCGGTAGACCGTCAGCCCCTCCTTCAGGCTGAGCTGGAACCAGTCGCGGCAGGTGATGCGGTTGCCGGTCCAGTTGTGGAAGTACTCGTGCGCGACCACCGATTCCACGGCCTCGTAGACCGCGTCGGTGGCCGTCTCCGGCGACACCAGGATCAGGCGGTCGTTGAAGATGTTGAGGCCCTTGTTCTCCATCGCGCCCATGTTGAAGTCGGACACGGCGACGATGTTGAAGACGTCGAGATCGTACTCGAGGCCAAACCGCTCCTCGTCCCAGCGCATCGAGCGCTTCAGCGAGTCCATCGCCCAGCCGCAGCGGCCCTCCTTGCCCGGCTCGACGTAGACCGCGAGATCGATCTTGCGGCCGGAGCGCGTGCGGTAGGTCGAGGTCACGGCGGACAGGTTGCCGCCGACGAGCGCGAACAGATAGCAGGGCTTCGGGTGCGGATCCTTCCAGACCGCGTAGCGGCGCTTGCCGGCGCCGGTCATTCCGCGCTCGACCGGGTTGCCGTTGGACAGCAGCACGGGGGCTTCCCCGGCATCGGCCTCGAGCCGTGTCGTGTAGGCGGCCAGCACGTCCGGCCGGTCCAGGAAGTAGGTGACACGCCGGAAGCCCTGGGCCTCGCACTGCGTGCAATAGATCCCGCGCGACCGGTAGAGTCCCTGCAGGGCCTTGTTGGCCTCCGGGTCGACCCAGGTCTCGATCTCCAGCGCGAACGGCTTGCGCGGCACGCGCGGCAGGACGAGACACGTCTCGCCCACCTCGTAGTCGCCGGCTGCGAGCGCCTTGCCGTCGAGCCGGACCTCGCCGAGCTCCAGGCTCTCGCCGTCGAGGCTGAGCGGCGCACCGGCCTTGCCGGCGTCGGGGTTGGGGCGCATGGCGAGGCGCGAGCGCACGCGCGTGCGAACGGGGTCGAGCGCGATATCGAGCGCGACGGTCTCGATGAGATAGTCGGGCGGACGGTAGTCCTGCAGTCGAACGGGGCGTGGGGTCTCGGTCTTCATGCTCGCATCCAGCGCTTGCGCCGCCGCGGCCGCGCATCACAGCATTGCGGAGCACAATCAGGCGCTTCGCCCAGGAAGGCAAGGCCGCAGGGCCGCGAGCTGCCGGTCCGCCGCATCGCGCGGCCGCGCCGGCAGCGGTCGGCCGAGCCTATTTCCTGCGCTGCTTCAGGGCTTCGACGGCCCGATAGACCGGCGGCGCCATGACCGAATCGGCAGGGCCGTCGTAGACGCCCTTCTCGGTGAGCCGGCGCTGCAGCTCACGGCGGAAGTCCGGCGTGAACCAGCTGGCGCCGAACGTGAGTATCTGGGTGTAGGCCTCCTGCTCGCCGGCCTCCAGCGCCTCGATCAGCAGCCGCGATGCCGCAGCCGCATCGGCCTTGAGGCCTCCACGGCCATGGTCTTGAAGCAGGCCGAGCCGGACCAGGGCTGCGCGGTGCCCCGCATCGGCCGCCCGGCGGTAGAGGCGAGCCGCCTCGGCGTGGTCGGCAGGCCAGATCCCGAAATGCCCATCCGACTGGTAGGCGTGCCCGAGCCAGAACATCGAGTCGGGATTGTCCGCTTCGACACCCTTGCGCAGCCAGTACACCCCTTCCTGGCGGTCCATCTTCACGCCGCGGCCGTCGTTGTACCACCTGGCGAGCGCGTTCATCGCGGCGCCGTAGCCTCGCGCCGCCAGGTCCTCGTAGTGCTGTCTGGCCTTGTCGAGCTGGCCTCCGGCGTCCTGCGAGCGCGCGAGCTGGAACAGGAAGCGCTGCTCCTCGGGATGCGCTTTCACGGCAGCCTCGCAGGCCTGAATGGCGCGCGGCGCGTGGATCATGTCGGTGCGGATGCCGGGCCGTTCCGCTTCCTTGTCGTACGGATCGGCGGCCATGCGGTCGCATTCGTGCACCGGCGCCCGCCCTCCGGCGGCCGCTGGCGTGCTCGCGGCCGGGAGGGCACTCGCGGCCGACGGCGGTGATGAACCCGCAGTCGCGCCGGCCGGCGACGCTGCGAAGAAGAAGCGGCCGGTGAGCGCCGAATGCTCCCACGGAACCTGCTTGCCCGCCGTCTCCTTCATCACGTCGTTGCGCACGCCGATCAGGATCGCTCCGAGGTCGTCCTTCGACGCCGCCATGTGTCTGACCAGCGCGCCGGCGAAGGGCGAGTTGCGGCCCGACCCATCGAGCGCCACGTTGCCGGGCTGCGTCGAGAAGCTGATCAGCGTGCCGACGCCCGACTCCACGGCAGCGAGGCCGCGGCCGACATCCGCCGAGCGCGTGCCCATGGCGCGGGCCAGGTTGCGCGCAAGCGGGTTGTCGCGGCAGGCATCGAGGAACAGGACGTTCGTGCCCGCCTCCCGCTCCATGACGCGCTGCACGAAATCGGCCCGGACCATCTCGAACTCGATCGAGGAGGCAGTCCCGAGCTGGGCGTCGGTCGGGACCAGGTAGTTCTGTCCGGCCACCTGCAGCCCGTGGCCTGCATAGAAGAACACGCCTGCCGCGGAGCCCTGCAGAGCCGCTGCGAAATCGCGGAGCTTGCGGTCGAACGCGGCCTTGTCGAGGTCGAGCCCCTCGATGACGGTGAAGCCGAGGCGCCGCAGCGCGGAAGCCACGTCGGCGGCGTCGTTCCTGGGATTTGCGAGGACGGGCGCGTGCACATAGGCCGAGTTGCCGACGACGAGCGCGACCCGCTTGGCTGCCACGGGACCGCTCCAGACGATCCCCAGCAGGACAGCGAAAAGGACGATGAGGCGCTGCATGCCTGCCCTCCCCCAAAAGCGTCGCGTGCCGCCGGACGTCATCTCACGTGGACAGAGTATACCGTAGGCTTCGGCGGCGGCAACGGCGGGGCGGCCGGTGGGCCGCTCGACCGCTTGCACCTGATGGTGGTGCCGCTCGCGTAGGGGCGATCCGGTGCCACGGCCGGCGCTGGAGGTGGCCGCCGCCGGATCAAGGCGTTTCGCGAGCACAATGCCGGACACCTCGACCGATCCCAGCTACGCGTGATTTGGGGCGCTTCGTGCGTGCCCCACGGCGGCGCTCCGCCACCGGGCACGATGCGCAGTGCACGTGTGGGTGATAGGTGAGCGCGCCCCCAAGGGGTAAGCACCATCTGGGCGGCCATGTCGAGCGCTGCGGCGACTGCGGCCAATGCCGGCTGGCACGGTCCCTCATCGCCGATGCCCGTTATCGCGGCCACAACGCCCCGCCCTGCGCGTCTACACCAGCGGCCAGAAGCGTCGCATGACACAGGAGATCAAGCGCCAGATGCTCCGCCGCTCGGCCGTCGAGCCGGTTATCGGTCACATGAAGGCCGAGCACCGCGTAAGTCGCAATCATCTCGCCTATGCCGCCGGCGACGCGGGCGGTGCTCGCCGCCGCCGGCTAGAACTTCCGCCGCCTGCTGGCTTGGCTGACGCGGCTCTTGCGTGCCTGCTGGCGCTCGCTCTCCACTCGCGCACCGCGAGGCCTTCCGCTCAAACGGTACGGTCGCGCTACTTCACGGACGACAGCTTACGCCTCCGGAGGAGGCCGCCTCGCCATTTTAGGCGATAGTCCCTGCCGATCAGAAAGCCAGACCAACGACTGGCGGATAGTTCACGGCGACCTACTCACCGTAGGGAATCCAGATATTCTTGGTCTGGACGGATTGCTGGGCCAGCTCGCGGAGTTCCGCGCCGCTGAGACCGGCCCAGTCGTCGATCGATCCATAGTTCCACATGTGTTTGAGGTTTCCCGCCGACGCTGCCTCGATGGCCTGGGCCGACACCAGCAAGCCGTCGTACCATAGCGCCGCCACTTCGGCGTGCCTGGCGAGCGTCAACGCCAGGTCCTCGCGGGCTCCGGTGACCAGGTTGAGAACGCCCGCCGGAACGTCCGACGTCTCAAGCAATTCGTAGAAGAGCGTCGCGAGCAGCGGATAACGTTCCGAGGGGATCGCCACCACGCAATTGCCGAGCGCGATCGCTGGAGCAACCAGCGACACCAGCGAAAGGAGCGGAGCGGCATCCGGGCAGACGATGCCGAGCACGCCCCAGGGCTCATTCATCGCAAGCGTAACGTGCCGCGAGTGCGTCGAATGGACCGCGCCGTCGAACTTGTCGGCCAGGGCGGCGTGTCGGAAGAGGCAGCGTACGGTTGCCTCGACCTCCTCTGCCGCCGCCTTCGCCGAGGCCCCGGTCGCTGTAATCAGCAGTCTTTCGAGCTCCTGGCGGCGGGGACTGAGGTTCTCGGCGATAAAATAGAGGACCTGCGCCCGCCTGTGGCCGCTCTCCGCCCCCCACCGGGACGCGCTGGCGGCCGCTTCCACCGCGTCGCGGATGTCTTTGCGGTTGCCGAGCGCGGCTTGGCCAATGACGCGGCCCTTGCCATCGACAACCGAATAGGATTGGCCGCTGTCCGGGCGCACCTTTCTCCCGCCGATATACTGCTTGGCCGTCCGGTCTATGGTGGCCGATGCGATTGGGCCGACGCCCGGCCAGGCGGAGGGCTTCAAGGCGCCCGTATGGTGCGCCTTCACCTTGGACTTCACCCCGAGGGGTGCGAGATATTCCCGCAGGCCTTCGCGGCCGCCCTCGCGGCCGAAGCCGCTCTCGCGATACCCACCGAAGCCGGCGGCGGCGTCGAAGAGATTGGTCGCGTTGACCCAGACGACGCCGGCCTTCAGGCGCGCTGCCGTGTCCAGCGCGAGATCTATGTTCTGGCTCCACACGCTGGCGGCGAGGCCATAGCGCGTATTGTTACCGAGCTCGACTGCCTCCGCTGGGGTGCGGAAGGTGGTCACCGTCGCGACAGGACCAAACACTTCAGTCTGGAAAATCTCGGCGGCGGGATCGACGCCCTCGAGAAAGCAGGGAGAGAAGAAATGCCCGACGGGAGGCAACGGAGCCGCCGACCTGTGCAAGATAGCGCCAGCCTCCTCGGCCTCGCCGACAAGGCGCGCGACGCGCCGGAGCTGCTCCTGCGAGATGAGCGCGCCGACGTCCATCGCCTTATCGAGCGGGTCGCCGATGCGCAACATCTCCATCCGCTCTCGGAGTCGCTTCACCAAGCGGCGGGACACGCTCTCCTGAACAAGGATGCGCGAGCCGGCGCAGCAAACTTGGCCCTGGTTGAACCAGATTGCGTCTACTACGCCCTCGATCGTGGAATCGAGGTCGGCGTCGTCGAACACGATGAAGGGCGACTTGCCGCCTAGCTCCAGCGACAACTTCTTGCCGGTGCCGGCAGTCGCCTCGCGGATGGCGCGACCGACCTCGGTGGAGCCGGTGAAGGCGATCTTGTCGATGCCCTTGTGGCGGACGATCATCGTGCCCGTGGCGCCGTCACCATGGACGATGTTCACCACGCCCGCGGGCAGCCCCACCTCGCGACAGAGCTCGGCAAACGCGACGGCCGTGAGCGGCGTCAATTCCGCAGGCTTGAGCACCACCGTGTTGCCGGCCGCCAGTGCCGGCGCAATCTTCCAGGCGAGCATGAGCAAGGGGAAGTTCCACGGAATGATCTGGCCGCAGATGCCGATCGGACCTTGTCCGGAGAACTCCTCCTCAAGCAGCTCGGCCCAGCCGGCATGATGCAGGAAATGGCGGGCGGCAAGCGGCACGTCGATGTCGCGCGTCTCGCGGATGGTCTTGCCGTTGTTCATCGTCTCGAGGACGGCGAAGAAGCGCTCGCGCTTCTGCAGGTGCCTGGCGATCGCATAGAGATAGCGGGCGCGCTGGTGGCCGGAAAGCGCGGACCATGCAGGGAAGGCCATGCGCGCGGCCTGCACGGCGGCATGGACGTCGGTCTTGCCGCCCGCTGCGACACGGGCAAGCTCGTCGCCGGTCGCCGGGTTATAGACGGCGAAGGTGTTGTCGCCCGGCTCGGTAAAGCGGCCGTCGATATAGTGGCCGATGCCCGGCCGGTGCCCCGCCAACCACTCCCGAGCATGGGCATTGCACTCCGGCGCCGGCCCGTATTCCATGGTATCCATTATGTCGACGATCTGAGTCATGGGGCCTCCATTAAAGCGCGGCATGCCTGAAGGAGGCCGAGTATCCGCCCGAGACATAGTGGTCGAGCTGGCGCTCGATGTCGGAGAGGAGTGTGCTGGCGCCGATCCTGAACAGGTCCGGTTCGAGCCAGGGGCGGCCCAGTTCCTCCTTCATCAGGATCAGCCAGCCCAACGCCTGCTTTGCAGAGCGAATGCCGCCGGCGGGCTTGAACCCGACCCGATAGCCCGTGCGCTCGCCATAGTCGCGGAGAGCGCGCACCATGGTTAGCCCATAATTGAAGGTGGCGTTGACCGTCTCTTTGCCGGTCGAGGTCTTGATGAAGTCCGCCCCGGCCTGCATTGCCACCATCGAGGCCATATAGACGTTGCGTTGCGTGGCGAGCTCGCCGACGGCGAGGATGGCTTTCAGGTGAGCCCCGCCACTGGCCTCGCGCATCGCGGCGACCTCGTGATAGAGCGCCGGCCAGTCCTGGCGCAGCACGTGCTCGCGGGTGATCACGATGTCGATCTCGTCGGCGCCGCTCTCCACCGCGTAGCGGATCTCCTCCAGCCGCAGCCGGAGCGGCATCAGCCCCGCCGGGAAGCCAGTGGCGACCGAAGCCACGGCGACACTGCTGCCCTCCAGAGCCCGGACGGCTGTAGCGACGAAGCTCGGATAGACGCAGACCGCCGCCACCTGCAGCGGCCGCTCGCCGAGACCGAGCACCGCCTGGAGGCCGTGGCCCAGCGGGTTGCGCGCCTTGGCGCAGAGGCGCCGGACGCGGTCGGCCGTGTCGTCACCGGAAAGGGTCGTCAGGTCGATGCACTCGATGGCCTTCGCCAGCCAAGCGGCCTGGAACTCATTCTTGACCGTGCGGCGTGCGGTGAGCGTAGCCGCACGCCTTTCGACGGCGCTGAGGTTGACGGCCGCCCGGTCGAACCATTCCAACATGAGCTTGGTGCCCGGGTTCCGGTATTGGGAGATCGCCGCCGTCACGTCGCGAACGGGCGCGAGCGTTTCAGGATGCATCATCTCGACCTTTGCTGTTGCTGCAGGATTCGATCGGGCCTGCGGACACCGCGCGTGGTGGCGCGGATGCGGAAATGGTTTGTCCAGCCGCGTCGAACAGATAGACCCGGGCCAGGTCAATCCCGATCTCGTGCCGCTGCCCGTCCAACGTTCCTGGTGTGCCGGGTACGTCGATTGCGAAGGGCACCCTCGCCGCCAACGAGCCGAAGTAGCGGGTGCGCGAGCCAAGGAATTCCGTTCGCTCCACCGTGAAGGGGAACTTGATATACGTGTCGGGAATCGCCTCCAGCGCAACACTGTCGGGCCGTATGCCGATCCGGGCCGGCAGCTTGCCGCCGGGCTGAAGGCCAGGCAGGCAGATACGAAGTGCTTCATCGCCGAGATCGAGGCTTACTTTACTGCCCTCCGTCCGCACAATGCAGTCAACGAGATTGATCTTCGGCGAGCCGATGAATGAAGCGATAAACTGGTTCGCGGGCGATTCGAACAGCTCGAGCGGTTCACCGACCTGCTGGACGACGCCGCCGTTCATGACAACGATCCGGTCAGCCATGGTCATCGCCTCGACCTGGTCGTGCGTCACGTAGAGCATCGTCGTGCCGAGCAGCCGGTGTAGCCTGACGATCTCAGCACGCATCTGGCTGCGCAGGTCGGCGTCGAGATTGCTCAGCGGCTCATCGAAGAGGAAGACGCGCGGCTGCCGGACTATGGCGCGGCCGATGGCGACGCGCTGCTTCTGGCCGCCGGAGAGCTGCCTTGGCTTCCGGTCTAGCAGGGGCTCGATCTGTAGGATCTGCGCCGCGGTGCGGACCTTGCTGGCGATCTCATTCTTGTCGGCTCCTGCCATACGCAAGGGGAAGGCGATGTTCTCCGCCACCGTCTTGTGCGGGTACAGAGCATAGGACTGGAAAACCATGGCAATGCCGCGCTCGCCAGGCGACCTGCCGTCCATGTCCTGGCCGTCGATAAGAATGCGGCCACCTGTCGGTTCCTCCAGCCCGGCGAGGATGCGCAGCAGCGTAGACTTACCACAGCCCGACGGGCCGACTATCACGACGAACTCGCCCGACTTGATCTCTATGTCGACGTCGCGAAGGACGCTTACCTCACCGAATCGCTTCACGACCCTGCAGAAATTCACATCTGCCATGACTTCTCCTCGATACCTTGCGACTCGGCCTATCCGGCCAGCGGGATTTCGCCCGACCGGACATCCAGCACCGGCCGGCCGGCTTTCCACTCGACCAGCCCGTAACCGGTCGCGGTCGCGATAAAAAAGCGGCCCGACGCCGGCGCCTGCTCCTCCGTAACCAACCTGCGTTCGACAGCGTCGTAGCGGACCCCGGAATAGGCCTGCAGCAGAGTCCAGGAGGCCAAGGCCCGGGCGTAGAAGTGCCCACACTCGTACTCGTTGAAGGGATTTCTGACGTTGCCGCGATAGCGCGAGCGCGTGGTCTTCACGATCGTATCGGCGATCTCGCGTTCGCCTATCATCGCCGCATGCGCGGCGACCTGGTACTCGATGCCTGTCCACACCTCGTTGGAGTAGATGAAGGGAAGGGTCGGCTCGCCGCCCTTCGGCCAAGTACAGAGGAGCAGCCCGCCCTCATGGCCGAGCGCATAACCCGGCCGCTGAGGGTTCTCGTGCCTGGAGAGATCCTCACGAAAATTGTACGTCCACAACGCGCGAATGTGGCTGAGGGTCTGGGCCTCGTCGAGTACCGGCCCGAGGCCGGAGCTGCGCGCCATCCAGTCGCCGATGACGCCGTCGGCGAGGCAGCCCGAGCCCAGCTGGTATTTCGGCCCCTCGGCCTCCATCAGGTCGAGCGCCTCCTGCCAGTAGGGAGAGGATTTCGGATGCCTGACAATATCATCGGGCCGGCCGCGGCCACGGTCGTGCCATTCCAGCTCCTGCTGGAAATACTCGCCGTTGAAAAGGTGGTCGGAGATGGTCGCGCGGACCCCGGCGAGGATGGCGTGATAGTCGCGCAGAGGCTCGCCGAGCGCCTTGGCCATCGCGATGACCGACTGCAGCGCCGCCGCGTAAAAGCTCGACGTCAGGCTCTCCGCGCCCCAGAACTCGATGTCGTAGGTGACGTGGTGCGGCTCAATCAGCCGGCCACTGCGGTCGGGATCCCAGGAGTTGATGCAGTATTCGAGGCTGTCGACGATTTTCGGCCACAGGCGGCGCAGCCAGTCGGTGTTGCCGCTGATGCGCCAGTCGCGATAGGCCTTGACGATACCGCCGAGCTGGCCGTCGGCTGCCGCGAGGAAGTCGTGGAGGCCGGGGCGAAGTGGCAGGCAGAGCCGGTAGAGCTGGTGGCCGAGCGCGTTCTGGCCCTCGTTGAACTCGGCCTCGCGCAGGCCCCTCTCCAGCGACGGGAAGAGATGGGCGACGGCGTGGGCATAGTTCCAGACATGAGTGCAGCTGCCGAAGCAGCATCCGGCGTCGTCGCGGCATCCTTCCCAGGCCCAGAAGCGGCCGTCGTACTGGCGCATCACCGTTGGCGACTTCAGGATCGACAGGTTTGCCGAGACCGCCTCGAGCACCGCGTCGGGCAGCGTAGTGTCGTGGAACGTGTCGGCGAAAAGCCAGCTGCGCGCGCGCAGGTCGAGGTGATTGATGCGCCAGTACCTGTCCAGCGCGTCGAGGCTGGGGAAGGCTGAGGCATACCACGGACGGTGGCAGTCCTCGGCCGCCGGCGGCACGGCCGGCCGCACATATTCGCTGAGCAGGTGCTGGGAGGTCCCGTGCCGCGGTCCCGGCTCGTAGCAGTCATTGGCCCCGTCGGTCCCGCAGTCGCAGCTGTTCGACCCGCCCGCGGGAGCGTCGACGCCGTAGCGCAAGTTTGAATATGGCGCGTACCAACTAAGAAGCAGTCGGACGGTCTTCTCCTCGCCGGTCCTGAGGTCGACCGGGACGTAGAGGCTGCCGCCCGGCGAGGGTGGACCGTCGTCCGCATAATCGGCCGCGTCGATTGGCGTCGCGTTGCGCGCATTGCGCCAGGCGATGGTCTGGGCATCGTACCAGCCTCCGCGGAACCAGCGCGGGTCGACATGCACATTCTCGTCCACGGCAACGACCCGGAAGGCGCTGGTGCGCGCCGGCTCGGCCTCGCCGCCGTTTTCCCACAGACTGAAGCCGGAATCGCAGCGTGAGACGCCGTAGCAGCCGGGTGTCACCCCCGCGATGATCTGCTTACCCGGCTCATGGACGAAGAAGTTGGCCGAGTGGAACGAGAAGGTGGCGGCGATCCGCTCGGCCGACCGGTTGCGGATCGTGTACTCCAGGCAGCCGACGGGCAGGCTGGACGAATCGGCGTCCGGCGGGGTGAAAGGGCTCCATGCCATGACAGCGGCGGAGAGCGGGTGGCCTTCCTCGAAGAACCCGATGCGGGCGAAGGGAAACTTCGCCCAAGCCGTGCTCTCGGTGAAGCGCGGCAGACCGTAGCTGCGCGCCACGCAGCCGAGGCCTCCGCCGGCTGCGGAGAAGATCTTGTGCTCGGGCACCTTGCCCTCGACGAGGCGGGCGAGCTCCGGCCGGCCCGCGACGCCGATGCAGGCGAAGACGAACGGTTCGTGGAACCGCTCCATGCGGTGGCGCAGCGACACGTGCGAGAAGGAGCCCTGCCCTTCAAGGCAGATCATTCCCGCTCCGATTCCGCCCATGGGGAACGCCCAATGGTCCAGCCCGTCTCCGCTCCAGGGTCCGAGGCATCGCCCCGACAGACCCGACGTCAATTCCGTCATCGTTTTCCTCAAGACTCGCAGGCCGTCAGAAAGAAGCGATCGCTTCGAAGACCTTGCGGACGACCTTCTCGCCGTTGACCTCGACCGCGACTTCGACGTTTGACTCCTGGCTTCGCGTGATGGCCTGCAGGTCCTTCAGCGCCACGCCGCGAAAGTCGCAGACGGTCATGCCGCGCGTGTGCCGGCCGACCAACTCGATGACGACGTTGGCCTTGCGGAAGCCGATCAAGTCCGGATGAACCAGCGGCACCACTGCGCAGGCGTCATGCAGGCTCGCCTTCTGCAAGCGGAAGATCGTGCGCGATCGTTCGAGATAGAACTCGAACAGCCCGGCGAAGGTCGTGGACAATCTGCCGCCGAGCGAGCGCAGGTAGACGATCTCCTCCTCGCCGACGCCCACCTGACGGGTCACGTTGAGACCGGCCATGCGGATCGGCAGGCCGCTGCGGAAGACAATGTCGGCAGCTTCCGGGTCGCAGTAGATGTTGAATTCGGCAACCGACGTGCTGTTGCCGACCCCGGTCGTACCGCCCATCAGCGAAATCCATGCGATCCGTTCGGTAAGCCCCGAATTCACCTCGAGCGCTTGTGCGAGGTTTGTCAGCGGCCCAAGCGCGATTATGCCAAGCGGGCCCGCTTCGGCGTGACGGAGGATCGCTTCGCCGGCGGATAGCGCATGCGGTGACGTGACCGGTTCCGGGAGCGCAGCACCGTCAAGTCCCGTCTTGCCGTGCAGGTCGCCTGCAGGCATTTCCACCCCGCTGAGGGGTCTACCGGCGCCCATATGCACGGGAATGTCGAGTCCAGCGAGTGCGAGGACCGAGAGCGCATTGCGCGTCGTCGCCTCGAGGCTGTTGTTGCCGAATACGGTGGTAATCCCGGCGAGGTCCAGATGGCGGGCGGCGTACAGGATCGCGGCAGCATCGTCGTGGCCGGGATCGCAGTCGATGAGGATTCGTTCTGTAGGCAAGTCGTTCTCTCTCACTTAGTCCGCCGCCGTCTCGTTGTGACGTTCGACGATGTGGTGCGGCAGGATGATCTGGTCGGCGGCAGGCAGGTTGCTGCCCACGATGATCGAGCGCACGATCGGTCCGAACTCCTGATAAGGGACCTGGACGGAGACGAGCCAGGGCGCCAACCAGCGGTTCAGCGGGTTGTCATCGAAGCCAACTATGAAAAGGTCGTCGGGGACCCGGACGCCGTTCTCCGTGGCGCGCTTATGCAGGCCATACGAGATCAGGTCGTTGGCGCAGAAGATCGCGCGGGGCATGCCTGCCCGCCCGATGATCGCTGCTCCGAGGTCGTAGCCGCCTTTGATTGTGAGCTCGGACTGCCAAGTGTTGTCCGGTCGGATCGGATGGCCGAGCGCAGCCATCGTGTCACGGAAGCCTTCATAGCGGCTACGGCTCGCCGACGACCTCGACGGACCGCTCACCACGCCGACCTCAGTCAGAGCGCGCGGCACGAGATAACGCGCTATGTCGGCGCCAGCCGCGTAGTTGTCGATGCCGATGAAGGGCGCGGCAATACCAGCCGGCGGGAGGCGGTTGATGAACAGGAAAGGCGTGTTGCGCTCCGCCGCGTCGCGCAGCCCCGCGCTATCGACGGCGCCCAGCATGATGAAGCAGCGGACTCGGAACGAGAGCAGTTGGCGCAGTGCGGCATCCTGCATGGCGGCGTCCTCGCGCGTGTTGCACAGGACGAGGTTCAGCCCGTCCTGCTGCAGGCACACCTCGATCGAATCGGCAATTGCTGAATAGAACGGGTTCTGCGTGTCGGGCAGGAAGAGGGCGACGAGATTGCTCTGCCCCTGGCGTAGCGCGCGGCCAAGCGCTGTCGGCTGATAGTCCAGCTCCTCGATAACGCGCTCGACGCGCCGGAAGGTCGCGCGGGAGACGAGCCCGCGCTGGCCGTTGAGGACGCGCGACACGGTCGTCTGCGAGACACCCGCAAGCCTCGCTACATCGGCAATCGTCACCGACCCGCCGCTTGCGCGGAGATCGTCGATCGCCTGTCGTCTCGTCGGCATAGGGTGGCTCCTGGCCCGGCTAGAGCTTCGCGCCCGGCAATGGCCGCTGCTGGGCATTGCGCAACGCCGCCACCGCCGCGGCATGCGGCATCGCCGGCGCAGTGCCCGCCGCAGACACGCACAGCGCGCCGGCGGCGCAGCCATTGCGCACGGCTTCCTTTAGAGAGCGGCCTTCGGCCAGCGCGACAGCCATGGCGCCATTGAAGGCGTCGCCGGCGCCCGTCGTGTCGACCACCGAGGGCGGCGAGAATGCCTCGACGAAGCCCTCCTCTTCGCCCGCCACGTAGGCACCGCGCGCACCGAGCGTGACGACAACGTTGCGGGCGCCCATCTCACGAAGTCGCGCAGCCGCGGCGCGAACGCCCTCGTCGGACACGGTCGCTACTCCGGTGATTGAAGCGGCCTCGGATTCGTTCGGCGTGATCAGGTCGCAGAACGCAAGTAGATCGGCGCCGAGCGGCAGGGCTGGCGCGGGATTGAGGATTGTCGTGACGCCGTGGGACCGGGCGAGCGCCAGGCCCGCGGCCGCGGTCTCGATCGGCTGTTCGAGCTGCGTGAGGAAGACCCGCGCCCCCCGGATTTCGTTCTCGGCCAGTCGGACGCAATCCGGCCTCAGCAGTTCGTTGGCGCCAGTGTAAACGATGATGCGGTTCTGCCCGGTGATGCTGTCGACGTGGATGAACGCCACCCCGGTCGAGGCATTGCCGAAACGCTGCAGGTATCGGGTGCCGATCCCCTCCTGCTCCAGCACACTCTCCGCTACTTTGGCGAGATGGTCGGAGCCGACTGCGGTCAGCAGTGTCACCTGCCCCCCGCTCCGCTGAGCAGCGATCGCCTGATTGGTGCCTTTGCCGCCCGGCCCCATTACGAAGGCGTGCGAGCGGATGGTCTCGCCTTCCTCTGGCAGGCCAGGGCACCTGAACGCCAGATCGACGATGAACGATCCGAGGACGAAGATACGATTTTCCTTTGCCATAGGATTACCAGTTCAGTTTCTAATTCACTTGAAACCACTGTCGATAATGGTGCGGATGTAATAGCGCTGCAGGGCCATGAACGGCAGGATGGCGAGCAGGGATGCCACCGTCATGGCCGCGAACAGGCGGCCGAAATCGGCCTGCTCGAACTGCTGGTATCGGGCGATGGCGACCTGGACCATCGTCAGGTCCTGCGAGGTCGCGGCTACCAGCGGCCAGAAGAACGCGTCCCACTGGTGGATGAACATCATCAGCGCACCGGCGACGACGGTCGGCCAAGATAGCGGCAGCGCCACGTCCCAGTAGATCCGCCACCAGGAGGCGCCGTCGACGCGGGCGGCCTCGAAAAGCTCGCGGCTGACCTTCACGAAAAACTGGCGGAACAGGAAGATGATGAAGCCGCTCGCTACCTCCGGCATGATCAGGGCAAAGTAGGTGTCGTTCCAGTTCAGCCCCCGGACCATGATGTACAGAGGCACGACGATGGATTCGAACGGCATAATGAAGGTGATAATCACCACTACGAAAAGCGCGTTCTTGAAGGGAAAATCGAACACGGCGAAGGCGAAGCCGGCCGCCGAGCATATCAGGATACCGAGCACCACGGTGACGAAGGCTACGAAGGCCGTGTTGAGCACCGCCTGCGGAAAGTCGCTCGCCAACAGCATCTCGTAGTTCGACCAGATAATTTTCTCGGGAACAAAGGTGCGCCAGGAGAGCTGCGGCGAATGCAGGAAGATCTCCTCCGGCGGGCGCAGCGACGAGATCGCGATCCAGCCGATGGGGGCGATCATAACCATGGCGAGAAGGGAAAGTAACGCATAGCGAAAGAACGAGGCGGTGCCTGGCTTGCGGCGTGCTTGCATGTCCGTCAGTCCTCGCTGCGCAAGAGCCGAAGCTCGACGAGGGCGACGATCAGAACGACCAGCAGCATGATGGTGGACATCGCGAGAGCCCGGCCGAGGTCGATGTAGTTGAAGGCCGTCTGGTAAATGCGGAACATCACGAAGTCGGTCGCGCCATTCGGACCGCCGGCGGTGATTATGTAGACGGGTGCGAAGAAGAGCATGTTGATCGCTGTTGCCGCGACGAGCACGAAGGCGATGGGCCGGCGCATCAGCGGCAGGGTGACGTGACAGAAGCGCTGCCACCACGACGCGCCGTCGATCCTGGCCGCCTCGTGAAGCGATTCCGGGATGGCGTAGAGGCCGGCCAGCATGAAAAGCATCCAGTAGCCGACGCCGCGCCAGGTTGCGAGCCAGACCATGGATCCGAGCGCCTGCGTCTCATCCTTGAAGAACCCTTGGCGGCCGATTCCGACGGCCTCCAGGATGGCGTTGACCGGCCCCAGGAATGGGTCGAAGAGGAGATTCCAAATCAGCGCGGTGAGCACCAGCGACAGCGTCACCGGCAGGAACAGGACGGAGCGGAAAAGGCCGATCAGCGGACCCGGGCGGAAGACGAGCAGCGCGACGGCGAGCGACAGAACGACCTGTAAGGGATTGGCGATCAGGTTAAACAGGAGCGTGATGCCGAGCGAACTAAGCAGATCCGGGTCGCTCAGGATCGAGCGGTAGTTGTCGATGCCGCGGAATACGCTCTCGCCCATCAGCGAGGTGCCGTAGAAGCTGCCGACGATAGCCACGCTGATCGGGATCAGCTTGAACACCGTCAGACCAACGACGGCTGGCGCCAGGAAGTAGTAGGCCGGATTGATTTTCATGTCGCATGCCCATGGCTCGATCGGCATAGCCGACCGGTCCGGCGACGATCATCGACTGGTCGAGCCGGGTGGCGCTAGCGATTGGCCACCCGGGAGAGCTTCGAGTTTCTGGCTTATTTATACTTGGCCAGTTCGCGATCGATCTCGCGCGCTGCCCGCGTCAGGCGCTCCTTGACTGGAGCCCCCTGCTGGATGTCCCTGAAGGCCAGCTTCAGGATTTCCTCGTATTCGCGGAAGCCCGGGATTGGTGGGCGCGGCACGGCGGTGTTCTGCAGCTCATACTTGGCAATTTTCCAAGGCTGGCCGGTCAGCCTGTCCGATAGGTTGCTCCAGTTCGCCTTCAACACTGGCGGATATGGCCGCAAATTGAACCACTTTACCTGCACGTCGTCGCGCATGAAGAAGCGCATGAACTTCAGCGCCGCTTCCGGATTTTTCGAACGCGGATTAATACCGATCTGCCAGGAGCCTGTCGAAGTGACCGGCGTGCCCCCCTCGAAATACGGGTGGGGGACGGCGATCCACTTGAAGGACGCGCCCGCATTCAGGCGGTCGAGGTTCCAGGTGCCGCCAACCATCATCGCCGCGCGGCCAGTGTGGAAGACCTCCTGCACCAGGTTCAGATCGAAGAGTCCGGGAGGGCTGACCTTATGGACGCCGAAGAGGTCGCCGTAGAACTGGGTCGCCTCGACGAACTTGTCGCCATCGATGTAGCCGGTCGACACCAAGCCGTCATCGCTGACGACCTTCGCGCCCCTGGACTGCATCAGCGGCAGGAGCTGATAAGGGCGGTCGGACTGCTCGAGCAGGATGCCCCAGATGTTCTCCTGCGGCTTGGCGATCTTCTTCGCCGCCCCTAGGACCTGCTCCCAAGTCCAGCGGTCCTCGATCCCGGTGCCGGGCAGCTCGACACCGGCCGCCTTGAACAGGTCGACGTTGACGTACATGAGCTGGGTTGACGTCGCGAACGGTCCCGCGAACACCTTGCCGCGGTAGGAGGCCGCTTGGAGAGCGGCCTCGTCGAAGCGAGCAAGATCATCCTTGAAGTGCGGAGTGAGGTCCATGAGATGACCGCGCGCGGCGTAGGACGCGGTCAGTGAGGCATCGGCCGAGTAGATGTCCGGCTCCGGCGTGCGTGCGCCGAGCCTCACCTCGAGCGAGGAGAGCAACTCGTTGTAAGGGATGCGCTGGTAATTCAGCTTGATGTCCGGGTTCTCCTGTTCGAACCAGTCCATCAGCGGTTTGACCATCTCCTCGGCCCAGCCCATCCAAACGATGTCGAGCTTGGTTCCTGCGCTGGCAGGAACGACCGATAGCATGAAAGTCGCCGCAGCACCCAAAACCAACCATCCGCCGAACCGGCGCAAAGCCGTCAGCTTGCCCATCGATTTCCTCCCATAATCTGCGCCTCGCGACCATACCGGCGAGGGCGCAATCCTGCTTACAAGGCGATTTCAGCTTAATGGTATCGATTTCAATGTCAATCACCGCGTTCCCACGGACTTCATTGCAAGCCGATTCAGTCTTCACGATTCTGGGCGCGTTCAGCCCAGGAACTCGCGGCGGGCGGCTCGGGTATGCGCGCCGAGCGCCGGCACCGGGCCGAGCTCCACAGCGACGTCCGCGCTGCGGGCGCCGGGAGCCGGCATCCGCACGATTCCCCCCGGCGTCGCCACATCTACCCGCCGCAACTGCGGGTGGGCGCTCAGTCCCGCGACATCGTTGACGCGCGCGAAGGCGATCTCGGCGGCCGTCAGCCGCTCGATGGCCGTGCGGTGATCGCGCGCCGCGAACCATGCGGCCACGGCCGCATCCGTCGCGGCGCGGTTGGCGACGCGGGCGACGTTGGTGGCGAAGCGGGGATCGGCTGCGAGGCCCGGCTCGTCCAGGACCTCGCGGCACAGAACGCCCCACTCCCGGTCGCTCTGGATGCTGATGAGGACAGGCACGCCGTCCGCGGTGTCGAACACCCCGTAGGGCGCGACCGAGACGTGGGACAATCCCGCCCGCCTCGGCGGCAGTCCGTTCTCGCCCTGCAGCAGCGGCACCGTCATCCACTCGGCCGTGCAGTCGAACATGGAGACCCGGATATCCGCGCCGCGCCCCGTCCGGCCGCGCGCGATCAGCGCTTCCAGGATCGCCTCGTAGGCCGTCAGGCCGGTGGCGATGTCGACGATGGAGACGCCGACGCGCGCCGGGGCCTCGGGTCCTCCGGTCACGGAGGCGAGGCCCGCCTCGGCCTGGATCAGCAGGTCGTAGGCCTTGCGCTCGGCGTAAGGCCCGCTGTCGCCGTAGCCGGTGATCGAGCACGCGATCAGCCGCTCGAAGCGCCCGAGCAGACTTTCGACAGGGTAGCCGAGCCGCGCCAGCGAGCCCGGCTTCAGGTTCTGGACGAAGACGTCGGCGCGGGCCAGCATGGCCTCGAACAGCGCCCGATCCTCGGCGCGGGCGAGATCGACGACGACGGATTCCTTGCCGCGGTTCAGCCAGACGAAGTACGAGGACTGGCCCGCAGCCGCGGCGTCGTACCCGCGAGCGAAATCGCCCTCGGGTCGCTCCAGCTTGATGACGCGGGCGCCGGCGTCGGCGAGCCGGCGGCTCGCCATCGGCGCCGCCACGGCCTGCTCGAGCGACACGACCAGCAGACCTGCGAGCGGCTTGACCAACGGCTATTCCTCCGGACATTCAGCTCGAGTTCTTCGTACTAGAACTATAGCCGATGCAGCAGCTCACCCTCTCCCCGCGTGCAGGGAGAGGGTCGGGGTGAGAGGCAGCCGCAAAGGTATTGCGAATTTCTGCCCCTCACCCTAACCCTCTCCCCATTGAAATGGGGAGAGGGTGCTCGGACCTGTTCTGTGTCGGCTGGCGATTGCAGGATTTCGTGATGAGCTCGGATGCAAGGTGAGCATGGATTTTGATCATCTCGAAGAGAGTGCGCAAGCGCGCGGGCTGATGGTGCGGGGCGGCTTTCATCCGGCTCCTGAAGACGGCGTCCCGCCGATCGCGGATGGTCGCGCCGCCGGCACGGTCGTGCTGCTCGGCAGCGCCGGTGGCTCCCTGTGGGGGCACTTCAGCGCAGCTCCCGAGGCACTGCTGGCCGAGCACCCGCTCGACGCCTGGACCCGCCGGGTTGCCGGCGGACTCGCCGAGGAAATGGGCGCGACCGCGCTGTTTCCGTTCGGCGGGCCGCCCTACCTGCCCTTCCAGCGCTGGGCGAAGCGGGCCGAGCCGGTCCACACCTCCCCGCTCGGCCTGCTGATCCATCCAGAGTACGGGCTTTGGCACGCCTATCGCGCGGCGCTGGCCTTTTCGACCCGCATCGCGCTTCCGCCCCAGCGGACGAGCCCCAGTCCGTGCGCAGCCTGCCCCGACAGGCCGTGCCTTGCCGCCTGTCCGGTCGGAGCGTTCACCAGCGCCGGCTACGACGTGCCGGGCTGTGCCGCCCACATCAGCGCCGATGCCGGCAGCGAGTGCATGGCGCGGTCCTGTCTCGCGCGGCGGGCCTGCCCCGTCGGCCGCGACTATACCTACGGGCCCGAGCAGGCGCGCTTCCACATGACGGCCTTCCGCCGTGCGCGGCAGCCGGCTCAGCGCCGCGGAGCGGTGCCCGACAGGGCGTAGCTCATCAACTTGTAGGCGAGCGCCGCCGCCGTGTAGTCGGCAGCATGCAGACCGGGTATGGGCGCGAGCTCCACGAGGTCGGCGCCGACGATGCGGCCGACCTCGGCTGCCCGCTTCAGGACGGCGAGCGCCGTCAGATACTGCAGCCCGCCGGGGGTCGGCGTGCCCGTCGCCGGCATGACGGCCGCATCGAGAGCATCTATGTCGAACGTGACGTAGACGGGCCGGCCGTGCAGCGGCGCGACGATCTCATCAAGGTTCCAGCGTGCCTGCTCCCTGGCCCAGTGCACGTTGATCCGGTCGCGGTTGGCCTCGAGATAGGTGGCCTCGCCGGCCGAGATGGCGCGGATGCCGACCGAGACGAGCGTGACGTGGCCGTGGTCCAGGACACGGCGCATCGCCGAGGCATGGGAGTAGCGCTCGCCCAGGTAGCCGTCGCGCAGGTCCGCATGGGCATCGAGCTGCAGCACGACGAGGTCCCGGTAGGCGGCAGCCAGCGGATCGATCGCCCCGGGCGTGATCGAATGCTCGCCGCCGAGAACGAGCGGAAAGCGGCCCGCCTCGAGCACGGTCTCGACGGTTCCTGCGAGCTGCTTCAGCGCGGCTTCGATCGGCGTTGCGATGGCTGGTTGGCGCAGGGTGGCGACGCCGAAGTCGAGACAGGGCTCGCGCCACAGCTCCTCGTCGAAGAGCTCGAGCTGATGGCTGGCGGCGAGGATGGCGGCGGGCCCCGCGGCCGTGCCACCGCCATAGCTCACCGAAGCCTCGAGCCCGAACGGGATGACGACGGCGCGGGCCTCCTCAGGCCGCGCGGCATCTGCCCGCTCGGGCTCGAGGAACCCCTCGCTGGCAGGCAGGTAGTCGAGCCTGTCCGGACGTGCTCGAGTCATCTGGTCGGTTGTCCCCGTGAAGAGATCCCGGTCGAAATCGGACTACCATTCCCTCTCCCCATCTTGATGGGGAGAGGGTTAGCGTGAGGGGCGGCAACTTGCGCTGAGCTTCGTGGCGGCCCCTCACCCCGGCCCTCTCCCCGCGAGCGGGGAGAGGGGGAGCATGGGCAATCCGCTTGATCACGCGTTCTGCGCCACGCGCTCCCGGGCGTCGCCGTACATCGTGTACATCGGCTCGTCCAGCAGGATGACCTCGTCGTAGCGGCCATAGCCGTTGAAATGCCCGGCGAGCGCCCGCCCATAGGCGCCGATGTTGCCGATCTCGATGTAGTCCCCCTCCCGCACTGATGCCGGCAGCAGGAACGGGCCCTTCATGTAGTCGATCGAGTCGCAGGTCGGACCCCACATCGCGAACGGCGCCATCCGCTCTCCTGCATCCGGCTCGCGGCCGACGAGCCGCACCGGGAAGACGAAGCCCAGGTGCGCCGAGTCGAACAGCGCGCCGTAGCCGCCGTCGTTGATGTAGAGCTCGTCGCCCCTGCGGGCGTCCACGCGCACGATCAGGCTCTCGGCCTCGGCGACGAGCGCACGGCCCGGCTCGCAGACGAGCCGGCACGCCTCGCTCACCGGCAGCCTGTCGAAGCCGGCCCGGACCGCCTCGATGAAGGAGATCAGGGGCGCCGGCTCGCTGTCGGTGTAGCGCGAGGGAAAGCCGCCGCCGATGTCGATCGCATCGACCACCACGCCCGCCTTGACGATGAGCTTGTGCACCTCCTCGAGCGCCATGACGAACGCATCGGGCGTCGTCGTCTGCGAGCCGACGTGGAACGTGATGCCGAGCTCGTCGGCGACCTGACGCGTCGCGACCAGCAGGCGCGCCGCCTTCTGGCCGGAGATGCCGAACTTGCGCTCCAGCGGAATGCGGCTGTTCTTGGCGGGCACGGCCACCCGCACGAAGAGCTGCAGGTCCCTGGCGCCGCCGGTCTCCTCGACGATCTTGGCCAGCTCGTCCTCGGTGTCGAGGGCGAAGCACTTGACGCCGAACTCGTGGTACGCGCGACGGATCGCGGTGCGCGACTTCACCGGATGCATGAAGTGCAGCTCGACGCCCGGGATCGTCGCCGCATCCTCGAGCTCGGGCAGCGAGGCCACGTCGAACTGCCGGATGCCGGCGCCGAAAAGCGCGCCGAGCAGGAACACGGAGCTGTTCGCCTTGTAGGCGTAGGCGACCTCTCCGGGGAAGCGCTCTAGGAACCACCGCGCGGCCCGCCCCGCTGCGTGCGGACGGGCGGCCAGGACCGGACGATCGGGCTTGTGATGGGCGATCAGTGCCGCCGCGGACGGGAATCTTTCCATCTCATGGGACCTCCACCAGTCGGGAATGGACCAGTTGGCGCTTGCTTAACCAGCAGAGACCGCCGCTTCACGAATATCGGGAAATTGAACCAGTTGCGGGAGATAAGATGGGTCGGCCGGCATGTAAAGGCCATTGCCGGCCGCTGCCGCCACTTTTTTGCCCCGGTGTCGAGCGGCCGCACGCCTCACGCCGCCACGGCGGCGCGAAAAGTCATCCGCGCCTGGTTGTGACCGAAGTTGGGGCGCAGGCGCCGGCCCTCGAACCCGTGCGCGCCGAGCAGCGCCACGAGCTCGGCCTCGGCATAGGTCGAGAAGCCTAGCGTCGCGCGCACGTTGCGGTAATCCGAGACCGCAGTCCTGGCGAGCCCGAGCAGCGCTGCGCCCAGGAAGCCGCCCTGCCAGCCGAACTTCAGCAGAGCCAGTGCGTCGGTCAGCGGTCTCACGTCGGGAGGGATCACGTCGGCGACGACGAGGCTGCCGCCGGGCTTGAGCTTGCCTCGCCAGAGGTCGAGCAACCCCGACAGCTCGGCGCGCGTCAGGTATTGCACCAGCGAGTTGGCGACGACGAGGTCGAGCGAGGCGTCCTCGAGGCCGGCCACCGCCTCGGCGCCGATCACCTCGATCGCGGCATGGCCGGTCGTGCGCGCCGCCAGCCGCTCGCGCACCGCGGGCGCCGCCTCGCACAGGATCAGGCGGCGGCAGCCGGCTGCGACCGCCTCCGCGTAGAGCGCCTCGCCGCAGCCATGGTCGAGCACGATGGCATCGTCCACATGCACCTGCCGCAGGATATCGCGCCCGACGGCCGCCGCATGCCGTTGCTTGTGCCGATCGCTGACATAGATGGGGTGATCGCTGTCCCAGTAGTCGATCCAGCTCTTCATGGAACGCCGCATCCCGTCTAGCGCCCGTCGGGCGGCTTTGCCCCCGGTGCATCGTTGAACCGCCGCCGCATGTCCTCGCAGGGGTCATCCGGACGTTCGGCCTGCGGCGTGAGCCACACGTAATCGGCGGCCGGCCGGCCGGCCGCATCGCGCGGCACGTATCGCCCTGGATCGCCCATGCCGTGCTCGACCTCCATGAAGGCGACCACGACGCTGGCGGAACCCGGTGCCCTGCGCCTGAGATGCCAGGGCACGCCGCGGTCCGCGCGTACATGCCCGTTCCCCGCGATCAGCACCGCCGACCCATGCCTCTCCATCGCGCTCAGCAGGACATCGGCCAGGTGCGCGTCGCGGTAGCGCTGGGCGAGCGCCATCGGCGCGAAGGCGCTGCCGGGCAGCAGGCCGCAATGGCTGGCCTCGATCTCCGCGATGAGCGCCGCCTGCAGCGGCGCCTCGAGTTGCACATCGAGCCCGAGCCGGGCGCGCTCCTCTCCCGGCAGCGCCGACAATCCTTGGCGTCCGACCTTCAGAACGGTCTCGCCTGGCGCGTTGCCGCCGAGAACGGGGAGGCGGAGCTGCAGCGCAGCCTCGAACAGCGGCGCGAAGATCTCGCCCGGCGGCCAGCCGCTGCGATCCCATTCGAGCTGCTGGAGGAGGCGCGAGGCGCCGTCGGCGCCGCGACGGTCAGAGGACAGGACGTCGTCGACGACCGGCTGTTGGTCGGCGCGGATGTGCTCGAAGACGAGCGCGGGACCGGTGCGGCCGCCATCGGCCGCTTGCCGGCGGCGCGCCACCATGGCGATCGCCCAGGCCCGCAGCAGGTGGTGATCGGCGTTGTCGTGCACCTCGCCCAGCAGCACGACGCGGCTCCTCGCCAGCGCATCGGCGAGCTCGTCCCGGGACACCGGGCGGCTCGCCTCCGCCGACCAGATGGTGCCGGCCAGAGGGTGCTCGCGATGGAGCGGTGAGAGCCAATCGGCGCCCTCCGGCAAAGCGGGGCCGGATGCGAGCAGGAAACCGGCGGCAATCGACCAGACGACGCGCCTCGCCGGGGCGGCCACGGAGCGGCTACCGTTCCGGGCGCAAGGGCAGCCCCTTGCGTTCCCGGATGAGATTGACGAAGCGGGTGAACAGGTAGTGGCTGTCCTGCGGGCCGGGCGAGGCTTCGGGATGGTACTGCACCGAGAACACCGGCCTGCCCTCGAGCCGCAGCCCGCAGTTGCTGCCGTCGAACAACGACACGTGCGTCTCCTCGACCCCGCTCGGCAGCGTCTCCCGGTCGACCGTGAACCCGTGGTTCATCGACGTGATCTCGACCTTGCCGGTGGTGAAGTCCTTCACCGGGTGATTGGCGCCGTGATGGCCCTGATGCATCTTCTGCGTCGTGGCGCCGAGCGCGAGGCCGAGCATCTGGTGGCCGAGACAGATGCCGAACACCGGCAGCCCGCTGTCGACCAGCCTTGCGATCTGCGGCGCCGCGTAGCTGCCCGTCGCCGCCGGATCGCCCGGGCCGTTGGAGAGGAAAATGCCGTCGGGCCTGCGCTCCAGGATGTCCTCGGCCGTCGTGGTGGCCGGCACGACCGTCACCTTGCAGCCGGCGCTGGCGAGCGAGCGCAGGATGTTGCGCTTGAGGCCATAGTCGACGGCGACGACGTGGAACTCGGGCTCGAGCTGCCGGGGGTAGCCCTTGCCCCACACCCAGCGCATCTCGTCCCACGTGTAGCTCTGCCCGGCGGTGACCTCCGGCACCAGGTCGAGGCCGACGAGCCCCGGCCAGACCCGCGCATCCGCCTTCAGCCTCTCGATGTCGAACTCGCCCGACGGCTCGTGGGCGATGACGCCGTTCGGCGTGCCGCCGGTGCGGATGCGCGCCGTCAGCGCCCGCGTGTCGACGCCGGTGATGGCGATGATGCCCCGCGCCTTCAGCCAGTGATCGAGATGCTCCCCCGCCCGGTAATTCGAAGGCGCCGTCACGTCGGCGCGCAGCACGCAGCCGCGCACGCCCGACCGCATGGCGAGATTGGAGGTCTCGGTATCCTCTGCATTGGCGCCCACGTTGCCGATATGGGGGAACGTGAAGGTGATGATCTGCCCGGCGTAGCTCGGATCGGTGAGGATCTCCTGGTACCCGGTCATGGCGGTGTTGAAGCACACCTCCCCGACCGCCGATCCGACCGCGCCCAGCCCTCGGCCGGTGACGACCGAACCGTCCGCCAGGACCAGGCGGGCGGTCGACGGCGGGTCGGCCCATGGTGCGGGGGTGCCGCGGGTCGACAGGTCTGGGATCGAGGTCATCAGAGGCTCCGCGCGGCGCCGGCCGGAGGCTCGCCGGGAACGCCGCTTCGTTGCACCGCAATATCGTGGTCGCGGACCGGCACCCTATTTGAGGGCGCCGGCAGCGTCAATCAATGACCCGGAGGCTTGCGGCAGCCGCGGCGCGAGCGTACATGACGCGCGAAATCCGAAGGAGCCGCCATGCGCGACGAGATCAGCCAAGCCATCAAAGACGCCATGAAGTCGGGCGACAAGCGCCGGCTGGCGACTTTGCGCCTCGTCTCCGCGGCGATCAAGGACCGCGACATCGCTGCCCAGCTCGACGGCGCCGCGCAACCCAGCGGCCGCGACAGGATTTCCGACGCCGAGCTGCTGCAGCTCCTGCAGAAGATGGTCAAGCAGCGGCGCGAGGCGGCCGAAACCTACCGTCAGGGCGGCCGGCCCGAGCTCGCCGATCAAGAGTTGCAGGAGATCGTCGTGATCGAGGAGTTCCTGCCCCGGCAGATGGACGAGGCCGAGACGCGCGCTGCGGCGGGCGAGGTCGTTCGCGAGCTCGGCTGCGCCGGGCTCAAGGACATGGGCCGCGTCATGGCCGCCCTGAAGGAGCGCTATCCAGGCAAGATGGACTTCGCCAAGGCGAGTGGGATCGTGAAGGAGCTGCTCAAGTAGCAGACCCGGCCGGAGCGGGGGCACCTCATCCTGTGGATAGCGGGGGCGGAAGCGGCATCCGGCCAGGACGCGGCGCAGGATCGGCGCGAATCACTTAATGAGGTGCCTTGCACCTCACGGCCTTCACGGGGTCCGATGCGCTTCCCGCCCGCCTTTCTCGACGAGATTCGCGACCGCCTGACCGTCAGTCAGGTGGTCGCGCGCAAGGTGGCGCTGAAGAGGAAGGGCCGCGAGCTCGCCGGTCTGTCGCCCTTCAAGGCCGAGAAGACACCCTCGTTCTACGTCAACGACCAGAAAGGCTTCTATCACTGCTTTTCCTCCGGGGAGCATGGCGACATCTTCGACTTCCTGATGAAGACCGAGGGATTGTCGTTCCCCGAGGCCGTCGAGCGGCTGGCCGCCGAGGCGGGACTGCCGATGCCCAGGATATCGGCCGAGGAGGGTCGCCAGGAGGACCAGCGCACGCGGCTGCTCGCCGCCGTGGAGGCGTCGGCGGCGTACTTCGAGGCTCAGCTCCGCGGTCCTGGCGGCGCCGAAGCTCGGCGCTATCTCGAGAAACGGGGTCTCGACCGCGGCACCATCGCCCGCTTCAGGCTGGGCTACGCGCCGCCCGGCCGCTCCGCGCTCAAGGACCATCTGGCCGGCCTCGGCTTCAGCGCCGAGGAGATGGCGCTCTCCGGCATGATCGTCGCCGGCGCCGACATCCCCGTCTCCTACGACCGCTTCCGGCACCGCGTGATATTCCCGATCGCCGACCTCAAGGACCGCACCGTCGCGTTCGGCGGCCGCGCGCTCGACCCCGACGCCTCGGCCAAGTACCTCAATTCCCCCGAGACGCCGCTGTTCCACAAGGGCGGCATCCTGTTCAACGCCGGCAAGGCCCGCGCCGCCGCACACGACCGCGCACAGGTCCTCGTCGTCGAGGGCTACATGGATGTGATCGCGCTCGCCCAGGCAGGGTTCGAGAACGCCGTCGCTCCGCTCGGCACCGCGCTCACCGAGGACCAGCTGCGGCTGCTCTGGCGGCTGGCCCCGGAGCCGGCGATGTGCTTCGACGGCGACGCTGCAGGCCGGCGCGCCGCCTACCGCGCCGTCGATTTGGCGCTCGACCGTCTGCAGCCCGGCCGCAGCCTCGCGTTCGCCTTCCTGCCCGACGGCTGCGACCCCGACGATCTGGTGCGACAGCAGGGCGCCGAGGCAATGCGGCGCGTGCTGGAAAAGGCGCAGCCGCTCGTTGAGGTGCTGTGGGAGCGCGAGTGGAGCTCCGGCCTGTGGTCCACCCCCGAGCGCAAAGCTCTCCTGGAGAAGCGAATCGCAGCCTTGCTGGCGCGGATCGGCGACATGACTGTACGGCAGCACTATGCCCGCGCACTGCGGGACAAACTGGCGGAGGCGTGGGGCTGGGGCGCGGGGCCGCGGTCCGAAACCGGCAAACGCGGTCGCGCGGTGGCGCCCCCCGGCGCCAGCCCGCGAGCATTCGGGCAGCCCAGGCCCCTCGCAGGGCGTCCGGTCGCGCTGAAGCCGAGACCGAGCGCCAGCCTCAGAAAAAGCTCCCTGGTGGGGCCGGCTCAAGGCCCGCCGTACCGGGAAGCGTTGCTCCTGCGCACGCTCATAAACCATCCATGGCTGCTCGATGAGCATGCGGAAAAGATTGCACTTATCGGCTTCAGCCTGGCCTCTCTGGGGAGGCTCAGGGATGCCATACTGTCACTGAAAAGCCACGATATTTCACTTGACAGCAGTAGCCTGCGCTCCCAATTGGAGGCTCATAGCTTGCAGCAGGTGGTCGATCTCGTCGAGCGGGCGATAACACACAGGAGCGACCGGTTTGCGGAGGCCGAAGCTGACAGCGCCGAGGTAGAGTCTGGCTTTCGCCACGCCCTCGCGCTGCATGAGCGCCAGAACGGCCTCAAGACGGCCCTCCAAGCCGCGGAACGTGCTTTCCTGGACGAGGGGAGCGAGGAATCGCTCGCCAGGATTTGCGAGGTCCAACGCCTGATCGCGAGTCTGGACGTTGTTGATACGGCTTTGGAGATTTGAGCTGCCCTGGTCGACGAGCCGGCAGCGCCCGATGGGGCGCGGGCCTGTCACCTGGGCATTTCCGCTTGGCGGACCCGAACGTATCGGGACTCGATGCCGCGAGAGAGTTGTTCGATCGACATGCCCTGGCTATTTCCCAGGTACCGCCGATGCACGTCCGACCGAGCGCCTGACCGACAAACGATTGCGAGCATGACGCTGCCCATGTCGAACGCCATTCCAGCCGTTGAGCCCCGCACGCAGATGACACAGAAAACCGAAGAGCAGACGCCACCCCAGGCCGTCGAGGCGCCGGAGCGCGACAGCCCGGTGCTCGACCTGTCGGATCAGGCCGTCAAGCGCCTGATCAAGTCGGCCAAGGCGCGGGGATACGTCACCTACGACGAGCTGAACGCGGTGCTGCCGTCCGAGGAGGTGTCCTCCGAGCAGATCGAGGACGTCATGGCCATGTTCTCCGACATGGGCATCAACGTCGTCGAGAGCGAGGAAGGGGAGGAGCAGCAGGCGGGCGACGAGGCCATGGACGAGGAGGAGGGGCGTGCGCTCACGCCCCAGGCCGTGCCCGCCAAGTCCGAGACGCGCCCTGAGCCCGTCGAGCGCACCGACGATCCGGTCCGCATGTACCTGCGCGAGATGGGCTCGGTGGAGCTCCTGTCGCGCGAGGGCGAGATCGCCATCGCCAAGCGCATCGAGGCCGGCCGGGAGGCGATGATCGCCGGCCTGTGCGAGAGCCCGCTGACGTTCCAGGCGATCATCATCTGGCGCGACGAGCTCAACGACGGCAAGGTGCTGCTCAGGGACATCATCGACCTCGAGGCGACCTACGAGGGCCCCGAGGCGAAGGCCGCTCCGATCGTGGCGCCGCCGGATCACGCGCCGGCACCCTCCAGCCCTCCCGAAGATGGCAGCGCCGATGGCGCGGCGCAGCGCACTGGCGACATGGAGGACGAGGACGACTACGAGAATGCGCTGTCGCTGGCGGCCATGGAGGCGGAGCTCAAGCCAAAAGTGCTGGAGACCTTCGACCGCATCGCCTCGACCTACAAGCGGCTGCGCAAGCAGCAGGACCGCAATCTCGAGATGCAGGTGGCGGGCGAGCAGGGCTCGCGCCAGCAGCAGAAGGCCTACGCCAAGATTCGCGAGGAGATCATCGCGGACGTCAAGAGCCTGTCGCTCAACAACAACCGCATCGAGAGCCTCGTCGAGCAGCTCTACGCGATCAACAAGCGGCTGGTCGGACTGGAGGCGCAGCTCATGCGGCTGGCCGACAGCTACGGCGTGCCGCGGACGGACTTCATCGACGAGTACTACGGCAACGAGCTCGACCAGACCTGGATCGACCGGATGCAGAAGGTCGGCAAGAAGGGCTGGGCCAACTACATCCGGCACGAGCGCCGCCGCATCGAGCAGCTCCGCGGCAACATCCATAATCTGGCCACCGAGACGGGCCTGGAAATCCCCGAGTACCGCCGCATCGTCAGAAGCGTGCAGAAGGGCGAGCGCGAGGCCCGGCAGGCCAAGAAGGAGATGGTGGAGGCGAACCTGCGCCTCGTCATCTCGATCGCCAAGAAGTACACCAACCGCGGGCTGCAGTTCCTGGACCTGATCCAGGAGGGCAACATCGGCCTGATGAAGGCGGTCG
>JAHDXW010000020.1 GCA_023383015.1 Paracoccaceae bacterium
CAGGGCTCGGCCCAGGGGATGGAGCGGACGACGGCCGACTACATGGGGATGCTGGCCACGGTGATGAACGCCCTCGCCATGCAGTCGGCGCTCGAGAGCATGGGTGTCTTCACCCGCGTGATCTCGGCCATCCCGATGGACCAGATATGCGAGCCCTACATCCGCCGCCGGGCGGTGCGGCACCTGGAGAAGAAGCGCGTCTGCATCTTCGCCGCCGGCACCGGCAACCCCTATTTCACGACCGACACGGCGGCGACGCTGCGGGCCTCGGAGATGGCCTGCGAGGCGATCTTCAAGGGCACCAAGGTCGACGGCGTCTACGACCGCGACCCCGCCCGCCACGCCGATGCGGTGCGCTTCGATCGCGTCAGCTATGACGAGGTGCTGGCAAGGAACCTCAAGGTGATGGACGCCAGCGCCATTGCGCTGGCCCGCGACAACGACCTGCCGATCGTCGTCTTCTCGCTGGACGAGCCCGGTGGCTTCCGCGGCATCCTGCGCGGCGAGGGGCGATACACGCTGGTGCATGGCTAGGGCTATACCCAAGCGCACCGCCCGGTGCTATAGCGCGAGAGGTGGCGTGCCGCCCGGCGGTGCGCCGGAACGAGGGGCGGCGCCCGAGCAGGGCACCGCGTGAGACGTGCGAGGACCAGCCCATGCCCGACAGCGACAGGGAGATCGACTTCGACGGACTGCAGCGCCGCATGGACGGCGCGCTGGCCGCGCTGCGCCAGGAGTTCGCGAGCCTGCGTACCGGCCGCGCATCGGCCGGCATGCTCGAGCCGATCCATGTCGATGCTTATGGCCAGATGACGCCGGTCAACCAGCTGGGCACCATCAACGTGCCCGAGCCGCGGATGGTGACGATCAACGTCTGGGACCGCGCGATGGTCTCGAAGGTGGAGAAGGCGATCCGCGATTCCGGCCTCGGCATCAACCCGATCACCGACGGGCCGATCATCCGCCTGCCGATCCCGGAACTGAACGAGGAGCGCCGGCGCGAGCTGACCAGGGTTGCCGCCCAGTATGCCGAGCATGCGCGGGTGGCTGTCCGCAACGTCCGGCGCGACGGCATGGACCAGCTCAAGCGCGCCAAGACCCACGGGATGAGCGAGGACGACGCCAAGATGTGGGCCGACGAGGTCCAGGACCTGACCGACAAGGCGATCGGTACGGTCGACAAGATGCTCGAGACGAAGCAGCACGAGATCATGCAGGTCTGAGGCCGCCGCCGGGGAACAGGCGGGGGGCAGCGCAGAGGGGGCAGGTTGGTGGCAGGCAACGAGACGGCGGGGGGCGCGGCCGCGCTGCCCGCGACCGCGCGGGAACCGGGGGCGTCGCGCGCGGCGGCCGCGACCCCCCCCGCCCGGGTTCCGGCGCATGTGGCTGTGATCATGGACGGCAACGGCCGCTGGGCGACCGGCCGCGGCTGGCCCCGGCTGGTGGGCCACCGGCGCGGCGCCGAGCGGGTCAAGGAGGTCGTGACCGCCGCCCCGGACCTCGGCATCCGCTGGCTGACCCTCTATGCCTTCTCGACCGAGAACTGGAAGCGCAGCGTCGAGGAGGTGATCGGGCTGATGCGCCTGTTCTCGCGCTACATCGAGCGCGAGGCCGACCGGCTGTCGGAGGAGGGGGTCCGGATGCGCTTCATCGGTGACCGCGGGCCGCTCGAATCGCGGCTGCGCCGGCTGATGGACGGCATCGAGGCGCGGACCGCCGGCAACACGCGGCTGAACCTGACGGTGGCGATCAACTACGGCGGCCGCGACGAGATCCTGCGTGCGGCGCAGGCGCTGGTCGCGGCGGCGGCCTCGGGCGAGATCGCGCCCGGTGCGGCTGACGAGGCCGCCTTCGCCGCGCGCCTCGATACCGCCGGCCTGCCCGACCCCGACCTCGTCATCCGCACCTCGGGCGAGACCCGCATCTCGAACTTCCTGCTCTGGCAGTCGGCCTATGCCGAGTACGAGTTCACACCCACCCTGTGGCCCGATTTCACCCCAGCCGAACTTGCCGCCATCGTCGCCCGCTACGGCCAGCGCGAGCGCCGCTTCGGGGCGGTCGCGGTCTGAGCGGCCGGGGCGGGCGATGGCGCCGGCACCCGGACGCTTTGCCGACCTCGGCCCCCGCGTGCTGTCGGCCGCGGCGCTGGCGGGACCGGGCTTCGCCGCGCTGTGGTTCGGCGGACCGGTGTTCATGGCGCTGGTGGCGCTGGTCGTCGGGGTGATGGTCTGGGAACTGTCGGGCCTTGCGCTGCCGCACGGCACCGAGGGCTGGATGGCCGCCGCGCTGGGCGGCGTCGCGGCCGTGGCGGTCGCGCTGTCGCGGCTGGTGCCGCCGGAATACGTGCTGCCGCTCGCCCTTCTGCCGGCGGTGGCGGCGATCCTCCTGGCTCGCGGCGGGCGGCGGCTGTTCGCGCCGCTGGCGGCGCTTCTGGTGCTGGCTGGGTTCGGGCTTCTGCACCTGCGCGAGGATCTGGGCTTCGTCTGGGTGCTGTGGCTGGTGCTGGTGGTCATGGCCACCGATGTGCTGGGCTATTTCGCCGGCAATCTGCTCGGCGGCCCGCGGCTGTGGCCGCGCGTCAGCCCCAAGAAGACCTGGGCGGGCACGCTGGCAGGCTGGACCGGTGCGGCGGCGGTCGGGGCGGGCTTCGTTCTCGCGACCGGCGCGGGTGCGGCGCTGGTGACGCTGTCGGTCGCCGCGTCGATGGCCGCGCAGATCGGGGACATCTCCGAGAGCGCGGTCAAGCGGCGGGCGGGAGTGAAGGACGCCTCGCACCTGATCCCCGGCCACGGCGGCCTTTTCGACCGCTTCGACGGGCTGTTCGCCGCCACCGTCTTCTTCCTCGTCGCCGAGCGGGTGGTCGCCTTCCCGCCACCGGGAGGCGGCTAGCCCGATGCGCCGTATCACGGTCCTGGGAGCAACCGGCTCGATCGGCGACAGCACGCTCGACCTGATCGACCGCGACCGCGATGCCTGGCAGGTGGTGGCACTGACCGGGGGGCGGAACGTGGCGCTGCTGGCCGCCCGCGCACGCGGTTTCGGCGCTGCCCTCGCGGTCACCGCCGACCCCGCGCGGCTGGGAGAGCTGCGCGAGCTCCTGGCGGGCAGCGGCGTGGAGGCGGCAGCCGGGCCCGCGGCGCTGGTCGAGGCCGCCGAACGGCCCGCGGATGTCACGGTCTCGGCGATCGTCGGGGCGGCGGGGCTGGCACCGGGGTTCCGGGCCCTGGCGCAGGGGGGGCGGCTTGCGCTGGCCAACAAGGAAAGCCTGGTCGCCGCCGGCCCGCTGCTCATGGCCGAGGCGGCACGCCACGGCGCCAGCATCCTGCCCGTCGACAGCGAGCATTCGGCGGTCTTCCAGGCGCTTGCGGGCGAGGACATCGCGACGGTCGAGCGCATCGTCATCACCGCCTCGGGCGGGCCGTTCCGTAACTGGCCGGCGGAGCGGCTGGCAACCGCCACGGTGGCCGAGGCGGCGGCCCATCCGCGCTGGTCGATGGGCCAGAGGATCTCGATCGACAGCGCAAGCCTCTTCAACAAGGCGCTGGAACTCATTGAGGCAAGGGAGTTCTTCGGCGTCGCACCGGAGCAGGTCGAAGTTGTCGTGCATCCCCAGTCGATCATCCATGCGCTGGTCGGCTTCGTCGACGGGGCGATGATGGCCCATCTCGGCGCGCCCGACATGCGCCATGCCATCGGCTATGCGCTGAACTGGCCGGTGCGCCGGCCGCTGCCGGTGCGGCGGCTCGACCTCGTCGCGCTCGGTGCGCTTGCCTTCGAGGCGCCGGACCCGCTGCGCTTTCCCGCCCTGCGGCTGGCGCGGGCGGTGATGGCCACCGGCGGGCTGGCCGGGGCAGCCTTCAACGCCGCCAAGGAGGTGGCACTCGACGGCTTCATTGCCCAGCGGCTGCGATTTCCCGACATGGCGGCAGTGGTCGAGGCGACGCTCGACCGGCTTTCGGCCGACCGCGGCCTCACAATCGCCCCAAGCCGGCTTGATGACGTGCTGGCGATGGACCATCTGGCACGTCAGACGGCCGGGGCCATCGTGCAGGCAAGCCGGACATAGAGCGGGGTAGTCAGGTGGACATCGGCGGTCTTGTTCCGTCCTTCGGCGGTCTGTTCTGGACCGTCCTGGCCTTTGTGGTGGCGCTGTCGATCATTGTCGCGGTGCACGAGTTCGGCCATTACATCGCCGCCCGCTGGAGCGGCATCCACGCCGAGGTGTTCTCGATCGGCTTCGGGCCGCGGCTGATGGCCTTCACGGACCGGCGCGGCACGCGCTGGCAGCTTGCCGCCCTGCCGCTCGGCGGCTATGTGCGCTTCCTTGGTGACGGCGATGCGGCCTCGGTCACGGCGGCGGGGGCGCCGCCGATGGATGCGCAGACCAGGCGCGCGACGATGCAGGGCGCGCCCCTGTGGGCGCGGGCGGTGACTGTCGCGGCCGGGCCGGCGGCCAACTTCCTGCTGTCGGCGCTGGTGTTTGCCGGTGCCATCATGGCCGCGGGCGTGGCGACCGAGGCACCCGTCGTCGGCAGCCTGCGGCCGCTGCCCTATGCCGTGCAGGAGGTCCGGCCGGGCGACCGCATCCTTGCGGTGGGCGGCATCGCCACCCCCGACGGGGCCGGGCTTGCGGCTGCCGTCGAGCGGCTTTCCCCGACCGAGACGGTGGACTACCGGGTGATGCGCGACGGCGCCGAGCGCGAGGTGGCGGGGCCCTTCCCCTTTCCGCCGGTGGCCGATTCGGTGCAGCCGGTATCGGCTGCCCACGACGCCGGCCTGTTGCCGGGCGACGTGGTGCTGGCGGTCGACGGCGTGCCGATCCACGCCTTCAGCGAGCTGCGCGCGCGGGTGGGCGAGTCGGGCGGGCGGACGCTCGTGCTGTCGGTCTGGCGTGACGGCGCGACGGTCGAGATCACGCTCACGCCCCGCCGTGTCGACCTGCCGCTGCCGGAGGGCGGTTTCGAGACGCGGTGGCTGATCGGCCTGTCGGGGGGGCTGTTCTTCGAGCCCGAGACGCGCACGCCGGGGCCGTTCGAGGCGCTGCAGCGCGGGGTCGAGCAGACCGTGCATGTGGCCGGCACCAGCCTGTCGGCCCTGTGGCACATGGTCACCGGCGCCATCAGTGCCTGCAACCTGCGCGGGCCGATCGGGATCGCCGAGACCTCGGGCGCGGCCGCGTCGCAGGGGCTGGCGAGCTTCATCTGGTTTGTCGCGGTGTTGTCGACCGCGGTCGGCCTGCTGAACCTGTTCCCGGTACCGGTGCTGGACGGCGGGCATCTGGTCTTCCAGGCCTGGGAGGCCGTCACCGGCCGGCCGCCCGGCGACCGGGCGCTGCGCATCCTGATGGGAATCGGTCTGACCCTGCTGCTCGGGCTGATGGCCTTCGCCCTGACCAACGACCTTTTCTGCCCCTGATCCGGTCGCCGCCCGGTTGTGGCCGCATTGGTGCCGCATTCCGCGGCTAGTCCATTGCCATCGCTCGATGGATGGGGTGTTCCCATGGAAATGATCCACAACGGCTACCGCGGCCTGTCGCTGATCGTCAATCTCAACCGTGACAGCCTGTTCTTCGTGGGAACGATCGTGGTGGGCCTGCTTGCGGGCGCCTTCCTCGGCCAGGCGATCGTCGGCGCGCTTCATCCGCCGACGGGGTTCTGAGCCCCCCACCCGCACCACCCCGACCTCGCCCGCGACCGCGCCCGGCCCACCCGCCCGGCGCGGTCGCAGCTTTTGACAAGCCCCTCCGGAGCCGCTACCAACTCCCGGTGTCGGAACGAAAAAGGCGGGGCGGAACGATGAGGGCACCGGCAGCGATCTCGACCTTGCCCGCCGTCGCCCGAAGGCTTCGACAGGGCCTTGCCGCTGTTTCCGTTTTTCTTTGCGTGGCAATGAGTTGGGCGACGATCCCGCAGCCGGCCGCGAGCCAGGACTTCAGCTTCTCGGCGGTCCAGATCGAGGGCAACGTCCGGATAGAGGCGGCCACCATCCTCGCTTATGCCGGAATCGCCCGCGGGCGGGCAGTCAGCGCGGCCGAGCTGAATGCCGCCTACCAGCGCATCCTCGCCTCCGGCCTGTTCGAGGAGGTCGAACTGATCCCGGCGGGGGGGACGCTGGTGATCCGCGTGCGTGAATACCCCACGATCAGCCTGGTCGCGTTCGAGGGCAACCGGCGAATTGACGACGATGCGCTGGCGCGCATCGTGCGGTCGCAGTCGCGGCGGGTCTACTCGCCCTCGCAGGCCGAGTCGGACGCCGCCGCGATCGTCGAGGCCTACCGCCAGGCCGGCCGCTTCGCCGCCATCGTGACGCCAAAGATCATTCCGCGGTCGGACAACCGGGTCGACCTGGTGTTCGAGATCCGCGAGGGCGCGGTGGTGGAGATCGAGCGGATCACCTTCGTCGGCAACCGCGACTTCTCCAACGCCAGGCTGCGGCGGGTACTGGACACCAAGCAGGCGGGTTTGCTGCGGACGCTGATCGCCCGCGATACCTTCAACCCCGACCGCATCGAGTTCGACAAGCAACTGCTCACCGACTTCTACCGCTCGCGCGGCTACGTCGACTTCGAGGTGCTGTCGGTTGCCAGCGAGATCGCCCGCGAGCGCGACGCCTTCTTCATCACCTATACCATCCGCGAGGGCCAGCCGTTCCGGGTGGGCAGCGTCACCACCACGAGCGAGGTGGCCGAGGCCGACCCGGCCGAGTTCGAGCGCGTGCTGCGGCTGCGGCCGGGCGTGACCTATTCGCCGACGGTCATCGAGACCAACATTGCCCGGCTGGAGAACCATGCCACCCGTCAGGGGCTGGCCTTCATCCGCGTCGAGCCGCGCATCACCCGCAACGACCGCGACCTGACGCTCGACGTCGAGTTCGCCATCGTCCGCGGCCCGCGCATATTCGTCGAGCGGATCGACATCGAGGGCAACTCGCGCACGCTCGACCAGGTGATCCGGCGCCAGTTCCGCTCTGTCGAGGGCGACCCCTTCAACCCGCGCGAGATCCGCGAGGCGGCCGAGCGGATCCGGGCGCTGGGGCATTTCACCAACGCGGCGGTCGAGGGGCGGCAGGGGTCGACCCCTGACCAGGTCATCATCGACGTCGATGTCGAGGAGGCGCAGACCGGCTCGCTGTCGCTCGGCGCCAGCTACAGCGTCAACACCGGGCCCGGCTTTGTCGTCAGCTTCAGCGAATCGAACTTTCTCGGCCGCGGCCAGTACCTTGGCGTCACCCTCGGAAGCGGCGTGCGAAACACCAACTCGCAGCTGACCTTTGTCGAGCCGGCGTTCCTGGACCGCGACCTGCGCTTCCGCTTTTCGGCCTACCGCAACCTGTTCGAGCCGCCGAACGCCCGCTACAGCCTGTCGAACCTGGGCATCACCCCCTCGATCGAGTTCCCGCTGCGTGAAAACGCGCGGCTGGAGCTGCGCTACCGGCTGTCGGACGACCGCATCTACGACGTCGACCGCGGTGATCCCGACAACACGCTTGACAACGGCTCCTCGGCCATCCTGCAGCGCGAGTCCGGCTCGCGGGTGACGAGCGCGGTGGGCTACACCTTCTCATTCGACAACCGCCGCACCGGCATCGACCCGCTGGGCGGGGTGCTGGTGCGGTTCGGGCAGGACTTCGCCGGGCTCGGCGGCGACATGCAGTATGTCTCCTCGACGGCGCTGCTGTCGGTCGAGCGCAGGGTGATGAGCGAGGAGGTCACGCTGAGAGCCGAGCTCGAGGGCGGAGCGCTGTTCATGCTGTCGGGCAACAGCCGCATCACGGACCGCTTCAACCTGTTCGGCAAGATGCGCGGCTTCGCCCCGAACGGCGTCGGCCCGCGCGACCTGACCGCATCCAACCGCGACGCGCTGGGTGGCAACTACTTCTTCGTCGCGCGACTCGAGGCCGAGTTCCCGCTCGGCCTGCCCGAGGAATACGGGCTGTCGGGCGGGCTTTTCCTTGACGTCGGTTCGGTCTGGGGGCTGGACGACACCGCCGGCACCTCGGGACCGGTGGACGACTCGATGCGGTTGCGCGCGGCGGCGGGGTTCTCGCTGTTCTGGCGCACGCCGATCGGGCCGCTGCGGATGAACTTCGCGGCGCCGCTGATGAAGGAAAGCTATGACAAGGACCAGTTCTTCGACCTGACGATCTCGACCCGGTTCTGACCATGGCGGCGGTTCCAGGCCGCCGGCCGCAACGCGTGCTTGCGCTTGCAGCGGCGTTGTGCGCGTCGGCCGCTGCGGCGCCGGCAGTGGCGCAGGAAGGGCAGGGGCCGGAGCTGACGGTGGGGGTTCCGGTCGGGGCGGGTGTGCTGACGATCGACCCCGACCGGCTGTTTACCGGCTCGCGGATGGGCAGGCGCATGACCGAGGAGCTGGAGGCCGCGCTGCGTGAGCTTGCGGCCGAGAACCGGCGCATCGAGGCGGCGCTGACGGCCGAGGAGCGGGCGCTGACCGAGCGCCGGGCGAGCCTGGCGCCCGAGGAGTTCCGCGCGCTGGCCGAGGAGTTCGACCGCCGCGTCGAGGAGATCCGGCGCTCGCAGGATGCCAAGAGCCGGGCGCTGAACCGCCGCCGCGACGAGGACCGCCAGCGCTTCCTGGAGGCCGCGCTGCCGGTGCTGGCCCAGCTTCTGGGGGAGGCGGGGGCAAGCGTGGTGCTTGACCGGCGGGCGGTATTCCTGTCCTTCGACGAGATCGACATCACCGACCGCGCCATCGAACGGCTGGACGAGGCCTTGGGCGGGCCGCCCTGAGGGCAGCCGCTCAGCCGCGGACGGCGGGGCCGATCAGACGGTCGACTGCCCGGCCGACGCGGGCGAGGTGGCGCGCGCGACTGGCGGGAGTGGACGTGTCCATGCGGTAGTGGGCGACGAAGGCCGTGCGCCGCCGCGGCGCGCAGAGCCAGCCCACGCCGCGCAGAAGCATCCGGCGGCCGGGCGCACCGACCGCCCAGGCAAGCCACCAGGGCGCCCCGCAGGTGGTGAAGACGCCCAGCCGCCGGACATTGCCAAGGCCGGGACGGATGCGCCGGTGCCCCGCATCGGGCATCAGGAACGCCACCCCTGGCAGCAGGACACGGTCGAGCCAGCCCTTGAGCATCGCCGGCGGGCCGTACCACCAGGTCGGATAGACGAAGAGGAGCGTGTCGCACCAGGCGAGATCGGCCGCCGCCGCCGCGACCGGGGCGCGGTTGGCAGGCACCTCGGCATAGCCATGCCATTCGGCTGCCGACAGCACCGGCCCGAAGCCCGCGGCGTAGAGGTCGTGCAGCCGCACCTCGGCCCCCGCGGCGGCGAGTCGACCCAGCACCAGGTCGCGCACCGCCGCGGTGAAGCTTTCCGGCGACGGATGGCAGTAGACGACAAGTGCCCGCATCGCGCGTCCGCCCCTTTCCTGCCGCGACCTCAGACCTCGGTTCCCAGCGCGCTTTCGTGCCAGCGGCGCAGGAGAAGATGGGCAAGAAGGCCGATCGCGAGATGGATCGTCACGCCGGTCAGCACGATCAGCAGGAGGGCCGCGAACATCTTCGGCGTCTGCATCCGGTAGCTCGCCTCGAGAATGCGGAAGGCAAGTCCGGCCGCCCGCCCGCCCGATCCCATGGTGAACTCGGCGACGACCGCGCCGATCAGGCTGAGGCCGCCGGCGATGCGCAGCCCGCCGAGGAAGTAGGGCAGCGCCGCGGGCAGCTCCAGATGCCGCAGCCGCTGCCAGCCGCTGGCCCGGTAGATTGTCATCAGGTCACGAAGTCGCTCGTCGGCCGAGCGCAGCCCCAGGACGGTGTTCGACAGGATCGGGAAGAACGACACGATCCAGGCGCAGAACAGCACCCGCGCCACATGGTCGTCGATGTAGATGAAGATGAGCGGCGCGATGGCGATGATCGGCGTCACCTGCAGCACGACCATGTAGGGAAGAAGCGACATCTCCAGCCAGCGCGAGCGGGTGAAGAGCACCGCCAGCCCGACGCCGGCCACGACCGCAAGGGCAAGCGCCACGGCCGACACCTTGACCGTCATCCACCAGTTGAGCGCCAGCGAGGGGAACTCGTCGATCAGCGTCGTGGCCACGACCAGCGGCCCGGGCAGGATGTAGTGGGGGATGTCATAGGCCGTCACCGCCCAGTGCCAGAGCCCTACCGCCGCCGCCAGCACCGCCGCCGGCAGCAGCCAGCGCCCCGTCCGCGCCAGCCGTCCGAGCCGCAGACGGTCGCGCCCGGCGGCATCCTCCGGTTGGGGGCGCGAGGAGGCGCGAATCGGTTCAGCCGTCATCGCTGCCCTGCTCCATCGCCGCGGCCAGCGTCGCCGAGGCCACGCGGCACCAGTCGGCGTAGACGGGGCTCGCGCGGAAGGCCGCCGTCCGCGGGTAGGGCGCGGGCACCGCCAGTTCGCCGAAGATGCGCCCCGGCCGCGCCGCCATCACCGCGATGCGGTCCGACAGGAAGACGCTTTCGAACACCGAATGGGTGACGAAGACGACCGTGCATCCGATCCGCGCCCGCAGCTCGAGGAGGTCGTCGTTGAGCCGGAAGCGCGTGATCTCGTCGAGGGCAGCGAAGGGCTCGTCCATCAGGATGAGCTGCGGCCGGGTGACCAGCGCGCGGGCGATGGCGACCCGCATCCTCATGCCTCCCGACAGCTCGCGCGGAAAGGCCGCGGCGCGGCCGCCAAGCCCCACCGCCGCCAGCGCCTCTGCGACATCGGGCGCGGCCGTGCGCCGGGAGAGGCCGCGCAGCCGCAGCGGCAGCCAGACGTTGTCGGCCACCGTCGCCCAGGGCATCAGCGTGGGATCCTGGAAGACCACGCCGAGCGACGCAGCCGCCGCCGGGTCGGCCCAGCGGATGCGGCCGCGGCCCGGGCGGATGAGGTCCGCGATCAGCCGCAGGACGGTCGACTTGCCGCAGCCCGAGGGGCCAAGCAGCGACAGGAAGTCGCCCCTGCGGACCTCGAGCGCCAGACCGTGCAGCACCGGCGGCTCGCGGCCGTACGCCTTGTCGACGCCCTCGAGGGCCACAAGGGGCGGCCGGGCCGCTGCCCCGGCCTGCCCCGCGGGGGCGCGGGCAGCACCCGGCCCCGCGGCCAGGGGCGCGTCCACCGCGAACTCTCAGTTGCCCCGCAGCCGGGCGAGCACCGGCAGCGACGCCCCCGACAGCGCGAAGCCGAGGCTGTAGGCCCGGCTGTGGTCGAGGTCGGGCGGGATCACCCCGGTTGCGGCCATGAGGCCGGCGAAGGCCTCCCAGCGCAACGCGGTCATCGCCCCGATGCCGAGCGTCGCGGCATCGCCGGAATCGACAAGGCCGTTGCGCCGGATGGCATCGAGCGAGTTGGCGAGCTGTTCGGCCGTCATGTCGGGGTTGTCGCGCCGGATCGCCGCCAGCGCGGCGGAGTTGTCGCCGTGCAGGAAGTTGGCCCAGCCGATCGAGGTGGCCTCGACGAAGCACCTGACTACCTCCGGCCGGCGCTCCAGGGTTTCCTTCATGGCGACGATCAGCTGGGAGTAGGCCGGATAGCCCTGGTCGGCAAGAAGCCAGACGTCGGGCATGAAGCCGCCGGCGCGCTGCACCGCGAAGGGTTCGGAGGTGACGTAGCCCTGCTGGGCCGAATCCGGGTTGGCGACGAAGGGCGCGGGATTGAAGGTGTAGGGCACGCGGCGGGCGGGGTCGAAGCCGTGCGCGGCCTCGAGCCAGCGGAAATAGGTGACGAAGCCCTCGTCGCCGATGAAGTACTGCGGCAGGCCGGAGACCTCGGCGAAGCTGGCGACGCGTCCGGGATGGGTCATCAGGATCTGGGGATCCTTCTGGAAGTCGGCGGCGACGGCGACCATCGGGATGCCTTCCTGCACCGCCGAGAGCACGCCCACCGGCCCGCCCATGTAGAAGTCGATGCGGCCGGCGACGAGCAGTGCGCGGTTGTTCACCTGCGGCCCGCCGGGAAGGATGGTGACGTCAAGCCCGCAGGCGGCGTAGGTGCCGTCGGCAAGGGCCTGGTAGTAGCCGCCGTGCTCGGCCTGGGCGACCCAGTTGGTGCCGAAGATGACGGCGGTCTGGGCCCCGGCCGTGCCGGCCGCCAGGCCGGCGGCGGGGGCCAGGGCGAGGGCCAGGGTTCTTAGCGACATGGATGCGTTCCTGTGGATACCGGGCGAAGGGAACGGGACGGTCCCGACGGCGGCAGGCCAGCCGGCGGACATCCGGGCCGCTGGTCCTTCCGCACGGCGGCTGTCTGCCATCATCGCTGGCACCGCTGCCGGGCTGGACTGACTATCCACCCTCGCGCGGGCCGTGGCAAGCCCGGCTGTCGCCGCGCTGCGGCAAGGTCGGGCGGAAGGGGCGCCCGCCGCCGGCCGAAGCGGGATGATGGCGGGGCACCTCGCGGGGCTGCGGCTGCAACCGTGGCAGCCTGGTCCCGCCGTCCCGCAGATGAGCCGCCGGCGTGCGATCGTCCGGCTTGCCCCATTGGTCCTTCGTCCCGACGGGCTGGCACCGCCAGCCGCCTCCGGGCGGCGTGTCGGGCTGCCGATTGCGGCCGGGTGCCGCGCGCATCTCCATCCCCATTCCAACCCCTGCAGCGATGCCGCGGCATCGCGCGCGCTGCCCGAAGGCCCCGGCTTCGAGGTCGGGGCCGACCGCCGCGACGGCACCGGCGGTGCGGCATCTGCCCGGCGCAGACGCCGGTGCGGCAGGATGTCCACAGCCGCAGCCGCAAGGCGAAGCTTCCCTGCTTCGGATCGGGCCCGCCCCGCCACGTCTTCGCCGTCGCCACGGCAGAACTCCCGGAACGCGACCGGCTGCTGCCGGCGCCGGTGTCCCATCCCGACGGCCAATCGCCCGGATCGGGCGCATCAGGACCGCGTTCGGAGGATCGGTGCCGGCGGCGCAGAGCTTGCCCGCCAGAACTGGCACCCGCCGGCCCCCCGATAGCCACTTCCCGCCCTGCCCGGGCTTGGTTAGAGGGGGCGCCATGCCCTTCGCCCCCGCCACCCTGTCCGAACTTGCCCGCGCCGGCTTCGACGACGTCATCGACGTGCGGTCCCCGGCCGAATATGCCGAGGACCATCTGCCCGCCGCCATCTCGCTCCCCGTCCTCTCGAACGAGGAGCGTGCGCGGGTGGGAACGATCTACAAGCAGGAGAGCCCGTTTCGCGCGCGAAAACTCGGCGCCGCGATCCTTGCCCGCAACGCGGCGGCGCATCTCGAGGGGCCGCTGGCCGAGAAGTCCGGGGCGTGGCGGCCCCTGGTCTACTGCTGGCGCGGCGGGCAGCGGTCGGGCGCCTTCGCCACGATCCTGCGCGAGGTGGGCTGGCGGGTTGAGACGCTGGCGGGCGGCTGGCAGGCCTGGCGGCGGCTGGTGGTGGCGCGCCTCTACGACCGCCCCGTGCCCTCGCCCGTGGTGGTGCTGGACGGCGACACCGGCACGGCAAAGACCGAGCTTCTGGCCCTGGTCGCCGCCCGCGGCCTGCAGGTGATCGACCTCGAGGGGCTGGCCAACCACCGCGGCTCGCTCTTCGGCGCGCGCCCCGGCGGCCAGCCGTCGCAGAAGGCCTTCGAGGGCAGGCTGGCCATGGCCCTCGAGGCGCTCGACCCGCTCCGGCCGGTGGTTGTGGAGGCCGAGAGCTCGAGAATCGGCGAGCTTGCCCTGCCGCCGCGGCTGTGGGCGGCGATGCGCGCGGCCCCGCGCATCGCCGTGAGCGCGCCGGCAGCGGCGCGGGCCGCCTACCTTGCCCGTGCCTATGACGATGTCGTGGCCGACGCCGCCGCGCTGGACCGGCTGATCGGGCTTCTCGCCCCCCTGCACCCGAGAGAGCGCATCGCCGGCTGGCGGGCGATGGCGGCGGCGGGCGCCTTCGTCCCGCTTGCCCGGGCGCTGATGGAGGACCACTACGACCCGCGATATGCGCGCTCGCGCAGCCGTCACGGCGCCCCGGTGACCACGCTGGCGGCAGACTCGCTTGCGCCGGACGCGCTCGAGGCACTTGCCGGGCGGCTGGCAGCGGCCGTGTGCGCCGTCACCTCGAGCTCCGGGGGGCCGGCCGCCACCCGGCCGATCACCGCCGCGTCGGCCAGCCCGCCGGCGACGATTGCCTGAACGAGGCCCGCGGCCGCCGCTTCGGGCACCGCGGCAAGGAGCCCCCCGCAGGTCTGGGGATCGAAGAGCAGGGAAAGGCGCGGGTCGGCGGGGTCGACCCCGGGGGCTGCCTTCAGGCGGCTTGCGACGGCGGCGCGGTTGGCCGGCGCCAGCGTCGAGGCATGGCCTGCCGCGGCCAGCCCCTCGGCACAGCGCAGGAGCGGCAGGGCGTCGAGCGCGACCGACGCGGCGGTGCCGGAGGCCTCCATCATCTCGAGCAGGTGGCCGGCGAGGCCGAAGCCGGTGACGTCGGTCATCGCATGCGCCTGCGGTGCGAGCAGCCGCGCCGCCGCCCCCTGCGGCAGGGCCATGGCGGCGAGCGCCTCGGCCACGGCCCGCCCCGGCGCCGCCCCCGCCATCCCCGCGGCGAGGATGGTGCCCACGCCCAGCGCCCTGGTCAGCACCAGCGCGTCGCCCGGCTGTGCCCCTGCCTTCGCTACCGGCCGCGCGGCCAGCCCGGTCAGCGCGAAACCGAGCGTGAACTCGGCCCCGAGGCTGGTGTGGCCGCCGGCCAGCCCCGCCCCTTCGGCCGCCAGCACCCCGGTGGCGGCGTCGATGAGTTCGGCCAGGGTGCGGGCCTGAAGCCGCTCGGACATCCGCGGCAGGATGACCGACATCAGCGCCACCTGCGGCGCGGCCCCCATCGCCCAGACGTCGCCGAGCGCATGCACCGCGGCGATTCGCGCCATCAGCCAGGGGTCGGCGGTGATCGAGCGCAGATGGTCGGTGGTCAGCACCTGCACTCCGGCGCCATGGGCCAACACCGCCGCATCGTCGCCCGGGCCCGACAGGAGGTCGGTCCGCGAGCAGGCAGGCAGGGAGGCCAGCGCGCGGGCAAGCGCCGCCGGGCCGGCCTTGGCGCCGCAGCCCGCGCACATCGGCCGCCCGCCGGCAAGCTCGGCGGCGAGGTCGCGGGTGGCCGGCCGGGGCAGCGGCGGGGCGGGCATCGCCGGACGGGGTGCGAAGCGGGCGATGAAGCGGCGGTCGATCCGGTCCTTCCAGCGCCAGACCCAGGGTGCGGCGACCGCAACGCCCCATTTCTCGGCCACCGCCCGCCGTTCGCCGAGCGCGACCAGGCGCAGGAACTCCCGCTGCGGCCGAAAGTTGCGCATCGGCCCGCCCGCGAGCGCGGCGCACAGGTTGGCGAGGAGCACGGGGGCGGCGCGCACGGCGTAGACGCCGGCCTTGGGCCGGGGCGCGTGCAGAAGATGGGCGCAGTCGCCGGCGGCGAAGACGGCCGGGTCGGTGGGGCTTTGCAGCGTCGGTCCGACGGCGAGATGGCCGCCGACATGGGCAAGGCCGCTGGTCGCGAGCCAGGGCTGGGGCCGTGCGCCGGTGGCGGTGACGACGAGGTCCGCGGCGATGCGCCGGCCGTCGGCCAGGAGAAGGCCGCCGGCCTCGACCGCAGCAGGCGCCGTGCCGCAGGAGAGCCGCACGCCCGCCCGGGCAAGCGCGTCGAGCACCCGCCGGCGCCCCGTCGGCGACAGGCCCCCGAGCGGTGTCGGCGCGGCCTCGACGAGCGTCACCTCGGGCGCCCGCGCGCCGTCGGCGCGCAGCCGGTGGATGGCGGCCAGCGCGAGCTCGACCCCCGCCACGCCGGCGCCAAGGACCGCAACCCGCGGCGCAGCCTGCCTTTCGCGCACCGCGCCGAGGAAGGCCGCCCAGGCCCCGGCCAGCCGCTCGAGAGGCTTGGCCGGCACCGCATGGGCCGCCGCGCCGGGCAGGTCGGGAAGCGCCGCGGTCACCCCCACGTCCACCGACAGCACGTCCCAGGCCAGGGGCGGGCGGCCGGGCACCGCCACCGTCCTTGTCGCGAGGTCGATGCCCTCGGCGCGGCCGAGGATCAGCCGTGCACCGGCACTGCGGGCAAGCTGGACGAGGTCGATCTCGAGGTCCTCGCGCCGGTAGTGTCCGGCGAGGTGGCCGGGCAGCATGCCGCTGTAGGCGGCCACCGGGTCCGGCGAGACGAGCGTCAGCCGCGCCCCGGCCACGGGGCGCATCGCCAATCCCAGCAGCACCAGGGCATGGGCGTGGCCACCTCCGAGAAGAACGAGGTCGGCGGTCAGCGGAAGGGGGGTGTGCATGGCGCGCGGCGGTCCTGTCCCGGGAAGCCGGGGCCCATCCGATAGCGCCGGCCGCGGGCCCCCGGCAAGGGCCGGCCTCAGGCAGCCTCGGCCCGCTCCCACTCGGACATCAGGTCGGGCCCCAGCCGCTCCACCCCCGTCAGGCGGAAGCGCGGGGCGGCGGCAAGCGCGGCGAGCCCGAGCCCCCCAAGCGCCGGCCGCCCGTCCGCGCCCAGCGCGAGCCCGGCCGAGAAGAGGGAGATGCGGTCGACGAGCCCGGCCGCGAGCAGCGCTGCGGCCAGCTGCCCGCCACCCTCGCACAGCACCCGCGTGAGTCCGGCCGCGCCGAGGACGGCAAGCATTGCCGGCGGGTCGAGACCGCCCGTGCCGCCGGCGGCAACGGCGAGCAGCCGCGCCCCCCGCGCCGTCCAGGCCGCCGCCCGGGCCGCCGGCGTCGCTGCGGGATCGTGCAGTAGCCAGAGCGGTGCCAGCGCAAGCCCCGCCGCCAGCGCCCCGTCCGCGGGCAGATCGAGGCTGCGCGTCGCCACCGCCCGCACCGGCTGCCAGCCGGTGCCGAGGCCGCGGACGGTGAGCGCGGGGTCGTCGGCCCGCGCCGTGCCGCCGCCGACCAGTACCGCATCGTGGCGGGCACGCATCAGATGAACGCGCGCCCGCGCCGCGGGGCCGGTGATCCAGCGGCTTTCGCCGGCAGAGGTGGCGATGCGCCCGTCGAGGCTGGCGGCAAGCTTCAGCGTCACCAGCGGGCGCCCGAGGCGGCGATGCATGAGGAAGCCGGCGTTCAGCCGCGCCGCCTCGGCGGCCATGACGCCGGTCGTGAGCCCGACCCTCGCGGCGGCGATCAGCGCATGGCCGCGGCCGGCCACCCGCGGGTCGGGATCTTCGAGCGCGCTGACGACATGCGCCACCCCGGCAGCGACCAGCGCCGCGGCGCAGGGCGGGGTGGCCCCGTGATGGGCGCAGGGCTCGAGGCTGACATGGGCGGTGGCGCCGCGCGCCATCGGCCCGGCCTCGGCCAACGCCACCGCCTCGGCGTGCGGCCGCCCGCCCGGCTGCGTCCAGCCGCGCCCGAGGATGCGGCCGTCGCGTTCGATGACGCAACCCACCGCGGGGTTCGGCCACACCCGGCCCAGCCCGCGGCCGGCCAGTGCGAGCGCGAGTGCCATGAAGCGGGGCTCGCCCGCTGCGTTCACTCCTCGGCCTGGGGCTGCGGCCGCAGCTCGGAGACGAAGCGGTCGAAATCTTCCACCGCCTGGAAATTCTTGTAGACGCTCGCGAAGCGGACGTAGGCGACGGTGTCGATGCGGGCCAGCGACTCCATCACGATCTCGCCGATCACCTTGGAAGGGATGTCGGTCTCGCCCATGCTCTCGAGCCGGCGGACGATGCCGTTGACCATCTGCTCGATGCGCTCAGGCTCCACCGGACGCTTCTGCATGGCGATGCGGATCGAGCGTTCGAGCTTGGAGCGGTCGAAGTCCTCGCGCCGGCCGTTCGACTTGATGACCACGAGATCGCGCAGCTGCACGCGCTCGTAGGTGGTGAAGCGGCCGCCGCAGGCCGGGCAGAAGCGGCGGCGGCGGATCGAGACATGGTCGTCCGCCGGCCGCGAATCCTTCACCTGGGTGTCGATGTTGCCGCAGAACGGGCAGCGCATGGGCCTTCTCTCGGTGTCCGGGCTAGCCGCCCCGCGAGGATTATAGGCCAGCCGCGAGGGATTGGGTAGGGGCCAGGTGCGGCCCAACATCTGGGGTGCGGGAGGCGTTGTATTCAGCCGCACGCATGTATTGATCTGGATCATTCCCGGCTGGGGTGCGGACGCCAACCTGAAGGGGGTGAGGTTGCGGCGGGAGGTCTTGTAATGCGTACGGTGATTGGACGGGCGGCCGGGCTGGCGGCGGCGGCGTGGATCGGCGGGGCGGCCGCGGCGGCCGGGCAAGGGGTCGGGGCAGAGAGCGAGGCGCGGCTGCGCGTCCTTTTCTCCGCGTCCGACGACACGCGGACCCTGGCGCTGCACGGCCGCGAGCTGTGGGTCAGCGACCTGACCGCCGCCGGCACGAGGATGGTGGCCGACATCGCCCCCGGCAGCGCCGACTCGCTGCCCGGGGCGATCACCCCGATCGGCCGGGGGCTGGCGGTGTTTGCGGCCGACGACGGCACCAGCGGCCGCGAGATCTGGGTCTCGGACGGCACGGCGGCCGGCACGGCCCGGCTTGCCGACATTCGCCCCGGCCCGCTGTCGGGGGCCCCCGAACGGCTGACCGACACCGGCCACGGGTTTGCCGCCTTCTCGGCCGACGACGGGGTGTCGGGGCGGGAGCTGTGGGTCAGCGACGGCACGCCGCTCGGCACCCGGAAGCGCAGCGACCTCGCGCCCGGGGCACCCGCAAGCAACCCCGCCGACCTTGTGCTGAACACCGAACACACCCTGGTCTTCGTCGCCGAGGGGCCCTGCGCCGGCGGCGGCACCTGCCGCGACCTTCACACCTGGTATCTGCCCGGCGACTCGATCGTCGCCCATTCCACGCGCCGGCGCGATGCCAACTGGCAGCCGCGCGGGCTGGTCGCGCTGGGCGACGACAGGGTGCTGTTCAGCGCCTTCACCGCCGAGGACGGTCGCGAGCTCTGGGTCGCCTCGTACGCGCGCCAGAGCGCCCGGCGGGTGAAAGACATCCTGCCCGGTGCGGAGGGGTCCGACCCCGGCGGCTTTGCCGCGCTTGGCGGCGGCGGGGCGGTGTTCGCGGCGACGACGCCGCAGCGCGGGCGCGAGCTGTGGTACACCGACGGCACGCGCGCCGGCACGTGGCTTGTCCGCGACATCCTGCCCGGCCCCGCGTCGTCCTCGCCCGAGTTCCTGACCGCGCCCGCGCCCGGCATGGTGCTGTTTGCCGCCCGCTCGGCCGCCGGGCGCGAGCTCTGGGTCAGCGACGGGACGCGCGAGGGCACGCGGCTGGTGCGCGACCTCTTCCGCGGCGCGGGCGACGGGCTTGGTACCGAGGGCACCAGCCCCTTCCTGGCGCCGCTGGGCGACGGCCGGGCGGTGTTCGCGGCCGCCGACGGCGCCGGCAACGCCGAACCCTGGGTGACCGACGGCAGCCGCCGCGGCACCCGCCGGCTGGGCGAGCTTGCCGCCGGCGCGACCGGCAGCGACCCCGCCGACATCACCCCCCTTGGCGACGGGCGGGCGGTCTTCGGCGCCTGGGGGGCGGCGGGCGACGAGCCCTGGGTCACCGGCGGGCGGGCGCGCAACACGCGGCTTGTCGCCGATGCCGTCGACTGCGTCGGCTGCGGCAGCTTTCCCCGCGGCTTCGCGCCGCTGCGCTAGGGGCGTGAACCCGCAGGATCGTTGCACGCCGTCGCCCGTGCGCGCGCGGGCGGGGCAGTTCCGGCTGACGGGATCAGACGCGGGCCCGGCGCGCGGACGATGCCGGGCCAAGCCCTCGGCGCCGGTCAAAACCGGAACCCGCCGGCCCCGCCGGGGGCCGCCGCCGCCCGTCGCCGCCCGGCGGCGGCGAAATCCCTTTGCCGACGCCCCGCCTTCGTCTACCGTCCGCGAAAAAAGCGGACTCACGCAGGGAGACGTCCATGATCCGAACCCGCCACAGGCTCGTGCTGCCGCATCTCACGCGGCGTCATCTCATCGCCGGCTCGGCCGCCGCGGCGGGCCTTGCCTTCGCCCCACGCGGCGCCTTTGCCGCCGACCCGGTGAAGGCCGCCGGCATCTACACCGTGCCGGTCGAGCAGCAGTGGGTGAGCCGCATCCACAAGGCCGCCGAGGCCGCCGTGGCGCGTGGCGACATCACCTACGACTGGTCTGAGAACACCTCGAACACCGACTACCCGAGGGTCATGCGCGAATATGCCGAGGCCGGAGCGAAGCTGATCGTGGGCGAGGTGTTCGGGGTCGAGGACGAGGCGCGCGAGGTCGCGGCCGACTATCCCGACGTCGCCTTCCTGATGGGTTCGTCCTTCAAGGAGGATCCCGCCGTCCCGAACTTCGCGGTCTTCGACAACTACATCCAGGACGCCTCGTACCTGACTGGAATCATTGCCGGAGCGATGACCCGGAGCGGCAGGCTCGGGATGGTCGGCGGGTTTCCAATCCCCGAGGTCAACCGGCTGATGCACGCCTTCATGGCCGGCGTGCGCGAGCTGCGCGCCGACGCGCGCTTCCAGGTTGCCTTCATCGGTTCGTGGTTCGACCCGCCGAAGGCCAAGGAGACCGCCTTCGGGATGATCGAGGCCGGATCGGACGTGATGTATGCCGAACGCTTTGGCGTCTCGGATGCCGCCCGCGAGCGGGGCGTGCTGGCGATCGGCAACGTCATCGACACCCAGGCCGAGTACCCCGAGACGGTCGTGGCCTCGGCGCTGTGGCACTTCGAGCCGACGATGGACGCGGCGATCGCGGCGGTGAAGGCGGGCAGCTTCGCGGCCGCCGACTACGGCGTCTACTCGTTCATGAAGCATGGCGGCTGCTCGGTCTCGCCGCTCGGCACCTTCGAGGGCAAGGTGCCTGCGGCGGCGCTGGCATTGGTGGCCGAACGCGAGGCGGCGATCCGGGCGGGGACCTTCAGTGTGGCGATCGACGACGACGAGCCGCGCTCGACGTGACGGCGCCGGCAGGGGGCGCGCGTGAGGTCCTGCGCCTGCAGGGCATCACCCGCCGCTTCGGCCCCGTGCTTGCCAACGACGGGATCGACCTCGTCCTGAGGGAGGGCGAGATCGTCGCTCTCCTGGGCGAGAACGGGGCGGGCAAGACGACGTTGATGAACATCCTCTTCGGCCATTACGCGGCCGATGCAGGAACCGTCAGCGTCTGCGGCCGGCCCCTGCCGCCGGGCCGGCCGGGCGCCGCGCTGGCCGCCGGGGTGGGGATGGTGCACCAGCACTTCACGCTGGCCGACAACCTGACGGTGGCCGAGAACATCGTCCTGGGCACGAGGCCGCTCTGGCGGCCGGGGCTGGGGCTGGCGCAGGCTTCGGTGCGGATCAGCGCGCTGGCGCGCGACTTCGGGCTGGCAGTTGAGCCGACGGCGCGGGTGGGGTCGCTGACGGTGGGCGAGCGCCAGCGGGTGGAGATCCTCAAGGCGCTCTTCCGCGATGCGCGCATCCTGATCCTGGACGAGCCGACCGCGGTGCTGACGCCGCAGGAGAGCGAGGCGCTGTTCGCGACACTGAAGCGGATGGTGGCGCGCGGGCTGTCGATCATCTTCATCAGCCACAAGCTGAAGGAGGTGCTGGCGGTGGCCGACCGGGTGGTGGTGCTGCGCCAGGGGCGGGTGGTGGGCGAGGCGCAGGCCGCCGGAACCGACCGCGGCCGGCTGGCCGAACTGATGGTCGGGGCGGCGATCCGCGAGGCCCGCGTCGCCCCGGCCGCCGCCGCGGGGGCCGAGCTCCTGCGGCTCGAGGGCGTGGCGACCGCGCCGGCGGGCGCCGCGCCGGGGCTGCGCGGCGTCGACCTCGTGCTGCAGGCAGGCACAATCACCGCCATCGCCGGGGTGTCGGGCAACGGCCAGGCGGCGCTGGCGGCGCTGGTCGCGGGACTTGTCCTCCCGACCGCGGGCCGCCTTCTCGTCGACGGGACGGTGCCGGCCCGCTGGGCGCCGCGCGCCGCGCTGGCCGCGGGGATCGGCCGCATCCCCGAGGACCGCCACCGCGAGGGCGCGATCGCCGACTTCGACCTTGTCGAGAATGCGATCCTCGAGCGCTATTCCGTGCTTACACGGGCGGGCTTGCTGTCCTGGAAAGGGGCACGGGACTGGGCGGCGCGGATCATCGCCGCCTATGACGTGCGCACGCCCTCGGCGGACCTTCCGATCCGCCTGCTGTCGGGGGGCAACATGCAGAAGCTGATCCTGGGGCGGGTTCTCGAGGCCGGGCCGCGAATCATCCTGGCCAACCAGCCGACACGGGGGCTGGACGTCGGCGCGACCGCCTTCGTCCATGGCCGGCTGGTGGCGGCGCGTGACGCGGGTGCGGCGGTGCTGCTGATCTCGGAGGATCTCGACGAGGCGCTGGGGCTGGCCGATCGCGTGCATGTGATGGCGCGGGGGCGGCTGTCGCCGGGCTTCGGGCGCGGCCAGGCGAGCGCTGCCGATCTGGGCCTGTGGATGTCAGGCGAGGCCTTCGCGGAGGAGGCGCATGCGGCTTGAACCCATTGCCACCCCGTCGGTGGCGCGGCTTGTGGGCCTGCCGGCGGCGGCGATCGGGGCCACCCTCGCGGTCGGAGCGGGGCTGGTCCTTGCGGCGGGCGGGGCGCCGCTTGCCGTCTTCGGGCTGATCATCGAGGGCGCGGCGGGGTCGCGCTTTGCGCTGCTCGAGACGCTGAACCGGGCGACGCCGCTGATCTTCACCGGGCTCGCCGTGGCGGTGGCCTTCCGCGCCCGGCTGTGGAACATCGGCGCCGAGGCGCAGCTCTACCTCGGCGCACTGGCCGCCGTCGTGCTTGGCACCGGGGCGCTGGCGGGCTGGCCGGCGGCGGCGCTGACCGTGGTGCTGGCAGCAGCCGCCATGGCGGCGGGGGCGCTTGCGCTGCTGTTCCCGGCGCTTCTGAAGACGCGCCTCGGCGTCGACGAGGTGGTCACCACGCTGCTTCTGAACTTCGTCGTCCTGCTCTTCGTGTCGATGCTTCTGGAGGGCCCCCTCAAGGACCCCCGGGCGATGGGCTGGCCGCAGTCGGCCCGGCTGCTGCCCGAGGCGCGGCTGCCGCGCATCGTCGAGGGGCTGCGGCTGCACTGGGGATTCGCACTGGCGCTGATCGCAGCCGTCCTGGTCTGGCTGGTACAGACGCGCACCACGTTCGGCTACGAGATGCGGGCGGTGGGGCTGAACTCCCGCGCCGCCGCCTATGCCGGCATCCCGGTCGGGCGGGTGATCGCGAAGACGGCGCTGCTGTCGGGCGGGCTTGCCGCGCTCGCCGGATACTCGGAGGTCGCGGGTTTGCGCGGCAACCTCACGCTCGCGCTGTCGCCTGGCTTCGGCTACACCGGCATCATCGTCGCGATGCTGGCGCTGCTGAACCCCCTCGGCGTGGTGGCGGCTGCGATCTTCGTGGCGGGCATCTTCGTGGGAGCGGATTCGATGAGCCGGGCGGCCGGCGTGCCCTCCTACATCGCCGACATCCTGCTCGCGACGGCGCTTCTGGCGATGGTGCTGGCGCTGATGTTCACCCGCTTCCGGCTGTCGCGGGGCTAGGGCGTGGCCGAGATCCTGGACATCCTCGCCTCGGCGACCTTCTGGGCGGCGGTGATCCGCATCGCCGCGCCGCTGATCTTCGCCACCCTCGGCGAGCTCCTGTGCGAGCGTGCAGGGGTGCTGAACCTCGGCATCGAGGGGATCATGGTCGCCGGCGCCTTCGCCGGCTGGTTCGCGGTGTGGTCGGGGACGAGCCTGTGGCAGGGGGTGGCGGTCGCCTTCGCCGTGGGCATGACCTTCGGCCTGCTGCATGCGCTGCTGACGGTGCCGTTCGGGCTGTCGCAGCATGTCGTTGGTCTTGGCGTGACGCTTCTGGCCACGGCGGCGGCCTATTACACCTACCGCCTGGCCCTGCCGCAGGTGACCACCCCGCCCAGGATCGAGCCGTTCCTGCCGCTGGCTGTCCCCGGCCTGTCGGACCTGCCCTTGGTCGGCCCGGCGCTCTTCGCCCAGACGCCGCTGACCTATGCCGCCTTTGCCACGGCGCTGGCGGTGGCGCTGGTCCTCGCGCGAACGCCGCTCGGGCTGGCCCTGCGCGCGGCCGGAGAGAACCCCACGGCGGTGGAGGCGCAGGGTCTGTCGGTGACCGCGCTGCGCATCGGTGCGGTGATGGCGGGATCGGGGCTGATGGCGGTGGGCGGGGCGTTCCTGACGCTGTCGGCATTCAACGGCTTCTTCTTCGAGATGGTCAACGGGCGGGGCTGGATCTGCATCGCGCTGGTCGTCTTCGGCGCCTGGGCGCCGGGCAAGGCGGTGCTCGGGGCGCTGCTGTTCGCGGCCTTCGATGCCCTGCAGATACGCCTGCAGCAGACCGCGCTGGGCGCGGCGCTGCCCTACCAGATATTCCTCATGCTGCCCTTCGCCCTGTCGATCCTCGCGCTCGTGATGATGTCGCGGCGGGCAACCGTGCCGGCGGCGCTGATGGTCCCCTACCGGAAGGGAGAACGATGAGTTTCGACCTGATCGTGAAAGGCGGCACCCTGCCTGACGGCCGCGTCGCCGACATCGGCATCACCGGTGCCCGCATCGCCGCCATCGCCCCCCGCCTTCAGGCCGAGGCCGGCGAGGTCATCGATGCCACGGGCGACCTGGTCTGCCCGCCCCTCGTGGACGCCCATTTCCACCTCGACGCCACGCTGTCCTACGGGCTGCCACGGGTCAACGCCTCGGGTACGCTGCTCGAGGGGATCGACCTGTGGCGCGAGCTGAAGGGGATCGCTACCGTCGAGGAAATGGTCGCCCGCGCGCTGGCCTACTGCGACTGGGCCGCGGCCCAGGGGCTCCTGGCGATCCGCAGCCATGTCGACACCACCGACCCCGAGCTGAAGACGGTGCAGGCGCTGCTGGCGGTGCGCGAGGCGGTGAAGGGCTGGATGGACCTGCAGCTTGTGGCCTTTCCCCAGGACGGGGTGCTGCGTGCCGAGGGCGGCATGAAGGCGGTGGTCCGGGCGCTCGACATGGGCGTGGAGGTCGTGGGCGGCATCCCGCATTTTGAGCGGACGATGGAGCAGGGCCGCGACTCCGTGCGCCTGCTGTGCGAACTCGCCGCGGCGCGCGGGCTGATGGTCGACATGCACTGCGACGAGACCGACGACCCGATGTCGCGCCACATCGAGACGCTCGCCTTCGAGACGCAGCGCCTCGGCCTACACGGCCGGGTGGCGGGCTCGCACCTGACCTCGATGCATTCGATGGACAACTACTATGTCTCCAAGCTCCTGCCGCTGATCGCCGAGGCCGGCGTCGCGGCCATCGCCAACCCGCTCATCAACATCACCATCCAGGGCCGGCATGACAGCTATCCCAGGCGCCGCGGGCTCACGCGGGTGCGCGAGATGGCGGCCATGGGCATTCCCGTCGCCTTCGGCCAGGACTGCGTGCGCGATCCCTGGTATCCGCTCGGCGGCGCCTGCATGCTGGATGTCGCGCACATGGGGCTGCATGTCGCCCAGATGACCAGCCCGGCCGATATGCGGCGCGCCTTCGACATGGTCACCGTCGTGCCTGCGGCGGTCATGGGGCTGGCCGACTACGGGCTTGCGGTCGGGCGGCGCGCGTCGCTCGTCGTCCTCGATGCCGGCGACCCGGTGGAGGCGATCCGGTTGCGGCCGCCACGGCTGGCGGTGGTTGCCCGCGGCCGGGTGATCGCGAGGGCCCCGCGGGGTGACGCCGCGCTGGCGCTTCCCGGCCGGCCGGTGCGGGTTCGACGGCGCCACGCCGCGCCCTGACGCCGGGCGGCGCGCCCGCCCGCGGCCCGGGGCGGCGCGGGGGCAAGCTGCTGGGTGGCGTCAGGCCTGGGCGCGGGCCGTCCTAGGCGCTGACGGTCAAGGTTTCGGCGAGGCGGTGCTCCTCGAGGTTCGCGCCGGGCCCGATCCGGTCGACCACTGCGAAGAGGCCCGGCGGGGCAAGCGGGGTCAGCACCCCGTGCCAGACGCCGCGGCGCAGGTTGACCCCCTGGCCGGGGGCGGTGCAAAAGGCGAGCGGCGCGCCCGGCCGGCCGCCTTCGTCGGGTGCGACGATGACGAGGAAGGGCGCCGACGACAGGGGCAGGAACGCCTGGCTGCCGTCCGGATGGCGCTCGAGAAGGTCGAAGCGGTACGGCAGGCTGCAGCTCTCGGCGCGGAAGATGCTGATGCCTGCCCGCCCGCCGGGTCCGAAGTCGAGGTCTGCGCGGTCGTGCCAGCGGCCGGCCCGGCCGGCGTTCACCATCCGGTCGGGCGGGCCGGCGGTCTCCAGCACCTCGCCGAAGGGCGCGAAGGCAGCCCCGTCGAGCGGCCGGGCGCGGATGGTCCGGGTCATCGGCCGAATGCGCCGACGCCACGAAGCCTCGCGTGGCGGTTGACATCCTTGTAGAGCAGGTAGCGGAAGCGCCCCGGCCCGCCGGCGTAGCAGGCCTGCGGGCAGAAGGCGCGCAGCCACATGAAGTCGCCGGCCTCGACCTCGACCCAGTCGCGGTTCAGCCGGTAGACCGCCTTGCCCTCGAGAACGTAGAGCCCGTGCTCCATCACATGCGTCTCCTCGAAGGGGATCAGCCCGCCGGGCCGGAAGGTGACGATGTTGACGTGCATGTCATGGGCGATGTCGGCGGGGTCGACGAAACGTGTGGTGGCCCAGCGGCCGTCGGTTCCGGGCATCGGCACCGGCGTGACCTCGTCCTCGCTGGTGGTGAAGGCGGTGGGCGGGGCGATGCCCTCCACGGGCTCGTAGCGCTTGCGGATCCAGTGGAAGCGCGCGGTTCCGGTGCCGCCGTTGCGAAGGTGCCAGGGCTCGCCCGGCGGCAGGTAGGCGTAGCCACCGGGGCCGAGTTCCTCCTCGCCCGCGCCGAGGCCGGCCCAGACGACCCCTTCGGTCACGAAGATCACCCCCTCGGCGGCCGGGTCGGGTTCGGGCTGGCGGCTGCCGCCATGGGCGGCGACCTCCATCAGGTAGTGGGCGAAGGTCTCGGCGAAGCCCGACAGCGGCCGCGCCAGCACCCAGGCGCGGGTGCCTTCCCAGTGGGGCAGGCAGGAGGTGACGATGTCGGACATGCAGCCACGCGGGATGACCGCGTAGGCCTCGGTGAAGACGGCGCGGCCGGTCATCAGTGCGGTCTGTGCCGGCAGGCCGCCGGGTGCGGGGGGGAAGGGGCTCATGGCAGGACCGCCTCCAGGCGGAGTTCGGCGATGCGCTCGACCTGGGCGCAGGCCTCAATGAATTCGGTCTCGCTGTCATTGGCGATGCGGCGGCGGAAGGCGGCGAGGATGCCGTCCTTGCCGTGGTCGCGCACGGCGATGATGAAGGGAAAGCCGTGGCGCGCCGTGTAGGCGGCGTTGAGCGCGCCGAAGGCCGCACGCTCGGCGTCGGTCAGCGCGTCGAGGCCTGCCGAGGCCTGCTCGGCCGCCGAGTCCGCTGTCAGCCGCCGGGCCGCGGCTAGCCTGCCGGCCAGGTCGGGATGGGCGCGCAGCACGCCCAACCGCTCGCCGCGGCTGGCCGCGCGGAAGACGCGGGCGAGCGCGTTGTGCAGCCCCGCCGCGGAATCATGGCCGGGTCCGAGTTCAAGCGCATGAGCGCGCCCGGCGATCCAGGGCGAATTCTCGAAGATGCCGCCGAAGCGGGCGACGAAGGTCGCGCGGTCCATCTCCGACGGGCGCTGACGCGTGCGGGGCGGATGCTCGCGCGCCCAGTGGGCGGCGATGTCGGCGCGGCGGGCGAACCAGACGCCGCCGCGTGCGAGCGCATGCTCGAGGAAGCGCTGCAGGCCGAGGATGCGCCCGGGCCGACCGATCAGCCGGCAATGCAGCCCCACCGACATCATCTTCGCCGCCCCCGCCGCCCCCTCGGCGTGCAGCGCGTCGAAAGTGTCGCGCAGATACGCGAAGAAGTGGTCGGCGGTGTTGAAACCCTGCGCGGTGGCAAAGCGCATGTCGTTGGCGTCGAGCGTGTAGGGGATGACGAGCTGGTCGCGCCCGCCGAGCCGTGCCCAGTAGGGCAGGTCGTCGTCGTAGGCATCGGACACCCAGTCGAAGCCGCCGTCCTCGGCCACCAGGCGCAGGGTGTTGGCCGAGCAGCGCCCGGTGTACCAGCCGCGCGGCCGCGCCCCGGTCACCTCGGCATGTAGGGCGATCGCCGCGGCAATCGCGGCGCGCTCCTCGGTCTCCGGCATGTCCTTGTGCTCGACCCATTTCAGCCCGTGGCTGGCGATCTCCCAGCCGGCGGCGCGCATGGCGCGGACCTGGACGGGCGAGCGGGCGAGCGCGGTGGCCACCCCGTAGACCGTGACCGGCAGGCCGAGCCCCGTGAGAAGGCGGTGGATGCGCCAGAATCCCGCCCGGGCACCGTAGTCGTAGATCGATTCCATGTTCCAGTGCCGCTGGTCCGGCCACGGCTGGGCGCCCACGATCTCGGAGAGGAAGGCCTCGGATGCCGCATCCCCGTGCAGCAGGCAGTTCTCGCCGCCCTCCTCGTAGTTGACCACGAGCGAGACGGCGACCTTCGCGCCGCCGGGCCAGCGCGCATCGGGCGGCGCCGCGCCATGGCCGAGCATGTCGCGGGGGTAGCGGGGCGGTGCGGTCATGGGGCGGTCCCGGGGGGCTCGGGGCGCAGTCTGCCGGCACGTCCGCAGCGATGCAAGGTTCCCCGTTGCGGCGGCGCCCCGGCCGCGGCAGGGTGGCCTCCGCGAGGGAAGGAGGGGCCGATGGCCGGGGGCTGGCTGACCACCCATGTGCTCGACACCGCGCGGGGCTGCCCTGCGGCGGGACTGAGGATCACGCTCTACCGGATCGCGGCGCAGGGCCGCCGGCGCATCGCCGCGGCCGTGACCAACGCCGACGGGCGGACGGACAGTCCGATCCTGCCGAAGGGAAGGCTGGCGGCGGGGCGGTACGAGCTTGTCTTCCATGCCGGGGACTACCTGCGCGGGGCGGGACTGTCGGGGGCGGAGCCCGCCTTCCTCGACGAGGTGCCGGTGCGCTTCGGCATCGCCGATCCGGCGGCGCACTACCACGTGCCGCTGCTGCTTGCGCCCTTTGGCTATTCCACCTACCGGGGAAGCTGATGCTGGACATACTCGATGTCGCCGTCTGGGGCCACTGGGCGGAGTTCGCGCTGCGCTGGCTGCATGTCGTGACCGCCATCGCCTGGATCGGCTCGTCGTTCTACTTCATCGCCCTCGACCTCGGGTTGCGCCGCGCGCCGGGAATGGGTGCGGAGGTACACGGCGAGGAATGGCAGGTTCACGGCGGCGGGTTCTACCACATCCAGAAGTACCTCGTGGCGCCCGAGCGGCTGCCGGCGCACCTGACCTGGTTCAAGTGGGAGGCCTATGCCACCTGGCTGACGGGGGCGTCCCTTCTTGTCGTGGTGTACTACTTCGGGGCGGAGTTCTACCTCGTCGATCCCGCCCGCTGGGATATGCCGGCCTGGGCGGCGGTGGCCGTCTCGGCCGGTTCGCTCGTTGCGGGCTGGATCGTCTACGACCAGCTCTGCCGCTCGCCGCTGGGCGACCGGCCGACGCTTCTGATGCTGGTTCTGTTCGTGATCATCGCAGCGCTCGCCTGGGGCTATGCGCAGGTCTTCACCGGGCGGGCGGCCCTTCTGCATCTCGGCGCGGTCACGGCGACGGTCATGAGCGCGAACGTCTTTCTCGTCATCATCCCCAACCAGAAGATGGTGGTGGCCGACCTGCGGGCCGGCCGGGTGCCCGAGGCGCGCTACGGCAAGATCGCCAAGCTGCGATCGACCCACAACAACTACCTGACCCTGCCGGTCGTGTTCCTGATGCTCTCGAACCACTACCCGCTCGCCTTCGCCTCGGCATGGAACTGGGCGATCGCGAGCCTGGTATTCCTGATGGGGGTGACGATCCGGCACTTCTTCAACAGCTTGCACGCGCGGCAGGGCCGGCCGTGGTGGACGTGGGGCGCGACGGCGGCGATCTTCATGCTGATCATCTGGCTGTCGACGCTGGGCGCGCAGGACAGGGCCGATGCCGCCGGGGCGCCGATGGCACCGGCCGCGGCGCGCTTCGCCGCTGCGCCGGGCTTTGCCGAGGTCGGGGAAATCGTCGCCACGCGCTGCGCGATGTGCCATGCGGCCGAGCCGCAGTGGCCCGGCCTGGGATGGGCACCGAAGGGGGTGCGGCTGGACAGCCCGGAAGGCGTCGCCGCCCATGCCCGCGCGATCTACCTGCAGGCCGGTCGCAGCCACGCCATGCCTCCCGCGGGCATGTGGCTTGACCCCGCAGAGCGCGCCGCGATCGCGGCCTGGTACCGGGCGGGTGCGGCATCCTGAACCGGCAGCGTGATTCCCTTGCCGGGCCGCAGCGTCTAGACTGACCGACGGGAGGACCCCAGCAATGCTGACCATCGCTCGCGACCGGACGGGCATCCAGACCGTCATCACCACCTTCGAGACCACGCCGGGCCAGTGCGGCGACCTGATCGAGGCGTTGCAGGCGGCCTATGCCGAGGTGATCCGCCACCAGCCGGGCTTCATCGCCGCCGCCCTGCACATGAACGATGCCCAGACCAGGGTCGCCAACTACTCGCAATGGGTGCGGCGGGAGGATTTCATGGCCATGCTGCGGACCTCCGCGATGCGCGAGCGAAACCGGCGGATCGCCACCCTCTGCACCCGCTTCGAGCCGGTCATGTACGAGGTGGCCGAGGTCGTCGCGCCGCCCGCGCCCTGAGGGCCGCCGCGGCGGCAAATGGGGGCGCGAACCGGTGAGGAGAGAGGGCAGGGGGCACGCCCCTGCTAGCGGCGGGGCGGGCGTGGCCGGTAGACCGGCAGCCGCCAGCCGAAGGCAAGGCTGCCGGCGCGGAGCACGAACGTCACCGCCGCGCAGGCGAGCAGCCCGGCGGGCTCCGAGTCGGTGGCCCGCCAGGCTGCCAGCCCCGCGCCGGCGCCGGCGAAGGCGGCAGTGACGTAAAGCTCGCCCGCCTTCAGGACCAGCGGCACCTCGTTGCAGACGACATCGCGCATCAGCCCGCCGAAGCAGCCCGTCGCGACCGCCATCAGCAGCGCTGCGGGCCAGGCCAGTCCCTCCTCCACCGCCACGCCAATGCCGGCGGGCACCGCCACTGCAAGCGCGCAGGCGTCGCACCACGTCAGGGTCCGCAGCCGGCTTTCGAGACGGTGGGCGGTGAAGAAGACGATCACCGCTGCCGCCGTGGCCACCGCAAGGATCGCGGGCTGGGCCAGCCAGAACGGCTGGCGGTCAAGCAGGAGGTCGCGCGTCGTGCCGCCGCCGACCGCCGTCAGGCAGCCGATGAAGACGAAGCCGACGAGGTCAAGCTGCGCGCGGCTGGCGGCGAGGGCGCCGGTGAGCGCGAACACGAACACGGCCGCGGCGTCGAGCAGCGCAGTCGCCGGCAGGGCCCCGATCACCCGCCGGCCCCGCTGCCGCGACGCTGGAAGGGCGCCATGCCCCCGCGCGCCAGCGCGTCCGCCCGTTCGTTCTCGGGGTGGCCGGCATGGCCGCGCACCCAGTCCCAGTTGACCCGGTGGCGGGCCTGGGCCGCGTCCAGCCGGCGCCAGAGATCCTCGTTCTTCACCGGCTTGCGGTCGGAGGTCTTCCAGCCATTGCGCTTCCAGCCGTGGATCCACTGGGTCACGCCCGAGCGCAGGTAGGCGCTGTCGGTGACGACGGTGATGGCCGCCGGCCGCTCCAGCGCCTCGAGCGCGGCGATCGCAGCCGTCAGTTCCATGCGGTTGTTGGTGGTCGCCGGCTCGCCGCCGGCAAGCTCGCGTTGGCGGACCACCCGGTCGCCGTCGCGCGCCTGCAGCACCACACCCCAGCCGCCCGGGCCGGGGTTGCCCGAGCAGGCGCCGTCGGTGAAGGCGAAGAGCTCAGCGGCCATTGCGGCGGCCGGCAATGCGGAAGCAGGCTGGGGTCATGCCGGCTCGCGGAGGATTCGGGGCACGCGGAACTCCACCCGCTCGACTGCCGTCTCGACGGTCTCGCGGGTCAGCGCATAGCGTTCGGCGAAGGCCGCCGCCACCTCCTCGACCAGTTCCTCGGGGGCAGAGGCACCGGCGGTCAGCCCGACTGCGCGGGCCCCGGCGAGAGAGGGCCAGTCGATGTCGGTCGCGCGCTGGACAAGCCGGGCGTCGGCGCAGCCGGCGGCGCGGGCGACCTCCACGAGGCGCAGCGAGTTCGACGAGTTCGGCGCCCCGATCACCAAAATGGCGTCAGCGCGGGGCGCGATCGCCTTCACCGCCGCCTGGCGGTTGGTGGTGGCATAGCAGATGTCCTCGCGGCGGGGACCGACGATCGCCGGAAAGCGGGCCCGCAGCGCCGCCACCACCGCGGCGGTGTCATCCACCGACAGGGTGGTCTGGGTGACGAATGCAAGCCGGTCGGGGTCGCGCACCTCAAGGCGCGCGACATCCCCGGCAGTCTCGACCAGTAGCACCTCTCCGGGAGCCAGCTGGCCCATCGTGCCCACGGTCTCGGGGTGCCCGGCATGGCCGATCATGACCAGTTGCCGGCCTTCGGCATGGTGGCGGTCGGCCTCCATGTGCACCTTGGTGACCAGCGGGCAGGTCGCATCGACGGCGATCATGTTGCGCCGTGCCGCCTCGGCGGGCACTGCCCTGGGCACGCCATGGGCCGAGAACACCACCGGCCGGTCGTCGGGGCAGTCGGCGAGGTCCTCGACAAACACCGCACCGCGGGCGCGCAGCCCGTCGACGACATGGCGGTTGTGCACGATCTCGTGGCGGACGTAGACCGGCGCTCCCCATTTCTCGAGCGCCAGCTCGACGATCCGGATGGCCCGGTCGACACCGGCGCAGAAGCCGCGCGGTGCGGCTATCAGAAGGGTCAGCGGCGGTTTCCCGGTCATGGCGGCTCCGCTCCTGGGGCGCATCGAAGCAGAGCGTAGGGCGGGGGGGGGCCGGCGTCCAGATGCGCGCGGCGCGAGGCGGGGCAAGCGTCCCGCCGCGGCCGGGCCGGCGGCGGCCCGGCGGGCCGCGCCCGCCGCGGGCGGGCTCAGTCGGTCCCGTTGCCGGAGGCGGTGGCTGCCTCGGGCGAGGGCGCCGGCTCGCGCTCGATCCGGAACTCGCGGGGCTCGCGCGGCTCACGGGGTTCGCGCGGCGGGCGGCCGATTACCTCGCGCAGCTCGTCGAGCTCGATGAAATTGTCGGCCTGGCGGCGCAGCTCGTCGGCGATCATCGGCGGGGTGGACCGTATCGTGGACACCACCGAAACCCGCACGCCCTGCCGCTGCAGGCTTTCGACCAGCGGCTTGAAGTCGCCGTCGCCCGAGAACAGCACGATGTGATCCAGACGCGGCGCGAGTTCCATCGCGTCGACGGCCAGTTCGATGTCCATGTTGCCCTTGACCTTGCGGCGGCCAAGCGAGTCGACGTACTCGCGGGCCGGCTTGGTCACCATCGTGTAGCCGTTGTAGTGCAGCCAGTCGATGAGGGGCCGGATCGGCGAGTATTCCTCGCTGTCGAGCAGGGCGGTGTAGTAGAATGCGCGCACGAGCTTGCCCCGGCGCATGAATTCCTGGCGCAGGAGCTTGTAGTCGATGTCGAAACCCAGCGCGCGCGCGGCGGAATACAGGTTGGAGCCGTCGATGAACAGCGCCAGCCGCTCGTCCTTGTAGAACATCTCCCGTCCTTTCGAGAGGGGGCAGGGCCCGTCCGTTCCGGGGGCGAACGCTGTGCCACCAAACCCACCTCGGCACCCCCCCGGTACCGGACGCGGAACTGATACCCATTCCCGCGCCGACCGCAAGATACGCCGCCCCGCGCCGGCCGGGTCTTGTCGGAATCGGCAGGTCACGCCCGCGCGTGCGCCCCCCTTGCCAATCGGGGCGAATGCTCCTAGAACGCGCGTTCTTCCGCCGACCCGATGGAGCAGTCATGGCCCGCGTGACCGTAGAAGATTGCGTCGACAAGGTTCCCAACCGGTTCGAGCTGGTGTTGCTGGCGTCGCACCGTTCGCGCGAGATCGCGGCGGGATCGCCGATGACCATCGAGCGCGACAACGACAAGAACCCGGTCGTCGCGCTGCGCGAGATCGCCGAGGAGACGCAGAGCGCCGACGGCCTGCGCGAACGGATGATCGCCAGCCATCAGACCCAGATCGAGGTCGACGAGCCGGAAGAGGACCAGATGTCGCTGCTCATGGGCTCCGAGATCGACCGTCCGGCGGTCGACGACATGTCCGAGGAGCGCCTGCTTCGGGCCCTGATGGAGGCCCAGGGCCAGGGCTGAGGTGCCATGCCCGGTGCGGCCGTTCCGGTTCGCGAGTCCAGCCGCACGATCGAGGTCGAGGACCTTGTCGCGCTGGTGCGGAACTACAACCCGCGCTCGGACGGCGAACTCATCCGTCGGGCGTTCGAGTTCGGCCGGCGCATGCACGAGGGCCAACTCCGCCGGTCGGGCGAGCCCTACTTCACCCATCCGGTCGCGGTTGCCGCGATCCTGACCGAGATGCGGCTGGACGACGCCTCGATCGTCACTGCGCTGCTGCACGACACCATCGAGGACACCAAGGCGAAGTGGGACGACGTGTCGCGTGCCTTCGGGCCGCAGATCGCGGAACTGGTCAACGGTGTCACCAAGCTGACCAACCTGCAGCTGTCGTCCTCGGAGGCCAAGGAGGCCGAGAACGTCCGCAAGCTCCTGATCGCGATGTCGAAGGACCTGCGGGTGATCCTCGTCAAGCTTGCCGACCGGCTGCACAACATGCGCACCATCAAGTCGCTCGCCCCCGAGAAGCAGGCGGCCAAGGCGCGCGAGACGATGGAGATCTACGCCCCGCTGGCCGGGCGGATGGGCATGCAGTGGATGCGCGAGGAACTCGAGGACCTTGCCTTCCGCATCCTCAACCCCGAGGCGCGGGCATCGATCATCCGCCGCTTCATCACCCTCCAGCGCGAAACCGGCGAGGTCATCCCGAAGATCACCGCCGACATCCGCACCGAGCTCGAGAAGGGGGGCATCGAGGCCGACGTCTACGGCCGCGCCAAGAAGCCCTACTCGATCTGGCGGAAGATGCAGGAGAAGGACCTCGCCTTCTCGCGCCTGTCCGACATCTACGGCTTCCGAATCATCTGTGCCGAGGTGCCCGACTGCTACCGCATCCTCGGGGTCATTCACCAGCGCTGGCGGGCGGTGCCGGGGCGGTTCAAGGATCACATCAGCCAGCCGAAGACGAACGGCTACCGCTCGATCCACACCACCGTCTCTGGCCGCGACGGCAAGCGCGTCGAGGTCCAGATCCGCACCCGCCAGATGCACGAGGTGGCCGAGGCTGGCGTTGCTGCGCACTGGTCCTACCGCGACGGGGTGCGGGCGCAGAACCCCTTCGCGGTCGATCCGGGGCGCTGGATCGCGAGCTTGACCGAGCGGCTGGACGTCGAGGAGGACCACGATGAGTTCCTCGAGCACGTCAAGCTCGAGATGTATTCCGACCAGGTCTTCTGCTTCACCCCCAAGGGCGACGTCATCCAGTTGCCGCGGGGGGCGACGCCGCTGGATTTCGCCTATGCCGTGCACACCGACGTCGGCGACGCCTGTGTCTCGGCCAAGGTCGACGGCATCCGCGTGCCGCTGTGGACGCGGCTGAAGAATGGCCAGTCCGTCGAGGTCATCACCGCCGAGGGCCAGCGGCCGCAGGCGACCTGGATCGACATCGTCGTCACGGGCCGCGCCAAGGCGTCGATCCGCCGCAGCCTGCGCGAAGAGGACCGCGACCGCTTCGTCAAGCTAGGCCGCGAACTGGCCCGCGTGGCATTCGAGAACGTCGGCCGGCGGGTCAGCGAAAAGGCGCTGACCACAGCGGCCAGGACCTTCGGTCTGCCCGAGGCGACCGAGCTGCTGGCGCGGTTGGGGTCGGCCGAGATCAGTGCCCGGGCGGTGGTCGAGGCGATCTATCCCGAGCTTGCGCTCAAGCCCGTCGAGGAGGTGGACGCCCGCCGCCCGGTGGCCGGGCTGTCGCCCGGCCAGCCCTTCCTCCGCGCCGAGTGCTGCCAGCCGGTGCCCGGCGAGCGCATCGTCGGCATCAAGTACCCCGGGAGGGGCGTGATCGTGCACGCCATCGACTGCCCGGCGCTGGCCGATGTCGAGGACCAGGCCGACCGCTGGGTGGACCTGCGCTGGCATGCCGGCCTGCACCCGCCGGTGCACACCGTCAGCCTGCGGCTGACGATCTCGAACGCGGTCGGCGTCCTCGGCCGGATGTGCAGCCTGATCGGCGAGCAGAAGGCCAACATCTCGGACCTGCACTTCATCGACAAGAAGCCGGACTACTATCGCCTGATTGTTGACGTCGACCTGCGCGATGCCGAACATCTGCACATGGTCATGACCGCGCTCGAGGCGGAAAGCGACGTGGCGGAGATCGAGCGGATCAGGGACCTGAACCGGAAACCCTGAGGCGGGGGAGGGGGCGTGGTATTCCGGCGTCGCGATCGCCTTCCGATCCTTTCCCGCATCAGCGGCCTCGTTTATCCGAAGGGCGGCTGGGCGCGGGCGGCAAGCTACGTCTGGCACCGGCTGCGCAGGCTTCCCGATGCCCCCCACCGGATCGCCCGCGGCATGTTCGCCGGCATCCTGGTGTCGTTCACGCCGCTGTTCGGGTTCCACTTCCTGCTCGCCGTGATCGTGGGATACGCGATCCGCGCCAACATCCTCGCGGCCCTTCTGGCCACATTCCTCGGCAACCCGATCACCTTTCCCTTCATCGCCGGCGCCGCGCTTGCCACCGGCAACTGGATTTTCGGCTTCGGCGATCCGCTCAGCTTTCCCCAGATCATGGCCGCCTTCAGCCGTGCGGGGGCCGAACTCTGGCACAACCTGACCTCGCCCTTCACCGGCGAGCCGGCGCACTGGTCGAGCCTGGCGCGGTTCTACGACCGGGTGTTCCTGCCCTATCTGGTCGGCGGCGTCCTGCCGGGCACGCTGGCGGGGCTTGCAGGCTACTACGTCACTATCCCGCTGGTCACGGCCTACCAGAACCGGCGCCGGAAGAAGCTGCGCGAGCGCTTCCTGCGGATCCGCGAGCAGCTGGCCGAGCGCGCCGCCGCCGAGGCGGCACGCGCCGCGGCGGGCGGCGCCGGGCAGGCCGACCCTGCCGGGGCGCCGCAGCCCGACCGGCCGCCGGCGCCGGGCGAATAAGGCGCGAAGCGCAGATCTCGGGGGCCCGCCGCCAGGCCCTAGGCGCCGCCGTCGAAGTCGAGGCCCATCGCGTTGTAGCGCTCGCGTTCCTCGGCCCAGCCGGGCCTGACCTTGACGGTCAGGAACAGATGCACCGGGCGCTCGAGGAAGGCCGCGATCTCGGCCCGCGCCGCCTGCCCGATCGCCCGGATTGTTGCGCCGCCCTCGCCCAGCACGATAGGCCTGTGCCCCTCGCGCGCGACATAGATCACCTGCTCGATTCGCACCGACCCGTCGGGGCGATCCTCCCAGCTCTCGGTCTCGACGGTCAGCTGATAGGGCAGTTCCTCGTGCAGCCGGAGCGTCAGCTTCTCGCGCGTCAGTTCGGCCGCGATCACCCGCTGCGGCAGGTCGGCGATCTGGTCCTCGGGGTAGAGCCATGGCCCCTCGGGCAGTGCCCCCGCCAGCCACCCGCGCAGCGCCTCGAGCCCGTGGCCTCGTGCGGCCGAGATCATGAACGTTGCCGCGAAGGGGAAGGCGGCGTTCAGCTGTCCGACGAGGGGAAGCAGGTCGGGAGCACGGACGCGATCGATCTTGTTGATGGCGAGGACAGCGCGCGTGGTCCCGCGCTCCTTCAGCCCGTCGATGATCGCCTGCACCCCCGGCGTCATACCCCGGTGCGCCTCGACCAGCAGGACGACGACATCCGCATCCGCCACTCCCCCCCACGCCGCCGCGACCATCGCCCGGTCGAGCCGCCGGCGGGGCCGGAACAGTCCGGGCGTGTCGACGTAGACGATCTGCGTCTGCCCCTCGATCGCCACGCCGCGGATGCGCATCCGCGTTGTCTGCACCTTGTGGGTGACGGCGGCGACCTTGGCGCCGACGAGGCGGTTGAGCAGCGTCGACTTGCCGGCGTTGGGCTCGCCGATCAGGGCGACGAAGCCGGCGCGCAGGGGAGCCTCATCCTTCCCGGTCATCGTCGATCCCGATCCGTCCCAGCAGGTCGCGTGCCGCTGCCTGTTCGGCGGCACGCTTGGAGGGTGCGGTGGCCACCGCCCGCGCCCCGTCGGAAAGCCGCACCTCGACGGTGAAGCGCGGCGCATGGTCGGGGCCCTGCCGGCCAAGCTCGGCATAGACCGGCGGCGGGTCGCCGCGGCCCTGGGCCAGTTCCTGCAGCGCCATCTTGGGGTCGCGCCGCGCACCCCGGGCGGCATCGACGCGCCCGCCCCAGAGCCGCAGCACCACCGTGCGCGCCGCCGCGAAACCCGCGTCGAGGTAGACTGCAGCGATCACCGCCTCCATGGCATCGCCCAGGAGCGCCGTCTTGCGCCGCCCGCCCGACAGCGCCTCGGACCGGCCGAGCCGCAGCACGGCGCCGAGTCCGACGTCGGCGGCCACCTCGGCGCAGGTCTCCTTGCGCACGAGCTGGTTGAGCCGCGGGGCGAGGGCGCCCTCGCTGGCCTCGGGATCGGCGGCCATCAAGGCCTCGGCGATTACGAGGTTGAGCACCCGGTCGCCGAGGAACTCCAGCCGCTGGTAGTCGGGCCGGGTGCTGCCGCCTGCCGAGCCATGGGTGAGCGCCTGCACCAGTAGCTCCGGCCGCCCGAAGTCGTGACCGACGCGCAGCGCGAAGGCCGCAAGGTCCGCAGCCAGCTTCACTCGATCGCCTGGAAGTACCGGTCGCTCCGCCATGTCCAGAAATACAGCATCGAGGTGCCGGCCGAGGAGAACATGATCCGGTCGGCACGGCCGATCAGGTGGTCGAAGGGCACGAAGCCGACGCCGCCGACCCCTTGGGCGAAGCGGCTGTCCTGGCTGTTGTCGCGGTTGTCGCCGAGAAAGAAGTAGTGCCCCGCGGGCACGGTGAACACCGGCGTGTCGTCGCCATATCCCTCGTCGATGTTGAGGATATTGTGGCTGCGCCCGTTCGGCAGGATCTCGCGGAAGCGCGACTTGGTGCACAGCCCGCCCTGCCCGACGGGCGCGTTCTCGCAGCGCGGAAACCCGCCGGCGGGCCCCTGGCGGTCGTAGATCTCCTCGAACACGCCCGCTGGTTCCAGCCCGACCGGGCTGTCGTTGATGTGCAGCACACCGGCCTTCATCTGGATGCGGTCGCCGGGCAGGCCGACCAGTCGCTTGATGAAGTCCGCACCGTTCACCGGGTGGCGGAACACCACGACGTCGCCGCGCTCGGGGTCGGAGGCGAGGAAGCGACCGGAGAAGGGGCACAGGCCGAACGGGCAGGAATGGCGCGAATAGCCGTAGGCCATCTTGTTGACGAACAGGAAGTCGCCGATCAGCAGCGTGTCCTTCATGCTGCCCGAGGGAATCCAGAACGGCTGGAAGAACAGCGTCCTGAACACCCCCGCGATGAGCAGGGCGTAGACGATGGTCTTCACCGTCTCGACGATGCCGCCGCCGCCGCTTCTTGCCCTGCCCGACATGCTGCCCCGCCTGCCCCGATGCCCGGGGCTTCATGCGCGGGGGGCGGGCCCAAGTCAAGCCGAGGCCGGGCGCGGCCGCGCCTCGATGACCACGAATGCCTGCGCCCAGGGGTGGTCGTCGGTCAGGGAGACATGCACCACCGCCTCCTGCCCCGCCGGGGTCATCGCCGCCAGCCGCTCGGCCGCCCAGCCCGTCAGCACCATCCTCGGCTGCCCGGTCACGAGGTTGACCACGCCCATGTCGCGCCAGGCGATGCCCATCCGCAGCCCGGTGCCCAGCGCCTTTGAGCAGGCCTCCTTGGCCGCCCAGCGCTTGGCCAGCGTCGCCGCCACCGCGCGCGGTCGGCGGTCGGCGGTGCGTCGCTCGGCGGAGGTGAACACGCGGTCGAGGAAGCGGTCGCCGAAGCGGGCGAGCGTGCGCTCGACACGCTCGATGTTGGCGAGGTCGGTTCCGATTCCGAGGATCATGGGGCGCGCCCGCTGCCGTGCGCGGCGGACTATGCGGCCGCCGCCGACGGGCGGCAAGTGCGGGCGCCCTCAGGCCGGGAAGGCGTGTTCGGCACAGAGCTGGCCTGCCTCCTCGGCGGCGAGGGGCACCCCGAGCAGCAGGCAGCGCGCGCCCAGCGGGCTGCGGGCATGGTGGCGACAGGTCCGGCACATCCCGAAGCTGCCGGCCAGCCCCTGACGGGCGGCGGCGGCCAGCAGGGCGCGCAGCGCCAGGGCAAGACGGTCGCGGTCGGCGTCGGGAAGGTCTTCCCAGGGAGGCGCCGCCGGCCGGTCGGCGACAAGGCTGCGCCCGGCCGCGGTCAGGCCGTAGCGGCGGGCGCGGCCATCGCCCGGCACCGCCTCGTCCTGCACAAGCCCCTTGCGGGCCAGTGCCTTCAGCGTCTGCGAGGCGGTGCCGCGGGTGGTGGCGAGGAAGCCGGCCACCGCCGAGGGGCTGCGCGAGAAGCGGTTGGCGCGCCCGAGATAGTGCAGCGCCGCGACCTGCGCCGCATCGAGGTCGGCCCGTCGCCGCCACGCCGCGGCGAGCCGCGTCAGCCGGTCGATCAGGGCGTCGATTTCGTCGGGCGGGTGCATGCGGGCAGCATAGCGGCCCGCGGGGGGTTGCACAATATAATCGACTCGATACTATCTAGTAGCGACTCGATATTGGAGATCCCATGTCACTGAACACCCCCTATATCCCGCCTCGCGCCGCGTCCTTGCTGCCGGCGGCGGCGCTCGCCCTGTTGCTTCCGGCGGCACCGGCGCCGGCGCATGATGCCGCCATCGCCTCGCCGCAGGACGCGGCCGTGCGCGCGAGCTTCGACATCCTTGCCGCTTCGGCGACGGCCGAGGGCGGCATCGTGACCTTCCGCATGACGCTTGCCGGGACGGCTGGTGACGATGTGCCGGCGCCGGCCGGCGGGCTGCCGGGCGCGCCCGTGCATGCCTATGTGTGGCCGCTGTCGCTTGATCCGGCGGCGGTCGGCTTCGAGCCGGCAAGCGGCATCCTCGCGCTGGCCGCCACCAGCCACCCCGACTTCGACGACACGCCGCTGTTCGACGAGGACGGCGACGGGAAGGCCGACAACGATGGCGCCCGCTGGCACAGCCACTGGGTCGTGCTGGTGCCCGACGATGCCTGCGGCCCCGGCGCGCTGTCGGTGCGCGACATCCCCGAGGGCACGGCACCCCGCCTTCCTCCTACCTGGCCCGGACTGCCGCTGTTCATCGACAGCCCGGGGTACTCGCCACTGCTGGACGCGGCGACCGTGACGGTGCGGGTGCCGCTTGCCGGAGCCGGGGGCACGGGGTTCGACGGCGTCACCGCGGCGCTGCGCGTGCACGCCAACCTGCACGCCCCGTTGCTGTGCGTGACCGACGTCTTCGACGTCGCCTCGGGCGATCTCAGCCTGCCGGGGCGCATCGACTGACCGCGGCCGCGGCGGGGGCGTGACCGGCGGCCCCCGCCCGCGCCGACCCGGCCCGCTGACGGCCGCCGCGCGCGGCCGTCGCGGTTTTCGGCCTGTGCCGGGAGGGGCCTGCCCCCCGGCGCCGGCCCGTCCTAGCCGGCTGTCGCCCGGCGCAGGGCGACGACGAACCAGATGACACCGATCAGCCCGAGCGCACCGCCCAGGGTCGTCTGGAACGGATCGGGCAGCAGTTCGACCCTGAGAAACACCTTCAGCGCGATCAGGACGACGCCGGCCAGAACGAGGATGCGCGGCGCCAGTGTCTTGCGATAGGTTTCCGACATGATCGATGTATCTCCATCCGTTGCCGCCGCGAGACTGCCGCCGGCGCCCCGCCACCGCAAGCGACAATTCCCGTCATGCGGCTGACCGCCGGCTTCTGGGTGTCGGCATATCTCGCGCGGCTGGCGCAGGCCGGGATCGCGGCCTATGTCGCCGCCCGCGGCGATGCTACCGCGGGGGCGGTGGCGGTCAAGCTCGCCACCCTCGACGGCCGCGCCCGCGCCTATCAGCGCATCGTCGATCCGGCCTCGGGCGGTAGGCGCTGGGAGCTGCTGGCGGAAGGCGCCGAAGCGGAAGTCGACGCGGCGCTGGCCCGCGCGCGCCGCCGCGACCCGGACCTGTGGCTGGTCGAGATCGAGGACCGGGCGGGCCGGACCCTCCTGGACGAGCAGGGGCTTGCCGACTAGGCCGGGACGGGCGAGAAGCGCAGCATGGAATGGCGGGCAGAGGGCGTGCTTCTGTCCATGCGCCGGCATGGCGAGAGCGCGGCAATCGTCGAGGTCTTCACCGAGGCGCAGGGCCGGCACGCGGGCGTCGTGCCGGGCGGTGCCTCGCGGCGGATCGCGCCGTCACTGCAACCCGGCACGCAGCTGGCGCTGCACTGGCGGGCACGCCTGGATGCCCATGTCGGCACCCTGGCCGTCGAGCCACTGCGCGCCCGCGCCGCCGCGGTGATGGCCGATCCGCCGGCGCTTGCGGCGCTTGCGGCGGCATGTGCGCTCCTCTCCTTCGCGCTGCCCGAACGGGCGCCGCATCCGGGGCTGTACCGCGCGACCGTGGCTCTCCTTGATGCGGTCGTCGTGCTGCCCGACTGGCCGCGGGCCTATCTTGCCTGGGAGCTGCGGCTCCTGCAGGAAGCCGGCTTCGGCCTCGACCTCGCGGCCTGCGCCGTCACCGGGGCGACGGAGGGGCTGGCGTATGTCTCGCCGCGCACGGGCAGGGCGGTCAGCCAAGCCGGGGCGGGCGCCTGGGCCAGCCGGCTGCTGCCCCTGCCGCCATGCCTCTCCGGCGCCCCCCCCGCCGATGCGGCCGAGCTGGTTGCGGCGCTGCGCACCACCGGCCATTTCCTCGAGCGGCATCTGGCCCCCTCGCGCGGGGACCGGCCGTTGCCGGCGGCACGCGAGCGGCTTGTAGCGGTCCTGGCTGGCCGGCGGCCGGGTTCTGGCTGAGCCCTGATGCGACATGCGGCGGTCGCGGCCGAGCAAGACCGACCTGCGGCCGTGGCGGCACCCTCCACCCGATGCGCCGCAACGGCGCCAAGGCCCGATGATGCCCGACCGCCCCTTCGCCCACTGGCCGTTCCACCCCGGGGCGCCGGGGGCGCGCGACTTCGCCGTTCTGTCGGGGATCGAGGCGGTCATCCGGGCGATCCAGGTCTCGGCGATGCCGGTGGCGATGTATGCCGCCTTCGGCGATGCCGGGACGGTGTCGACGCTCTATTTCGCGGCCGGCGTCGTCTCGCTCCTGGCAGGGCTGCTTGTGCCGTGGGGAACTCGCGCCCTGCCGCGGCGCTGGATGTTCACGGCCGGCGTGACGATGTTCCTTCTGGCGGCGGCGGCCGCGGTCGCGGGCGGCCGGCTGACGGCCGTGGCAGTGCTGCTGAACATGGTCGGCACGGTCACGGTGTTCGTCTGCCTGAACGCCTATGTGCTGGACAGCATCCCCCGTACCGAGCTGCCGCGCAGCGAATCGCTGCGGCTGTCCTACACTGCCCTGGCCTGGACGGCCGGGCCGGTGACGGGCGTGGTGCTGTACGAGGCCTGGCCTCCCGCGCCCTTCCTTGTCGCGACCGTGGCCGCGCTGCTGCTGCTTGCGGCGTTCTGGTCCCTGCGGCTGGGCAACGGCCGGCTGATCGTTCGGGCGCGCGGGCCGGCGCCCAATCCGCTCGCCTATCTCGGCCGCTTCCTGGCCCAGCCGCGACTGGTGGCGGGCTGGTGGTTCGCCACGCTGCGGTCCTGCGGCTGGTGGGTGTTCGTGGTCTACCTGCCGATCTTTGCCATCGAGGCCGGGCTTGGCCCGCGGGTCGGCGGCGTGTGCCTGTCGCTGTCGAGCGCGCTGCTCTTCGCCGCGCCGCTGATGCAGCGGGCGATGCGCGGCCGGCCGGTCCGGGTCGCGGTGCGGCTGGGCTTCCTGAGCAGCGGCGTGCTGTTCGCGGCCGCAGCGCCGGCAGCCGGGCTGCCCTGGGCGGTGGTCGCCCTGCTGCTTGCGGCCGCCGCCGCGCTCGTCTTCCTGGACGTCTTCGGCGGGCTGCCCTTCCTGATGGCGGTCAAACCCTCGGAGCGGACCGAGATGGCTGCGATCTACTCCAGCTTCCGCGACGCCTCGAACGTGCTGACGCCGGGGGTGGCGGGGGCGCTGCTCCTGGTTGCGCCCCTGCCGGCGGTGTTCGCGGCGGCAGCGGCGGGGCTCCTGTCGGCCTGGGTTCTGGCGGGACGGCTGCACCCGCGGCTTGGCGCGCCCCGGCGCGACCGGCCGCGGGCCGCAGCCCCGCCTGCCGACGCCGTGGCCTGACGGGCGGCAGCGCGTGCCTCAGCGCCCGGCCAGCCGGTCGGCCAGCACGCGCTCCACCGCCGAGCGGTCAAGTCCGCGGCGGGTGGCGTTCTCGACCACCTCGCTGCGCAGTTCCGGCCACCGCCGCAGGAGGGCGAAGAAGCGCGATTCGTCCAGCCGCAGCAGCGTCGCGTGGGTGATCGCGCGGACATTGCCGCGCCGCACACGACTGCCGGTCAGGAGCGCGAGCTCGCCGAACATCTCGTCCGGACCGAGCGGCTGGCGCTGGCCCGCGATCTCGAGTTCGAGGGCCCCCGAGGCGACGAAATACACCGCCCCCGCGGTGGTTCCCTTGCGGACGACCAGTTCGCCGGGGTCGGCATAGACGGTCTGCAGCCCGCGGGCGAGGCGCCGGCGGGCGACCTCCGACAGGCTGGCGAACAGCGGGAATGCCGCCACCATCTCGTCCTTCTGCCGCTCGAGGTCGAGCCGCGGCCGGGCCTCGACCCCGCGCCGGCGGGCGTTCACGTCACGCATCAGCGCGGCATAGAGATCGGCGCCGATCAGCCCGTCGTCGCGGCTGGCGGCGATCTCGCGCTCCTCGAGCCGCAGCGCGGTGCGGCGGATGAAGCGCCGCTCGATCTCTTCGGCGAAGCCGGGGTACTGCAGCCGCATGCCGGCGATCTCGCGCTCGGTCTCCTCCTCGCGGCGGGTCAGCACCTCGTGCAGGATGTCGGCCACCCGCCGGCCGTGGATGCGCAGGATCCGGCTGTCGACGAAATCATGCAGGTCGCGCAGGATCATCCGGGTGATGATCAGCGTCTCGAAGCGGTCTGCGACGCGGCGGGCAAGCGGGCGCGACAGGCGGAGGCGCCGGTGCAGGAAGGTGGCAAGCGCGTGCCCCCGGCCGTAGGCAAGCGCGTCGCGTGCCGCCTGGCGGTAGGCGCTGCGCCCGACGATCCGCGTGCCTTCGATCAGCCGGTCGGCGGCGGCAAGCATGCGCGTCATCAGCGCCGCCGGGATCGTGCCCTCGCGGAAGCCGTCGAGCACCATCTCGCGCTCGCGCCCCGCAAGCGTGACAAGCCCCAGGGTCAGGCGGTCGCGGTCGAGGATCTCCGTGCCTTCCTCGGCATGCGCCACCGCCCGGTCGAGGCGTTCGGCGAAGCGCTTGGCCTCGGAGCGGACCGTCTCGCGGGTAAGCGCGTAGCGCCCGGCCACCTCGGCCACCACCGCGCGCACTGTCTGCAGGGCCACCGCCACGACCTGCGACTGCAGCGCCGCCTCGAGCGGGGGCGGGCGGTCGATTCCGGTCAGTCGGATCATGGCGCGCAGTGTCGTTCCCTGCACGAGCAGCGTGAAGAGGGTGAAGCCGGTCGCCACCACCACCACGAGGCGCTGCGCGTCGGGTGCGACCCTGGGGTTCTCGGACACCGCCAGCGCCAGGGCCAGCGTCACCGCGCCGCGCAGCCCGCCCCACAGGATGACCGCCTTGTAGGCCGGGCTGATCTCGGGAGAGACGCGCGCCATCCGCATCAGCGGCAGCAGGCCGAACAGGATCAGCGCCCGCGCGGCGAAGGCGGCCGTCACGGTCACGCCGACGATCCCGGCATCGCGCCAGGTCAGCCCGTCAAGCAGCCGCGGGACCAGCAGCGCGGCCAGCAGGAACACCAGCGACCCCGCCCAGTGCGCCAGCAGATCCCAGGTGTCGCGCAGGTACTTCCACTGGTCCGGCGGAAGCCGGGCGGGGCCGGCGAGGTTCAGCGTCATGCCCGCTGCCACCACCGCGATGACCCCCGAGGCGCCGACCGCCCGCTCGGCGGTGATGAAGGCGATGTAGGGCAGCGCCACCGACACCGACACCTGCGCGAGTGGCTGGCCGCGCAGCCAGTCGGCAAGCGCCACGATGCCCGCGGCGATGGCGATGCCGGTCAGAGCGCCGCCCGCCAGGGTCATTACGAAGGCAAGCCAGGGAAGCGACGGTTCCTCCAGCCCCGGGACGACCAGGGCAAGAAAGAGCCCGAAGAGAGCGATGGCGGCGGCATCGTTGAGCAGGCTCTCGCCTTCGATGAGCCGCGCCAGCCGCGCCGGCGCCCCGATCTCGCGGAAGATCGCCACCACCGCCGAAGGGTCGGTGGTGGCCACGATCGCCCCGGCCATCAGGCAGACGACAAGCGGCTGGGCGGCCACCGGCATCAGCGCCGCGCCGATCACGAAGGTCGCAACGACAACCGCCAGCACCGCCATCACCAGGATCGGCACCCAGTCGTCGAGCATCCGCCGCAGATCCAGCGTCAGCGCGACCTGGAAGAGGAGCGTCGGCAGGAAGACGTAGAGGAAGACCTGGCTCGAGATCGGCAGGCCGAGGATCGACAGCGCCAGCGGGTTGAGCGCATCGGTGAGGTCGGTCGCGAGGAAGAATCCTGCGCCTGCGCCGATCATGATCCCGAGGAGCGCGAGCACGACCGCGAACGGCAGCCGCACAAGTTCGGACAGCGGCTGGGCCAGCCCGACAACCACGAACAGCCCGGCAAGAACACTGAGGAAGACGACGAGATCCATCCCGACCCGTTGCCATGGCGAGGCAATCGCGTAAAGGCCCGGCAGCGGACGCCGCCGGACCCGCGTGGGTCAGCCGACGGGCCTCAGCCGTTCCAGCTGCGGATCGGCCCGCAGTCCATGTGGACGAAGTTCGAACGCGCGTAGCGCCCGACGCCGCCGGCGGCGCAGGCCAAGGCTGCCTGGGCCATCTGCGACACGCTGCGCGAGCGCAGCCGGAGATCGGCCGCCTGGCCGCGCATGTGCAGCGAATCCCGCGCTACCCCGCGCGACTGTCGGCGCAGCGCCGCGTTGGTCTCGGGCGAACGGTAGCCCGACAGCAGCGTGTAGGGTTCACCGGCATCCAGCAGACGGTGCGATGCAGCCATGATGTCAAGCGTCCGGGTGTCGATCCGCGCGACCTTGCTGTTGCGGAAGTCGCGCATGAAATGGTTGATCGCGCGCAGTGCCTCGGGGATGTACTGGCCGTCGATCCAGTACAGCATGTCGATGCTCTCGCCGGTTCGGCCCGAGTACATCCGGATGCGTCGGATGTCGCCCGCACCGCGCAGGATTCCGAAGGCGTTGCCGCCGGTCGGCGCCGCGAAGATGGCGGTGGCGGCAAAGATGCCCAGCAGGCTGCGTCGCGTCAGGCGGTTGGTGTCGTCGTCCGTCATGCCAGTCTGCCTGTCCCGGGCTCTACCCGCCTGTGCCGCGGGTTACGATCACATCTGCCGTGTAACGACACTTTTATGTCACAGGAGTTTCGTGCTGGTAACCCGGCGTGATCGGCCACGAGGGTCGCGGGGGGCAGGTCGGCGGAATCTCGCGCAACTCGGCGGGCTGCCACCGCCGGCTGCCGCAGGCGCCGCGTTGCGGATTGGCGACAGCGGCGCGCACAAATCGGGGCTTGCGATCCGAGCTTGAACCATGATCCGCGACTCGGCATTCAAAGGGCTGATAAGCTGGGGAAGATTCGCCCGGAGATCGAGAATGCCGCTGCCTGCGCCCGTTCTGCCTGCCCGTCCTGCACTGTTGCTGTTGTCCGTCATGCTGGCCCTGGTGCTGGCGCTTGCGCCGACCCCCGGCCGGGCGGAGTCCCTCGCGTTCCGGCAGGCCGTGGCCGAGGCGGTGGCCGAGGACGCCACGCTGGCCGACTTCTACCGGGCCCGGGAGTATGCCCCGCTGTGGACCGGGGCCGGGGATGCAGAACGCCGCGCGGCGCTGCTCGCGGCGCTCGATGCCGCGCCCGCGCACGGCCTTCCGTCCGCGCGCTACGATGCCGAGGGGCTGCGCGCGGCGTTCCGTGCGGCAGGCAGCGAACGGGCGCGGGGGCTTCTCGAGGTGGCAGTGAGCCGGGCGTTCCTGACCTACGGGCGCGATGTCGCCTCGGGGGCGCTCGAACCCGTTCAGATCGACGCGGCGATGGTGCGCGAGGTGGCGCGCCCCGACCCGTCGGCGCTGCTGGCCGGCATCGCGGCGGCCGAGCCGCGGGCCTTCCTGCGGGCACTGCCACCGCAGACGGCCGAGTATGCGGCGCTGATGGCGGCGCGCTTCGCGCTGGCGCGGGCGGCCGCGGCCGGCGCCTGGGGCCCGCAGGTTCCGGCGCGGGCGGCATTGCAGCCGGGCGACAGCGGCGCGGCGGTGATCGCCTTGCGCGACCGGATGATGGCGATGGGCTGGCTCGGGCGGTCGTCGGCGGCCGCGTATGACGACGCCCTTGGCGAGGCGGTGCGCGCCTTCCAGGCCGCCCACGGGCTGCAGCCCGACGGGGTTGCCGGACCGGCCACGCTGGCGGCGATCAACGAGGGGCCGGAAGCGCGGCTGCGCGCCGTGACGGTGGCGCTGGAGCGGGCGCGCTGGATGAACTTCGACCGCGGCACCCGGCACATCTGGGTCAACCTGACCGATTTCTCGACGCATATTGTCGACGACGGGCGGGTGACCTTCTCCACGCGGTCAGTGATCGGCCAGTCGGATTCGGCCCGCCAGACCCCCGAGTTCTCGGACCGCATGTCATACATGGTCCTGAACCCGAGCTGGACGGTGCCGCGATCGATCATCGCGCGCGACTACCTTCCCCAGCTCCAGCGCAACCCCAATGCCGTGAGTCACCTGCAGGTGGTGGATTCGAGCGGCCGGGTGGTCAGCCGCAGCGCCGTCAACTTCGCGGCCTACTCGGCGCGCACCTTTCCGTTCAACCTGCGCCAGGCGCCGGGACCGTCGAACGCGCTGGGCGAGGTGAAGTTCATGTTCCCCAACCGCCACGCCATCTACCTGCACGACACGCCGCAGCGCAGCCTGTTCGCGCGCGACGTGCGGGCGTTCTCGAACGGCTGCATCCGGCTGAACGACCCCCAGGAGTTCGCATTTGCCCTGCTGGCGCTGCAGAGCGACGACCCCCGCGGCACCTATCAGCGCATCCTGCGCACCGGCAACGAGACGCGCGTGAATCTTAACGAGCCGGTGCCGATCCACATCGTCTATGCCACGGCCTTCCTCGGGCCGCGCGGCGAGATGCAGTTCCGCCGCGACGTCTACGGCCGCGACACCAAGGTGTTCGAGGCGTTGGTGAAGGCGGGGGTGGTGCTTTCGCCCGAGGCCGGCTAAGCCGCCGGCGGGGCGGCAGAGGGGCCGCCGGCAGGGCGGAGGCGGGCGTGCACCGGCTTGACGAGATCGCCGCGGCGATCGGGGCGCGGCTTGAGGGGCGGGGCGACCTGTCGATCCGCCGCGCCGCCGAGCCGGCCGACGCGGGGCCCGAGGATCTCGCGCTGGCCGCCGACCCTCGCTATGCGGCGGAGCTTGCGCGCGGTCGCGCGCGCGCGGCGCTGCTGTGGGAGGGGGCCGACTGGCAGGCGCTGGGGCTCGAGGCTGCACTCCTGGTACGCCGCCCGCGCTATGCCCTTGCAGCCCTGAGCCGGCGCCTGGACCAGGGCCCCGGGATCGGCCCCGGCATCCATCCCGCGGCAATCGTCGACCCTGCCGCGACGGTCGGCGAGGATGCCGCGATCGGACCCTTCGCGGTGATCGGCGCCGGCGTCGTGCTGGGCCCCGGGGCGCGGATCGGGCCGCATGTGACGGTCGGCGCGGGTACGCGGATCGGTTCGGACGTGCTGTTGCACGCGGGCGTGCGGATCGCCGCCGGGGTCGTCATCGGCGACCGGTTCATCGCCCAGCCGAACGCCGTGGTCGGCGGCGACGGGTTCTCCTTCGTCACGCCCGAGCGTTCGCGCGTCGAGGCCGCGCGCGCCACCCTCGCGGACGGGGCAGAGGCCGCGCCGCAGGCCTGGGCGCGCATTCACTCGCTGGGCGGGGTGCGCATCGGAGACGATGTCGAGCTTGGCGCGCTCAGCGCCATCGACCGCGGCACCAACCGCGACACCGTCGTGGGCCGTGGCACCAACATCGACAACCTCGTGCAGATCGGCCACAACTGCATCATCGGCCGCGACTGCATGTTCTGCGGAAACGTCGGCATCTCGGGCTCGGTCAGCATCGGCGACCGGGTGGTCCTGGGCGGCAAGGTGGGCGTGGGCGACCATGTCTTCATCGGCGACGACGTGGTCGCCGGCGGCGGCACGCGGATCCGCACCAACGTGCCGAAGGGCAGGGTGATCCTCGGAGATCCGGCGGTGAAGATGGAGACGCAGCTGGCCATCAACAAGGCGCTGCGCCGGCTGCCGCGGTTCATGGAGCGGGTGGCGCACGGCAACAAGGCCGTTCCCAAGGAAGACGACAGCGAGTAGACAGCGCGTCGAAGACAGACGGGGGAAGCGGCCATGGCCGACAGCGTGCGCGAGCGGGTGATCGCCATCATCGCCGAACAGGCGGTGCTGGATGTCGCCGATGTCAGGCCTGAGGCGACGCTGCAGGATCTCGGGATCGATTCGCTCGGGCTGGTGGAATCGATCTTCGCCATCGAGGAGGCCTTCGACATCACCGTGCCGTTCAACGCCAACGACCCCGCGCAGAACGCGGCCTTCGACATCTCATCGGTGAAGGCGATCATCGCCGCGGTGGAACGGCTCGTGGCCGAGCAGAAGGGCGCATGAGGCGCGTTGCCATCACCGGGGCCGGCACGATCAACGCGCTGGCCCATGGTGTCGACGGCACCTTTGCCGCCTTCCGGGCCGGACGCTGCGGGATCACCGAACTTTCGGTCCGCGATGTCGAGCGGCTGTCGGTGCGCATCGGCGGGCAGGTCCACGACTGGGACGAAACCCGCCACTTCAACCGCCAGCAGATCGTCCTCTACGACCGCTTCACCCAGTTCACGCTGCTCGCGGCGCGCCAGGCCGTGGCGCAGTCGGGGCTCGACTTCGCCGACGATCATCTCGGCGCCGAGTCGGGCGTCGTGCTGGGTACCGCCGGCGGGGGCGTGAACACCTGGGACGAGAACTACCGCAGCGTCTACGAGGAGAAGAAGAACCGGGTCCACCCGTTCGTCGTGCCGAAGCTCATGAACAACGCCGCCGCCAGCCATCTGTCAATGGAGTACGGCCTGCGCGGTCCGGGCTTCACCGTGGCGACCGCCTGCGCCTCGTCCAACCACGCCATGGGCCTCGCCTTCCAGATGATCCGCGCCGGCATGGCGACGGCGGTGCTGACGGGCGGATCGGAATCGATGCTGTGCTTCGGCGGCGTCAAGGCCTGGGAAGGGCTGCGGGTGATGTCCAAGACCGCATGCCGGCCGTTCTCGGCCAACCGCGACGGCATGGTCCAGGGCGAGGGGGCGGCCGTGTTCGTGTTCGAGGAGTACGAGCACGCGCGCGCCCGCGGCGCCGACATCCTGGCCGAGGTCGCGGGCTTCGCCATGTCCTCGGATGCTGCCGACATCGTGATGCCGAACAAGCAGGGAGCGGCGCGGGCGATGGCCGGGGCGCTGAGGGATGCCGGCCTGCCGCCCGAGGCGGTGGGCTACATCAACGCCCATGGCACCGGAACGGCAGCCAACGACAAGACCGAGTGCGCCGCGGTCGCGGACGTGTTCGGCCAGCATGCCGACCGGCTGATGATCTCGTCGACCAAGTCGATGCACGGCCATCTCATCGGCGGCACCGGCGCGGTCGAGCTGCTCGCCTGCCTGATGGCGCTGCGCGAGGGGGTGATCGCGCCGACCATCGGCTACGAGGAGCCCGACCCCGAATGTGCCCTCGACGTGGTTCCGAACACCGCGCGGGAGGCCCGGGTCGAGGTGGCGCTGTCCAACGCCTTCGCCTTCGGCGGCTTTAACGCCGTGATCGCCCTGCGGCGGGTCTGACCGCCGGGTCGACCGCCCGCGTCAGGCAGGGGCGGGGACGCGGGGCGTGCGTGGCTAGGCCCGCCGCCGGCGGCGGGCCCGGCCTTGGCGCGGCGTCTTACTGCTGGGCCGGAAGCGTCGCCCGCAGCGCGTCGTAGCCGGCGGTGAACCCGGCCAGCGACATTGTCAGCGTGACCGGCTGGTCGGGGGCGGCCACGGCGACGATCGTCACGCTCGCGGCGCGGCCGCGCCTGAACGCCTCGATCTCGGCGGCGGTGAAGCCGACGCGGGCGATGCAGCCCACCGGCGCGCACCAGGTGAACGGGTAGCGCTTCGCCTGGCCGGTGTCGACGCGGATCGTGATCTGCTCGGTCAGCAGCGTCTCGAGCGGAGTGACGATCGTCGCCCCGGCTGCCGCCTGCCTGCCGGCTGGCAGCGGAAAGAGGTTCACCCGCGCGACCGGGTTGCCCTCGGCGTCCGAAAGCAGCTGCTGCAGCTCGCAGGGGTCGTCGCCCTCCTCGGTGCGCAGGCAGACGAGCTGCCAGTCGCCATGGGTTGCGGCGAGATAGGCCGGATCGTCGGTGACCTCCTCGCCCAGTGCAAGCGCGTCGGGCGACAGGACGTCGGCCGGTTGCGTGCCGCCGTCGCCGCCCTGGTCCTGCGCCAGTCCCGCGCCGGCCAGCGAAAGGCCCAGGGCGAGCGCGAGTCCGGCCGGAAGGGAGAAAATGGGGAAATGGGTCATCGCGGGTCCTCGGCAGTGCGTTTCGCGGTCGCTCTAGCATGGCGGCGCGGCCCTGTCAGGCCGGAAAGACGACTGCCGCACCCGCCTGCACGGAAACGAGAAAAGGGCCCCGGGGGACCCTTTTCCATCCGTCTTCTCCCTGTCGGACTGGCCGACTTATGTCTTGACGGGGGACGCTACGCGCTCGCGGGTCGCGCGTCAACTGGTAAATCCTGCGTGTATGCATCGCCTTCTGCGGGGCTGGAACCTGACGCGCCAGGGGCTAGGATGGCGGCCGGGCGCGAGCGTCGGGGAGCCGGAGATGGCGGGCAACGGGCAGGCGGAGTCGGGAGAGACGGTGGCGACATACCTGCGCCGCATCGCCGAGGCGCTGGAGCGTCGCCATCCGCCGCCGCTTGTCGCCCCCGGCTTCGAGGGTGCGGATGCCTTCGTCTGGCACGTCGGTCCCGACCGGCTGGATCCGGTCGCGGCCGTCAGCCGCGTCGATCTCGGCCTCCTGGTCGGCATCGACCGCGTCCGCGACATCCTTCTGGACAACACGCTGCGTTTCGCCCGCGGCCTGCCGGCCAACAACGCCCTGCTGTGGGGCGCGCGGGGAATGGGGAAATCCTCGCTGGTCAAGGCCGTGCACGCCGAGGCGCTGGCCCGCAGCCTGGCTCTGAGGCTGGTCGAGGTACAGCGCGAGGACCTCGCCTCGGTCGGCCGGCTGCTCGGCCACCTGCGCCGGGCACCGCACCGCTTCCTGCTGTTCTGTGACGACCTGTCGTTCTCGCAGGACGACACGCACTACAAGTCGCTCAAGGCGGTGCTCGACGGCGGGATCGAGGGGCGGCCCGACAACGTCGTCTTCTACGCCACCTCGAACCGGCGCCACCTGATGCCGCGCGACATGATCGAGAACGAGCGGTCGACCGCCATCTCGCCCTCCGAGGCGGTGGAGGAGAAGGTGTCGCTGTCGGACCGCTTCGGACTGTGGCTGGGCTTTCACCCCTGCAGCCAGGACGACTACCTCGCCATGGTCTCGGGCTACTGCGCGGCCTTCGGCCTGACGCTTCCCGAGGAGGTGCGTCGCGCCGAGGCCATCGAGTGGCAGGCCACCCGGGGCGGCAGGTCGGGGCGCGTCGCCTGGCAGTTCTTCACCGACCTCGCCGGCCGCCACGGGCTGCGGATCGACGGCACGGACCGCTGAGGGCCCTACTGGAGGAACGGCAGCGGGTCGACCGCGTCGAAGCCCTCGCGCACCTCGAAGTGCAGGAAGGCCGGGTCGCCGCCGCGGATGCGCGCCACCTGCTGGCCGCGCCGCACGGCGGCGCCGCGCTCGACCGTAACGCCGTCGATGTTGGCGTAGACGGTCAGCAGGTTGCCCTCGTGGCGGATGACGAGGATCGTGACCTGGTCGGTGTCGCGGGTGATGGCCGCAACCGTGCCGTCGGCCGCCGCCCGCACCGCGCTGCCGGCGGCCGCGCCGATGTCGATGCCGTCGTTGCGGCCGCGCTGGAAGCCGCGGATGATGCGCCCGTCGGCAGGCATGGCAAAGCGTGCGCCTCCGCCGGTGCGGTCGGTCCCGAGGTTGGGCGAGGGCGGCACGGGCGTCGGGGCGGCGGCAGGGGGAGGCGTGGCATCCGGCATCGGCGCGGCGGCCGAGGGCGGCGGCGGCGCATCCGACCCGCTTCCGGGCAGCGCGGTGTCGGCCGGGGGCGGGGCGTTGCCCGCGGCCCCGGCGGTCACCGGAATGATCAGCGTCTGTCCCTCGCGCACGGCGAAATCCGGGCCGAGCCCGTTCCATTCGGCCAGCGCCCGGACCGTGACATTGTAGGCGCGCGCGATGGTGTAGGCGCTTTCGCCGCGCCGGACGCGGTGGCGAACGGGCTCCTGGCCGCCCGGAAGGCCGGGGCGAGGGGTGGCGGCCGCGGCGGGCGGAGGTGCGGCCGGCGCCGGCGTCGCTGCCGGCGGCGGCGCCGGCAGAACCTGGAAGGGCGGGGCGTCGGCGGGGGTGCCGGCCCCGGGACCGCTGCCGGCGCGGTCGATCGCGGGCCCGGCAATCGCCGCCACGTCGATCGGGCCACCCGCCCCCCCGCTCCCCGAGGGCTCGCTGACCCGCCGCGGCAGCACGAGCAGCTCGCCGTCGCGCAAGGGCGTGTCGGCCGCCAGTCCGTTGAAGCGCGCCAGTTCGTCAGCGGGAAGGCCGATCCGCCCCGCGACGCTGCCGACCGTGTCACCGCCCCGGGCAACCGCCACCTGGTAGGAAGGGTAGGCGATGATGCCCCTGGCGTCGGGCTCGGGCCGCGGCCGGGTGGCCTGGCGCGCGGCCTCGGCGGTCGACAGCCCGGACGGCGGACGCAGGTCCCAGTCGTCGGGAAGCCGATCGCAGCCGGCGGCGACCGCCGCGCCGCAGAGCATCAGCGCAAGCCGCGTGAGGACCGGGCGGGGCAGGGAGGACAGGCGCATCGCTCGATACCTCGCAGGCAATGGGCGGCCCGTGTCTTCCGGGCCTTGGTGGAGCGCGGCCCCGACGGTCATTCGTCCGGGCCGATCCCTTCGACCAGCGGGACGAAACGGACCGGCCGCAGTTCCTCATACTCGAAACCCGCCGCGGTGCGGGTCACCTTGATGAGAACCTGCACCGTGTCCGACTGACCTACCGGCAACACCATGATACCGCCGACACGCAGTTGCGCCAAGAGCGGGCCCGGCGGGTCCTCGGCCGCCGCGGTGACGAGGATGCGGTCGAACGGCGCCTGCTCGGGCAGACCGAAGCAGCCGTCGGCGGCGATCGCGGTGATGTTGGTCAGCCCGAGGTCGCGAAATACCGCATTGGCCTCGCGCACGAGCCGGCGGTAGCGGTCGACCGAGTAGACACGGCGGGCCAACTGGGCCAGCACCGCCGCCTGGTAGCCCGAGCCTGTCCCGACCTCGAGCACCTTGTCGCGCGGGCTGACCGACAGTGCCTGGGTCATCAGCGCCACCACCGAGGGCTGGCTGATGGTCTGGCCACAGGCGATCGGAAGCGGCACATCGTCGTAGGCGCGGGCTGCGAACAGGCCGCGGACGAAGGCGCCGCGGTCGATCCGTTCCATCGCCGTCAGCACCCGCGGGTCGGTGACCCCGTGCGAGCGCAGGGCGTAGAGGAAGCGCATCTGCCGTTCGGCCTCGTCGGCGTCCGCGGTCATTCGATCCGCGTCCTGAGGTCGTCGAGCGCGTCGTGGGCGGTCAGGTCGGCGCGCATCGGGGTGACCGAGATGAAGCCCTCGAGGTTGGCCGCGGCATCGGTTCCCGGTGCGGTCGGCAGGTGCTGCGGGCCGCCCTTGATCCACAGGAACTTGTGTCCCGCGGGCGAGATGTGCGGCTCGACCCCGAAGAAGGTGTCGGTGCGGTAGCCCTGGGGTGCCACCCGCAGGCCGCGCACGCCCGCCGCCGCCAGGGGCGGGAAGTTGACATTGTAGAACAGCCGGTATCCCCCCTGGTCCCACAGCCCGCGGTCGATGAGGGTGCGGACCACGCGGGTGCCGTGCTGGCGCGCCGCCTCGAAGGGATCGGTCAGGTCTGCGGTGCCGGGGCCGAGGTACTGCGACATGGCGATCGCCGGCAGACCCTGCAGCGCTGCCTCCATCGCGCCGCCGACCGTGCCGGAGTAGAGGACGTTCTCGGCGGCGTTGTTGCCGCGGTTCACCCCCGACAGCACAAGGTCGGGCCGCGCTCCCTCGAGCACGTCGTAAAGCCCGGCGAGCACGCAGTCGGCCGGCGAGCCCTCGGCGGCGTAGCGGCGCGGCGCGAGGCGAGCGATCATCATTGGATGGGTGTAGCTGATCTTGTGCGCCACGCCCGACTGCTCGAACGCCGGCGCAACCACCCAGACCTCTCCGGCCGGGCCGGCGATCTCGCCGGCGATCGCCTCGAGCACGGCAAGGCCCGGGGCGTTTATGCCGTCGTCGTTGGTGACAAGTATGCGCATGAAGGCCCCCGGGGGTGCTGCCGCCGACCTCCTTAGCCAAGCCCCCCCGGCCCGGCAAGCGGGGCGAGCCCCGCCTCGCCCAGAAGCCGCGCCGCTTCGTCCGCGGCGGTGGCCAGTCCCTCGCGCGCCTCGCCGGGAAAGAACCGGGCGCGCAGCGCGGTTGCCATGGGCGCGGGCGACAGCACCGTGACCCGGGGCCCGATCCGCACCGTCTCGGCCGCCCACGACCGCGCCAGCGCGATCTGCGCGGCCTTGGTGGCGCCGTAGGCGCCGAAGAACTTCTGCCCCGCCCGCAGATCGTCGAAGAACAACGCCTGACCCGCCGGCGCCGCCCTCAGCAGCGGCTCGACCAGCGGGATCATCAGCCCCGGGGCGCGGGCGTTCACGGCCAGCGCCCGCTCCCAGTCGCGTGGGTCGATGTGGCCGGCAGGGGCCATCGGCGGGGCGTGGACCGCGCAATGCGCCCACAGGTCCAGCCGCCCCCAGCGTTCGAACACATGCCGGCAGAGGTGGCGCATCGCCTCGACATCGGCGACGTCAAGCGGCGCCAGGGTCGCCGGTGGCCCGCCCGCGGCGCGGATCGCGTCGTCAAGTTCGGTCAGCCCGCCTTCGGTGCGCGCCACTGCCACCACGTGCCAGCCGCGCGCGCCAAGCACGCGGGAAAGCGCGTGGCCGAGCCCGCGCGAGGCGCCGGTGACCAATGCGATGTGTCCGGTCATGGTTTCCCCGTCGCGCACCGCCTGCCGCCATGGCAGTCAGGCGCGGCCGGGGATAGGGGCGGCGATGCGCCGAGACAAGGGCCGCGGTGTTATTCCGCCGCCTTCATGTGAAATCCCTTCTCGATCATGTCGGCCGGCGCCACCGGATAGTCGCCCGAGAAGCAGGCGTCGCAATAGCGGGGTGCCGCTGGGTCGCGGCCCGCCGCCTCGCCGGCGGCACGGTAGAGCCCGTCGAGCGAGATGAAGCGCAGGCTGTCGACGCCGATGTGGTTGCGCATCTCCTCCACCGTCATCTGCGCTGCGAGCAGCTTGTCGCGCTCGGGCGTGTCGACGCCGTAGAAGCAGGGCCATGCGGTGGGCGGGGAGGCGATGCGGAAATGCACTTCCGCCGCCCCGGCCTCGAGGATCATGTCCTTGATCTTGCGCGAGGTCGTGCCGCGCACGACCGAGTCGTCGACAAGCACGATCCGCTTTCCCTTCACCAGCGCGCGGTTGACGTTCAGCTTCAGCCGCACTCCCATGTTGCGGATCTGTTCGGTCGGCTCGATGAAGGTTCGCCCGACATACTGGTTGCGGACGATCCCGAAGGCGAACGGGATGCCGGATTCCTTGGAATAGCCGATCGCCGCGGGCGTGCCCGAATCCGGGACCGGGCAGACGAGGTCGGCCTCGGCGGGGGCCTCGCGCGCCAGTTCGACGCCGATCGCGTGGCGCGTCTCGTACACCGACCGCCCGCCGAGGATCGAGTCCGGGCGCGAGAAGTAGACGTGCTCGAACAGGCAGAAGCGCGGGCGCCGCGCCTCGAAGGGGCGGAAGCCCTGCACGGCGCCGTCCTCGATCACCACCATCTCGCCGGGCTCGACCTCGCGCAGGAACTCCGCCCCGATGATGTCGAGCGCGCAGGTCTCGGACGCCAGCACATGACCAGCGCCCAGCCGGCCCAGCACCAGCGGGCGGACGCCCAGCGCATCGCGCACGCCGATCAGCTTGGTGCGCGTCATGGCGACGATCGAGAAGGCGCCCTCCACCCGGCGCAGCGCGTCCTTGATGCGCTCGGGAATGGTGCGCTGGATCGAGCGTGCCATCAGGTGGATGATGCATTCGGTGTCCGACGAGGACTGGAAGATCGCGCCGCGCTCGATCAGTTCGCGCCGCAGCGCCTCGGCGTTGGTCAGGTTGCCGTTGTGGGCGATGGCGCAGCCGCCCATCGCGAACTCGCCGAAGAAGGGCTGGACCTCGCGGATCGCCGTATGTCCCCGGGAGCCGGCGGTCGAGTAGCGGACATGGCCGATTGCGATGCTGCCCGGAAGCGTCTCCATCAGGCTGGCCTTGGTGAAGCTGTCGCGGACATAGCCGAAGCGGTGGGCGGCGTTGAACCCGGCCTCGGGGTGGTAGGCGACGATGCCGCCTGCCTCCTGGCCGCGGTGCTGCAGGGCATGCAGCCCCAGCGCGACGAAGCTTGCCGCCTCGGTCAGGCCGGTGACGCCGAAGACGCCGCATTCCTCGCGGAGCCGGTCGTCGTCGAACGGATGTCGGGGAAGCCTGCGCATGGGGCCGGGCCCTCCGGATTGCGTGCCCGGGGTTCTAGGACGCGGCGACGGGATTGTCACGGGGCAAGAGGCCGTCAGTTGGCCGGGGCCGGCGCGGGGGCGGGGGCGGGGGCCGGCGCGGTGCCGCCGCAGGGCGCCATCAGCTCGTCGTAGCGGGCGATGATCCAGCCCGGCACGTCCGGCGGCAGCGCCGCCTCGATCGAGGCGTTCATCTGCGCGAAGATCGCCGCCGAGCGGCTGTTGTCGATGATCGGCAGCGACTGGCCGACGAAGGCGCGCTCGTAGACCACGAAGGCGACCGCTACCAGCACGATGCCGCGCAGCACCCCGAACAGGAAGCCGAGCCCCATGTCGAGCCCGCCGAGCGCGGTCCGCTGGATTGCCGATGACAGCAGCGGCGTGAACAGCGCCGCCACCACCAGCGCCACCGCGAAGACCGCGGCAAAGCCGGCGATCGTGGCAAGCTCGCAGCTGTCGCCGAGGAAGCTGCCGATCACCGGCACCTCGGCCACGAACGGCACCACCGAAGGGGCGAAGACGAAGGCCACCACCGCCGCCGCCACCCAGCCGGCGATTGCCATGACCTCGCGCACCAGCCCGCGCGAATAGGCCAGGATCGCCGACACGACGATGACGACCGCGACGATCCCGTCGACGATGGTGAAGCCTTCCATGCCCGCCCCTCGCTTGGTGGCCGCCGCCCGTCATCCGGCGCCGAAGATGTCCCCCACCACGGTCACGAGATCGGGCATGCGGTCAAGCCGCAGGCCCGCCCCTTCCTCCGGCCCGTCGGCGGGAGTTGCCCGTGCAGGCAGGATCGCCCGCGTGAAACCAAGTTTTCGTGCCTCTTTCAACCGGATTTCGGTCTGGGCAACAGGGCGGAGGGCGCCGGTGAGACTGATTTCGCCGAACACCACCGTGTCGGGGGCCAGTGACACCTCCTCGCGCGCCGAAAGCAGGGCGGCGGCCACCGCCAGGTCGGCCGCCGGCTCGGAAACGCGCAGCCCGCCGGCGACGTTGAGATAGACGTCGAGCCCCGCGAAAGGGATGCCGCAGCGGGCCTCCAGCACCGCCAGCACCATCCCGAGCCGGCCGCTGTCCCAGCCCACCACCGACCGGCGCGGAGAGCCCGGCGGCCCCGGCGCCACGAGGGCCTGGATCTCGACCAGGAGCGGGCGCGTCCCTTCGATTCCGGCGAAGACCACCGACCCGGCCGCCAGCCGGTCGCGCTCGGACAGGAACAGCGCCGAGGGGTTCGTCACCTCGGCCAGCCCCGCGCCGGTCATCTCGAACACGCCGATCTCGTCGGCCGGCCCGAAGCGGTTCTTGACCGCCCGCAGAATGCGGAAGGAATGGCCGCGCTCGCCCTCGAAGTAGAGGACGGTGTCGACCATGTGCTCGACCACCCGCGGCCCGGCGATCTGCCCGTCCTTGGTGACATGGCCCACGAGGATCACCGCCGTCCCGCGCCGTTTGGCGAAGGTGACAAGCTCATGGGCCGCCGCGCGCAATTGCGCCACCGACCCCGGGGCACTGTCGACGGTGTCGGCCCACAGCGTCTGGATCGAGTCGACGACGACAAGGCCCGGCCGCTCGGCCTCGAGCGTGGCCAGTATGTCGCCCAGCGCGGTGGCCGCGGCCAGCCGCAGGGGCGCCGCCGAAAGGCCCAGCCGCGCGGCGCGCATCCGCACCTGCGCGGTCGCCTCCTCGCCCGAGACATAGAGGCAGGCCAGCCCCGCGGTGGCAAAGCGCGCTGCCGCCTGCAGCAGCAGCGTCGACTTGCCGATCCCCGGATCGCCGCCGATCAGGACCGCCGAGCCGGGCACGAGGCCGCCGCCGAGCACGCGGTCGAACTCGATGATGCCGCAGGCGGTGCGGGGCGGCGGGCATTCGTCGGAAGCGAGGTCGGCCAGTGCCAGCGCCCGCCCGCGCGGCCGGGTGCCCGGTGCCGTCGCTGCCCCCTCCTCGAGCAGGCTGTTCCAGGCGCCACAGGCCTCGCAGCGGCCCGTCCACTTGCGGAAGCTCGCGCCGCAGGCGGTACAGGCGAAGGCTGGGGCGGCGGTGCGGGCCATGCAGTTCATGCCCCCGCCGCGGGCGCGCCGCCAGCGGTCACCCCGCTTCCGACAACAGGCGAGATTCGATCTGCAAGAAGCTGATATTGCAAGAAAACGGCGAGCTCATGCGGGCTGCTCCGGCGGCGCGGCATGCGCGGGTGGGGTCGGGGGTGCGCCTGCCGGCACTCAGGCATCGAGTTCGACCCAGACCGGTACATGGTCCGACGGCCGTTCAGCTGCGCGCAGTTCGGTCGCGATCCCTGCGTCCTGCATGAGGTCCGCTGCCTGGGGCGACAGCAGCAGATGGTCGATGCGGATGCCGTCGTTGCGCTCCCACGCGCCGGCCTGGTAGTCCCAGAAGGTGTAATGGCCGGGGCCGGGGTGCAGCGTGGCGACCGCGTCGGTCAGCCCCATGTGAAGGATGCGGCGGAATGCCGCGCGAGCTTCGGGCAGGAACAGGGCGTCGGCTACCCAGGCCTGGGGCCGCGCCGCATCCTCGGGCGCGGGGATCACGTTCCAGTCGCCGCCCAGCACCAGTGGCTCCTCGGTGGCCAGCAGGGCTGCCGCCCTCATCCCGGCCCGAGCCATCCAGGCGAGCTTGTAGTCGTACTTCGGCCCCGGCGCGGGGTTGCCGTTCGGCAGGTAAAGGCAGCCGACGCGCACCGCCTGCCGTCCCGTGACGGTGGCCTCGATCCAGCGCGCCTGCACATCCTCCGCATCACCCGGCAGGCCGCGCAGCACGTCCTCTAGTGGCAGGCGCGAAAGGATCGCGACGCCGTTGAAGCCCTTCTGCCCGTGCGTCTCGACGCGGTAGCCGAGATCCTCGAAAGGGCCCTGCGGGAAGGCCTCGTCGGTCGACTTGATCTCCTGCAGCAGTGCGACATCCGGGCGCGCGCTCTCCAGCCAGTCAGGGATCGCATGCAGCCGGGCCCTGATGCCGTTGACGTTCCAGCTCGCGATCCGCATCGCTTGCACCCCCCGCCGCAACTGCTAGCCCGGCCGCGCCGGCGGGGCAAGGCCGCGGGGGCGGGTGGCGCAGCCGCTGCATCACGCCAATGTGAGCCAGATCAAGGCGAAAGCCGTGAAGGCGTGCTACTGAGACGGAATTTCCGACGACGAGGGACGATCATGCCGCTTGAAGCCGCCACCACCGCAGCCGACACGACCGCTGCCGAGCGCCCCCCGGAGGCGAGGGTGCCGGAGTGGCCCGCGCCACCTGTCCCGGGCGTCGTCGCGGAGGAAACCCCTGGGGCCGCCGCGGAGCCCGGCCCCGCCCCCGAGGAGGCGGGTTCCTTCGCCTTCGAGAGCGGCGCCTACCCCTACGCCGACCGCATGAGCCGGCGATCCTACGAGAGCCACCTGGTCAAGCTTCAGGCCGAGCTCCTGAAGGTGCAGATCTGGGGGCTGGAGACCGGGCAGCGCTTCGTGCTCCTGTTCGAGGGCCGCGACGCCGCGGGCAAGGGCGGGACGATCAAGCGCTTCATGGAGCACCTTAACCCCCGCTATGCCCGGACCGTCGCCCTGACCAAGCCGTCGGACGTGGAGAAGGGGCAGTGGTACTTCCAGCGCTACGTCGCCCATCTGCCGACGGCCGGCGAGATGGTGCTCTATGACCGCTCCTGGTACAACCGCGCCGGGGTCGAGCGCGTGATGGGGTTCTGCACGCCGCTGGAATACCTCGAGTTCATGCGCCAGGCACCGGAGTTCGAGCGGATGCTGGTGCGCTCGGGCATCCGGCTGTTCAAGTACTGGTTCTCGGTCACGCGCGACGAGCAGCGCGCCCGCTTCGAGGCCCGCGAGACCGACCCGCTGAAGCGCTGGAAGCTGTCGCCGATCGACATCGCCAGTCTCGACAAGTGGGAGGATTATACCGCCGCCAAGGAGGCGATGTTCTTCTACACCGATACCGCCGATGCTCCCTGGACGGTGATCAAGTCCGACGACAAGAAGCGCGCCCGCATCGCCTGCATGGAGCACTTCCTGTCCGCCGTCGACTACCCCGGCAAGGACGCGCGTGTCGTGCGCAGCCCGGACCCCATGCTGGTCGGAAGCGCCCGGCATGTGGTGGCACGGTCGGTCAGGTCGCTGCTCGTCCGGCCCGGGGCGCCGCTGACATGATCGGCTCAGAGCGCGAAGGACACGCCGCAGCCGCAGGAAGCCGAGGCGTTGGGGTTCTGCACCACGAAGCGCGCGCCGATCAGGTCGTCGGAGTAGTCGATCACCGCACCGGCAAGGAAGGGCAGCGACACGGCATCCACCACCACCATCTGGCCGTCGCGCGCGATCACCAGATCGTCCGCCGCCGGCGCGTCGAGCCGGATGTCGTACTGGAACCCCGAGCAGCCCCCGCCCGAGACCGCGACGCGCAGCGGGCTGGGGCGGCCGGTGGCGGCGGCGATCTCGGCGAGGCGAGCGAAGGCACGGTCGGTCACTTTCGGGGGCAGGGTCATCGGCAGGGCCTTCTGGGCGGTTTCCGACTGGAATGCTCTGGAATATAGGGAAGGTCCAGCCGCCCGACAATCCTGCCGCCCGGAGGCCCGATGCGCGCCCCCCATGCCACCGACCCCGCCCTCAGCCGCGGGCGCCTGCACCCCGAGCGGCTGTCGACCTTCCGCACCGAGTTCCAGCGCGACCGCGACCGGATCATCCACTCCTCGGCGTTCCGGCGGCTGAAGCACAAGACGCAGGTCTTCGTCGAGCATGAGGGCGACTACTACCGGACGCGGCTGACCCACACCATCGAGGTGGCGCAGGTTGCACGCACCATCGCCGGCGCGCTCGGCCTCGACGTCGACCTCGCCGAGGCGGTGGCGCTTGCCCATGACCTCGGGCATGCGCCCTTCGGCCACACCGGCGAGGATGCGCTGGCCGAGCTGATGGCAACCTGGGGCGGCTTCGACCACAACGCCCAGGCGGTGCGCATCGTCACCGCGCTTGAGCGGCACTACGCCGAGTTCGACGGGCTGAACCTGACCTGGGAGGCGCTCGAGGGCATTGCCAAGCACAACGGCCCGGTGGCCGCGCCGGTGCCCGCCGCGCTGGCCGACTACGTCGCCCGCCATGACCTCGAACTGCACACCCATGCCTCGGCCGAGGCGCAGGTGGCCGCGATCGCGGACGACGTCGCCTACAACCACCACGACCTGCACGACGGGCTGCGCGCGGGGCTCTTCACCGAGGCGGAGCTGGCAGGGCTGCCGCTGGTCGGACCGGCCTTCGCCGAGGTGGACGGGCTCTATCCGGGCCTTGCGCCGATGCGCCGGCGGCACGAGGCGCTCAGGCGCGTCTTCGGCGCGATGGTCGAGGATGTCATCGACGTCGCCCGCGACCGGCTGGCGGCGGCGGCGCCGGCTTCGGCGGCGGCGGTCCGGGCGCTTCCTGCCCCGGTGATCGCCTTTTCGGCGGGCATGCGGACCGAGGTACAGGCGCTGCGCGGCTTCCTCTTCGGCCGGCTCTACCGCGCCGCCCCGGTGATGGCCGAGCGCGCGCGGGTGGCGCAGGTGGTGCGCGACCTCTTTGCGCTCTACCTCGACGAGCCGCGCCTACTGCCCGCCGACTGGCAGGCCGATGTCGCCGCGGCCGCGGGCCGTGCCGGCCTGGCCCGCGTCGTGGCCGACTACGTGGCGGGCATGACCGACCGCTTCGCGCTCGTCGAGCACCAGCGCCTCGTGGCACCTTCGAGGGCGCGGCCGGGCGACGACGGGGGGGCGTGAGCCGTGGCGCGGCACCCGCCGCGGGCCGGCCGCGATTGACCTCGGCACGGGGCATGGATAGTGCAGGCCCCGGCAATGGGTGGATGCGATGAGCCTGTCTTCCGAACTGCGGGCGCTGGTGCTGCGTTGTATCGAGGCGATGGTCGCGGCCGGCACGATCCCCGCCGGCCTTGATGCCGCCGCGGTCACGGTCGAACCGCCGCGCGATGCCGGCCACGGCGACATGGCCACCAACGCCGCGATGGTCCTGGCGAAGGCCGCCGGCCTTGCGCCGCGGGTCCTGGCCGAGGCACTTGCCGGCCGGATCGCCGCCGACCCCCGGATCGCCGCCGCCGAGGTGGCCGGGCCGGGGTTCATCAACATCCGCCTCGTCGCGGACGTCTGGCGCGGTGTGGTGCGCGAGGCACTGGCGGCCGGGCGCGGCTACGGCTGCAGCGATCTCGGCGGCGGCCGGCGGGTGAACGTGGAGTTCGTCTCGGCCAACCCGACCGGGCCGATGCATGTCGGCCACGCCCGCGGCGCCGTCTTTGGCGACGCACTCGCGCGGCTGCTTGCCTTCGCCGGCTGGGAGGTGACGCGCGAGTACTACATCAACGACGGCGGCGCCCAGGTCGACGTGCTGGCGCGCTCGTCCTACGAGCGCTACCGCGAGGCGCACGGGCTGTCGCCCGAGATCGCCGAAGGGCTCTATCCCGGCGACTACCTGATCGCGGTCGGCGAGGCGCTCAAGGCCCGTTTCGGCGCAAGTTTCCTCGACCAGCCCGAGGCTGTGTGGCTGGCGCCGGTCCGCGAGATCGCCACCGGAATGATGATGGAGCAGATCCGCTCCGACCTCGCCGCGCTGGGCGTGACGATGGATGTCTTCTTCTCGGAGAAGTCGCTCTACGGCACGGGACGGATCGAGGACGCGCTGGCGCGGCTGCAGGGGCTCGGGCTGATCTACGAGGGCGTGCTGGACCCGCCGAAAGGCAAGACGCCCGAGGACTGGGAGCCGCGCGAGCAGACGCTGTTCCGCGCCACCTCGCATGGCGACGACGTGGACCGGCCGGTGAAGAAATCTGACGGCTCCTGGACCTACTTCGCCCCCGACATCGCCTATCACTTCGACAAGATCGAGCGTGGATTCGACCTTCTCATCGACGTGCTCGGCGCCGATCATGGCGGCTACGTCAAGCGGCTGAAGGCAGTGGTGGCGGCGCTGTCGGAGGGCCGCGTGGCGCTTGACGTCAAGCTTGTCCAGCTGGTCAAGCTTACCCGCGGCGGCCAGCCGGTGAAGATGTCGAAGCGCGCCGGCACCTTCGTCACCCTGCGCGACGTCGTCGACGAGGTCGGTGCCGACGTCACCCGCTTCGTGATGCTGACGCGCAAGAACGATGTCGCGCTCGACTTCGATTTCGACCGCGTGCTCGAGCAGTCCAAGGACAACCCCGTCTTCTACGTGCAGTACGCCCATGCCCGCGTCGCCTCGCTCATCCGCCGGGCGGCCGAGGCGGGGCTCGCGGTGAACGATGCGGCGCTCGCAGCGGCCGATCTCTCGCGGCTTGACCACGAGGCCGAGCTTGCGCTCGCCCGCCGGCTGGCCGAATGGCCGCGGCTGGTCGAGATCGCCGCCCGCGCCAACGAGCCGCATCGCGTCGCCTTCTATCTCTACGACCTCGCCTCGGACTTTCACGCGCTCTGGACCCGCGGCAACGAGACACCGGCGTTGCGCTTCCTGCAGGAGGGTGACCCCGCCGGCTCGCTGGCCAAAATCGCCCTTGCCAGGGCCGTCGCGGTTGTCATTTCCGCCGGTCTTGCTATCCTTGGTGTCACTCCGGCGGAAGAGATGCGCTGAATTCACGGCGCCCGCCGCCGGTGGTGACGAGCAGGCAAGAGGCCCGATGGCGCCGGGGGCGTCGCGGGGCAGCGAGGCGGGCATGGTCGATCTTCCTTCTCCCCGCGACGGGGACGACGGCGCGCGCCGCGGCGCGCTCGCAGTCGTCGTCACATGGGCCGGCGCGATCCTCTCGGTGGGGCTGGTGGCAGGGTTGACCGTCTGGGGTTACCGGCTTGCGGTGCGCGATGTATCGGGAGTGCCTGTGATCCGCGCGCTGGAGGGTCCGATGCGGATCGCTCCCGAGGATCCCGGCGGCAGCGCCGTCTCGCACCAGGGCCTGGCCGTCAACCGCGTGGCGGCGGTGGGAACGGCCGAGCCGCCGCCTGAACAGGTGGCGCTGGCGCCGCGGCCGCTGGACATCGCTGCCGACGACCGCCCCGCCGCGCCTCCGTCCCCTCCGGCCCCGATTGCCGCCGTGCTTGCCCCGACCGCGCCCCTGCCCCTGCCCCTGCCCGAAGAGGAGGGGGCAGTCACCGGCGCCCTGGAGGATGGCGAGGTGGCGCGCGCCGATCTTGCCGGCGACCCGGCTGCCGACCCGCTTGCCGAGGCCGCGCTTGCCGCCGTGGCCGAGGCCCTGGGCGAGCCCGCGGCCGGGCCGCTGCCGCCCGGCGTGATCGGGCGATCGATCCGGCCGCTGCCACGCCCGGCCGTCCCGGGGCGGGGAACGGATGACGCGATGGCCGCGGCCGCGCTGCGCGCCGCCCAGGCCGCCCTTGCAACCGCCGAGGGCGCGCGCGAGCTCGACCAGGCGGGAATGGCGCCCGGCACGCGGCTTGTCCAGCTCGGCGCCTATCCCGATGCCGTCGCCGCCCGTGCTGCCTGGGATGCGATCGCCGCGCGTTTCGGGGCGCTCTTCGACGGCCGCGACCGGGTGCTGCAGACCGCCGAGCGGGGCGGACAGAGCTTCGTGCGCCTGCGCGTCGCGGGCTTCTCCGACGATGCCGACAGCCGCCAGTTCTGCGCCGCGCTCAAGGCCGAGGACACGCCATGCACTCCCGTCCTGCTGCGCTGACGTGGCCGGCGCGCCGGCGGGGTGCGCGGTGACCGGCTCCGCCATCCTTGCCCCGGCCGACCTGCGGCTGTCGCGCGGCGAGGCCCGCGGCCTTGCGGCCGCCGACCCCTGGGGCTTCATTGTCTTCTCCCGCAACATCGAATCCGCCGACCAGCTGCGCGCGCTCACGGCCGCGCTGCGGGATGCGGTGGGTCGCGAGGCGCCGGTGCTGATCGACCAGGAGGGCGGGCGCGTCCAGCGGCTGCGGCCGCCGCTGGCCCGCGACTGGCCGCCGCCGCTGGACGAGGCGGCGGCCGGGCCACGAGCGATGTGGCTGCGCTACCGCATCATCGCCGCAGAGCTCATGGCTCTCGGAATCGACGTCAACTGCGGGCCCTGCGCCGACCTCGCGCTCGACGCCACCCACCCCTTCCTGCGCAACCGCTGCTACGGCGGCGACCCCGCCGCCGTCGCCGCCAATGCCCGCGCGGTGGCCGACGGGCTGCTGGCCGGAGGGGTGCTGCCGGTTCTCAAGCATGTGCCGGGCCACGGGCGGGCGACGGCCGACAGCCACCTCGAGCTGCCCCGGGTCGTGGTGCCTCGCCCCGAGCTTGCGGCGACCGACTTCGCCGCCTTCCGCGCGCTGGCCGACCTGCCGCTCGCCATGACGGCCCACGTCGTCTACACCGCACTCGATCCGGCGCTCCCGGCCACGCTCTCGCCGGCCGTCCTGGCCGCGATCCGCGGGCCCGAGATCGGCTTCGAGGGCCTCCTGATGAGTGACGACCTCGGCATGGGTGCGCTCGGCGGGCCGCTGGCGGCGAGGGCTCAGGCGGCGCTTGCCGCGGGGTGCGACCTTGTCCTGCACTGCTCGGGCGACCCGGATGAGAACGCCGCGGTCGCCGATGCCGCCGGCGGCCTCTCGCCTGCCGCCGCGGCCCGCGCCGCCCGCGCGCTGGCCGCCCGCCGTCCGCCCGATCCGGTTGACATCCCCGCGCTGGCGGCCGAGCTTGAGAGCCTCCGACGCGGGGGCGGCGATGGCTGAGGAGGCGTGGGACGGCCCGGTGCGGGCGGCGTCCGGTCACGGGGCCGGTCCTGCGGCCGGGGCGCTCATCGTCGATGTCGCGGGCTACGAGGGCCCGCTCGACCTGCTGCTGGCGCTGGCGCGCAGCCAGAAGGTCGACCTGCGGCGCATCTCGGTGCTCGCGCTCGCCGAGCAGTACCTGGCCTTCATCGGTGCCGCCAGGGAGCTGCGCATCGAGCTTGCGGCCGACTACCTCGTGACCGCTGCCTGGCTTGCCTACCTCAAGTCGCGCCTCCTTCTGCCGCCCGAGGCGGCCGGCGAGGAACCCTCGGCCGAGGAGATGGCCGCCCATCTCGCCTTCCAGCTCGAGCGGCTGGAGGCGATGCGCGATGCGGCCGCGCGGCTTCTCGCGCTGCCGCGACTGGGTCAGGATCGCTTTGCGCGCGGCGCCCCGCAGCCGCTTGTCGAGGCGCGCAGCGTGCGCATCGCCGCCGGGCTGGTGGACCTGCTGCGCGCCTATGCCCGCGTGCGCACCCGCGATCCCTTCCGGCCGCTGGTGCTCGACCGCGAGCCGGTGCTGACGCCTGAGGAGGCGCTCGAGCGGCTGCGCGCGCGGCTGCGCTTTGCCGGCGAGTGGCGCGAGCTGGCTGGCCTGCTGCCCGAGGAATGGCGCGACACTCCGGCCCGCCGCCGGTCGGCCACTGCCGCGACCTTTGCCGCGGCGCTGGAGCTGGTCCGGCAGGGCCGGGCCGAGCTTGCCCAGGAGGAAGCCTTCGCGCCGCTGCGCCTGCGTCGCCGCCCGGGAAGCGAACCATGAGCGGCCCGCCCCCCGGCGACGAGGCCGGCACCCCGCCGCTGTTCCCACCGCCGCCGATCGAGGCGCAGGAGCGGATGGTCGAGGCGATGCTCTTCGCCTCGGCCGATCCGCTGACGGCGGCCGAACTCGCCCGGCGGATGCCCCAGGGGGCCGACCCCGCCGAGGCGCTGGCCCGCCTTGGCCGCCGCTATGCCGGCCGCGGGGTGGAACTGGCGCGCGTGGGCGAGGCCTGGGCCTTTCGCACCGCCGCCGACCTCGGCCATCTGATGAGCCGCGAGGTCACCGAGACCCGGCGCCTGTCAAGGGCGGCAACCGAGACGCTCGCCATCATCGCCTATCACCAGCCGGTCACCCGCGCCGAGATCGAGGAGATCCGCGGCGTGGCCGTCAGCCGCGGCACCATCGACCAGCTCCTGGAACTGGGCTGGATCGCCTTCGGGCGGCGGCGCAACGCGCCCGGCCGGCCGGTGACCTATCTTGTCACGCAGGCCTTCCTTGACCATTTCGGCCTCGAATCGGTGCGCGACCTGCCGGGGCTGAAGGAACTGCGGGCCGCCGGTCTCTTGGACAGCCGCTTGCCAGCGGTCGGCGAGGACGGCGATGACGAGGTCGACGCGGGCGCGACCGGGCAGGGCGCGCTGTTCGACGAGTAGAGGGGAGGATCGGGGCGATGGACCTGAACGCGATCGTCGGGCGCATCGCGCGCCTGTTCGCCAGAAGGGCGGCTGCCCGCGGGCTGCAGGCGGCCCTGCGCCGCGGGCATCCGCCGCAGCCGGAGCCGGGGGGGACGGCGCGGCCGGCGCCGGGCGGCGCCGACCTGGCCAAGCGGCTGCGCCAGGGCCTCCGCCTTGCCCGGCGCATCGGTCGCTGACGGCGCGGGCCGCCGCGGCCGAAGCGTCAGTCCGGGACACCCTCGACGATGACCAACTCGCGCTCGGCCGCGCCACGGGCATGGGCGAGCGCGGCCTGATAGGCGGGGCTTTCATAGCAGGCCACCGCCGCCTCGAGGCTGGGGAAGCGGGCGACGACATTGCGTGGCCGCTCGGGCCCCTCCATCACACGGTAGCGCCCGCCCCGTGCCAGGAACTCCCCGCCATGGGAGGCTATCGCCTCGGTGGCGAGCGCAGCGTAGCGACCGTAGGCGGTGCTGTCGTGCACCAGCACATGGGCGATCCAGTAGGCGCTCATGCCCGTGTCTCCTCTGCCTGAAGCCTTGCCGTGACGGCGCGGACCGCCGCGTCGGCCCGAGACGGGTCGGCTCCGCCCGCCTGGGCGAAGTCGGCCCTCCCGCCGCCACCCTTGCCACCCAGCGCCTCGGCAGCCGCGCGCACCAACTCCACGGCCGACAGCCGCCCGGTCAGGTCGCCCGTCACCCCCGCCGCGACCGCGGCCTTGCCGCCGGTGTCGGCGATCACCAGCACCACGCCCGAGCCGAGCTGGGCCTTCAGCTCGTCGACCAGGGGCGGCAGTTCCTTGCCCGCGACGCCGGCGAGTGTCCGCGCAAGGAAGCGCACGCCGCCGACCATCGTCGCCTGCGGCGCACCCGCCGCCGTCCCGCCGCCGATCGCCTGCACCCGCCGCAGCCGCGCCACCTCGGCCGCGAGGTCGCGGTTCTCGGCAAGGGTCGCGGCCAACTTGCGGCCGGCGTCCTCGGCCGATTGGGCACGCAGCTGGCCGACCAGCACGTCCAGGGCATCGGCCTGGCCGCGCAGCCAGTCGAGCGCGGCCTGACCCGTCAGGGCCTCGATCCGCCGCACGCCAGCGGCCGAGGCCGCCTCGGAGACCAGCGCGAAGGCACCTATCTCGCCCGTGCGCCCGACATGGGTGCCGCCGCACAGCTCGATCGAATAGGTGCGCCCGTCGGTGCCCCTGCCCGAGCCCTCGCGCCGGCCCATCGAGACCACCCGGACCTCCTCGCCGTACTTCTCGCCGAACAGCGCCTGCGCCCCGAGGGCGCGGGCGGCGTCGGGCGACATGATCCGCGTCAGCACCGGAGAATCCTGGCGGACGAAGGCGTTGACCTCTGCCTCCACGGCCCGCAGTTCGGCCGGCGTCATCGCCTTGCCGTGGGCGAAGTCGAATCGCAGCCGGTCGGGGGCGTTCAGGCTGCCCTTCTGGGCGACATGGCTGCCGAGCGCCCCGCGCAGCGCCTCGTGCAGCAGATGCGTGGCCGAATGGTTAGCCCGGATCGCCGCACGCCGGTCGCTGTCGACGGCCAGTTCGGCCCCCTGGCCCGCGGTGATCAGGCCCTCGGTCACCTCGGCCAGGTGGACGAACAGCCCCTGTGCCTTGCGGGTGTCGGTGATGCGGGCGCGGCCGGTCTCGGTGCGCAAGCTGCCGGTGTCGCCCGCCTGGCCACCGGCCTCGGCGTAGAACGGCGTCTGGTTCAGCACGATCTGCACCCTCGCCCCGGCCTCGGCCGCCGGCGCGGTGCGCCCGTCGCGCACCAGCGCGAGGATCTGGCCCTCGGCCGCCTCGGTCTCGTAGCCGAGAAACTCCGTGGCTCCGTGCGTCTCGGTGAGGTCGAACCAGACCGCCGCTTCCGCGGTCTCGCCCGAACCCGCCCAGGCGGCGCGGGCGCGAGCCTTCTGCGCCGCCATTGCCGCCTCGAAGCCGGACGTGTCGACCGTCCGGCCGACCTCGCGCAGCGCGTCCTGCGTCAGGTCGAGCGGGAAGCCGTAGGTGTCGTAGAGGCGGAAGGCGGCGTCGCCGGGCAGGGGCTGTCCCTCGCCGAGCCGCGCCACCTCGTCCGACAGCAGGCGCAGCCCGCGCTCGAGCGTGGCGCGGAAGCGCGTCTCCTCCTGCCGCAGCGTCTCCTCGACCAGGGGCTGGGCCCGGACAAGCTCGGGATAGGCCGTTCCCATCTGCCGCACCAGCGCCGGCACCAGCCGGTGCATCAGCGGTTCGGCCGCGCCCAGCTGGTGGGCATGGCGCATCGCCCGCCGCATGATCCGCCGCAGCACGTAGCCACGCCCGTCATTGGCCGGCATCACCCCGTCGGCGATCAGGAAGGCGGTCGAGCGCAGGTGGTCGGCGATGACCCGGTGGTGGATGCGCCCCGGCCCGTCGGGATCGGCCCCGCTGGCCTGCGCCGAGGCCTCGATCAGGCTGCGCATGAGGTCCGTGTCGTAATTGTCGTGCTTGCCCTGCAGCAGCGCGCCGATCCGCTCGAGCCCCATGCCGGTGTCGATCGAGGGCCGCGGCAGCCCGGTCCGGCTGCCGTCGGGGAACTGCTCGAACTGCATGAAGACCAGGTTCCAGATCTCGATGAAGCGGTCGCCGTCGGCTTCGGGGCTGCCCGGCGGGCCGCCGGGGATGTGCTCCCCGTGGTCGTAGAAGATCTCGGTGCAGGGGCCGCAGGGACCGGTCGGGCCCATCATCCAGAAGTTGTCCGAGGTCGGGATGCGGATGATCCGCTCGTCGGGCAGGCCGGCGGCCTTCTTCCAGATCGCCGCCGCCTCGTCGTCGGTGTGGTAGACCGTGACCAGAAGCCGCCGGGGGTCGATCCCGTATTCCCGCGTCACCAGTTCCCAGGCGAACGGGATCGCGGTCTCCTTGAAGTAGTCGCCGAACGAGAAGTTCCCCAGCATCTCGAAGAAGGTGTGGTGGCGTGCGGTGTAGCCGACGTTGTCGAGGTCGTTGTGCTTGCCGCCGGCGCGCACGCATTTCTGCGCCGTGGTCGCACGGACGTAGTCGCGGTGCTCGACCCCGGTGAAGAGGTTCTTGAACTGCACCATGCCCGAGTTGGTGAACATCAGCGTCGGGTCGTTGCGCGGCACGAGCGGCGAGCTCTCGACGACACGATGGCCATTGCGGGCGAAGTAGTCGAGGAAGGCGGTGCGGATGTCGTTGAGCGACGGCATGGGCGGCGGGCCTCTCGGGCGGAACCGGGCAGGAGGCCCGTCTAGCGCCGGTCCCCCGCCCTGTCCAGCACGCGGGCCGCGGCCCCGCCCGCGGCCGCCGCCGCACCTAGTCCTCGGTCGCCTCCTCGCCGGCCTCGCCTGCCGTCATGGCGAAGTCGAGCCCGTGGGCTGCGCGGATCCGGTCCTCGATCTCGCCGGCCACGGTGGGGTGCGCCTTCAGGAACGTCTTGGCGTTCTCGCGCCCCTGGCCGATGCGCTCGTCGGCATAGGAATACCACGACCCCGACTTCTCGATCACGCCGGCACGCACGCCGAGGTCGATGAGTTCGCCGGTCTTGGAGATTCCCTCGCCGTACATGACGTCGAACTCGACCTGCTTGAAGGGCGGGGCGACCTTGTTCTTGACCACCTTGACGCGGGTCTGGTTGCCCACCACCTCGTCGCGGTCCTTGACCTGCCCGATCCGGCGGATGTCGAGCCGCACCGACGCATAGAACTTCAGTGCGTTGCCGCCCGTCGTCGTTTCGGGGTTCCCGAACATCACCCCGATCTTCTGGCGGATCTGGTTGATGAAGATGACCATGCAGTTCGAGCGGCTGATCGAGGCGGTCAGCTTGCGCATCGCCTGGCTCATCAGCCGCGCCTGCGCGCCCACCGTGGCGTCGCCCATGTCGCCCTCGAGCTCGGCCTTGGGGGTCAGTGCCGCAACCGAATCGATCACCACGACGGCGATCGCGCCCGAGCGCACCAGCGTGTCGACGATCTCGAGCGCCTGCTCGCCGGTGTCCGGCTGGCTGATCAGCAGGTCGTTGAGGTTGACGCCGAGCTTGCGGGCATAACCCGGGTCGAGCGCGTGCTCGGCATCGACGAAGGCGCAGACGCCGCCCTTCTTCTGTTCTTCGGCGATCACATGCAGCGCGAGCGTGGTCTTGCCCGAACTCTCGGGACCGTAGATCTCGATGATCCGCCCCTTCGGCAGCCCGCCGATCCCGAGCGCGATGTCGAGGCCGAGCGAACCGGTCGACACGGCCTCGATCTCGGCCACCGGGTTGTCGCCCCCCAGCCGCATGATCGAGCCCTTGCCGAACTGCCGCTCGATCTGCGCGAGCGCGCTGTCGAGCGCCTTCCGCTTGTCCATGTCGCGTTTCCCGTCGAACTCCAGAAGGCTCGTCACGGCCATTCCCCGCTCCTTATCCCATGGCCCGCAAGGGCCGGCAACTGCCCACACGTTCCGTTTTTGTTCGCACCTACCCTGGGGGAAATCCGCGAACATTGCAACAGGGTTTCCCCGGGGTTTACCTTCACCCCGGAACGGTTAAGGAGGGGTTGACGGGGGCCGGGGCACGTGACGGCCGGCCGGAGTGGGGCAGGATGCTTGTGTTCTGGGAACAGCGGCTCGTCTTCCTGGCGACGCCCAAGACGGCGTCGACAGCGATCGAGGTGGCGCTCGAGTCGCTTGCCGCGGTGGCGGTGCAGCGGCCGGCGGCGCTGAAGCATGTGCGCGCGCGGGATTACCGCCGTTTCATCCTCCCGTGGCTCGAGGCGGCGGCCGGCGGGCCGTTCACGGCCGTGGCGCTGATCCGCGAGCCGGTGGCCTGGCTGGGAAGCTGGTACCGATTCGGCCAGCGCGAGGATGCGGCCGACGCCGGCGACAGTACCGCGGGGCTGAGCTTCGAGGCCTATGCGGCCGCCTATCTCGCGCAGGAGGGCGGTGCGGCGGGCCATCTCGGCTCGCAGGCCGACTTCCTGTGCGACATCACGGGCCGCCTCGCCGTCGAACGGCTCTTCCGCTACGAGGCGATCGACGCCTTTGTGCATTTCCTGGAGGAGCGGCTGGGCTGCGAGATCCTGCTGCCGAAGCTGAAGGTGTCGCCCGAAGCCACGCTCGACCTCGCGCCGCCCACGCGCGAGCGGCTCGCGGCGGCCTTCGCCAGCGACTACCGCCTGTACGAGTGCGCCGAATCGCGGCTGCCCTGACCCGTCAGCGGAAGCGCTCGGCCAGCCGGCGCAGAAGCCCCGGGGCGCCGCCCGTTCCGTCCGGCGGGGCCGGGTCCGGCGCCGGCGTCGCGGTCCGCGGGGCGGTCGGCGGGGCGCGAGGGCCGGCGGCAGCGCCAACCTGAGTGCCGCCGCTGCCCGCTTCGGGGGGAGAAAGGCGGGCCGCCACCGCGGCAAGGAAGCGCGCGCCATCGCCTGCGGCCAGTGCTGGCGCCCCGTGGGATATCCCGGCGAGAAGCTCGTCCAGCCAGTCGGCATCGGCGCGGGCGAAGTCGGACAGCACATGGCCCGTGACGCGGTCCCTGTGGCCGGGATGGCCGATTCCCAGGCGCACCCGCCCGTAGCCCTCGCCGAGATGCGCGTGCAGCGACCTCAGCCCGTTGTGGCCGGCGTGGCCGCCGCCCTGCTTCAGCCGCAGCCGGCCGGGGGCGAGGTCGAGCTCGTCGTGGAAGACGGTCACCTCGGCGGCCGAAAGCTTGAGATAGCGCATCGCCTCGCCGACCGACTGGCCGGAGAGGTTCATGAAGGTCTGCGGCTTGAGCAGCGCGACCCGTTCGCCGCCGAGCCGGCCCTCGGCGTACAGGCCCTGGAAGCGCGCCTTCCACGGCCCGAAGCCGTGGTCGGCCGCAATCCGGTCGACGGCCATGAAGCCGATGTTGTGGCGGTTGGCGGAATGTGCCGCGCCGGGGTTGCCGAGGCCGACGAAGAGCCGCATCGCGGGTGTCCTGGCATGGGTTGACCTCGGGCCACAGATGGCCTGAATCGCCGCTCATGACCAGAGCGGGGAGGGCCGATGTACCTTACCATGAACCGCTTCCGCGTCCGGCGCGGGCAGGAGGCGGTGTTCGAGGCGGTCTGGACCGGGCGCGACAGCCAGCTGCCCGCCGTCAGGGGATTCGTTGCCTTTCACCTCATGAAGGGGCCGGAGGCCGCGACATTCACCCTCTACGCCTCGCACACGCTGTGGGAGACCGAGGACGCCTTCCGCGCCTGGTCGCGTTCGGAGGCGTTCCGCACCGCCCATCGCGGCGCCGGCGCGCTTGCCGATATCTGCCTCGAGCCGCCGGTGCTAGAATGCTTCACCGCGGTGCAGACGATCGGCCGCGCCGCGCCGGAAGATGCCGCCGGGCGGGTCAGCGGGTGACAGTCTCCTTGGCCAGGAAGCGCGGGCGGTCGGGGTTGCGGCCGAGGGCGCGGGCGGCGGCTTCGGCGGCGGCATAGACGGCGGCGATCTGGGGCAGAGCGGCGGTCAGTGGATGGCCCGCCGCCACGCCGGCCGCGGGAACGAGGTCCGACAGCCGCAGCAGCCGCGCGCCCTGGGAGGCGAGCCGGGCCTCGGCCTCGGCAAGGCCGGGGCTGTCCCGGGCCCCGACGACCACCACCGGCGCCCCTTCGGCGACAAGCGTCGCCGGTCCGTGCAGCACCTCGGCGGCGCTGAAGCCGTCGGCGAAGACGCCTGCCACCTCGCGCAGCTTCAGTGCTGCCTCCTGCGCAAGGCCGAGGCCGGGGCCGCGGCCGATGAAGGTGACCGGCCGGCCGGCCGCGAACAGCGCCTGCAGCCCGTCGGCCGGGGCGGCAAGGGCGGCCGCAAACGCCTCCGGCAGCGCCCGGAGCGCCGCGGCAAGCACCTCGTCCCGCGCCCAGCCGGCAATCAGCCACAGCCCCGTTGCCACCGTCCCGGTGAAGCTCTTGGTCGCCGCCACCGCGCGCTCCGGCCCGGCACGCACGTCGATCGCCCCGCCCAGGGCGGCCAGCGGGCTGTCGGCACGGTTCGTCAGCACGGTCAGACGTGCGCCGCCCGCGACCAGACTGCGGGCGGCGGCGAGCAGATCGGGGCTTGCCCCCGACTGCGACAGCGCGACCGCCGCCATGCCGCGCACGGCAAGGCCGCGGCCGTGGACCGAGGCGAGCGAGGGCGGCACCGAGGCGACGGGCAGGCCGAGGCGCAGCATTGCGGCATAGCCGATCACGGTCGCGGCATGCTCCGAGGAGCCGCGGGCGAGCGTCAGCACCGCCGGCGGCGCAAGCCCGCGCAGCGCCGCGGCGGCGGCGTCCAGCGCCGCCTGCGCCGCAGGTTCGGCCAGCCGCGCCGCCGCCGCCGGAATCTCGGCGATTTCGGCGGCCATCTGGCTCGGTGCCGGGCTCACGGCAGGGCCGCGCGCGCCGGTGCCGGGCGCAGCTGGCGCAGGTCGGGCAGCGCGGTGGCGCCGCCGGGCCGGGCCACCGCCACGGCGCCGCAGGCCGCCCCGAGCGCCAGTGCCGCGGCGACTGGCGCGCCGTCAAGCCACGCGGCGATGAAGCCCGCGTTGAAGGCGTCACCCGCGCCCGTGGGGTCGACGACCGCGGCGGGCAGGGCCCCCACCTCGATGGGCTGGCCGCCGCGGGGCAGGGCGCGCGCCCCCGCGGCCCCGCGCTTGACGACGGTGGCCACACGCGGCACCGCCGCTATCCCGAGCGCGGCGAGCCGCTCGGCCTCCTCGGCATTGGGCAGGAAGATGTCGACGCAGGCGATCGCCTCGCCGACGCCGGGGCGGGCAAAGGCGGCGGCGTCCCAGCTGCAGTCGAGCGACACCGACATGCCGGCCGCCCGGGCCAGCGGCACGAGGCGGGGATGGTCAAGCAGCGTCGCAAGCTCGCCGATGTGCAGGTGCCGCGCGGGCGGCAGCGCCAGCGGTTCGCTCAGCGCCGCGCCGGGCCGGCGGGTGACGAAGGCGCGGTCGCCGCCTGCCACGATGGCGGCGGTGATCTGCGGGTCGGTCCCCGCCGGCGCCGGCGTCACGAGGGCAAGGATGCCCAGCGCCGCCGCCCCGGCCTGCACCGGCGCGTCGAAGGGGGGCGCCGGGAGCACGCCGGCAAGTCCGGCCTTCATCCCCAGCGCCGCGGCATAGGCCGCGGTGATGAATGCCCCACCGCCGGCGGCGATGGTCAGCGCTCCGGCATAGACCTCGCGCCCCGGCGCCGGGGCTGCGTCGAGCCCGGCGAAGACGAGGTCGCAGTAGATCCGCCCTGCCGCGACGAGGTCGAGCGTCGCGCTCATCGGATCGCAGCCCCGGTCGCGGCATCGAACAGGTGCAGCGCGGCGGGGTCGGCCAGAAGCCCCACCTCCTGCCCCGGCTCGGGCGCGCCGCGGCCGGGGCCGGTGGCGATCACCTCCGCCCCGCCGAGATCGACATGCAGAAGCGTTCCCGGACCGAGGGGCTCGGCGACGCTGACCCGGCCCCTCAGAGGCGCGGCGCCGGGGGCGGCGGGGCGCAGATCCTCGGGCCGGATGCCAAGCCGCACCGGCCCCTCGGCGGTCGTGTCCACCGCGATCTCGGCGCCGATGTCCAGCCTGACCCGCCCGCCGCCGGCCGTGCCGGCAAGGAGGTTCATCGCCGGTGCGCCGATGAAGGTTGCCACGAAGGTGTTGGCGGGGGCGTGATACACCTCGGCCGGGCTGCCCACCTGCTGGATGCGCCCGTCCTTCATGATCACGATCCGGTCGGCCAGCGTCATCGCCTCCACCTGGTCGTGGGTGACATAGACGATGGTGTTGGCAAGCCGCGCGTGCAGCTTCTTGATCTCGAGCCGCATCTGGGTGCGGAGCTGCGCATCCAGGTTCGACAGCGGTTCGTCGAAAAGAAACACTGCCGGATCGCGCACCATCGCCCGGCCGATCGCGACCCGCTGGCGCTGGCCGCCCGACAGCGCCGCGGGCTTGCGCTCGAGATACGCCGTCATGCCGAGGACCGCCGCCGCCTCCTCGATCCGCCGCGCCTTCTCTGCCCGCGGCAGCCGGGCGGTGTAGAGCCCGAAGCCGATGTTCTGGCGTACCGTCAGATGGGGGTAGATGGCGTAGTTCTGGAACACCATCGCGATGTCGCGGTCCTTGGGCTCGAGGTCGTTGACCACCCGCCCGCCGATCTCGATCGTCCCCGCCGTCACCTCCTCGAGCCCCGCGATCATCCTCAATGTCGTCGACTTGCCGCAGCCCGATGGGCCGACCAGTACGATGAACTCGCCCGGAGTGACGTCGAGGCTGACGCCGTGGACGACGCGGGTCGTGCCGAACTCCTTCACGAGGTCGCGCAGGATCAGCGTGGTCACGGGATCAGTCCTTCCAGCAGGGCGGCGAAGGCGGCGGCAAGGTCGGCCTCGCCGCGGGCGGCGCGGCGGTGGCGTTGGGAAAGCGCATCCTCGACACCGTGAAGCGTCAGCCGGTAGGCGGCGAAGGCCTCCTCGAGCGCCCGCGGCGCCGGCCCGCCGCGCCGGTCGCGGCGGGCGACGAAGGTCTCGGGCGCCACCGCCTCGCGGAATGCGGGCTCGTCCAGGGCGGTCGCGCGGCCGGTCTCGGCCAGGAATGCTGCGGCGAAGGCACCATGGCCCTCGCGCAGCGGCCGGCCCGCTGCGATCACCGCGCGGGCGGTGCGGGCGGCGATCTCGTGCGCCTGGCGGAAGCTCAGCCCCTCGCCCCGCACCAGCGTGTCGGCAAGCTCGGTGATGGTGATGCAGGCGGCATCGGCATTGGCGCGCACGCGCCCGCCGTCGATCGTGCAGGCAGGCAGGAAGGCGGCCAGAAGGTCGAGTGCGCGCGCCCCGCTCTCGAAGGCCGAATAGCCTGCCTCCTGCACCAGCCCCTCGCTGTCGTTCATGTCGGCGAAGGGGGTGTTGTGCATGGTGCCGACCACCGCCTCGCACCGCCCGGCAGCGATGCTGCACAAGTGCCGCAGGTGCTCGACCGGCACCGGGTTGCGTTTCTGCGGCATGATCGAGGAGATCTGCACGAGGCTTCCGGGCACCCGCAGCTGGCCGACCTCGAAGGACGTCCAGAAGGCCATGTCCTGCACCAGCCGGCCGAGGTGCAGGAAGGTCAGCCGGATGGCCGAATAGAGCGCGGTGATGTAGTCGACCGCGGCAATGCTGCCGTAGCTGTTCAGGGTCGGCTCGCGGAAACCCAGCAGGGCGGCCACCCGCGCGCGGTCGATGGGAAAGCCCGTGGTGGTGATGGCGGCCGCGCCCATCGGACAGCATTCGACCGCGTCGAGCGCCGCGTCGATGCGCCCGGCATCGCGCAGCAGCACCTCGACGGCCGCCGCGAGGTAGTGGCCGAAGGTCGTGGGCTGGGCCGGCTGGCCGTGGGTGTAGGCGACGACCAGCGTCGCGCGCTCCTCCGCGGCCTTGGCTATCAGGGCCGAGGCCAGCGTGCAGACGCGGCCGAGCAGGTCCTGCCCGCGCCGGACCAGCGCCCGGCGGAACAGCGTGTGGTCGATGTCATTGCGCGAGCGGGCGGTGTGCAGCATGCCGCCGAGGTCGCCCAGCCGTTGCTTCAGTTCGGCCTCGACGAGGAAGAAGTAGTCCTCGTGCGCGCCGGTATAGCGGAGGGCGGCGAGGTCGGTTGCGGTCTCGATGTCGCGCAGGGCGTGCGCCAGTGCGCGGGTCTGGTCGCGCGCGAGGATGCCGGTCTCGCCCAGCATCACCAGATGGGCGCGATTGATGGCGGACAGGTCGGCGGCATGGTGTGCCTTCATGCCCTCGAAGAGGGGCTCCAGTACCGTTCGGGCGTAGACGGGATGGGGAAAGCGCTCGAGGTCGGTCATCCCTTCAGCCCCGCCATGACGACCCCGCGGATGATGAAGCGCTGGAAGACCAGGAACACCACCAGCGTCGGCAGCACCGATACCGCGGCGCCGGTCATGATCAGCTCCCACTGCACCGACTGCTCGACCGAGAAGGTCGTCAGCCCCACGGGCAGCGTGTACATGTGCTGGTCGTTGGTGACGATCAGCGGCCAGATGAAGGCCGTCCAGTTGCCGAGGAAGACGAAGATCGCGAGCGCGGCAAGCGCCGGCCGGACCAGCGGCATCGCCACCCGCCACCAGATCTGGAACTCGTTCAGCCCGTCGATGCGGGCGGCCTCGAGGAAGTCGTCGGGCACGGTCTGGAAGAACTGGCGCATCAGGAAGACGCCGAAGGCGGTCATCAGCCCGGGGAACATGATCCCCCAGTGGGTGTTCAGCCAGCCGAACTGCTGGCTCATCAGGTACCAGGGGATGACCAGCATCTCGGTCGGGATCATCAGGGTCGACAGGATCGCGATGAACACCACCTGCCTGAAGCGGAAGCGGAACTTCGCAAGCGTGTAGCCGACGAGCGAATCCCAGAAGAGGTTCGAGACGGTGGTGAGCGTGGCCACCAGGAGCGAGTTGAAGAACCACCAGCCGAAGCGCCGGTCAGAGAGCACGTCGCGGTAGTTGTCGAGCGTCGGCTCCTCGGGGATCAGGTTGAGGTTGTAGACCTCGAAGGGATACTTGAGCGAGGTCGACAGCATGTAGGCCAGCGGCGCCACCATCGCCACGCCGCCGGCGAAGAGCACGAGCCACCTGACGGCTGGGCCCGCCGCGACCCGCCGCCGCACCGGCCCCGGGCTGCGCAGCAGCGCCTCGGCCGCGGCCCGCGGGGCGTCGGTCGCGGGCGCGGTCACGGCCGGTCCCGCATCAACCAGAGCTGGGCCAGGCTGACCGCCAGCAGCACCAGGAACAACACCACCGTCTGCGCCGCCGCATAGCCCATGTCGAAGCTGGAAAAGGCGGTCTGGTAGATCATCAGCACCATCGGCTTGGAGGCGTTCAGCGGCCCGCCGGGATCGTTCGTGGTCATGTTGAAGACCTGGTCGAAGATCCGCAGGAAGCCGATCGAGGAGAAGACGACGAGGAAGACGATCGTCGGCTTCAGGAGCGGGATGGTGATGCGCGTCAGCGTCGCCCAGCCCGACAGCCCGTCGATCCGCGCCGCCTCGTAGTAGCTGCGCGGGATCGCCCGGAGCCCGGCCATGAAGATGATGATCTGGAAGCCGAGCCCGGCCCAGATTGCCGGGGCAAGGATGGCCGGAAGGGCATTGGTGGTCGAGTTCAGGAAGCGGATCTGCGGGATGCCGAGGGTCGCCAGCGCGTTGTTGAACAGCCCGATCGGCACCGGCTGGTAGAACCACCGCCAGACCCAGGCCATCGCCACCGCCGAGGTCATGAACGGCAGGAAGTAGAGCGCCCGGATCGCCCCGTGCATGAAGCGCACCCGGTCGAGGTGGAAGGCCACCGCGAAGGCGAGAACCAGCGAGGCCGGCGTGCCCAGCAGCAGGTAGACGAAGGTGTTGCGGAACACCTGCCAGAACACCGGGTCGGCCCAGAGGCGGGCGAAGTTGTCGAGGCCTGCCCAGCGCCGCGTCCCGAGCAGGTTCCACTCCATGAACGCCAGCACGAAGGCCTGCGCCGTCGGGTAGAAGCGGATGACGACGTAGAAGACAACCGGCACCGCAAGGAAACCCCAGGCCCAGACGACCTGCTTCTGGCGGACGGTGAGGGCGCTGTAGCGTGTCATCGGCTGCGGTCGGCCTGTGCGGCCGCGCCCCCCCGGGGAGGGCGCGGCAGGGCCACGGCTCAGTTGGCGGAGCCGAAGTAGCGGTCGAGCACGGCCTGCTCGGCCGCGGCCGCGGCGGCGAGGCTGTCGGTCACCGACGCGCCCTCGAGAAGGATGCGGTTGACCATGTCGACGAACACCTGCCGCTGGGCGCTCTCGTCGGCAAAGACCGTGGCATGGCCGTAGGCGAGGCCACGGATGAACGGGCCGTAGACGGGATGCTCGGCCGAGGTCGCAGCCGCCGCCGGCTTGGCCGGCAACTCGCCCACCACCTCGAGCCAGAGCTGCATCGCCTCGTCGGAGGTGATGTACTCCATGAACTTCGCCGCCGCCTCCAGCCGCTCTCCCTCGGCCTTCGAGGTGATGGAGTTGACCCAGTAGCTGGCATAGTTGCCGCGGCTTCCGTCGGGCCCCGCGGGCAGCTCGGTCACGCCCCAGTCGAGCCCGCGCTCGCCCTGCAGCGCGCCGATGCGGAACGAGCCGTCGATGTGATAGCCCGCCCGGCCGGCACGGAACGCCGCCTGGGGTTCGTCCATGAAGCCGGCGCGGGTGACCCCGTGCTCCTGCTCCAGCGCCACGTACCAGGACACCGCGGCGCGCCCGGCGTCGCTGTCGTAGGTGACGGTGCGGTAGTCCTCGGTATAGGGCGCCCCGCCGAACTGGCGGATCAGCACCTCGCGCAGCCAGTGGTGGTCCTGCGCCGTCATCCCTGTCGTCAGGCCGACGGTCGAGACGTTGCCGGCGCCGTCGACGACGGAAATCCTGCCGGCGTGCTCGACCAGCTCGTCGAGCGTCGCCGCCGGGGCCGCGATGCCGGCCGCCTCGAGCAGGCGCTTGTTGTAGAACAGCGCCAGCGAGCGCACCGCGGTCGGCAGCGCCCAGTAGGCGCCGTCGATCTTCATCGCCTGGACCATCGGGTAGAAGTCGGCCTCGATCCGATCCGGGGCGAAGCGGTCGGCGGGCAGGGGCTGGATGAGATCGGCATTCACGTAGTCGTTAAGCCAGCCGTAGAACAGCTGCACGACGTCCGGCCCCTCGCCGGCGGGAATCGCCGCCGCCACCTTGGTGCGGTAGTCGGCATAGGGAAAATGCGTGTGCTTGACCGTGATACCCGGGTTGGCCGCCTCGAAACGCGCGATGAGTTCGTCCATCGCCTTGACGCGGGCCTCGAAGAAATACTGCCAGTACTCGATCTCGACATCGGCGCGCACCCCGGTCGCGCCGAACGCGGTGGCCGCCGCGGCAGCCAGAAGGCTCGTTTTCCAAGACACCATCTTCGGTCTCCCTCCCTGGGGTTGGCCACGGCCGCCCGCCGGTGCTGCGGGGCGAGTCGGCCGGTCACGGGCAGAGCTTACGGGCAGGCCCGTTGAGTCTTCAAGTGGATTGAGTTAATCCCGCCTCATGCCCTCTGCCGCCGTCACCGCCCCGGGGTCGAACGCCGAACGAAGCCGCGCCTACAACCGCGGCCTCGTGCTGGGCCACATCCGCGCCCGCCCCGGTGTCGGCCGGGCCGAGATCGCGCGCGCCGCCGGGCTGTCGGTACAGGCGGTCAGCAACATCATCGCCGAGCTGCTTGCCGACGGTCTGGTCGAGAAGGCCGGCCGGCGGGTGCAGGGCCGCGGCCTGCCGCCGGTGCAGTACCGCATCGACCCCGCGGGAGGCTTCGCGCTCGGGGTCGAGCTGCGTCCGACCAGCCTTGCCGCGGCGCTGGTCGACCTCACCGGCGGCCTCGTCTGGCATGGGCGCCGGCGGCTGGCCGCGGCCGATCCCGTCGCCGTCGCCGCCACGCTCGGCCCGCTCGCCGCCGAGGGGCGGGCGGCGGTGGGGCCCGCGGACGCGGCGCGCATCCTGGGGGCGGGAGTGGTGATGCCGGGGCCGTTCGGGGCCACCGGACTTGCCGATCCGGCCACCGAGCTGCCGGACTGGGCGGGGATCGCTCCGGTTGGATGGTTCGAGGCCCGCCTCGGCCTGCCCTGCCTTGTCGAGAACGACGCCAACGCCGCCGCGCTGGCCGAGCGGCTGCGCGGCGGGGCGCGGCTGCTGTCCGACTTCGCCTTCCTCTATTTCGGCGCCGGCCTCGGCCTCGGCGTCGTCGCCGGCGACCGGCTGATCCGCGGCACCCGGGGCAACGCGGGCGAGATCGGCCATGTCCGCATCGGCGGCGTCCGGCTCGAGGCACTGGCCAGCCGCGTGGCGCTCGAGGCCCGGCTCGCCGCCGCCGGCCTTCCCTGCGCCGGCATGGACGATCTCGAGGCCGCCGTCGCGGCCCGGGCCGCCCCGGTCGAGGACTGGCTGGCCGTCGCCGCCCCCGCGCTCGGCGAGGCGATCGGCATCGTCGAGAACCTCTTCGACCCCGAGACGGTATTCCTCGGCGGCGTCCTGCCGGATGCGCTGATCGACGCGCTCGTCGCGCGCGTGCCGCTGCCGGCGGCAAGCCTTGCCAGCCGCCCCGACCGCACCCTGCCGAGGCTGTGCCGCGGGGCCTCGGGGCGGCTGACGGCCGTGCTCGGCGCGGCCGCGCTGGTGATCGAGCGCGCCTTCACCCCGCGGCTCGACGCCGCCTGACACATGAACGGACGCCGCCGATGCCTCTCTCGGACGCTGACTTGCTGCTTGCCGACCGGCTCGCTCCGCGGCTCGTCATGCTGTGGCTGGCGCTTCAACCCCTGCGCTCGGTCGCGGGCTTCGCCCAGTCGGGTGCCCACCCCGACGACGAGACCTCGGCCATGCTGGCCGCGCTGCGCTTCCGCGACGGGCTGTCGACCGCCTACATCTGCGCCACCCGCGGCGAAGGCGGCCAGAACGACATCGGCGCCGAAAAGGGGGCCGACCTCGCGGCGCTGCGCAGCGCCGAGATGGCGGTGGCGGCGGCGCGGCTGGACATGCGGCTGTGGTGGCTGGCAGCGGGCCCCGGCGACCCGATCGCCGACTTCGGCTTCTCGAAGTCGGGCACCGCCACCCTGGCCCGCTGGGGGCGGGCGCACACGCTCGCCCGCTTCGTCGCCGCGGTCCGGGCCGAGCGGCCCGACATCCTCTGCCCCACCTTCCTCGACGTCCCCGGCCAGCACGGCCACCACCGGGCGATGACCGCGCTTGCCCATGAGGTGATCGCCACCGCCGCCGACCCCGCCTTTGCCGGCGTGGCGCTGCCGCCCTGGCAGGTGGCCCGGCTGGTGCTGCCTGCCTGGGGCGGCGGCGGGACGGCCTATGACGACGAGGAGCCGCCGCCGCCGGCCAGCTTCGCCGTCGCCGGCACCGGCCGCGATGCGGTGACCGGCTGGACCTGGGCGCGGATGGGCGAATGGTCACGCGCCGCCCACCGCACCCAGGGCATGGGCCGCTGGCCGGGGGTGGGGGAGGGGCGCGACTTTCCCCTCCACCTTGCCGTCAATGCCGCCGGCGGCGGGGCAGAGGGGCTCCTGGCCGGCCTGCCCGCGACGCTCGCCGACCTCGGGCTGCCGGCGGCAGCGCGGGCGGCGGCCGAGGCGGTCGCCGCATTCCCCGACGCCGCCGCGGTCCTTGCCGCGGCGCTTGCCGCCCATGGCGCGCTCGACGGTGCCGAGGCGCGCGTCGGCCCCGCCCATGCCCACCGCGTGGCACGCAAGCGGGCCGAGCTTGCCCGTGTCATCGCCCTGGCTGCGGGCGTCGAGGTGCGCGGCCGCATCGCCGCCGACCGGCTGTCGCCGGGCGAGATCGCCCCGGTGACGATCGAGGTCGCGCCAGGCGCGGCCGAGGCGGCTGCCGCCCGGCTTCGCCTGCCGCCGGGCTGGGTCGAGGCGGACGGCCGCGCCGGGCCGGCCGCCGGCGCCGCCCCCTCCGAGCCCTTCGCGCCGGGCGTCGACCCGCTCGCGCCGCTGCCGCCGGCGCTCACCGTCGGCCTGCGCGTGGCGGGGCGCGAGGTCGCCCTCGCCCTGCCGCTCGACCACGCGCCGCGGGCCGGGGCGGCGGTGCGCGCCACCCCCGAGCCAGCGGCGCTGATCGTCAATCTCGCCCGCCCGCCGGTGCCGCTCGCCCTCCGCCTTTCCGGGCTCGCGCCCGAGGGGGCGCGCCCCGCGCTCGCCCTGCCCGCGGGCTGGGGGCAGGACTGGCAGGGCGCCGAGGCCCGCCTCACCCCGCCCGCGGGCCTTGCCCCGGGCCGCTGGGAGGCGGCGGTGACGCTCTCCGGCGCCCCGGCACTTGACGAACGCCGGCTTGCCGCCGCCCATCTGCCGCCCGTCCTGCGCGCCGCCCCCGCGGTCGTCCGCCTGCTCGCGCTGCAGGTCGAGCTGCCCGCCGTGCGCCTCGGCTACGTCGGCGGCGGCAACGACCGGGTCGATGCCGCGCTGGCCGCGCTCGGCCTGTCCCCGCAGCGGCTGACCGACGCCGGGCTTGCCGGCGCCGGCGCGCTCGACGGGCTCGACAGCCTGATCGTCGGCGTCTTCGCCTTCCGCACCCGGCCCGCGCTCTCGCCCGGAGGGCTGCGCGCCTTCGTCGAGGCCGGCGGCACGCTCGTCACCCTCTACCACCGCCCCTGGGACGGCTGGGACGCCGCGACGACGCCGCCGCGCCGGCTCGAGATCGGCCAGCCCTCGATCCGCTTCCGCGTCACCGACCCGGCGGCGCCGGTGCGGCTGCCCCTGCCCGACCATCCGCTCCTTGTCGGCCCGAACCCCATCGGCCCGGACGACTGGGCGGGCTGGGACAAGGAGCGCGGGCTCTACTTCGCCCGCGCCTGGGACGCCGCCTACCGGCCCCTGGTCGCGGTCGCCGACCCCGGCGAGGCGCCGCTCGAGGGCGGGCTTCTCGTCGCCGACATCGGCGCCGGCCGCCACGTCCATGTGGCGCTGAACCTCCACCACCAGATGGAGGCGCTGGTCCCCGGCGCCTTCCGGCTGATGGCGAACCTGATCGCCCGGCGATGACGTGCAGCCCGGCCGGCAGAACGGCCGCGACGCGCAACCTGCGCGCCGTGGGCTGGCTTGTCGCCGACATGGCCCTGAACATCTGGGCGCTGTCGATCGTCAAGGCGGTCGGCGCCGACTATCCGGCGCTGCAGCTCGTCTTCCTGCGTGCCGCCGTCGGTCTGGCGGTGATCGCGCCCTGGGTCTGGGCCGAGCGGCGCGCCTTCGTCGTCATGCCGCGGCCGGGGCTTCAGATTCTGCGCGTGGCGCTGTCGACCGCGGCGCTCGCGGCCAGCTTCCATGCCATCGCCCGGGTGCCCTTCGCGCTCTTCACCGCGATCAACTTCACCCGCCCGATCCTGCTGATGCTGATGGCCGCCGCCATCCTCGGCGAGCGTATCGGGCCGCGGCGCTGGCGGGCCGCCGCCGCCGGGCTGGCGGGTGCGCTGGTCGCCATCGGCCCGCAGGCGGCGGCGCCGGGGTGGGGGCTCGCTGCGCTGGTGGTCATGGTCCTCGCCGGCACCGGCGCGGTCATCGTCACCCGGGCGCTGAAGGGGACGCCGGCGGTTGTGATGATGGCCGTCTACACGGGCGGGCTCGGCCTTGCTGCCGCGCCCTTCGCGCTGGCCGGCTGGGCGCCGGTGGCGACGGTGCACTGGCCGGTCCTGCTTGCCGTGGGCGTCTTCGCGCAGGCCGCGCAGCTCTGCTTCCTGCGTGCCCACTGGCTGGGCGATGCCGGCGTGCTCGGCCCGGCATCCTACCTTAGCCTGCCCTTGTCGGCCGCGGTCGGCTGGCTGCTCTTCGCCGAGGTGCCGGGGCCGGCGACGGCCGCCGGGGCCGGGCTGATCGTCGCCGCGGGCGTATGGCTCGCCCGGGCCGAGGCGGCGGCCGGACGGGCCGGCTGACAACCGGCGGCCGGGCCGGCCGCGGGGGGGGCGGGACCTGGCTCAGGCCGCCGTCGCCACCCGGGCGCGGGGGGCGTAGTTCAGCACCGGCGCCAGCCAGCGCTCGACCTCCTGAAGGCTCATCCCCTTGCGCCGGGCGTAGTCGGCGGCCTGGTCGGCCTCGATCCGGGCGACACCGAAGTAGTAGCTGCCCGGATGGCCGATGTAGAGCCCCGCCACCGACGCCGCGGGCCACATCGCGAAGCTCTCGGTCAGTCGCACCCCGGTCGCTGCCTCGGCGTCGAGCAGCCGCCAGATCGTCGCCTTCTCGCTGTGGTCGGGCTGGGCGGGGTAGCCCGGGGCCGGGCGGATCCCGGCATAGGGCTCGGAGATCAGCTCGGCGGGGCTGAAATCCTCGTCCGGGGCATAGCCCCACAACTCGCGGCGGACGCGGGCGTGCAGCATCTCGGCCATCGCCTCCGCCACACGGTCAGCCAGCGCCTTGACCATTATCGCCGAGTAATCGTCATGCGCCGCGACGAAGCGGGCCGCCACCTCCTCGTCGGCGCCGGCGGTGACGACGAAGGCACCGACATGGTCGGCCGGCCCGCCCGGGGGGGCGACGAAATCGGCCAGGGCAAGGTTCGGCCGGCCCTCGCGCCTGGTCAGCTGCTGGCGCAGTGTGTGGAGCGTGGCCAGAGGTCTCGCCCGGTCCGGGCCCGTCCACAGGCGGATGTCGTCGCCATCGGCATTGGCCGGCCAGAAGCCGAGCACCGCCCGGGGGGCGAACCAGCCCTCGCCGATGATGCGCTGCAGCATCGCCTGCGCGTCGGCAAGCAGCGACCGCGCCGCCGCCCCCTGCGCGGGGTCCTCCAGCAGCCGGGGATAGACCCCCTTCATCTCCCAGGTCTGGAAGAAGGGCGTCCAGTCGATGTAGCGGGCAAGCCCGGCCAGGTCCCACTCCTCGATCCGCCGCGCGCCGAGGAAGCGCGGGGCGACGGGCGCGAAGGCCGCCCAGTCGAGCCTGAGGGCGTTGGCGCGCGCTGCCGCCAGCGGCAGCCGCTCCTTCTCGCGCTCGCCGCGGGCGTGGGCCTCGGCCAGGCGGGCGTATTCGGCCCGCGTCTCGGCCACCAGCGCCGCCCGCCCCCCCGGCGACATCAGCGCCGACACCGTGCCCACCGCCCGGCTCGCATCGGTGACGTAGAGCGCCTGGCCGCGCCGGTAGGCGGGCGCGATCCTGACGGCGGTGTGGACGCGGCTCGTGGTTGCGCCCCCGATCAGGAGCGGCAGCTCGAGGCCCTGCCGCTCCATCTCGCCGGCGACATGCACCATCTCGTCCAGCGACGGCGTGATCAGCCCCGACAGCCCGATCAGGTCCACCTTCTCGGTCCGCGCCTTCTCGAGGATGCGCTGGGCCGGCACCATCACCCCGAGGTCGATGATCTCGTAGCCGTTGCAGGCCAGCACCACGCCGACGATGTTCTTGCCGATGTCGTGGACGTCGCCC
>JAHDXW010000021.1:0-51766 GCA_023383015.1 Paracoccaceae bacterium
GCGCTTGAATGGCATTCAAGAGGTCAGGGGTTCGACTCCCCTTGGCTCCACCAAAATCAGCGCTCTGAAGTCAATGACATGGGCGCTTGCCCTCCGCGCGGGCCGTGATTGTCTCGGCGGCGGGGCGGGGCAGTGACGGAAGCCGGATCGCCGGACTGCCCGCAGTGCGGCAACGCGGGGTGCGGTCGTCAGGGCGTGTGATGGCACTGCGGGCCGATCGGCGCCGGCAGACCGGTGGGTTGCGCCCCCCGCAGGCCGTCACCTAAGCCACGGGGCGGTCGTGCCCGGCATGACCGGCGCTCCGGCCGTCTGCCGGTCTGTGCACGAGCGTCGGGGACACCCGCACCGCCGCAAGCCCCGCCGCCCTCCGACCGAGGCGGTCCGGCGGGATCCACGCGCGGCCGCGGGCCGCATCGAGGTCGCCGGCACCCGGGCGGCATGACGATGGCAGCACCCCGTCCGGCGAACCGCCACCGCATTGACGGCCTTGACCGGCGCCGATAGAAGACCCCGACGTCCCGGCGCGAAGACATGTCCACTGCAGGTGAGCTATCGCACGTTGAGAATCTACTCCGAGGCGCGCGGCGCATCCCTTCCGATCGAATATGTTCAGCTGTTTGGCGAACGGAATAGCGGCACGAGCTTCCTCGGCAAGCTGGCACAGGCCAACCAGCGCAATCCGGCCAACTTCCTGGGCAACAAGCCAACCGAAACCGCCCCCCTCGGAGCGGAGCTGTTCGGCTACAAGCACTGGTTCATCAACTGGGAAAAGCTGCGCGACGAACGGCGGCGACAGACACTGTTCCTCGTCATCTACAGAAACCCCTACACCTGGATCCGCGCCATGATGGCGCGGCCTTATGCGCTGGAAAGGTCGATCGGCGGGCGGCCCGTAGCGGACCTTCCAGGGATAGCGCTGGTCGGGCACATCAACGGCAGGGACACACGCAACGAGCTTCACCCCGAGACCGGCGAGACGATCAACATCTTCCAACTCCGGAAGCACAAGATCGGACACTTCGAGAAGCTGAAGGACCAGGTGGAGAACATCGCCTATCTGAACCTCGAGTCGCTTGTCCGCGACCCGGCCGGGACCATGAGGTCGCTGCAGGCGAGCTTTCCGTCGGCATTCCGGGTGACGCTGGACCTGGATGTCGCGGCACCCCGGGCGCTGCACCGGGAATGCATCACGCCGGAACCCTTTGCGGACGACGACATGAATATCCTGGACACGGCCTTCGACTGGGAGGCCGAAGAGAGGATAGGATACACCCGCGGCAGCTACGCCCTCGCGGATGCACCTGCATGATCGACTTCTTCATCCTGCATGCCTCGTCGGCGGTCGGCAAGACCTACATGATGTCGAGGTTCGTTTCCGAGCATCCGGCGGCCTCGGGCATCGAAATGGACGACTGCCGCTACTGGGATTCGCCCGAGCCCGAATTCTCCGGCGCGAACCTGGCGGAAATCGTCGACTGCCTAGGCGACGAGGATGCTGCCGCCTTCATGGCGATCTACGCGGCCTCCTCCGCCAAGATGCGTTGCTGCATCGCCTATCTCGTCGGGCAGATCGGGTCCCTCCGGCGGCAGGCCGAAGGCGCGGACTCCGCCGACCGGGTGGTCGTGGTGACCTGCGGGGTGCTGCCGCGGCCGCCAGCGCCCGACGAACCCTCGATCTACCGCTGGCTGCAGGAGCGGCTGCCGGTCCGGTTCCATCACGTGCTGATCGAGATTTCCGAAGAGGACCATCTGAGGCAGATGGGCAAGCGCGACCGCCTGCACCTGAAGGACGAGATCATCGACAACTACAGGGCCAGACTGACAATTCGGGATCGGCACGACATCGCTGTCAGCAGCTATGACCAGCTTGCGGCCTATATCAGACGCGTGACTCCGGTGTTCGCGACACAAGGAACAAATGGATATCCCATGCCGAAAACGCCCAGAATCATTGCGAAGTCCGACCGGCCGCTCAAGTATGTCCAGATCTTCGGCGAGCGAAACAGCGGCACCAACCACCTCAGGCAGCTCGTCTCGGTGGACATGATCGAGCCCGACAATGCCCTCGGGTCGTACGCGACCAAGAGGAACCCCGTGAACAAGGCCCGGATGATCGGCTACAAGCATTACTACGCGCGCCGCGACAGGGTGGCCGCGCACCAGCACGAAACGCTCTTTCTCGTTCTCTACAAGAACCCCTACACCTGGATACGCTCGACGCTGGCCAAGCCCTACCATTTCCGGGAATGCCTGAGCGGCAAGCGCATCGAGGATCTCCCCGGCACCCTGCTGGCGGGATACGACGTCCACGGCAAGCTGATCCCGGACGTTCATCCCGAGACCGGGCAACTCGTGTCGATCTTCGATCTCCGCCGCCACAAGATCGCGAACTGGGAGGCCCTCAGGGATCAGGCCGACAGCATCGCCTTCCTGAACTACGAATCGCTCCTCATGTTTCCGACCGAGACGGTTCAGAGCCTGATTGACAGTTTCGGCAGCCTCTTCAAGTCCGGCACCGCGACGGTTCACACACCCGATCCGGACTACGTCAGGAAGTACGCGACGCCGGAACCCTTCACCGAGTCGGAGATGCGGGTGATGAACGCCCACATCGACTGGGCGACCGAGAACAGCATCGGCTACGTCAAGGACAACCTCTTCATCCCGGACTGAGAGGCCCACCGCCCCGGGCAGGCGATCTGCCCGGCCGCCGGCCACCGCAACATCCACTCGGAGAACCATGAAGCCGTGCTCATAAAGGCAATACTCGAGAACGACCCCACCGGCTACCTGCCGAAGGGGCTTGCGATGGAGGTCGAATCGTCCGCCATCGTTGCCATTTCCCGGAACAGTGACGGTGCTGTGACATTGCTCACGACCGGAGGGGCGGTCTTCCAGACGCAGTTGAACCTGCAGAGGGTCAAGGACGTGATCCAGGAAGCTCGGGGGAGCTAGGCAATGCTGCGGTCAGGTGATGATTTCGAGCCCGTCCATGCCCGGGGCCCGCTGACGGATGGCTGGCTCGTCGACCACAACCGGGAAGGCGAGGAACCGCTGCGCTTCGAGGTGAGAAGGGCGCTTCACGGGCTGGACATCTGCCTCGACATCGACCTGCAGTCCGGGGTGCGCTGGTTCCGGCTGATCAAGGAGGTGCCGGCCGATCGGCTGACGTCGGGGTATTTCCGCCTCGGACTGAGATACGGGGCCGACAGCGCTGCGGTCGGGCCAGATACCCCGGTCGGTGCCATCGGCTTGCTGAAGCGCGACAAGGCCGGCTATTTCAGGGCGCTCGGCTGGGTCGAGGATGCGCTGGTCGTGGGTGCGACCGAGGCCGGAATCGACGGCATCCTGCGGATTGGTACCGACCTTGCGGAGGGCGAGGCGGTCTTTCTCACGCTCGAACTGCGCCGGCTGGTCCACGTCAAGGTCTTCGAGTTCTCGCTGAGTGTCAGCGATCACGACCAGTACCTCGCCCACTCCCTGAAACCGGCGGAGGGAGCGGCGGTCGCAAGGCCGCATGCGGCCCCCTACCGGCAGGCCAAGCTTCCGGTCAGCGCGCAGCTGGTCAGTCTGAACGACGAAATGGATGGGATGCTGCGAAAGAACCCCATCGACTGGTTCTCGGGAATGCTGCGCGTTGCGCTTCAGCTCGAGGATTACACGACGGCCGAGGCGCTGGCGGCGAATGCACTCGCGATGTTCGACCGCAGCGACCGGCAATTCGCCAAGCTGGTCCCGCAGATCTGCTCGGTCTTCGTCGCGCTGGGCGATGTCCGTCGGCTGAGCGACCTGGCGCTGGGCTTTGCGGCGCTTGACCCCTCGGCTCACCGGAGCGACGCGCTCGGTGTGATCCTGAAGGCGCTCGGCGAAGATCCCGGCGACCCGTTCGAGATCAACCGGAAGATCGCAGGCGGCGCGGATGCGGTAGGCTTCGCGACCCTCCTGAACGTCATCGGGCAATCGCGGAACCGCAACCTGATGCTGGCCAACTACTACCGACAGGAGGATTCGGCCCGGCAGCAGGAGTTCCTCGACAGGTATCTCGCCGGGTTTGCGATGTCCCACGACGTGGAGCTTGGCACCGGCGGCGACAACGTGCTGAAGGGAGCCGCGTTCCGGCCGAGGGAAGTGGCGCGGACAGCCGCAGCACCCGGGAAGATCGACATTGCGCGTCGCCCGCTCATCAGCGTCATCATGGCGGCCTACAACTGCGAGACGACTGTCGAGTACGCGGTCAACTCGATCCTCGGCCAGAGCTACGGCAACATCGAGCTCCTGATTGCGGACGACTGCAGCACCGACGGCACGCCGGAGATCCTGCGCAGATTCGCGGACCGGCCGAACGTCCGGCTGTTCCGGTCGACGCGGAACCAGGGCCCCTACAACATCCGGAACGCCATGATCGCGCAGGCGGGCGGCGAATACATCACCTTCCATGACTCCGATGACCTCGCGTTTCCCGATCGCGTGGAGGCCCAGTACGCCGCGATGTCCGAGCGCGGCACCTATGCCTCGGTCGGCCGCTGGCTGCGCATCATGCCGAACGGGCACTTCGTCCTGTTCACCGATGGCGAGTTCCTGCGCATGTGCGTGAATTCGATCATGTTCCATCGCAGGCTGTTCGACCTGTTCGGCCCCTACCGGTCGGTGATGTTCGGGGCCGATTCCGAGTTCTACGAGAACCTGCGGGGTCAGCTCGGCCCCGACAAGGTCACCATCGTGGACCGGCCATGTGTGCTTGGACTCTGGTCCGGCGCTTCCCTGACCAGGACCGCGGGGATCGAGGCCAACGAGAAGGGCTATCGCGCACCGAAACGGCGCATCTATTCGGCGTTGGCCGGCCGGCAGCGGGTGCTGGGCAAGGCCCTGCTTCCCGACGCAGTCATCGAGGCGGCGCTGCGGGAGGCGGAGGTCTTCCGCGATCCGCAGCCGCTCGAAGAGATCGTCAAGGGGAATGCGGCATGAGCCTGATCGCCAACATCGCCACCTATCCCGGCCGTCGCGGTCAATCCGTCGAGGCAATCAGGAGCATCGCCGGTCAGGTCGACCAGGTGAATGTCGTCCTGAACGAGTACGTGTTCGTGCCGCAGGAGCTGAGGAGCATTCCGCGGACGAACTTCATCTTCCCGCGGCGCGACATCAAGGATGTCGGCAAGTTCCTGCCGCCGGTCGAGGACGACGATGATGTCTTCCTGTGCGATGACGACATCCTCTACCCCGGAAACTACGTCGAGCGGATGATGGAGCATCGCGCCCGCTTCGCCCACATGGAGCCGATCGTCGGGCTTCATGGCGTCACCTATTCCGATTACTACGAGGGCACGCCGCGCTGCGGACGCCTCGTGTTCGGGTTCACCCGGGCGAGTGACCGGCCGATGATTGTGAACCAGCTGGGCACGGGAACGATCCACTGCAAGGGCTACCAGATGGCGCCATTCGCATTCATGGAGGGGTCGGAGCGCTTCGTCGACGTCCGTTTTGCGCGCCACGCCAAGGCCCGCGGCTATCCGAACATCTGCGTGGCCCGCGAGGCCCAGTGGCTGCGGCAGATCGAGGTCGAAGTCTCGATCTTCGAATCCTTCACCGCGGCACATCCCCTCGATGTCGTGCAGGAAATCCAGGAGATCGCCGGCTTCCGCAACATCGACGCAGGGCTTGTGGCGAAGCTCGCGCAGGCCCCTGCATGAGCGGCGGCGGCGGGGCAGCCCGGGAGGAACTCAAGTTCCAGGCTGAAACACCCTTCGTCCGCCGCTTCACGGTGAACGGCCTGCAGATCGACACCTTCTGTTTCCTGCGACCGCGGAGCGGCCGGATCGCGTTCCTGGGGCAAAGCGCCCTCACCAGGGAGAACAAGGATCGTGGGCTTCCCTTCTTCTTCCGCAACAGCTGGGTACCCGATCTCGATTGCTCGACCGTGATCTTCAACGATCCGACGCTGTATCTCTACGACGACCTTCTGTGCGGCTGGTCGCAGGGATCGCCCGAGCATTTCGCAATTCCCGCGATGGGCAAGACCTGCGAGGCGTTTCTGGCTGCCCTTGGCCCCGACACTCGCCCGGGGTTCTACGGCAGTTCGGCCGGAGGGTTCTGGGCACTGTTCATGGCCGCCCTGTTCGACGCCCCCTGTGTCGTCGAGACGCCGCAGACCGACATGTTCGCCTATCCGCTCATGGAACCGCGCGAGCACCTGTTCCGGCGCTGCTACCGCGACCACGGCCTCGCGCCCGAGGCCTTCCGCCACCGGCTGAGCGTTGTCGACTGGTATGAACACCTGGGCGCCTTTCCGCGGAGGATCAGCTACTTCCAGAGCCGGCGAGACACCGGCCACGCCGAGAGCCAGATGCGGCCGTTCCTCGAGCGCATGAAGGGCCGGCCCTGCCAAGTCAGCGAGGCACTGTATGACCGTCCCGCGGAATCCAACGCCCACGGTCCGATGCAGAAAGGCGCCTCGCTGATGGCCATCCGCAGTCTTTTCGACTGAGCCCCTCGCGCGGCGGCCGGTCACGCTGATCCGGGTGTCCGCGGGCGGCAGTCCGGGTTGGCCGCGCCGGGCGGCTTACGCCGCGCACCGGCCGCGAGGGGTCGATGCCTCCCGGCTCGGTGGGGTCAGCCGCCGGCGACCCGTGACGGGAACGGACAGGCTGCCAGCAGGGGGGCGCGAAGGGGGCTCTGGTCCGGAAGGGTGCTCGCTGCGGCGTGACGCTCGAGCAGTTCCGTCGTCGGAGCGGGCAACTCCAGCGGATCGACCTGCAGGCCGACCGAGGCGTAATAGTCGTGGAACTTCGTGTCATCGCCCATGATCGGCGTTCCCGACCTGATCCAGACGGCAGGGATTCCGTATGCATGCGCCACGATCAGCCCGTGTAGCGACGACGCGAAGATGCAGTCGCAGGCGGTGATGCCGGCGACGACCTCCTCGACCGGCTGCGTCACGTCGATGACCATCCCGGCGGGAAGCGCCATGGCACCGAGGCGGGCGTGGTCGACAAAATGCGGCGCGATGCCGAATGGCCTGCGCACCCGGTCGGCGGCCGGTTGCAGGAAGAGCGGCAGAAGGATCGCCGGATCCCCGAAAACGGCAGGGCAGGGATAACCGAGCGCGAGGACACGGGCGCGCGTGAGCGGGCCGCGCACGGCAAGCGTCCTGCGGGGGGCGGCAAAGCTGTCGTCGCGGTTGATGATGCCGCTGCCCCAGACCGTCACGCGTCCGGGGTGCCGCAGATGCCGCAGGATGCTGCCGGCGGCAAAGATGCAGTCACGGTCTTCCGTTTCAGCGACCGGGCAGAATCTGGGCTCCCTGCCGGTCATGCGGCGGTAGAGCCAGGGGGTGATCCAGTCGCCGAAATTGCGGGGGCTGTACCAGCTCCAGAACAGCGCAGGCTCGTCCGCGGAGGCGGGGCGCCCCTTCCAATAGGCAATCGCGGCCGCGCGCTCCGGATCGGGCGTCTTGCGCATCACCGACGCGCGGCACCGGTTCCGGACCACACGCGCCGCAGCCGCCGGAACGGGGCAGTGCGGCGCCACGATGCGCCGCGACGGCAGCGGCGGATGGCGGCGCTGCCGCCGCCGATGCCGACAATCCCGAATGGACGACGGAAAGGAACGCCGTCGCGGGCACATCCCGACGGGGTCGCGATGTGCCAGCCGCCACGGACATGAATTTCAGCCTGCCGCATTGCCTCGATCGTCTCTCGCCTGGCGACAGCCACATCCCGGCGAGCCCATCTGCCGCCCGGAATGGCCGCCTGCACTCTGAAGCACGTTCATGCGCGCCGCAAGCCTCCTCCTCCGTGCCTGAGCGGGGGGCCACATCGGCGCAGTCTTCGGCCGGCCCGACGACGGCGATCATCCCGGCGGAACCCGGGCCAGGCCGGGCCGGCTGCCGCCGGCCCGCCAACCGAAACCGGCCGGCGTGCCGGTCGCGCGGCCCGTGGCCGGAGTGCATTTCAAATGTTGCCCGCAAAGCTAGATTGTGAAAACATCTTCGACCGGGGGCACCCGCAGTGGGTGCCGTGGGGGGGCGGGGATGGGCGGTGACGGCGCCGGGCCGCGGTTCGGCAAGTCCGACCTTGCGCGGCTCGGCCGGCTCCTGGCCGAGGAGCGCGTGGCCGCGGGGCTGACGTTGCGGGCTCTGTCGACCCGCTGCGGCGTCAGCACCGGCAGCATACGCGCCCTGGAGGCGGGGCGGTCCAACCCCGGCCTGGCGACTGTCGCCGCCATCGTCGCGGGCCTCGGCCTGTCGCTCGACCGCATGGTTCAGGCAGTGCGGGCGGGTCGCGCCGGCACTACCAGCCTGACCCGGGCGGGCAGCGGCGACGCCGACCTCTCCGCCGGGCTGGCCGAGCCCGTCCTGTCGGCGCGCATCGTCACCCTGCCGGGGGAATCGCTGCAACGCCCGCCGCCGGACACGGCGCGGCGGGCAAGCTTTGCCCTGGTGGTTGCCGGTCGGGTGCTGGCCACCACGGCGACTGGCGAGCGCGTCCACCTCGACCCCGGCGATTCCTACCACGCCCGGCCCGGGCAGGTCGCGGCATGGGCCAACGGCGGCGCCCGGCCGTCGCGGCTGGTCCATGTCGTGGACACCCGTGGCGAAGATCAATCCTCGACCTCGTGACGACGGAAGGAATGCGGCCGATGCCGGACGGAGCGACGACCTACCTTGTGGCCACGGACGTGGGCGGGACCTGTACCGACTCGATCGTGCTGGCCTCCGACGGGGCCATCCACATCGGAAAGGCACTCTCGACGCCGCCTGCCTTCGCCGACGGTGTGCTTCATTCCATCGCCTCGGCGGCGGGGCCGATGGGGCTGACGCTCGAGGCGCTGCTGGCGCGCACGCATCTGTTCATCCACGGCTCGACCGTGGTCGACAACGCCGTGCTGACCCGCGACGGCGCGCGCACCGGGCTGCTGGCGACCCGCGGCTTCGAGGACACGCTGCACGTCACCCGCGGCGCCTACGGCCGCTGGGCGGGGCTGACCGAGGAGCGCATCAAGCATCCCGTCAAGACCGACCGGGCGCCGGCGCTGACCCCGCGCGACGCGGTCGCGGGCATCCCCGAGCGCGTCGACTGCGACGGTGACGTGGTGCTGCCGCTCGACGAGGCGGCGGTGGAGAGCGCCGTCCGCTTCCTGACCGGCGACAAGGGCGTGGAGGCGATCGCGATCGCCTTCCTGTGGTCGTTCCGCAACCCCGCCCACGAGCGGCGGGCGCGCGAGATCGTGGCCCGGGTGGCGCCCGGGGCCTATGTGACGCTCTCCTCCGACATCGCCCCGGTGCCGGGCGAGTTCGAGCGGACGTCGACGGCGGTGATCAACGCCTATGCCGGACGGATCACGCATGAATACCTCACCTCGCTGCAGGCGCAGCTGGCCGCTCGCGGATACCGCGGCGCGACGATGGTGATGCAGGGCTACGGCGGGCTGATCCCGGCGGCCGAGGCCGCCGACCGCGCCGTCGGCATGATCGAATGCGGGCCGGCCGCGGGCGTGATCGGGGCCCGCTTCCTGGGCGAGCTGATGGGCGATGCCGACGTGATCGCCGCCGACATGGGCGGGACCACCTTCAAGGTCGGCGTCATCCAGAACGGCCAGCTCGAACACGCCCGCGAGCCGATGGTCGACCGCTTCCACTATGTCGCGCCGAAGATCGAGGTGGTATCGATCGGGGCGGGCGGCGGGTCAGTCATCACCGTCGACCCGCGCACGCGCCTTCCGCAGGTGGGGCCCCGCAGCGCCGGGGCGCGGCCGGGGCCGGTGTGCTACGGCCAGGGCGGCACCGAGCCGACCCTGACGGACGTGATGCTGATGATCGGCTACATGGACCCCGGCCAGTTCCTCGGCGGGACGATCACGCTTGACCGTGCCGCCGCCGAACGGGTTTTCCGCGAGCGGGTGGCGGGCCCGCTCGGCCTGTCGGTCGAGGAGGCGGCGATCGGCATCTACCGCATCGCCAGCGCCCAGATCACCGACCTGATCCGCGAGATCACGGTCGAGCGCGGGCTCGACCCGCGCGACTTCGTGCTGCACGCCTTCGGCGGCACCTGCGGGATGCTGGCCGCAGCCTTCGGCGAGGAGCTATCGGTGCGCCGCGTGGTCATTCCCTACACTGCCTCGGTCAACTGCGCCTTCGGCCTTGTCGCGGCCGACATCGCCCATGAATACGCGGTGACGACGACGCTGCCGGCCGGCACCCCCGCGGAGACGGTGAACGCCATCTTCGCGGGCATGGAGGAGCAGGGCCGCGCCCAGCTTGCCGCCGAGGGCGTCACCGGCGACCGGGTGCGGATGGAGTGGTCGGTCGACCTGCGCTATTCGCGTCAGGTGCACGAGGTGACGACGCCGGTCGCTGCTCCGGTCCCGCTGGACGGGGCGGGGCTCGCACGGCTCGTCGACGACTTCGAGGCGCTCTACGAGCGCAAGTACGGCAAGGGCTCGGCCTTCCGCGAGGCCGGCATCGAGATGACGATGTTCCGCCTTACCGCGCGCGGGCTGATGTCGCGCCCCGCCCTTCCCGAGGCCGTCGAGGGCGGCGCCGACGCGGGCGCGGCGCTGATCGGCCGGCGGCCGATCTTCGATGCCACCGCGGGCGGGATGGCCGAGGGGATGATCTACGACTTCACCCGTCTCGCCCCGGGCATGGAGGTGGCGGGCCCCGCCGTCATCCACACCCCGATCACGACGATCGCCCTGCACCGCGGCCACCGCGCCCGGATGGACCGCTGGCGCAACATCGTGGTGGGCTACGATGCCTGAGACCCCCCGCGACCCCGAAGGGAGGCCCGCCATGGACCCGATGACCTTCTCGATCATCCGCCACCGCCTGTTCCGCATCGTGGACGAGGCCGTGATCACGCTCAAGCACGTCTCGGGCAGCGCGATCACGAACGAGGGGCACGACCTGATGGTGTCGCTCTACCGCGCCGACGGCACCCTGCTGATGGGTGGCGTGGGCTTCCTGCACCACCTCACCAGCGCCGCCGAGGCCTGCAAGGCCATCATCCGGCGCTTCGCCGGCGACATCCACGAGGGCGACGTCTTCCTGCTGAACGACCCCTACACCGCGGCGCTTCACACCTCCGACATCTACCTCGTGGCGCCGATCCATTTCGACGGCCGGCTGGTCGCCTGGGCGGCCTGCTTCGTCCATGTCACCGACATCGGCGCGGTCAACCCCGGCGGCTTCGCCCCGCAGGCGCCCGACATCTTCTCGGAAGGCTTCTCGTCGCCCGGCATCAAGCTGATGGACCGCGGCACGATGCGCCGCGACGTGCTCGACACGATCCTGAACATGGTCCGCTCGCCCGAGATGGTGACGCTCGACCTGCGCTCGATGATCGCCTGCTGCAACGTGGCGCGCGACCGGATGCAGGCGCTGATCGCCAAGTACGGCCCCGCCAAGGTCGATGACGCCTGCGCGCGGCTGGTCGAGCAGTCCGAGGCGCTGCTGCGCGCCCGCCTGCGCGAACTTCCCGATGGCAGCTGGCAGTCACGCCAGTACCTCGACGTGATGGGCCGGACCGCCCGCGTCGTGTTGACCATGACCAAGACCGCCGACCGGCTGGTGTTCGACTTCACCGGCTCGGATCCGCAGAGCCCGCATTCCATCAACTGCACGAAATGGGCCGCGCTGGGGGGCCTGTTCGCGCCGCTCTTTCCGCTGCTCTGCTACGACATCACCTGGAACGAGGGGGTGATCCGCCCGATCGAGATGATCGCCCCCGAGGGCTCGATCGTGAACTGCACCCGGCCGGCGCCGGTGTCGGTGGCAACCGTGGGGGCGATCCAGTCGGTCAACAACGCCGCCTGCACCACCATCGGCAAGATGCTGGCGGCCTCCGACAAGTACCGCGAGGAGGCGACCGCGGTCTGGCACGCCAACCACTTCGCGATCTTCAAGTTCGGCCGCAACCAGCGCGGCGGCTACTCGATCGGCATCCTGACGGAGACCTTCGCCGGCGCCGGCGGCGCCCGCAGCTTCGCCGACGGCGTCGAGATCGGCGGCGAGGTGCCGAACCCGATCAGCCGCATGGCCAATGTCGAGCAGGTCGAGGGCACCTTCCCGATCCGCTACCTGTTCCGTCGGCGGGCCCGGGATTCGGGCGGGCCGGGCATGTTCCGCGGCGGCACCGGCGGCGAGATGGCGATCGTTCCCCACAAGGCACCCGACGGCGGCATCGACTATGTAATCTCGGGCAAGGGCGCGCGGCACCCGATGTCCGAGGGGCTGGCCGGCGGCTGGCCCGGGGCGCCGAACTCCTACATCTGGGTGCACGCGCCTGAGGACGGGGGCGATGCCCCGGTCAGCGGCGCCGAGGGGATCGACAGCCTGCCCGGCCGCAGGGAGCGCGTCTCCTGGGGGGTCTTTCCGCTGCGGGGGCGCGATGCCCTCTATGTCCGCTGGAACGGCGGCGGCGGCTACGGCGACCCGCTCGCCCGCGACCCCGAGCTTGTGCGCGCCGACGTCGTCGCCGGCCTCGTCGGCACCGCCAGCGCGCGGCGCATCTACGGCGTGGAGATCACGGACGGCGCCGTCGACGCGGCGGCGACGCAGGCGCTGCGGACCACCATCCGGCAGTCGCGGCTGGCCCGGGAGGCGGCGGAATGAGCAGCACAGGCAACCTCGCGGGCCGCATCTCGCCCGGCGTCGGGGTCGGCAGCGGCGGGCGGGCGGTCTGCACCGCCTGCGGGCATGATCTCGGCCCCGCCGCCGGGCCCTGGAAGGACCACGCCGGGGTGCGCGAGGTGCCGCTGGCGCAGGCGGGCGGCGAGGCCTACGACACCGGCGACGATGCCGTCGTCCTGCGCCAGTTCCATTGCCCGGGCTGCGCGGTGCTTCTGGACACCGAGACCGCAATGCGGGGCGACCCCGCGCTGGTTGACCGGCCGGCGGCACGCTGATGCCGGAGGGGCCGGCCCGCCGTTTCGTCCGCGCGCTCGACGGTCTGGGCGCGACGCTGCGCCGGCTGCGGCTTGACCGGGGCCTCAGTCTCGGCGAGCTGTCGTCGGCCAGCGGTGTTCCGCCCTCGACGATCTCGAAGATCGAGAACGGGCAGATGTGCCCGAGCCTTGTGCACGCGATCAACCTGGCCGGGGCGATCGGGGCCAACCTCGGCTTCCTCGTCGACCGCGACGCCCGCCGCTCGGCCCCGTTCACGGTGGTACGGGCAGGCCGGCAGTCGCGGCTCGACCTGCCCGAGATGGCGCTGAGCCTGCACGACCTTCACGGCGACTTCGAGCCCGGGGTGATCGAGGCGCGGCTGGGCGTCATCGCCGCCGGCGCGCGGTCGGGCGAGGAGCCCATGGCCCACCCCGGCGAGGAGATCTGCCATGTCCTCGACGGGGCGATCCGCTACCGGATAGAGGGCGAGACGCATGACCTCGGCCCCGGCGACACGATCCACTTCAAGTGCTCGGTTCCCCATGCCTGGCAGAATGCCGCATCCGGAACCACCCGGGTGCTCTGGGTCTTCTCGGACGGGCTGAGCTTCTGAGGCGCAGGAGGAGAGGACCGCCCATGCACCATGTCGCCATCAGGCAGGAGATCATCGACCGGGTGCTGGCCCGCAGGGGGCGCCTGCACCTGTTCGACAGGCTGGCGCCCGCGCGCACCGCGGTCGTGGTGATCGACATGCAGAACACCTTCTGCCAGCCGGGCGCGCCCGCCGAGGTGCCGCTGTCGCGCGCGATCGTCGGCGCGATCAACCGCCTCAATGACGGGGTGCGGGCCCGCGGCGGGAGGGTGATCTGGGTCACCCACGCCAACTTGGGCGCCGGGGCGGGCAGCGACTGGGGCATGTTCTTCGACAACTTCGTCGCCGACGATGTGCGCGCGCGCACCATCGAAAGCCTCGCGCCCGGCGGTCCGGGCCAGCGGATCTGGCCCGAACTTGCGGTCGCCGACGGCGACCTGGCGATCTTCAAGAACCGCTACTCGGCGCTGATCCCCGGCTCGTCCAGCCTCGAGCGGCTGTGTCGCAGCCTCGGGATCGACACGCTCCTGATCACCGGCACCAAGACGAACGTCTGCTGCGAATCCACCGCGCGCGACGCGATGATGCTGGATTTCAACGTCGTGATGGTCAGCGACGCCACCGCGGCGCTGTCCGACGAGGAGCACCGCGCCACCCTCGAGACGATCATCCAGCAGTTCGGCGACGTGCTCAGCGTCGACGAGACCCTGGCCCGCCTGGACGCGGGCCGGCATGACACCTGAAGCGCAAGGAAGGACAGGGAGAACCGACATGACACATCGCCTGCGGGCAGCCGCCCTCCTGACGGCCATTCCGCTCGGCCTTGCGCCTCTCGGCGCGGCCGCCGACACGTTGCGGGTCGCGCTGGTCCTGCCCGGCTCGATCACCGACGGCACGTTCAACTCGGCCGCCCATCAGGGCATCCTGGCCGCGCAGGAGAAGTACGACATCGAGGTGTCGATCCGCGAGAACACCGACTTCGCGCAGATCACCGAGGTCCTGCTGTCCTATGCGCGCGAGGGATATGACGTCGTCATCGGCCACGGCTTCCAGTTCGCCGAACCGGTGCTCGAGATCCACGCCGACTTCCCCGACACCTGGTTCATCGTCAACACCGCCATCGTCGCGGCCGAACCCAACGTCGCCTCGTTCGACAACCGCTGGGGCGATGCGGGCTACATCGCCGGGGCGGTGGCGGCGCTGGTGTCCGAAAAGGGCGTGATCGGCCACATCGGCGGCATCCCGGTGCCGGTGATCGAGGACTACAACGCCGGCTTCGAGCGCGGCGCCAAGCGCATGAACCCCGATGTCCGGGTGCTGTCGGCCTATGTCGGCTCGTTCTCCGACATCGCCCGCGGCGCCGAGATCACGACCTCGCTGATCGAGCAGGGCGCCGACGTCGTCACCTCCACCGGCAACGAGAACGTCGTCGGCACCATCCAGGCGGCCGCCCAGGCCGGGGTGATGGCGATCGGCACCGCCTTCGACAGCTATGCCTTCGCCCCCGAGACGATCGTGACCACGGCGCTGATCAACATGGGCGTCAACATCGACCTCGCGATCGGCAGCATCGTCGACGGCACGATCAGGCCCGAAAGCTATGTCCTCGGGCTGAACGAGGACGGGATCGGCCTTGCCCCCTTCCGCGGCAAGTTCGAGACCATCCTGTCGGCCGACGAGCGCGCCGCCGTCGACGGCCTGATCGAGGACATCCGCGCCGGCCGCGTCGACGACCTGCCCTGATGGCGCAGCCGGTCCTTGCCATGGACGGCCTGACCAAGCGCTACGGCGAGGTCACGGCCGTCCGGTCGCTCGATCTCGCGGTGGCGCCGGGCGAGGTCCTGGCGCTGATCGGCGAGAACGGCGCCGGCAAGAGCACCGTCGTCAACATGATCGCGGGCATGACCGCCCCCGATGCCGGGGTCATCCTGGTCGGGGGCGCGCGGGCCGCGCTGTCCTCGGCCCGGGCGGCGCGCGCGCTCGGCATCGGGGTGGTGCACCAGCATTACGCGCTGGTGCCGTCGTTCACCGTGGCCGAGACGGTGGCGCTGGGCAGAGTCGGCGCCGGACGGCTTGACCCCGCGGCGCTGGCCGCGCGCGTGCGCGACATCTCGGACCGTGCGGGGATCGTCGTCGATCCCGCCGCGCAGGTCGGCTCGCTCGACGTCGCCGGCCAGCAGCGGGTCGAGATACTCAAGGCGCTGTCGCAGGACGTCCGGCTGCTGCTGCTGGACGAGCCGACCACCGTGCTGACGCCCGAGGATGCAGCGCGGCTGTTCGCGATGGTGGCGCGGCTGAAGGCCTCCGGCGTGGCGGTGATCCTGGTCACGCACCGGCTGGACAACGTCTTCGGCGTCTGCGACCGGGTCGCCGTGCTGCACGCCGGGGTCAAGGTGGCCGACCTGCCCGTGGCCCGCACCAGCCCCCGTGACCTCGTGTCGCTGATGATCTCGGGCCGGACGGGGGATTCGGGTGCCGACGGGCTGGCGCAGCGGTTGTCGAGCGAGGACCTCACGCTCCATCAACCGGCGGCCGACCCGCCCGGGCCGGCGCCTGCCCGGGTGCCGGCCCGGGCTGCCGCCGCCCCGCCCCCGGGGCCCGTGCGGATGGGCCTCGAAGGCGTGGCGCTGCACCGGGCGAACGGATCGGTGGCGGTGGCGGGGCTGGGCTTCGCGCTGCATGGCGGCGAGATCCTCGCGGTCGCCGGCGTCGACGGCAACGGGCAGTCCGAACTCGTCGACGCGATGGCCGGGCTGTCCCGGCCCGACCGCGGCATCATCCGCATGGGGGCGCTCGATTCAGGCCAGGAGGGATGGAACCCGCGGGCGCTGCGCCGGGCCGGCCTTGCGCACATCCCCGCCGACAGGCGGCGCAACGGCATCCTGCCGGGGCGCTCGCTGACCGAGAACCTGCTGCTCAGCCGCTTCTTCCGCCCCGCAGCCGGCCGCGGCTGGCTGATCGACCGGACACGCGCCGAGGGCGAGGCGCGTGCGGCGATCGGCGCCTTCGACATCCGCACGACCGGCCCGGCGCAGCCGGTCGGCCGGCTGTCGGGCGGCAACCAGCAGAAGCTCGTGCTGGCCCGCGAACTCATGGACGACCCGGCGGTGATCCTGGCGGCCCACCCTTCGCGCGGGCTGGACGTGCGCACCATCGCCTTCGTCCAGGACCAGCTGCGTCGCCACCGGGACCGGGGCGCCGCGATCCTGCTCGTCTCGGCCGACCTCGGCGAGATCTGGGGACTTGCCGACCGGGTGGTGACCCTGTCGTCCGGGCGCGCCCGCGGCCCGGTGGCGCCGGGCGACACGTCGCGCGAGGAGATCGGCGGATGGATGGCCGGACATTGAACCTGCCGCGGGACACCGAGGCACGGGCGGCCCTGGGGCTCATTGCCGCCGGCGCCCTCCTGCTGCCGGGGCTGATCGCGGTCGCGGGCGAGAACCCGCTGCGGGTGCTCGGGCTGATGGTCGCGGGCGCCTTCCTCGACCTGCGCGGCCTGGCCGACACGGTGGTCCGGGCGATCCCGCTGTGCCTGATGGGGCTCGGCGTCGCGGTCGCCTTCCGTGCCCGGGTCTTCAACATCGGCGGCGACGGGCAGTTCCTGATCGGGGCTGCCCTTGCCGTCGCGGCGTCGGGCTGGCTGGTGCTGCTTCCCGCGCCGCTTGGCGTGGTGGCGCTGCTGGCCGCAGGCACGCTGGGCGGCGCGCTGTGGGGCGGCATCGCCGGGGTGCTGCGCGCCCGCTTCAACGCCAACGAGATCATCGCCACCATCCTGCTCAACTACATCGCGCTGCATGTGCTGAGCTGGCTGATCCGCGGCCCGCTGCAGGAGGCCGCGGGCGTCTTCCCGCGCACCGACCGCTTGCCGCCCGACCTGCGGCTGCCGATGCTGGTCGACGCGGCGCGCATCTCGGCGGGGCTCGCGGTCGCGCTCGTCGCCGTCGGCGTGCTGTGGCTGGTCATGGCGCGATCGCGCTTCGGCTTCCAGGTGACGGCGCTGGGCGAGAACCCGGAGGCGGCACGCTACGGCGGTGTCCGGCCGGGGCTGATAACGGCGGCGGTGCTGGCGCTCAGCGGCGCGCTGGCCGGGCTGGCCGGCATCGTCGAGGTCGCGGGGGTGCACGGCCGCATCCAGGACGGCTTCGGCGCCGGGCTGGGGATCTCGGGCATCGCGGTGGCGCTGCTGGCACGGCTGAACCCGCTCTGGGTGCCGGCAAGCGCCTTCGGCTTTGCCGGCCTCCACGTCGGCTCGGCGACGGTGGCGCGGGCGACGGCGGTGCCCTTCCCGGTGGTCAACGTGATCGAGGGCGCGATCATCCTGGCCTACCTCGCCGCGCTGGCGCTGCGCGGCCGGCAGCGGGCGGGCTGAGCGCGGGACCGGCCGGGGGGGGGATGGGCGGCATGGACGGGGTGCTTCTGGTCGGCCTGCTGGCGAGCGGCGTGCGCTTTGCCATGCCCATCCTCTTCGCGGCGCTGGGCGAGACGGTGGCGCAGCGCGCCGGGGTGCTGAACGTCGGGCTCGAGGGCATCATGCTGGCCGGGGCCTTCCTTGCCGTCCTGTGCGCGGTCGCGACGGGCTCGCCCTGGGGCGGGCTCGCGGCCGCGGCGGCGGGCGGGCTGGCGATGGGCCTGCTGCACGGGCTGATGGCCGTCCGCATGAAGGTCGACCAGATCATCGCGGGGATCGCGCTCATCCTGCTCGGGCTGGGCCTGTCGGGGTTCGGCTACCGGCTGGCCTTCGGCGCGGGCGGGGTCGGCCAGGTGCCGGGGTTCGCCCGGCTCGACATCCCGGGGCTGTCGGATATTCCCGTCCTCGGCCCGATCTTGTTCGGCCACCATCTGCTCGCATATGCCGGGGTGACGGCAGCGTTCGGCCTGGCCTGGGTGCTGCCGCGCTCGGGCCTCGGGCTGACGCTGCGCGCGGTGGGCGAGAACCCCAAGGCGGCTGACGCCGCCGGCATCGACGTCGACCGCGTGCGCATGGCGGCGGCGGCCTTCGGCGGTGCCATGGCCGGGATCGGGGGGGCGTACCTGTCCACCGCCCAGCTTGCGGGCTTTGTCGAGAACATGGTCGCCGGACGCGGCTTCATCGCGATCGCCTGCGTCGTCTTCGCCCGCTGGAACCCGGTCGGGGCGCTGGTTGCGGCGCTGCTGTTCGGGATTGCCGACGCCGCCCAGATCCGGCTGCAGTCGCTCTACCCCGGCATCCCCTACCAGGCGTTCATCATCCTGCCCTTCGTCCTGGCGCTGGCGGCGCTGGCAGCGGCGGCGCGCTCGGCCCATCTGCCCGCGGCGCTGGGGCGCCCCTACCGGAGGGATTGAACGCCGGTTTCAGGAACAGATACAGAGATGCACCAGATGAAACCGCCCGGCCGCCGCGGCCCGGGAACGGCCGGGAAGGGAACATGGCATACCACGACATCGAGGTGAGCGAGTGCAACCGCGTCGGCTGGATCACGATCGCCCGCCCGGCGCGGATGAACGCCCTGCGCATGGGAACCGGCGACCGCGAGATCGTCGCGGCCCTTGACGGCTTCGCGGGGCGCGACGACATCCGCGCGGTCGTCATCACCGGCGCGGGCGAGCGGGCGTTCTGCACCGGCTGGGACATGGAGGAGATCGGCGAGACAAGCCTCACCGACCTCGAGGCGATGGTGCGCCGCAACACCGGCCTGTTCGACGCGGTCTGGCGCCACCGCCTGCCGGTGATTGCCGCGATCAACGGGCATGCGGTGGCCACCGGGGCGGCGCTGGCGATGTCCTGCGACCTTGTCGTGGCGTCGCAGTCCGCCCGGCTTGCCGAGCCCGAGGTGCGGCACGGCGCGCTGTCGCCGTTCCTGATCCTGCCTTTCCTGACCCATGCCCGGGCGGTGCACGAGTTCTACCTTTTCGGCGACCCGCTCGACGCCGAGGCGATGCTGCGGCTGGGGCTGGTCAACCGGGTGGTCCCGGCCGAGGCCCTGCGGGCGACGGCGCAGGCGCTCGCCGAGCGCCTCGCCCATGTCCCGCGCGAGGCGCTGGAACTGAAGAAGCGCAGCCTCAAGGCCGCCTACGACCTGATGGGCCTGCGCGACGCGACCGAGCGGCACGCGCTGGCCGACACGATCATGATCGGTGCCGACCTGCCATGGAAGCGCACCCTGTTCGAGGCGCTGCGCGAGGGCGGAATGCGCGCCTTTCTCGAGGCCCGCGACGGGCCGATGCGCAGCGGGCCGGCAGCATGAGCGCCGGCACCACCCTCGGCGCGGTGCTGGCACGGCGCGCGGCGCTGAGCCCCTCGGCGCCGGCGGTCATCGACGCCGGGGGCAGGACCACCTTCGCCCGCCTCGACGCCGGGGCGAACCGCACCGCGCGCGCGCTGGCGGCGCTGGGCGTCGGGCATGGCGACCGCGTCGGGCTGCTACTGCCCAACGGACGCCCCTTCGCCGAGGCCTTCTTCGCCCTCGCGCGGCTGGGGGCGGTGGCGGTCGGGCTGAACACCCGGCTCGGGCCGGGTGAACTGGCGGCCATCGCGCAGGACAGCGGCCTGCGGCTTCTGGTCCATGATGCGGGGTTCGCGACCGCCGCCGCGGCGGTCCTTGCCGCGACTGGGGCCCGCGGGCTGCCCGCCGAGGGGCTTGCCGCCGCCGCGGCGGCCCTGCACGACGCCCCCCAAGACGCCGCCCACCCCTGCCCGGGCCCTGCCCCCGACGATCTGGCGCTCCTCGTCTACACATCGGGCACGACCGGACGGGCCAAGGGGGTGTGCATCACCCATGACCAAATGCTGTGGGCCTCGCTCACCATGGTCCCGACGCTCGACATGCGGCCCGGCGACGTCCACCTGCTGCCGGTGCCGATGTTCCACGTCGGCGGGCTGTCCTTCACCGTCCATTGCGTCCACCTCGGGCTGGCGCTGGCGATCCCGCCGCGCTGGGATGCCGGCGCCGTGCTCGACCTGATCGAGCGCGAGGGGGTGGCCCATTTCTTCGCCGTGCCGACGATGCTGACCGACCTTCTCGCCCACCCGGCCTTCGAGCCCGGGCGGCTCGGGTCGGTGCGCTGGATCATGGGCGGGGGGGCGCCGGTGCCGGTGGCGCTGATCGAGCGGATGGCCGGCCTCGGCATCCCGCTGATGCAGACCTGCGGCGCCACCGAGACCTGTGGCCCGGGCCTGGTGGTGGATGCCGCGCATGCGCTCATGCGGGCGGGAAGCGTCGGGCGGGGGTTCTTCCACACCGAGGTGCGGCTGGTCGACGAGAAGGGCGACGAGGCGCCGCCGTTGGCGACCGGCGAGATCCACCTGCGCGGCCGGCACATCGCGCGGGGATACTGGCACAATCCCGAGGCGACGGCCGAGGCGTTCAGCCCCGACGGCTGGTTCCGGACCGGCGACATCGGCGTGCGCGATGCCGACGGTTTCGTCACCCTGGTCGACCGGCGCCGGAACAAGATCATCACCGGCGGCGAGAACGTCTACCCCGCCGAGGTCGAGCGGGTGCTCCTGACCCATCCCGCACTGGCCGACGTCGCGGTCATCGGCCTTCCCGACCCGCGCTGGGGCGAGGCGGTGGCAGCGGTGGCCGTGCCGCGCCCGGGCATGGCGCCGCCGGGGCTTGAGGATCTGCGGGCCCATTGCGAAGGGGTGCTGGCCCGCTACAAGCACCCCCGCCGGCTGTTCCTGCGCGATGGCCTTCCGCGCAACGCCACCGGCAAGCTGCTGCGCGGGCAGCTCGTGGCCGAACTGTCCGGCCCGCCGCGCGATGCGACGGGGGCGTGAGGCGATGGGCCCGCCCGCCCCCGCGCCGGCCGGCCGGTCAGGCCGCCGCCCCCGTGGCGTGGCGGAAGTCGCGCGCGGCCTCCCGGCGCAGGGCGGCATCGCAGAGGAAGTCGACCGCGGTCATCGCCATCGCCTTGGCGCCGTCCAGCATCGCCCGCATCCCCTCCGGAGAGCCGGCATGCTCGGCGAAGGCGGGCGTGTGGAACGGGGTTCCGGGCGGGACCGTCGCGATCATCGGGTGGATCGCGGGAACCCGGTGGCTGACGTTGCCGAAGTCGGTGCTGGCGGCAAGCCCCGCCGGCAGGGCAGCGAGGTCGTCGAAGCGGCGGCCGAGCGCCTCGGCATTGGCCCTGAAGGCGCGGGCGAGCGGGGCGTTCGCGACCAGGTCGTGATAGGCGACCGGGTCATGCTCGATCGTCACCTCCGCCCCGGCGGCGGCGGCCCCTGCGCGCAGGCAGGCCTCGACCCGGCTGCGCAGGACCTGAAGCTCGGCCTGCCGCGGGGCACGCAGGCCGAACTCCCCCACCGCGCGGGCGGGAATGATGTTGGTCGCCTCGCCGCCCTCGCGGATGATCGCATGGACGCGGTGGCTGCCCGGAAGCTGCTGGCGCAGGGCGGCGATGGCGACATAGGCGGTGACGAGCGCGTCAAGCGCGTTCACCCCGGTCTCCGGCATCGCGGCATGGGCCGGCGTGCCGGTGTAGACGGCACGCAGCCGGGCGTTGGCGATCAGGGGAAAGCTCGGCAGGTTGCGGTCGGCGGGGTGGACCATCATCACCGCATCCAGCCCGTCGAAGGCGCCCGCTGCCGCCATCAGCACCTTGCCACCCCCGCCCTCCTCGGCCGGGGTGCCAAGCAGCCGCACGCGGCCGGGCAGGTCGTCGCCCAGCGCGGCCAGGCCGAGGGCCGCGCCCAGGGCCGAGGTGCCGATGACGTTGTGGCCGCAGCCATGCCCCAGCCCGGGCAGCGCGTCGTATTCGGCGACGATTCCCACCACCGGCGCCCCGTCGCGGCCGAACTCGCTGGCGAAAGCGGTGGCAAGCCCGAACGCCGGGATGTCGACGGGCAGGCCTGCCGCGCTGACCCGCCCGGCCAGCAGCCGCGACGAACGGACCTCCTGGAAGGCCACCTCCGGGTTGCGGTGCAGCTCGAGCGAGACCTCGACCAGCTCGTCGGCCAGGGCGTCGATCGCCGCGCAGACCCTCGCCTTCAGGACTGCCGCGGTGTTTCCCCCGCTTCCCCGATCCATGGTGCGTGCCCCCGATTCCGCAGGCATCGGCCGCCGTGCCGGCTGTCATCCCGCTTGACAATGCAGGCAGGGTACACGAAGGATGCATTGTAGGCAATCCGCACATATTGCGTATTGCACAGATGCAGGGCATCCGGCGAATCCGTCGCACCTGAGGGGGAAGCAGGTGACGCGCAAGAGCTTCCGAAGCTACGTCACCTACCGGCTGGAGCTGGTCTCCCGCGTCGCGCGCGAGACCGCCGACGACATCTACCGCAGGGAATGCGGGTTCGACATCCGCGAACTGCGCGTCCTGCGCACACTGGCCGAACAGCCCGACATCACGGTGGCCGAGATCGTCGAGGCGACGATGTTCGAGCGCACGATGGTGTCGCGGATCATCTCGCGGCTGGTACGGTCGGGCATGCTGCACCGGCGCATCTGCGAGCTCGACGCGCGCCAGGTCCGGCTGTCGGCCACGCCCGGGGGGCTGGCCGTGGTCACCCGGGCGAACACCCTCGGCGACGAGCTCAACGAGGATCTGCTGGCCGTCCTCACCCCCGACGAGCGCAGCTGCTTCGATCGCGCGCTCGGCAAGCTGACGACCTGGCAGCCGCGCCACCGGGCCGCGCCGCCGCGGCCCCGCGGCGAGGAGGAAGCGCCCCGATGACGACGCCCGACGCCGCCGCGACCGTGCCCGTCACCCTCATCACCGGCTTTCTCGGCGCCGGAAAGACGACGCTGCTCAACCGCATCCTGTCGGAGTTCCACGGCGCGCGGGTGGCGGTGATCGTCAACGAGTTCGGCGACATCGGGGTCGACGGGGCGCTGGTGCAGGGCGCCGGCGGCGATGTCGTCGAACTGGCCAACGGCTGCCTGTGCTGTGCCACGCGCGGCCAGCTTCTGGGGGCAATCGCGGCGGTCATGCGCGTCGCACCCCGGCCGGAGGGGATCGTGATCGAGACCTCGGGCCTGGCCGACCCCTTCCCGGTGCTGTCCGAACTGGCGCATTCCAGCCTGTCGGACGTGCTGCACGTCGACGGCGTGATTACGCTGGTCGACGCCGAGAACTTCGACCGCAACCTCGACAGCGCCGAGGCCGCCTTCCAGCAGATCGCCGCCGCCGACCTGCTGCTGGTCAACAAGACCGACCTCGTCGACCCCGCGATCCCCGGGCTGATCGAGCGCGGCATCCGGGTCATCAACCCGCGCGCGCGCATCCTGCACTGCGTGGCCGCAGGCGTGCCGCTGGCGGTGATCCTCGGCAGCCGGCTGCCCGGCCGCTCCGCCTCCCTGCCGCCGGGTGCCGACCAGCACGACCACCAGCACGGCGGGTTCGAAAGCCTCGCCTTCTTCCCGGCCGCTCCGCTCGACCCCGCGCGCCTTGCCCACTGGCTCGCGACGCTTCCCACCAACGTCTTCCGCGCCAAGGGATTCGTCCGCCTTGCCGGCGAGGACGGGCAGGTCGCGGTCAGCGCCGTGGGCAACCGCCACAGCTTCGGCCGGCCGGCCGGCCCCCCCACGGCCGAGCGGCTGGTGGTCATCGGCCGCCACCTCGACGCCGAGACGCTGCGCCGCGGGCTCGAGGGCTGCCATGCCTGACCGCGCGCATCCACTGCCAACCGGAAGGACACGCCCATGACGCTCCAGTTCTGCCCCGACCTGATCCTGACCAACGGCAGGATCGTGACCGTCGACGCGGCCTTCACCATCGCCGAGGCGGTGGCCGTCTACGACGGCAAGGTGGTCGCGGTGGGCAGCGCGGCCGAAGTGGGCTCCCAGGCCGGGGCGCGGACCCGCGTCATCGACCTCGGCGGCCGCTGCGTGGTGCCCGGCCAGTACGACAACCACGTCCACATGCTGCTCGCGGGCCTCGATGCGCTGGGCGGCAAGGCCAAGGTCAACATCGCGACCCTGCCCTCGATCGAGGACATCCTGAAGGCCATCGCCGAGCGCGCGGCGGTCACCCCCAAGGGCCAGTGGATCGGCACCTCCTGCATGTACCGCGGGGCGCTGAAGGAGGGCCGCTTCCCCAACCGCCACGACCTCGACAAGGTGGCGCCCGACCATCCGGTCTACATCTTCCAGTCGGGCAAGAACGTCATCTGCAACAGCCACGCCCTGCGCCTTGCGGGCATCCACTCCCAGACCCGCCAGCCCGAGGAGCCGGAGGGCTGGATCGCCAAGGACGAATCCGGCGAGCCCACCGGCCACCTGATCGCCGGCGCCGGCGACATGGCCCGCATGGCCTGGTGGCGCCACGAGGGGCTGCCGGCGAAGAAGTGGGATTTCCTCTACTTCGACCGCGAGACCCAGATCGAGGCGATTGCCGCCCAGCAGGCGATCTACCACGCCTGCGGCATCGTCGGCGTGCGCGAGATGGGCGCCTCGATCGACGAGCTCGACGCCTTCATCGAGGCCGACCGCCGCGGCATCCTCAAGACCCGCATGGACATCGTCCTCGGCCTGCCGATGCGCTACATGTCGCAGGACGAGATCAGGACCGCGATCGACGCCTATTTCGGCCCCAAGCAGCATGTCGGCAGCCCGATGCTGCGGATCGCCGGCATCAAGCTCGTGGTCGTCAACGACGGCTGGTGGGCCTTCTCGAAGGACAAGCTGCGCTTCATCATCACCGAACTCAACCGCCGCGGCTGGAACATGGCGATCCATGTCAACACCGGCGGCGGCGAGGAGCCGGCCGAGGCGGTGCTGTCGGCGCTCGAGGAGGCCGACCGCGAGTTGCCCGTCGCCGGCCGGCGCTTCAGCTTCGAGCATGGTTTCGGCCTGATCCGGCCCGACCACATCGCCCGGGCGCGCAGGCTCGGCATCATCTTCGGCGCCAACCCGCTGCTGGCGTGGTATGCCTCGGCGCGGTCGCTGCGGATGAACGAGATCATGGAACAGGTGCGCATCGCCAAGCTCAGCGAGCACGACCCCTGGAAGCGCACCGTGCGCGACTGGGGCATGCCGCTGCGAGACTGGATCGACGCCGGCCTGACCGTGACGGGCGGCAGCGACAACCCCGCGGTGGTCTATGACGTCGAGCAGCCCTTCCTCTGCCAGTATTCCGCACTCACCGGGCGGACGCTGGCCGGCATCCTGATGCCCGGCCAGAACGTGACCCGCGAGGAGATGCTGCGGATGTTCACCGCCAACAACGCCTATTCCCGCTTCCAGGAAGGCGTCCTCGGCTCCATCGAACCCGGCAAGATGGCCGATTTCGTGGTCCTGGACCGTGACATCATGCGCTGCGACGCCGAGGAGGTGCGCACGCTCGGCGTGCTGCAGACCTGGGTCGGCGGCGAGCTCGTCCACGACAAGCTGGGCGGATGACCGCGTGGCGCCGCTGAGCCTCACCGTGAACGGGCACGCGCGCAGCCTGGAGGCGCCCCCGGGCGCCGTCCTGCTGGACGTGCTGCGCGGCCCGCTGGGGCTGACGGGCGCCAAGGACGCCTGCCGGCAGGGCGAATGCGGGGCCTGCACGGTGCTGGTCGGCGGGCGCCCTGTCCTGGCCTGCGTCACCCTGGCCGCGGTGGTGGACGACCCGGTGGAGACGGTCGAGGGACTGGCCGGTGAATCGCGGCGGTTCCGCGAGGCGATGGCCGACCAGGGCGGCTTCCAGTGCAGCTACTGCACCCCGGGGATGGTGGTGCGGGCGGTGGCGCTCCTGCGCGGGGGGCTGCCGGCCGACGATGCGGGCCTCGCCCGCGCGATGTCGGGCAACCTCTGCCGCTGCACCGGCTACCAGCCGATCCTGCGGGCCCTGCGGCAGGCGGCGCGGCCATGAGCTATCCCCGCATCCGCCACCCCGAATGGGCCGAGCGCACCGGCGGCACGCTGCGCTATGCGCGCGACCTCTTCCCCGAGGGGCTTCTGGTCGGCAAGGTCCTGCGCTGCCCGCATCCGGCGGCGCGGATCGCGGCGCTCGACCTCGCGGAGGCGCGCCGGGCGCCGGGGGTCGCGGCGGTGCTGGCCGCCGCCGACCTGCCCGACCGCGCCTACCGCGACTACGGCCAGCTTGACCGCCCGGCCCTGGCCGGCGGCTGCGCGGTCTGGTTCGGCCAGGAGGTGGCGGTGCTTGCCGCCGCCACCGAGGAGGCGGCAGCCGCGGCGCTCGACCTGGTCCGGGTGGAGTGGGACCCCCTGCCCCATGCCGCCTCGGTCCCCGAGGCGCTCTCGCCCGGGGCACCGGCCGTCCATCCGCAGCGCGCGCCCGACAACGTCGCCACCCGCACCGACCGCCGCTTCGGTGACCCCGCCGCGGCGCGCGCGGCGGCCGGGCGGGTGCGGCGCGCCCGCTACGGCTGCGGCCCGCAGCACCACGCCTGCATGGAGGCGCATTCCGCGCTCGCCCGCTGGGATCCGGCGACCGGCACGCTGCACATCTGGACCCCAACCCAGTCACCCCGCAACGTCGCCGGCGAACTCGCCCACATGCTCGGCCTCGCGCCCGAGCGGGTCCACCTGCACCGGGTCGGCGTCGGCGGCGACTTCGGCGCCCGCGTCAAGGCCGGGGATGTCGAGGTGCTGGCCGCGCATCTGTCGATGGCCACCGCCCGGCCGGTCGCGATCCGGCTTGGCCGCGACGAGGAATTCGCCTTCGCCAAGCGCCAGCACGAGACCTGGGTCGAGCTTGCGAGCCATTTCGACGCCGACGGCCGGGTCCGTTTCCGCGAGGCCGAGGTAACGGTCGACAACGGCGCCTTCATCCAGGGCGGCTCCAACCAGATGAGCTACTGCACGCTGCTGCTGGCCTCGCAGTACCGGCTGGAGGGGGCAGAGGTGCGCGGGCGGTCGGTCTACACCAACCGGCGACCGGGCGGGGCGTTCCGCGGCGCCGGTGGCCCGCAGGCCGCCTTCGCCATCGAGAGCCAGATGGACGAGATCGCCGCCGAGCTCGGCCTCGACCCGATCGACCTGCGGCTGCGCAACCTCACGCCCGAGGGCGGGACGACGATCACCGGCTGGCAGATCGCCTCCTCGGGCGCGGCCGCCTGCCTGCAGGAGGTGCGCCGCCGGCTCGACTGGGACCGCAGCCGCGCGGCGGGCGGGGCGGGGCGGGGCGTCGGCGTGGCGCTCGCCATGCATGTCTCGGGCGCCATCGTCAGCCCGCCGACCGGGCGGGCGGGGGTGGCCATCGAGATCGGGCGCAACGGCGGGGTCGTCCTCAGCTCGGGCTGCGCCGATCCCGGCACCGGCGAATATGCGGTGATCGCGCAGCTTGCGGCGGGCGAGCTGGGAATCGCCCCCGAAGCCGTGGCGCTGCGCGTGATGGACACCGCCGAGACCCCCTTCGACCCCGGCGCGGGCTCCAGCCGGGCGACGATGGTCACCGGCGGGGCGGTGCTGGCGGGCGCCCGCGCGATGGCCGAGGCGCTGCGCCTTCAGGCCGCCGCCATGCTGGGGGTCGACCCCGGCGCGGTCCGCCTGGAGGGCGGCATGGCCTGGGCCGGCGGGCGCTCCCTGCCGCTGGGCAAGATCGCCGCCGTCCACCCCGATGCCGCGGGCGGCACCCTGCGGATCGCGCGCGAGACCGCGGTGCCGGTGCCCGCCGTGCCCATGACGCACGCCGACAGCGGCTTCGGCAACCTCTCGCCCGCCTACGCCTTCGCCGCCCACGGCGTGGAGGTCGAGGTCGACCGCGACACCGGCGCGGTGCGGGTGCTGCGGGTCGTTGCCGTCCATGACGCAGGCACCGTCGTCAACCCCGCCGGCGCCGAGGGCCAGGTGACCGGCGGCGTCGTCATGGGCCTCGGCATGGCGCTGTCCGAGCAGCTTCTGTGGCAGGACGGCCGCCCGCATGTGACCGGCTTCGTCGACTATGCCATGCCCCGGGCCGCCGACGTCCCGCCGATCGAGGTGGTCTTCGTCGGCCGCCCGGACCCGCTCGGCCCGGCCGGGGCCAAGTCGGTCTCGGAGGTGGCGCTGATGCCCACGGCCGCGGCAGTCGCCAACGCGATCGCCCATGCCACGGGGATCCGCCTGCGCGACCTGCCGATGACGCCCGACCGGGTTCTGGCGGCGCTGCCGCCGCGCCCGGGGGTGCGGCCGGCGCCCATGTGGCGGCGGCCGGGGCGCTGGTGGGCGGCGGCGGTGCGACGGGCCTATCCGCGCGGGCTGTTCGCCCTCTTGCACCGGCTCGGCCCGGCGCGGCCGCCGGAGGGCCCGCGGCTGCCGGTCGCGGCGGTGCTGCGCCCGGCCGATGCCGCTGCGGCCGGCCGTGCGCTGGCCGTCCACGAGGCTGCCGCGCCGCTCGGCGGCGGCACCGACCTTCTGCCCCTGCGCGCCCGCGGGCTGGCGGCGCCGCGCGTCCTTGTGGCGCTGTCGGGCTGCGCCGACCTGCGCGAGGCCGCCGAGACCGCCGGCGGCGGCCTGCAGCTCGGCGCGGCACTGACGCTTGCCGAGGCCGAGGCGCGGCTGCGCGCCTGGGGCCGGCCCGCGGACGTCACGCTGGCCGAGGCGATCGACGCCATCGCCACGCCGCAGCTTCGCCAGACGGCGACGCTCGGGGGCAACCTCTGCCAGGCGAACCGCTGCCAGTTCCTGCGCAGCGGCTTTGACTGCTACAAGCGCGGCGGCGCGGCGCGGCCCTGCTATGCCCTGGCCGGCGACCACAGGTACCACCATGCGGTGATCGGCGGCGGGCGCTGCCAGTCGGTCACGCCGTCGGACCTGGCGACCGCGCTGGCCGGGCTCGGGGCCGACATCCTGGCCCGCGGGCCGGGCGGGACCCGACGCATCCCCGCCGACGCCTTCTACCGCGGCCCGGGCGAGACCGTGCTGCGCGACGGCGAGATCGTCGCGGCGATCAGGCTTGGCGCCGCCGACCGCGACGCCGCCTCGGCCTACGGCAAGTTCGCGCTCACACCCGACGGCTTCGCCGTCGCCTCGGCCTGTGCGCTGCTGCGGCTCGACGGCGGGGGCCGCGTCGGCAGCGCGCGCATCGTGCTGGGCGGGGTCGCGGCGACGCCCTGGCGCGCCCGCGCCGCCGAGGATGAACTGACCGGCCTGCGTCCGGGACCCGGCACGGTGGCGGCCGCGGCCGAAGCCTGGACCGCCGCCGCCCATCCGCTGCCGCTGAACGGCTGGAAGCTCGCCGCCGCCGCCGGGCTGCTGCGCGGGGTCCTGGCCCGGGCGCTGGCCGCGCCGGAGATGCCTCCGGCAGGAATTCCGCGCACCCCCGTGCGCGGGAGGGGGCACGCCCCCGAACCGACCGCAACGTGACGACACAGGGAGACCGACCATGAAACACCTTCTTCCCGGCCTCGCCGCCCTCGCGGTCGCGGCCGCAGTCGCCGCCGGCCCCGCCAAGGCGCAGCGTGTCCTGACCCTCGAGACCTACGCCGGGCCCAACCACGCGGTGAACGCGGCGGGCCTGACCCTCTGGGCCCAGCAGGTCGAGCAGGCCAGCGGCGGCGACCTCAAGATCAACATCACCTATCCCCCCGTCGATCCCCGCGACCTGATGGACCGGGTCCGCAACGGCATCGGTGACATCGCCTGGATGACCCACGGCTACACCACCGGGCGCTTCGTGTTCACCGACATGATCGAGCTGCCCGGCAGCGGCGGCAACGCCGAGGTCGCCTCGCGGGCCTACTGGCGCGTCTATACCGAGGAAATCGGCATGCGCGAGCATCGCGGCGTCACCCCGCTCGCGCTTTTCACCCACGGTCCGGGCATGATCCACACCGCCCGCCCGATCACCGCGGGCGAGCAGTTCAAGGGCCTGCGCATCCGGACCGGCGGCGGCATCCAGGCCGCGATCGCCAACGGCCTCGGCCTGGTGACCGTCTCGGCCCCCGTCACCAAGGCCCAGGAGATGCTCTCCCAGGGCGTGGCCGACGGCGTGATGTTCTCGATCGAGACGATCAAGTCCTTCAACCTCGGCGACCTGGTCACCCACCACTACCACTTCCCGGGGAACCTCTACGGCTCCAGCATGGCGATCATCATCAACACCTCCGTGCTGGAAGGGCTGACCGAGGCGCAGCGCCAGGCGCTCTGGTCGGTGTCCGGCGAGCATCTGTCGGGCCTGATCGGCTCGGCCTGGGACGGGGCCGACAAGGTCGCCATCGACGCATTCGGCGCCGACAGCGTCACCGTGATGGAGGGCGACGTGCTGGCCGCCGTGCAGGCGGCGACCGCCGGGCTTGACGAGGCCTGGTACGCCCGCGCCCGGGAGGCCGGGCTCGAGAACCCCGAGGCGGTTCTGGCGCGGCTGCGCGCCGAGGTCGCCGCGCAGATGCCGGGGAACTGACCCATGGGTCGGTCCCGGCCCGGCCTTTCCGCGCGCGTCGGCGCGGCCGCGACCGGGGTCTCGGGCGCGGTGGCCGGGACCCTCCTGCTTGCCATGATGCTTGTGACGGTGGTGGACGTGGCCGGCCGCTACTTCCTGAACGCGCCGCTGCTCGGCGCCTTCGAGATGACCCAGCTCCTGCTGGCGGCGATCGTCTACGCCGGGCTGCCGGCCGTCTCCCAGCGCGACGGCCACATCACCATCGACCTGCTCGACACGGTCACGCCCGCCCGGGTCGTCCCCTGGCGGGAACTGATGGTCCATGCAGCCTGCACCGCCTTCTTCGCGGTGCTGGCATGGCGGCTCTGGGTGCTCGCCGGCGAATCGCGGGAATGGGGCGACATCACCCAGTATCTCGGCTGGCCGCTCGCCCCGATCGTCTACTTCGGTTCTGCCATGTCCGCGGTCGGCGCCGTCATCCACCTCGGACGGGTCTTCGCCCCGTTCGCGGCCCGGGCACGACGGCGCGGCAACGGGGGGGATTTCGCGTGATCGCGGCGCTCACAGGGTTCTTCTTCGTCCTGCTCATGGTGTTCGTCCGGGTGCCGATCGCGGTGGCGATGGGCATCGTGGGGTTCCTCGGCTTCGTCACGGTCCGCGACTGGATGCCCTCGCTTGCCCTCGTCGGCCTGGTCGCGCGCACGACCGTGGAATCCTACGAGCTCTCGGTCGTGCCGCTGTTCATCCTGATGGGCAACTTCGTCAGCCGGGCCGGCATCTCTGACGACCTGTATGCCGCATCCTACGCCTTCGTCGGCCACCGCCGCGGCGGGCTGGCGATGAGCACGATCTTCGCCTGCGGCGGCTTCTCGGCGATCTGCGGCTCGTCGCTGGCCACCGCCGCGACCATGGCGCGGGTCGCCGCGCCGCCGATGCGCCGCTACGGCTATGCCGACACCCTGGCGACGGGGTCCATCGCCGCCGGCGGAACCCTCGGCATCCTGATCCCGCCCTCGGTCATCCTGGTCCTTTACGGCATCATGACCCAGACCGACATCCGCGCGCTGTTCGCGGCCGGCATGGTCCCCGGCCTGCTCGGGATCGCCCTCTATCTCGCGGCGATCCGCTGGGTGGTCTGGCGCGACCCGGCCGCCGGCCCCGCCGGCGAGCGGCTCCCGATGGCCCAGCGCCTGCACGCGCTGCGCGGCGTCTGGCCGATGATCCTTCTGTTCGTGATCGTGATCGGCGGCATCTACGCCGGCATCTTCACCCCCACCGAATCCGCCGGGATCGGCGCCTTCGGTGCCTTCCTCTTCGCGCTGGCGCGGCGGCGGCTGACGACGCGCGGCTTCGCGGAAGTGCTGCGCGAGACGGCGATCACCACCTCGGCGCTGTTCATGGTGCTGATCGGGGCGCTGATCTTCGCCAACTTCGTCAACGCCACCGGCATGCCGGCCACGCTCTCGGCCTGGGTGACGGCGAATGCGCTGTCGCCCTTCTCGGTGCTCCTGCTGATCCTCGCGGTGTACCTGCTGCTCGGCTGCGTGCTCGAGAGCATGTCGATGCTTCTCCTGACCATCCCGGTGTTCTCGGCGCTGATGATGTCGCTCGACTTCGGGATGCCGCAGGCCCAGACGATGATCTGGTTCGGCATCCTGGTGGTCGTGGCCACCGAGATCAGCCTGATCACCCCGCCGATCGGGATGAACGTCTTCACCCTCAGCGCGATGCTGCCCGACGTCTCGACGCGCACCATCTTCCGCGGCGTCACCCCCTTCTGGTGTGCCGACCTCGTCCGGCTGGCGCTCCTGACGCTGATCCCGGCACTGTCGCTGACCCTGCCGGCGCTGCTCTGAGGCGGTGCGGGCGGGGCGCGCGGACCTCGGCGCCGACGGGCGGGGTGCCGGTGACCGGCATCCGGCCGCCAATCACATGGCGGACCTGCCGTACCACATTGCGGATTAACTGCGCCGCGCGCTATAGACACCGTCAGGCGACGGACAGGACAGGCGGTGGGCGAGGCGAGGGACGGCGACGGCAGGGCGGGAATCCAGGTGATCGCGCGGGCCGCCGCGATCCTGCGCGCCCTGCGCGACGACAGCGACGGGATGAGCCTCGGCCGGATCGCCGAGAAGGTGGGGCTGCCGCGCTCGACCGTCCAGCGGATCGTCGGCGCCCTGGCGGCCGAGCGGCTGGTCATCGCCAGCGGGTCGAGTGCAAGCATCCGCCTCGGTCCCGAGATCACCTCGCTCGCCGAGGCCGCCCGCTATTCGGTGGCCGAGGAATGCCGGCTGCACCTGTCGGAGCTGTCGCGGGCGCTGGGCGAGACGGCCGACCTGTCGGTGCTGCGCGGGGCAAGCATGATCTTCCTCGACCAGGTCGCGGGCACGCACCGGCTGCGTGCGGTGTCCTCGGTCGGCGAGGTGTTCCCGCTTACCACCACCGCCAACGGCCGTGCCGCCCTCGCCCTGCTGCCGCGCACCGAGGCCCGGGCGCTGGCCGAGGCGGAATGGCGGCGGCGCGGCATCGCCGGCGACTGGCCGGCCTTCGCCAAGCTCCTCGACGGGGTTGCCGCCGGCGGCCTTGCCCATGATCTCGACGACCACACCCAGGGCATCTCGGCCGTGGGCGGCGCCTTTCGCGACCGGCGCGGCGAGATCCACGCGATTTCGGTGCCGATCCCCACCAGCCGCTTCACCCTGCGCCGGCGCGAGGTCGAGGCCGCTCTCCGCCGCACCCTCGCGGCGGTGGCGGCGCAGCTGGCCCGGTAGGCCGCCACCGCGGCCGGAGGGCGCCCCTCAGATGGCGCCGGCCAGGGCGCCGCCGGTGGCGTAGAGCGTGGCGCCGCTGACATAAGACGCGCCCGTGCCGAGCAGCCACAGGCAGGCGTCGGCGACCTCGCCGGCGGTGCCGGCCCGGCCGGCGGGCACCGCGGCGGCACGGGCGGCGGCCACCGCCTCGGGCGTCTGGCCGCGGGCGGCGGCAAGGCGGTGGTCAAGGCCCGTGGTCAGCGGCGTGTCGATCAGCCCGGGCGCGAGGGTATTGACGCGCACCCCGCGCGGGGCGAGCGCCACCGCGAGGGTGCCGGCAAGGTTGCGCAGGGCTGCCTTGCTGGCCGCATAGACTGCCGTGTCGGGGGCCGCCCGGGCCCCGGCGACCGAGCCGAGGAAGACCACCGCGCCGCCCGGCTCCATCCGTCCGGCCAGCGCCTGCACCAGCAGCAGCGGCGCCACGACGTTGACGGCAAGGATGCGCAAGGCCGCCTCGGCGCCGACCGCGTCCCAGGGCTTGGGGTCGAGCAGCCCGGCGGCGTGGACGATGCCGCCCAGGTCCCCAGGCACCGCCGCCGCCACCGCCGCGCGTCCGGCGTCGGTGACGAGGTCGGCCTCCACCCACCGCCCGGGGGGCGGGCCGGGGGGAATGTGCAGGTCGGTGGCGACCACCTCCACCCCGGCCGCGGCCAGCCGCGCGACGATCGCCCCGCCGATGCCGCCTGCGGCGCCGGTCACCAGCACCCGCCCCGGCAGGCGGTGGCATGCCTCGGCCATCTCAGCCTCCGTCCGATTGCGCGTCGACGACACGGTCAAGCTCGGCCCCGGCCCGCTCGATATGGGCCCGCGCGGCCGCGCGCGCGGCCGCCGCGTCGCCCGCCGCCGCGGCGGCGATGATCGCGGCATGCTCCTCGACCGTGTGGCGCGCGCGCCCCGGGATCAGCCGGTAGCCGAGGCGGTAGCGGAACGAGCGGGTCCAGACGTCCTCGAGCAGCCGCGCCAGCTGCGCGCTGCCTGCCGCCGCCAGGATGCGCCGGTGGAAGGCCCAGTTGGCGGTCCCCATGCCGGGATAGTCGCCGCCGGCGCAGGCCGCCGCGAAGCGCGCGTTCAGGGCCTCGAGGTCGCCTGCCAGCGCCGGGTCGCCCGCCTGCACCGCCCGGTAGGCCGCCAGCGCCTCGAGCTCGGCGCGGACCTCGAACAGCTCCTGCGCGTCGCGGCGCGACACCGGCGGCACCCGCATGCCCTTGTGCGGCTCGCCCAGCAGCAGCCCCTCGCGCTCGAGCCGCAGCAGCGCCTCGCGCACCGGCATCTGCGACATGCCGAACTCGGCGGCAAGGTCGGCCAGCGTCAGCCGGCGGCCGGGCTCGATGGTGCCGTTGATGATCTGCTCGCGCAGGTAGTCGGCCACCAGGTCGGTCTTGCGGCGGTGCACCGGCGGGGCCGGGCGCGGCCGGTCGGCGGCGGTCATCGCGGGGTCTCCGGGCAGCGGGGCACGGCGGCGGGCGGGTGGGCGGGCATGGTGGCGTGCTTCTGCCCCAAGGGCGGCCGCCCGGCAATGGTCCGCCCCGCGGTCATGGCCCCGCGCCGGTCACCCGGCGGTGCCAGTCGGCGATGCCCGTCTCGAGCGTGAAGCGCGGCGCCCAGCCGAAGTCGCGCGCCGCGCGGGCGATCACGCAGGGACCGCGCAGATGCCGGGCGGGGTCGGTCCCCGGCCCCTCGGAGATCTCCGCCGCAGGCACCACCGCCTGCACGGCGGCGGCAAGATCGGCCCGCCGGCGCAGCCGCCCGCCGGTGACGTTGTAGACCGTCGCCGGCAGCTCGGCGGCCAGCGCCGCGGCCACCAGCGCCTCGGCCAGGTCGACGACATAGGTGAAGTCGCAGGGGTGGTCGGCGCCCGCCGCCAGGCGGACCGCTTCGCCCCGCAGCACCCGCGGCAGGAAATACTCGCCGATCGCCGTGCCGCGGCCGAACACGAAGCCGGTGCGCACCGAGGCCACCGAGCTGCCAAACGCCCGGCGGTGGGCGGTGCACCAGACCTCGGCCATCAGCTTGGTCGCGTCGTAAAGGCCCAGCGGGTCGGGCGGCGCGTCCTCCTCCAGCGGCGCGAGGTCGGGACGGTGGCCGTAGAGCGTGGCGGTCGACAGCGCGACCAGGCGCGCCCCGGCGGCATGGGCAGCCTCCAGCATGTTCGCGGTGCCGGTGACGTTGACCGCCAGCGCCGCCGCGGCATCGGCCCGCGCCGCCGCCGGCCCGACGACCGCCGCGCAATGGATCACCGCCCGCACCCCCGCCGCCGCCGTCCGGCAGGCGGCGCCGTCGCGCACGTCGAAGGCGATCCGCTCGGCCGCCGGCGCCCAGTGGGCGCGTCCCTCCCATGACCGCTCCGCCAGCCGCACGGCAAGGCCGCGCGCTGCCGCCGCCTCGGCCACATGCTGGCCGACCATCCCGGCTCCCCCGGTGACCAGCACAAGGCTCATTGCCCGGCCCCGATCTCGCGGGTGGTGATCGGCGCATCGCCTGTCGGATGGACGAGGTTGAGGAACACGAGCGGCTCGCCGCCGGTGTTGTCCAGGGCATGGGCGACCTGCGGCGGCGTCACCAGGATGTCGCCCTCCTCCACCTGATAGGACTGCCCGTCCAGCCGCGCCACGCCGCGGCCGGCGAGGATCACCCAGATCTCGGCCTTGCCGGTGTGGATGTGCAGCGTGCAGCTGTCACCCGGCGCGATCTGGTAGCGCGAGATCACCTGCGGCGGGGCGGCGCCGGCAGCAAGGTTGGCCCAGCGCAGCGGCAGCCGTCGGGCGCCGCCGTGCAGGACGTCGCTGGGGCGGGCAGGGGCGGAAGGCGGCATGCTCATCGTGCGGGGGTCCCGTAGACAAGGTCGGGCAGCGTCAGCACCAGCCCGGGAAAGAGCGTGATCAGCACCAGCACCGCCGTCAGCGCCAGGATGTAGGGCAGGCACTCGCGCGCCACCTGCGCCACCGGGACACGGGCGATCTCGGCGACCACGAACAGCGCCATCCCCAGCGGTGGCGTGATCAGCCCGATCATCATGTTGACGATCATGACGATGCCGAAATGCACGGGGTCGATGCCGAGGTGCACCACCGCCGGCACCACCACCGGGGTCACCAGGATCAGGATGCCGGTGGTGTCCAGCACCATTCCCAGCACCAGCAACATCAGGTTGATGACCACAAGCAGGGCCAGCGGGCCGAGGCCGAGCGCCACCACCTCGCGGGTGATCGTCTGGGGAATCTGCTCGCGGGCGAGGATCCAGGCGAAGACATGCGCGGCGGCGACGATGATCAGCACCGCCCCCGAGGTGAGCGCGGTGTTGCGGAACGCCAGCCAGATGTCCGACCGGCGGGTCTCGCGCCGGTAAAGGACGCCGAGCAGCAGCGCATAGAGAACCCCCACCGCCGCGACCTCGGTCGGCGTGAAGACGCCCGAGCGCATCCCGCCGATCAGCAGGAAGGGCGCGGCCAGCGCGGGCAGCGCGGCCACGACGGCCGACAGCCGCTCGGGCCCGCTGGCGCGCGGCAGCGCCGGAACGCCCGTGCGGTGGGCCCTCAGCCGCACCGTCAGCATCAGCGCCACCGCCATCAGCAGCCCCGGCACGATCCCGCCCAGGAACATCCGCCCCACCGAGACATCGGCGATGAAGGCATAGAGGACGGCGGCGATCGACGGCGGGATCACCGGGCCCACGGTCGCCGAGGCGGCCGTGATCGCGGCCGCATAGGAAGGGCTGTAGCCCGCCGCCCGCATCGCCCTGATCTCGATCGTGCCAAGCCCCGCGGCATCGGCCACCGCCGACCCCGACATGCCCGAGAAGACGACCGAGGCAAGCGCGTTCACCTGCGCCAGACCCGCCTTCCAGTGGCCGACGAAGACGGCCGCGACGGCGAAGACGCGGGTCGTCACGCCGGTGGCGTTCATCAGGTTGCCCATCAGCAGGAACAGCGGGATCGCGATCAGCGTGAAGCTGTCCAGCCCGAAGGCCATGCGCTGGGCGACGATCGACAGCGGCACACCTGCCGCCCACACCCCCACCGCCCCGACCAGCAGGAGCGTCGCCGCCACCGGCAGGCCCGACATCAGGAAGCCGAGCAGCCCCGCGCCGTAGAGCCATGTCATGGCGCGGCCTCGGGCGGCGCGGCGGGCAGGAACAGGCGCAGCGCCGAATGCAGCACGATCAGCCCGCTGCCCATGATCACCGGCCAGATCAGCACCGCCATCGGAAGCCCGGTGCCGATCATCGTCATCGACCCCACGACCGCAAGCAGCCCGAGCGTGACCCAGCCGAGAAACAGGAACAGCGCCACCATCGCCAACCCGATCGCGACCCCCAGCAGCCGCGACGCCCGGCCCGGCAGGGCGCGCTGCAGGCTGTCGACGGCGATGTGCGCGCCCCGCCGCGTGACCGCGCCGGCGGCGACATAGGCCAGCCAGATCATCAGGATCTTCGCGATCTCCTCGGCCCAGATGAAGGGGCTGGAAAAGAAGTAGCGGGCGCCGATCTGAAGATTCACGACGCCCGCGATGCCGGCCAGCAGCGCCACCGCCACCGCCTCCTCGACGTGCCCCAGCGCGGCCTCGGCCCGGGCGACCGCCGCAGCTGGTCCGCGCAGGGGGGCAGTGGCCATTCGCCCTAGCCCGCCGCGCGGATGCGGTCGTAAAGCGCCGCGTCGCCGCCCCAGGTGGCGGCAAGCCCCGGGATCGCCGCCGCCGCGGCCGCCGCCCAGGCCTCCGGGTCGGTCGGGGTGACCAGCACCATCCCGTTTGCCACGAGCTCGGCCTTCACCCGTTCCTCGCCCGCCGTGAAGGCCTCGGTGATGTGGTCCGACCCGGCGCGCAGCGCCGCCCGCAGCGCCGCCTGGTCGTCGGCCGAAAGCTGCTGGAACGAGCTTTCGGCGATCAGGATCGTCCCCGGCGCGGCAAAAGACCAGGCGATCAGGTTCACGTACTTCGACACCTCGTAGAGCTTCTGCGACAGGATGGTGTCGAGCGGCGCGTCCGCCCCGTCGACGGTGCCGGCCTGCAGCGCCCCGTACATCTCGGCGAAGGCGATCGGCGTCGGCGAGGCGCCGAGCGCGGCGAACACCTGCGGATAGGGCGGCAGGTCGGCGACGCGGATCTTCTGGCCGGCCATGTCGGCGATGGTGTTGTAGGGCTTGCCGCGCGAGACGACATGGCGGGTGCCGCGGTGGAACCAGCCGACGATGCGCACGCCCGATGCCGCCAGCGTCCGGGCCTCCCAGTCGGCCCCCTGGGCGCCGTAGACCACCGACTGCCAGTGCGCGTTGTCGCGGAAGAGATAGGGCGCATCAAGCACGGACAGTTCCTTCAGATGCACGCTCGCCCCGCCCGGCGAGCCGAGCAGCATGTCGATCGAGCCGGTGCGGATCGCCACATGCATGTCGCGTTCGGTGCCGAGCTGCGAGGACGGAAACACCTCCAGCCGCACCCGCCCCTGGGTGGCGCGGTCAAGCTCGGCCGCCGCCAGCTCCATCCCGGTGTGAAACTGGTGCGTCGGCGCCAGAACATGGCCAAGGCGCAGCGTCACCGCCTGCGCCCGCGCCGCCCGCGGCACGGCCGCCACCGCCGCCGCCCCGGCGAGCGCCGCAAGGGTCGCACGCCGCGTCATCCCGCCGGAGGCGGGGCCCCTCAGGATTGCACTCATGGTTCTCCTCCCGGATTTGATATTTGTTTTTTGATCGAGTGCCGGTCGTCTGTCAAGACCGTCGCTCCGTCTGCCCGACTTGATTGCGCGCAAGGACGCGGCCGCCGCCGCATGGCATGCTGCTTTTGCGACGCGATGGGAGCGCGGGCGATGCTGGTCCGGGCGGTCCTTCTGGCGGGGGCGGCGGCGGCCGCCGGCCTCGCCCTCCGTGCCCGCGGCGACATCCGCGCCGACCGGGCCGAGCGCGCGCGCCTCCGCGCCCTCCAGCCGCCAGCCCCGGCGCGCTTCGACCCCGCCATGGTGGCGGCGCTGCCCCTTCCCGCGCGCCGCTACTTCGCCTTCGCCATCGCCCCCGGCACGCCGCTCTGGCCGGTGGTCGAGGTCGGCATGTGCGGCACCCTCGCGCTCGGCACGCGCGAGGCGCCGCGCATCCTGCCGATGGCGGCCTGCCAGACGCTGGCCGCCCCGCACGGCTTCCTGTGGGAACTGCAGAGCCGCCTCCTCGGCCTGCCGGTCACGGGCTCGGATTCGGCGGGCTGGACGCGCATGCGCGTGGCCGGCCTCCTGCCGGTCGCACGCGCGGGCGGCTCGGCCGACTTCGCCCGCTCGGCCTTCGGCCGGATGGTCGCCGAGGCCCTGTTCTGGAGCCCCGCTTCCCTGCTGCCGGGGCCGGGAATCGCCTGGGAGGCCGTCGATGCGGCAACCGCACGGGTGACCGCCACCCATGGCGGCCTCGCACAGGCCGTCGATCTGCGCCTGGACGGCGACGGCCAGCCGCTCGATGTGGTCTTCCAGCGCTGGACCGACGCCAACGCCGCGCGCCGCTTCCGCCTGCAGCCCTTCGGCGGCACGCTGGCCGATTTCCGCGATGCCGGTGGCTTCCGCCTGCCCTTTCGCGTCGACGCCGGCAACATGTTCGGGACCGCCGAATGGTTCCCCTTCTTCCGTGCCGAGGTCACGGCGATCCGCTTTCCCGCGCCGGGCCCGGGCCGCTGACCGGCAGCGACGGGCCGCGTGCTACCGCTCCAGCATGATGACGGTCCGCACGACCTTCGGGTCGTCGAGGTCGGCGATGGCCTCGTTCAGCTCTTCCAGCGGCCGGCGCCGGGCCGTCAGGTGGTCGGTGCGGATCAGCCCCTCGCGGTGCCAGGCCAGCCCCTGGCGGATGTCGGCCCGGGTGAAACCCCGCGAGCCGAGGATCTCGTGCTCGCCCCACAGGACACGGTTGGTGTCCACGGCCACCGGCGCCTTGGCCGTGCCCACCACCACCAGCCGCCCGCCGCGCGCCAGGCAAGCCAGGCCCGCGGCAAAGGCCGTGGCGCCGGGGGCGCACTGGATCACCGCATCGGCCCCCTGCCCCTCGGTCAGCGCGGCCACGGCGGCGGGCAGGGCATCGTCGGCGGGCAGGACGTGGTGCGCCCCCATCGCCCGGGCGGTGCCCTGCGCCTCGGCCGAGCGCGAGGCGGCGATCACCTCGGCCCCCATCAGCCGCGCGACCTGCACCGCGTTCGAGCCGATGCCGCCGACGCCGGTCACCAGCACCCGCTCGCCCGCGGCCACCCGGGCGCGCAGCAGGGCATGCAGCGGCGTGCCGATGGCATCGGTGATGACCGCGGCGGCAGCAAGCTCGGTGCCGGCATCGAGCTTCAGGCAGTTCTCGGCGGGCAGCACGACGAAGTCGGCCATCGCCCCGTCGAAATCCACCCCCATGCGGCGGACCGCGATGCAGATGTTCTCGCGCCCGGCGCGGCAGTTCCGGCAGCGCCCGCAATGGGCGATGTAGTAGAGCGCGACCGCGTCGCCCTCGCCCAGCCCCGCCACCCCCGGCCCGGTCTCGGCCACCCGCCCCGCCGCCTCGTGCCCCGGCACCACCGGCAGGGTCGAGGCAAAGCCGCCCTGCTGGAGGAACCTGTCCGACCCGCAGACTCCGCAGGCGGCCACCCGCACCAGCACCTCGCCCGGGCCGGGGCGCGGCACCGGACGGGTCTCGAAGGAAAAGGGCGCGTCATAGCGCGCCAGCACGGCGGCGCGCATCGTCATGCCACCCGCTCCGCCCCGATCCCGAGATGCATCGCCACTGCCTGCAGCGCCGCGCCATGGTGGCCCGAGCTGATCCCGGCATGATGCGTGGCCCCCGCGGCGATCCAGCGGCTCATCCCCTCGCCCACGCCCATGCCGCGGAAGCGGAACATCAGGTGCGGCAGCTTCAGGCCCGTGGGCGGCGGCGGCTCGATCCGGCCCTCGGCGCAGAGGATCGCATGGCCTCCGGGGTCGCCCGCCCGGGGGGTGAAGGCGATGGCGGTGCCGTCGCGTTCGTCCACGTCGTAGCCGACCGCGCAGCCGCGCGCGTTGCGCCCCGATTCCTGCCCGCTGACGGCGATCCGGCAGGCCCCGCAGGAAGCGGCCTGGCGAAAGTCACCCTCGCCGGTGTTGGCGCACAGCACCGCGTCGCGACGGTAGTCGGGGCTGTCGAGCTCGCAGTACAGCGTGTCGCCGCCGAGGAGCTTGCCCAGCAGCATCGCCACCGCCGTGACCGTGTCGCCGGTGCAGGTGAAGGGAAGACCGTGCGTCGTCAGATGCGCGAGCGCGAGACAGCCGAGCACCCCGATCTCGGGGTTGCCCACGGAATATTCGTTGCGGCAGTTGAAGGTGCCGCCGTCGAGGCGGTGGCGCAGCACCACCGCCTCCAGCGCCAGCGCCAGCCGCAGCGCGTCGCGGAAATCGGCGCTGGCGGCCGTGGCCGCGTCCAGGGGCATCCGCGCCCGGTAGGCCGCGGCCAGCGCCGCGACCTGCGGGGCGCCGACGGCGCGCCAGGCGTCCGTCACCTCGGCCGCGGGGATGTCGACCAGTTGCGTGCCGGTCGCCCGTTCCAGCGCCGCGGGGTCGCAGACGACGTTGAGATAGCCGTCGAGCGGCGCGCCCATCACGCCGAGGCGCGCCCGCATCAGCCGCCCCGCGACAGCCGCCGCGGCCACCGCCGCGCGCGCCCGCGACCAGGTGTCGGGGTCGGAGGCGGGCCCCGAGACCACCGGTGCCCGCCGCCCCTCGCGCCGCAGGAGGTTGTTGATCATCATGCAGCCCACCGGCACGCTGTTCGGCATGATCGAATGGGCGGTGAAGTCCGGCCCGACCGTATCGATCCCGGCGATGTTCAGGATCACCAGCGGCAGCCGCCCGACCTCGGCCAGCGCCGCGGCCTGATAGCCCGCCGGCGCGGCCATGGTCGGCGCGATCACCACCGCGTCGGGGGCGAAGGCGGCGATCCGCCGGCCGGCGGCGCGGCCGCTGTCGTGGTCGGTGACAAGGCCTGCGAACAGCACCTCGCCCGCATCGCCCAGCCGGGCGGCGGTCGCCTCGGCCCGGGCGGCCATGCCGGCGCGGAAGCCCGCGGGCAGCACCTCCTCGAAAAAGGGCATGTAGCCCGACAGCACCGCCACCCGCGCCGGCCGCCGCGCCAGCCCCGGCGCCACCGAGAATCCGCCCGCGTCCCTCATTCCGCCTCCACACCCATGATCCCGGGCTGCCGCGCGGCCACCCCGCCCGCAGCCGCACTTGCCCGCGCGCGCCCCCGCGCCGGGCGGGGTGCGGGATTCGCCCGCGCCCCCATCCATCAGGACGACGGCCCCGGCGTCCACCCCCTGCCGGCCCTGCTGCCGCCGCCGCACCGCGGCGCCCGCGACGCCGCCGCCCCTGACCGCGCCGGCCCGGCCGCCGGGGCGGCGATCTGCCGCTTTGGCGCCGCCACCGGCGTGCCTATCCTGCTGGCGCTCCGCCCGGGCGACGGCGGCAGCGGGCATGGCAGGGGGCGTGGCGGATGATCGGGCGGCGCGGGTTCATCGGGCTGGCGGGGGCGTCCGTGCTGGCCGGCCGGGCGGGTCGCGCCGGCGCGGAGGAGGGGCAGGGCTTCGTCCAGCCGCTGCCGGTGCCGCCGCTGCTGGACGTGCGCGACCACGGCGGGCGGCTGGAGCTTGTCGCCCGCCACGGCAGCCACCGCTTCGCGCCCGGCATGGCGCCGGTGGAGACGATGGGCTACTCGGCCGACTACCTCGGCCCGCTGGTGCGCGTGCACCGCGGCGAGCCCTACCGCGTGACGGCGACCAACCGGCTCGACGTGCCGACCACGGTGCACTGGCACGGGCTCCTGGTGCCCTCCCATCTCGATGGGGGCCCGCACCACTTCATCGCCCCCGGCAGCAGCTGGGAGGCGGAGATGGTGGTCGACCAGCCCGAGGCCACCGTCATCTACCACGCCCACCCCCACGGCGACACCGCCCGCCAGGTCTACCGCGGGCTCGCCGGCATGATGATCGTCGAGGACGGCACCGGCGCCGCCCTCGGCCTGCCGCACCGCTACGGCATCGACGACCTGCCGGTGGTGCTGCAGGATCGCTACTTCAACGTCGCCGGCGGCATGACCTACCTCGACAACGGCCCGGCGCGGGCCATCGGCATGCGCGGCAACACGCTGGTCGTCAACGGCGCGGTGCGGCCGCTGGCGCGGGTGCCGGCGGGGCCCGTGCGGCTGCGGCTGCTCAACGGCGCCAACGCCCGCACCTTCGACGTCGGCTTCGAGGACGGGCGCACCTTCCACGTCATCGCCTCCGACGGCGGCTACCTCGCCGCGCCGGTGCCGATGCAGCGGGTTCTGCTGTCGCCCGGCGAGCGCTTCGAGATCGTGGCCGACTTCGCCGACGGCCGGCCGGCGGTCCTGACCACCGGGCGCGATCCGGCCGGCGACGTCATCGGCATGGGCGGGCCGCGCGGGATGCCGGGCGAGCCCAGCCTTCCCGGCCCGCTCCTCGGCATCGAGGTGGCCGCCGACATCGCCCTCGACCCCGCCGCCCGACTGCCCGCTGCCCTGGTGGCGCCCGTGCCGCTCGATCCCGCGACCGCGGTCGAGCGGCGCAAGGTCTCGCTCGACATGATCCCCAACCACGACGGCATGCGCGGCATGGGCCCGATGATGGCGATCAACGGGCGGGTCTACGACATGCACCGGATCGACTTCACCCCGCGGCTGGGATCGACCGAGATCTGGAGGCTGACCGGCAACCGCATCCCCCACCCGTTCCACATCCACGGGGCGATGTTCCGCATCCTCTCGATCGACGGCGCCCCGCCGCCGCCGCATCTGGCCGGCGACAAGGACACGGTGCTGGTCGCCCGGCCGACCGACATCCTGCTCCACTTCAGCCAGCCGACCGACCGTCACTTCCCCTTCGTCTTCCACTGCCACCTGCTCGAGCACGAGCAGCACGGCATGATGGCGCAGTACCTCACCGTCTGACCGGCCCGCGCGCGCCCGTCCTCCCCGGCGCCCTCCTGTGCCGCCCCGGCGCGCGCCCCGCTTCCGCCGGCACCGGTGGCAGGGTGGTTCCGGGCGGGCCGGTTCCGCGCTAGGATGGCAGCGCCCGGCCGCCCGGCCCGGCACCACCCCGACGAGCCCGAGGAGCGCATGTCCGAGACTGCCGCCGCCCCGGGCCGGGCCGCCTGATCGGCCGCAAGGCCGGCGTGCCCGCGCCCGACTGATCCTGCCGGCGCCGCCCCCGGGGGCGGGCGTCCGTCTTCCGGTTCATCGCAAGGGCACCCGCAATGACCTTTTCCGATCCCGCACTGCCCGGCTTCGGCTGGGCGCAGGACTTCCTTGCCCAGGTGGCGCTGGACGAGCTTGCCTGCCTCGTCCCCGTCCGTGTCGCCGCCGTGCACCGCGCCGCGCTCGCCGTCATCGGCGCCGGCGGGCCGTCACGGCTGACGCTGCCGCCCGGCCTGCCGGCCGGCGCGGTGGCGGTGGGCGACTGGCTGCTCGCCGACCCCGCCCGCGGCCGGGCCGTCCGCGTTCTCGCACGGCGCAGCCTCATCGCCCGCCGGGCGGCAGGCCGCGCGGGTGCGCTCCAGCCCGTCGCGGCCAACGTCGATGCGCTCCTGGTCGTCACCGCCTGCGGGGGCGAGTTCCGCGAGGCGCGGCTCGAACGCTACCTGGCGCTCGCCCGCGCCGCCGGGGTGGAGCCGGTGGTGGTGCTGACCAAGGCCGACCTCGTGGCCGCCCCCCCGGGCCTTGCCCTCCGGGCGCGTGGCGTCGCCGGCGGGGCGGCGGTGCTGGCGCTGGATGCCCGCGACGCCGCCGCGGCGGCCGCCGCGCTCGCCCCGTGGACGGGCCGGGGGCGGACGCTGGCGCTCGCCGGCTCCTCCGGCGTGGGCAAGACCACCCTCGCCAATGCGCTGACCGGGCGTCGGGACGCCACGGCGCCGCTGTCGGCCGATGGCGCCCGCGGCCGGCACACCACCAGCGCCCGCGCGCTCCGACCGCTTGCCGCCGGCGGCTGGCTGATCGACACCCCCGGCCTGCGCGAGGTGGGGCTTGCCGACGCCGCCGCCGGCATCGCCGCCACCTTCGGCGAGATCGCGGCCGCCGCCGGCCGCTGCCGGTTCCGCGACTGCACCCATACGGTGGAGCCCGGCTGCGCCGTCCTCGCCGCCGCCGCGGCGGGGGCGATCGCGCCCGACCGGATCGACCGGGCGAGGAGACTCGCCCACGAGGACCGCCGCGAAACCGCGACGCTTGCCGCCGCACGCGCCGGCGACCGCCGTCGGGGCCGCCACGTCGCGCGGCTGCTCAGGCTCAAGCGCGACCTCGACGGCGGGGACTGACGCGGAGGGCCCGCCGCGACCACGGGAGAACGATTGACAGATCGTGAATCGGCCTGCGCAGCCCGTTGATCCTGCTTGCGCCCCCGCCCGTCCCACGCGTGGGACGGGCGGGGGCGGCGGTGGCCGTGGGCGCAGCCGCCCCTGGCCCGGCCCGCACGGTCTTCCGCCGATGGCCGGGCCGGGCCATACTTGCGGCCCGAGTCAGCCACCGCATCAGGGTCCGCCCCTCACCGTGTCCCAGACCGCCGCCTACCGGGTGCTTGCCCGCAAGTACCGCCCCGAGACCTTCGCCGACCTGATCGGACAGGAGGCGATGGTGCGCACGCTGACCAACGCCTTCGCTGCCGGCCGCATCGCGCATGCCTTCCTGATGACCGGCATCCGCGGCACCGGCAAGACGACGACCGCGCGCATCATCGCCAAGGGGCTGAACTGCGTCGGCCCCGACGGCGCCGGGGGGCCCACGGTGGCGCCCTGCGGTTCCTGCGAACCCTGCCGGGCGATCGCCGAGGGCCGCCATGTCGACGTGCTCGAGATGGATGCCGCCAGCCGCACCGGGGTGGCCGACATCCGCGAGATCATCGACAGCGTCGCCTACCGCGCCGCCAGCGCACGCTACAAGGTCTACATCATCGACGAGGTCCACATGCTCTCGACCAGCGCCTTCAACGCGCTGCTCAAGACGCTGGAGGAGCCGCCGCCGCATGTGAAGTTCATCTTCGCCACCACCGAGGTGCGCAAGCTGCCGGTGACCGTGCTGTCGCGCTGCCAGCGCTACGACCTGCGGCGGATCGAACCCGAGGTGATGCTCGCCCATCTGCGCCGCATCGTCGCCGCCGAGGGCGCGACGATCGGCGACGAGGCGCTTGCCCTCATCGTCCGCGCCGCCGAGGGCTCGGTCCGCGACGCGCTGTCGCTGCTCGACCAGGCGATCGCCCACGGCGAGGGCGCGGCGACGGCCGAGGACGTGCGCACGATGCTCGGGCTTGCCGACCGCGGCCGGGTGCTCGACCTCTTCGACCTCGTCATGCAGGGCGACGCGCGCGGCGCGCTGGGCGAACTGTCGGGCCAGTATGCGGCTGGCGCCGACCCGCTTGCCGTGCTGCGCGACCTCGCCGAGGTGACCCACTGGGTCAGCGTCATCCGCATCACGCCCGCGGCCGCCGACGATCCCACCCTGCCGGCCGGTGTCCGCGGCCGCGGCCGCGACATGGCCGCGCGCCTGCCGATGGCCGCGCTGCAGCGGATGTGGACGCTGCTGCTGCGCGCGATCGAGGAGGTGGGGGCGGCGCCGAATGCGATGATGGCGGCCGAGATGGCGCTGATCCGGCTGACCCATGTCGCCGACATCCCCGACCCCGACGACCTGCTGCGCCGGCTGCGCGCCATCGAGGGCCGCGAGACAGCCGGCCGGCCGGCGCCCGGCGGCGCACTGCCGCCGGGCACCGGCCCGCGGCTGGCCGCGGTTGCGGGCGGTGCGACCGCGACCAACCTCGCGGCCCTCCCCGCCGCCGCGGCCGCCCCCCCCGCGGCCCTTCCCGCCGCGGCCGTCCCGGTATCCGCGCCCGCCCCCGCCGCCACGGCCGCCTTCGCCGCCTGGCCGCGCTTCGAGGACATGCTCGCCCTGCTTCGCCAGGCGCGCGAGGCCGCGCTGCTCTACGACGTCGAGACCTTCGTCCGGCTGGTCCGCTACGCCCCCGGGCTGGTCGAGTTCGCCCCCGCCCCGCGCGCGCCGTCCGACCTTGCCCAGCGGCTCGCCGGCCGGCTTGCCGCCCTCACCGGGCTGCGGTGGGGCGTGGTGGTGGCCGCGGAGGGCGGCGCCCCGACACTGGCGCAGGCACGCGAGGCCGCGGCCCGGGCCCACCCGCTGGTGCAGGCCGTGCTCGCCGCCTTCCCCGCCGCCCGGCTGGCCGAGATCCGCGACCTTGCCACCGCCGCCGAGCCCGCCGCCGCGGACGACGACGACGCCGTCCCGCCCCCGCCCGAGGAGGCCGACGGCTGGGACCCCTTCGAGACCGATTGAGCGCCCCCGGCGCCGGGCCGCGCGGCCGGTCGATCCTTGCCGCGGCGGGCTTCGGAACGTATCTGGGGTGCAGGCGGGCCGCCGCGGCGCGCCCGGCACGGGAGGCAGGCGCATGCTGAAGGGACTGGGGGGCCTGTCCGGCCTCGGCGACATGGGCAAGATGATGAAGGCCGCTCAGGAGATGCAGGCCAAGCTCGCCGAACTCGCCGGACGGCTCGACACCATCACCGTCGAGGGGTCGAGCGGTGCCGGCCTCGTGCGCGCCACCGCCACCGCGAAGGGCGAGCTGAAGAGCCTGACGATCGACCCCTCGATCTTCCGCGCCGATGACCGCGAGGTGGTGGAGGATCTGATCCTCGCCGCGATCAAGGACACCCAGGCCCGCGCCGCCGAGCGTCACCGCGAGGAGATGCGGCGGATCACCGACGCCTTCGGCCTGCCGGCCGACGTCAAGCTGCCGTTCTGAGGGGCGCCTTGGCCGCCGGAGAGGGCGAGATCGAGGCGCTGGTCGCGATGATGGCGCGGCTGCCGGGGCTCGGGCCGCGCTCGGCCCGCCGGGCGGTGCTGCACCTGCTGCGCCGCCGCGAGGTTCTGATGGCGCCGCTTGCCGAGCTCATGGGCCGCATCGCCGCCACCGCCCGCGACTGCACCCGCTGCGGCAACCTCGCCACCGGCGAGCTCTGCACGATCTGCGCCGACCCCGCCCGGGCGACGGGCGAGCTGTGCGTGGTCGAGCAGGTCTCCGACCTGTGGGCGATGGAAAGGGCGGGCGCCTTCCGCGGCCGCTATCACGTGCTCGGCGGCACGCTGTCGGCGCTGGATGCGCTGGGGCCCGAGGAACTGGGCATCCCGAGGATGGTCGCCCGGCTGGGCGCGGAGGGCATCTCGGAGGTGATCCTCGCGCTCGACGCCACCGTCGAGGGCCAGACCACCGCCCATTACATCGCCGGCCTGCTGGCCGGGGCCGGCGTCACCGTCTCGTCGCTTGCGCAGGGCGTGCCGGTCGGCGGCGAGCTCGACTACCTCGACGAGGGCACCATCCTCGCCGCGCTCAGGGCCCGGCACCGGGTGTAGCGCCCGGCCGTCGCCGGCTCAGACGATCAGGATGTCGTCGGCAAGCAGCGCCGGATCGCCCAGCCCGACGATCCGGATCGTCTCGCCGCCGGGGAAGGTCAGCACCACGTCGGCCCCGTCGACGCTGGCGTAGAGCGCGATCACCTCGTCAACCGACAGCCCGCCGCCCCACAGCGCCTGCGACAGCCGCAGGCTGTCGACATCATCGGCGAAGTCGAGGACCGTGTCGCTGCCCGAGCCGGTGCCGAACACGAACACGTCCGCACCCGACCCGCCGTGCAGCAGGTCGCCGCCCGTCCCGCCGGTCAGCGTGTCGTTGCCCGTCCCGCCGTAGAGCGTGTCCGCCCCCCAGCCGCCGTCCAGCATGTCGTTGCCGCTGTCGCCCCAGAGCCGGTCGTTGCCCTCGTCGCCGAACAGCCGGTCGCCGTAGCCGCCGCCGGAGAGCGTGTCATTGGCGGTCCCGCCGAAAAGCGTGTCGCGCCCGCCCTCGCCGCGCAGCAGGTCGCTGCCCGATCCGCCCTCCAGCCGGTCGTTGCCGCCGCCGCCGAACAGCCGGTCGTCGTAGTCGCCACCGAGGATGGTGTCGCTGCCGTCGCCGCCATAGAGGGTGTCGCGGTGGTTGCCGCCGTCGATGTAGTCGTTGCCAGCACCGCCGTGGATCGTGTCCTCGCCGAGGTAGCCATACAGCCGGTCGTTGCCGGCGCCGCCGTCGATCAGGTCACCATGGATGTCGCCGAAGGCGAAGTCGTCGCCGTCGCCGCCGTAGAGCGTGGCCGGCCCTGCCCCGCCGAAAGCGGCGTCGGCATAGAGCGTGTCGTTGCCGGCCCCGCCGAGAAGCGTGTCGCGCCCGCCGCCGCCGTCGAGGAAGTCGTTGCCGGCTCCCCCGTCGAGGCTGTCGTTGCCGCCATAGCCCAGCAGCCGGTCGTCGTCGTCGCCGCCCAGCAGCGTGTCGTCGTCGGGCCCGCCCGGGATGGTGTCGCCGGGCACCATGCGCCGCGGCGGCCGCACCGCCTCGTCCGCTTCCGCCGCCGCCTGCTCTCCGATCATCACCGCCCCTCGCGTCCGCCTCGGCACCTTCCCGGCGGCCTAGGCGGCGAAGGTGGCGGAAACGTGATCGTCCGGCGGCAGGGCCGGGGCGATCAGCGGCGCGGGTCCGCCCCCTTGTCGTCCTCGTCCTCGTCCTCGTCCCCGGCCTGCGGCAGGTTGAAGAAGCTGTCGGCGTCGGAATAGTCGGCCGGGCTCTCGGGCTTCTCGCGCTCGGTCAGCGAGAAGGTCTCGAGCCCCGCGATCGCCGAGGGGATGCGCGGCTCGGGCGCCATGCCGAGCGAGGTCTGGGTCGAGACCAGCTTGCGCCGCTCGTCGTCCGACATCACCTTGCCCTCGGCGGCCTTGCGCCGGGCCGCCGCCTGCACCGCGCCGTCAAGCTCCGACTGACGGCAGAGGCCCAGCGCCACCGGGTCGATGGGGGTGATCTGGCTGATGTTCCAGTGGGTGCGCTCGCGGATCGAATCAATGGTCGGCTTGGTGGTCCCGACCAGCTTGGCGATCTGGCCGTCGGACAGCTCGGGGTGGAACTTCACCAGCCACAGGATCGCGGCCGGCCGGTCCTGCCGCTTGGACAAGGGCGTGTAGCGCGGCCCGCGCCGCTTCTCCTCGCCCACCGCCGCGGGGTTGAACTTCAGCTTCATGCGGTAGCCGGGATCGGCCTGCGCCCGCTCGATCTCGATGGGGTCGAGCTGGTTCGAGGCGATCGGGTCGAAGCCCTTCACACCGGCGGCGACGTCGCCGTCGGCGATGCCCTGCACCTCGAGCTCGTGCACGCCGCAGAAATCGGCGATCTGGGCAAAGTTCAGCGTCGTGTTCTCGATCAGCCAGACGGCGGTCGCCTTGGCCATCAGCGGTCTGGTCATTCGCTGCCTCCTTCGACAATCCCCGCAACGCAGGCTTGCGCCGGGAAAACGGCTTGCGGCCCGTCGGGCCCCGGCAGTCGCGTTTTCGGGGAAGACGGGATGTCATATAACGCGGGCTGACGAAGGGGGGAAGTGCGAATGCGGGCGATTCTGGCGGTCCTGGCGCTCGGGCTCATCGCGGCCACTGGGGCGCGGGCCGAGCGGTTCGACTACTACGTGCTCGCGCTGTCCTGGATGCCGGGCTGGTGCGCGCTGGAGGGCAGCGAGCGCGGCGACGGCCGCTGCGCCGGCGGCGGGGCGGGCTTTGCCCTGCATGGCCTTTGGCCCCAGCACGAGCAGGGCTGGCCGGAATACTGCCGCTCGCCCCATCCCGACGCGACCCGTGCCGAGACCGCGGCAGCGGCGGTCGTCTACGGCTCGTCCGGGCTGGCGTGGTACCAGTGGCGCAAGCACGGCAGCTGTTCGGGCCTGAGCGCGCGCGACTACTTTCGCGCCGCGGCACGGGCGGCGGGTCTGCTGCGGCTGCCCGCGACCCTGGGCCAGCGGGGCACCGGCAGGATGAGCGGCGCCGAGGTGGTGCGCGAGATCCTTGCCCTGAACCCCGGGCTGGCCGCCGACAGCCTGGTGGTCGCCTGCCGGTCCGGGCGCCTGACCGAGCTGCGCCTGTGCCTGACCCAAGCGCTCGCCCCGCGCGCCTGCGCCGCCGACGTCCGCGCCCGCGACTGCGGCGGCCGGCTGCTCGAGACCCGCGTCGCGCGCTGAACCCCGCACCCGACGGCGCGGGATTGCGCCGGCGCGCCGCCGGTGCTTCCCTGCGACAGCCATGCCCGCGCCCCTGCCCGACGACGCGCACGCCCTGATCGCCCTGCTGCTGCGCTGGCAGGCCGAGCTTGGCGTGACCGAGGCGATCGCCGAGGCGCCGCTGCCCCGCTACCGCGACCCCGTGCCGCCGC
>JAHDXW010000021.1:51776-84198 GCA_023383015.1 Paracoccaceae bacterium
TGCGGGCGGGGCGGCCGGCGGGGGGGGGGCCCGCGCCCCCCCCCCCGGCGCCCGGCCCCCCCGCCCCCCCCCCGGGCCCCCCGCGGGGGGCGCGGCCCGCCCCGCCGCCGGCGGCCCCCTCGGCACCGCCCGCAGCCGCCGCGAGACCCGCCGCCGCGGCGCCCCCCGCCGCCGGCCCGCCCGATGCCGCCGCAATGCTTGCGCAGGCGCGCCTGGCCGCCGCCGCCGCCGGCGACCTCGTCGCGCTGGCCGCCGCCATGGCCGCCTTCGAGGGGCTGGAGATCCGCCGCGGCGCCAAAAGCTTCGTCTTCGCCGACGGCAACCCGCGGGCGCGCGTCATGGTCGTCGGCGAGGCGCCGGGGCGCGAGGAAGACATCGAGGGCCGCCCGTTCGTCGGCCGTGCCGGCCGCCTGCTCGACCGCATGTTCGCCGCGATCGGCCTGGCGCGCGACGCGGGCGATCCTGCCCGCGCACTCTACATCACCAACGTCCTTCCCTGGCGCCCGCCGGGCAACCGCACGCCCACCGCCGAGGAGACAGCGCTGATGACCCCCTTCCTGCAGCGCCACATCGCGCTCGCCGATCCCGCCATCCTGGTCATCATGGGCAACACGCCGGCGCAGGCGCTGCTCGGCCGCGGCGGCATCCTCGGCCTTCGGGGGCAGTGGACGGCGGCGGCCGGCCGGCCGGCGCGTCCGATGACCCATCCCGCCTATCTGCTCCGCAACCCCCTTGCCAAGCGCGAGGCGTGGGCCGACCTTCTGTCCATCCGCGACCGCCTGCGCGAGCACGCATGAACCGCATCGACGACAGCCGCCCCTTCATCCCGGTGCGCATCGCACTGCTCACCGTCTCCGACAGCCGCACCGCGGCCACCGACGCCTCGGGCGACCTTCTTGCCGGCCGGCTGGCCGCGGCGGGCCATGTCCTGGCCGCACGCGACCTTCTGCCCGACGACCGGGCGGCAATCGCGTCCCGCCTGCGCGGCTGGATCGCCGACCCCGCCGTCGACGTCGTCATTTCCACCGGCGGCACCGGGCTGACCGGCCGCGATGTCACCGTCGAGGCGCACCGCGACGTCTACGACAAGGAGATCGACGCCTTCGCGACCCTGTTCACGATCGTCTCGATGCAGAAGATCGGCACCTCGGCGGTCCAGAGTCGCGCCTGCGCCGGGGTGGCCGGCGGCACCTACCTGTTCGCGCTGCCCGGCTCGCCCTCGGCCTGCCGCGACGCGTGGGACGAGATCCTCGCCTTCCAGCTCGACCACCGGCACCGGCCGTGCAACTTCGTCGAGATCATGCCGCGGCTCGAGGAGCATCTGCGACGGAAATGACGCCGGCGCCCGTACAAGCACCGCCTGTCACGCCGATGTGGGTTTGCCCGCCGGCGGTTGCGGGCTAACTCGTGGGGCCTCTCGCAAGCCCCGGAGGTCCGATGGGGAGTAGCCGCCGATGCGCTTCCTGCGCCGCAGCCTGACCGGCCTGTTCCTGCTGGCGCTGACGGCCGGCCTGCTCGGGCTTGCGGCGCGCACCGTCTCGGATGCCGTGCAGGCGCGGCTGGCCGGGCCCGACCGCCCGCCGGTGGCGCGCGAACGGGTGTTCACCGTCAACGTGGTGCTGCCGCAGGCCCAGTCGGTGGCGCCGGTGCTGGCCACCTACGGCGAGGTGCGCAGCCGCCGCACGCTCGACCTGCGCGCGCCCAGCGGCGGGCGGGTGGTGGAGCTTGCACCGGCGATGGAGGACGGGGCGGCGGTGGCCGAGGGCCAGCTTCTGCTGCGCATCGACCCCGCCGACGCCCGCGCCGCGCGCGATCTCGCCGCTTCCGACCTCGCCCGCGCCGAGGCCGACCTGCGCGATGCCGCGCGGACGCTGGCGCTGGCCCGCGACGAGCTTGCGGCGGCCGAGTCGCAGGCCCGGCTGCGTGCCCAGGCGCTCGACCGCCAGCGCAGCCTCGTCAGCCGCGGCGTCGGCTCGGAGGCGGCAGCCGAGACCGCCGAGCTGGCGCTCGCCCAGGCCGAGCAGTCGGTGCTGTCGCGCCGCCAGGCGCTGGCGCAGGCCGAATCGCGCGTCGAGCAATCCGACGCGCTGCTGGCGCGCCAGCGCATCACCCTGGGCGAGGCCGAGCGGCGGCTTGCAGCCACCGAGGTCTACGCGGGCTTCGACGGCACGCTGTCGGACGTCACCGTGGTGCTTGGCGGCATCGTCACCGCCAACGAGCGGCTGGCCCGGATCATCGACCCCGCGGCGCTGGAGGTCGCCTTCCGGCTGTCGACCTCGCAGTACGCCCGGCTGCTGGACGCCTCGGGCGCGCTGATCCCGGCCGAGGTGGAGGTCGCCCTCGATGTCCTCGGCCTCGAGATCGTGGCCCGGGGCACCCTGACGCGCGTCTCCGGGACCGTCGGCGAGGGGCAGACCGGCCGGCTGGTCTATGCCGCCATCGACAGCGCGCGCGGCTTCCGGCCCGGCGATTTCGTTGCCGTCCGGGTGGCCGAGCCGGTGCTGCGGGACGTCGCGCTGCTGCCGGCCACGGCAGTGGATTCGGCCGACACGATCCTTGTCGTCGGCGACGGCGAGCGGCTCGAGCAGCGGCCCGTCACCGTGCTGCGCCGCCAGGGGGATTCGGTGATCGTCCGCGCCGAGGGCGTCGCCGGAGCCGCGGTGGTGGCCGAACGCGCGCCGATGCTTGGCGCGGGCATCCTGGTGCGCCCGGTGCGCCCGGCTGCCGCAGTGGCGGCGGCCGCGGCGGGGGCCGAGGCGGCGGCGATGATCACCCTCGACCCCGAGCGCCGGGCCCGGCTGGTGAGCTTCGTGGAGGGCAACGGCCGGCTGCCCGCCGAGGTGAAGGAGCGGATCCTGTCCCAGCTGCGCCAGGAAGCGGTGCCGGCGCAGGTGGTGGCGCGGATCGAAGCGCAGATGGGCAGCTGAGGATGGCCGCCGACAGCGGGCCCGCCCGCCGCGGCACGACCGCCGCCAACCCCATCCTCGGCTACTTCACCCGCCACGGGACGGCGGCCAACCTGGTGCTGGTGCTGATGCTGATGGCCGGGCTGGTCGCCCTGCCGAACATGCGTGCCCAGTTCTTCCCCGATGTCGTGATCCAGGAGGTCTCGGTGTCGGTCACCTGGTCCGGGGCGGGGGCCGAGGACATCGACACCGCCATCGTCCAGGTGCTCGAACCCGCGGTGCTGGCCGTCGAGGGGGTGGAGGGCACGACCGCGCGCTCGACCGAGGGGCGGGCGGTGATCACCGCCGCCTTCGCCCCCGGCGCGGACATGAACCGCGCCGCCGAGGACGTGCAGGCGGCCGTCGACGCCATCCGCACCCTGCCGGCCAGCGCCGACGAGCCGTCGGTCACGCGCGGGGCCTGGCGCGACCGGGTGACCGACGTGGTCGTGCACGGGCCGGTCTCTGTCGACCAGCTCGGCCGCTTCGCCGACGAGTTCGTGACGCGGCTGTTCCAGGCAGGGGTGACACGGACGACCATCCAGGGCTTCGCGGCGCCGATGATCCGGGTGGAGTTGACGTCCGAATCGCTCATCCGGCACGACATCGCCATGGCCGAAATCGCCGCGGCGATCGCCGGCGAGACCGCCGCCGCCCCCGCCGGCGACGTCTCGGGCGGAGCGGCGCGGGTGCGCACCGGCAGCCCCCGGCGCACCGCCGAGGAGATCGCCGGCATCGTCCTGCGCTCGCGCCCCGACGGCTCTGCCCTGACGCTGGGCGAGGTCGCCCGCGTCACCCAGGAGGGGATCGACCGCGACCGCGCCTATTTCGTCGGGCCGAACCCCGCCATCGCCGTCCGCGTCGACCGCGCCGACGACGGCGACGCCATCGCCCTGCAGGCGACCGTGCAGCAGGTCGCCGCGGCACTGCAGGCGACCCTGCCCGAGGGGGTGAAGGTCGAGCTGATCCGCACCCGCGCCGAGATGATCACCGACCGCCTCGCGCTCTTGATCGACAACGGCCTCGTGGGCCTCGGGCTGGTGCTGCTGCTGCTGTTCCTGTTCCTCAACGCGCGCACCGCGCTCTGGGTGGCGGCCGGGATCCCGGTGGCGATGCTGGCCGGCATCGCGGCGATGTATGCGATGGGGATGACGCTGAACATGATGTCGCTGTTCGCGCTGATCCTGACGCTGGGGATCGTCGTCGACGACGCCATCGTGGTGGGCGAACACGCCGACCACCGCCGCCGGGTGCTGCGCGAGGGGCCCGCCGCGGCGGCCGAGAACGCAGCCACGGTGATGGCCGCGCCGGTGATCGCCTCGACGCTGACGACGGTGATCGCCTTCTTCGGGCTGGTGGCGATCGGCGGCCGCTTCGGCGAGCTGATCCGCGACATCCCGCTGACGGTGATCGCGGTGCTGCTCGCCTCGCTGGTGGAATGCTTCCTGATCCTGCCCGCGCACATGCGCCACGCCCTCACCCACGCCGCGCGCGAACGCTGGTACGACTGGCCGAGCCGTACGGTGAACCGCGGCTTCGACCGCATCCGCGCGGCCGTCTTCCGGCCGCTGATCGCCGGGGTGATCTGGGCGCGCTATCCGGTGATCGCCGGTGTCGTGCTGGCGCTTGCCTCGCAGGTGGCGCTGATCATCCGCGGCGACGTGCCGTGGCGCTTCTTCGACGCTCCCGAGCAGGGCTCGATCACCGGCAATTTCGCCATGCTGCCCGGCGCCACCCGCGACGACAGCATGGCGATGCTGCGCGAGCTGCAACGCGCCACCGAGGAGGTGGCGGCACGCTATGCCGCCGAGCACGGGGTGAACCCGCTCACCTTCGTGCTGGCCGAACTCGGCGGCAACTCCGGCCGCGCCCTGCCGTCGGCCGAGACCAAGGAGGCAGGCCTGCTCGGCGCGATCTCGATCGAGCTGATCGAGCCCGACCTGCGCCCCTACTCCAGCTTCGCCTTCCTCGCCGCCCTGCAGGAGGCGGTGCGCGCCCACCCGCTGGTCGAGGAACTGTCGTTCCGCGGCTGGCGGTCGGGCCCGGGGGGCGATGCGCTGTCGGTCCGCGTCGCCGGCGCCGACAGCGCCACACTGAAGGCCGCCGCCGAGGCGATCAAGACCGCCCTTGCCCCCTTTCCCGAGGTCTCGGGCCTCGAGGACAACCTCGCCTATGACAAGGAGGAGCTGATCCTTGCCCTGACGCCGCAGGGGCAGGCGCTGGGCTTCACGGTCGAGGCGCTGGGACGGGTGCTGCGCGACCGGCTGAACGGCATCGAGGCGGCGCGCTTCCCCGACGGGCCGCGCACCGCGACCGTGCGGGTGGAACTGCCGGGCTCGGAACTGACGGCCGACTTCCTTGACCGGACGCTGATGCGGGCCCCCTCGGGCCAGTACCTGCCGCTGGCCGACATCGTCACCGTCGAGACCCGCCAGGGCTTCTCGACCATCCGGCGCGAGAACGGGCTGCGGCTGGTCACGGTCGCGGGCGACGTCTCGGGCGACGACCCCGCCCGCGCCGCCGAGATCACCGACTACCTGCGCGCCAGCATCCTGCCCCAGATCGAGGCCGACTTCGGCGTCACCACCCAGATGTCGGGGCTGGCCGAGCAGGAGCGCGACTTCTTCTCGGACGCGCTTACCGGCCTCGTGCTCTGCCTTCTGGGCATCTACCTCACCCTCGCCTGGGTGTTCGCCAGCTGGACGCGCCCGCTCGTGGTGATGGCGGTGATCCCCTTCGGCCTCGTCGGCGCGATCTGGGGGCATGCGGTCTGGGGAATGGCGCTGTCGCTGTTCTCGGTGGTCGGGATCATCGGCATGATCGGGATCATCATCAACGACGCCATCGTGCTGGTCGCCACCGTCGACCAGTACGCGCGCAGCCGCGGCCTCTTCCCCGCCATCATCGATGCCGCCGCCGACCGGCTGCGGCCGGTGCTGCTGACGACCCTGACCACCGTCCTCGGCCTCGCCCCGCTGCTGTACGAAAGCTCCAGCCAGGCGCTGTTCCTCAAGCCCACGGTGATCGCGCTGGCCTACGGGCTGGGCTTCGGCATGGTGCTGGTGCTGCTCCTGGTGCCGGCGATCCTTGCCGTGCAGGCCGACATTGCCCGCACCCTGCACGCCTTCCGCCGTGCCTTCCGCCCGGCGGCGGCGAGCGTGGGCCTGCGCGCGGGCCTTGCCCTGGCCGCCGGGGCGGTGGCGGCCCTGTTCGCGGTGACGGTCGGCGCGGTGCTCCTGACCGGGGATTTGCCCGCCGCGCTGGCAGCGGCGGTGGCAGAGGCGCTTCCGGGCGTCTCTGCCGGCGACGCGCTGGTGCTGGCGGCGGCGCTGTTTGTCGCGGGCAGCGCGGCGGTGCTGCTGGCCGTCTACGCCCTGGCCGGGCTTGTGGTCGCGCTCGGCTCGGCCCGCCGCCGGCGGCGGCGGCGGGCCGTCTGATCCGGCCTCCGAGGCAGGCGCCGCGGCGGTGCTAGCCGGCCGGGCAACCGGCCAGTTCCACGGCCGTGTCGGTGCCGATCAGCGTCAGCCGCAGGCCCGAGCGGTCCACCACCACCGGCCCGGCACCTTCGGGCAGGATGTCGGCGCTGGCCGTCAGCCACCCCTCGCCCGCCACGACCCGTGCCGAGGTGACCCAGAGCGCGGGGTCGGCCGTCTCGAAGGCCGCGGCGCGGATCGTCCCGGCCTGCGGCAGCGCCACCTCGGCGGTCACGCGCAGCCCGCCCGCCACCGGCTCGACCCGGCAGGCGTGGCGCGTGACCCCGGCCTCGGCGGCCGCCAGCGGCCGGTCGGCCAGCGCCGCCGCGATCCGCGGCTCACGCGCGCCGGGCGCGACCAGCCGCGCCGCCACCCGCAGCGTCAGGGGCAGGCAGATGTCGTCGCAGACCCCGATCTCCACCTCTGCGGCCAGCGCCACCGGCGCTCCGGCCACCGCCGGGGTGACCTCGATTGGCAGCACCAGCCGGCCGGCATAGCCGATGCTCGCCCCCGCGCCGCCGCCGATCGCCACCGGCCGCGGCCAGTGCAGCCGCACCGCAGCGAGGTTGGCCGAACCAGTCCAGTCGAACGCGGGCGCGATGCCGGCCTCGCCCGGGGCGCGCCAGTAGGTCTTCCACCCCGGCGCAAGGGTCAGCGACAGCGCCGCCATATGGGTGCCCTGACGGGTCCGCCAGCCGGGCAGAAGCTCGGCAACCACCACCGCATCGGGGACGGCGGCCGACTGCCCGGCCGCCGGACCGACGGGCGCAAGCGCCAGAAGCGCGGCCAGGGCGGAGCGCAGCACCATGGCGGCGAGCCTCCCGCATCGCGCGGGCGGCGGGAAATCACTTCTTGGCGACGGCACCGCGCCGAGGTGCCGCCGCCCCATTGCACCGCGCGCCGACGCGCCCGATGGTGGTTCGGCGGACGGAGGGGGACGACTCGGGTGGACCTCAGCGGCAAGCTCCTGATCGCGATGCCCGGCATGGGCGACCCGCGCTTCGAGCGCAGCGTCGTCTTCCTGTGCGCCCATTCGTCCGAGGGCGCGATGGGGCTGATCGTCAACAAGCCCGCTTCCGACATCAGCTTCCGCGGGCTGCTCGACCAGCTCGGCATCGAGCCCGGCCCCGGGGCGGCCGAGATCCGGGTGCATTTCGGCGGCCCGGTCGAGCATGGCCGCGGCTTCGTGCTGCATTCGGGCGACTACCGTGCCAACAGCTCCACCCTGCAGGTGGACGACCGCTTCGGCATGACCGCGACGCTCGACATTCTCGAGGACATCGCCCGCGGCACGGGCCCGGCCAGTTCGATGCTTGCACTCGGCTATTCCGGCTGGGGGCCGGGGCAGCTCGAATCCGAAATCCGGCACAACGGCTGGCTGACCGCCGAGGCGACGCCGGAGCTCGTCTTCTCCTCGCAGAACGCCAGCAAGTGGGAACGCGCGCTGCGGGCGCTGGGAATCGATGCGATCTCGCTGTCCTCGGCCGCCGGCCGCGCCTGAGGCGCCGTAGGCCCGGCACGTCCGGCCCGCCACGGACCGCGCGGAGGGTTGGCCGGCTGCGGGCGCCCCGGCCCTGCCATTGCGGGTTGACGGCTGTGCCGCGCCCTTTCTAGCTTGGCCGGCAGACCCGCAGGAGGATGAGACGACATGCCCTATCCGGCCAGCCGCCCCACCCGCACCGCCACGCCGGGCCGATGGCCCCTGTCGCCGCTTGCGGCCGCCTGCCTTCTGGCCGTCGCATCCGCCGCGGCGGCAACCCTCCTCTCGGCGGGGGCGCAGGCGGCGACGCCGGGGCAGCCGGCGCTCGAGGCCGGCGCCTACCACAGCTGCGCGCTGACCGCGGCGGGCGGGCTGCGCTGCTGGGGACGCAACGACAACGGTCAGCTCGGCGACGGCACGGTGGAGAACCGGCCGAGCCCAGTCGCCGTGCGGGGCCTTCCCGGCCCGGTGGTGGCCGTGACCTCGGGCGACCTGCACAGCTGCGCACTGACCGCGGCCGGGGCGGTGTTGTGCTGGGGCGACAACGAGTTCGGCCAGATCGGCGACGGGACCAACACCGACCGCCACCAGCCCACGCCGGTCGCCGGCCTAGAGGCCGGGGTGCGGGCGATCTCGGCCAATCACTATCACAGCTGTGCGGTCACCGGCAGCGGGTCGGCGCGCTGCTGGGGGCGCGGCGAGCATGCCCAGCTCGGCGACGGCTGGCGGAGCCACCGCAACCGCCCGGTGATGCCGGTCGGGCTGCGGCGCGGGGTCGTCGACATCGCCGCTGGGGGCCGCCACAGCTGCGCGCTGACCGACGGGGGACGGGTAATGTGCTGGGGCTGGAACCAGCATGGCCAGGTCGGTGACGGCACCAAGGTCGACTGGTTGCAGCCGACGCGGGTGCAGCGGCTGGGCCAGGCCACCGCCATCACCGCCGGCTGGGCCCACAACTGCGCCATTCTCGCCGCCAACGGGGGGCTGCGCTGCTGGGGGCGGAACTCGGCCGGCGGGCTCGGCGACGGCTCGATCGCCGACCGCAGCCTGCCCGTGCGCGTCCTCCGGCTCGGCTCGGGCGTTGCCGCAGTCACTGCCGGGGGCAGCCACAGCTGCGCCGTCACCACCGCCGGCGCAGCCTTCTGCTGGGGCTGGGGCGGGCACGGCAACCTCGGCAACGGCGCCTGGAGCAGCTCGCCGACCCGGGTTCCGGTGCGCTCCCTCGCCCGCGGAGGGGCGGTGGCGATCCAGGCCGGCAGCGCCCACACCTGCGCGCTGACCGACAGCGGGGGTCTGCGTTGCTGGGGCTGGGGCGCCCACGGCCAGCTGGGCGACGGAGGCCTCGACAACCGCGGCGTGCCGGTGCGGGTCCGGGGCGGGGATTTCGGGCCGCGCTGAGCTGCCCCCCGGGCTTTAGGGCCGCGGCGCTGCCGCCCGGCGCAGCCGGTCGTTGATCGCCCGGCCCAAACCCTTGTCGGGCACGGGCGCCACGGCTATGCAGCCGTCGGGCCCGGCCGCATCGTCGGCCTCGCGCAGGAGCTGGAAGAGGTTCGCCGCCGCCTCGGCAAGCTCGCCCGCGGGCGACAGGTTCGGCCCGGCGGGCCCCGGACCGAAGCCGATCCACGCCTCGCCCGGCCGCGGGGCGGCGGCGTCAAGGCGCAGCCGTGCGGCCGGCGCGTAATGCGAGGCCAGCTGCCCCGGTGCCTGCGGCCGGGCGGGCGCCCCGGCATCCGCGGCAGCCGGGGAGGCGGCGGCGGGCGGATGGCCGAGTACCGCCGCGATCGCCTCGGCCGGCAGCCCGCCGGGGCGCAGCAGCGTCACCCGGTCGGCCTCGACGGCAAGGATGGTCGATTCCAGCCCCACCGCGCAGGGCCCGCCGTCGATGACCGCTGCGATCCGGCCGCCGAGCCCGGCCAGCACATGCGCCGCCCGCGTCGGGCTGATCCGGCCCGAGGGGTTGGCCGAGGGCGCGGCCACCGGCCCGCCGAAGGCCGCCAGCAGCCCCTGCGCCACCGGATGGGCCGGCACCCGCAGCGCCACCGTCGGGAGCCCGGCGGTGACAAGCCCCGACAGCCCGGCCCCGGGGCGCAGCGGCAGGACGAGCGTCAGCGGCCCCGGCCAGAAGGCAGCCGCCAGCCGCCCGGCGGCGGCGGGAAACACCGCCAGCGCCACTGCCGCCGCGGCGTCGGCGACATGCACGATCAGAGGGTTGAAGCGCGGCCGCCCCTTGGCAGCGAAGACCGCCGCGACCGCGCGGTCGTTGCGGGCATCGGCGCCGAGCCCGTAGACCGTCTCGGTGGGAAAGGCCACGAGCCCGCCCGCCGCAAGCAGCCGCGCCGCCGCGGCAAGCCCCGCCCGGTCGGGCGCCAGCACCAGAGTGTCCGCCATGCCGCACCGCTCCGCCTTGCCCCCCGGTCACGGCTGGGGCAGATAACGGGGGGCCCGTGCCTTGCCAAGCCCGCCGGAGGCCCACTTGCCCGACCGCACCGCCCGCCAGAAGCCTTCCCCCCCCGCAAGCGGGGAGGCCGGCGGCGGGCTCGCCTTTCCCTGGCCGGAGGGGCCCGCCGACGGCGAGGCGACCGAGGTCGCCGCCGGCATCCTGTGGCTGCGCCTGCCGCTGCCGTTCCGCCCCAGCCACGTCAATGCCTACGCCCTGGCCGACGACGACGGCTGGACGGTCGTCGACACCGGGCTCGACAGCCGCGCCGCCCGCGCGAGCTGGGGGCGGCTTCTCGACGGCCCGCTGGCCGGGCGGCCGGTGGCGCGGGTGCTGGCCACCCACCACCACCCCGACCACATCGGGCTGGCCGGCTGGCTGATGGCCGAACGCGGCGCCGCGCTGATGACCAGCCGCACCGCCTGGCTCTACGCCCGGATGCTGACCCTCGACGTGCAGGACCGACCGTCGCCCGAGGCGATGGCGTTCTGGCTGGCCGCCGGCATGCCGGCGGCAATGCGCGCCGCCCGCGGCGCCGAACGACCCTTCAACTTCGCCGACTGCGTGGCCCGGCTGCCGCAGGGCTTCACCCGGCTTGCCGCCGGCGACCGGCTGACGCTCGCCGGCCGGCGGTGGGAGGTGGCGACCGGCGAGGGCCACGCGCCCGAGCACCTGATCCTCTTCAGCCTCGACGACGGGCTGGTGCTGGGCGGCGACCAGCTGCTGCCCGTGATCTCGCCGAACCTCAGCGTCTACCCCACCGAGCCGGGCGCCGACCCCGTCGGCGAATGGCTCGCCTCGGCCCGCGCGCTCGCCCTGCGCGCCCGCCCCGGACATCTGGTGCTGCCCGGGCACAGGCTGCCCTACACCGGGCTGCCCTTCCGTCTGGCGCAGCTGGTCGCCCACCACGAGGCCGCGCTCGACCGGCTGCGCGAGCACCTCGCCCAGCCGCGCACCGCCCCGGACTGCTTCCTGCCGCTCTTCGGCCGCAGCATCGAGCCCGAGGTCTACGGCCTTGCCCTCGGCGAGGCGGTGGCGCACCTCAACCACCTGCTGCACTGCGGCGAGGCGGTCTGCCACCGCCGCGCCGACGGCGCCATCCTCTGGCGCCGCGCCGGCTGAGCCGGACGGCCGGGCCGGGGCGGCCGCCGGCACGCACCCCCGTGACAGGCCCGTGCGGATCGGCTATCCGGTCGGCCGGACACAACCGAACACGAGGCGCAGCGATGGCCGAACACAAGCACGGAAGCATGGACATCCGCGCGCAGGAGCGCACCTTCGCGGGGTTCATGCGGATGATGGTCTGGGGGGCGGGCATCACCATCGCGATCCTGATCTTTCTCGCGCTCGTCAACGCCTGACGCCGTCTCCGGGGCTCGCCGCCGTGCCACGCATTCCCGCGCCGCCGGTGACACGGCTTCTGCTGCTTGTGCTGCCCCTCGTGCTGGCCGCCTGCGGCGGCAAGCCGGTGTGGGCCCCCGACGAGGCGCTCGCCCGTGCCGCGCACGCCACCGGCCAGCCGCCCTCGATCACCCTCGTGACGGTCGTCAACAATGACACCGACGAGGGCGAGCACGCCGCGCTGATCATCGACGGGTCCCAGCGGGTCATCTTCGACCCCGCCGGTAGCTGGCACCACCCCCGCGCGCCCGAGCGGAACGACCTCGTCTTCGGCATCTCCGAGGCGGTGCTCGCGCACTACTACGACTACCATGCACGCCGGTCGCACCGGGTGGAACTGCAGCGAATCGCCGTCACCCGGGAGGTGGCCGACCGGGCCATCTCCCTCGCACAGGCGGCGGGCCCGGTCTCTCCCAGCTTCTGCGGCGATGCGGTGGCGCGGGTGCTGCGGGACACGCCGGGGTTCGCCTCGCTGCCCCAGACGCTCTGGCCGCGGCGGCTGGCGGCCGGCTTCGCGCGGCTGCCCGGGGTCGCCTCCGAGATCATCACCGACGACGACGACCCCTTCAACCGCGACCTTCTCGACGCCCTCCCCCCCGCCTGACCCCCGCCCAGCGGCCGTGCAGGGGCAGCGTCAGTCGAACGTGCCCGCGACGCGGCCGATCAGCATGAAGGCGCGGGCGGTGCGCGTCTCGGCGAAGGCGGCAAGCTCGGCATCGCTCGACCCGGGGGCAAGGCGCGCCAGGATGCGGTCGAACTGGCGCAGGAAATGATGCGCGGCATCCCGGAAGACCGTGTCGGCGCGCATCCGCTGGGCGACGCCCGACAGGAGCTCGCGGTCGCGCACGCCGCCCAGCGCCGCGATCTCGCGCCCGCGCACCCCATCGGCAAAGCGGCGCCACAGCTCGGGCCGGGCGCGGTCGGGCTCGAGGTCGTCCATGTAGAGCCCGTCCTGCCCCAGAAGGGTCAGCACGTCCTGCGCGGCGCGGATCAGACGGGCAAGGTCGCGATCCTGCAGGGCTGCCCGCAGCGCGCGGAAGCCCTCGTCGTCATCGGGGCTGTCGGGGAAATGCAGCGCCCGGACGACCGTCGCGGCCGGCAGCGCCGGCGCCGCAGCCTCGGCCGGGGCACCAAGTGCCAGCGCCGGCTGCTCCTCGGCAGCGGGGATGCCGGCCGCCGGCGGCGGGGCCGGCGCAGGGGCGGCATCGGGAACTGCGGCAGGATTTGCGGCGGCAGCAGCCGGGGCGGGCGCGGCGGCGCCGGGGCGAAAGGGATCGCGCCGGCTGGCGAAAGTCGCGGCCATCGCCGCGGCTTCCTCGCGCAGCGCCGGGTGGGGCAGCGGCGGCTGCACCGAGGCCGCGGCCTCGCCCGCCCGCCGGTCGGCCGCGGAGGACATCCGCGACGCGCCCGCCCCCTGCTGGGCCTGCACAAGCTGGGCATGGCGGATCGAATCGAGCGCGGCGCGCAGCTGCTCGGCCTCGGCCCTCAGCGTCCGGGCAGTGCGCGCCGACACCGCCGCCAGCCAGATCAGCGCCACCGGCAGCACCGCCGCCACGACGCCCAGAACCGCATCGCCGGCGACCGCCGCCGGCAGCCAGCCGGGACCCAGCGCCACCACCGCCACTGCCGCCAGCCACATCAGCGAAAGCAGCACCGCCACCACCTCGGCCAGCCCCGGACCGGCGGGGGCGGGCGAACGGCCGTAGACCCCCAGGTCAAGCGGCCGGTCGCGTCGCGCCTCGGCGTCGTTCTGCGGCATCTGGTCCGCCTCCCGCCGTTTCCGGTCCGGGCCGGCGCCGGTCACCGGCGCAGCTCAGACGTAGCGGATGCTGATCACCTCGTAGCTCCGGCTGCCGCCGGGGGTGCGCACCTCGATCGTATCGCCCTCGTCGCGGCCGATCAGCGCCCGCGCCAGCGGCGAGCGGATGTTCAGACGGCCGGCGTCGATGTCCGCCTCGACCTCGCCGACGATCTGGAAGGTGCGCTCCTCATCGGTCTCGCCGTCGATCAGCGTCACCGTTGCCCCGAACTTGATCGAGCCCGACAGCCGCAGCGGATCGATGATCTCGGCATGCGACAGGATCGCCTCGAGTTCCCGGATCCGGCCCTCGATGAAGCTCTGGCGCTCGCGCGCGGCATGGTATTCCGCGTTCTCCGACAGATCGCCGTGTGCGCGCGCCTCGGCGATGGCGCGGATCACCCCCGGACGCTCCGCGGACTTCAGCCGCTTCAGCTCCTCGTCAAGGCTGGCGAACCCGCCACGGGTCATCGGTATCTTGTCCATCGGTCATGTCACGCACAATGCGGGCGCATGCGGCGCCATCCTGCCGCGCTGCCCCGCGCCTCATCCCGGTCAGGCCACCTCACCCGATGGCCGCTGCGCTGGCAAGCCCCTTGCGGGCCCCCGGGCCGCCGCTTCTGCCGGCGGGCCGCAGCGGCAGGTCGGTTGACCCCTCTTGCCGCGCTGGTAGATAAGCGGCCCGAACGCGATGCGCAACCGGCGTCCGCCGCGGACGCGATCACCCCGGGGGGGAAGAGATGGCCGAGATTGTCCGCGAGGCGATGGACTACGACGTGGTGATCGTCGGCGCCGGCCCGGCGGGGCTGTCGGCCGCAATCCGGCTGAAGCAGATCGACCCCGGGCTGTCGGTGGTCGTGCTCGAGAAGGGCTCGGAGGTCGGCGCGCACATCCTGTCGGGGGCAGTGCTCGACACCTCCGGGCTCGACGCGCTGATCCCCGACTGGCGCGAGCGCGACGCTCCGGTGCGCGTGCCGGTGACCGAGGACCGCTTCTACATCCTCGGCCCGGCCGGCCAGATGCGCATCCCCACAAGCCTGATGCCGCCGCTGATGAGCAACCACGGCGCCTACATCGTCTCGATGGCCAACCTCTGCCGCTGGCTTGGCCGCGAGGCCGAGGCGCTGGGGGTCGAGATCTTCGCCGGCATGTCCTGCTCGGAGCTCGTCTGGGGCGAGGACGGCCGTGTGGCCGGCGTCGTTGCCGGCGAGTTCGGCCGCGCCCCCGACGGCAGCCCGGGCCCCGCCTACGAGCCCGGGATGGAGCTGCGCGGCAAGTACGTCCTCCTCGCCGAGGGCGTCCGGGGGTCGCTGTCAAAGCAGGCGATCGCCCGCTTCGGGCTGGGAAAGGGCCGCTGCCCGCAGAAATACGGCCTCGGGATGAAGGAGATCTGGGAGATCGCGCCCGACCGCCACCGCCCCGGCACGGTGGTGCACACCATGGGTTGGCCGCTCGGGCGCGAGGCCGGCGGCGGCGGCTTCGTCTATCACACCGAGAACAACCAGCTCTACGTCGGCTTCGTGGTCCACCTGAACTACGCCAACCCCTGGCTCTTCCCCTACATGGAGTTCCAGCGATTCAAGCACCATCCGCTGGTGGCCGACCTCCTGCAGGGCGGCAAGCGGGTCGCGTACGGCGCCCGCGCCATCACCGAGGGCGGCTGGCAGTCGCTGCCGCAGGTGGCCTTTCCCGGCGGCGCCCTGCTCGGATGCGCGGCCGGGCTTGTCAACGTGCCGCGGATCAAGGGCAACCACAACGCCATGCTGTCGGGGATCGCGGCCGCCGAGGCGGCCGCGGCGGCGGTCGCCGCCGGACGGGCGGGCGACACGCTGGATGCCTATGACCGCGCCCTGCGCGAGGGCCCCGTCGGCCGCGACCTGAGGCGCGTGCGCAACGTCAAGCCGCTGTGGTCGAAGCACGGCATGCTCGCCTCGCTTGCCTTCGGGGGGCTCGACATGTGGGTGTCCAACCTCACCGGCTGGAACCCGCTCGGCACGCAGCGCCACGGCAAGACCGACGCCGCCGCGACCGAGCCCGCAGCCCGCCACCGGCCGATCGACTACCCGAAGCCCGACGGGGTGCTGTCCTTCGACCGGCTGACCAACGTCGCCTTCTCGGGCACCAACCACGCCGAGGACCAGCCGGCGCACCTGCGGCTGGCCGACCCTGCCCTGCCGATCGCCGTCAACCTGCCGCAATATGCCGAACCCGCGCAGCGCTACTGCCCGGCCGGTGTCTACGAGGTGGTGGGCGAGGGGGCGGCGGCCCGCTTCCAGATCAACTTCCAGAACTGCGTCCACTGCAAGACCTGCGACATCAAGGATCCCAGCCAGAACATCACCTGGGTTACGCCGCAGGGTGGCGACGGGCCGAACTACCCCAACATGTAGTCACGTTCCGGCGAGCCGGCGACACCGCCGGCAGATGCGGCCGCGCGGCGATTGCCAGTCCGCCGGGGCGGCACTAGGCTCGGCGCTGCGGGGCGCCCCATGCCCCGCGTCCCCCGCCGAGAGGCCGCCCTTGCCCGTCCGCACCCTCGCCGCCATCACCCTCGCCGTCGCCGCGCTGGCCGCCCAGCCCGTGCCTGCCGCCGCAGAGGGGCTGGCAGGCGCCTACCTGGCGGCGAGGTCGGCCAACGAGAAGGCCGACTTCCGCATCGCCGCCGACTACTACCAGCGCGCGCTGATCCGCGACCCGGGCAATCCCGCGCTGATGGAAAGCACGATCCAGGCACTGGTGGCCCTGGGCGACTTCCGACGCGCCCAGCCGGTGGCCCGACAGATGCGCGCCGCCGGCTTCCGCAGCCAGCTGGCCGCCATCGTGCTGCTTGTCGATGCCGCCAGCCGGCGCGACTACCTGCGGGTGGCCGAGGCCGCCAGCGCCGAGGGCGAGGTCGGGCCGCTCGTCGATGCCCTCGTCACCGCCTGGTCCGAGATCGGCCTCGGCCGCATGTCCGAGGCGCTCGCAGCCCTCGATGCGCTTGCCGCCCGTCCCGGGATGGCGGGGTTCGCGGCCTACCACAAGGCGCTGGCGCTGGCCTCGGTCGGCGATTTCGAGGGTGCGGCAGGGTTGCTGTCGGGCGAGGCGGCCGGGCCGCTGCGCCTGACCAGGCGCGGCGTGATCGGCTTTGCCCAGATTCTCAGCCAACTCGAGCGGCAGGCCGACGCGCTGGAACTGCTCGACGAGGCCTTTGCCGGCGGCAGCGACCCCACGATCGCGGCGCTGCGCGTCGCGCTTTCCGCCGGACGGGCCGTTCCCTTCACCCTCGTGCGCGAGGCGACCGACGGGCTGGCCGAGGTCTTCTACACCGTCGCCCTTGCCCTGCAGGGCGAGGCGGCCGATTCCTTCACGCTCCTCTACAGCCGCACGGCCGAGGCCCTGCGCCCCGACCATGTCGACGCCGTCCTGCTGTCGGCCCGCCTTCTCGACGGCCTGGGCCAGCCCGCACTCGCCACCGAGGCCTACAGCCGGGTTCCGCCCGACAGCCTCTCGTTCCACGCCGCCGAGATCGGCCGGGCCGAGGCGCTCTACCGCATGGGCCGGACGGATGCCGCGCTGGCCGCCCTCGGCACCCTCGCCGCCTCCCACCCTGACGAGCCGAGCGTGCACATCACCCTCGGCGACCTCCTGCGGCGGGAAGAGCGGTTCGACGAGGCCTCGCAGGCCTACGACCGGGCCGTAGCGCTGATCGGCACGCCGGTGCAGCGCCACTGGTCGCTGTTCTACGCCCGCGGCATCACCCACGAGCGCGAGAAGCGCTGGGCCCTGGCCGAGGCCGATTTCCTCACGGCGCTGGAACTCGAGCCCGACCAGCCGGACGTGCTGAACTATCTCGGCTACTCCTGGGTCGAGATGCGGCTGAACCTCGACCGGGCGCTGGCGATGATCGAGCGCGCGGCGGCGGCCGAGCCCGACAACGGCTACATCACCGATTCGCTGGCCTGGGTGCTCTACCGCCTCGGCCGCTATGTCGATGCGGTGCCGCACATGGAGCGGGCGGTGCAGCTGATGCCGACCGACCCGATCCTCAACGACCATCTCGGGGACATCTACTGGGCCGTCGGCCGGCGGGTCGAGGCGCGCTTCCAGTGGCGCCGGGCGCTCCAGTTCGAGCCAGCGGAGGACGAGGCGCCGCGCATCCGCCGCAAGCTCGAGGTCGGCCTCGATGCCGTCCTGGCCGAGGAGGGCGAGCCGCCGCTGGCCATCTCGAGCGGCGCACCCTAGGGCGCGGCCATGGCCGGCCCCACCGCCCGGGTAACGGCCTTCGCGCCGGCCAAGCTGAACCTCACGCTGCACGTCACCGGCAGGCGTGCCGACGGCTACCACCTGCTCGACAGCCTGGTGACCTTCGCCGATGTCGGCGACGTGCTGACGGCCGCGCCGGCGGCCGCGCTGTCGCTGGCCGTGACCGGCCCAATGGCCGCCGGCTGCCCCGGAGGCGAGGACAACCTCGTCTGGCGGGCGGCCCGCGCCCTCGACCCCGCGGCCGGCGCGCGGCTCACGCTCGACAAGCAACTGCCCGCCGCGGCCGGCCTCGGCGGCGGCTCCTCCGATGCCGCGGCGGCGCTGCGGGCGCTTGCACGGCTCTGGGGCCGGCCCTGCCCGGCGCCGCCGGACGCCCTGCACCTTGGCGCCGACGTGCCGGTGTGCCTGGCCGCCCGCACCGTCCGCATGGGCGGCATCGGCGAAGTGCTGGCGCCGGCGCGGGCCCTGCCCCCCGCATGGGTGGTACTGGTCAACCCCGGGGTCGGCGTTCCCACTGCCGCAGTCTTTGCCGCGCTCGCCCGCCGCGACAACCCGCCGATGCCGCGCGAGCTGCCGCGGCTTGCCGACGCGGCGGCGCTGGCCGCCTTCCTGCGGGCGATGCGCAACGACCTCGAGGCGCCGGCGGCATCGCTTGCCCCCGCCATCGACGCGGCCCGCGCGGCGCTGGTTGCCCGCCCGGGTTGCCTGCTGGCGCGGATGTCGGGCTCGGGGGCCACCGTCTTCGGCCTGTTCACCGACCCCGTCGCCGCGAGCGCCGCGGCAGCCGCGCTGGCCCGCCCGGGCTGGTGGGTGCGCGATGCCGCGCTGCTTGCCGACCCCGGCCCCAGCGTGGCCCCCCGCTAGGCCACCCGCTCGACCACGAACCCCGCCAGATCGGCCAGCATCCCGCGCACCTCGCCGCCCTGCGGCAGGCCGGCCAGCGCCGCCCGCGCCCTGCCGGCCCATGCCAGCGCCTCGGCCCGCGTCGCGGCCAGCGCCCCCCGCCGCTCGAGGATGGCGCAGGCGGTCTCCAGATCGCCCGGCTGCTGGTCGCCGGCGCCGATCGTGCGCTCCCAGAAGGCGCGCTCGTCGCCGTCGGCCCCCGCCACCGCCTTGATCACGGGCAGCGTGAGCTTGCGCTCGCGGAAGTCGTCGCCGACGTTCTTTCCGGTGACCGCGGCCACCCCGGCATAGTCGAGGTAGTCGTCGACGATCTGGAACGCCACGCCGAGCGCGTCGCCATAGGCGGCCAGCGCCTCCTGCTCCTGCGCCGCCGCGCCGGCGACCACGCCTCCCGCCTCGCAAGCGGCCGCGAACAGCGCCGCGGTCTTGCCGCGGACAACCTTCAGGTAGGTCTCCTCGCCGGTGCCGAGGTCGCGTGCCACGGTCAGCTGCAGCACCTCGCCTTCGGCGATGGTGGCGGCCGCGTCGGCGAGGATGTCGAGGACCCGGAGCGATCCGGTCTCGACCATCAGCTGGAACGAGCGGGCGAACAGGTAATCGCCCACCAGCACCGAGGACTTGTTGTCCCACAGCAGGTTCGCGGTCGGCCGGCCGCGCCGGCGGTCGCTCTCGTCGACGACGTCGTCGTGCAGCAGGGTGGCGGTATGGATGAATTCCACCGTCGCGGCCAGCCGCACCGGGTTGTCCCCCCGGACGCCGAACAGCCGTGCCGACGCGAGCGTCAGCATCGGCCGCAGCCGCTTCCCTCCGGCCTCGATCAGATGCGCCGTCACCTCGGGGATGCGGGGCGCATGCTCGGAGGCCATGCGCACGCGGATCAGCGCGTTGACAGCCGCCATGTCCTCGGCCAGCAGCACCGACAGCCGTTCGGGCGGGGTGGTGGGGCCGGGTCTGTCCAAGCTCATCACGCCTCCGCAACAGGGGCTCGACTCGGCCGCGTCGCCGGCCCACCTTGGGCGGCATGCGGGAACTCTTGCGCACGACGGACCCGACGGTGATCGCCTTTGCCACGGCGCTGCTTGCCGGCGAGGGTATAGTGGCGTTCGAGATGGACGTCCACATGAGCGTGCTGGAGGGTTCGATCGGCATTTTGCCGCGCCGCCTCATGGTCGGCGCGCAGGACATCGGACGCGCCCGCGCAATCCTCGCCGACAACGGCCTCGGCGCCGAGATCGTCCCAGGACGTGACTGAGGCAGAGGGCTTCCCCCCCGGGGCGCTGTGCGAGGACCGCCTGCTCGGCGGACGGCTGGTGCTGCTCCAGCCCCGCACGGGGTTCCGCGCGGGCTCGGATGCCGTGTTGCTGGCCGCCGCCGTCCCCGCCTGGCCCGGCGAATCCGCACTCGACCTCGGCTGCGGCGCCTTCGCCGCCGGGCTCTGCCTGGCGGTGCGGGTGCCGGGCGTCGTCCTTGCCGGGATGGAGCTTCAGCCACCCTATGCCGCGCTGGCGCGGGCGAACGCGGCGCGCAATGCCATCCCCGCCGAGGTCGTCGAGGGCGACCTCGCCCGCCCGCCCGCCGCGCTGGCGCAGCGCGGCTTCGACCATGTGCTGACCAACCCGCCCTTCTTCCCGCGCGCGGCGACGCCCGCCCCCGACCCCGGGCGCGACCGCGCCCGCCGCGAGGCCGCCCCCCTCGCCCTCTGGCTGGACGCGGCGCTGCGCCGGCTGCGCCCCGGCGGCCGGCTGACGCTGATCCAGCGGGCCGAACGGCTGCCCGAGGTGCTTGCCGCCCTCGCCGGCCGGGCCGGCGCGATCACCGTGCTGCCCCTCGCCGCGCGGGCCGGCGGGCCGGCGGGGCGCTTCATCCTCTGGGCACGCAAGGGCGCGCGCGGCCCCTTCGGCCTGGCCGCGCCCTTCGTTCTGCACGCCGGTGCTGCCCACGTCAGCGGTGCCGACGGCTATTCGCCTGCCGCCGAGGCCGTCCTGCGCGGGGCCGCGGCGCTGACGTCGCAGGGCGCCGAAGGAATGCCGCAGCCCGCGTCAGGCCGATGACAGCGGCGGCGAACTGTGATGAACTCCTGTCATCGCGGCTTCACAGAGGAGGACGGAATGACCATGTCAGCGCATCTTCAGGAGCTCCGCCGCAAGCACCAGGCCCTCTCCGAGATGGTCGAGGAAGCCCAGAAGAATCCGGCGGAAGACCCCCTGAAGATCGCCGAACTGAAGAAGCAGAAGCTCAAGCTGAAGGAAGAGATCTACCGCCTCAGCCAGGACTGACGGCCGCCTGCCGTCCCGCCCGCGCGGCGATGACGGCCCCCCCAGCGATCAGCCCCGCGGCGGCCAGCAGTGTCAGTGTCGGCTCGGAATGTCCGGCCGCCACGAGGGCAAGGGTCGACAGCAGCGGCGCCGCATAGGAGGCGACGCCCAGAAGCTGGATGTCGCCCCGCTTCACGCCCACATCCCAGAGGTAGAAGGCCAGCCCCACCGGCCCCAGCCCGAGCGCTGCGACCGCCGCCCATCCTGCTGCATCCGCCGGCCAGGACGGGCTTTCCAGCGCGGCATGCGCAAGCGCCGACAGCGCGGCGGTGGCCAGGCAGAAGACCGCCACGGCCTCGGTCGGCACCGTGCCCAGTCGGCGCGAGATCACCGAATAGCCTGCCCAGGTCAGCGCGCTCAGGAACGCAAGCAAAAGGCCCGGAAGCACCCCCGCCCCCGCCCCGCCGGCGCGCTCGGCCACGATCAGCCCCGCCCCCGCGAAGGCCGCCAGCGCCCCCGCCACATGGCCCGCACGCAGCCGCTCGCCCGGCAGCAGGCCCGAGAACAGCACGATCAGCAGCGGCCAGAGATAGGCCACCAGCCCCGCTTCGGCCGGCGGCGCCAGCCGCAGCGCCGAGAAGTAGAGCGCGTGATAGCCGAACAGCCCCGCCGTCCCGAAGGCATAGACCTTCCAGGACACCGAGGCCAGCCGCCCCGCCCCGCCGCGCAGCACAAGCCACGCGCCCCCCACCCCTGCCCCGAGCGCGAAGGACAGCGCGTTCAGCATGAGCGGGGGCACCGGCGCGGTGCCCACCGTCAGCACCGCCAGAAGCGACCACAGCAGCACCGCCCCGAAACCGGTGGCGGTGGCGCGGGCCCGCGGCGACAGTGCCATCGGCCGCCCGCGCCCGCCACCCGTCAGGCGAAGTACTGGCCGCCGTTGGCCGAGATCGTCGCGCCGGTGATGAACCCCGCCTCCTCAGAGGCCAGGAACACGACGCAGCGCGCAATCTCCTCGGGCTCGCCCAGCCGTCCCACCGGAATCAGTGGCAGGATGCGCTCGGTCAGGACCTTGGCGTCGATCGCCTTGACCATCTCGGTGGCAATGTAGCCCGGGCAGATCGCGTTCACCGTGATCCCCGCCCGCGCACCCTCCTGCGCGAGTGCCCGCGTGAAGCCGAGGTCGCCCGCCTTGGCGGCCGAGTAGTTGGCCTGCCCCGCCTGCCCCTTCTGGCCGTTGATCGACGAGATGTTGATGACGCGGCCGAACTTGCGGTCGCGCATGCCGGTCCAGACCTGGTGGGTCATGTTGAAGACGCCGGTCAGGTTGGTGTCGATCACCTCGCGCCACTGCGCCGGGGTCATGCGGTGGAACATCGCGTCACGGGTGATGCCGGCGTTGTTGACCAGCACGTCGACCGGGCCGTGCGCGGCCTCCACCTGCGCCACGCCGGCCTTGCAGGCCTCGTAGTCGGCGACCGACCACTTGTAGGTCGCGATGCCGGTCTCGGCCGTGAACTTCGCCGCCGCCTCGTCGTTGCCGGCGTAGTTGGCCGCGACCGTGCAGCCCGCCGCCTTCAGCGCCACCGAGATCGCCGCGCCGATGCCGCGCGAGCCGCCGGTGACCAGAGCCACTCGTCCCATGGGATCTCCCCTTGCGTTGTCCTGTCCTCAGCGTTACCCGGGCGGGGCCGCCCGCGCAACAATGTTGCGCGGGCAGTCCCCTGCCTCAGGCGCGCTCCAGGCACATCGCGACGCCCATGCCGCCGCCGATGCACAGCGTCGCCAGCCCCTTGCGGGCGCCGCGCCGCTTCATCTCGAAGAGCAGGGTGTTCAGGATCCGTGCCCCCGAGGCGCCGATCGGGTGGCCGATGGCGATGGCGCCGCCGTTGACGTTCACGCGCGCCGGATCCCAGCCCATGTCCTTGTTGACGGCGCAGGCCTGGGCAGCGAAGGCCTCGTTGGCCTCGACGAGGTCGAGATCCTCGGCCTTCCAGCCCGCCCGGGCGAGGGCCTTGCGGCTGGCGTGGATCGGGCCGACGCCCATGATGGCGGGGTCGAGCCCGGCGGTGGCGTAGGAGGCGATGCGGGCGAGCGGGGTGATGCCGCGACGCGCCGCTTCGTCCTCGGACATCAGCAGCGCGCCGGCGGCGCCGTCGTTGATGCCGCTGGCATTGCCGGCGGTCACGGTGCCGTCCTTGGCGAAGGCCGGGCGCAGCTTCTGCATCGCCTCGATGGTGGCGCCGAGACGGATGTATTCGTCCTGGTCGATGACGGTGTCGCCCTTGCGGGTCCTGACCGTGAAGGGCGCAATCTCGTCGGCGAAGCGGCCGGCCTTCTGTGCCGCCTCGGCCTTGTTCTGGCTGGCCAGCGCGAAGGCGTCCTGCTCCTCGCGGCCGATCTGCCACTCGCGGGCGACATTCTCGGCGGTGTTGCCCATGTGGTAGCCGTTGAAGGCATCCCACAGACCGTCGCGGATCATCGAGTCGATGAAGCTGAGATCGCCCATCTTCTGGCCGGCCCGGAGGTGTGCGACATGGGGCGAGAGCGACATGTTCTCCTGCCCGCCGGCGGCGACGATGGCGGCGTCGCCGAGCTGGATGTGCTGGGCGGCCAGCGCCACCGCGCGCAGGCCCGAGCCGCAGACCTGGTTGATGCCCCAGGCCGCGCTCTCCTTCGGCAGGCCGGCCTTGATGTGGGCCTGGCGGGCGGGGTTCTGGCCCTGCCCGGCGGTCAGCACCTGGCCGAGGATGGTCTCGCTCACCTCGGCCTTGTCGATGCCGGCGCGGGCGACCAGCGCCTCGAGCACCGCGGCGCCGAGGTCGTGGGCGGGCGTGGCGGCGAAGGCGCCGTTGAAGCTGCCGACGGCGGTGCGCGCGGCCGAGACGATCACGACATTGGTCATGCAGGCTCACTCCATCTGGTTCGGGGTGTGCCGCGGGTATGCGGCGGGAAACGACATTCAGCGCGGCAGGGCAAGGCCCGGCCGCAGACCGCTTTGCGCTAGAGGCGCAGGCGGTCAAAGGCAAGGGGCGAAGTGTCTCATTCCACCTCGGACCGGCCGGCGCCCTGCCGCCCGGCCGCCAGCGCGGCCGGCGTCCCACGCATGGGACGGCTGGGGAGTTGCCTGAAATCAATCGTATGGGCGAAAGGATTCAGCCTTTGCAAACCATTTGCGGCGGCGACAGCGGCGCCACGGCAGCCGATTGCGCGCCCCGCCGCGCCGGCGGGGCAGCGCCGACCGGCACCTCGGGCAGCTTCGCGGCGAGCGCGCGGACGTGGCCCGGGCCCCGGTGCGCCTGCCGGCACCCCGGGAGCCGGAGCAGACGCGGGGCCCCGCGCGGCAAGGAGGGGGCGTCAAGGCCCCGTTTCACGCCCGGGGCAGCCTTGCGGCCGGCCGGGACGGGCGCCGGCGCCGCGGCCGCGGGCGGTCGCGGTCCCGCGCCGCAGGGGGCGGGCGGCCGGCCGCCGTCCCGGGCCGGCGCCCCTGCGCCGCCGGCCGCCGCGCTGCAGGCGGCCTCGGGGCGCAAGCAGGGCGGCCGGACGGGCGGCCGCACCGGGCAGGCGGCGGACGGCGGATACGGGCCGGTGCGCGGGTGGCCTGCGCGGGCCAGGGCGGGGCGGACGGGCAGCCCCGGGGCGACAGCGGGGCGGCGGCCGGCAGGGGCGCCTCAGGCCTGCCGTCGTGCCACCTGCGCCTCGCGCCACGGCGGACGCAGCGTCGGCGCGCCGTAGAGGTAGCCCTGCAGGCAGTCCACGCCCAGCCGCGCGAGGAAGGCGACATCCGCAGCCTCCTCGACCGATTCGGCGACTGCCACCATGTCGAAATGGCGGGCGACCGAGACCAGGGCCGCCATCAGCACCTGGTTGTCGGTGTCGCGGTGGATGCCGCGGACGAACTGCCCGTCGATCTTGACGATGTCGAAGGTGAAGTCGCGCAGGTAGCGGAAACTGGTGAAGCCGGCCCCGAAATCGTCGAGCGCGAAGGCGATGCCGCGGCGGTGCAGGTCGCGCATGAAGGCCGTGACGATCTCGGGCATCAGGATCGCCGAGCTTTCGGTGATCTCGAGGATCAGCCGTTCGGCCACCGTCGGCCCGGCGGCCAGCCCGTCCTCGAGCACGCGCATCCAGCGCGGATAGCCGATCGAGCGGGCCGACATGTTCACCGACAGCCGCAGCCCGGGATGGGCGGCCAGCGCGCCGAGCCCCAGTTCGAGCGCCGCGGCATCGAGCAGCCGTCCGGTCTCGGTGCCCTCGACCGCGGCCATGAAATCCTTCGCCGGGATGATCCGCCCCGAAGGGTCGGCCACCCGCACCAGCCCCTCCCAGAAGGCGGGGCGGTCGGGGCGGCGGGCGCCCACCACCGCCTGGAAGGCAAGCATCGCCCGCTTCTCGGTCAGCGCGGTGCGCACCATGGCAAGCGCCGCGCGGTCGCGCGCGGCCACCGCGGCCGACAAGGGGTCGCCAAGCCCCGGGGGAACCTCTGCCTCGATCCCGCGCCTCGCCATCGCCCGCCCCCGCCGCCGGCCGGGCCTGCGCCGCCCGGCGCTGCCAGCATCGGCCGTCGGCGTAAACGAAGCATGAACGGAGGCGCGCTCAGCCGCCCTCGCCGGCGACCACGGCAGCCAGCAGCGCCTGCGCCTCGGGCGCGGCCCAGTCGGCATGGCCGGTCAGCCGCGCGACCTCGCGCCCCTCGCGGTCGAGGATCACCGTCACCGGCAGGCCCATCACCGCCATCTCGCGGGCGAAGGCCATCGTGGGGTCGCGCAGCACGGGCAGGTTATTCACCCCGATCTCGTCAAGGAAACGGCCGATCGCGGCCACCGAGTTGCGCCCGGTGGCCACCGGCACAACCGCCAGGTCGGGCCCGCCCATCGCCGCCTCGAGCGCCGAGAGCGAGGGCATCTCGTCGCGGCAGGGGGCACACCAGGTCGCCCAGAAGTTCAGCACCACAACCCTGCCCCGCCAGCCCGAGAGCGGATGCAGCCCGTCGGCAGCGTCGAGGAAGCTCGCCTCGGGCACCGCACGCGGCGCGTCGTGAACGACGAGCTTGCGCATCTCGCCGGTGCGCAGCGCCTCGAGCCCGGCCGCGTTTGCGCCTGCCGCGACGGCCGTGTAGATGAGCAGGGCAAGAAGCACACGCATCGTCCACCTCCCGGGGGCCTCATGACCATGACCGACGCCAACGCCATGTGGGGCGGGCGCTTCGCCGCCGGGCCGGACGCGATCATGACGGCGATCAACGCCTCGATCGGCTTCGACCGGCGGCTTCACGCCCAGGACATCGCGGGCAGCCGCGCGCATGCGGCGATGCTCGCCGCCTGCGGCATCATCCCGGATAGCGACGCCGCGGCGATCCGGGAAGGGCTGCTCACGGTGTTGTCAGAGATCGAGGCGGGCCGCTTCCCGTTCCGCGACGACCTCGAGGACATCCACATGAACGTCGAGGCGCGGCTGGCCGAGCTGATCGGGGCGCCGGCGCGGCGGCTGCACACCGCCCGCAGCCGCAACGACCAGGTGGCCACCGACTTCCGGCTGTGGGTGCGCGACCAGTGCGACACCGCCACGGAGGGGCTGCGGGCCCTGCAGCGGGCGCTGCTGGCGCAGGCCGAGGCAGGGGCGGACTGGGTGATGCCGGGCTTCACCCACCTGCAGGTGGCCCAGCCGGTGACCTGGGGCCACCACATGCTGGCCTATGTCGAGATGTTCGCCCGCGATGCCGGCCGGCTTGCCGACGCACGGGCGCGCATGAACGAATGCCCCCTCGGCGCGGCGGCGCTGGCCGGCACCTCGTTTCCGATCGACCGGGCGATGACGGCCGCGGCGCTGGGATTCGACCGGCCGATGGCCAATTCGCTCGACGCCGTGTCGTCCCGCGACTTCGCGCTCGAGTTCCTTTCCGCCGCGGCGATCTGCGCCACCCACCTCAGCCGGCTGGCCGAGGAGATCGTGATCTGGTGCTCGGCGCAGTTCCGCTTCGTGCGCCTGCCCGACCGCTGGACCACCGGCTCGTCGATCATGCCGCAGAAGCGCAACCCCGACGCGGCCGAGCTCCTGCGGGCCAAGACCGGGCGGGTGCTGGGCGCGGCGGTCGCGCTGTTCACCGTCATGAAGGGGCTTCCGCTGGCCTATTCCAAGGACATGCAGGAGGACAAGGAGCAGGTCTTCGACGCCGCCGACACGCTGATGCTGGCACTGGCGGCGATGACCGGGATGGTCGCGGGGCTGGCGCCCGACCGCGCCCGGCTGGAGGCGGCGGCGGCGGCGGGGTTCTCGACCGCCACCGACCTGGCCGACTGGCTGGTCCGCCGGCTCGGCCTGCCCTTCCGCGAGGCCCACCACGTCACCGGCCGCATCGTCGCGGCGGCCGAGGCGGCAGGCTGCGACCTGCCCGGACTGCCGCTCGGCGCCATGCAGGCCATCCATCCGGCGATCACGGCCGAGGTCTTCGGCGTCCTCGGCGTGCAGAACTCGGTGGCCAGCCGGACGAGCCCGGGCGGCACGGCGCCGGCACGGGTGCGCGAGGAAGTGGCGCGCTGGAAGGCGGTGCTGGGATGAGGCGGATCGCGCTTGTGGCGCTGCTTGCGCTTGCCGCTTGCGGCGCCGACGGCCCGCCGGTCGCCCCCGCGGCGGGGGTGACGGTCGGCGGTGAGGCGCGCGCCGGCGTCGTCATCGGCGGCTGAGGGGCGGCGCCGGCGCTGGCCGGCCCGCGGCGGCGCGCTAGCTGGCCGCCGCAGACGTTGCCAGCCGGAGGCCGCCATGAGCCCGCTTCGCCTGACCTACCTTGCGATCGCGGTCTGGGGCGCGATCCACCCGATGAGCCATTTCCTCGCCTGGTTCGATACCAACGGCTTCAGCCTGGCGGGGATGCTCGCGGCCTGGCACGCCAACGAGGCGACCTCGGGGCTGGTGTGGGACCTCACCATCGCCGCGGTGGCGCTGACGGTCTGGGTCGTGGCCGAGGTGTCCGTGCGGCGCAACTGGCTGGCGCTGGTTGCCATCCCGGCCACCTTCGGCATCGGCGTCTCCTGCGCGCTGCCGCTCTACCTCTTTATCCGCAGCGCCCCGCCGCGCTGAGCGGGCGCCCCGGGCGGGGCCGCGCCGAAGGCCGTTCCCCCGTCCGCCGAAAGGGCCTAAGAGGGGCCGCCGGAACGGGCCGGCCGGGGCGCGCGGGGGCGTCGATGGACCATTTCCACTACCGCGACGGCACGCTGTTCGCCGAGGGCGTGGCGCTCTGCGACATCGCCGCGGCGGTCGGCACGCCGGTCTACGTCTATTCCACGGCGACGCTGGTCCGGCACTTCCGGGTGTTCGACGAGGCACTGTCCGGACTGCCGCATCTGGTCTGCTACGCCATGAAGGCCAACGGCAACCTCGCCGTCGTGCGCACCCTGGCCGGGCTCGGCGCCGGCGTCGACGTGGTCTCGGCAGGGGAGTACCTGAAGGCGCGTGCCGCCGGCGTCGCCGGAGACCGCATCGTCTTCTCGGGCGTCGGCAAGACCCGCGAGGAGATGCGGATCGCGCTGTCCGGCGGCATCCGGCAGTTCAACGTCGAATCCGAGGCCGAGCTGCGCGCACTGTCGGAGGTCGCGTCCGGGCTTGGCACCTCCGCGCCGGTGGCGCTGCGCGTCAACCCCGATGTCGACGCGCGCACCCACGACAAGATATCAACCGGGCGCAAGGAGGACAAGTTCGGCATCCCGCTGGCCCGCGCGCGTGCCGTCTATGCCGAGGCCGCCGCCCTGCCCGGGATCGCGGTGGTCGGCGTGGACATGCACATCGGCAGCCAGCTCACCGACCTGGCCCCCTTCGAGGCCGCCTACGGCCGGCTGGCCGAACTGGTGCCGCTGCTGCGCGCCGACGGCCATGCGATAGGGCGGCTCGACCTCGGCGGCGGCCTCGGCATTCCCTACGCGGCCTCGAACGCGCCGCCGCCGCTGCCGGCCGAGTACGGGGCGATGGTGGCCCGGACGCTCGGCCACCTCGGCTGCGAGATCGAGGTCGAGCCCGGCCGGCTGATCGTCGGCAACGCCGGCGTGCTGCTGGCGCGCGTCATCTACGTCAAGGAAGGCGAGGGCCGGCGGTTCCTGATCCTCGATGCGGCGATGAACGACCTCGTCCGGCCGGCGATGTACGGCGCCCACCACGACATCGTCCCGGTCGACGCGCCCGCGGCAGGCGCGGCGGCCGCGCCCTTCGACGTCGTCGGGCCGGTGTGCGAGAGCTCCGACACCTTCGCCCGCGGCCGGATGCTGCCGGACCTGGCCGAGGGCGCGCTCGTCGCGTTCCGATCGGCAGGTGCCTACGGCGCGGCGATGGCCTCGGAATACAACGCCCGCCCTCTGGTGCCCGAGGTGCTGGTGAGGGACGATCACTTCGCCGTCATCCGGGCACGGCCGACGTTTGACGATCTGATCGGCCGCGATACCCTGCCGCCATGGCTGTAGCGCCGGGCTGTCGCGCGGCGCCGGGCAGCCGGGGGCGGAGCGCACGCGGATGACCGAGCGCCGGCAGATCGTCGAGACCACGCTTGCCCGGCTTGGCTGGCAGCTTCGCCTGACCCGCGCGGGGCTGGCCGCCGAGCGGCTGGCGCGGGCGTTCTGGCCGGCCTGGACGGTGCTTCTTGCCGGCTTCGCCGCTGCGGCCTTCGGCCTGCACGAGGCGGGGCCGCCGGGCGGGGCCGCGGCCGGGCTGGCCGGCCTTGGGGTTCTTCTGCTGGTACTGGTCGCGCTCGGCCTCAGGCGGCTGCGCTGGCCGACCGCCGCCGAAGCGCGCGAGCGGCTCGACCGCGGGCTCGCCGGCCGGCCGCTTGCCGCGCTGCTCGACAGCCAGGCGGTGGGCGGCAGCGACCCGGGCTCGGCGGCCGTATGGGATGTGCATGTGACGCGGATGGCGGCGCGCGCGGCGTCGGCGCGCGCCCCCGCCCCCGACCTGCGGCTGGCCTCGCGCGACCGCTTCGCGCTGCGCTACGTCGCCCTGACGGCGGCAGCGGCAGCGGTCATCTTCGGCTCGTTCGGGCGGGTGGCGACGGTGGCCGACATCGGCTCGGGCGCGGCGGCGGCCGCGGCCGCCGGGCCGTCGTGGGAAGGCTGGATCCAGCCGCCGGCCTACACCGGCCGGCCGACGCTCTACCTGGCCGAGATCGTCGACCCGCAGCTGTCGCTGCCGGCCGGCAGCCGTGTCGCGCTGCGCTTCTACGGCGAGGCCGGGGCGCTGACCCTGGACGAGACCGTGTCGGCGCCGCGCGAGGCGTCCGCCGCCGGCCCCGCGGGGCCCGCCGGCCCCGCCGCCGCCGACCTCGCGGTGGCCGAGTTCGAGGTCGCGCGGTCGGGCAAGATCGAGATCGCGGGCCCCGGCGGGCGGCGCTGGGAGGTGACGCTGCTGCCCGACGCGGCACCGGCGATCGCCTTCGACGGCCCCATGACGCGCGAGCGCGGCGGCCAGCTGCGCCAGGGGTTCCGCGCCAGTGACGACTACGGGGTGGTGACCGGACGCGCCGAGATCGCCCTCGACCTTGCCGCCGTCGACCGCCGCCACGGCCTCGCCCCCGACCCCGAGCCGCGCGAGACGATCGTGCTCGACCTGCCCCTGCCGATGACGGCCAGCCGCACCGAGGTGACCGACGCCATCGTCGACAACCTCTCCCAGCACCCCTGGGCAAACCTGCCGGTGCGGGTGACGCTGCATGCCGCCGATGCCAGGGGACAGGAGGGGCATGCCGAGGCCGCAGCGACCGTGCTGCCCGGGCGGCGCTTCTTCGACCCGCTGGCGGCGGCGGTCATCGAGATGCGCCGCGACCTGCTGTGGTCGCGCGCCGGGGCGGCGCGGGCGGCACAGGTGCTGCGCGCGGTCAGCCACCGCCCGGAAGGCTTCGTGCGCAACGAGCGCGCATACCTTCTCCTGCGCGTGGCGATCCGCAGGCTCGAGGGCGGGACCGCCGCCGAGGGCGGGCTCGGCACCGAACTGCGCGACGAGATCGCCGCGGCGCTGTGGGAGATCGCCACGTTGATCGAGGCCGGCGACCTGGCCGACGCGCTGGAGCGGATGCAGCGCGCCCAGGACCGGCTGTCGGAGGCGATGCGCAACGGCGCCGACCCCGCCGAGATCGACGAGCTGATGCAGGAGTTCCGCGAGGCGCTCGACCAGTACATGCGCCAGCTTGCCGAGCAGCAGGCCGACCGGCCGCCCGACAGCGAGATGGCCGAGCAGGGCGAGCGCATGGAGATGACCGGCCGCCAGCTGCAGGAGATGCTGGACCGGCTGCAGGAGCTGATGGAGCAGGGCCGCATGGAGGAGGCGGCCGAGCTGATGGAGATGCTCCGCCAGCTGATGGAGAACATGCAGGTCACCCAGGGCCCGGGCGGCGAGGGCAGCGAGGGCGGCGAGGGCACGATGCGCGACCTCGCCGACACGCTGCGCCGCCAGCAGGGGCTGTCGGACGACACCTTCCGCGAGTTCCAGGAGCGCTTCGGCCCCGGCCAGCCGGGCCAGCCCGGACAGGGCGAGCGCCAGGGCGGGGGCGAGGGCGAGGGCGGCACGGAAGGCGGGCTAGCCGAACGCCAGCGCGAGCTGCGCGACGAGCTGCGCGGCCTTGCCGAGGGCCCGGTGCCGGGCGAGGGCAGCGAGGCCGGGGACCGCGCGCGCGAGGCGCTGGACCGCGCCGGCCGGGCCATGCGCGAGGCCGAGGAGGCGCTTCGCGAGGGCGACAACGCCGGTGCGCTGGACCGCCAGGCCGAGGCGATGGAGGCGATGCGCGAGGGGATGCGCGAGATGGGCGAGGCCATGGCCGAGGCACGCGAGGGCGAGCGCGGCGATTCCGAGGGCCGCGAGGACCCCCGCGGCACCCGCGACCCGCTGGGCCGCGAGACCGGCTCGACCGGCCGCATCGGCACCGACCGCGACCTGCTGCAGGGCGACGACGTCTACCGCAGGGCCCAGGAACTGCTGGATGAACTCCGCCGCCGGTCGGGCGAGCAGGACCGTCCGTCGCTTGAGCTCGACTACCTGCGCCGGCTGCTCGAGCGGTTCTGACCGCGGGTCTGCGGGCCGCGTCCGACCGGGCCGCCCGGGGCGTCAGCCGCCGGGCGCGCCGCGCAGCCCGGCCACGACCCCGTGAAGCCAGAGGCGCGCGGAATCCACCGCGGCGACATAGGCGGCCAGCGCGTCCCCGGCCTGGGGCAGTGCCGCGGTGATCCGGGGCGCGCCGACGTAGAGCGCGATCAGCAGGATGGCCAGGAGCAGCATCAGCGCGAACCCGCGCCGGAAGCCCCGGCCGGCGGCGGCCTCGTCCCTGCCTCCGGGCGCTTCGGGATGCCGCGTGCCGCGCACATCCGACGGACGGAGGGTGGAGTTGATCTCCTCGATGTCGGGAAGCCGCTCGCGCCGCGGCGGCGGCGCCGCCGCGGCATCGGCAGGCGCCGGGGCCGGTGCCGGGGCCGGGGCAACGGAAGGGGGGGCGGCAGCGGGCGCGGCAGCGGGCGCGGCG
>JAHDXW010000022.1 GCA_023383015.1 Paracoccaceae bacterium
GTTGGCGCGGCCCCGGCGCCGCCGCCCGCCCCTGCTGCGCCGCCGGCCGCGCCCGCGGCGGCGCCGCCCTGCGGGGCGGCATCGGCGGGCGGGGCGGCAGCCGGCGGGGAGGAGGCAGCCGGGGCGCCGCCGGCGCCGGGCGGCGCGGCGGCGGCCGGCGGGTCGGCGGCGAGGGTGGTGCCGGGGGGCAGGCGGAACTCGATGCGCCGGTTGGCCTCGCGCCCGTCCTCGGTACGGTTGTCGGCCACGGGCTCGCCGGCGCCGTAGCCCTTCGCCGCCATCGCCGCCACCGACACCCGCCGCGACAGCAGCCCGGCGAGCACCGCATCGGCGCGCTCCTGGCTGAGACGGAGGTTCATCTCGGCCCGGCCCTGGCTGTCGGTGTGGCCGGCGATCTCGAGGGGGAACTCGGCGCAGCCGCGCAGCACCTCGGCGATGGCGTCGAGCGTCGCGGCGGCCTCGGCCGTCAGTCGGGCCGAGCCGGGTGCGAAGGTGAGCTTGCCGGCGGTCTGGATCGCGGCGATCTCGGCCAGGCAGGCGGGGGGTGCCAGCAGCGCCGCCTCGGGGTCGAGCCGGCGGTCGTAGCGCAGCACCAGCCGGAACTCGGCCCCCGGCCCCAGCCGCTGCGAGAACAGCCGGGCGATGGCGTCGCTGGCCTCGGGGTTGCCGGTGACCCCGGACAGCTCCACGAGGTCGGGCCGCATCCGCAGGCTACCCTCGGCAAGCTCGGCCAGTGCGTCAAGCCCGGCCAGCACCCGCACCGGCCAGCCCTCCGGCAGGCCGGGCTCGAGCCGGGTTGCCGTCAGCACCGCATCGGCGCCGAAGCGGGCGCGCGCGAAGGCGTCGACGGCATCGCGCATCCGCTCGTCGGCAAGCCGGCCGCGCAGTTCCACCGCCCCCTCGGCGGCGAGCCGGGCGGTGAACTCGGGCACGGCGGCGGCCTCGGGCCCGGCGGGCGGCGGCAGCCGCTCGGCGCGCAGCGCGAAGGGCGCTGGAAGTCGTGCCTTGAGCTCGCCCGCGACCCGGTCGAAGGTCTCGCCGGGGACGTCATGGGCAGCCACGAGCGTCACGTCGGCATCGCGGAAGGTGACCGAGCCGGCGCCGAGATCGGCCAGCGCCGCGATCGCCGTCGCCGCCGCCTCGCCCCAGGCCGGCGAGGGCACGCCGAGGCCGATGGTGCAGGCGGTCTTGCCCAGCGCCCCGGCGGCAAGCGCGGCGGCCAGGATCGCTGCCTGCGCCTCCTCGTCGTCGGCGGCGCAGGCGTCGAAGCGCGGGCCCTCGGCGTCGACGACGAAGCGCAGGGTGAAGGGCACGATCACCGGCCGCGGCGCCGAGATGTCCAGCGCCAGTGCCAGCCCGGCCGGGGCGCGGCGGGCGAACTCGGCCTCCAGCCGACGCTTCTCGGCGGCGCTGCCGCCGACCGCGGAGACCGCCACCCGGTCGGCGGTGATCGAGACCTTGGCGCGCGGCAGGTCGGTCACCAGCGACAGGCCGAAGTCGACCGCCGCGGCCCAGCCAGGCTCGGGCGGGTTGGCGGCGGTCTCGGTCATGTCGGCGATCTCGGCCTGCGGCAGGGCGGCGGCCAGCCGCGCCGCCAGCCTGCCCTCGGCATCGGCCGAGGGAACAAGCCCGATCAGCGAGATGCCGCCGGCGCCGGCGAGGATCTCCAGGGCGTGGCGGGGCACGACGGGGGGGGCGGGGGCGGCGACCGCCATCGCGTCAATGACGCGGGCCGAATCGACCACCTCGCCGGCGATCGTCAGGGCCCGGAAGCGGCGCGTCTCGCTTTCGGCGACGCCGGCCAGACGCAGCTGCAGCCCGTCGGCCGCGACCTCGGCCCAGCCCTCGCCGCCGGCCGCCAGCGCCGCCGCGACGGCGGCCGCCGAGCGCCGCTCGATCATCAGCGCGGCGGCCGCGGCCGCGGCCACCGCCGCCAGGGCGGCGAGCGCGAAGACGGCGGCGGGCAGGAGGCGGAGGGCAAGGCGCATCGGCGGGGCCTTCGGTGGCGTCGGGGAGAACGGCGGGGCAGGGTTACGCCCCGCCCGCCCGGCGGGCAATCACAGCGCCGCGGCGGCGGCGAAAAACAGCGCAACGAGGAGGCCCGCATCGCGGTTGGACCGGAACAGCCGCAGGCAGACCGACGGCTCGCCGGTGTCGAGCCGCCGGAGCTGCCAGTGCAGGTGCCAGCCGAAGGCCCAGACCCCGGCCAGCGCGGCGGCCAGCGCCAGGGGCCGGCCCGCCGGCAGGAGCGCCGCGACCGCCGCGAGCGCGAGCAGGAGCACCGCCGCCACCAGGAAGACCGCCAGCGCCGCATGGGTGCGCGGCCCGAACAGCCGGGCGGTGGAGCGGATGCCGATCAGCGCGTCGTCCTCCCTGTCCTGATGGGCATAGATGGTGTCGTAGAAGAGCGTCCAGGCAATGCCGCCGAGATAGAGCAGCAGCGCCGGCCAGGCGAGTGCCCCGGTCACCGCCGCCCAGGCGAGCAGCGCGCCCCAGTTGAACGCGAGCCCGAGGAAGAGCTGCGGCCACCAGGTGAAGCGCTTGGCGAAGGGATAGACGGCGACGAGCGCGAGCGAGGCGATCCCGAGCGCGACCGCGGGCGGCTGGAAGCTGAGCAGCACCGCGAAGGCGGCGAGCGCCTGGGCGGCGATCCAGGCCAGCGCGCCGCGCGGGCCGACCTGCCCGGCGGGCAGCGGGCGCGAGCGCGTGCGCGCCACCTGCGCGTCGACGTCGCGGTCGGTCAGGTCGTTCCAGGTGCAGCCCGCCCCGCGCATCAGCACCGCGCCGATGCCGCAGCCCGCCGCCACCCAGAGTGCCGGCCAGCCGAGGCGGGAGGAATCGGCGGCGACGGCAAGCGCGACGGCCCACCAGCAGGGCAGGAGAAGCAGCCACGTGCCGATCGGCCGGTCGGCGCGCGACAGGCGCAGGAACGGCCGCCAGGGGGCCGGCGCGCGGCGGTCGACCCAGTTGCCCCGCACCGCATCAGCGACGGCGCCCGCCGCGGCGGGGGCGGCGCGGGCGGTCTCTGGCAGATCGCGGCCGGCGGGCATAAGGTCGGTCCATGACGCCGAAGGTCCGCCTGTTTCTAGAGCATCCCCTTGGCCCCGGGCAACCGCTTCCCCTGGGCCCGGCGCAGGCGCATTATCTCTTTGCCGTGATGCGGCTGGGCCCGGGCGACGGGGTGGCCGCCTTCAACGGCCGCGACGGCGAGTGGCTGGCGGAGGTGGCGGCCGGCGGCCGGCGCGAGGCGCTTCTGGTGGCGCGCGCGCCGCTTGCCCCGCAGCGGCCGCCGGCCGACCTGTGGCTGGTGTTCGCGCCGCTGAGGAAGGCGCGCACCGACTTCCTGGTCGAGAAGGCGACCGAGCTTGGCGTCGCCCGGCTGGTGCCGGTGGCCACCGCCTTCACCAGCGCCGAGCGGCTGGCGCGCGCGCGGCTTCAGGCCCATGCGGTGGAGGCCGCCGAGCAGTGCGGCGCCACCCATGTGCCGGAGGTCGGCGAGCTGGTGCCCTTCGGCCGGCTGATCGACGGCTGGCCGGCCGGGCGGGCGCTGCTGTGGGCCGACGAGACGGCCGCAGGCCGGGGGGCAGCCCGGGGGGCGGGGCCGGGCGCGGGGGCGGGAGCGGCCGGCCCGCCGGCGGCGGCGCCGCCGGTCGCCATCCTGGTCGGCCCCGAGGGCGGGTTCGCGCCGGCCGAGCGGGCGCGGCTGGCGGCGCTGCCGCAGGCACGCCCGTTCGCGCTTGGCCCCCGCATCCTGCGGGCGGAGACCGCCGCCATCGCCGCCCTGGCGCTGTGGCAGGCCGCGGCCGGGGACTGGCGGTGAGCCCGCCGCGGCTGTGGGTGCTGACGGCCGCGGCCGCACCGGCGGCGGTGATCCTTCGGCGCGGGCCCTCGGCGGCGATGGCGACGCTCGGCTGGGACCGCGACCGCCACCAGCTGACCCCGGGCCAGCCGCTGGCCGGTCGCATCGCCCCCTTCCGGTCGGATCTCTCGCCGGACGGTCGGCATCTTGTCGTCTTCGCCGGCACCGGCCATGCGCGCGCGCAGGCCGCGGGCGTGGGCCGGGCGGCGTGGTGGACGGCGGTGTCGCGCGCGCCATGGCTGTCGGCGATCCTGGTCGTGCCGATGGCGGACGCCTGGTGCGGCGGCGGCGCCTTCACCGCCGACGGCCGGCTGTGGCTGAACGGGGTGGCGGCGGCGGCGGGGGAATGGCCGGCCGAGCTCGGGCCGCCGGCCGGGCCGGGTGCGTTTCCCGCCTCGACCGACGGCTTCCACCTCGGCGCCCTGCATGCCGCCACCCAGCGGCTGCGCGGCTGGATCCATGCCGGGGGCGAGCGCTATGCGGCGGTGCTGACCCGGCCGCTGGAGGGCGGCTGGCTGCTCGAGCGGCGCTTCGTGCTGGCGGCGCCCGGGCGGGCACTGGTCGCGGCCGCGCATGCGCTCGTCGAGCCCGCCGGCGGCCGGCGGCTGGACCGGCCCGGCTGGGAGTGGGCTGACCGGCACGGCCCCTGCCTGCAGTTCGCCGCCGGCGGGGCGCTGCACGAGGCGCCGCTTGATGCCGTGGCCGGCATCGGCCCGGCGCGGCAGGTGGCCGATGTCGCCGCCGTCGCGGTGCCGCCACGGCCCGCCCCGGGCGGGGCCGGCCACGGAGCTGTGCGATGAGCTTCCTGCGGCCCGGGGCGGCGGCCTTCCTGACCCGCAACCGCGAGCTTCTGGCGGCGGCGGGGGTGGCGGCGGCGGGACTGTGGCTGGCGCTGCGCGGCGGGCCGTTCTACGGTGTGCTGGGCGGGCTCGCGGTGCTGGCCGGCGCGGGGCTGGCCTGGATCGGGCTGCGCCGGCGGCGGTTCGCGCAGGCCGGCGCGGGGCCGGGCGTGGTCGAGGTGCTGGAGGGGCAGGTCACCTACTTCGGCCCGCGCTACGGCGGTGCCGCGGCGCTGTCCGACCTGACCGAGGTCCGGCTGCTGGAGCGCGCCGGCCGGCGCGTCTGGCGGCTGGCCCAGGACGGCGGCCCGCCCCTCTTCATTCCCGTCGAGGCGGCGGGCGCGGAGGCGCTGTTCGACCTCTTCGCCGCCCTGCCGGGGCTGGATGCCGGCGCGCTGATCGCCGCGCTCGCCCGGCCCGGCACCCCCGACCGGCTGCTCTGGCGGCGCGGCGCGGGGCCGGCGCTGCCCTCCCGCTGACCCCGCCGGCCGGCCGGGAGCCCTTGACTCGGCCCCCACGAGGCCGCACCTGTGCCGCCCGGGCACGTCAGGCGAGGCCGCACCCCCATGTCCATTCCGCAGTCGGGCGGCGGCCCGATCGAGCATCAAGACCAGCTTGCCGGATATCTCGCGCAGGGCTGCAAGCCGCCCGCAGCCTGGCGCATCGGCACCGAGCACGAGAAGTTCGGCTACTGCAAGGACACGCTGCGACCGCTGCCCTACGACGGGCCGCGGTCGGTCAGGGCGATGCTGGAGGGGCTGGCCGACCGCTTCGGCTGGGAGCGGGTGCGCGAGGGCGGCAACGTCATTGGCCTGAGCAAGGACGGCGCCAACGTCAGCCTCGAGCCGGGCGGTCAGCTCGAGCTGTCCGGGGCGCCACTGGAGTCGATCCACCAGACCTGCGACGAGGTCAACGAGCACCTGCGCGAGGTGCAGGAGGTGGCCGAGGGGATCGGTGCGGCCTTCATCGGCCTCGGGGCGGCGCCGCTCTGGCGGCACGAGGACATGCCGCGGATGCCCAAGGGGCGCTACCGGCTGATGACCGACTACATGCGGCAGGTGGGCACGCACGGGCTGCAGATGATGTACCGAACCTGCACCGTGCAGGTGAACCTCGACTACGCCTCCGAGGCCGACATGGTGAAGAAGCTGAGGGTGGCACTGGCGCTGCAGCCGGTGGCCACCGCGCTCTTCGCCAACTCGCCGTTCTTCGAGGGCCGGCCGTCCGGCCACAAGTCCTGGCGCTCGCGCATCTGGCGGGGGCTCGACGACGCGCGCACCGGCATGCTGCCCTTCGTCTTCGAGGACGGCATGGGGTTCGAGCGCTACGTCGACTGGGCGCTCGACGTGCCGATGTACTTCGTCTACCGCGACGGGGCCTACCTCGACGCCCGTGGCCAGAGCTTCCGCGACTTCATGGCCGGGCGGCTGCCGGCGCTGCCGGGCGAGGTGCCGACGCTGTCGGACTGGGCCGACCATCTGACGACGCTGTTTCCCGAGGCGCGGGTCAAGCGCTACATCGAGATGCGCGGCGCCGACGGCGGGCCGTGGCGGCGGCTGTGCGCGCTGCCGGCCTTCTGGGTGGGGCTGACGTACGACGGGGCCGCGCTCGATGCCGCCTGGGACCTGGCCAAGGGCTGGGACGCGGAGACCCGCGAGGGTCTCAGGGTGGCGGCGAGCGTCGAGGGGCTGCAGGGACGGGCGGGCGGCATCGGGCTGCACGACCTCGCGCGCGAGGCGGTGGCGATCGCCGAGGCCGGGCTGAAGGCCCGCGCCCGCCCGGGGGCCGGCGGGCTGGTTCCCGACGAGACCCATTTCCTGAACACGCTGAAGGAGGGCGTCGAGACCGGGCGGACCCCGGCCGACGAGCTTCTGGAGCAGTATCACGGCCCCTGGGCAGGCGACCTGACGCGGATCTACGCCGAATACAGCTACTGAGGGGCGGTCGGGGAGGGGAAGGCGGGGGCGGCGGGGCCGCCACCGCCGTTCAGGCGACGATGGTCGCCTCGGTGGACGCGCGCAGGTCGGCCTCGGTGACCCCCGGCGCGGTCTCGACGATCCTGAGGCCGCCCTCGACCACGTCGAGCACCCCGAGGTTGGAGATGATGCGGTCGACCACACCCTTGCCGGTGAGCGGCAGGGTGCAGGTGCGCAGCACCTTGCTTTCGCCCGCCTTGTTCGTGTGGTCCATCACCACCACCACCCGGCGGACCCCGGCGACCAGGTCCATCGCGCCGCCCATGCCCTTGACGAGCTTGCCGGGGATCATCCAGTTGGCGAGGTCGCCGGTCTCGGACACCTCCATCGCGCCGAGGATCGCCATGTCGATCTTGCCGCCGCGGATCATCGCGAACGAGGTGGCGCTGTCGAAGTAGGAGGTGCGCGGCAGTTCGGTGATGGTCTGCTTGCCGGCGTTGATCAGATCGGCGTCGACCTCGTCCTCGGTCGGGAAGGGGCCCATGCCGAGCATCCCGTTCTCCGACTGCAGGGTGACGTCGACGCCGGCGGGGATGTAGTTCGACACGAGCGTAGGGATGCCGATGCCGAGGTTGACATACATGCCGTCGCGCAGTTCCTGCGCGGCGCGGGCGGCCATCTGGTTGCGGTCCCAGGGCATGGTCGGTCTCCTTCAGGCGGCCCGCACGGTGCGGTTCTCGATCCGCTTCTCGTGCCGGCCCTGGATGATGCGGTGGACGTAGATGCCGGGGGTGTGGATGCAGTCGGGGTCCAGGCTGCCCACCGGCACGATCTGCTCCACCTCGGCCACGCAGATGCGCCCGCAGGTTGCCGCCGGGGCATTGAAGTTGCGCGCCGTCTTGCGGAAGACGAGGTTTCCCTGGTCGTCGCCCTTCCACGCCTTGACGATGGCGAGGTCGGCGCGGATCGCCCGCTCGAGGATGTAGGTGCGGCCGTCGAAATCCTTGTGCTCCTTGCCCTCGGCGATGACCGTGCCGACGCCGGTGGGGGTGTAGAAGCCGGGGATGCCGGCGCCGCCCGCGCGCATCCGCTCGGCCAGCGTGCCCTGAGGGTTGAACTCGAGCTCGAGCTCGCCCGAGAGGTACTGGCGCATGAACTCGGCGTTCTCGCCGACGTAGGACGAGATCATCTTGCGCACCTGCCGCGTCGCCAGGAGCACGCCGAGGCCGAAGCCGTCGACGCCGGCGTTGTTCGAGGCGATGGTGAGATCGCGGGTTCCGGCGTCGCGGATCGCCGCGATCAGGTTCTCGGGGATGCCGCAGAGGCCGAAGCCGCCGGCCGCGATCGTCATCCCGTCGGCCAGCAGGCCCTCCAGCGCCGCGGCCGCCGAACCGTAGACCTTGCCTGCCATCCTGCCGCCCTCCTGCCCGCGCCGTCGCGGGCCCTTTTGGCGAAGCGGGGCGATGCTGTCAATCGCGCCGCGCCGCGGCATGGGGCGGCGGCGGCCGGCGGTTGCGGAGGTTCAGGACCCCGCCGCCCGCCGCCGGACCGCCGCGGGCCCCTTCGGCACCGTCGGGGCGGCGGGCGCGGCCGCCGCCGCGGGCTGGCCGCCGGCCTTGGCCGCCGCCGCCTTGGCCGCCGCCGCCTTGGCCGGGGCCCCAGCTTCCTTCCCGGCCCCGGCCTTGGCCCCCGCCTTGGCCTTGGCCCCCGTCCTGGCCCCCGCCTTGCCCCCGGTCTTCGCCGCCGCCTTGGCCCTGCGCTCGGCCGCGGCCCCGGCCGAGGGCTTGCGCGCGGCCCCTGCCGCGGCCTTCGATGCGGACGCTTCGCCGGGCCCGGCAGGGGTCTGCGCGCCGGCCACTCCCCCGGGTTCCTCGCCGGCGGGAGCGGCGGTCCAACCCCCGACCGTCGCGCCGCTGCCCCCGGGGCCGCCTGCCGCCCCGCCGTCGGCCTTGCGCGCCTTCCGCGCCCCGGCCGCCGTCTTCCTGCCGGAGGCGCCCGCCTTGCCGGCCCGGGCAGCCAGCAGCGCCACCGCCGCCTCGAGCGTGACGGCTGCCTGGTCGGCATCCTTCGGCAGCGAGGCGTTGAGGCCGCCCCATTTCAGATAGGGGCCGAAGCGGCCCGGCATCAGCGCGATCGCGCCGCCATCGGGGTGTTCGCCGACCGTGCGCAGCGCCGCGGGGCCCGCGGCTGTGCGCCGGCCGCGCCCCTCGGCGCGCGCCGCCAGAACCTCGACGGCCCGGTTCATCCCGAGGGTGAAGACCTCCTCGGCGTCGGTCAGGTTGGCGTAAGTCGACCCGTGGCGGACGAAGGGGCCGAAGCGGCCGATGCCGGCCTCCACCGGGGCGCCGTCGGCGGGATGGGGGCCGATCGTGCGCGGCAGGGACAGCAGCCTCAGCGCCCGCCCGAGATCGACCGTCTCGGCCGCCCAGCCCTTCGGCAGCGAGGCGCGCGGCGGCTTGGCATCGCCCTCGCCGGCCTCGCCGCGCTGGACGTAGGGGCCGAAGCGGCCGGCCTTCAGCCAGATCGGGTCGCTGCCGTCATGGCCGAGCAGCCGGTCGCCGGCCGCGCCCTCGCCGCCGCCGCCCGGGGCGGAGAGCGGGCGGGTGTACCGGCAGGCGGGGTAGCCGGAGCAGCCGATGAACGCCCCGCCGCTGCGCGCCGTCCTCAAGGACAGCCGCCCCGTCCCGCAGGCCGGGCAGCCTCGCGGGTCGCCGCCGTCGGCGCGCGGCGGATAGAGGTGGGGGGCGAGCACCTCGTCGATCTTCTCCAGCACGTCGGTGATGCGCAACTCGGCCGTCTCGGCGACGGCGGCGGAGAAATCCTTCCAGAAGCGGGCGAGCAGCGCCCGCCAGTCGGCCTCGCCGGCCGAGACGCGGTCGAGATCCTCCTCGAGGCCGGCGGTGAAGTCATAGTCGAGGTAGCGGGCGAAGTGGGTGACGAGGAAGGCGGTGACCAGCCGGCCCTTGTCCTCGGGGATCAGCCGGTTCTTCTCCTTGCGGACATAGCCGCGGTCCTGAATCGTGGTGACGATCGCGGCGTAGGTGGAGGGCCGGCCGATCCCGAGCTCCTCCATCCGCTTGACGAGCGTCGCCTCGGTGTAGCGCGGCGGCGGCTGGGTGAAGCTCTGGGTGGCAAGGACCGCGGCGTCGGCGTCGGCCATCAGTCCCGCCGCTGCCTGCATCCCCGCCGGCACCTCGCCCCCGTCACCGGCGCCGGCACGGGCGAGCGTGGCGGCCTGCGCGCCGCTGCGGAAGGCCGCGGCCTCGCCGGTCTCGAGGCGCGGCAGGCGGCGGCCGTCCTCGCCCTCCTCGTCGTCACGGCCCTCCTCGTAGACCTTCAGGAAGCCGTCGAACAGCACCACCTGGCCGGTGGCGCGCAGCTCCACCTGCCCGTCGGGACTGGCCAGATCGGCCGTCGTGCGCTCGATGCGCGCCGCCGCCATCTGGCTGGCGAGCGTCCGCTTCCAGACGAGTTCGTAGAGCCGGCGCTGGTCGGCGTCGGCGAGCCTCAGCGCCTCGGGGGCAAGGCCCATGTCGGTCGGCCGGATGCACTCGTGCGCTTCCTGCGCGTTCTTCGCCTTGTTGCGGTAGAGGCGCGGCTGGTCGGGGACATAGGCCGCCCCGAAGCGGCGGCCGATCTCGGCGCGCGCCGCCGCCACCGCCTCGGGCGCCATGTCGATGCCGTCGGTGCGCATGTAGGTGATGTGGCCGGCCTCGTAGAGGCGCTGGGCGGCGGCCATGGTCGCCTTGGCGCCCATCCCGAACTTGCGGCCGGCCTCCTGCTGCAGGGTCGAGGTCATGAACGGCGGCGCGGGGTTGCGGGCCAGCGGCCGGGCCTCGGCGGCGCGCACGGCAAAGCGGCGGGCGGCGACTGCGGCCACCGCGCGGGCGGCGGCGGCGGCGTCGGGCAGGTCGAACTTCTCCAGCCGGCGGCCGTCCAGCACCGCAAGCCGTGCCTCGAAGGGCTCGTCCCGCGGGGTCGCCAGCGCCGCCGTCACGCCCCAGTACTCGCGGGCGCGGAAGGCCTCGATCTCCATCTCGCGCTCGACGATCAGCCTGAGGCAGACCGACTGCACGCGGCCGGCCGAGCGCGCCCCGGGCAGTTTGCGCCAGAGCACCGGCGAGAGCGTGAAGCCGACGAGGTAGTCGAGCGCGCGGCGGGCGCGGTAGGCATCGACAAGTTCCATGTCCACCGCCCGCGGGGCGGACATGGCCGCCGTCACCGCCGCCCGCGTGATGGCGTTGAAGACGACGCGCGAGACCGGCGTGCCGGGCTTCAGCGCCCGCGCCGCGGCCAGCGCCTCGGTCAGGTGCCAGGAGATCGCCTCGCCCTCGCGGTCGGGGTCGGTGGCCAGGATCAGGCTGCCGTCGGCCTTCAGCGCCTCGGCGATCGCCCGCAGGTGCTTGCGGCTGTCGGCGGCGACCTCCCAGGTCATGGCGAAGCCGTCGTCGGGGTCGACCGAGCCGTCCTTCGCCGGCAGGTCGCGGACATGGCCGTAGGAGGCCAGCACGGTGTGGCCGGGGCCGAGGTAGCGGCCGATCGTCTTCGCCTTGGCGGGGGATTCGACGACTACGACGGCCATGGGCGGCGCGTTCCTCGGGGCTGGGACGTGGCCGGGCACCATGTGGCGGCGGGCGGGGGGATGTCAACCGGCCCCCGCCGCCCCGCCCGCCGGCCGCCACGGCGGCAGGGGGCCGGGGCCGATGCCCCCGGCCGTCACCCGCAGGACAAGGGACGAATCTCTCATGATCAATGGTTTGAACCCTCGCCCACGCGGCACCGTCGGCGACCCGGCGGCCGGACGCGGCGCTTGACGGGTCGGCCGGGGCGGGCGCAGGATCTCGCTGCTGCACGGCCGCCGCAACGGGAGGGGAGGGCGAGGCCATGGCGAAGCTTCGGTATCTCGTCGCGCTGGCCCTTGCGGCGGGCGCGCTGGCGGCGGGCCCGCAGGCGCGGGCAGAGGGGCAATGCCGGCCCGCCGCGCCCGGCTGCGCCGCCGCCCCGGCCGCCGCGGGGTGGCCGGCGGTGCCGGCGCAGGACGGCTTCCAGTCCCGGGTGGCGGCGGTCGCGGCCGGCGACGGGCACAGCTGCGCGCTGACCGCGGGCGGGCGCGTCTTCTGCTGGGGCGACAACACCTACGGCCAGCTCGGCGACGGCACCACGACCGGCAGCCTGACCCCGGTGGCGGTGACGGGCCTCGGCCGCGGCGTCCTGGCGATCGCGCTCGGCCGCTTCCACAGCTGCGCGGTGACCGCCGCCGGGGCGGCGCGCTGCTGGGGCAACAACTGGGACGGCCAGCTTGGCGACGGCACGACGACGCGGCGGCCGCTGCCGGTGCCGGTGCGCGGACTGCGGCGCGGGGTGGTGGCGATCGCGGCGGGTTACAGCCACAGCTGCGCCCTGACCACCGCCGGCGCCGTCTGGTGCTGGGGGCTGAACAGCTCGGGCCAGCTCGGCGACGGCACCACCGCCGGCCGGACCACGCCGGCCCGGGTGCGCCGCCTGCCGGGCTCGGCGGCGGCGCTGTCGGCAGGGGCGCTGCACAGCTGCGCCGTCACCGCCGCCGGCGCGGCCCGCTGTTGGGGCGAGAACGGGGCCGGGCAGCTCGGCGACGGCAGTACCGGCGACCGCCTGCTTCCCGTCGCCGTGCGCGGCCTGCGCGGCGTGACCGGGGGGATCGCCGCCGGCGGCCTTCACGGCTGCGCCGTCAGCACCGCCGGCGCCGCGCGCTGCTGGGGCGCCAATTCCGAGGGCCAGCTCGGCGACGGCACCACCGCCGGCCGGCCGACAGCGGCGGCCGTGCGCCCCCTGCCGGGGATGACGGCGGCCGTCGCGGCGGGCGAGATGCACAGCTGCGCCCGCTCGGCCGCCGGCGTCGTCCACTGCTGGGGCAACAACTGGGAGGGCCAGATCGGCGACGGGAGCACCGGGAACCGGCTGACCCCGGTCGAGGTGACGGGCCTTCCCGGCGGGGTCGCGGCGATCGGCCTCGGCGCCCGCCACAGCTGCGCCGCAACCTCCGCGGGCCAGCTCTGGTGCTGGGGCAAGAACATCTCCGGCCAGCTTGGCGACGGCACGCGGCTTGGCCGCAGCGCTCCGGTCAGGGTGGTGGGCATCGGGCCCTGAGGGTGTCCCGGGGGACGGAGGGGCGGTCCCGGCTCAGCCCCCGGCGAGGGCGGCGATCACCCGTTCGGCGACGGCGCGGGCGGTGCGGTCCATCGCCGCGGCGGTGCTGCCGCCGACATGCGGCGTCAGGATCAGGTTGGGGGCCGCCATCAGCGGGCTGTCGGCCGGTGGCGGCTCGAGCGTGAAGACATCGAGCGCGGCGCCGGCGAGGGCGCCACGGGCGAGCGCCGCGGCGAGCGCGGCCTCGTCGACCAGTGCGCCGCGGGCGGTATTGACGAGAAAGGCCCCCGGCCGCATCCGCGCCAGCCGCGCGGCGTCGATCAGCGGCCGGTCGCCGGGGCGGGCGTGCAGCGACAGGATGTCGGCGCCCGCCAGCAGCGCGTCGAGTTCGGGCTCGGGCCGCACCCCGGCGGCGGCCAGGCTGGCCGCGTCGGCGTGGCGGCTGTGGGCCCGCACCTCCATGCCCAGGGCCCGCGCCAGCGGCGCCAGCGCCGCGGCCACATGCCCCCAGCCGAGAAGGCCGAGGCGCAGCCCTGCGAGCTCCACCCCGAGGTGTCGGTCGCGCCAGCCGAAATCGCCGGCGCGCACGGCGCGGTCGGCGGCCGGGATGGCGCGTGCGAGCGCCAGCATCAGCGCCAGCGCGTGCTCGGCCACCGATCGGGCGTTGGCGCCGGGGGTGGCGACGACGGCGATGCCGCGGGCCGCGGCGGCGGCGAGGTCGATGCGGTCGGTGCCGGTGCCGTGGCTGCCGATGACGCGGAGCCGCGGCGCCGCGGCGATCGCCGCGGCGGACAGGCCGGCGTTGCGGGTGATCGCCGCGCTGGCCCCGGCCATCAGGGGCAGAAGGGCATCGGGGCCGGGGTGCGGCGCCCGCAGCACGGTGATGCCCGCGGCCTCCAGCGCCGCGACCCCGGCGGCGGCGATCGGCTGGACGAGGACGCAGACCGTCATCGCGGACAGGGCGGGGAGAGGCAGAAGCCGGCCAGCACGCGGGCGGCGGCGGCGAAGTCGGCCATCGCCATCGCCTCGTCGGGGTTGTGGCTGCCATGGGCATTGCGGACGAACAGCATGCCCGTCGGCACCCCCATCTGGGAAAAGACCGCCGCGTCATGGCCGGCCCCGCAGGGCATCGCCAGCGCCGGCACGCCAGCTGCCGCCGCGGCGGCAGCGAGCGCGGCGGTGACGCCCGGGTCCATCGCCGCGGGCGCGGTGCCGGTCTCGGGCCCGAGATCGAGGCGCACCCCCTCGGCGGCGGCGATCGCGGAGGCAAGGCCGGCCAGCTCGCCGCGGACGGCGGCGAGCGTCATGTCGCTGTCGCTGCGCACGTCGAGGGTGAAGGCGACGCGGCCAGCGACCTTGGAAAAGGCCGCCTCGTCGGGGTCGGTCGCGATCTCGCCGAAGGTGACGGTCAGATCCTCGCCGGCGGCGGCACGCCGCTCCCACATGGCGTCCATGGCCACGACCAGGCGCGCCACGGCGCGCAGCGCGTCGCGTCGCCCTGCCCGCGGCGTGGCCCCCGAATGGGCGTAGGCGCCGAGGCAGAGCGCGGCGCGGTGGCGGAAGGCGCCGCGGATGCCGGTGACGATGCCGACCGGCAGGCCGCGGTCCTCGAGCACCGGACCCTGCTCGATGTGCGGCTCGACGAAGGCGGCGATGCGGGCGGGGTCGAGCCGGGCCTCGCCGCGGGCGAGCGCGGCGGGGTCGCCGCCGGCCGCGGCGACCGCCTGGCCGAGCGCCATGCCGTCGCCGGCGCGGCAGACGCCGTCGAGCTCGCCGGCGGCAAGCCGGCCGAAGGCGGCGCGGCTGCCGATGTAGGAGGCGGCGAACCAGGTGCTTTCCTCGGCCCGGATCGCCATCACCGTCAGGTCGCGCGGTGGCGCCTGCCCGGCGGCGCGCAGCCCCGCGGCCACCGCCAGCCCCATCAGCACCCCCGCGGCGCCGTCGTAGTTGCCGCCGAGCGGCACCGAATCGAGGTGCGAGCCTACGATCAGCCCGGGCCCGGCGCCGGTGCCGGGAAGGGTGAGATAGAGGTTGCGGGCCGCATCGGTCGCCACCGCCAGTCCCAGCGCGGCGCCCTCGCGGGCGAGGATGTCGTGGGCGACCTGCTCGCCGGGGCCGTAGGAGGCGCGGGTGACGCCGCGCCGCGCCGCGGTGCGCGCGGCCAGTTCGGCGAACAGCCGTTCGGCCAGCGCGATGTCGGGCGGCGGCGCCGCGTGGCGGGCGGGGGCTTCCGTCACAGCCGCGACAGGCGGGCGATGATGCTCGCCCCGACCTGTTCCAGATGGGTGCGCATCGCCGCCGCGGCGCGCTCGCCGTCGCCGGCGCGCAGGGCCGCGATGATCGCCAGATGCTCGCCGCAGGTGCCGACCAGCCGCTCGGGCAGGCTGCGCAGGTCGAACATCTGGGTCTGCCGGCGCAGGGTGCGGATGATTGCGCCGAGCTGGGCATTGCCGGCGGCATCGGCGATCGCCCCGTGCAGGCCGTTGTCGACGGCGCGCACCTCCTCGCGGTCGGCGCCGCCGGCGCGGCCGGCGCCGGCCATCAGCGCATCGAGCCGGGCGGCGATGGCATCAAGCACGCCGGGATCGACGCGGCCGGCGGCGAGGCGGGCGACCTCGGGCTCGAGCATGCGGCGGATCTGCAGCGCCTCCATGAAATCCTCGACCTTCATCGCCTTGACCTGCAGGCCGCGGCTGCCCTGGCGGACCAGCAGGCCCTCGCCCTCGAGCATCAGCAGCGCATCGCGGACCGGGGTGCGCGACATGCTGAGCGCCTCGGCGAGGCGGCGTTCGTTGACCAGTTCGCCCGGCCGGGCGCGGCCGGACAGGATCATCTCCAGCACCTGCTCGTAGGCCTGGAGTGCCAGCCGCTGGTCGGGGAGGTTCAGCATATCGCGTTGCCCTTGCGCGCCATTCCGCTGCCGACCTAGCCTGCCCGGCCCGCCGCTGCCAGCCCCCGCGGGCCCGCCCGCCGCCTGCCGGAGCACGGGTATTCCGCCGGTTGACTGATGGTATACCACGGTCTAGGCTGAATTCAATCCGGGGCGTGCCGCCCCGCAGCCGGCCAGGGGGACGATGTCCGTGTCAGGCGCACCAGGTCCTCAGCTGCCCTTCCCGCGTGCCGAGCACGCGGCCCGCGTCGCCCGGCTGCGGGCCGAGTTGCGCGCGCGCGGGCAGGACGCGATGCTCGTCTTCGCCCAGGAGAGCCACTACTGGCTGACCGGCTACGACACCGGCGGCTATGTCTTCTTCCAGTGCGCAGTGGTCACCGCTGACGAGCGGCCGATCGTGCTGCTGACCCGGCGGCCCGATCTGCTGCAGGCGCGCCAGACCTCGACCATCGAGGACATCCGCATCTGGTGGGACGCCGAGGATGCGAACCCCGCCCGCGACCTGAAGGCGATCCTGGAGGAGCTGGGGCTGGCCGGGGCGCGGATCGCGGTGGAGCTGAACACCCACGGGCTGACGGGCTGGAACCTGTGGCGGCTGCAGGAGGTGCTGGGCGGCTGGTGCCGCCTGGAGGACGACGGCCATCTGGTCCGGCGGCTGCGGCTGGTCAAGTCCGCAGGCGAGATCGCCTATACCCGCAGGGCGGCCGAGATCCTCGACGCCTCGCTGAAGGCGGTGATCGCGGCGTCGCGGCCGGGGATGCTGGAATCAGAGCTGAAGGCCGTCTACCTGACGACGACGCTGTGGATGGGCGCGGACATGCCGCCCAACGCGCCGCTGTTCAACTCCGGCCCGCGCGCGGTCTACGGCCGCGGGGTGGCGGCGCCGCGGCGGATCGAGCCGGTCGACCAGCTGCTGGTCGAGTATCCGGTGGCCTACCGCCGCTACAACGCCAAGACCGAGTGGACGATCCTGTTCGGCCGGGCGAACCCCCAGCAGCGGCACATGTACGACACCGCCCGCCGGACGCTCGAGCAGATGACGGCGATCGCCCGGCCGGGAACGACGCTGGGGGCCATCTTCGACGTCCATGCCCAGGGGCTGGATGCCGGCGGCTTCCGCGCCCACCGCTACGGTGCCACCGGCTATTCGCTGGGCTGCACCTACGCACCGACCTCGATGGACGTGCCGCCGATGATCTACTCGGGCAACCCCACCCGCTGCGTGCCGGGCATGGTGCTGTTCTACCACGTCATGATCGGCGACAGCGACACCGGCCACGCGATGGGCGTGGGCCACACGCTGCTGGTGACCGACGGCGCGCCCGAAGTGCTGACCTGGCTTCCCGACGAGCTGACCGTGATCGACTGACCCCAGCGGCGCCCGAGGCCCCGCGGTACCACAGGAGGTAAGAGATGATCGACTTCGCCATCACCCGCCGCGGCGTGGTCCTGGGACTCGCCGCCGCCTCGACCCTGCCGCGGGTCGCGCTGGGGCAGGGCACGCCCCGCCGCGGCGGCACGCTGAAGATCAGCCACACCACCCGGATCGCGACCCTGAACGTGCTGCAGCTCTCCGGCCCGGCCGAATATCCGGCGGTGGACATGATCTATTCGGGGCTGACGCGGATGGGCGCCGACCTGCGGCCGATGCCCGACCTCGCCGAATCCTGGGAGGGGGCGAACGAGGCGCGCAGCTTCACCTTCCGGCTGCGCCCCGGCGTCACCTTCCACGACGGCGCGCCCTGCGAGGCCGAGGACGTGGTCGCGACCTTCAAGGGCATCCTCGATCCCGCCACCGCCTCGCCGGCGCGGTCGGTCCTGTCGATGATCGCCGACGTGGTCGCCGTCGATCCGCTGACGGTGCGCTTCGATCTGAACATCAGCTATGCCGACTTCCCGACCTCGGTCGGCCATGCCAACGCGCGCATCGTGCCGCGCGCGGCCTGGACGCGGCCGATCGAGGAGCTGAACACCCAGCCGAACGGCACCGGGCCCTTCAGGGTGGAAACCTACGACAGCGCCCGGCTCTTGCGGCTGGTGCGCAACGAGAACTACTTCATCGCCGGCCAGCCATACCTCGACGCGGTGGAGATGTACCTCTTCCCCGACCTTGCCGCCGAGGCATCGAACTTCCTCTCCGGGGCCGTCGACGTGATGCTCGAGGTCCAGCAGGCCGAGTTCGCCCGCATCGCCGCCGCCCCCGGGGTCAGCGCGCTGCGCGTGCCCTCGGGCCGCTTCATCAACGTCGTCATGCGCCAGGACCAGCCGCCGTTCGACGACGTCCGCGTGCGCAAGGCGCTGGCGATGGCCGTCGACCGCCAGCTTCTGGTCGACATCGTGCTCGAGGGGCTGGGCCGGCCGGCCTACGACAACCCGATCGCGCCCGAGTACCGCTACCAGATCGAGACCCCGGAGATCCCCTACGACCCGGCCGCGGCGCGGGCCCTTCTCTCCGAGGCGGGCCATCCCGACGGGCTGAAGATCACCCTCGTGGCCTCGAACCGGCCCGCCATCCGCGGCCAGGTGGCGATCGCCATCAAGGAGATGGCGCGGGCCGCGGGCTTCGAGATCGAGGTCGAGTCGATGCCCCACGACACCTATCTCTCCAACGTCTGGATGAAGGGCAACTTCTACATGGGCTACTGGGGGATGCAGCCGACCGAGGACGGGGCGTTCACGCTCCTGTTCACCTCGGATGCGGCCTTCCAGGACACCGAGTGGAAGAACGCCGAGTTCGACGCGCTGGTGGCGCGCGGCCGCTCGACGCTGGACGAGGCCGAGCGGGCGCAACTCTACGGCCAGGCGCAGGAACTGATCCTGCGCGACACGCCCTACCTCATCCCGTTCTTCCAGGACGTGCTGACGGCCTACCGTGAGGGCGTCGTCGGCTGGGGCGTGCACCCCCTGAGCCGGACCTTCTACGTCGAGCAGGTGTGGCTCGACCGCGCCTGAGGCGCGCGCCGTGACGCCCGCCTACCTGCTGCGCCGCCTCGGCGCGATCGTGGTGGTGCTGGTCATCGTCTCGCTGACGGTGTTCGGCATCACCATGGTGCTGCCGGGCAACGCCGCGGTGATGATCCTCGGCGAGTGGGCGACGCCCGAGCAGCTGGCCGCGCTGGAGGAGCGGCTCGGGCTCGACCGCCCGGTGTGGGCGCAGTATTTCGACTGGGTTGGCGGCATCCTCGCCGGCGACTGGGGCACCTCGCTGCGCCTGCAGCTGCCGGTGGCGCAGGTGGTGGGCGACGCGATCGCCAACTCGGCGCTGCTTGCGGTCACCGCGCTGGTCGCGGTGACGCTGGTCGCGATCCCGCTCGGCATGCTCGCGGCGATCAGGCGCGGCACCGGGGCCGATCTCGGGATCGGCCTGGTCGCCTATGTCGGCACGGCGATGCCCGAGTTCGTGACCGCGACGCTGCTGCTGGTCTTCCTGGCCGGGCCGTCGGTGGCCCTGTTTCCCGCCGGCGGCTTCGTCGCCCCGGGCGAGAGCGTGGCGGGGTTCCTTGCCCATGTGGCGCTGCCGGCCGGGACGCTGGCGCTGGTGATGACCGCCCACATCGCCCGCCAGGTGCGCAGCGAGATGACCGACGTGCTGGGCTCGGACTACGTCCGCGCGGCGCGGCTGAAGGGGCTGCGCGAGTGGACGGTGATCCGCCGGCATGCGCTGCCGAACTCGCTGGCACCGGCGGTCGCGGTGATCTCGCTCGACGTCGGCTACCTGCTGGGCGGCATCATCGTGGTCGAGGAGATCTTCGCCTGGCCGGGACTCGGGCGACTGCTGATCTATGCCCTGGAGAACCGCGACCTGCCCGTGATCCAGGCGATCACGCTGGTGCTGGCGCTGGTCTACGCGCTGTCCAACCTGCTGTCGGACCTGGTGATCGCGGCGCTCGACCCGCGCGTGCGCTATGCGTGAGCTGCTGCGCCATCCGCCCGGCATCGCCGGGGCGGTGCTTCTAGCGCTGGTGGCGGTGGCGGTGCTGCTGGGCCCCTGGCTGGCCCCCTACGACCCGCAGGCCTTCCACCCCGCTGCACGCCTGCAGGGACCCTCGGCCGCCTACTGGCTGGGCACCGACCAGTTCGGGCGCGACCTGTTCTCGCGGCTGATGCACGGGGCGCGGGCGACGATCCTGTTCGGGCTCGGGGCGACCCTGATCGGCGTTGCCGCGGGGGCGCTGATCGGGGTCACCGCGGGGGTCACGGGGGGCTGGGTCGACAGCCTGATCATGCGCATCCTCGACGGGCTCCTGGCGGTGCCCGACCTGCTGTTCGCGCTGCTCATCGTGACCGTCCTCGGCGGGGGGGTGCAGCAGGCTATGCTGGCCGTCGCGGTCGCCTTCACGCCGGGGATGGCGCGCATCGCGCGCGCCGCGGTGCTGTCGATCCGCACCCGCGAATACGTGCTCGCGGCCATCGCGCGCGGCGAATCGGCGGCCTGGATCATCGGCCGGGAGGTGCTGCCGAACGCTGTCGGGCCGATCATCGTCGAGGCGACGATCCGCGTCGCCTTCGCCATCATGATCGGGGCGACGCTGGGCTTTCTCGGCCTGGGCGCGCAGCCGCCGTCGACCGAATGGGGGCTGATGGTGGCCGAGGCGCGGCAGTTCATGTTCCGCAACCCCTTCGTGGTGGCGGTGCCGGGGGTGGCGATCGCGATCGCGGCGATGGGCTTCAACCTGTTCGGCGATGCCCTGCGCGACATCCTCGACCCGCGGCGGAGGCGCTGAGCATGGCTGCCCCCCCGGTGCTCGAGGTCGCGGGCTACACGCTCGACTACTCCACCCCGGCCGGCCCGGTGACCGCGCTGGCCGATGTCGGGCTGGCGGTGGCGCGAGGCGAGACGCTGGGGCTGGTGGGCGAATCGGGATCGGGCAAGACCTCGCTTGCGTGGGCGGTGCTGCGCTACCTGCCGGCCAACGCCGTCGAGCGCGGCGGCTCGATCCGGCTGTCGGGCGAGGAGCTGCGCACGCGCACGGCCGCCGAGATCCTGGAGATCCGCGGCCGCCGGATCGCGATGGTCTTCCAGGACCCCTCGACCTCGCTCAACCCCACCATCCGGCTGGGCGACCAGCTGGCCGAGGTGCTGGTGCGCCACCGCGGCCTCGCGCCGGCCGAGGCGCGCGGGCAGGGCGAGGCGCTGCTCGCGCGCACCGGCATCGCCCGGCCGGCCGAGATGATGCGCCGCTTCCCCCACGAGGCCTCGGGCGGCGAGAAGCAGCGGGTGGTGATCGCCACCGCCTTCGCCTGCAACCCCGAGCTGATACTGTTCGACGAGCCGACCACCGCGCTCGACATCCTGACCGCGCGCCAGATCCTCGACCTCTTCGCCCGCCTGCGCGAGGAGACCGGGGTCGCCGCGCTCTACATCAGCCACGACCTCGGGCTGGTCAGCCGCATTGCCGACCGCGTCGCGGTGATCAACGGCGGCCGCATCGTCGAGGAGGGGCCGGTCGCAGGCATCTTCCGCGCCCCGCGCCGCGACTACACGCGGGCCCTGATCGCGGCGGTGCCGCGGCCGGATGTGCGCCTGGCCGCGCCGCCGCCGGACCCGGGGGCGGCGGCGCTGCTGGCGCTCGAGGGGGTCAGCGTGCGCTACGGCGGCGCCGCCTTCCTGTCGCGGCTGTTCGGGGCGCGGCCCGCGGTGGTGCAGGGGGCGCGCGAGGTCAGCCTGCAGGTGCGGCCGGGCGAGCTTCTGGGCGTTGTCGGCGAATCGGGGTCGGGCAAGTCGACGCTTGCCCGGGTCGTCGCCGGGCTGCAGGAGTTCGAGGGCCGCGTCGGCTTTCGCGACCGCGGCTACGCCGGGCGGAGGGCCTTCGACCGGCCCTACCGGCGGGCGGTGCAGATCGTCTTCCAGCACCCCGACGGCTCGCTCAACCCCCGCCAGCGGGTGCGCGACATCCTCTCCCGGCCGCTGAAGCTCTACGGGCTGGTGCCGCGGGCGCGGCTCGCAGGCCGGATCGCCGAGCTGCTGGCCGCGGTGCGGCTGCCGGCCGAGTTCGCCGGCCGCTTCCCCCACCAGCTTTCGGGCGGCGAGAAGCAGCGGGTGGCGATCGCGCGGGCCTTCGCGGCCGAGCCCGACCTCGTCATCTGCGACGAGGTGACCTCGTCGCTCGACGTCTCGGTGCAGGCGCAGGTGGCCCGGCTGCTGGTCGAGCTGCAGGCGCGCACCGGCACCGCCTGCCTGTTCATCACCCACGACCTCAACCTCGTGCGCCAGCTTGCCCACCGCATCGCGGTGATGCACCGGGGCGAGCTTGTCGACCTGTTCGACACCGCCGAGGCCGAGACTGACGCCCGCCACCCCTACACCCGCGCCCTTCTGGCCGCGGTGCCGGTGCCGCCGGCCGCCGCGGCCGACCCTGCCCCGCTGACCGGAGAGCCGCCATGACCGAGCCCCTAGCCATCGCCCGCGGCCTGGACGAGCGTGCCTGCCTCGACACGCTGGCCGAGATGATCCGCCACAGGAGCTATTCCGAGACCGCCGGCGAGCGGGTGCTGGCGGCGCGGATGGTCGAGATCATGGCCGGGCTGGGGCTTGAGGCCTACCTGCAGCCGGTCGAGGGCGAGCGGGTCAACGCGATCGGCGTCTGGCGCGGCACCGGCGGCGGCAGGAGCCTGATGTTCAACGGCCATCTCGACACCAACCCGGTCACCGAGGGCTGGACGGTCGATCCCTGGGGCGGGCTGGTGGACGACCGCTTCATCTACGGCATCGGGGTGTCGAACATGAAGGCCGGCGATGCCGCCTCGCTGTGCGCGGTACGGACGCTGATCGAGGCCGGGGTGCGGCTGAAGGGCGATGTCGTGCTGACCTATGTGGTGGGCGAGCTGCAGGGCGGGGTCGGCACGCTGGCGGTGGTGCGCGACGGGCCGCGGGCGGACTTCTTCGTCAACTCCGAGCCCACCGACCTCGCCGCGATCACCATGCATGCCGAGGCCTTCCCCTTCGTCATCGAGCTGCAGGGCATCACCCGCCACATGTCCAAGCGCGAGGCGGCGGTGGACGCGATCATGGCCGCCTGCGAACTGATCCCGCGGCTGAACGCCATGACCTTCTCGGACGCGCCGGGCCCCGAGCACCGCGGCATCAACCGGGTGCACTGCGGGGTCGTGCACGGTGCGCTGGGGCGCGATCTGCATGAATGGCGCCCGCCGCAGGTGGCCGACTTCGTCCGCATCAAGGGCTCGGGCCGCTACGGTCCGGGGCAGACCGGGGCCAACGCGCTGGCCGACATCCGCCGCGAGCTTGACGCGCTCGAGGCGCGCTACCCCGGGCTGAAGGCGCATGTGGCGCGCGAGGACGAGGCCCAGCGCACCGTCATGCCGGCATTCGAGGTCGCCCGCGGCGCGCGCATCGTGCGCAGCGTCAATGCCGCCTACCGGGCCGTGCGCGGCGAGGACCAGCCGACCGGCGCCATCACCCCGCCGGGCTACTACGGCACGGATGCCGGCCATCTCTACGCCCGCCTCGGCATGGAGGGTATCGTCTGCGGCCCCGGCGGGCGCTACAACACCATGCCCGACGAGCGGGTCGACATTGCCGACTACCTCGACATGATCCGGATCTACCTGCTGACGATGTGCGACATCTGCGAGGTCGGGGCGTGAGTGCGGCGGATCTGCCCGAGCACGCCGCCACCACCCGCACGGGCCGGGCGGTGGCGCTGCGCTTTCCCGCCGCCGAGCATGCCCTTCGGCTGGCGCGGCTGCGGGCGGGGCTGCGCGCCCGCGACCTTGCGGCGCTGATCGTCTTCGCCCAGGAAAGCCACTACTGGCTGACCGGCTACGACACCGCCGGCTATGTCTTCTTCCAGGCCGGGCTGGTCACCGCCGACGATGGCCCGAGCGTCTTGCTGACCCGCCGGCCCGACCTGCGCCAGGCCGAGGTCGCCTCGCTTTACGACGACATCCGCATCTGGCTGAACGCCGAGGGGGCGGAGCCCGCCCGCGACCTCTGCGCCATCCTGGCCGAGCGCGGGCTGGCGGGGGCCAGGGTGGGGGTGGAGTACGCCACCCACGGGCTGACGGCGGCCAACGGCCGGGCGCTCGAGGCGGCAATGGCGGGCCTCTGCACGCTTGTCGACGCCTCCGACCTGGTCCGCGGGCTCAGGCTGGTGAAGTCGCCCGCCGAGTTGGTGCTGGTGCGGGCGGCCGGGCGGCTGGCCGATGCCGCGGTCGAGGCGGCGATCGCCGCCGCCGCCCCCGGCGTGCTGGACAGCCGGCTGACGGCGGCGGCCCTGTCGGCGATGCTGGAGGGCGGCGGCGACGTGCCAGCGGGCGGGCCGCTGGTCAACTCCGGGCCGCGGGCGTTGTTCGGCCGCGGCATCGGCGGACCGCGGGCCATCGGCAGGCATGACCAGGTGCTGGTGGAGCTTGCCGCCTCGGTGCTGCGCTACCACGCCTGCATCGAGGCGATGATCGCCGTCGGCCCCCCCGACCCGCGACAGGAGCGGATGATGGCGGTGGCCGCCGAGGCAATGGAGGCGGTCAGGGATGCCGCCCGGGCCGGCGCCGCGCTGGGCACGCTCGACGACATCCACCGCCGGGTGCTGGACGGGGCGGGCTATGCGCAGGCCCGCTTCGCGGCCTGCGGCTACGCGCTCGGCTGCACCTTCCGGCCGACGTGGATGGACGCGCCGCCGATGATCTATTCCGGCAACCCGCTGGTGATGACGCCGGGCATGGTGTTCTTCGTTCACATCATGATTCCCGACGCGGCGAGCGGGCTTGCCGCCGGGGTCGGCCAGACCTTCGCGATCCGCGAGCACGGCTCGCCCGAGGTGTTCAGCGCCCTGCCGCTGGTGCTGCACCGGGCCTGAGGCCGCCGCGCCGCGTGCCCGTCGTCACCGGCGCGGCCGGCGGACGAGTGCCGTGACCTCGATCTCGACCTTCATCTCGGGGGTGGCGAAGCCGCACAGGATGGTGGTGTTGGTCGGCCGCGGGTCGGCGAAGGCGGCGCCGAGGACCCGGCTGACGGCCTCGACATCCTCGCGGTCGCGGATGTAGACGCGCACCCGCACCACGTCGGCAAGCGCCGCATCCGCCTGCGCGAGGGTGGCGGCGATGGTGGCGAGCGCCTGGCGGGCCTGCGCCGCCGCCTCCCCGGCGATGGTGCCGGTGGCGAAGTCGTAGCCGGCGGTGCCCGAGACGAAGACCCACTCCCCGTCGACAACGGCGCGCGAATAACCCGCCATCTCCTCGAAGCGCGAGCCGGTGGTGATGGTCCAGCGCCCGTCCTGCATGGCAGCTCCCCTTGATCTGATCAACTGATCACGTTAGCGTCCGGCGGTCAACGGGGGCGGGGATGGGCGGTCGCGGGCAGCTCGAGGTCCGGGAGGTGGCGGTCGCCTTCGGGGCGGTGCGCGCCGTCGACGGCGTCAGCCTGACGGCCGCGGCCGGCCGGATCACCGGGCTGATCGGCCCCAACGGCGCCGGCAAGACGACGCTGTTCAACGCGATTGCCGGCGAGCTGCGGTCGCAGGCCGGGCAGATCCTGCTTGACGGACACCGCCTGGACGGGCTGCCCCCGCACCGGGTGTTCGCCGCCGGGCTGGCGCGGACGTTCCAGATTCCGCGTCCCTTCGCGGGCATGACGGTGCTGGAGAACCTCATGACCGTGCCCGCCCGCCAGAAGGGCGAGCGGTTCTGGATGAACTGGATCGCCCGCGGTGCGGTGCGCGCCGAGGAGCGCGCGATCCGTGCCCGGGCCGAGGCAATCATGGAGTTCTGCGGCCTGGCGCCGGTGGCGCGCTCCCGCGCGGGGGCGATCTCGGGCGGCCAGCAGAAGCTTGTGGAACTGGCCCGCGCGCTGATGGCCGAGCCTGCGATCATCCTCTTGGACGAACCGGGGGCGGGGGTGAACTCGCGGCTCCTTGACCATCTGGTCGACCGCATCCGGGCCCTGAACGCGCGCGGCATGACCTTCCTGATCATCGAACACAACATGGACGTGATCGGCGCGCTCTGCGACCAAGTGCTGGTGATGGCCGCCGGCCGCCGCCTGGCCGAGGGGCCGCCAGCGGCGGTGATCCGGCGGCCGGAGGTGATCGAGGCCTATCTGGGCGGGGCGGCGGCGTGACCCCGGCGCTGGCGGTGCGGGGCCTGGTGGCGGGCTACCGCCGCGACCTGCCGATCCTGCACGGGGTCGACCTCGAGGTGGCGGCGGGCGAGATCGTCACCGTCGTCGGCCCCAACGGGGCGGGCAAGTCGACGCTGGTGAAGGCGGTCGCGGGGCTGGTGCCGGTCAGCGAGGGGCGGGTTCTGCTGGCAGGGCAGGACATCACCGGCATGCCGCCGCACCGGCTGGCCGCGGCCGGGGTGGCCTATGTTCCGCAGACGCGCAACGTCTTCGCAACGCTGACCATCGAGGAGAACCTGCGGCTGGGCGCCGCGGCGCTGCCGCCGGCCATGGGGCGCGAGCGTATCCAGGCCGCCTACGCCCGCTTTCCCGCCCTGGCCGCGCACGCGCGGTCGCGGGCGAGGGCGCTGTCGGGGGGGCAGCGGCAGATGCTTGCCTTCGCCCGCGCGCTTCTGGCCGCGCCGCGGCTGCTGATGCTCGACGAGCCCTCGGCGGGTCTGGCGCCGAGGGTGATGGGCGAGGTCTTCGCCATGCTGGCGGCGCTGCGCGGCGAGGGGCAGACGATCCTGCTGGTCGAGCAGAACGTGCGCGCCGCGCTGGCGGTGTCGGACCGCACCTATGTGCTGGCCGAGGGGCAGAACCGCATCGACGGGCCGTCGCGGGCCCTGACCGAGGATCCGCGGATGGCCTCGATCTACCTCGGCGACATGGCCGCGCTGCCCGGGGAGGGGCGCTGATGCTGCAGGCGCTGGCAGACGGCTTCCTGTCGGGGGCGATCATCGCCCTGGGGGCGATCGGGCTGACGCTGACGATGGGCATCCTGCGCTTCGCCAACTTCGCCCATGCCGAGCTGATCACCTGGGGCGCCTACATGGCGCTCGCGGTGCTGGCCCTGACCGGAACCTTCGCCGGCCCGTGGTCGCCGCTGTCCTTCGGCCTGCCGCTGGTGGCGGCGGCGGCGGCGGGGGCGGCGGCGACGGTGGTCCTGGCGCTTGCCGTAGACCGGCTGGTCTACCGGCCCCTGCGGTCCCGCGCGGCAGGGCACATGACGCTGGTCTTCGCCTCGTTCGGGGTGTCGCTGGTGGTCCGGATGCTGGTGCTGATCGCCTTCGGGGGGGCGGCGACCTACTACAGCCACAGCCTGCAGATCGCGGTCCGCGTCGCGCCGGGGCTGCGCATCCTGCCCGACCAGATGTTCGTGCTGGGGCTGACGCTGGTGCTGGTGCTCGGCCTGCACCTGTTCCTGTCGCGCAGCCGGATGGGGCTGGCGATGCGCGCCCTCGCCGAGGATCCCGAACTGACGGCCATCCACGGGATCGACCCCGCCCGGGTGGTCGGCTGGACCTGGGCGATCGGGGCGGCCTTGGCGGCGGTCGCGGGGGTGCTCTACGGGCTGACGATCCAGTTGCGGCCCGAGATCGGCTTCCACCTCATCCTGCCGCTGTTCGCCGCGGCGATCCTCGGCGGGGTCGGCAATGTCTGGGGGGCGGTGGTCGGCGGCTTCGTCGTCGGACTAGCGGAGTCGCTCTCGGTGCTGTTCATCCCGCCGGGATACAAGCCGGCGGTTCCGTTCCTGATCCTGATCGCGGTGCTGGCGCTGCGGCCGACCGGGCTGTTTGCGGGCACCTCCAGCGCCGGGGGGCACCGGTGAGCGGGTTCGCGAGCTACCTTGTCTTCTTCCTGATCGTCGCCTCGATCTACGGAGTGATGGTGCTGGGGCTGAACCTGCAGTGGGGATACACGGGCCTCTTCAACGCCGGTGTGGTGGGCTTCTACGCGATCGGCGCCTACGGCACGGCGATCCTGGCCGGGCCCGAGCGGGAGGCGCTGGTCGGCGGCTTCGGCCTGCCCTATCCGCTCGCCCTGCTCGGCGGGATGGCCGCGACGGGAGTGGCCGCGCTGGTGGTGGGGCTGGCGACGCTGCGGCTGAGGGCCGAGTACCTGGCGATCGCGACCTTCGGTACCGCCATCGGCGTGCAGCTGGTCGCGGTGAACTTCGAGCGGCTGACGGGCGGCGTCAACGGCCTGATCGGGCTGACCCGTCCGGGCTTTGCCTGGTTCGGCACGCCGGGGGCCTACAACCTCTTCTTCCTCGGCGTGATGGCGGTGCTGGTCGCGGCGGTGTTCCTTGCGCTCGAGGCGGCGGTGCGCTCGCCCTGGGGGCGGCTTCTGAAGGCGGTGCGCGAGGACGAGACGGCGGCACGCTCGCTGGGCAAGAACATCGCGCGGCTGCGGCTGCAGGCCTTCGTGCTCGGCTCGATCCCGATCGGGCTGGCGGGCGGGCTCTACGTCGGCTTCATCGGCTATGTCTCGCCGCTCGACTTCCTGCCGATCCTGACCTTCCAGGTCTGGGCGATGCTGATCGTGGGCGGATCGGGGAACAATGCCGGCGCGCTTCTGGGCGCGGTCGGGGTCTGGGCGCTGTGGACGATGAGCGGGCTGGCCATCAGCCGGCTGGTCCCGGTTGCCTGGCAGAGCCAGGCCGGCGCGATCCAGGTGCTGCTGATCGGCCTTCTGATCGTCGTCGTCCTGCTCGTGCGGCCGCAGGGCCTGCTGGGCGAGCGCGCCACCGTCTCGCGCGAGGCCGAATGAGATGCCTTCCGCCTCCGACCCGCGGCCGACCCGGCCCGCCCGGCCGGCCGGCGGCGCGCCCGGCCGGGCCGTGCGCCCCGGTGCACCGCGCCACCGACGACACCCAGCCCACCCAACAGAGGAGACCCATGCAATGACCCGTTCCCTGTGCCTTGCCCTGATCGCGGGCTCGGTGCTCGCCGGCAGCGCCGGCCTTGCCTCGGCCCAGACGGGCTGCACCCACAACATCGGCGCGGTCCTGTCGATCACCGGCTCGATGGCGGCCATCGGTTCGGCCATCGGCGATGCCGCGGCGCTGGCGGTCGAGCACATGAACGCGGCCGGCGGCGCTGCGGGCTGCCAGATCAACTTCATCCTGCGCGATGACCAGGGCGCGCCCAACGTCGGCATCGACGCCGCCAAGACGCTCGTCGAGATCGAGCGCGTGCCGGTGCTGCTGGGTGCGATCCAGTCGGGCGTGTCGATGCCGATCCTGACCTCGGTCGCGGTGCCGGCGAAGGTGACGCAGATCTCCTGCTGCTCGTCGGCGCCCGCCTTCACCGCGCTTGCGCGCGAGGGCGGCACCCAGGGCTACTGGTTCCGCACCCTGCCGACCTCGCTGCCCCAGGGGGTGGTGATGGCGACCCTCGGGCGCGAGAAGGGTTACGGCCGCACCGCGATCATCCATGTCAACTCCGACTACGGGGTCAGCATGGCGCGGGCCTTCAAGGAGGCGTTCGAGGCGCTGGGCGGCACCGTCACCGCCGTCGTCCCCTACAACCAGGAGCAGGCGAGCTACCGCGCCGAAGTGAACGCGGCGCTGCAGGGCGAGCCGGATTCGCTGTTCCTGGTCGCCTTCCCGGCCGACGGCGCGACCGCACTGCGCGAGTGGATCGCCTTCGGTGGCCCGACCCGGCTGCTGCTGTCGAACGCGCTGCGGGCCGACGAGTTCGTGCGCTCGGTCGGGGCGGAGTACCTCGCCGACGCCGCCGGGATCGACAACGCCCAGATCGCCGGGCCCTCGGTCGATGCCTTGAACGCCGCCTGGGCGGCCAGGTTCGGCGCCGCCCCGAACGGCCCCGGCCTGCACACGATGTACGATGCCGCCGCCGTCGCGCTTCTGGCGATGGAGAAGGCCGGCGCCGCCGACGGCACGGCGATCCGCGACGCCATCCGCGAGATCACCGGCGGCGCAGGGACCGAGGTGTTCCCCGGCCCGGAGGGGTTCGCCCGCGCCAAGGAGCTGATCGCCGCCGGCCAGCCCGTCCGCTATGTCGGGGCCACCGGCCCGATCGCCTTCGATGCCAACGGTGATGTCACCGGGCCGCTGCTGATCTGGGGCGTGGCCGCCGACGGCAGCCTGACCGTGGGCGACTACTGGTCCAACGAGCGGGTGGCCGAGGCCGTGGCGGCCGTCAATCCCGGCTGACCGGCCTGCCCCCGGGGCCCGGAGGGGGCGCGGCGCCGCGTCCTCCGGGCTCGCCGAGGCCCATCTGCGCCAGCACCGCGCGGTTCAGAACGTTGCCCCGGACCGCGAGGGCGTCGAGAAGGATCGTGATGTGATCGGTATCCGGCACCGTCAGGCAGGGGGCCCCGACCCGCGCGGCGAATTCGCGCGACTGACGGAGGAACTCCCCGGTCTCGCGCGCGCCGACGGCGACGAGCAGCGGGGCGGCCAGCGCCAGCGGCCGGGCCAGCGGGCTGAACGCCGCCACCTCGGCCGGGGTCAGGCCGAGCGAATCGTTCTGGAAGCTGCGGGTGACCGGCTCGAGGTCGAAGACCCCCGAGATCGCCGTTCCGGCCGCGACCCGGGCGCCGGCCGGGCGGTCGAGGATCTCGGCCACGAGGTGTCCGCCGGCCGAGTTGCCCGAGATGAAGAGCCGCGCCGGATCGCAGCCGAGCGCGGCGGCGTTGGCCGACATCCATCCGACCGCGGCGGTGCAGGCGTCCACCACCTCGGCCATGCGCACGGAAGGCATCAGCGGGTAGTCGATCACCGCGAGCGCCGCGCCCTCGGGCACGAAGCCCTCGGCGAGGAAGGCGAACAGTGCCGCATCGAGCGACCGCCAGAAGCCGCCGTGGATGAACAGGTTCACCGGCGGGGGCGCGCCGCCCCGGCGGTCGGCGGGGTAGAAGTCGAGCGTGCGGTCCGGGCCCGGCGCGTAGGAGAGCCCGGGACGGCGGGCGAAGCGGTGCCGCGCCGAGGCCGCTGCCGCCGCGCGGCGGGCGAACAGCGCCTCGAGATCGGCCACCCCGTCCAGCGAGAACTCGGTGTCCATCTCGCCCATCGCGCCGCCCTCCTGCCGCCCACGGCCCCCGCGCGCCCCCTTCTGGGCGGCGGCGGGGCGGAAGGCAACCGTTTCTGAGGAGCCCCGCCATGCCCCGCCTCGCCCGCCGCATCACCTCGACCTCGGCCAAGGATTTCGGAATGTTCGCCCGCGCCCACGGCCGCGGCGGCGACCTCATCCACCTCGAGCTCGGGCGGCCGGTCGAGGATACCCCGGCCCACATCAAGGAGGCGACGATCGCCGCGCTGCGGGCGGGGCATGTGCACTACAGCGACCTGCAGGGCCTGCCGGCGCTGCGCTCGGCGCTTGCCCGCCGGCTGGCCGAGCGCGACGGGCTGGACTACGGGCCCGACGAGATCATCGTCACCAACGGGCTGACCCAGGGTGCCTTCGCCGCCGCCATGGCCCTGCTGGAGGAGGGCGACGAGGCGATCCTGATCGGACCGCACTATCCCCAGCATGTCGGCAAGGTGGAGCTTGCCGGCGCCCGCGTCGTCCTGGCCGCAACCGACGCGGCCGCGGGCTTCCGCCTGCGGCCCGAACTGATCGCCGCGCATGTGACCGACCGGACCCGCGCGGTCTTCCTCGTCAACCCGTGCAACCCCACCGGACGGGTCTACGGGCGCGACGAACTCGAGGGGCTGGCGCGGCTGGCGGTCGCCCGCGACCTCGTGGTGATCTCCGACGAGGTCTATGCCGACATCGTCTACGACGGCGCCCGCCATGTCGCCATCGCCGGGCTGCCGGGGATGCGCTCGCGCACGATCGGGCTGCACGCCTTCACCAAGGCCTATGCGATGGACGGCTGGCGGCTGGGCTACATCGCCGCCGACCGCGCCTTCACCGGGGCCCTCCTGAAGGTGACGACCAACGAGGTGACCCATGTCAACACCTTCATCCAGCATGGCGCGCTGGCGGCCGTCACCGGCCCGGCGGCGGTGCTCGAGGGGCTGGTGGACGGAGACAGGCGCCGGCGCGACCTGGTGGTGGCCCGGCTGAACCAGATGCCGGGGGTGCGCTGCCCCGCGCCCGAGGGGGCGATCTACGCCTTCCCCGACATCCGCGCCACCGGGCTGTCGGCGCGGGACGCGGCGCTGCGCATCCTCGAGGAGACCGGGGTGGTGGTCGAGGCCGGCAGCTTCTACGGCCCCGCCGGCGAGGGGCACCTGCGCATCTGCTTCGGGGCCGAGCCCGAGCACCGGCTGGCCGAGGCGATGGACCGGCTGCAGGCCTTCTTCAACCGGCTGTGAGGGGTAGCCATGGCCGTCACCGCCGGCCCTCGCCATCCGCCCGAGGTCGCCAAGGTGGCCGGCCGGCAGACGGTCGCCGACACCGTCTACCAGCAGCTGCGCCAGGCCCTGATCCTCGGGCGCTTCGATCCGGGGCAGATGCTGACGGTGGCGGCGCTGGCGCGGGGGTTCGGTACCAGTCCGATGCCGGTGCGCGAGGCGCTGGCGCGGCTGGGCGCCGAGCACGCGCTGGACATCCGCACCAACGGATCGGCCTATGTCCCGCCGGCGACCCGGGCCCTCCTTGACGACATCTGCGAGGCGCGCGTCCTGATCGAGCGGGCGGCGAGCGAGCGCGCGGCCGGCGCCATCACCGGCGAGGAACTGGCGGCGCTGGAGCGGCAGGAAGCCGCACATGCAGCCACTGCCCATCTGCAGGACATGGCCGGCATGCTCGAGCGCAACCGCGACTTCCATCTGGCGATCTACCGCGCGGCGCGCTCGGCGGTGCTGCCGGCGCTGATCGATCCGCTCTGGCTGCGCTACGGCCCGTTCATGCGCCTGCTGTCGCAGCATCTCGGGCCGCGGCTGGCCGAGGGCGTGCACGAGCCGTTTATGGCCGGCCATCGGCGGATCGTCGCCGCCCTGCGGGCGCGCGACGCCGCCGCCGCCGGTGCGGCGGTCGAGGCCGACATCCGCGGCACACAGTCGCTCTTGCGGCGGCTTCTGGGCTGACCGACGCTGAGCCGCGACGGAGCCCGCGCGCCCGCGCGTGAGCGGGCCGGAACCGACCCAAGGAGTGCCCCATGACGTCCCCGACAGCCTATTCGCCCTGGCAGGTCCGCCTGCACTGGCTGGCCGCGATCCTGATCGTTCTGCAGGTGGTCCTGCACGAGCCCATCGCCGAGGCCTGGAAGGCCCTGGGCGAGGGCGGTACCGCGGCGTTCCACCCGGCCATCGCCGGCCATGTCGCGGGCGGCATCCTGGTATTCCTGTTCGCGCTGTGGCGGATCGGGCTCCGCGCCCGCCGCGGCGCCCCGCCCGCGCCTGCCGGCACCCCGGCGCCGGTTAGGTTCGCGGCCGGCCTCGTGCATGCGGGGCTCTACGGGCTGATGCTGCTGATGCCGCTCAGCGGCGCGGCGGCGTGGTTCGGCGGGGTCGGGGCGGCGGCCGGCGTGCATGGCGTGCTGGTGCCGGCACTCATCGGCCTCGTCGCGCTGCACGTCGTCGCCTCGCTCTGGCACCAGTTCTGGTTGCGCGACGGGCTGATCGTGCGAATGCTGCGGCCGGCCCGGTAGGGCGGCGGGCGGCCGGCCGGCGGCGCGACCGGGCGGAAACGGCGACGGGGCCCGCAGGCCCCGTCGTGGCGGTTCCGGTGCCCGTGCGCCGCGGTCGCGGCGCTGCGGCCCCTCCCGGGAGGCAGGCGGTCAGCCGGCGGCCTCTTCCTCGGCCGAGCGCAGGCCGGAGGGGGCGGAGATGTTGGCGATCACGAAGTTGCGCGCGATCGTGGGCCTGGCGCCCTCCGGCAGTTCGACGTCGCCAATGTGGATGACATCGCCGATGTCCTTGCCGGCGAGATCGACGGTGATGTGGTCGGGGATGTCGCCGGCCGTCACCTCGAGTTCCACCTCGGGGCGGACGATCGTCACCGTGCCGCCACGCTTCAGCCCCGGCGACAGGCCGTGGTTGATGAACTCGACATGGATGTACAGACTGACCCGCGAGGTCCGGCGCAGCCGCATCAGGTCGACATGGGTCGGCTTGTCCATGACCACGTCGCGCTGCACGCCGCGGCAGATGACGCGCACGTCCTCCTGGCCGGGAACCTTGAGGTTGAACAGCGTCGACAGGAAGCGGCCGGCCTTCAGCCGCTTCAGCAGTTCGTTGTAGTTGAGGTTGATCGCCAGCGGCTCCCTGCCGCCGCCGTAGACGATGCCGGGTACGTTGCCCTCGCGCCGGGCTTGACGGGCGGCCCCCTTGCCTGTCCCCGTCCGCACCTCGGCCAGAAGATCGGGGATCTCCTTGGCCATGGGTCGCTCCTTCATGGTTGCGTCGCGCCGGCAATCCTCCAAGGGTGCATGGCCGGCAGGGCACGTCCCCTAGCCGAGTTTCGCCCGCGGGAAAAGGCCGAATCGGCGCCCAGCCGGCGCCTCAGCGCCGGTCGGCCCCGTCCCCGCCCCCATCTCCGGCCGCGGGCCGCGGTGCCGGGGCAGGCCGGCCAGGGGCGCGGATGCGGCCGAGCAGCCAGTCGGGCACCGCCGCGAGGGGCCGCATCAGGGGGTTCCGGCGGGCCGCGCCCTTGGCCTCCTCGATGCGCATGACATCGGCGATGCGGCGGTCGAGAAAGGCCCAGGTCGCCTCCGAGCCGGGGGATTCGTCGCCGAGCCAGTAGAGGACGGTGGCGCCGTAGACGGCCGCGAGCGTCGCCCGCTTGGTGTACCAGGCGCCGTCGGCCGATGCATCGCCGAGCGCCGTCCAGATCGCGTCGGCGGTGCCCCAGACCGCCCGCGCGCCCTCGGGGGCAAGATGGGGCAGGGCGAAGAGGGCTGCCGCCCGGCGCACCGCCTCGCGGTGGTCGGCCACCGCCTCGAGCCGGATGCGCACCGCGGCGGCAATCCGGTCGCGGAAGCGCAGCCCCGACAGGCCCGCATCGGCCAGCCGCGCCGCCATCAGCCGGTCGCCGCGGCGGTGGAAGGCGGCGGCGAGGTCGACCCCGCCGCGCGGCAGCACCGCCCGCGCCAGCGCCGGCGCGATGCCGGCATCGGCGACCGCGGCGCGGAAGGTGCGTGCGCTCCAGCCGTCGAAGGGCACATGCGCCAGGGCGGCGTCGAGCAGGGCTTCGACGGTGGTGTCATGGCTCGTGGGGTCTTGCATCGGGCGGCCTCCGGCGCTGGATGCGCGGCGATGTCGTCCGTCCTGCCCCGTAGACAAGCCCCGCGGGCTTTGCTAGAGGGCCGCATCCTGCGACACGGTATGAACTCTAGCTCGGAAAGGTGGTGAAGACCACGATGCAGGTCAGTGTTCGCGACAACAACGTCGAACAGGCGCTGCGCGCGCTGAAGAAGAAGCTTCAGCGCGAGGGCGTGTTCCGCGAGATGAAGCTCAAGCAGCATTTCGAGAAACCGTCCGAGAAGCGCGCGCGCGAGCGGGCCGAGGCGATCCGGCGGGCGCGCAAGCTCGCCCGGAAGAAGGCCCAGCGCGAAGGCGCGATCTGACGCCCGTCGGCATGCGAACCTGAGGGCGCGCCTGACGCGTGCCCGGTGGTGCAACCCCCGCGGGCCCTGGCCCCGGGGGTTCTTCATTCCCTCCCCTCCCCTCCCCGCCGCGCCGCTTCCCTCCCGAGATGTGACGCCCGTGCCCGCCGCCGCCGAAACCCCCGCCGACATCGACGCCGTGGTGATCGGCCGCAACGAGGGGGCGCGGCTCGCCGCCTGCCTGGCCTCGCTTGCCGGCCGGGTGCGCCATGTCGTCTATGTCGACTCCGGCTCGACCGACGGCAGCTCCGGGATGGCGGCGGCCGCCGGCGCCGAGGTGGTGGCGCTGGATGCCGCGCAGCCCTTCACCGCCGCCCGGGCCCGCAACGCCGGGCTGGCCCGGCTGGCCGCCCGCCCCGATCCGCCGGGATATGTCCAGTTCGTCGACGGCGACTGCACGCTCGATCCCGGCTGGCTTGCCACCGCCGGCGCCTTCCTTGCGGCGCGCCCGCGGGCGGCGGTGGCCTGCGGCCGCCGGCGCGAGCGCCACCCCGGGCGGTCGGCCTACAACCGGCTGGCCGACTGGGAATGGGACACGCCGGTGGGCCCGGCGCCAGCCTGCGGCGGGGATGCGCTGATGCGGCTCGAGGCGGTGGCCGGGGCAGGGGGCTATGACGGGCGGCTGATCGCCGGAGAGGAGCCAGAGCTGTGCCTGAGGCTCAGGGCAGCCGGGTGGGAGGTGTGGCGGCTCGACGCGGCCATGACGCTGCACGACGCCGCGCTGCTGCGCTTCGCGCAGTTCTGGCGGCGGGCCCGGCGGGCCGGCCATGCCTTCGCGGAGGTCGCACATCTGCACCGCCGGAGCCCGCTGCGGATCTGGGCGGCCGAGACGCGGCGGGCGCTGCTCTGGGGGCTGGCGCTGCCGCTGGCGACGCTGGCCCTGGCGGCGGTTCATCCCGCGGGGCTGCTGCTGGCGCTGGCCTGGCCGGCGCAGGTCGTCCGGCTGGCCGGACGCTGGGGGTTCTCCCGCACCGCGTGGGAGCGCGCGGCGCTGGTCGTGGCCGGCCGCCTGGCCGAGGCGCAGGGGGCGGCGGGGTTTCACCTCGCGCGGCTGACCGGGCGGCGGCGCGGGCTGATCGAGTACCGCTAGCCGCGGCCGTTCAGCCGCCGCCCGCGCGCCGGCTGGCGATGGCGCGGGCGGCATGGCCGGGCAGGATCAGCGCGCAGGCGACGTAGCGGCCGGCGAGGCGGCCGGGGTCGGACAGCATCCGCCACAGCCATTCGAGCGCCAGCCGGCGCACCCAGCGCGGTGCCCGCCGCTGGGTGCCGGCAAGGAAGTCGAGCCCGGCGCCGACCGAGACGAAGCCGACGCCGGGCGCGACGTGGCGACCGAGGGCGGCGAGCCGCTCCTGGCGCGGTGCGCCGAGGGCAAGAAGGCAGAGCCCCGCGCCCGAGGCCGCCACCTCGGCGAGGACGGCGCGGGCCTCGGCGCCCTCCGGGTCGAGCCCGAAGGAGGGCGCGCGCAGCAGCGCCACGCGCAACCCCGGCGCCTCGGCCTGCAGGCGGGCGGCGGCGGCGGCGAGCGCGGGCGCGGTCGCGCCGACCAGCGCCACCGCCACATCTTGCCGCGCCGCCAGGCGTGCGAGCGGGACGACGAGGTCGGCGCCGGGCACCAGCGCCACCGGCCGGCCGGCGAGGCGCGACAGCCAGACCACCGGGTTGCCGTCGGCCACCACCATGTCATGACTTGCATAGGCCGCCGCGAATGCGGGGTCGCGGCCGAGCTTGACCAGGTGGTCGAGGTTGAGCGTGGCCAGCGCGAAGCCCTCGCCGCGCGCCAGCCGCCCGGCCACGCCGGCAAGCAGCGCCGCGCGATCGGGGACCGAGATGCGCACAAGATGGGGGCCGAACCGGAAATCCATGCAGTTGGTGCCGCGCGACTGCCTCGGCCCCCCTCCTACACCAGCATGCCGCGGTCGGGAACCGGCCGCGGGCCGGGCCTGCTGGCCCACGAGCGGGCCCCGGGGGCCCGAACCGGAGTGGCCCGCAACCGGGGGGGGCGGGCCGCGGCAGCGCCGCCACAGTGCGGCGGGCTGCGATGGCGGCAGGGGGCGACAGGCGGCGCGCGGGGTGCTATCCTCACCCCAAGGGGGCGGTGACGCCTGTCGCGGCACGGCTGCGGCGGGGCAGTCTGTCTTTCCGTGAGGCGATGCCCAACGCCCTTGCCTATCTCGCGCTGATGGCCTGGCCGCTCGTGGTGGCGGCGCTCTACCTGCGGCTGCCGGTCCATCGGGCGCTGATCTGGTCGATCCTCGGCGGCTATCTGCTGCTGCCGCCGGTGGCGGCGTTCAACCTGCCCGGCGTGCCGGCGCTCGACAAGGTCTCGATCCCCAACCTCGCGGCCCTGCTCGCGGTGGTTGTCGCCGTGCGGGCCGAGGCGCTGCGGGCGGCGGCGCGTCCCTACGCGCGGATGTCGGTGATCGGCGGGGTCCGGGCGGGGGATGGCGCCCCGCCGGCCAGCGCCGCCGGCCGGGCCATCCCGCCGGCGGTCTGGCTGCTGCTGGCCTTCTTCGTGGTCAGCCCGGTGGCCACGGTCATGACCAACCGCGACCCCGCGCTCTACCCCGGGGCGGCCGGGCTGCACGTCATCCCCGGCCTGCGCCTCTATGATTCGGTGTCGGTGATGGCGCAGCAGGCGATCGTGCTGCTGCCCTTCTTCCTTGCACGGCGCTTCCTTGCCTCGGCCGAGGCGCTGCGCGACCTCGTGCGCGCGCTGGCCGTGGCTGGGCTGGCCTACAGCCTGCCGATGCTGCTCGAGATCCGTCTCAGCCCGCAGATCAACGTCTGGGTCTACGGCTTCTTCCAGCATGACTTCCTGCAGATGATGCGCGACGGGGGCTTCCGGCCGATCGTCTTTCTGGAACACGGGCTGTGGGTGGCCTTCTTCGCGATGACCGCGGTGCTGGCGGCCGCATCGCTGGCCCGCCACGCCCCGGCGGCCGACCGGCCGGCATGGGTGGCGGCGGCGGTGTGGCTGGCGGCGGTGCTGGTGCTCTGCCGCACGCTCGGACCCCTGATGCTCCTGGCCGCGCTGGCCCCGGCGGTGGTGCTGGCCCCGCGCCGCTGGCAGCACCGCCTGGCTGCCGCAATGGCGGCGGTGGCGGTGGCCTACCCGCTGCTGCGCGGGGCGGGGATGATCCCCACCGAGGCGCTGGTGGCCAAGATCGCCCAGTACTACCCCGAGCGCGCCCAGTCGCTGGGCTTCCGCTTCATGAACGAGGATCTGCTGCTCGAGCGGGCGGCGGCGCGGCCCTGGTTCGGCTGGGGCAGCTGGGGGCGCAACCACCTCTACGACCCGGCGACCGGGCGGATGCTGACGGTGTCCGACGGCCGCTGGATCATCGTGCTGGGGGTGTTCGGCTGGCTCGGCTACCTGGCCGAGTTCGGTCTGCTCGCCCTTCCGCTGGTGTGGCTGGGGCTGCGGCACGGGGCCGCGGCGGCACCGCAGGCGGGCGTGCTGGCGCTGATCCTCGGGGCCAACATGATCGACCTCTTGCCGAACGCCTCGCTGATCCCGTTCACCTGGCTGGTGGCCGGGGCGCTCGTCGGCCATGCCGAGCTGCTGGCGCAGGCGCGCGGGCAGCCGGAATCCCCGCCCGCGACACCGGGCGGCGCGGCCGCGCGGCCGCGCACCGTCCTGTGATCGGGCCCCTCCGCGGGGGCCGGCGGCGGTGGTCCGGCGCGCTGCTCTCTGGTATCGATGCCGCAGGGCCGGGCGGGTCCGGCCGGCCTGGCCCACGAAGTCTCCATAATCTGGCCACGGTCCGCCCCTATCCGTCGCGCCGGGCGCCCCCCACCGCCACAGAGTTCCCGATCTGCACATGACCGCACCCTCCGCCCCGACGATCCCCGATTCCGCCATCGCCATCGTCGGCATGGCCGCCCATCTGCCCGGCGCGGGATCGGTCGGCGAATACTGGGAGATGCTGCGCGAGGGGCGGCGGGCGATCCGCCGGCTGGACGAGGCCGAGCTTGCCGCCGCCGGCGAATCCGCCGCCCGCATGCGGGCGCCGAACTATGTTCCCTACGCAGCCCCTCTGTCGGGCTACCGCGACTTCGACCCCGAGTTCTTCGGCTTCTCGCCGAAGGAGGCGGCGATCCTCGACCCCCAGCACCGGCATTTCCTCGAGACCGCCTGGGAGGCGCTGGAGGACGCCGGCCACATGCCCGAGCGCTTCGGCGGCCGCATCGGCGTCTGGGCCGGCTGCGGCATGGGCAGCTACTTCTACTTCAACCTCTGCTCGAACCCCGCGCTGGTCGACCAGGTCGGGATGTTCCTTCTCCGCCATACCGGCAACGACAAGGATTTCCTCGCTACCCGCGTCAGCCACATCCTTGACCTGAAGGGGCCGAGCATCGGCGTGCAGACCGCCTGCTCGACCTCGCTCGTCGCCGTCCACATGGCGGCGCGCGCGCTCGCCGCGGGCGAGTGCGACATGGCGCTGGCCGGCGGGGTGACGATCGAACTGCCGCAGGGGCGCGGCTACCTGTACGCCGAGGGCGAGATCCTGTCGCCCGACGGCGAGTGCCACGCCTTCGACCACCGCGCCCAGGGCACGGTGTTCGGCTCGGGGGCGGGGGTCGTGGTGCTGCGCCGGCTGAAGGACGCGCTGGCCGACGGCGACCACATCTGGGCGGTGATCCGGGGCAGCGCGGTCAACAACGACGGTGCGGCCAAGGCGGGCTACCTCGCGCCCTCGGTGGAAGGCCAGGCCGACTGCGTCGCTGCCGCGCTTGCCGCCGCCGGGGTGCCGGCCGACACGGTGGGCTATGTCGAGTGCCACGGCACCGGCACCTATCTGGGCGACCCCATCGAGATCGCCGCGCTGACCGAGGCCTTCCGGCGCACCACCGCGCGCACGGGCTGCACCCGCATCGGCTCGGTCAAGACCAACATCGGCCATCTCGACACCGCCGCGGGCGTGGCGAGCCTGATCAAGGCGGCGCTGGCGCTGCACCACCGCGCGCTGCCGCCGTCGCTCGGCTACGAGGCGCCGAACCCGGCGATCGACTTCGCCCGCTCGCCCTTCCTCGTCAACGACAGGCTGACGCAATGGCCGGGCGGGGGGCCGCGGCGGGCGGGGGTGAACTCGCTGGGTGTCGGCGGCACCAACGCCCATGTCATCCTCGAGGAGGCGCCGGCGCCGGCGCCCTCCGAGGCTGGGCTGTGGCCTGCCCATCCCCTGGTCATCTCGGCCCGGAGCCGCGCCGCGCTCGATGCCGCCGCGGCCGGTCTTGCCGCCCGGCTGCGCGCGGACGACGGGCTCGACCTTGCCGATGTCGCCTTCACGTTGAAGGAGGGCCGGCGTGCCTTTCCCTGGCGGCGCGTGCTGGTCGCGGCCGATGCTGCCGAGGCGGCATCCCTGCTCGAGGCCCCCGACCCGCGGCGCGTCTTCACCGCCGAGGCGCCGGCCGAGGCACCGGAGGTCGTCTTCATGTTCCCCGGCGGGGGGGCGCAGCACGCCGGCATGGCGCGCGACCTCTACGAGACCGAGCCGGTCTTCCGCGAGTGGATGGACCGCGGCCTTGCCCATCTCGCCCCCAGGCTCGACCACGACCTCAGGGCGACGTGGCTGCCGGCACCGGGGCAGGAGGCGGCGGCCGACGCCCGGCTCCTGAAGCCCTCGGTGCAGCTGCCGCTGATCCTGATGGTCGAGGTGGCGCTGGCCGAGTTGTGGCGCGCCTGGGGGGTGCAGCCGGCGGCGCTGATCGGCCATTCGATGGGCGAGAACGCGGCCGCCTGCGTCGCCGGCGTGATGGGCTACGAGGACGCCATCGACCTTGTCCACCTGCGCGGCCGGCTGTTCGACGGCGTGCCCCCCGGGGGCATGCTGTCGGTGCCGCTGCCCGAGGCCGAGGTGGCGGCGCTGCTCGGCGACACGCTCGACCTTGCGAGCGTCAACGCGCCGGGGCTGTGCGTGGTCTCGGGGCCCGACGCCGCGCTTGCCGCGCTGGCCGCGCGGCTGGCCGCCCGGGACATCGAGACCGCGCGCATCGCCATCGACATCGCCGCGCATTCGCGCATGCTCGAGCCGGTTCTCGCCGACTTCGGCGCCCATCTGGCGCGGATGAGGCTGTCGCCGCCGCGGCTGCCGGTGATCTCCAACCGCAGCGGCCGGCCCCTGACGGCGGCCGAGGCGACCGACCCGGCCTACTGGGTGGGCCACCTGCGCCACACGGTGCGCTTTGCCGACGGCATCGCCCATCTGCGCGAGGGGCTGGCGCGGGTCTTCCTCGAGGTCGGGCCGGGCCGGGTGCTGGCCTCGCTCGCCCAGGCCAACGGCGTGCCGGCGGCGCGCGCGATCAACGCGCTGCGCCACCCCGAGCAGCCGGTCGCCGACGATGCCTGGCACCTCGCGACCCTGGCCCGCCTGTGGGCCAACGGGGTCGAGGCCGACTGGGATCAGGTCTGGGCCGGCATCCCGCGCCGGCGTCTGCCGCTGCCCACCTACCCCTTCCAGCGCAAGCCCTATTTCATCGAGCCCGGCACGGCGCGGGTGGCCGAGGCCGCGGCGCTGCCGGCGCGCGAGGACGACATCGCCCGCTGGGGCTGGCGGCCGGTCTGGCGGCCCGAGGCGCCGCGGCTGCCCGCCGGGCTTGACGACACGCTGGCTGCCGGCCCGGCCGAGACCTGGCTTCTCTTCGCCGACGGGACGGGCATCGCGGCGCGGGCGGCGGCGCGGCTGGCCGCCGCCGGCCACCGCGTCGTCACCGTCGAGGCCGGCGATGCCTTCGCCCGCACCGGCCCCGACCGCTACCGCCTCGCCCCCGAGCGCGGGCGCGAGGGCTACGACCAGCTTCTCGCTGACCTCATCGGCCGCGGGCTGGCGCCGTCGCGGATCGGCCATTTCTGGCTGGTGACCGAGGCCGAGCGGTTCCGCCCGGGGTCATCCTTCTTCCACCGCAACATGGAGCAGGGGTTCTGGAGCGTGCTGTTCCTTGCCCAGGCGATCGAGGGCGAAGGGCTGCCGCGGCCGGTGCGGCTGGCGGTCTTCACAAACGGCGCGGCCCGTGTCGGGCAGGAGGCGCTGGCCTGGCCCGAGAAGACCTGCATCGAGGGGCCGGCGCGGATGATCGGGCGCGAGCTGCCGGGGCTCAGCTGCACCACGCTTGACCTTGTCCTGCCGGCGCGCGGCCGGCGGGGGGCGGGGGCCGAGCCGGCGGCGCTTGACCGGCTGGCCGAGGCGGCCCTCGAGGAGCTGCTCGCCGCCCCCGCCGAGGGTGCGGCGGCGCTGCGCGAGGGCCGGCGCTTCCTGCGCGACCACCTGCCCCAGCCGCTGCCCGCGGCCGAGGGCCCGGCGCTGCCGGCCGGGCCGGTGCTGGTCACCGGCGGCTTCGGCGGCATCGGCCAGGCGCTGGCCATGGACCTCGCCCGGCGCGGGGGGGCGCGGCTGGTGCTGCTGTCCCGCACCGCCCTGCCGCGGCGCGAGAACTGGGCGCGCCACCTGGCCACGCACGCCCCCTACGAGGCCACCGCCCGGCGCATCCGTGCCGTCCAGGCGCTCGAGGCCGCCGGCGCCGAGGTGCTGGTCGCCGCCGCCGACGTCTGCAACCTCGAGGAGATGCGCGCCGCGCTGGCCGCCGCCACCGCCCGCTTCGGGCCGGTCGCGGCGGTGCTGCATTCGGCCGGAACGATCGACGACGCACCGCTTCTGGCCCGCACGCCGCTGGCCGCCGAGGCGGTGCTTGCCCCCAAGGTGCACGGCACGCAGGTGCTGATGGAGCTCTTCCCCGACGGGGCGACCGGGCTGATCCTGCTGTTTTCCTCGACCAGCACTGCCACAGCCCCGGCCGGTCAGGCCGACTATGTCGCCGCCAACGCCTATCTGGACGCCGTGGCCGAGGCTCGGGCGGGCGGGCGCACGCGGGTGATGGCGATCAACTGGGGCATCTGGGCCGAGGTCGGCATGGCCGCCGAGGCGGCGGCGCGGCGGGCCGGGCCGGCGCCCGCACCCGCCGCCCCGGCCGGCCAGCCCCTGCTGGCCACCGCCACCTTCGACGCCCGCGGCCACCGGCTGTTCCGCGGCCGGCTGACCACCGCCGACTGGGTAGTGGGCGAGCACCGTCTGAAGGACGGCAGCGCGCTCCTGCCCGGCACCGGATATCTGGAGCTTGCCGCCGAGGCACTGGCCGCCCAGGGCGAGCGCGGGCCGTTCGAGGTCCGCGACCTGACCTTCCTGCGCGCGCTGCGCGCCGGCGACGCCGGCATCGACATCGCCGTCAGCCTGCTGCGCAGCGAGGCCGGCTATGCCTTCACCGTCGCCTCGGCGGCCGAGGCCGGCGGGCGGCGCGGATTTGTCCGCAACGCCGAGGGCACGCTGGCGCTCGGCCCCGCGGCGCCGCCCGCCGTGCTGGACCTCGAAGCGATCGGGGCCCGCTGCGGCGGGCCACGAGCCGCCGATCCGCGCGGCCTGCCGGCGGCGCAGGAGGCGCATCTCGCCTTCGGCCCGCGCTGGCGGGTGCTGCGCGAGTGGGTGCTCGGCACCGGCGAGGGGCTGGCGCGGCTGGCGCTGGAGCCGCGTTTCCGGGGCGACATCGCGGCGGGCTACCTGCTGCACCCGGCGCTGCTTGACATCGCGACCGGCTGGGCGATGGCGCTGATCCCGGGCTATGCGCCCACGCATCTGTGGGTGCCGGTCGGCTACGGGCGGGTGCGGGTGTACGCGCCGCTGCCCGAGGAGGTGGCGAGCCACGTCCGCGCCGCCCCGGGCAACCGCGCCGAGGGGCCGTTCGCGCGCTTCGACATCACTCTCGCGGACCCTGCGGGCAGGGTCTGCCTGGTCGCCGAGGGCTTCACGCTGCGCCGGCTGGAGGGCGCGCTCGCCCCGGCCGCGGCGCCGCCGCCGTCCGAGCTGTTGCTGACCGCCGAGGCCGGGCGGGCCGGCCCGCCGACCGCCGCCGAGGCGCGGCTGGCGGCGCAGCTTGCCCAGGGCATCCGCCCCGAGGAGGGTGCGCGCGCCTTCGCGGCGGCGCTGGCCAGCGGGCTGACGCGGGTGGCGGTGACGCCGGTCGCGCTGCCGGCGCTGGTGCGCGAGGCCGCCCGGCCCCCGGCGGCGCCGGCCGAGGCCGCCCCGGGCTTCGACCGCCCCGAGCTTGACAGCGACTACATCGCCCCCCGCAGCGACATCGAGCGCACGCTCGCCGGCTTCTGGTCCGAGCTTCTGGGCGTCGCCCGGGTGGGGGTGGAGGACGACTTCTTCGCCCTCGGCGGGCATTCGCTGATCGCGGTGCGGCTGTTCACCATGATCCGGCGCAGCTATGCGGTGGAGTTCCCGATCTCGGTGCTGTTCGAGGCCCCGACCATCGCCGCCTGCGCCCGGCTGATCGCCGGGCGGATCGGCGATGGCGGCACGGCGGAGGCGGGCGGCGACGGCACCGCGCCGGCCGCCGCGCCGCCGGCCCGCCGCTTCACCCATCTCGTCGCCATGCACGAGGGCGAGGGCGGCCCGCGCACGCCCTTCTTCCTGGTCGCGGGCATGTTCGGCAACGTGCTGAACCTGCGCCATCTGGCGGCCCTGGTCGGCCGCGACCGGCCGTTCTACGGGCTGCAGGCGCGCGGGCTGATGGGCGGGGAGGCGCCGCATGCGACCTTCGAGGCGGCTGCCGCGGACATGATCGCCGAGATCCGGCAGGTGCAGCCGCACGGCCCCTATCTGCTCGGCGGCTTCTCGGGGGGCGGGCTGACCGCCTGGGAGATCGCCCGCCAGATCGAGGCCGGCGGCGAGACGGCGGCGCTGGTGGTGCTGCTTGACACGCCGCTGCCGCTGCGGCCGGTGCTGACGCGCCGCGACCGGGCGCTGGTCAAGCTGGCCGAGCTGCGCGCCCGCGGGCCGGCCTACCTTCTCGACTGGGCACGGGCGCGGCTGCAATGGGAGATCGCGCGCCGCGGTGCGCCCGCCGCCGACCCCGGCGAGGGGCAGGGCTTCCACAACGCCGCGATCGAGGCCGCCTTCCGCGCCGCCCTTCCCGGCTACCGGCTGCAGCCGCGGGCCGGGGCGACGGTCCTGTTCCGCCCGCCGCTCGACCGGCGCTGGAAGGTGGGCGGCGGCCGCCACGTGAGCGGCGCCAGGGAATATGTGGCCGCGGACAACGGCTGGACGCCCTTCGCGCCGGGCCTCGAGGTCGTCGAGGTGCCGGGCGACCACGATTCGATGGTGCTCGAGCCGAATGTCCGCGTCCTTGCCGCGCGGTTGCGCGCGGCCATCGCCGCGGCCGAGGCCAGCCCGGCGCCGGCCGCCGCCGACGCCCCCGACGCCGGCTGGGCGCAGGCTGCGGAGTAGTGCGATGACAGCTCCCACAGTCCTGACGGTGATCGTGAACTGGCGCTCGGCGGCGATGACGCTCGACGCCGCCGCCGCCGCCGTCGCCGCGATGGAGGGGATCGCCGGGGCGGTCACCATCGTCGACAACGATTCGGGCGACGGCTCGTTCGAGACCATGACGGCCGAGGTCGCGCGGCGGGGCTGGAACGGCCGGGTCCGGGTGATCGCCTCGGGCAGGAACGGCGGATTCGGCTATGGCAACAACGCCGGCATCCGCGCCGGGCTGCCGGGCGGCGTCCAGCCCGATTTCGTCTACCTGCTGAACTCCGACGCCTTTCCCAGGCCCGACGCGGTCCGCCGGCTGCTCGACCATCTCTCCGCCAGCCCCGAGGTCGGCCTTGCCGGCAGCTACATCGAGGGGCCCGACGGCACCCCCCACGAGACCGCCTTCCGCTTCCCCAGCATCTGGAGCGAGTTCGAGGGCGCCGCCCGGACCGGCCCGATCTCGCGCCTGCTGGCCGCCCATGTCGTGCCGCTGCCGATCCCGCAGGGCACGGCGCGGGTCGACTGGCTGGCCGGGGCGAGCGTCATGATCCGGCGCAGCGTGCTGGACGCGGTCGGCCTCTTCGACGAGACCTTCTTCCTGTATTTCGAGGAGACCGACCTCTGCCGGCGCGCCGCCGCCGCCGGCTGGCCCACCCACTACGTCCGCTCAAGCGTCGTCGTCCACATCGGGTCCGAGACCACGGGGATGAAGCGCTGGCGGCGGATGCCCGGCTACTGGTTCGCCTCGCGCCGGCACTATTTCGTCAAGACCCACGGGGCGGTCTACGCCGCCCTCGCCACCGCCGCCCATGTTGCCGGCGGCATGATCTGGCGGCTGCGCTGCCTGATCGAGCGCAAGCCCCTGCGCGATCCGCCGGGGTTCCTGCGCGACCTCATCGCTCATGATCTCGGGGCGCTGGTCCGGGCAAGGCCGGCGCCCTCGATTCCCCTCCTGCCCGAGTCCCGGAGGACCCAATGACCGCACTTTCCTCGATCGTGATCGGCAACGAGTCGCTGCTCGTCCGCTGCGCCACCCTGTGGCTTGAGCGCGGCCACTCGATCACCGCCGTCATCACCCGAAGCCCCGAGGTCCGGGCCTGGGCCGAGGGCGAGGGGCTGAAGGTCCTGGCGCAGGATACGCTTGTCGCCGACCGGCTGGCGCCGGCGTCGGTCGACTGGCTGCTGTCGATCGCCAATCTGTCGCTTATCCCCGAAGGCCTTCTGTCGGTGGCCCGGCTGGGCGCCATCAACTTCCACGACGGCCCGCTGCCCGCCTATGCGGGGCTGAACGCGCCCGTCTGGGCGCTGCTGAACGGCGAGACGCGGCATGCGGTCTGCTGGCACCGCATCGCCGGCGGCATCGACGAGGGCGACGTGATCGAGGAGCGCGCCTTCGACATCGCCCCCGACGAGACGGCGCTGACGCTGAACACCCGCTGCTGGGAGGCGGCGATCGACAGCTTCGCGGCGCTGGTGGCGAAGCTGGAGGCCGGCGGAGCGCCGGCCGGCCGCCGGCAGGATCTCGCGCGGCGGCACGTCTACGCCCGTTCCGACCGGCCGGCCGCGGCGGCACGGCTCGACTTTGCCCGCGGGGCCGCGCAGGTCGCGGCCTTCGTGCGGGCGCTCGACCACGGCCCCTACTGGAATCCCATGGCGCGGGCTCGGATCGTCGCCCGCGGCCGGGTGCTGCTGGTCGGGGCGGCGACGCCCGAGGCTGCCGCGCCGGCCATCCCCGGCACGGTTATCGAGGCGACGCCCGCGGGGCTGGTCGTCGCCGCCCCGGGTGGGGCGGTGCGGCTGACGGGTCTGGCCGAACCGGGCGGCGCGGCGGTCTGCCCGACGACGGTGGCGGCCGCCGGCGAGGTTCTGGCCTCGCCCACCGCCGACGAGGCGGCGCGGCTGGACGCCCTGCTTGGCGCGGTGCTGCCGGGCGAGGGGCGCTGGCGGCGGCGGCTCGCGGCGCTGGAACCGCTTGGCCTGCCGGGACTGCGCCCGCCCGCCGGGGCGGCCGAATGGGAGCGGCTGGAGGTGCACCTGCCTGCGGGCCTCGACCGCGACGGGCTGACCGCGGCCTTCGCCGCCTGGGCGGCGCGGGTCGCGGGCCGCGAATCCGCCGAGCTGGCCTTCCGCAGCCGCGAGGCGCCGGACGCGCCGGGCTACCTGTCGCACTGGGTGCCGCTGTCCTGGGCGCCGGCGGCCGGCGAAAGCTTCGCTGACGCCGCCCGGCGGCTGTCCGGAACGCTTGAGCCCGCCCGCCGCTGGCCGGCCTTTCCCGCCGACCTGCCGGCGCGCGACCCCGCCATCGGCCAGCGCCCGGTGCCCGAGGCCGCGGTGTCCGAGGACGGGCCGGTGGCAGGCGCGGCGGTGACGCTGGTGCTCGGGCCGGTGCCGGCGCTCTGGGCCGACGCCGCCCGTGCCGACGCCATCACCCGCGCCGCCTGGGCCGAGAGCCTTGCCGCCCTTGCCGCCGCCGCCGCCGCGGCGCCCGGGCGGCCGGCGGCCGGGCTGCCGCTTGTCTCCGAGGCCACCCGCACGCGGGTGCTGGTCGACTGGAACGCCACCGCCCGGCCGCTGCCGTCCGAGGCGACGGTGCATGCGGCGATCGCGGCCCAGGCCGCGCGCACGCCGCAGGCCCCGGCGCTGGCCTTCGAGGCGACGACGCTGAGCTATGCCGACCTCGAGGCGCAGGCCAACCGGCTGGCGCATGTGCTGGTGGCCGAGGGGGTCGGCCCCGGCAGCACCGTCGCCCTCTGTCTGCCGCGCGGCGCCGACCTCGTGGTCGGGGCGCTGGCCATCCTCAGGGCGGGGGGCGCCTACCTGCCGCTCGACCCCGCCTATCCGGCCGACCGGCTGGCCTTCTACCTCGAGGATTCGGGCGCGGCGCTGGTCCTCACCGACCGCGCCCGTGCCGCCGCGCTGCCCCCGCACGGTGCGGAGGTGCTCGCGGTCGACGCCGAGCCGCGCCTTGCCGCCGCGCCCGCCACCCCGCCGGCCGACCGTGCCACGGGCGAGGACCTCGCCTATGTGATCTACACCTCGGGCTCGACCGGCCGGCCCAAGGGGGTGATGGTCGAGCACCGCAACGTCATGAATTTCTTCGCCGGGATGGACGCGCGAATCCCCCACGACCCGCCCGGCGTGTGGCTGGCCGTCACCAGCCTGTCGTTCGACATCTCGGTGCTGGAGCTGTTCTGGACACTGGCCCGCGGCTTCAAGGTGGTGCTGTCGGGCGAGGAGGAGCGCGCGCTGGTCGCCCGCCACCGCCTGCCCGTGGCCGACCGGAAGATGGACTTCAGCCTCTACTACTGGGGCAACGACGACGGCGTCGGCCGCGACAAGTACCGCATGCTGCTCGACGGGGCGCGCTTTGCCGACACCCACGGCTTCCGCGCGATCTGGACGCCCGAGCGGCATTTCCACGCCTTCGGCGGCCCCTATCCGAACCCCGCGGTGACCGGTGCTGCGGTGGCGGCGGTGACCAAGAACCTCGATGTCCGCTCGGGCAGCGTGGTGGCGCCCCTGCACCATCCCGCCCGCATCGCCGAGGAATGGGCGGTGATCGACAACCTCACGAACGGCCGCGCCGGCCTCGGCATCGCCTCCGGCTGGCACCCGGAGGACTTCGTGCTGCGGCCCGAGAACGCGCCGCCGGCGAACAAGACGGCGATGTATGCGGCGATCGACCAGATCCGCCGCCTGTGGCGGGGCGAGAAGGTGTCCTTCCCCTGGAAGCCCGGCCAGCCGGTCGACGTGCTGACCCAGCCGCGGCCGGTGGCGCCGGAGCTGCCGATTTGGCTGACCATCGCCGGCAACCCCGACACCTGGCGCGAGGCCGGCCAGATCGGCGCCCATGTGCTGACCCATCTGCTCGGCCAGTCGATCGAGGAGGTGGGCGAGAAGATCGCGGTCTACCGCGCCGCCCTGGCCGAGCACGGCCACGACCCGGCGAAGTTCACCGTGACGCTGATGCTTCACACCTTCGTCGCCCGTGACCGCGAGCAGGCCCGGCGGATCGCCCGCGGGCCCATGCGCGCCTACATGGGCGCCGCGGCCGGGCTGGTGCGCCAGTACGCCTGGGCCTTCCCGGCGTTCAAGAAGCCGCAGGGCATCTCGTCGCCCGCCGACATCGACCTGCGCACGCTCGGTGGCGACGAGGTCGATGCCATCCTCGAGTTCGCCTTCACCCGCTACTTCGAAGATTCGGGCCTGTTCGGCACGGTCGAGGACGCGCTCGACCGGGTCGAGCAGCTCAAGCGCATCGGCGTCGACGAGGTCGCCTGCCTGATCGACTACGGCATCCCGGTGGAAACCGTGCTCGAGGGCCTCTATCCGCTCGCCGAGGTGGTCCGCAAGGCCAACGGGGCGGCGGCGCTCGACCCCGAGGATTTCTCGATCGCCGCCCAGATCCTGCGTCATGGCGTGACACACATGCAGTGCACCCCGTCGATGGCGCGGATGATCGCGATGAGCGAGGAGGGCCGCGCCGTGCTTGGCCGCGTCCGGCAGCTGATGCTGGGCGGCGAGGCGGTGCCGGGGGCGCTGGTGGCCGAGATGAGGGCGCTGGGCGTTGGCGCGGTGGAGGTGATGTACGGGCCCACCGAGACCACGGTGTGGTCGTCCACCGGGCCGGCGGAGGCGGGCGAGGCAGTCGCCAATCTCGGCCGGCCGATCGCCAACACCCGCCTCTACGTGCTCGACGCGGGCGGTGCGCCGGTGCCGCCGGGGCTGCCGGGCGAGCTGTGGATCGGCGGCGCCGGGGTGGCGCGCGGCTATCTCGGCCAGCCCGAGCTGACCGCGGCGCGCTTCCTGTCCGACCCCTTCGCGGGCAGTGGCCGGATGTACCGCAGCGGCGATCTGGTGCGGGCGCGGCCCGACGGGCGGCTGGACTTCCTCGGCCGCGCCGACGGGCAGGTCAAGCTGCGTGGCTTCCGCATCGAGCTTGGCGAGGTCGAGGCCGAGGCCGAGGCGCTGCCCGGCGTCGCCCAGGCGGTGGCGATGCTGCGCGAGGACCAGCCGGGCGATGTGCGGCTGGTGCTCTACATCCGCGGCGAGGGCGTCGCGGCCGAGGGGCTGCGCGCGGCGCTGGCCCAGCGGCTGCCCGCGCACATGGTGCCGGCGCATGTGGTCGAGGTCGCGTCCTTCCCGCTGACCCCCAACCGCAAGATCGACCGGCGGGCGCTGCCGTCCCCGGCCGCCACGGCGGCGGCGGGGGCGGCACAGAGCGCGGGCTTCGAGGCCCCGGCGGGCTCGGTGGCCGAGGCGGTGGCGGCGGTCTGGGCGCGCGTGCTGGGGGTGCCGAAGGTGGGAGCGCGCGACAGCTTCTTCGCCCTTGGCGGCCATTCGCTGCTGGCCGTGCAGGCCCACCGCGAGCTGAAGGCGGTGCTGGGTGACGACCGGCTGGCCATCACCGACATCTTCCGCTTCCCGGTCCTGGCCGACTTCGCCGCCCATCTCGGCCGCCGCGCCGGGCCCGGTTCGGCGCCCGACGGCGATGCCGACGCGGCCGCGGCGCGCGCGGCGGCCAACGAGAAGCGCCGGGCGATGCGTGCCGCCCGCGCCGGCTGACGGCGTGGCAGGGGCAGGGGGGCCGGCGCGACCCGGCCGCCGCGCCGCCCTGATCGCTGCCGCGGCCGCCGCGGTGGCCGCCGGGGCGGCCGTGGTCGGGGCGGGGCTCGCGGGCCGGCGGCCGCGGCCGCTGGATGCGGCAGCCACCGCCGCGCTCTACGCGCGCCCCCTGCCGGCACCGGCGGGGGGCCTGCGCGTCTTCCACCTGGGCCACAGTCTCGTCGGCCGCGCGATGCCCGAGATGCTGGCCGCGCTCGCGCCTGCCGGCCACGGCTGGGAGGCCCAGCTTGGCTGGGGTGCGACGCTGCGGGCGCATTGGGAAGGGCCCGATGCGGTGCCGGGCTTTGCGGCAGAGAACGCGCACCCCCGCTTCCGCGAGGCCGGCGAGGCGGTCGATTCGGGTGCCTACGACGCCGTCGTGGTGACCGAGATGGTCGAGATCCGCGATGCCATCCGCTGGCACGAACCGGCCGAGCACCTGGCGCTCTGGGCGCGACGGGCGATTGCGGCGCGGCCTGGCGTGCGGCTTTTCCTCTACGAGACCTGGCACCGGCTGGACGACCCTGAGGGCTGGCTCGAGCGGATCGACCGCGACCTCGTCCGCCACTGGGAGGACCAGGTGCTGCGCCCCGCGCTTGCCCGGCTGGGCGGGCGGGTGGCGATCCATGTCATCCCCGCCGGCCAGGCACTGGCCCGCTTCGTGCGCGCCGTCGAGGCGCGGGGCGGGGTCGAGGGCGTGGCCAGCCGCGCCGACCTCTTCGCCCGCGGTCCGGACGGCGCCGCCGATCCAATCCACCTCAACGACCTCGGCAACTATCTGGTCGCGCTGGCCCATTACGCGGTGCTTTACCAGCGCGACCCGCGCGGGGCGCGCTTCCGGCTGGCCGCGCACTGGGCCGCACCGACGGCCGATGCGGCCGCGCTGATGCAGGATGCGGTCTGGCAGGCGGTGCGCGCCCATCCCAAGACCGGCCTTCCGGGAGGCACCACATGAGCCTGTCTGCAAGCATCGGTGCAATCCTCTTCGTCGGCCACAGCCTGTTCGGCTTCGTCATCCCCGGCATGATCGAGGAGGCGCTGCGCCAGGCCGGAAGCCCGACCCGGGTTGAGGCGCAGATCACCATCGGCTCGCCACTGTCCTGGAACTGGGAGCGGTCGCACGAGGCCCAGGGGGTCGATGCGCGCCGGGAACTGCCGACCGGCGCCTACCGCACCGTCATCCTGACCGAGGGCCTGCCGCTGCATGCCCACACGCGCTGGAGCGACTCTGCGGGGAACGCCAAGCGCTTCTACGACCTCGCGCTGGAAGGCAATCCGCAGGCGCAGGTGTTCCTGCACGAGACCTGGCACAGCCTGCTGTCGGGCACCGGCGCTCCGGTGCCCCACGACGACCGCGGCGACATCCCCTGGCGCGAGCGGCTGGACCTGTCCTACCCCGAATGGCGCGGCATCGTCGACGCGGTCAATGCCGCGCGCACTCCCGGCCAGCCGCCGATGCGGCTGATCCCGGCCGGGCAGGCGATGGCGCTGGCCCATGACGCCATCGCCCGCGGCGAGGTTCCGGGGCTGGCCGGCATCGGCGACCTCTTCCTCGACGACATCCACACCAACGACCTCGGCAACTACCTCGTGACGATGGTGGTCTATGCCGCGATCACCGGGACCAGCCCCGAGGGGCTGCCGCCGCGGCTGGTGCGCACCTGGGCCACCCGCCAGCGCATCGTCACCCCCGACATCGCCCGGGCGCTGCAGGCGATCGCCTGGCAGGCGGTGCTGGCCGAGGCCGCCGCCGCCTCCGGCCGGGCCGAGGCGCCGCCGCCCGCGACCGCACCGCCCGCGGCCGCACCGCCCGCGGCCGCATCCGACCCCGGGTTTGCGGCCATCGCCAACCCGCGGCTGGGGATGAACCTCGCGGGGCTGAACGACTGGTCGGTGCAGCTTCCGTTCCTTGACGTCATGAAGCTGTCGCGCCCCTGGGTCGGCCATCTGCCGGGCCGCTGGGGCGGCATGGAGTACCCCGAGCTTGTCGCCGGCGGTTTCATCGATGCGTCCGGCTGGCCTGCCGCGGTGCCGCCGGGCGTCAGCGGGCTTGCAACCGTGATCCTGACCGACCTGCCCGAGAATGCGCGCGCGGCCACCGGCCGCTACCGGCTGACCCATGCCGGGCGCGGCCGGCTCGTGGTGGCCGGACGGGCGCGCGTCGTCTCGGCCGGCGAGGGGAGGATCCTGTTCGATTTCGCCCCCGGCCCGGGGCCGGTGGAACTGCGCATCGAGGCGACCGACCCCGCCGACCCGATCCGCGACATCCGCGTCGTCCGGCTGGACCGGGCGGCGGCGTTGGATGCCGGCGCGCTGTTCAACCCGGACTTCCTGGCACGGCTGCGCGGCGTGCGGCTGATCCGCTTCATGGACTGGATGAACACGAACTCCGACCCGCCGGGCGAGCGCATGCCGCGGCCGGGCGACGCGACCTGGGCCGGCCCCGGCGGCGCGCCGGCCGAGGTGATGGTGGCGCTTGCCAACGAACTGGGTGCCGATCCCTGGTTCACGCTTCCGCACCGCGCCACCGACGCCTACATCCGCCGCTTCGCCGAGACCGTGCGCGACCGCCTCGCCCCGGGCCTCAGGGCATATGTGGAGCTGTCCAACGAGGTCTGGAACTGGAGCTTCCCGCAGGCCCACTGGGCCGAGGAAGCCGCGCTCGCGCGCTGGGGCGAGCGTTACAAGTGGATGCAGCTCTATGCCGCCCGCGCCGTCGAGATGGGCGCGATCTGGCAGGAGGCGTTCGGCGATGCCGCCGGGGCGCGGCTGGTGCGCGTGATCTCGACCCAGCCCGGCTGGCTGGGGCTCGAGGCCGAGGTGCTTGAGGCGCCTTTGTGGCGGGCCGAGGTGCCCGGGCGCGCCGCCCCGGCGGCGCATTTCGACCTCTACGCCATCACCGCCTATGTCGGCGGCGGGCTGGGCAGCGACGCCAAGGCGGCGGCGGTGCGGAGTTGGCTGGCCGAAAGCCATGCCGCGGCGGAGGCGGCGGCCGATGCCGAGGGTCTGACGGGCGAGGCCCGCGCCGCCCGTGTCGCCGCCCGCCGCCATGACCTTGCGGTGGCCCGCGCCTCGGCCGAACTGCGCGACGGCGGCGTCACCGGCGCCACCGAGGACACGCTGGCAAACCTTCTCGGCCGGGTCTTCCCTTACCATTCCGGGGTCGCCCGCCGGCACGGGCTCAGGCTCGGCCTCTACGAGGGCGGCACCCATATCGTCGGCGAGGGCGCCCAGCTTGGCGACGAGGGGCTGACCGCGTTCCTCACCCATCTCTCCTACACGCCCGAGGTCGGGGCGCTGGTGGCCGACCTCCTGGAGGGCTGGGCCGCGGTCAGCGACGAGCCCTTCGCCGCCTACCTCGACGTCGCCACCCCCAGCCGCTGGGGCAGCTGGGGCGCGCTGCGCCACCTCCACGACGACAACCCCCGCTGGCGGGCGCTGGCCGGGCTCGGGCCCTGAGCGGGGCGCGCGGATGCTGAGCATCATCATCCCGGCGATGAACGAGGCGGGCTGGATCGGCCCCTGCCTCGATGTGCTGATCGCCTCCGACGACCCCGGTGTGGCGGTCGAGATCATTGTCGCCGCCAACGGCTGCACCGACGCCACCGCGGCCGAGGCGCGGGCCCGCACCGCCGCCGCTGCCGCCCGCGGCTGGCGGCTCGCCGTGCACGAGATGCCTGCGGCCGGCAAGCCCGCGGCGCTTGATGCCGGTGACGCCGCGGCCGGCGGGGCGCTGCGTCTCTATCTCGACGCCGATGTCGCCGTCTCTCCGCCGCTGCTCGCCAGGCTGGCGGTGGCGCTGGCGGCGGTGCCGGCAGCCTATGCCACCGGCCGGCCCGAGGTTGCCCCCGCCGCCAGCGCGGTCACCCGCGCCTATGCCCGCATCTGGACCCGGCTGCCGTTCTTCCGCTCGGCAGCGCCGGGCTTCGGCCTCTTTGCCGTCAATGCCGCCGGGCGCGCCCGCTGGGGCGCCTTTCCGCGCGTCATCTCGGATGACACCTATGTCCGCCTCCTCTTCCGCCCCGAGGAGCGCATCGAGGTTGCCGCCACCTACCGCTGGCCGATGGTCGAGGGGTTTGCGGCCCTCGTGCGGGTGCGCCGGCGCCAGGACGCGGGCGTGGCCGAGATCGCCCGCCGCTTCCCAGGCCTTCTGGCCAACGAGGCCAAGCCGCGCCCCGCCGCCGGCGTTCTCGCGCGGCTGGCGCTGGCCGATCCGGCCGGGGCGGCCGCCTATGCCGCGGTGGCGGTGGCAGTGCGGTTCGGCCGATCTTCGGGCTGGGCGCGGGGGCGGTAGGGGCGCGGCCCCGTCCCCGCGCCGCGGCGGCGGCCCCTCAGGCCCGCGCCGCGGCCGCGGCCGCGGCCGTCAGGTCGGACCAGCCGCAGGCCGCGGCCCAGGCCGCCGGGTCGGTCGCGGTGTCCGCCGCCAAGGCCTGGCGGACAGGGCGCGAGCGGCGGTTGCGCCAGGCGGCCCGTGCCAGGTGCAAGCCGTGCCAGGCGATGGTGATCACCGGCGTCCGGACCGGCAGCCGGCGCCGCCACTTGCGCTGCAGGTGGCGGAAGCCCTGCGCGAAATCGGGGCCGAGACGGTCCTTGTAGCCGTCATTGTGGACAAGCGGCAGCGCCAGCGCCCAGGCGCCGCGGCCGGCGGCGCGGGCCGACTGCACGATGTCGGTGCCGTAGAGGTGAAAGCCCGGCAGGGCCGGATCGAAGCGCAGCCCCGAATCGCGGCGAAGGACGATCAGCAGCTCGTCGACGCTCTGCACCGGTACCGGCTGCAGGCCGACGCGGCCCACGACATGCCCGAGCGAGGTCGACCAGACCGGCCCCCAGCCGGTGCCGTCAAGGCCCACCCCGTAGGCGCCCGCCACCGCCCAGCCCGGGTCGTGGCGGGCCAGCGTCGCCAGCCGCGCGGCAAGCAGGTCTTCCCAGCCGTGCGGCAGGTAGACGTCGTGATGGGCGAAAACCACCACCGGCGCCGATGTGGCGTCGAGCGCCCGGTTGTAGGCGACCGCCGCCGAGGGCGCGCCGTGCTCGACATGCAGCCCCACGCCGCCGCCAGCGATGCAGGGCGACCGTGCCAGGTTGGCCTCCAGGATCGCCGCGTCATGGCTCGCCGCGGCGATGACGATGCCGCCTTCTGCCCAGCCGCCCATGTGCCCCTGCCGCCCCGTGCCCCTGCCGCCCCGTGCCCCAGCGGCGGCCAGCTTAGGGCGGGCAGGCCGGAAAGGGCAACGCGCAGCGCGCGCGGCGGCAGAAACAGTTGCCCGGCGGGGTGATTCGGTGCATCCGGATTGGCAGTCCGCCCGGCTGGGGCGGGCCGGCGCGGCAGCCTGCCCGCCGGAGTGCGGGGATGTGATCATGCGTACGGTACACGCCTTCACCGACGACGCCCGTCTGCCGGGCGGCCGCCGGTTCAACCCGCGGCGCCGCCGGTCCGCCGGGGTGCTCGACGCCGAGGAGATCGCCTGGTGCCGCGCCCAGGGGATCGCGCTTGCCGCCGACCCGGTGCAGCTTGGCTGGGTGGTCGCCGGCTGCGAGGACGACATCGACGAGCCGGGGCTGGCACTCCGGCCCGGGCTGCCGGCGCCCGCGGCGCTGCGCCTGCGCCCCTGGGCCGCGGACGACCTTCCCGCCTTCCGTGCCCTTCTTGACGACCCGCGCGTCTGGCGCTTCCTGCCCGAGCGCTATCCCGACCCGCTCACCGACGGGATGGCGGCGGAACTGCTGGCGCTGGCCAACGCCGCCCCCCACCACGAGGTCCGGGCGATCGAGGCCGATGGCGTGCCGGTCGGGCAGGTGCGGCTGGCCTTCGCCCCGAGGGGCGAGGGGCCGGGGGTCGCCGAGGTCAGCTACTGGCTGGGGACGGCGCACTGGGGCAGGGGGCTTGCGGCGGCGGCGCTGGGGCGCTGGGCGCAGGACTGCCTTGGCCGCCACCCCGGGATCGAAAGCCTGATCGCGCGCATCCACCGTGACAACCTTGCCTCGGCCAGGGTTGCCGGGCGGGCGGGCTTCCGCGCCGAGGGGCCGGCGGCCGACGACCCTGCGATCGCGGTCTGGCGGCTGTCGCGCGGCTGAGGCGCGGCCGGGGCGCGGGGCGCGCCCGGACGGTCAGGCGCCGCCGGCGCCAGGCCTGTTGCCGGCCCCGGCCGCGGCGAACAGGGCGGCAAGGCGGCGCGCCTCGGCGTCGACGTCGTGGCGCGCCAGCGCCCGCTCGCGACCGGCGCGCCCCATCGCCGTCAGCTGCGCGGCCCCCGCGCCCGCCAGTTCCTCCAGCGCCGCGGCCAGCGCCGCGGCGTCGCCCGCCGGCACCAGCCAGCCGGTCCTGCCGGGCAGCACGAGCTCGGGGATGCCGGCGACAAGCGTCGAGACCACCGGCCGGCCGGCCGCCATGGCTTCCATGATGACCACCGGCAGCCCCTCGGCGAAGGAGGGCAGCACCAGCGCATGGGACGCGGCAAGTTCGGCGCGTACCCGCCCCTCGTCGACCCAGCCGGTGATCGCCACCTGCCCGGCCAGGCCGCGGGCGGCGATGGCGGCCTCGAGCTGGCCGCGCATCGGCCCGTCGCCGGCCAGCACCAGCCGCGCCGCGGGGTGCCGCACCAGCAGCCGCGCGAAGGCGTCGACGAGCAGCAGCTGGCCCTTCTGCTCGGCCAGCCGGCCGACGCACAGCAGCCGCAGCGGGCCGACCGGCAGCGGCGGTGCGGCAGGAAAGTCGGACGGCGCGATGCCGCAGCGGACCACGGCGATGCGGTCCCAGCGGGCCGGATCGGCCCAGCGCATGAGCTGGCTGCGCCCGAAGCTCGACACCGCGACCGCGACATCGGCGCGGGCCAGCTTCTCGGGCAGCGACAGGGCCCGGGGGGCGTCGAACTCCTCGGGGCCATGGACCGTCAGGCTGAACGGCGGACCGCCGAGGGCATGGGCGAGCATCGCCACCATCGCCGGGTTGGTGCCGAAATGGGCATGCAGCCGGTCCAGCCCGAGGGCTCGGGCGCGGCGCGCGATCCACGCCGCCTCGGCAAGGTAGACGAGATGCGCGGCCACCCCGCGCTCGGACCGCCAGCCGCAGGAAAGTGCAAGCCGAAGCGCCCGAAGGCCCTTGCCGCCGGCCATTGCGATGTCGAGAAGTGCGAAAAGTGCAAGTCTGGCGAGCGACTGGTCGAGCACGTATTCGGTCCGCGCGGTCTCTGCGGCGTCGTCGGGATGGACGGGACCGGTGGCCGCCCGGCGCATCGCCAGCCGTTGCACGCTGACGCCTGCAGCCTCGAGCGCGCGCATCTCGCGCCGGATGAAGGTGGTGGAGACCACCGGATGGGTGTTCAGCACATAGCCGATCCGCATCGCGCCTCAGCCCGCTTGTGCCGCGGCGGCGACCAGCGCGGCGGCCGGGGCCAGCGCGCCGCGATGGGCCACGACCTCGGCCGCCACCGCCTGGGCCACCCGCGCCGCCGCTGCCGGCCCCGCGCCGGCCAGCCGGCCGGCAAGATAGGCGCCCCCGAACGCATCGCCTGCCCCGGTGGTGTCGACCACCCGCGGCGCCGGCGCGACCGGGAGCACCCCCGACGCATCGCCCGCGCGCCAGTGCGTCGGCGCCGTGCCGTCCTTCACGACCACCTCGGAGCAGCCGAGTCCGGCATAGCGCGCCGCCGTCGCCGCGGCATCGGCATCGCCGAAGGCCGCGGCCTCGTCGGCATGGGTGGGCAGCAGGATGTCGGCGGCCGCGGCCGCCGCGGTCAGCGCGGCCCGCATCGCGGCGGCGTCCTCCCACAGCACCGGCCGGATGTTGGGGTCGAAGGCGACGCGGAACGGCCGGTGGCCGCGGATGCCGAGCGCGCCGACCAGTGCGCTTCGCCCGGCAGGGGGCAGGATGGCCAGCGTGATTCCCGACAGGTAGACGAGGTCGGCGGCGGCGAAGGCGGCGGCGAGGGCGGCGGGGTCGTCGGCCAGCCGCCGGGCAGCCGAGGCCGACCGCCAGTAGGCGAAGCGCCGCTCGCCCGCGGCATCGGTCTCGATGGTGTAGAGCCCCGGCGACCTTCCCGCCTCGCGCAGGATCATCCCGGTGCCGATGCCGGCTGCGTCAAGGAAGGCCACCATCCGCTCCGAGAAGGCATCCCGTCCGAGCCGGGTCATATAGTCGACGCGCGCGCCCCCGGGCAGCAGCGCCGCCAGCGCCCAGGCCACGTTCAGCGTGTCGCCGGCAAAGCCCTGCTGCCAGAGCCCGTCGTCGCGGCGCGCGAACTCCACCATGCATTCGCCGACAGCGATCACGCGCACGCCGCTCTCCGGGCAGAGGTGGGACAGGTCACGCAAGGCCCCGCATCGACGGTGTCGCGGCAAGCTTAACCGCCGCCGCCGCCGCCGTCACCCCCGCGGCGTCAGAGGTCGGTCTCCTCGCCCTCGCCGGGCGGCAGTGGCACGAGCGGGATCTTGCGGCGGATGATGATGTCGCCGTTCGGCAGGCGTTCGGGCGGGTGATAGGCGCTGAGATCGTCGATCATCCCGGCCAGGTCGCGCATCATCGGCTCCATGTCGGCCAACAGCCGGCGCAGGATGATGCGCGCGCCCTCCTCGATCAGGCCGAGTCCCTCGCCGTACTCCTCACCCTCCGGCGCGGGGGTCTGGGCCGCCGCCGGCAGGGCGACAGCAAGCACCAGGGCAAGGGCGAGTGCGCTGCGTTGCATGCCGCAGATATAGTCGACGCCGGTGCGCGTTTGAAGCCCGCGGCGATCACAGCTCGATGTCCAGGCTCACGGGGTAGTGATCGGAGGCATCCAGGAGCGCGCTGCGCAGGGCGGCGTCGGCATAGCAGGCCGGGTCGTCGAAGGGATGCCAGATGCGCCAGCGGCCGGCCAGCGGGCAGAGGTCGGGCGAGACCATGACATAGTCGAGGAGGGCCGAGAAATAGTGCTGCTCGGGGCCGACGAGGAAGCGTGCCGAGGACGGCGCCGCCGCGAGCCGCTTGCCCAGCGCCGCCCGTGCATGGGCGTCGTGCAGGTGCAGGTGGCGCGGCCGGTCGCGGCCCAGCACGATCTCCACCGCCGACAGCGCGAACTCCTGCTCGAAATCGTCGAACCCGGGACCGTCGTTGAAGTCGCCCAGCACCACCAGCGGCTCGCCGGCCGCCAGATGCTCCTCGATGCGCAGCCGCAGCCAGCGGCACTGGCCCTGCTGGATGCGCCGGTTCTCGCGCGCCACCGCGGGGATCTGCTCGGGCGACTTGGCCGCATGGGGGGCCTTCGACTTCACATGCACGCCGATCATCCGGAACAGCCCGCCGCGCGCCGATTCGGCCAGGATTTCCAGCGGCGGGCGCGCGAAGGTGACGACCCGCGTCGGTCTGCCGTCCTCGAGCGCGACGCGGAAGGCGCCGTCGAAGCGCGGCGCGCCGGCGGCGCCGCGCTTGCCGGTGGGCGCGCCGCGCGGGTCGTGCACCGGCGTCAGCGCGGCGGGGTCGTAGAGCAGCGCCAACTCCTGCTGGCTGGCCGAGGCAAAGCCCGTCAGCGCCCGCCGGCAGCGCAGCCCGAAGCGCGCCGCAAAGCCCTCGAGCGCGACCGTGCAGGAGCGCCGGCGGCTCTCGTCGGGGGCCTCGACGATCAGCAGCGCATCGGCGTCGAGCGCCCCCAGCACCGCCGCCACCGCCGCCGCCTGGGCGGCCCGCGTCACCCCCTCGCGCCCCGAGGGGCCGTCATCGGCGATCAGCCGGTTGTCGTCGTCGAAGAGATGCGTGAACCACTCGACGTTCCAGGTGGCGATCCGCATGGCTTCAGGCCGCGCGCCCGGCGCGGATCGTCTCCCAGGCCAGGTTCAGCGTCTGCAGCCGGCGTTCGGCCAGCCGCACCGCCTCCGGCGGGACCCCGCGGGCCACCATCCGGTCGGGGTGGGTCTGGCGCACCGCCTCGCGGTAGGCGGCGCGGGCGTCCGCGAGCGGGGCGCCGCGGGGGATGCCCAGCACCTCCCAGGGGTCGGCCTCGGGGGCGGGCCCGTGGCGGGCGCGCAGGCCGGCAAGGCAGCGCCCGTCCAGCCCGAACAGTTCGGCCACCCGGGCAAGGAAGGCGTCCTCACCTTCATGATAGCTGCCGTCGGCGGTGGCGATGTCAAAGAGCCCCTCCATGATGTCGATCAGCACCGCGCGGTCCTCGGCCCGGTCGGGCCGGAACATCGCCGCAATCCGTCGGGCGTAGTCCTCGAAGCCGGCGACGTCCTGGCGGGCGAGGTTGAAGACGCGGGCGGCGCTGGCCTCCTCCTCCGGCGGCACGGTGAAGACGGCGCGGAAGGCGGCCACCTCGTCGCGGGTCACGCGGCCGTCGGCCTTTGCCATCTTGGCGCCGAGCGCGATCACCGCGATGGTGAAGGCGACGCTGCGCTCGGGCCGGCTGCGAAGTCCGTCGAACACGCTGCCGAGCCCCTCGCCGGCGGCAAGGGCCGAGAGGGCGGCGGCGATCCGGCTCCACAGGCTCATGCCTGCCAGCATAGCCGCCCGCCCGCGGCCTGTCAGAGCATTTTCTGCATCAGCACCAGATCGAGCCAGCGGCCGGCCTTGAAACCGACCTCGGGCAGGCGCGCCACCTCGGCATAGCCGATGGCGGCGTGGAAGGCGCGCCCGGCGGGGTTTGCGGCGCTGACCCCGGCGATCAGCGAATGGGCCCCGCGCCGCCGGGCGTGGTCCTCGATCGCGGCCATCAGCGCCCTTCCGACGCCGCGCCCGCGCGCCTCGGGGGCGAGGATGATGGTGTGTTCCATCGTCCGTGCATAGCCGATCCCGCCGCGGAACTGGCCGTAGGCGGCAAAGCCCAGCACCCGCTCGCCGGCCTCTGCCAGCAGGACGGCGTGGTCGGCCTCGGACCGCTGCTGGATCATCAGCGCGATGTCGGCCGCCGACTTCTCGGCGGAGTTGAACGTGACCAGCGTCTCGCGGATCACCGGGTTCCAGATGGCGGCGATCGCGGGGGCGTCGGTCGGGCCCGCGGCCCGGATCAGCCAAGCCATCGCCGGCCTGCAGGGGTGTCGATCAGGGCGGACAGCGCCGGCGGGCCGGAGAGGAAGGTCAGGCGCGGCTCGTCCAGGAGCGGCGCAAGCCGGGCCGCGAGCGTGCCGGCCTGCGGATGGCGGACCTCGAGGCGGACCAGCCGCAGCCCCGCATCGCCCAAGCGCTGCACCGGATGGGCGGTCCCCTCCCAGGCGATCAGCGCCGGAAAGAGCCCGTCGAAGGGCAGCGCGCCGGCGGCCGGCACGGCCATGCTCCAGGACAGGTCGCCGCGCGTGAGCGCAAGCGGCAGGCCGGCCTCGGGCAGGGCCGCGAGCACCGGGGCGAGCGCGGCGCAGCGCAGGACCCAGGCCCCCAGCCGCGGCGGGCCGCTGCGCGTGTCCAGGCCGAACCAGCGCGGCCGTCCCGGCGGCGGCGCCGCGGGGTCGACCGCGATCGCCTCGAGAAAGACATCGCCAAGCCCGACCAGCCGGTTCCAGGTGCCCATCGCCGGATGCCGCCCGCCGGGCCCCGGCGCGACCCCGGTCGCCGCGGCGATGTGGCCGGCGCCCTCGTCCAGCGTCGCCGCCGTGACCGCGAGATGGTCGAGGGCCAGCAGGGGGGGCGCCGTCACGCGGCGCCGAAGCAGCGGGTGGAGCCGTGGCTGCCGGGCCCCGACCAGCGCACCCCGCCGCGGTCGCCCTCCAGCGCCATGCCGCCATGCGCCGGGGTGGCATAGTTGATCTCCTCGGGCCCCGGCATCCGCCGCAGCGTGAAGCTGCGCCCGTCACGCAGCCGCACGACCGCCTCGTTGCCCTGGAGGCGCAGCGTCACCGTCAGCCGCTCGCCGTTCTCGCAGGCAAAGCGCAGCACGCTGTCGCCCGGGCCCGGCCGCGGCGGGTCGATCACCGGCCGGTCGCCGTTGCCGCCGGGATCGGGCGGCGAGACGATCGGCCGGTCGCCCCCGGGATGGGGCGGCACGATGATGCCCGGCGGCCGGGGCGCCGGCGGCCGGACGTTGAGGTAGCGCGCCGACGACCAGCCGGTCATCCCGCCGGGGGTGCGCAGCTCGTACCAGATCTGGCTGCGGGCGCGGCAGTCGCGCTCGACGATGTCGGCAAAGCCCGGCACGCCCGCGCGGTACTGGTCGCAGGCCACCCGGCAGAGCTGCGACAGGAAGCCCACGCGCCCGGTGGCGACGAGGTGGTCGGCGTTCGGCCCCACCGTTCCCAGGACGCGGTAGCCGGTGCCGGGGCCGGCCCGGACGTTCAGCGAATCCCACCCCGGCACGCCCGTTACCGCCAGCCGGTGGCCGGGGGGCGGCGCGCAGACGATGGGGTCGGCTGCCGCCGGGACGGCGGCGAGCATGAGAAGGGCAAGGACGCGGGCGAGCATGGGCAACCTCCAACGGCACATCGGCCCCATCCCATCCTTCCGGCGGCCGTCCGTCAACGCCCCGCTTCGGCGGCGGCCGGTTCCGGCCGGCGGGCGGCGCGGATCAGCGTCAGGATCTCGCGCGCCGCCTCGGGGATGTTCGTGCCGGGGCCGAAGATCGCCCGCACCCCGCGCGCCTTGAGGAAGTCGTAGTCCTGCGGCGGGATGACGCCGCCGCAGATGACGAGGATGTCGCCGGCCCCGGCCGCGGCCAGCGCCTCGACCAGCTTCGGCGCCAGGGTCTTGTGCCCCGCCGCCTGGCTCGAGATGCCGACGACGTGGACATCGTTGTCGATGGCGTCCTGCGCCGCCTCCTCCGGGGTCTGGAAGAGGGGGCCCACGTCGACGTCGAAGCCGATGTCGGCGAAGGCCGTGGCGATCACCTTGGCGCCGCGGTCGTGGCCGTCCTGGCCCATCTTGACCACCAGCATCCGCGGCCGGCGGCCCTCGGCGGCGGCGAAGGCCTCGACCTCGGCCTGGATGGCGGCGAAGGCGTCGTCGCCCTCGTAGGCCGCGCCATAGACGCCCGCGAGCGTCTTCACCTCGGCGCGATGGCGGCCGAAGACCTTTTCCATGGCCATGCTGATCTCTCCCACCGTGGCCCGTGCACGCGCCGCCGCGACCGCGGCCTCGAGCAGGTTGCCGCCCTCGCGCGAGCGCCGCTCGATCTCGGCCAGCGCGGCGGCGCAGGCGGAGGCGTCGCGCCCCGCCCGCAACCGCTCGAGCCGCGCGATCTGGGCCGCGCGCACCCGGGCGTTGTCGATCTCGAGCAGCTCGACGGGATCCTCGCGGTCCTTGCGGTAGCGGTTGACCCCGACGATGACCTCCTCGCCGCGGTCGACCATGGCCTGCCTGCGGGCGGCCGATTCCTCGATTCTGAGCTTGGGCATCCCCGAGGCCACTGCCTTCGTCATCCCGCCCAGCGCCTCGACCTCCTCCATCAGCGCCCAGGCCTTCTCGGCCAGCTCGTGGGTCAGGCTCTCGACATAGTAGCTGCCCGCCAGCGGATCGACGACCTTCGTGACCCCCGTCTCCTCCTGCAGGATCAGCTGGGTGTTGCGGGCGATGCGGGCCGAGAACTCGGTGGGCAGCGCCAGTGCCTCGTCGAAGGAGTTGGTGTGCAGCGACTGGGTGCCGCCAAGCACGGCGGCCAGCGCCTCGCAGGCGGTGCGGACGACGTTGTTGTAGGGGTCCTGCTCCTGCAGGCTGACGCCCGAGGTCTGGCAGTGGGTGCGCAGCATCAGCGAATCCGGCCGGGTGGCGCCGAAGCCCGCCATGATCCGGTGCCAGAGAAGGCGCGCCGCGCGCAGCTTGGCCACCTCCATGAAGAAGTTCATGCCGATGGCGAAGAAGAACGACAGCCGCGGCGCGAACTCGTCCACCTTCATGCCGCGGGCAAGCGCGGCGCGGACGTATTCGCGCCCGTCGGCCAGCGTGAAGGCGAGCTCCTGCACCAGGTTCGCGCCCGCCTCCTGCATGTGGTAGCCCGAGATCGAGATCGAGTTGAACTTCGGCATCTCGCGGGCGGTGTACTCGATGATGTCGGCGACGATCCGCATCGAGGGCTCGGGCGGGTAGATGTAGGTGTTGCGGACCATGAACTCCTTGAGGATGTCGT
>JAHDXW010000023.1:0-30547 GCA_023383015.1 Paracoccaceae bacterium
AGTCGCGGCAGGTGATGCGGTTGCCGGTCCAGTTGTGGAAGTACTCGTGCGCGACGATCGCCTCGATGCGGGCATAGTCGTCGTCGGTGGCCGTCTCGGGGCTGGCGAGCACGTAGCGGGAGTTGAAGATGTTCAGCCCCTTGTTCTCCATCGCGCCCATGTTGAAGTCGTCGACGGCGACGATGCTGAAGACGTCGAGGTCGTACTCCCGGCCGTAGACCTCCTCGTCCCAGCGCATGGCGCGGATGAGGCTGTCCATGGCGTAGCCGCAGCGCCCCTCGTCGCCCGGGCGCACCCAGACGGCCAGCGCCACCTCGCGCCCCGAGCGCGTGGTGAAGCGGGCGCGGTGGGCGACAAGGTCGCCGGCGACCAGCGCGAAAAGGTATGAGGGTTTCGGCCAGGGGTCTTCCCACTCCGCCCAGCCGGGGCCCCGCGCGACCGGGTTGCCGTTCGACAGCAGCACCGGCAGGTCGGACTCGATGCGCACCCGGAACGGGGCCATGACGTCGGGCCGGTCGGGGTAGAAGGTGATGCGCCGGAAGCCCTCGGCCTCGCACTGGGTGCAGTACATCCCGCGCGAGAGATAGAGGCCCTCGAGCGCGGTGTTGGAGGCGGGGTCGATCTCGACCTCGGCCTCCCAGGTGAAGGCGTCTGCGGGCAGGGCGGCGGCCGGGAGGGTGATGCCGGTGGCGTCCGGGGCGGCCTGCACCGGGCGGCCGTCGACGCTGGCCGCGACCAGCCCCAGCCCCTCGCCGTCAAGCCGCAGGTCGTGGCGGCCGGGCACCGCGGGGTTGGGGCGGAAACGGATGCGCGAGGCCACACGCGTTGCCGCGGGTGCAAGGCGGAAGGTCAGCTCCACCCGCTCCACCAGCCAGGCGGGCGGGCGGTAGTCGGCCAGGTGGACGGCCAGCGGTGCGGCGTCGCGCGGCATGTCGGCATCCTTTCCCCGGGGGGCATGGGGGATGTGTAGCGGCCGGGCCGCCCCGTGCAACCCCCGCCGGGCGCGGGCGACGCCGGCCGGCAAGGCGTGGCCGGCAAGGCGTGGCCGGCAAGGGGCGGCCGGTACGGGGCCGCCGTCCGTCGCGCGGGGCGCGTCGCCACCCGGCGAGCGGCGGGGCGCCCGCCGGGTCAGTCTGCGCCGATGTGACGGGCGAGCTTGCCGAGCGTCTGCAGCCCGAGGGCCACGGCGCCGAAGCCCCTTGCGGCCTCGAACTCGGCGACCGTAACGAAAACCATCGCCATCGTCACCAGCGTGCCGCCGTCGCGGGTGACGAAGCGCACCGAGGCTTCGGCATGCACCGGCCCGCCCTCGCCCCAGTGCAGGGTGTAGTCGATCCGCTGGCAGTGGGTCATCCGCCGGTAGCGGTGGTGGTTGGGATAGACGGTGCCGTCGGGGCCGATCATGTCGAACACCCACTCGCCGCCCTCGCGCAGGTCGATGCGCGCGGTCCGGCACGAGAACCCCTCCGGCCCCCACCACAGGGGCAGGCGCGCGGGATCGGTCCATGCCGCCCAGACGGCGGCGACCGGGGCGGCGATCCGCCGCTCGATCACCATCGTACGGTCGCCGGCGTCCGTGGCGGGCAGGCTCATGGCGCCACCCCCTGCGCGAAGGCCTCGAGCTGGGCTGCAACCGTCCCCCAGCCCTCGTGGAAGCCCATCTCGGCGTGGCGCCGTGCCGTCTCGGCACTGCCGTGGCGGGCGAGCGCGGTGTATTCGGTGCCCTCGGGGTGGTCGGCGAACTCCAGGACGGCGGTGAAGCCGAGCCCCGGCGACGCCGCCGGCAGCCAGTCGGCAAGCAGCAGGTCGCTGAAGACGAGCCGCCGCTCCGGCACCACCTCGAGGAAGCTGCCGTCGTTGGGGTATTCCTTGCCGTCGACGAGCATCAGGGTGAAGAACCGCCCGCCCGGGCGGGGGTCGAGGATGGCCTCGGTCACCTGATGCGGGTGCGGCACGAACCAGGGCTTCAGGAGGTCGGGCTCGGTCCAGCAGCGCCAGACGGCGCGACGGGGCGCGCGCAGGATGCGGTGGAGGCGGAGGTCGAGATCAGCCATCGCGGTGCTCCGTTGGCAGGGTGGCAAGGAAGGCTTCCAGCCGGTCAAGCCGGCCCTCCCAGATCCGGCGCTGGGCCTCGATCCAGGACTGTGCCGTTGCCAGCGGCGCAGGAGTGGCCCGGCAGATGCGGGTGCGCCCCGCCTTCTCGCTGGCGACCAGCCCCGAATCCTCCAGCACCGCGAGATGCTTCAGCACCGTGGGCAGGGCCATGCCGGTCGGCCGGGCAAGCTCGGAGACGCTGGCCGGCCCGGCCAGCAGCCGCTCCACCATGCCGCGCCGGGTCGGGTCGGCAAGCGCGTGGAACAGGCGGTCGAGGGAGGGATCATGCTTAGCCATATGGCTCAGCATACGCGCTCCGCCGGCCGCTGTCGAGCAGAAACTTAGCCAATCGGAAAAGTCTTGCGCGGCCGCCGGCGGTTGTCACGGGGCCACGATGCTTCTAGAGCTTGCGGCCGCACGGGCGGGGGACGACGGCGATGGCGGGGCGGGTGGAACGGGCGGGGCTGGCGGTCGAGGCGACGCTCGCCCGGTTTGTCGAGGAGGCGGCGCTGCCGGGCAGCGGGGTCGGGGCAGCGGCATTCTGGCGTGCGCTTGCCGGCCTCGTCGCCGGGTTCGGCCCGCGCAACCGGGCGCTGCTGGCGCGGCGCGAGGAGCTTCAGCAGAAGATCGACGCCTGGCACGTCTCCCGCCGCGGCCGGCGCCATGATCCGGCGGCGTATCGCGCGCATCTCGAGGAGATCGGCTATCTGGTGCCGGAGGGGCCGGCGTTCGCGATCGCGACCCCCGAACTCGACCCCGAGGTCGGGGTGCTCGCCGGCCCCCAGCTGGTGGTGCCGGCGACCAACGCGCGCTATGTCCTGAACGCCGCCAACGCGCGCTGGGGGTCGCTCTACGATGCGCTCTACGGCACCGACGCGCCCGGCGCGCCGCCCGAGCCCGGCCCCTACGACCCCGCCCGCGGCGCACGCGTCATCGCCTGGGCGCGCGAGCTGCTCGACGTCGCGGCACCGCTTGCCGGGGCGGGATGGGCCGATGTCACCGGACTGCGGGTCGAGGGCGGGGCGCTGGTGGCGCTGACCGGGGCGGGGCGGACCGCGCTGGCCGACCCCCGCCGCTTTGCCGGCCACGCCACCGGACGGGCCGGCGCGCTCGCCCGCGTCTACCTTGTCAACCACGGCTTGCACGTCGGCCTCGTGATCGACCGCGGCCGCCCGGTCGGTGCCTCCGACCCCGCCGGGATCGCCGATGTCCAGATGGAGGCGGCGCTGTCGGCAATCGTCGATCTGGAGGATTCGGTGGCCTGCGTGGACGGCGCCGACAAGGCCGCCGCATACCGGACCTGGCTGGGCCTGATGACCGGCACGCTGACCGAGGAGGTGACCAAGGGGGCCGAGACCTTCACCCGGAGGCTGGCCGCCGACCTGCCGGTCGTGCGCCCCGACGGGTGGCGGGGGGCGCTGCGGGCCCGGTCGCTCCTGATGGTGCGCAACGTCGGGCTGCTGATGACGACACCCGCCGTCCTCGGCCCCGACGGGGCGGAAATCCCCGAGGGGCTGCTCGACGCGCTGGTCTCGGTGCTCTGCGCCCTGCACGACCTGCGCCGGCCGGGTGGGCCCGCGAACTCGCCGCGCGGCCATATCTACGTCGTCAAGCCCAAGCTGCACGGCCCCGAGGAGGCGGCCTTCGCCGCCGAGACCTTCGCAGCGGTGGAGGCGGCGCTGGGGCTGCCGCCTGGGACCGTCAAGCTCGGCCTGATGGACGAGGAGCGGCGCACCTCGGCCAACCTCGGCGAATGCCTGCGGGCGCTCAAGGACCGCATCGCCTTCGTGAACACCGGCTTTCTCGACCGCACCGGCGACGAGATCCACACCGCGATGGAGGCCGGGCCGATGGCGCGCAAGGGCGAGATGCGCGCCACCGCATGGCTGCGGGCCTACGAGGACCGCAACGTCGACATCGCGCTGGCCTGCGGCATGGGCGGGCGGGCGCAGATCGGCAAGGGAATGTGGGCCAAGCCCGACCGCATGGCCGAGATGCTGGCCGAGAAGGGGGCCCAGCCGGCTGCCGGCGCCTCGACCGCCTGGGTGCCCTCGCCGACGGCGGCCGTCCTGCACGCCACGCACTACCACCGCGTCGACGTCGCCGCCGTCCAGGCTGCGATCGCCGCGGGCGGGCCGCGGGCGGGGCTCGGGGCGCTGCTGACCCCCCCGCTCGCCCCCGGCCGCAACTGGAGCGCCGAGGAGATCCGCCGCGAGCTCGACACCAACGCCCAGGGCATCCTCGGCTATGTCGTGCGCTGGGTCGACCAGGGCATCGGCTGCTCGAAGGTGCCCGACCTCGACGATGTCGGCCTGATGGAGGACCGCGCCACCTGCCGCATCAGCGCCCAGGCGCTGGCCAACTGGCTGCTGCACGGGGTCGTGGGCGAGGGCGAGGTGATGGAGGCGATGCGGCGGATGGCGGCGGTCGTCGACCGCCAGAACGCCGCCGACCCCGCCTACCGGCCGATGGCCCCGGGATTCGACGGGCACGCCTTCCAGGCTGCCTGCGACCTCGTCTTCCTCGGCCGCTTCCAGCCCTCCGGCTATACCGAGCCGGTCCTGCACGCCCGCCGCCTGCAGGCCAAGGCGGCCGCCGCCGCCGCGGTGTCCCCCGGCGGGCCGGGCCCGGGCTGAGCGGCGGCGCCACCCCGGCGCCCCTGCCGGCGGGAACCGGCCGGCGGGAATTGGCCGCCGCGCCCCTCGACGGCCGCGTGACAAGCCATTATCCTGCCGCGCAAAGGCAGGAAACCGTCATGGCGCGCGCGGTCATCGGCATCATCTCGAACAGCGTCCTGATCAACGACCAGTATCCGGCCCATTCCGGTGGGCAGATGAACACCCGCGCGGTGGCCGATGTCGCCGGCGCCATGCCGCTGATCATCCCCGCCGATCCGCGCTGCGTCGGGGTGGCCGAACTGATCGAGGCCTGCGACGGCTTCCTGCTGACCGGCGGGCGGCCGAACGTCCACCCCGAGGAATACGGCGAGGAGGCGACCGCGGCCCATGGCTCCTTCGACCGCTGCCGCGATGCCGTCACCCTGCCGCTGGTGCGTGCCTGCGTCGAGCGCGGCCAGCCGTTCCTCGGCATCTGCCGCGGCTTCCAGGAGGTGAACGTGGCCATGGGCGGCACGCTGCACCCCGAGATCCGCGAGCTTCCCGGCCGGATCAACCACCGCATGCCCCCAAATGGCACGCTGGAGGAGAAGTTCGCGCTGCGCCATCCGGTGCGCTTCACCCCCGGGGGGGTGTTCCACAGGTTGGTGGGGGCGGCCGAGGTGATGACCAACAGCCTCCACGGCCAGGGGATCAAGTCCGAGGGCCGGCGGATCGTCGTCGACGGCTGGGCGCCCGACGGCACGCCCGAGGCGCTGTATGTCGAGGGCGCTGCGGGCTTCACGCTGGCGGTGCAGTGGCATCCCGAATGGAACGCCGCGCAGGATCCCGTGTCGCGGCCGCTGTTCCAGGCCTTCGGCGCCGCGGTGGCCGCATGGGCGGAGTGCCGGCGCAGCCTGCCCGTGCGGCGGACTGCCTGAGGTGCGCCGCTCGGAGGTCAACCGGATCATGGCCGAGGCCGAGGCGTTCATCGCCGGCTTCGGCTTCGTCCTGCCGCCGTTCGCGCGCTGGACGCCGGAGGAGTTCCGCGCCCGCCGCGCCGCCGCCGGGGCGATCGTCGATGCCCGCCTCGGCTGGGACATCACCGACTACGGGCAGGGCGATTTCGCGCACACGGGGCTGTTCCTGTTCACCCTGCGCAACGGCCGGCTGGACGACCTCCGCCGCGGCGGAGGGATGTGCTACGCCGAAAAGCTCCTGATCTCGCGCGCGGGGCAGGTGGCGCCGATGCACCGCCACCGCGTCAAGGCCGAGGACATCATCAACCGCGGCGGCGCGACGCTGTGCGTGGAACTGTTCGCCTCCGGCCGCGACGGCGGCCCGGATGCGGCGGCGGCGGGCGAGGTGCGCTGCGACGGGCTCCTGCGGCGGTTCGCCCCCGGCGAGGTGATCCGCCTGGCCGCGGGCGAGAGCGTGACGCTGATGCCGGGCGACTGGCATGCCTTCTGGGCCGAGGGCGGCGACGTGCTGATCGGCGAAGTCTCGACCGTCAACGACGACCTGACCGACAACGTCTTCCGCGACCCGGTCGGCCGCTTCGCGCGGATCGAGGAGGACGTCGCCCCGCGCCGGCTGCTGGTGTCGGACTACGACCGCTGGCTGGGCTGAGGCCGGCGCCGCCGTCCCACGCGTGGGACGAATCGCAAGACACTGAAACAGCTGATATCCCTCAGCGGCATTAACCTTCCCTTGGTGCCGTCCGGGGCGCCGGAGGGCCCCGGACGGAGGGGCGGTTCGGGGCGTGCGCGGGGCCCGCTAGTGCGGTCCGAAGCTGCCACCCTGCACGCGCACCGGCCGGCTGCTGCCGGATGTGCCGCCGTTGCCGAGCTGGCCGAGGTTGCCCCGGCCCCAGCAGCGCAGCCCGCCCGTCGGGGTCAGGCCGCAGCCGTGGTTCGCCCCGGCGGCGATGCCGGCAAGCCCGTCGCGCAGCCCCTTCACGGCCACCCGCACTGTCCGGTCGTCGGTGCTGCCGTCGCCAAGCTGGCCGTGGTCGTTGCGGCCCCAGCAGCGGGCTGCGCCGTCGGCAAGACGGGCGCAGCTGTGCCCGGCCCCGGCCGCGAGCGCCGCCACCCCGCCGCGCAGGCGCTTGACGGTGACGGCAAGCAAGCGGCGTGTGCGCGTGCCGTCGCCGAGCTGGCCGCCGGAGTTGGCGCCCCAGCAGCGCACGCCGCCGTCCGCGGTGACCCCGCAGCCATGGGCGGCGCCGGCGGCGATGGCGGTGACGCCCTGGGTCATCCGACGCACGAAGACGGGGGCGAGGCGCTGCCTTGTGGTGCCGTCGCCGAGCTGGCCGTCGGCGTTGGCGCCCCAGCACCAGATCCCGCCGGCGTCGCTGAGCGCGCAGCTGTGGGCGGAGCCGGCGGCAATGGCGATCGCGGGCCCCGGCAGGCCGGCCACCGCCACCGGCACCGGGCTGTCGTCGGTGCCGCCGTCGCCGAGCTGGCCGGAGGCGTTGTCGCCCCAGCAGAACACGGCGCCGCCGGCGTCCAGCGCGCAGACATGGGCCCCGCCCGCGGCGATGGCCCGGACGTCCGCGTCAAGCCCCAGCACCGCGACCGGCTGCAGCCGGTCCTCGGTGCTGCCGTCGCCGAGCTGACCGTCGCGGTTGCGCCCCCAGCAGCGCACCCCGCCGGGCCCGGTGATCGCGCAGCTGTGGTAGTCGCCCGCCGTCACCGCCTGCACGTCCGCGCCCAGCCGGCGCACCGCCACCGGCGCCAGCCGCCGCGACCGGCTGCCGTCGCCGAGCTGGCCGTAGAAGTTGTCGCCCCAGCAGCGGATGCCGCCCGTCGCCGTCAGCGCGCAGCTGTGCCAGAGCCCCCCGGCGAGCGCGTTCTCGCCTGCAAGCGGCGCCGCGCCGGCCGCCTCCGGCCCGGCCAGGAGGCCGGCCGCCAGCGCCAGTGCCACGGCCAGCGCCCGGTGGCGCGCCCGCTTCGCCACGGCGGGCCCGGCCCGGCCGTCCTGCTGCCACCGCATCCCCGCACCCCCGCACCTGCTGCATCTTCCTGGACGCTAGGCCGAATCGCGGGTGCGGGGCAACCGCGGCGCCGGCCCTGCGGGGATCAGAGCACCACCACCCGCGTGCCGCGCATGACGCGGCCATAAAGGTCGATGACGTCCTGGTTCAGCATCCTGAAGCAGCCAGAGGAGGCGGCCTTCCCGATCGAGCGCCACTCCGGCGTGCCGTGGATGCGGTAGCCGCGGTCGATGCCGGCCTCGTCGACGAGATAGATCGCCCGCGCCCCGAGCGGGTTCGAGGGACCGCCCGGCTGGCCCTCGGCCCAGCGGGCAAGATCGGGCTGGCGGCGGATCATCTCGGGCGGCGGCGTCCAGCTTGGCCAGGGGCGCAGGGCGGACACTTGCGCGACGCCGCTCCAGCCGAAGCCCTCGCGCCCGACGCTGATGCCGTAGCGCAGGGCGTATCCGTCGCCGAGCACCAGGAAGAGATGCCGGGCGGTGGTGTCGATCACCACCGTGCCGGGGCCCTCAGCCGACGCCCAGGGCACCACCTGGCGGTGGTACTCCAGCGGGATCCGGGCAAGGTCGACGGCCGGGATGCGGTGGCCGGCGTCCGCCATCGTGGAGTAGGACAGCGGCTGGATCTCGGGCGGCGGGGGCGGGGGCGGTTCCACGGCCATGCAGCCGGCAAGGGCCGGCAGCGCGAGCGAGGCGAGAAGAAGGCGGCGGCGTGTCAGCATCAGGCGGTCCGATCCTCGCGCGGGCGGCCGCCCGCGGCCCCTTGAAGCATAGGCGCAGGGTCGCGCCACGGCAAGCCCGCAGCCTAGAGCACGGTACGCAAGTGCCAGAGTTCGGGGAACAATTCCACCTCGAGCATGCGCCGGAGATAGGCCACGCCGGAGGTGCCGCCGGTGCCGCGCCGCAGCCCGATGATCCGCTCGACGGTGGTGACGTGGTTGAAGCGCCAGCGCCGGAAGTAGTCCTCGAAGTCGACCAGCTTCTCGGCCAGCTCGTAGAGTTCCCAGTGGGTCGCGGGGTCGGCATAGACGGCGCGCCAGGCCGCCTGTACCCCCTCATGGGCCCGCCACGGCCCGCGCGGATCGCGCCCCAGCACCTCGGCCGGCACCGGGATGCCGGCGGCAGCCAGCCGGCCGATGGCCGTGTCGTAGAGCGAGGGGCGGGCGAGCTCGGCCTCGAGCGCCGCCGCGAGGTCGGGCCGGTGGGCGTGGGGACGCAGCATGGCAGGGTTGCGGTTGCCGGCGGTGAACTCGATCAGCCGGTACTGCCAGGACTGGAAGCCCGAGGACTGGCCCAGCCGGTGGCGGAAGCGCGTGTAGTCCGACGGCGTCATTGTCCGCAGCACGTCCCAGGCGGAGTTCAGCTGCTCGAAGATGCGCGCCACGCGGGCCAGCATCTTGAAGGCCGGGCGCAGCCGGCCGGCGGCGATCTCGGCCCGTGCGGCGGCAAGCTCGTGCAGGGCAAGGCGCATCCAGAGCTCCGAGGTCTGGTGCTGGATGATGAACAGCAATTCGTCATGGGCATCCGACAGGGGCTTCTGCGCACCGAGGATGGCGTCGAGTTGCAGGTAGTCGGTGTAGGACATGCGGCCGTCGAAGGCCATCTGCGCGCCCTCGCGGGCAGGATCGTAGGGGTCGGACATGGCGGGCTCTCCGGGCTGAGGGCAGGGGCGGGGTCAGCCGGCCCCCCCCCGCGCGGCAAGCACCGCCATCCGGCCGATCCGGCGCCACAGGGCCACCCAGCCGCCGGGCCGGAACAGCACGCCTGCCGGGGTCGGCGGCATCCGCATCGGCTCAGGTCACGCGGGCGCGGGCGCGGTAGGCGGGCCGGTCCCAGGCGGCGGTGGCCATCACCTCGGCCAAGACCTCAACCGCGTCCCGCACCTCCTGCATGCCGATGAACAGCGGGGTGAAGCCGAAGCGCAGGATGTCGGGGGCGCGGAAGTCGCCGATGACGCCGCGGGCGATCAGCGCCTGCATGATCGCGTAGCCCTCGGGGTGGCGGAAGCTGACCTGGCTGCCGCGGGCGGCGGGCGCGCGCGGGGAGGCGAGCACGAGGCCGGGGCAGGCGGCCTCGACCCCGGAGATGAAGGCCTCGGTCAGCTCGATCGAGCGGGCGCGGACGTCGCGGATGTCGGCGATGTCCCAAACGTCGAGCGCGGCCTCGAGGGCCGCCAGCTGCAGGATCGGCGGGGTGCCGACGCGCATCCGCTCGATCCCTCGCCCAGGACGGTAGGAGGGCTCGAAGGCGAAGGGCGCATCGTGGCCGAGCCAGCCGGAGAGCGCCGGGCGCGCACGATCGGCCCAACGCGGCGCGACGTAGATGAAGGCCGGGCCGCCGGGGCCCGAGTTGAGGTATTTGTAGGTGCAGCCGACGGCGAAATCGGCCCCCGCGCCGGCCAGGTCGACCGGCAGCGCGCCGGCGGAATGGGCAAGGTCCCAGACCGTCAGCGCCCCGGCGGCATGGGCCGCGGCGGTCAGCCCGGCCATGTCGTGCAGCCGGCCGGTGCGGTAGTCGACCTCGGTCAGCATCATCACCGCCACCTCGGGCGACAGCGCCGCCTCCACCTCCCCGGGCGCGACGGTGACGAGGCGGAAGCCCTGGCCGAGCGTGCGGCAGAGCCCCTCGGCAATGTAGAGGTCGGAGGGGAAGTTGCCGCTGTCCGACAGGATCACCCGCCGGCCCGGGTTGAGCTCCACCGCCGCGGCCAGCGCCTGGTAGACCTTGATCGACAGCGTGTCGCCCATCACCACCGTGCCGGGGGCGGCGCCGATCAGCCGGCCGATGCGGTCGCCGACGCGGGCGGGCATGTCCATCCAGCCGGCCGCGTTCCAGCCGCGGATGAGCATGTCGCCCCATTCGTCGCGGATGGTCGCGGCGACGCGGTCGGCGGCGGCCAGCGGCAGCGGCCCGAGCGAGTTGCCGTCGAGATAGATCAGCCCCTCGGGCAGATGGAAGCGCGCCCGCGTCGCGGCGAAATCGGTCATGTCGAGGCCCTCCCCCCCGTTGACGCCGGAGTGCCCGGCGGCGCGGCCGCGGTCAAGCCCGCCCTCAGCCCCCGCCCAGCCGGGCAAGCAGCGCCGGTGTCGGCCAGGCGTCGGCGGGCAGGCCGAGGCGGGCCTGTTCGGCCTGCACGGCCGCCCGGGTGCGGGCGCCGAGGATGCCGTCGATGGCGCCGACGTCATGGCCGAGCGCCGCGAGGCGGCGCTGCAGCGCCATCATCTGCTCTCCCGAGAGCCCCGGCTCGGGGTTGCCGGCGGCGTAGACCGGCGCGCCCTCGAGGCGGGTGGCGAAATAGCCCGTGGTGGTGACGTAGACGAAGCTCTGGTTCCAGGCGAAGAGCACCCGGAAGTTGGGGAAGACGAGGAAGGCCGGCCCCAGCCGGCCCTGCGGCAGCAGCACCGAGGCCGCCAGCCCGCCGTCGGGCAGCGCGCCATGACGCGCCCGCACCCCGCGCGCCGCCCACTCGTCCACCGCCAGCGCCGTCTCGAGCCCCGTGAGCCGCCAGTCGAGCGCCTGCGGCACCGCGACCTCGACCATCCAGGGTTCGCCCGCCCGCCAGCCGCGGCCGGCCAGCTTGGCCGCCGCTGTCAGGATCGCGTCGGCGACGGAGCCGCGGACGTCGACGCGGCCGTCCCCGTCGGCGTCGGTGCCGAAGGCCAGAAGGTCGGCCGGCAGCATCTGGATGTGGCCGATCTCGCCGGCCCAGGCGCCGCGGGTGGTGGCCGGGTCGATGTCGCCGCGGGCGGCAAGGGCGATGGCGGCCAGCACATGGGGGCGGAACAGCCCCGGCCGGCGGCAGTCGTGGGCGAGCGTCACCAGCGCGTCGCGGGTGGAGAAATCGCCCTGTCCGGCGCCGTAGTCGGTCTCGAACGCCCAGAAGGCAAGCAGGATGCCGCGCGGCACCCCGTGCTCGCGCCCCGCCCGGGCAAGGAGCGCGGCGTGGCGCTCGGCCATCGCGGCGCCGCGGCGCAGCCGGTCCTGCGAGATCAGCGCCCGCGAGAAATCGATGAAGTCGCGCCGGAAGATGCCCTGGGCGCGGTCGCGGGACAGGACCGCCGCGTCCTGCCTGACGCCGCGGAAGAATGCCGCGACCGCCGCTTCCGGCAGGCCCGCGGCCAGCGCCTCGGCGCGCAGCCCGGCGACGAAGGCGGCGAAGTCGCCGCCGCAGGGCACGCTCTGGGCCGCGGCCGGCGGGGCGGCGAGGGCGAGGGCGAGGGCCAGAACTGCAGCGGTAGCGGGGGCGGGGGGCGGCGGTGTGCGGTGCGACATGGGCTCGAGCCTAGCCGCTGCCCGCCGCGGGGCAACCCCCGCCGGCAATGGCAGGCCGGGCAAGCGGGACATGACCGAAAGGTCAGGCGTCCGGCCATGGCGCGGCGCCGGCGGCGGCGTTACCCTTTCCGGGGGGTGCGCAATGGATGTGCTGATCGTCGAGCCCGAGGCGGCGCTGTCCGACCTGTGGGCGCGTCACATCGCCCGCTGCGGCGGGCGGGTGGCGCGGGTGGACACCACCGAGGCGGCCATCGCCCATCTCGGGGCTCATGCCCCGGCGGTGATCGTCGTCGACCTGCGCCTGCCCGAGGGCGGGGCGCTGGCCGTGGCCGACTACGCCAGCTACCGCCGCCCTGCCGCCCGGGTGGTGTTCGTGACCACGGCGAGCTTCTTCGCCGATGGCTCGATCTTCCGCTACAGCGCCAACGCCGCCGCCTGCCTCGGCACCGATGTCGCGCCCGCCGACCTTGCCGCGGTGGTCGCCTGGCACGGCCGCGCCGCCTGAGGCGGTCAGCGCGGCCGCTGCGCGAGCCAGGCCTCCAGCCAGTGGATGTCATAGCGGCCCGCCTGGATGTCGGGCTGCTCGAGGAGGTCGCGGAACAGCGGCAGGGTGGTGTCGACCCCGTCGATGATGATCTCGCCCAGCGCCCGGTTCAGGCGCGCCAGCGCCTCGCCCCGGTCGCGGCCGTGCACGATCAGCTTGCCGATCAGCGAATCGTAGTAGGGCGGGATCGCGTAGCCGCCGTAGAGCGCCGAATCCATCCGCACGCCTAGCCCGCCGGGGGCGTGGAAAACCTTCACCCGGCCCGGGCAGGGGGCGAAGTCGGGCAGGCGTTCGGCGTTGATGCGGACCTCGATGGCATGGCCGTTGAGCTGCAGGTCGTCCTGGCCGAAGGACAGGCCCATCCCCGCCGCCACCCGGATCTGCTCGCGCACGAGGTCGACGCCGAAGACCGCCTCGGTGACCGGATGCTCGACCTGCAGGCGGGTGTTCATCTCGATGAAGAAGAACTCGCCGTCCTCGTAGAGGAACTCGATGGTGCCGGCGCCGGAATAGCCGATGCGTGCCACCGCGTCGGCACAGACGGCGCCGATCCGCGCGCGCATGGCGGCGTCGACGGCCGGCCCCGGCGCCTCCTCGAACACCTTCTGGTGGCGCCGCTGCAGCGAGCAGTCGCGCTCGCCAAGATGCACCGCCCGGCCCTTGCCGTCGCCGAAGACCTGGATCTCGACGTGGCGCGGCCGGCCGAGATACTTCTCGAGATAGACCTCGTCGTTTCCGAACGCCGCCCGGGCCTCGGCGCGGGCGGTGCGGAAGGCGATCTCGAGGTCGTCGGGGCTGCGCGCCACCTTCATCCCCCGCCCGCCGCCGCCAGCGGTGGCCTTGACGAGCACCGGATAGCCGATGCCGGCGGCCACCCGCCGCGCCGTCTCGATGTCGGGCACGCCGCCGTCGGAGCCCGGGACCACCGGCACGCCCAGCGCCTTCATCGTCTCCTTGGCGGCGATCTTGTCGCCCATCACCCGGATGTGGGCCGAGGAGGGGCCGATGAAGGTGATGCCGTGGTCCTCGACCACCTGCACGAAGCTCGCGTTCTCCGACAGGAAGCCGTAGCCGGGGTGGATCGCCTCGGACCCGGTAATCTCGCAGGCCGAGATGATGTTGGGCACCGACAGGTAGCTGTCGGCCGCCGGCGGCGGGCCGATGCAGATCGCCTCGTCGGCCATCCGCACATGCATCGCGTCGGCGTCCGCGGTCGAATGCACGGCGACCGAGCGGATGCCCATCTCGCGGCAGGCGCGGATCACCCGCAGCGCGATCTCGCCGCGGTTGGCGACCAGGATCTTGTGGAACATCGCCCCGGCCTCACTCGATGATCATCAGCGGCGCGCCGTACTCCACCGCGCTGCCGTCGCCGACGAGGATGCGGCGCACCACCCCGGCGCGGGGCGCGGGGATCTGGTTCATGGTCTTCATCGCCTCGATGATCAGGAGCGTCTGGCCCTCGCGCACGCTGGCGCCGACGGTCACGAAGGGCGGCGAGCCGGGTTCGGACTGCAGGTAGACGGTGCCGACCATGGGCGAGGTCACCGCCCCGGGGTGCTGGGCGGGATCGTCGGGCTGGGCGGCGGCGGCCGCGGCGGGCGCCGCCGGGGGCGGGGGAACCGGGGCGGCGGCCGCGGCCGCGGCCTGGGGAACCGCGACCGGCAGCGCCGGGGCGGCGGGGAGGTGGCGCGCCAGCCGCACCTCCAGCCGGTCGGCCTCGCCATAGTCGCGCGTCACGGCGATCTCGGTCAGGTCCTTGGCCCGGAGGAGTTCGGCCAGCGCCTCGATGAAGGCCACGTCGGCGGCGGTGCGCGTCTTGGTCATGCAGTCCTCGGTCGGGATGGATCGGCCGTGCTGCGCCGCGCCGAGCCGGGGCGGCACCGCATCGGCGACCTCTATACGCGACCGCCGCCGGCGAGAAAAGCGCGACCTCCGGCCACCCGCCCGAGCTCTGGCGGGAAAATTTACCGTTTGATAAAAAAACCCTGCTGTGGCAGCCTGTCGCGGACCGAGGTCCGACAGGAGGAGCCCTTGTCCAACAGCCAGCTGACCCCGGGCGTGGTGCCGGGGCGTCTGCCCGCCGAGGCCATCGCCGCCAACTTCGCCGACGTCGCGCCGCCGCTCGATGCCCATGAGGCGCATGTGGCGGCCGACCGCTGCTATTTCTGCCACGACGCGCCCTGCATCACCGCCTGCCCGACGGCGATCGACATCCCCCTCTTCATCCGCCAGATCGCCACCGGCACGCCCGGGGCGGCGGCGAAGACGATCTGGGACCAGAACATCCTCGGCGGGATGTGCGCCCGCGTCTGCCCCACCGAGACACTGTGCGAGGAGGCCTGCGTGCGCGAGGCCGCCGAGGGCAGGCCGGTCGAGATCGGCCGGCTGCAGCGCTTCGCCACCGACGCCGCGATGGCCGCGGGGGGCCACCCCTATGCCCGGGCGGCGCCGACGGGCAGGCGCGTGGCGGTGGTGGGGGCGGGGCCCGCGGGGCTGGCCTGCGCCCACCGGCTGGCCATGCACGGCCATGAGGTGACCGTCTACGATGCACGGCCCAAGCCCGGGGGGCTGAACGAATACGGCATCGCCGCCTACAAGACGACCGGCGGCTTCGCCCAGGCGGAGGTGGAATGGCTGCTCGCGATCGGCGGCATCACGGTCGAGACGGGCCGGGCGGTCGGTGCCGATGTCACGCTCGACGACCTCAGGGCGCGCTTCGATGCGGTCTTCCTCGGCATCGGGCTCGGCGGCGTCAACGCGCTCGGCGCGCAGGGCGAGGGGCTGGCGAGCGATGCCGTCGACTTCATCGCCCGCCTGCGCCAGGCCGACGACCTTGCCGCCCTGCCGGTCGGCCGCGACGTGGTGGTCGTGGGCGGCGGCATGACGGCGGTGGACACGGCGGTGCAGTCGAGGCTGCTCGGGGCCGAGAACGTGACCATCGTCTATCGCCGCGGGCGCGAGCGGATGGGCGCATCCGGCCACGAGCAGGACCATGCGGCGGCCGCGGGGGTGAAGATCGTCACCAACGCCATGCCGGCGGCGGTGCACGGCGAGGGCGCGGTGCGCGAGGTCGAGTTCGCCTATGCCGAGGACGGGCCGGGCGGCCTGCGCCCGACCGGCGAGACCTTCCGCCTGAAGGCCGACCAGGTCTTCAAGGCGATCGGACAGCGGCTCGCGGGCGTGCCTGCCGGGCTGGCGGTCGAGGGCGGCAGGATAAGGGTGGAGGGGCCGGGGCGGACCTCGCTGCCCGGGGTCTGGGCGGGAGGAGACTGCACCGGCGGCGGCGAGGATCTGACGGTGACCGCCGTCGCCCAGGGGCGGGATGCCGCCGAGGACATCCACGCCCGGCTGGCGGCACGCTGATGCCCGGGGCAGGGGCCTTGCAGCCCCGCCCGCCGGCGCCATCTGAAGGCTCTCGGAAGGGGAGTGGCGCAGGTGACGGCGGCAGGGGTGGGCGAGATTATCGCGGCGCAGGCGGCGCTGGCGCCGCTGGTCGCGGGGCTGGCGGCGGGGCTGCTGGCGGCGGCCGAGACATTCGTCTTCCTGTCCCTGTTCATCCCGGCGACCGCGGTGCTGATGGCGGCCGGGGCGATGGTGGCCACCGGTGCCTTCGCCTTCCTGCCGATCTGGGCGGGAGCGGCGGCGGGGGCGGTCCTCGGCTCGACCGTGTCGTGGTGGATCGGCCGTCGCTGGGGCCACCGCGTGCTCGGCCTCTGGCCGCTGCGCGACCGGCCGGCGCTGGTTGCGGCGACCCGGGCGCAGTTCGCGCGCCGCGGCGGCGCGGCGGTGCTGCTCGGCCATTTCGTCGGCGCCGTGCGGCCGGTGGTGTTCCTCTTCGCCGGCATCAGCGGCATGGGCTTCTGGCGGTTCCAGCTGTGGAACCTCGCCGGGGCCGTCATTTGGGCCTTCGTGATCCCCAAGACGGGCGAGATCGGGGGCGATTTCATCGGCTGGCTGCGCCTCGCCCTGGGCTTCTGAGGCGCGCCCGTCCCGCCGGCGGCGCCGCCGCCGCCCCGACAGCAGATATCTTCCGGGAGGTCTGAACGATGGCCAGTCTCGCCGCCGACTTCGTCGGCATCAAGTCACCGAACCCGTTCTGGCTCGCCTCGGCGCCGCCGACGGACAAGGAGTACAACGTCGTGCGCGCCTTCCGCGCGGGCTGGGGCGGCGTCGTCTGGAAGACGCTGGGCGCCGAGGGTCCGCCGATCGTCAACGTCAACGGGCCGCGCTACGGGGTCGTCTGGGGGCCCGACCGGCGCGTCCTGGGGCTGAACAACATCGAGCTCATCACCGACCGGCCGCTCGAGGTGAACCTGCGCGAGATCAAGCAGGTCAAGCGCGACTGGCCGGACCGGGCGATGGTCGTGTCGCTGATGGTGCCCTGCGACGAGGAAAGCTGGAAGGCGATCCTCGCCCGCGTCGAGGACACCGGCGCCGACGGGGTCGAGCTGAACTTCGGCTGCCCGCACGGGATGAGCGAGCGCGGCATGGGCTCGGCCGTGGGCCAGGTGCCCGAGTACATCGAGATGGTGACGCGCTGGTGCAAGATGCACAGCCGCATGCCGGTGATCGTCAAGCTGACGCCGAACATCACCGACATCCGCTGGGCGGCGCGCGCGGCCAGGCGCGGCGGCGCTGATGCGGTGAGCCTGATCAACACAATCAACTCGATCACCGCCGTCGACCTCGACCGCTTCGCACCCGAGCCCATGATCGACGGCAAGGGCACGCATGGCGGCTACTGCGGGCCGGCGGTGAAGCCGATCGCGCTGAACATGGTGGCCGAGATCGCCCGCGACGCCGAGACCCGCGGCCTGCCGGTCTCGGGCATCGGCGGCGTGACCACCTGGCGCGACGCGGCCGAGTTCATGGCGCTCGGGGCCGGCAACGTGCAGGTCTGCACGGCGGCGATGACCTACGGCTTCAGGATCGTGCAGGAGATGATCTCGGGGCTGTCGCAGTACCTCGACGCCCGGGGGATGGGGCTGTCGGACCTGGTCGGCCGCGCGGTGCCGAACGTCACCGACTGGCAGTACCTGAACCTCAGCTACATCACCAAGGCACGGATCGACCAGGACCTCTGCATCAGCTGCGGCCGCTGCTATGCCGCCTGCGAGGACACCAGCCACCAGGCGATCTGGATGAAGCCCGGGCGGATCTTCGAGGTCAACGACGCCGAATGCGTGGCCTGCAACCTCTGCGTCGACGTCTGTCCGGTCGCGGACTGCATCACCATGGAACGCCTCGCGCCCGGAACGGTCGACCCGCGCACCGGCCGGGTGGTGCCGGAGGACTACGCCAACTGGACAACCCACCCCAACAACCCGATGGCAAGGGCGGCAGAATAGCCGCGCGCCAGCGCCGGGCGCCAAGGATTTTCGTGCGAAAATCCTTGGCCGTTCCCGGGCCGGGCGGTCAGCAGATCAACGTCATCCGGCCGGTGTTGCAGATGACCACGAACTGCCCGCCGCACTCGACGAGGTGGAAGCCGCGGGCGCGGACGGCGGCCTCGAAGGCCGGGCGGCCGACCTCGCGCTCGACGTGGCGGACCGCCCGCCGGACGATGCCGCCGCGGCCGACGGCGCCGGCAGCGAAGACGGCCGCAAGCCAGGCGGTCCCGCGCGGGGCGAGGGGGATGGCGGCGGGGGGCGGGGCAAGGCGGCGGGCGTGGTGCATGCCGCCGTTCTCGCCGGACATGGTTAACGCTGCCTGAACGGCGGCGGGAGGCGGGCCCGAAATCCTTCGGACGAAGGATTTCGGGCCGGGGGCTAGAGGTTCTCGGGCTGCGGCATGCCGAGGACATGGAAGCCGCCGTCGACGCGCACGATCTCGCCCGTGGTGCAGGCGCCGTAGTCGGAGGCAAGGTAGACGGCGGTGCCGCCGACCGCCTCGAGCGTGGGGTTCTCGCGCAGGGGCGCGTTCATCTCGGCCAGCCGGAAGGTCTTGCGCGCGCCGCCGATCGCCGCCCCGGCGAGCGTCTTCATCGGCCCGGGGCTGATGGCGTTGACGCGCACCTTCTGGGGGCCGAGGTCGTTGGCGAGGTAGCGCACGGCGCTTTCCAGCGCCGCCTTCGCCACCCCCATGACGTTGTAGTAGGGCGTCACCCGGTTCGAGCCCTGGTAGGTCAGGGTGATCAGCGTGCCGCCCTCGGGCATCAGCGCCGCCGCCCGGCGCGCCACGTCGATGAACGAGTAGCAGGAGATGGCGAGCGAGCGGGTGAAGTTCGTGCGCGAGGTGTTGATGAAGCGGCCGGTGAGTTCGGCCTTGTCGGAATAGGCGACCGCATGGACAAGGAAGTCGAGGTTGCCCCAGGCCTCGGCGAGGCGGGCGAAGGCGGCGTCGAGCGAGGCGTCGTCGAGCACGTCGACGTCCATCAGAAGCGACGAGCCGAGTGAGGCGGCGAGCGGCTCGACCCGCCGGCCGAAGGCCTCGCCCTGGTAGGTGAAGGCGAGCGCGGCGCCCTCCGCGTGCATCGCCCGGGCGATGCCCCAGGCGATCGAACGGTCATTGGCGACACCCATGATCAGGCCGCGCCTGCCCTCCAGGAGCCCTGCCATCGCCTCAGCCCCTCATCCTGGACAGCACAATGGTGCCGTTGGTGCCGCCGAAGCCGAAGGAGTTGGACAGCACGCCGTCGATCTCCACCCCCTCGCGCAGTGCCGTGATCACCTCGCCGGGGCGGAGCTCGGGATCGGGTTCCCGGACGTTGATGGAGGGGGCGAGGAAGCCCTTTGCCATCATGATCAGCGAGTAGATCACCTCGTGCACGCCCGCCCCGCCGAGCGAATGGCCGGTCATCGACTTGGTCGAGCCGACCGGCGGGTGGTCGTCGCCGAAGACGTCGCGGATCGCGCGGATCTCGACGATGTCGCCGACCGGGGTCGAGGTGCCGTGGGCGTTGATGTAGTCGATGCGCCGGTCGGGCGGCAGGGTCGCCAGCGCCAGCCGCATCGAGCGCGCGCCGCCCTCGCCCGAGGGGGCGACCATGTCGTGGCCGTCGGAAGTCGCGCCGTAGCCCGTGACCTCGGCGTAGATGCGGGCGCCGCGGGCGCGGGCGCGCTCGTACTCCTCCAGCACCACCATCCCGCCGCCGCCAGCGATCACGAAGCCGTCGCGCGAGACGTCGTAGGGCCGGCTCGCGGTCTCGGGGGTATCGTTGTACTTCGAACTCATCGCCCCCATGGCGTCGAACAGGCAGGAGAGCGTCCAGTCGACCTCCTCGCCGCCGCCGGCGAAGACGATGTCCTGCTTGCCCATCTGGATCTGCTCGGCGCCGGCGCCGATGCAGTGCAGCGTGGTCGAGCAGGCCGAGGTGATGGAGTAGTTCACCCCCCTGATGCGGAAGGGCGTGGCCAGGCAGGCCGAGACCGTGGAGGACATGCAGCGGGTGACCATGAAGGGGCCCATCTTCCTGGGGCTGCCCTTCAGCTTGACGGTCTCGAAGGCGGTGAAGAAGTTCGAGGTCGACGGCCCGCCCGAGCCCGCGATCAGGCCGGTGCGGTCGTTGCTGACCTCGGCCTCGGCCAGGCCCGCATCGGCGATCGCCTGCTGCATGGCGATGTAGGAATAGGCCGCGCCGGGGCCCATGAAGCGCAGCACGCGCTTGTCGACATGCTCGGCGAGGTCGATCCGGGGTACCCCGTGCACCTGGCAGCGGAAGCCGTTCTCGGCGTAGTCGGGGGCGAAGCTGATGCCCGACCGCCCGGCCCGGAGCGAGGCCTCGACCTCGCCCAGCGAATTGCCGATGGGCGACACGATGCCCATGCCGGTGATCACGACGCGCCGCATGTCCGTCCTCCTCCGCCGGTTCGCGCCCCCCGCGGGCGGGGGACGCCGGCCTTGCTCAGCTGGTGAACAGCCCCACCTTCATGTCGGTGGTCGTGTAGATCTGCCTGCCGTCGGCCAGCATCCGCCCGTCGGCGATCCCGAGCTTGAGCTTGCGGTCGATGACGCGGGAGAAGTCGACGATGTAGGTGACGCGGCGCGTGGCCGGCGTCACCATGTCGGCGAACTTCACCTCGCCCACGCCGAGCGCCCGGCCCCGGCCGGGCATGCCGCGCCAGCCGAGGTTGAAGCCGGTCAGCTGCCACAGCGCGTCCAGCCCCAGGCAGCCCGGCATCACCGGGTCGCCGGGGAAATGGCAGGCGAAGAACCACAGCCCGGGGTGGATGTCGAACTCGGCCACGACATGGCCGCGCCCGTGCGCGCCGCCGTCGGCCGAGATCTCGGTTATCCGGTCGACCATCAGCATCGGCGGTTCGGGCAGCTGGGCGTTGCCGGGCCCGAACAGTTCGCCGCGTGCGCAGGCAAGCAGGGCGTCCCTGTCGAACCGCGTCGGGTAATCCGCCATGCGCTGCCGCCTCCGCCCCCGCCAACCTGCCGCGCCGCCGGGCCGCCGCGGCGGCCGCGGGCACCGCGTCCCCAAGGCCGGAGCCCACCCGCCGGGCCCCCTCTACCATCGGCCCGCGCGGGCGTGCAAGTGCAGCGCTCGGCCGGGCGCGGGCGGGACGCACCGGGTCGCCGATTTCCGTTTGAAACCGGCACGCGGCGCGCTCTATATTCCGCGCATGGACGGCATCTTTGACCAGAACTCGATCGCCGCGACCGAGCGGGGCATCCGCTGGCTCGGCGAGGCGGGGCTGCGGCCCACCCGCCAGCGCGTCGCGCTGGCCGCGCTGCTTGTCGGCGACGGCCGCAACCGTCACGCCACCGCCGAGGGGCTTTACGCCGCCTGCCTGGCCTGTGGCGAGCGGGTGTCGCTGGCGACCGTCTACAACACCCTGCGCGCCTTCTGCGAGGCCGGCCTGCTGCAGGAGGTGACGGTGGACGCGACGCGCAGCTATTTCGACACGCGCCTCGACGACCACCCGCATTTCTACTGGGAGGACACCGCCGAGCTGACCGACGCGCCGTCCGAGGAGCTGCAGATCGCCCGGCTTCCCGCCCCGCCCCCGGGCACCGAGGTGGCGCGCGTCGATGTGGTGATCCGGCTGCGGCGCGGCTGACGCGCGGCGCGCCGCTCAGAACCACTGGCCGGGCTCCATCAGCCCGAGGTCCATCAGCTGCTGGGAATTCCAGCCGAAGCGCACCGAGTTGTGCCAGTGGAAGGTCGCGATCGCATCGCGCGAGCCGGGGTTGGTGCGCAGCGCCTTGGCGGTGCGGAACGAGCAGATGGCCGCCGTCAGGTTGTGGTGCCAGGGGCAGGCGTAGGTGTTCATCTCCTCGTCGGTCAGCGTGTGGTCCTCGCGCAGGGCCAGACCGGGCCGGGCGCGGAACAGCCCCACCCGGTCGATCCGCCGGCGGGCCGGCGGCACATGCTCCTCGAAGCGCCAGCGCAGGCCGCCGAAGAAGTCGAGCTGGCGCTCGCGCAAGTTGCCCCAGCGGTCGCGGCGTGCCAGCGCGTAGTAGCCGGCGCGGTCGAGATGGGCGTCGTCGCGGTCCACCGCGTTCGGCGCCGCGGACAGGTCGGCGGCGTAGAGGTCGATGACGTAGGTGATCATCGCCTCCCGCCGCTCCTCGGTGTGGAAGGCCAGCAACTCGCCCACCGTCCGCGTCTCGCAGAAGGGAAAGAGCAGGTATTCGGCGTTGTAGGCGTAGTAGAGCCAGGTGCCGTCCGGCACCGCGCCGATCACCCGGTTGACGGCGGCGAAGACCGCCCCGGGCACCGAGGTGTCGAGGCCGACGCGCAGGATGCCCTCGGCAGCGGGTCCCTCGAGCCGGAGTCGCAGGGGCGCGAACAGCACCACCGTGCGGAAGCCCAGCCGGCGGTGGTGGGCGAGCGTGGAGGCGAGTTCGATGCCGTCCTCCGAGAAGATCAGCGCCACCGGCCCGCGGGCGAGTGCGGCCCGGCCGCGGGCGAGGAGGTCGTCGAGGTCGGCATAGCTCATGGCGGCGTCCCGGCGGGCAGGGGCCGCGCGAGCCTTGGCCAAGAGGGCGCGCTTTGCAAGCGTTGCGCGGCTGCCCGGCCGCCGCTAGGAAGCCCTGGCAACGGCAGGGGGAGGAGCGCATGGCCGGGCCGGGAAAGGTTCACCTCCGCACCTGGGGCTGCCAGATGAATGTCTACGACAGCGAGCGCATGGCCGAGGCGCTGGCGCGCGACGGCTGGACCGAGACCGAGGCCGCCGAGGATGCCGACCTGATCCTGCTGAACACCTGCCACATCCGCGAGAAGGCGGCCGAGAAGGTGTTCTCCGAGATCGGGCGGCTGAAGCCCCTGAAGGCCGCCAACCCGGCGCTGCGGCTGGCGGTGACGGGCTGCGTCGCCCAGGCCGAGGGCGCCGAGATCCTGGCCCGGGCGCCGGCGGTCGATCTGGTCGTCGGCCCGCAGGCCTACCACCGGCTGCCCGCGCTTGCCGCCGCCGCGGCCGGCGGCGCGCGGCTGGTGGAGACCGCCTTCCCCGCCGAGGACAAGTTCGACCACCTGCCCGCCCGCGCCCCCGCGCGGCGGGCGCCGGCGGCCTTCCTGACGGTGCAGGAGGGCTGCGACAAGTTCTGCGCCTTCTGCGTCGTGCCCTACACCCGCGGCGCCGAGACCAGCCGGCCGGCGGCGCGGGTGATCGAGGAGGCGCGGTCGCTGGTCGCCCGCGGCGTGCGCGAGATCACGCTGCTCGGCCAGAACGTCAACGCCTACCACGGCGCTGGTCCCGACGGCGCGGCCTGGGGGCTGGCGCGGCTGATCGGGGAGCTGGCGGCCCTCGAGGGGCTCGAGCGCATCCGCTACACCACGTCGCACCCCGGCGACATGGCCGACGAGCTGGTCGCGGCGCACGGGAGCGAGCCGAAGCTGATGCCCTACCTGCACCTGCCGGTGCAGTCGGGCTCGGACCGCATGCTGAAGGCGATGAACCGCCGCCACACCGCCGCGGCCTACCTGCGGCTGATCGGGCGCATCCGGGCGGCCCGGCCCGACATCCTGATCTCGGGCGACTTCATCGTCGGCTTCCCGGGTGAGACGGAAGCCGACTTCCGCGCCACGCTCGACCTCGTGGCCGAGGTCGGCTACGGCCAGGCCTACTCGTTCCGCTACTCGCCGCGCCCGGGCACGCCGGCGGCCGAGCGCCCGGGGGTGGACCCGGCCGAGGCCGACGACCGTCTGGCCCGGCTGCAGGCGCTGCTTGCCCGCCAGCAGGCGGCCGCGCAGGCGGCAATGGTGGGCCGCGAGGTGGGTGTGCTGTTCGAGCGGCCGGGCCGGCTGGCGGGGCAGATGGCCGGCAAGTCCGACCATCTGATGGCCGTCCATGTCGCCGACCCCGCCCTTGCCGCGGGCGACCTGCGGCGGGTGAGAATCACCGCGGCCCTTGCCAACTCGCTCGCCGGGGTGCTTGCCTGACGCCGCACGGCGGCGCGACACCGGCGCGCAACCGGCAGGGGCAGGGAACAATCCCGTCGCATCTGCAGTCATCGTCCGCGATCCGGCCACAATATCTGGTGGAATCGCTTCACAACCCTGCGGATTTTGGTAATGTTTGCGTGGTTGTGCAGCGGCGCCGCAGTCCGGCGCTGCCCTTTGCAGGGTGGCCCGGACGCATGGCGGCGCGTCGATGAAGGGGGAACGGGCGGCGATGGCTAAGGGTATTCTCGGCAGGTTCGGGGCGGGTCTTCTGGCCATCGCGCTGGCGGCGGGGCTGTGGCTTGGGACGACGCCGGCCGCCGCGCAGTCGCTGCGCGAGCAGTGGGGCGCGCCCGGCGAGCGCTATGTGCCGACGATCTGGGTGGATCCCGACGGCTGCCAGCACTGGGTGATGGACGACGGGGCCGAGGGCTACATGTCGCCGCACCGTACGCGCGACGGCCGCCCGGTCTGCGTGCGCGGCAATCCCTGCCATGTCGAGAACTCCGACACGCTGTTCGCCACCGGCAGCTGGACCGTCACCGCCCAGGGGCGGCAGCGGCTGCTGGAGTTCTTCCGCGCCGCGCCGGTGACGGCCTACGTGGTCGACGGCCACACCGACCCGCGCGGCGGCTACCAGTACAACATCAACCTGTCGCTGAACCGCGCCAACGCGGTGGCCGCGATCGCCCGCGAGGCGGGGGTGCATGTCGCCGACGTGCGCGGATTTGCCTATCTCTACCCGGTGGCACCGAACACCACCGCCGCCGGCATGGCGCGCAACCGGCGCGTCGAGATCTTCTGCATCCGCTGAACCGCGTGGGAGGGTTGAACGTGAAACGACTGGTGCTCATCTCCCTCGCCGCGGCGGCGCTGGCCGGCTGCGAGGTACCCGAGGACAAGGGCCTCGACCGCGGCATCGATTCCAAGCATCTGAGCCATCTGCGCGCCGGCATCTGGGTGGACCCCAACGGCTGCGACCACTGGATCATCGATGACGGTGTCGAGGGCTACCTGTCGGAGCGGCTGGACCCCTACGGCCGGCCGGTGTGCTCGGGCATCGCGCCGCCCACCTCGGTCGTGGGGCCGTTCAAGGACGGTTCGCCGATTCCCGACCCGCTCTGAGGCCGCGGGCCGCCGTCCGCAGGAGGGGCCCGCCGGTCAGCCGGCGGGCCCTGCGCATGCCGCCCGGCGAGCGACGTCGGCATGCTGCTTGCCATGCGGGCCGGTTCGCGCCACCATCGCGGCGGCCTTCTCCTGCAGCGGATGGACCCCGGCTTGCCCCTGACCGCGCTCTCCCCCCCGCCCCGCCCGGACGACGGACACGAGACGCTGCTGGAGTTTCCCGACAACCGCCTGCTGATCGACCTGTGCGGCGAGTTCGACCGCAACCTCGCGCAGGTCGAGCATGCCACCGGTGTGCACATCCTGCGCCGCGGCAACCAGCTCTCGGTGGTGGGCGAGGCGGCGGCACGGGCCCAGGCGGCAGCGGTGCTGGGCGCGCTCTACGCCCGGCTCGAATCCGGGCGCGGGGTGGATGCCGGCGAGATCGACGCCGCCGTGCGCAAGGGGCTCGGGCCGCCCGCGGCCGGGGCGGGCGCGGGCCAGCTTGACATGTTCGGCGCCGACCGGATGGAGATCCGCACCCGCCGCAAGGTGGTCGAGCCGCGCACGGCCGCCCAGCGCGCCTATGTCGAGGCGCTCTACGGCCACGAGCTAGCCTTCGGCATCGGCCCGGCCGGCACCGGCAAGACCTATCTCGCGGTGGCGGTGGGGGTCGGCCTGTTCGCCGCCGGGCAGGTCGACCGCATCGTGCTGTCGCGCCCGGCGGTGGAGGCCGGCGAGCGGCTGGGCTTCCTGCCCGGCGACATGAAGGAGAAGGTCGATCCCTACATGCAGCCGCTCTACGATGCGCTGAACGACTTCCTGCCGACCAAGGCGCTGCCCAAGCTGATCGAGGACAAGCGCATCGAGATCGCGCCGCTCGCCTTCATGCGCGGCCGGACACTCTCGAACGCCTTCGTGGTGCTCGACGAGGCCCAGAACGCGACGACGATGCAGATGAAGATGTTCCTGACCAGGCTGGGCGAGGGCAGCCGGATGGTCGTCACCGGCGACCGCACGCAGGTCGACCTGCCGCGCGGGGTGACGAGCGGGCTGGCCGAGGCCGAGCGCATCCTGCAGGGCGTGGCCGGCGTGTCGTTCAGCTACTTCACCGCCCGCGACGTCGTCCGCCACCCGCTGGTGGCGCGCATCATCGCCGCCTACGAGCGCGACGATGCCGGGCTTGGTTGAGGTCCTCATCGAGGATCCGCGCTGGCGGCCCGCCGGAATCGAGGCGCTTGCCGCGACCGCGGCGCGCGCGGCGCTCGCCCGGCTCGGCCTGCCGGCGGAGGGCTTCGAGATCAGCCTCCTGGCCTGCGACGACGCCCGTATCGCCGCGCTGAACGCCGCCTTCCGCGGCAAGGCCGCGCCGACCGACGTTCTGTCCTGGCCGGCCGCGGAACGCGGCGCGGCGGGCGACGGCGGCCGCCCGGACCTGCCCGTCCCGGGCGCGGCCGACGACCCCGAATCCCTCGGCGACATCGCCCTTGCCTGGGAGACCTGCAGCCGCGACGCCGCGGCGGCGGGACGGCCGCTGTCCGACCATCTGTCCCATCTGGTGGTGCACGGGGTGCTTCACCTGTTGGGATATGACCACATCCGGCCGGCCGATGCGGCGCTGATGGAGGGTCTGGAGGTGGAAATACTTGCCAGGCTGGGGGTCGCGGACCCATATCGGTAGCTGGCGGGCTCATGACGCCCGCGGTCTCTGGTAAAGGACGATGGGCGAAACACTGGACGGGTCCCGAGCGGCGCAGCGCGCGCAGGATCCGGAAGAGACGGGCAGTCGCGGCTTTTTCGGCCGCATCCTCGACGTGCTGACCGTCTCCGATCTCGGCCAGGATGCCGAGGACGTCGAGGAACCTCCCAGTAGCGGCGGCACGGCGCGGGCGGTGAGGGGTGTGGCGAACCTCCGGCACATGCGGGTGGAGGACGTCTCGATCCCCAAGGCCGAGATCGCCGCCGTGCCGGTGGACATCGGGCTGGCCGAGCTGGTGCGGGTGTTCCGCGAGAGCGGCTTCTCGCGGCTGCCGGTCTACAAGGGCACGCTGGACCGGCCCCAGGGTCTGGTGCTGCTCAAGGATCTCGCTCTCGAGTACGGCTTCGGAGCCGCCGGCGGACCCTTCAACCTGCGCAAGCTGCTGCGCCCGGTGCTGCACGTGCCGCCGTCGATGCCGCTGTCGGTGCTGCTGCAGAAGATGCAGGGCGAGCGGGCGCACATGGCGCTGGTCATCGACGAATACGGCGGCGTCGACGGATTGGTGACGATCGAGGATCTGCTCGAGCAGGTGGTTGGCGAGATCGAGGACGAGCACGACACCGGCGAGGCGGGCTGGTGGGTGCAGGAAAAGCCGGGGGTCTACCTTGCCCAGGCGCGCACGCCGCTTGACGAGTTCGAGGCCGAGATCGGCTTCCACCTTGCCGACGCCGAGGAGGAGGAGGAGATCGACACCCTCGGCGGGCTGGTCTTCGTCCTGACCGGGCGGGTGCCCTCGCGCGGCGAGGTCGTCGCGCACGAGAACGGCACCGAGTTCGAGGTCGTCGACGCCGATCCCCGCCGCATCAAGCGGCTGAGAGTGCGCCTGCCCGGCGCGGCCGCCGCGGCCTGACGCCGCAGGCATTGCCCGGGGCATGACCACGGGGCCCCCAGGCGGACTGTGGCAGGCGGCGGGGGCCGCGGGTCTGGGGCTTGCGGCGGCGGCCGGGCAGGCGCCGCTCGGCCTGTGGCCGTTGACGGCGGCGGCGCTGGCCGGGCTGATCTGGCTGGTCGCGGCGGCATCCGGGCAGCGGCGGGCGGCGCTGTTGTGCTGGCTGGCGGGGGCTGCGCATTTCGGCGCGACGCTCTCCTGGCTGGCGGAGCCGTTCCTCGTCGAGCCCGAACGGCACGGCTGGATGGCCCCTTTCGCGGTCGTGCTGATGGCGGGGGGGCTCGCGCTCGTCTGGGCGGGGGCCGGGGCGGCGGGCCATGCGCTGGGCGGGCGGTCGGCGCGGCGGCGGGCGGCGGGGCTGGCCGCCGCGCTGGCGGCGGCCGAGGTTGCCCGCGGGCACCTGTTCACCGGCTTCCCCTGGGCGATGCCGGGCCATGTCTGGGTCGAAACGCCGGTGGCGCAGCTGGCCGCGCTGGCCGGGGCGACGGGGCTGACGGCATTCACGCTCGCCGCCGCGGCGCTGCCGGCCGCCTTCGGCCCCGGCGGCCGCGGGGCGCTGGCGGGGACGGCGCTGGCGGCGGCCCTGCTGGGCGGCGCCTGGGCGTGGGGCGCGGCGCGGCTTGCCCGGCCGCCGGCCCCGCCCGAGCGGCCGGTGGCGGTGCGGCTGGTCCAGCCCGATGCCGCCCAGCACCTGAAGTGGCAGCCGGGCATGGCCGAGGCGTTCTTCGGCCGGCTGGTCGGGCTGACGCTGGCCGAGGGGCCGCCGGCCGAACTGGTGGTCTGGCCCGAGACCGCGGTTCCCTTCGTGCTGCCCGGCGCAGCCGCGGAGGCGGCACTGCCGGCGATGGCCGCGGCGGCGGCGGGCGCGACCCTCGCCTTCGGCGTCCAGCGCGCGAACAAAGAGCTGTGGCACAACAGCCTCGCGGTCCTGCGCGCGGACGGCACGCCCGGCGCGGTCTACGACAAGCACCACCTCGTGCCCTTCGGCGAGTACATCCCCTTCGGCGAGACCCTGTCGCGGCTGGGGCTCCGCGGCTTCGCGGTGCGCGAGGGCTACGGCTATGCACCCGGGCCGGGGCCGCGCATCCTCGATCTGGGGCGGGCGGGGCGGGTGCTGCCGCTGATCTGCTACGAGGCCGTCTTTCCCGCCAGCCTGCGCGCCGGCGACCGCCCCGACTGGGTGCTGCAGGTGACCAACGACGGCTGGTTCGGCGCCTTCTCGGGGCCCTACCAGCACCTTGCGCAGACGCGGCTGCGGGCGATCGAGTTCGGCCTGCCGGTGCTGCGGGCGGCCAACACCGGGGTGTCGGCGGCGATCGACGCCCGCGGCCGCGTGCTGGACCGGCTGCCGCTGGGGGTGTCCGGCGTGCTGGACGTCACAGTGCCGGGCGCGCTGCCGCCGACACCCTATTCGCGCGGCGGCGAGCTGCCGCTACTCGGTGTGCTCGCGCTGGTCCTGGGCTGGCTTGCCCTGCTGCGGCGCGATCGCGCTTGACCCCGGCGGGGCCGGCGGATAGAGGCCCGCATCCCAACCGTCACAACGGCTTCCTGGCGTGGCGGGGATATCCAGTGGAGCACACCTCATGGCCCGACAGGACTACGTGTTCACCTCCGAGAGCGTCTCGGAGGGGCATCCCGACAAGCTGTGCGACCGCATATCCGACGAGGTGCTCGACTACATGCTGGCGATCGAGCCGAACGCCCGCGTCGCCTGCGAGACCTTCGCGACCTCCTCGCTGGTGGTCATCGGCGGCGAGGTCGGGCTGTCCGACAAGGAGCGGCTGAAGGACGTCATGGGGCGCGTGAGCGAGATCGCCCGCAAGGCGATCCGCGACATTGGCTACGAGCAGGAGAAGTTCCACTGGAACACCTGCCACGTGCTGAACTTCCTGCACGAGCAGTCGGCCCATATCGCCCAGGGGGTGGACAAGGACGGCGCCGGCGACCAGGGAATCATGTTCGGCTATGCCGTCAGCGAGACGCCGGAGTTCATGCCGGCGCCGATCCAGTACGCGCACGCCATCCTCCGCCGGCTGGCCGAGGCGCGCAAGGCCGGGCAGGCGCCCGACCTGCGCCCCGACGCGAAGAGCCAGCTGTCGGTGCGCTACGAGGGCGGCAAGCCGGTCGAGGTGACCTCGATCGTGCTGTCGACCCAGCACGCCCACGAGGGCCAGACCTCCGACGACATCCGCGCCATCGTCGAGCCCTACATCCGCGAGGTCCTGCCCAAGGGCTGGATCAGCGACCGCACCGAGTGGTGGGTGAACCCCACCGGCACCTTCGTCATCGGCGGACCTGACGGTGACGCCGGGCTGACCGGGCGCAAGATCATCGTCGACACCTACGGCGGCGCGGCCCCGCACGGCGGCGGGGCCTTCTCGGGAAAGGATCCCACCAAGGTCGACCGTTCGGCCGCCTATGCCGCGCGCTACCTGGCCAAGAACGTCGTCGCCGCCGGTCTGGCCGAGCGCTGCACGCTGCAGCTGTCCTACGCCATCGGCGTGGCGCGGCCGCTGTCGATTTACATCGACACCCACGGCACCGGCCTGGTGCCCGAGGAGGCGATCGAGCGCGCGGTGGCCGAGGTGATGGACCTCACGCCGCGCGGCATCCGCATGCATCTGGGGCTGAACCGGCCGATCTACGCGCGCACCTCGGCCTACGGCCATTTCGGCCGCGCGCCCGATGCCGACGGAGGATTCTCGTGGGAGCGGACGGACCTCGTCGAGGCGCTGAAGAAGGCGGTGTGAGCGCACCGCCCGCCGCGCAGGAGGCGGGCACGCCGGCAGCAGGGCGGCACTTCCACGGCCGCCGCCACGGCAAGGCGCTGAAGCCCGCCCAGCGTGCCTACCTGGCCGAGGACCTGCCGCGCCTCGCCGTCCCGGGCGCGTCCCCGCGCGACAACCCCGGCCGCGGCGCCCCGGGCCCGGCGGCGGGGGTTTGCGGCGCGCGCCCCCCGTGGCGG
>JAHDXW010000023.1:30557-62871 GCA_023383015.1 Paracoccaceae bacterium
TGAGGATTTTCCTGCACCGCAGGGCGAGCCGCTGACGCGAGGAGCACCCCCCCCCCCCCCCCCCCCCCGACCCACCCCCCCCCCCCCCAAACCACACCACGAAGCAGCGCCCCCACGGACCCGGCGGCGTTGGTTGGCGGCGCGCGCCCGCGGTGGCAGGAGATCGGCTTCGGGGCGGGCGAGCACATGGTGGCGCAGGCGGCGGCCAACCCCGGCGTCGGCATCCTTGGTGCCGAGCCGTTCGTCAACGGGGTGGCGATGGCGCTGGGGCGGATCCGCCGGGCCGGCGTGGCCAACATCCGCATCCATGCCGGCGACGTGCGCGACCTCTTCGACATCCTGCCCGACGGCTGCATCGGGCGCGCCTTCCTGCTTTACCCCGACCCCTGGCCGAAGCGGCGCCACCGCGAGCGGCGTTTCGTCACCCCGTCCTACCTCTGGCCGCTGGCGCGGGTGATGGCTCCCGGGGCTGAGCTGCGGCTGGCTTCCGATGTCGCCGACTACATCGAGCACGCGCTGGCCGCGGTTCCGGCGGCGGGGTTCGACCTGCTGACCCCGCCTGCCGGCCGCGCCACGCCCTGGCCCGGCTGGATGCCGACCCGCTATGAGGCCAAGGCCCTGCGCGAGGGGCGCCCGCCCGCCTACCTGACCTTCCGCCGTGGCCCGGCGCCGTCGCCCGGCGGCGGCGGCGGGCCGGCGACCTGCCCCGCGGCACCGGCAAGCCCCGTGGACCGGGACGCGGCCATCGGCTAAGCCAGCGCCGACGCCCTGCCGCCGAGGTTCCGATGCCCGCCCACACCGCGCCTTCGCCGCTGACCGCCCGCGCATCGGGCCCGCTTGCCGGCACCGCCGAGGTGCCCGGGGACAAGTCAGTCAGCCACCGCGCGCTGATTCTCGGCGCGCTCGCCGTCGGCACGACGCGGATCAGCGGGCTGCTCGAGGGGCAGGACGTGCTCGACACCGCCGCGGCGATGCGCGCCTTCGGGGCCGGGGTGGAGCGGACCGGCCCGGGTGCCTGGGAGGTTGCCGGCGTCGGCGTCGGCGGCTTCGCCGAGCCGCAGGACGTGATCGACTGCGGCAACTCCGGCACCGGGGTGCGGCTGATCATGGGGGCGATGGCGACGACACCGATCACCGCCACATTCACCGGCGACGCCTCGCTGCGGCGCCGGCCGATGGGGCGGGTGACCGAGCCGCTGGCGCTGTTCGGCGCGCGCGCCTGGGGGCGGGCCGGCGGTCGGCTGCCGATGACGGTGGCCGGCGCGGCCGAGCCGGTGCCGGTGCGCTATGCCCTCCCGGTCGCCTCGGCGCAGGTGAAGTCGGCGGTGCTGCTGGCCGGGCTCAACGCCCCGGGCGAGACGGTGGTGATCGAGCCCGAGGCGACGCGCGACCACACCGAGCGGATGCTCGCGGGCTTCGGTGCGACCCTGCGCGTCGAGGAAGGCCCCGGGGGCCGGGCGATCGTGCTGAGCGGCCAGCCGGAGCTGCGGCCGCAGAGGGTTGCCGTCCCGCGCGATCCCTCCTCGGCCGCCTTCCCGGTCGCCGCGGCGCTGATGGTGCCGGGCTCGGCGGTGCGGGTGCCCGGCGTCAGCCGCAATCCGACCCGCGACGGCTTCTATGTCACGCTTCTCGAGATGGGTGCCGACCTCGTCTTCGAGAACCCCCGCGAGGAGGGCGGCGAGCCGGTGGCAGACCTCGTGGCGCGCCACACCGGCGGGCTGCGGGGCGTCGAGGTGCCGCCCGGCCGCGCCGCCAGCATGATCGACGAATACCCCGTGCTGGCCGCGCTTGCGGCCTTTGCCGAGGGCCCGACGGCGATGCGCGGCATCCGCGAGCTGCGGGTGAAGGAAAGCGACCGGATCGACGCCATGGCGCGCGGGCTCGAGGCCTGCGGCGTTCGGCTCCAGGAGGGCGAGGACAGCCTGACCGTCCATGGCGCCGGCCCCGGGGGGGTGGCGGGCGGGGCGGCCGTCGCCGTCCGCCTCGACCACCGCATCGCGATGGCCTTCCTGTGCCTCGGCCTGGCTGCCCGCGCGGCGGTAACGGTGGACGACGCCGGGCCGATCGCCACGAGCTTTCCCGGCTTCCTGCCGCTGATGCGCGGACTCGGGGCCGCGATCGGGCCGTGAACGGGACGCGGCCCGGGGGGGCCGGGCGGGCGTCCTTCACGGTCGCGGTCGACGGGCCGGCGGCGGCCGGCAAGGGCACCATCGCGCGGGCCATTGCCGCCCGCTTCGGCCTTGCCCATCTCGATACCGGGTTGCTCTACCGGGCCGTCGGGTTGCGCGCGGCGGCGGGAGAGGAGCCGGAGGCCGCGGCCCGGGCGCTCGCCGCGGCCGATCTCGACCGGCCCGGCCTGCGCGGCGAGGCGGCGGCCGGCTGGGCCAGCCGGGTGGCGGCGATCCCGGCGGTGCGCGCGGCGCTGCTGGACTTCCAGCGCACTTTCGCCCGCCGGCCCGGGGGCGCGGTGCTCGACGGGCGCGACATCGGCACTGTCGTCTGCCCGGAGGCGGAGGTGAAGCTCTTCGTGACCGCCAGCCCGGAGGTGCGCGCCCGCCGCCGCTGGCTGGAGCAGGGGGGCGAGGCGGCCGCAGTGCTGGCCGAGGTGCAGACGCGCGACGCCCGCGATGCCGGCCGCGCCGATGCCCCGCTGCGCGCCGCCCCCGACGCGGTCGTGATCGACACCAGCGCGATGGACGCCGAGGCGGCGGTGGCGGCCGCGGCCGCGGTGGTGGCCGCCCGCCTGCCGCCCGGCTAGGGCGCGCCGGGCCGGTCGCGCTTGCCAGCCCCCGACGTTGCCGCTAAAGGGGCGACATCCTGGCCGCGGCGCGGCGGGGCCGGCGCTGCCGGACCCCGTGTTCGGCCGTTCGGCCGGGGCCATGCCGAGACCGGCGGAGCCAACCGCCAGGCCAGAAACACCGTATCAGAAGGATTGCCGAACCGCATGAGCGCCAGAGCGACGAAGGAAGAGTTCGAGGCCCTGCTGAAGGAGAGCTTCGAGATCGACACCCCCGAGGAGGGTTCGGTCGTCAAGGGCAGGGTGATCGCCATCGAGGCGGGCCAGGCCATCATCGACGTCGGCTACAAGATGGAGGGCCGCGTCGACCTGAAGGAATTCGCCCCGCCGGGCGAGGCCCCCGACATCGGGGTGGGCGACGAGGTCGAGGTCTATCTCGACCGGGTCGAGAACGCCCGCGGCGAGGCGGTGATCAGCCGCGACAAGGCCCGCCGCGAGGAGGCCTGGGACCGGCTCGAGAAGGCCTTCGCCAAGGAGGCGCGCGTCGAGGGCGCGATCTTCGGCCGCGTCAAGGGCGGCTTCACCGTCGATCTCGGCGGCGCCGTGGCCTTCCTGCCCGGCAGCCAGGTCGACGTCCGCCCGGTGCGCGACGCCGGGCCCCTGATGGGGCTGAAGCAGCCCTTCCAGATCCTCAAGATGGACCGCCGCCGCGGCAACATCGTCGTCTCGCGCCGGGCGATCCTGGAGGAGAGCCGGGCCGAGCAGCGCGCCGAGGTCATTGCCCGGCTGCAGGAGGGCATGGTCGTCGACGGGGTGGTCAAGAACATCACCGAATACGGCGCCTTCGTCGACCTCGGCGGGGTCGACGGGCTCCTGCACGTCACCGACATGGCATGGCGCCGCGTCAACCACCCCTCCGAGATCCTGTCGATCGGCGAGAACCTCAAGGTCCAGGTCATCAAGGTCAACAAGGAGACCCACCGGATCAGCCTCGGCATCAAGCAGCTGCAGGCCGACCCGTGGGATTCGGTCGAGCGCAACTATCCGCTCGGCTCGGTGCACAAGGGCCGGGTGACCAACATCACCGACTACGGCGCCTTCGTGGAGCTCGAGCCGGGGATCGAGGGGCTCGTCCATGTCTCCGAGATGAGCTGGACCAAGAAGAACGTCCATCCCGGCAAGATCGTCTCCACCTCCCAGGAGGTCGAGGTGATGGTGCTCGAGATCGACAGCGCCAAGCGGCGGGTGTCGCTGGGGCTGAAGCAGACGATGCGCAACCCCTGGGAGCTGTTCTCCGAGACCCATCCGGTCGGCACCATCATCGAGGGCGAGGTCAAGAACATCACCGAGTTCGGCCTGTTCGTCGGCCTCGAGCACGACATCGACGGCATGGTCCACCTGTCGGACCTGAGCTGGGACATCCGCGGCGAGGAGGCGATCCAGTCCTACCGCAAGGGCGATGTCGTGCGGGCGGTGGTCAGCGAGGTCGATGTCGAGAAGGAGCGCATCTCGCTGTCGATCAAGGGCGTGGAGGGCGACAAGTTCGCCGACGCGGTCGAGGGGGTGAAGCGCGGCTCGGTCATCACCGTGACCGTCTCGGCGATCGAGGACGGCGGCATCGAGGTCGACTACAACGGCCAGAAGTCGTTCATCCGCCGCTCCGACCTCAGCCGCGACCGGGCCGAGCAGCGCCCCGAGCGGTTCCAGAAGGGCGACCGGGTGGACGTGCGCGTCACCAACATCGACCCCAAGACCCGCCGGCTGGGGCTGTCGATCAAGGCCCGCGAGATCGCCGAGGAGAAGGAGGCGGTCGAGCAGTACGGATCCTCGGATTCGGGCGCCTCGCTCGGCGACATCCTCGGCGCCGCGCTCAAGGGCGACCGGGGCTGACGCACGGCCGGGGCGGCCCGCGGCAGGACGCGGGCCGCCCCACACGCAAACGTCATGAACCGCGGCACGATGCCGCATGGCTTCGATGCCGCCCCCGGGACCTGCAGTCGCATGGCCGCGCCGGCCTTTCCTGTTTCAGGGTGCATGCTTTCCGCCTATAGTCTTGAGGCCGCATCGGAGTCGCCCGCGGACGGCACACCTCGGGGAGGGGGGCCTTCATGATTCGCTCGGAACTGATCCAGAAGATCGCGGACGAGAACCCGCATCTGTTCCAGCGCGACGTCGAGCGCATCGTCAATGCGATCTTCGAGGAGATCACCGGCGCCCTCGCGCGCGGCGACCGGGTGGAACTGCGCGGCTTCGGCGCCTTCTCGGTGAAGCGGCGCGATGCTCGCGTCGGCCGCAACCCGCGCACCGGCGAGGCGGTGGACGTGGAGGAGAAGGCGGTGCCCTTCTTCAAGACCGGCAAGCTTCTGCGCGACCGGCTGAACGGCCGCCAGCAGGGTTGAGCCGATGCGGGTGATCAAGCTTGGCCTGCTGGGGCTGCTCGGCCTCGTCCTGGTGATCGTGGCGCTGGCCAACCGCGCGCCGGTGACGGTGCGGCTGATGCCGGCCGACATCGAGGCGCTCATCGGCTGGAACTGGCAGGACGAGCTGCCGCTCTTCGTGGTGATGTTCGGCGGCGCGGTCGTCGGGCTGCTGATCGGGGTTGTCTGGGAATGGCTCCGCGAGCACCGCCAGCGGGCCGAGGCGGCCGAGATGCGCCGCGCCCTCGAGCGGATGGAGACCGAGCTCGGGCGGCTGCGGCCGTCCGCGGCCCGCGGCCGCGAGGAGGGGGCGCAACCGGCCGAGGCCGCGCGCGGGCGCTAGACCGGGGAGCCGGATGGCGGGAGTGCGCGTCAAGATCTGCGGGCTGACGCGGGCAGGCGATGTCGACGCCGCCGTGCGCGCGGGCGCGGCCCATGTCGGCTTCGTGTTCTTCCCGCCCTCGCCGCGGGCTCTGTCGCCCGCCGCCGCCGCCGGCCTTGCGGTCGCCGTTCCTGCCGGCGTGACGCGGGTGGGGCTGGTCGTCGACGCCACCGACGCCGAGGTCGACGCGATCCTCGCCGCCGTGCCGCTCGATCTCCTGCAGCTGCACGGCAGCGAAAGCCCGGCCCGGGTGGCCGCGCTGCGCGCACGCACCGGCCTGCCGGTGATGAAGGCTGTCGGCATCGCCGGGCCCGGCGACATCAGGCGGGCGATGGGCTACGCCGCCGCCGCCGACCGGCTCCTCCTTGATGCCAGGCCGCCCCCGGGCGCGGTGCTGCCCGGGGGCAACGGGCTGGCCTTCGACTGGCGGCTCATCGCCGGGCAGGGCTGGCCGCTGCCGTGGATGCTGGCCGGGGGACTGACACCCGGCAACCTTGCCGAGGCGGTGGCCTGCACAGCGGCGCGCGAGGTCGACGTCTCCTCGGGCGTCGAAAGCGCCCCCGGCGTCAAGGACGCCGCCCGGATTGCAGCCTTCCTTGCCGCCGCTTCCCGCGCCGGCACGCTGCCGGCGCCTGTCTGAGCGCCGCGGTCAGCGGCAGGCGGGCTGGCGGGCGCGGGCGAGGGGCACACAGGCCCCCCCCAGGGCGCCCGGAAGCCCGGCCGCGCCGTCGGTGCGGTGCCCGGCCTCCGGCATGTCGCCGCCGTTGATGCCGCCGTTGATGCCGCCGGTCACGCCGCCCCCGGGCGCCACCGCCCCGCGCCGGCCGCCGCCGCCGTTCGGGCCGGGAGCGGCGTTGAGGTCGCCGGTGTCGTCGACAGCACCGCTGCGGCTGCGCCCCGCGGACCCGGTGGCGGGCTCGGGCCCGACCAGGGGCGCGGGCCCCGGCACGATCCCCGGGCCGTCCCCGTTGCCGGGCGGCGTGCCGTCGCGGTCGCGCCAGGCCGCCGGCCGCACCGGCGCGCCGAGTTCCTTGACCGCGAGGCCGGGGGACACGGGGACGCCGGCGGCGGCCATGTCGGCCGGCAGCGCCAGCACGGCCACCGCGGCCAGGGTAGCGAGAGGCATGAGTCGGGCCGCGCGGCGGCGAATCGGGAGGGAGGGGATCGTCATGTGTCACCTTCTGTGGCACCCACGCCTCGGCCTTCTTCGGGGAAAAGGGTGAACATGCGCTGAATCCCCGGCCGCGACGCGCGCTTTACCGGCGGCGCCCGCCGCGCTAGAGGGAAGGTGCGGACGGAGAGGGACGGACCCATGGCCGAGGATCTGGTCAACAGCTACAGGACGGGCCCCGACGAGGCGGGCCGCTTCGGCACCTTCGGCGGCCGCTTCGTCTCCGAGACGCTGATGCCGCTGATCCTCGAGCTCGAGCGGCAGTACGTGATCGCCCGCGACGATGCCGGCTTCTGGGCCGAGATGGACGACCTCTGGACGCATTACGTCGGCCGGCCCTCGCCGCTCTACCATGCCGAGCGGCTGACGGCGCATTTCGGCGGCGCCAGCATCTACATGAAGCGCGACGAGCTGAACCACACCGGCGCGCACAAGATCAACAATGTGCTGGGCCAGATCATTCTCGCCCGCCGGATGGGCAAGACGCGCATCATCGCCGAGACCGGCGCCGGCCAGCATGGCGTCGCCACCGCCACCGTCTGCGCCAAGTTCGGCCTGAAGTGCATCGTCTACATGGGCGCCCATGACGTCGAGCGGCAGGCGCCGAACGTCTTCCGCATGCGGCTGCTCGGCGCCGAGGTGGTGCCGGTCATATCGGGGCGCGGCACGCTCAAGGACGCGATGAACGACGCGCTGCGCGACTGGGTCACCAACGTCCGCGACACCTTCTACTGCATCGGCACGGTCGCGGGCCCGCACCCCTATCCGGCGATGGTGCGCGACTTCCAGTCGGTGATCGGCCGCGAGACGCGGGCGCAGATGCTCGCCCGCGAAGGCCGCCTGCCCGACACGCTGGTGGCCGCGATCGGCGGCGGGTCGAACGCGATGGGCCTCTTCCACCCCTTCCTCGACGACGCCGGGGTGCGCATCATCGGGGTCGAGGCCGGCGGCAGGGGGGTGGACTCGCGCATGCAGCACTGCGCCTCGCTGACCGGCGGGCGGCCGGGGGTGCTGCACGGCAACCGTACCTACCTGCTGCAGGACGACGAGGGCCAGATCCTCGAGGGCTATTCGATCTCCGCGGGGCTCGACTACCCGGGGGTCGGCCCCGAGCACGCCTGGCTGCACGAGACCGGGCGGGCGCAGTATGTCGCCATCACCGATGCCGAGGCGCTCGAGGCGTTCCGGCTGTGCTGCGCGCTGGAGGGAATCATCCCGGCGCTGGAGCCCGCGCATGCGCTGGCCCATGTCGCCAAGATTGCCCCCGGCCTGCCGCGCGACCACCTGATCGTGATGAACATGTGCGGACGTGGCGACAAGGACATCTTCACCGTCGCCCGCCACCTCGGCATCGAGGTCCGCGCCTGAGGGCGCAGCCCGCATAAACCAGGGTTTATGCGCCTCTGCCTGCGGTTTATGCACGGACGGTTAAACGCTCCGCGGATTGCGGCCGGGCGCTGCCGGCTGCATGTCACGCACGCGCCGGAGCACGTCACGGACGCGCGCCGCCGGCGGGGCAGGGCGGGTCTCCGCCGGTCCGGCCGGCGGGCGGGCGCCCGGTCCGGGTGATCCGGCGGCGGCCTGTTTGCGGCCCTCCGCAGCCGTGCTAAGGCTCGCGGGGCCCATCCGAGGTGGACTGGGGGCATGGCGCGGATGCGACGGCGTGACTTCCTTGGCATGGTCATCGCGGGCATGGCGGCGGCGGCGGCGGCCGAGGCCTCGCCGCATGTCGACCGCATCCTGGCACGGCTGCGCCGCGAGGGCTACCGCATCGTCTCGGTGGGGCGGACGCTGCTCGGCCGCACCCGCATCGTGGCGCAGAACGCCACCCTGCGGCGCGAGATCGTGCTCAACCCCCGCACCGGCGAGATCCTGCGCGACTACGCCGCGCCGCTGCCGCGGCCGGTCGGATCGGACGGGTCCGGCAGCGGCGGCCGCGCGCGTGACGATGACGACGATGACGACGATGACGACGATGACGGCGGCGGGGACGACGACGACGACTGACCGCGCCCGGGGTCGGGGGACGTGACCGGCAACCTCGCCATCGCGGCGGTGGTGATGCTGCAGTCGGTCTGTGCGGTGCTCCTCGTCTCGGACATCCTGATCAGCGTCGCCGGGCTCGACGTCGGCCCGATCGACTGGCAGCTGCGCGAGCTGATCGAGATCGGGGCGGCGATCGGGCTGATCCTCGGCGTGGCGATCGGGGCGGCGGGCATGCGGCGGCTGTTCCGGCGCACCCGCAGCGTCGAACGGACGCTGCGCGCCGCCTCGGGCGAGTTCCTCGAGCTTCTCGGCGAGCGGTTCCAGGGCTGGGGGCTGACGCCGGCCGAGCGCGACGTCGCGCTGTTTGCAATCAAGGGCATGACGACGGCCGAGATCGCGGCCCTGCGCGGCACCTCCGAGGGAACGGTGAAGGCGCAGACCAATGCCATCTACCGGAAGGCCGGCGTCAACGGGCGCGCCCAGCTGCTCAGCCTGTTCATCGACGAGCTGATGGGCGAGGGGTTGCCCGCGGCGCGGGCCGCAGCCCCCGCCGCGCCGCCGCCGGCGCCGCGGGCGGAGGATCAGCCGGGGTCCAGCGCGTAGGCGCGCAGCGTCGCGAGCGGGACGACGTCGAGGGTACGGATGTGGGTGGCGGCAAGGTCCACGCGCGGTGCCGCCCCCTCCTCATGCGCCTGCAGGAAGCGCGACGCGCACAGGCACCAGCGGTCGCCGGGGCGGAGGCCGGGGAAGCCGAGTTCCGGGCGCGGCGTGGACAGGTCGTTGCCGAGGTACTTCGACAGCGCCAGGAACTCGGCCGTCATCACCGCGCAGACGCTGTGCAGGCCGTGGTCATCGGGGCCGGTGTCGCAGCAGCCGTTGCGGAAGAAGCCGGTGCGCGGGGCCAGCGAACAGGACGCGAGCGGGCCGCCGAGGACATTGACGGAGGGATGCAGCCGCGGCGCCGGCATCGGTCACAGCCGCCGGTGGCTGCCGTCGCAGAACGGCGGCGTCGCGGTGGCCTTGCAGCCGCAGAAGAAGCGGCGGCCGTCGGTGTCGGCCGTCCAGCGCAGCGGCGTGAACGCGGTGCCCTTGTGGCTGCCGTCGCAGAAGGGCTGGCGGCCGGACCGGCCGCAGGCGCACCAGGCGTAGGTCCGCCCGGCCTCGACCTCGGCGGGGAACGGTGCTGCCCGGGCGATCCGGGCGGCATCGGGGGGCGTGCTGGCGGACATGCGCGGACCTCGGCTGGCTTGCCGTCGGCAGGATAGCGCGGTCGCGCCCGTGTTCCACCCCCCATGCCACCACCGCGGCCCGGCGAAAGGCCCGGCGGCCGATCTGCCGCGGGCCGCGCTTCCCGGGGCCGGCACGGCGGCATGCGGTCGCGCCGGCGCCGTATGGGCGCGGGCCTGCCATGGCCGGTACGGCCGTTCCGGCGAGCTACCCCCCGGGGAGTCAGTGCAGCTGGCGCTGCACCGTCGCCGTCAGGTCGCCAAGCGAGAACGGCTTGGCCAGGAACACCGCGTTCGGGATCCTGGCGTGGGCGTCGTTGAGCGATTCCTCGGCATAACCCGAGACGAAGACCACCCGCATTTCCGGCCGGTCGCGGAGCGCCTCGCGCACCCAGGTCGGCCCGTCCATTCCCGGCATCACCACGTCGGTCACCACCAGGTCGACCGCGACCGCGGGGTCGGCCAGCACCTCGAGGGCAGCCTCGGCGGTGTCGGCCTCGATCACGCTGTAGCCCTTCAGGCGCAGCGCCCGCGCGGCGAAGGCCCTGACGGGGGCCTCGTCCTCGACCAGCAGGATGGCGGCCCCGGCCACCCCCGGCGTCGGCCTGACGGGCTCGGGCGGCGGGGCCGGCGCGGCGGCCCCCGCGGCGGCGTCCTGGGCCGGCAGCAACAGGCTGAAGGTCGTGCCCTGGCCGACCGCGCTGTCGACGAAGATGAAGCCGCCGGACTGCTTGACGATGCCGTAGACCATCGACAGGCCGAGCCCGGTGCCCTCGGCCTGCCGCTTGGTGGTGAAGAAGGGCTCGAAGATCTTGGCCAGCCGTTCGGGCGGGATGCCCTCGCCGGCGTCGCAGACCCGCACCACGACATAGTCGCCGGGCGGCACCACGGCGTTGTCGCGGCGCAGCTCCTCGGACAGATGCAGCGTCTCGGTCTCGATCCGGATCTCGCCGCCCGCCGGCATGGCGTCGCGGGCGTTCACGACGAGGTTCATCAGCACCTGCTCGAACTGCCGGCGGTCGGCCCGGACCGGCGGCAGCTCGGGGTCGGCGCTCAGGGTGAGCGTGACACGCTGGCCGACCAGCCGGCCGAGCAGGTGGATGAGGTCCGAGAGCAGGTCGCGCAGATCGAGGATCTCGGGGCTGAGCGTCTGCTTGCGCGAGAAGGCGAGCAGCTGGCCGACCAGGCTGGCGGCGCGGTTGGCGTTCTGGTGGATCTGGACGAGGTCGGCGTAGTCCTGGTCGCCGCGGTCGTGGCGCAGCAGCAGCAGGTCGCAATGGCCCGAGATTGCCGTCAGCAGGTTGTTGAAGTCATGGGCAATGCCGCCTGCGAGCTGGCCGATGGCCTGCATCTTGTGGCTCTGGACGAACTGGCCCTCCAGCGTCTTGAGCTCGGTGGCGTCGGTGAGCACCGCGATCAGCGCCGCGCGCCCGTCCTCGCTGACCGGGCGGAGCGCGACCTGCACGAACACCTCGTCGCTGCGCCGGATGGCGCGCAGCACCTCGGGCCGGATGCCGCCGCGCCCGGCCGCCGCCTCGGCCAGCCAGTCGCGCAGCGGCCGGCCGGGCCCGTCCACCACCTCCGCGAGCCGCGGCAGCGGGCCCTCGGGCTGCAGCGACAGCAGCTCGCGGGCAAGCCGGTTGGCGGCGAGGATCTGGCCGTCCGGCGCCAGCCGCAGCACCGGCACCGGCAGCCCGTCGAAGGAGATCCCGCCGGCGGCGGGCGCGGCCGCCCCGCCCTCGCCGAGAGGCAGCAGGTAGAGCTCGCGCCGGCCGGCGGGCCCCTCGATCTCGCCCAGTATCGCCCGTACCGGCCCGCCGGCGGCGCTGACCTCCACTTCCTCGCCCGAGCGCACGGGCAGGCGCGTGAACACCCGGTCGAGCGTCTTGACACGGCCGCCGAGCAGGTTGCGCAGCGGCTCGTTCATGAACAGCACGGTGCCGCTGCGGCTTGCGGTCAGCATCGGCAGGCTCAGCGTCTCGGCACCGCGCCCGCCGCCGCGGTCGCCGATCTCGTCGAAGCGCCAGAAGCAGCCCGCCTCGCCCAGCCGGTGCACGGCCAGCCGGACATGGCCGCGCCGGGTGACGACCTCCTCCTGGGCGGCGCCGGTGGCGGCGGCGCGGTTCTGCAGGCGGAAGACCACCGCCGAGGGGTTGGCGAAGAGGTCCCCCAGCGCCCGCGCCAGCGTGCTGCCGGCGATGTCGCCGAAGCGCTCGGCCGCGGCGGCGTTGGCCCAGCCGACCTCGCCGTCGGGCGTCGTCGTCATGCAGGGTGCGGCGTCATGGCCGGCAACCGCGGCGATGCCCGCGCGCAGCGCATCCTCGGCCCGCCGGTGCCGGCCGGCGAGACCGCGCAGCATGAGGGCGAGCGCGGCGAGGGTGCCGGCCACCCCCATCAGCACCAGCGCGGCAAAGCGGTCGGGCACGTAGAGCGCCGCGGCAAGAAAGGTCAGGGCCGCGAGAACCAGATGCCCCAGCCGCGGAGACACCTCCGCCGCCGTGCGTGCAAGCTGCTGCGGGGTCAGGGCCGGGTGCGCCACCGTCGACCTCACTTCGGGAATCGTCTGGCCAGCGTTCGCGGCAAACCCTTAAACCGGGCTTAAGGCGCGGGCAGATGCAATCTCCGGTGGTCTAGATCGGCCGTGTCTCGCGCGTCAAGAGAGCGAGGAAGAAGCCGTCGCCGCCCGCCAGCGGCGACAGGTGCCGCTCGCGCATCAGGTTCCAGCCGCGGCTGCGGTCGAGGAAGGCGTCGACCGCGGCGCGGTTCTCGGCCGCAAGCAGCGAACAGGTGGCGTAGGCGAGCAGCCCGCCGGGTGCGACCAGCCGCGCCGCGCGGTCCAGGATCGCCGCCTGGGTGACCGCGAGGGCGGCCAGCCGGGCGGGCGTCAGGGTCCATTTCGCCTCGGGCTGGCGGCGCCATGCGCCCGTGCCCGAGCAGGGCACGTCGGCGAGCACGAGCTCGAAGGGGCCGGCCACCTCGGGCCCGCCCTCGCCGAGCCGGGTCACCTGCGCCCCCGCCCGCGCCGCCCGGGCGGCGAGGTCGCGCATCCGGGCCGGGGCGGCGTCATGGGCGAAGTAGCGCGCGCCGGGCTCGCGCGCCGCCAGTGCCAGCGTCTTGCCGCCGCCACCGGCGCAGAGGTCGAGCACCCGCGCGCCCGGTCGCAGCGGCAGCTCGGCGGCCACGGCCTGGGAACTCGCGTCCTGCAGCTCGACGAGGCCCGAGCGATAGGCGGCCGAGCGCTGCACGCGGCGGGCGCCCGCGACCACCTCAAGCGCCTCGGCGGCCAGCGGATGGGCCCCGGCCGCGATCCCCTCGGCCGCCAGCGCCGCCACCGCCCCGGCGCGGTCGCCCTTCCGCAGGTTGACCCGCAGGAACACCGGCGCGCGCCGCCGCAGGATGCGCATGACCGGCGCGAAGTCCCCGCCGAGGCTGTCGCGCAGGGGCGGCACCAGCCAGTCGGGGCAGTCGAGCGCCACCGCCTCGGGCAGGTCGGCGAGCGCGGGGCCGGCGGCCAGATGCGCCCGCTCGGCGGCGGTCAGCGGCGCCGGGGCGTGGCCCTCGCCCGTGAACAGCGCCGCGGGGTCGGCCCCGGCCTCCACCAGCCCGCCGAGGATCAGCCCCCGCCCGGTGCCGGCCCCGCCCAGCGCCGCATGCGATCGCTGGCAGCGCAGCGCGGCATAGACGAGGTCGCGCACCGCCAGCCGGTCGCCGGCGCCGGCATGGCGGCTTGTCCGGCCCCACCGAGTCAGCGCCGCCTCGGCCGCCGCCCCGCCGCGATGGGCGTCGAGGATTCCGATCGCGGCGGCAAGGCGGGCCCCGGGGGTCATCTGTCGACTTCGCGCATCGCCTCAGGAGTGACGTTCAAAATGTGGAAATCACGCTGGTTTCGGAAGTCTGCCGCCCTTGCGGCGGCGCGGTCACAGGGCGCGGTAGTTGGGGCTTTCGCGGGTGATCTGGACGTCGTGGACGTGGCTTTCCTTCAGTCCCGCGCCGGTGATGCGCACGAAGCGGCAGCCCCGCCGCATCTCGGCCACCGTGGCGCAGCCGGTGTAGCCCATCGCCGCCCGCAGCCCGCCCACAAGCTGGTGGATCACCGTCGCTGCCGGGCCCTTGTAGGGAACCTGCCCCTCGATCCCCTCGGGCACGAGCTTGTCGGAGGCGGCGTCCTTCTGGAAGTAGCGGTCGGCCGAGCCGCGCGCCATCGCGCCGATCGAGCCCATGCCGCGGTAGGACTTGAAGCTGCGGCCCTGGAAGAGAATGACCTCGCCGGGGCTCTCGTCGGTGCCGGCGATCATCGAGCCGACCATCGCAGCCGCGGCGCCGGCGGCGATCGCCTTGGCGAAGTCGCCCGAGTACTTGATGCCGCCGTCGGCGATCACCGGCACCTCGCCCGCCGCCCCGGCCGCGTCCATGATCGCGGTCAGTTGCGGCACGCCGACCCCCGCGACGATGCGCGTCGTGCAGATCGACCCAGGGCCGATCCCGACCTTGACCGCATCGGCCCCCGCGGCGATCAGGTCTCGCGTCGCCTCGGCAGTGGCGACGTTGCCCGCGACCACCTGGACGGCGTTCGACAGCCCCTTGATGCGCTCCACCGCCTCGGCCACCGCCCGCGAATGGCCATGTGCGGTGTCGATCACCAGAAGGTCGACGCCGGCGTCGATCAGCGCCGCCGAGCGCAGGAAACCCGCGTCGCCCACCGTCGTCGCCGCCGCCACCCGCAGCCGGCCGAGCTCGTCCTTGCAGGCGTTCGGGTTCAGCACCGCCTTCTCGGTGTCCTTGAGCGTCAGCAGTCCGGTCAGCCGGCCGGCGCCGTCGGTGACGAGCAGCTTCTCGATCCGCCGCGCCTTCATCAGCGAGATCGCCGCCTCGCGGTCGACCGGCTCGTGCAGGAGGGCGAGGTTCTCGGCCGTCATCATCACCCGCACCGGGGTCGCATCGTCGGTGGCAAAGCGCATGTCGCGGTTGGTGACGATGCCGACCACCCGGCCGGCGCCGTCGACGACCGGAAAGCCGGTGACGTTGTAGCGCTCCATGAGCGCCTTGGCGTCGGCCAGCGTCTGGTCGGGGGCAAGCGTGATGGGGTTGTAGACGACCCCGGATTCGAAGCGCTTGACACGGCGGACCTGGCTGGCCTGCTCGTCGGGCTCGAGGTTGCGGTGAATGACGCCAAGGCCGCCGGCCTGCGCCATGGCGATCGCCATCCGCGCCTCGGTGACGGTGTCCATCGCCGAGGACAGCAGCGGAATGTTCAGCCGGATGCCGCGGGTGACATGGGTGGAGACGTCGGCCTGCGCCGGAAGCACGGTCGAGGCCGCGGGTACCAGGAGGACGTCGTCGAAGGTCAGGGCCTCGCGAATCTCCATCGGTTCCTCCCGGCGCGGCGGATGCCAGGGGCTCTAGTCCAGCGCCGCGGGAATGGGAAGGGCGCCGGCCCTCAGGCGGTGGCGGCGTTGGTGCGGGCGGCGAGCGTGCCGTCGGCCCAGCCGCGCAGCACCCGCAGCACGATCGGCGGGATCGCCAGCGTGGCGGCGACGAGGACAAGGCCGCCGGGGGTCGTCCAGGCGCCGCCGAGGGCCAGCCAGAAGCCCGCCGTGGCCGCGAGCGGGAAGGTGAAGGCACCCCAGAGCGGGCTGAAGCCCGCCGCCACGAGCCAACGCAGCCGCGCCGCCAGCACCGCGAGGATGGCAGCCGACAGCCAGCCCAGGACGCCTGCCAGCCCGTCCTCGCCCTGCAGGAGCGCCACCGACCCCAGGACCGAGGCCGGCGCGAGGTGGATCGCCAGGAGCGGGCGCAGCGGCGGCGGCACCGGCCGCCGCGCAAGCCCGGCCGCCGAGAGAGCCCAGACGAGGACGGCCGCCACCGCCGAGGCCCACAGGAGCACCGCCCCGAGCCCGGCCAGCCCGAGCGGCGCGGCCGCGAGCCCGCCGATGATCGGGCCGACGAAGGCGAGATGGAAGACCGGCCCGGGCCGGCGCGCCTCGGCCGGCAGCGCGGCCAGCACCGCGGCCAGAAGGCCGGCGAGCAGCAGATGCATGGCCAGCCCCGCGACCAGGATGCCGCGCGCCGGCCCCGGCGCGTGCGGTGCCAGCACCGCCGCCATCAGCATCAGCGACAGCGACATCGCCATCACCCCGGCCTGGCCGGGCAGGATGCGCAGTTCCTCCGCCAGCACCCCCGGGCGGCGCAGCGGCTTGGCCGCCCAGGCAACCAGCGCGAAGGCGAACAGGAGGCCCGCCGCCCCGAGCAGCATCTCGGCTGCCGCCGCGGCCCAGCCCTCTGGCAGCGCGAAGCGACCCTCCGCCCGCCGCCAGGCCAGGCCAAGCCCGATCAGCCCGAAGAGCGGGGGAAAGACCGCCGGCGGCATCCGCCGCCACAGGCCCGCCGGTGCCAGGCCGCCGCGGCCGGGCGCGCGCGCCATGCCTCAGAGGTCCCGGCCGCGCAGCTGGCGGGCCGCGGCAAGGCCCACGGAGCGCGAGATGTCGATGAACATCGCATCGAAGGTGGCAAACAGCACCCGGTTCAGCCGCCGCCCCGCCGGGCTGTCGGAAAAGGCGATGTAGGCGTCGAGCTCGGCGTCGGTCAGCGGGTCGTAGGCGAGGGTGAGGTAGGAGCGCAGCCAGTGCGCGTTGTCCTCGCGCAGCACCTCCTCCTGGCCCCAGACGTCGGCGAGGATCTCCTCCTCGGTCAGCGCCCGGTCGAAGGCCCCGCCCTCGACGAGCGCGGTGTAGAAGGCGTAATGCGAATTCAGCCCGCCGGCGACGTTGAACTCGATCAGGTCGTTGACGGCGATGAAGCGGTCGACCGCGGCCAGCCGGGGGTCGCCGTCGGCCTCCATCAGTTCCACCCGGTCGCGGCTCATCGCCTCGGTGGCGTCGTCAAGCAGGGCCCGGCGCGCGGCGATCTCGAGGCCGACGATGCGCTGGCCGAGCCCGGAGCGGAAGAAGCCCGTCGCCTCGCCGATCCACGCCGCCCCGTCCTCGGGCCCGATCGCCGCGGCCAGTCCGGCCAGGAAGGCCGCCGTCATCCGCTCGGGGGCGTAGATGCGCTCGGCCTCTGCCCTCCAGGCGGCCGCGCCGGCCCCGGGGAACAGCTCGGCCCGGATCTCCTCGGCATGCACCAGCCCCTCGGCATGCATGATCGACGCCAGCTCGCCGAACTCCAGCGCCGCGGCGATGTCGCGCGCGGCCGCCTCGGCCGCCGGTGTCGCCACCCCGGCGGGCTGCGCGTGGCCGGGCGCGGCCGGAGCGCCCGCCGCCGCCAGAACCGCAAGCCCCACCGCCGCCAGCCACCGCACCGCCATGGTTCCCGCTCCCTGCCGCGGCCCAAGCACTAGAGCAACGGCGCCCCGACTGGAAGCAGCTTCCGCCAAGCCGACCCCCGCCCGGGCGGGGGGCCGCCGGACGCGGGGAAAGGCCGTGCCGGCGCGTGCCTGGGCGACGGCCTTCGACGCCTGGGCCCGCCCATCCGCCCCCCCGGGGGGCAAGGTGCCCTGCAACCGCGGCCCGCCGGGGCAGTCGAGGCGGCCGCTCCCTGCCGGGGTGGCCTGCTGCAGGCCGGCGACCGGCGGGCCCCCATGCGGCGATGGCATCGGGACGACGGCGGCCGGCGCGGTCAGGAGGCGGCGCGCGCCTGGCGCTTGCGCTCGTTGGGGTCGAGGAAGCGCTTGCGCAGGCGGATCGCCCTCGGCGTCACCTCCACCAGCTCGTCGTCGTCGATGTACGAGATCGCCTGCTCGAGCGTCATGCGCACCGGCGGCGTCAGGATCACCGCGTCGTCCTTGCCGGCGGCACGGATGTTGGTCAGCTTCTTGCCCTTCAGCGGGTTGACGTCGAGGTCGTTGTCGCGCGCGTGCTCGCCGACGATCATCCCCTCGTAGACCTGCTCCTGGGGGCCGATGAACATCCGCCCGCGCTCCTCGAGGTTCCAGAGCGCGTAGGCGACCGAGACGCCGGCCTCCATCGACACCAGCACGCCGGCCCGCCGGCCCTGGATCGTGCCCTTCCACGGCTCCCAGGCGGCGAAGACGCGGTTCAGCACGCCGGTGCCGCGGGTATCGGTCAGGAACTCGCCGTGATAGCCGATCAGCCCGCGCGAGGGCACGCGCGCGACGATCCGCGTCTTGCCGCTGCCCGAGGGGCGCATGTCGACCAGCTCGCCCCGCCGCGGGCCGGTCAGCTTCTCGATCACCGGGCCGGTGAACTCGTCGTCGACATCGATCGTCACCTCCTCGACCGGCTCCAGCCGGCGGCCGTCCTCCTCGCGGACGATGACCCGCGGCCGCGAGATCGACAGCTCGTAGCCCTCCCGCCGCATGTTCTCGATCAGCACGCCCATCTGCAGCTCGCCCCGCCCCGAGACCTCGAAGGCCTCGCCGCCGGGCGTGTCGGCGACGCGGATGGCGACGTTGCCTTCGGCCTCGCGCATCAGCCGCTCGCGGATCACCCGGCTCTGCACCCGGCTGCCGTCGCGCCCCGCCAGCGGGCTGTCGTTGATGCCGAAGGTCACCGAGATCGTCGGCGGGTCGATCGGCTGGGCGGGCAGGGGTGCGTCGACCTCGGGCGCGCAGAGCGTGTCGGCAACGGTTGCCCGCTCCATCCCCGCAAGCGTGACGATGTCGCCGGCCTCGGCGATCTCGACCGGCACCATCGCCAGGCCGCGGGCACCCATGATCCGGCTGACGCGGAAATTCTCGATGCGCTCGCCGGTGCGGGCCAGCGCCTTGACCGTCTCGCCGGCGCGCAGCCGGCCCGATTCCACCCGCCCGGTCAGGATGCGCCCGAGGTAGCTGTCGTAGGCCAGCGTGGTGGCGAGCATGCTGAAGGGCTCGCCGGCGCGGGCCAGCTGGGCGGGGGCAGGAACATGGGCGAGGATCAGGTCGAAGAGCGCGGCGAGGTCCCGCCGCGGGCCGTCGAGGCGCGCATCCGCCCAGCCCGCCCGCCCGGAGGCGTAGAGATGGGGAAAGTCGAGCTGCGCCTCGCTGGCGCCGAGGGCTGCGAACATGTCGAAGACCTCGTCGAGCGCCCGGTCGGGTTCGGCCTCGGCCTTGTCGACCTTGTTCAGCACCACGATCGGCCGCAGCCTCAGCGCCAGCGCCTTGGCGGTGACGAACTTGGTCTGCGGCATCGGGCCCTCGGCGGCGTCCACCAGCAGGCAGACGCCGTCGACCATGTTCAGGATCCGCTCCACCTCGCCGCCGAAATCGGCGTGCCCCGGCGTGTCGACGATGTTGATGCGGGTGCCCTTCCAGTCGACCGCGGTGCATTTGGCCAGGATGGTGATCCCGCGCTCGCGCTCGATGTCGCCCGAATCGAGCGCCCGCTCGGCGACGGCCTGGCCCTCGCGCAGGGCCCCCGACTGCCGCAGGAGCTGGTCGACCAGCGTCGTCTTGCCATGGTCGACATGGGCGATGATCGCGATGTTGCGGATGTCCAAGCTCGATTCCCCGGGGCTGGCGGCGGCGGCCGGTCGCTGAGGCGCCGCGATAGCCGATGTGGGGCCGATTGGCCAGAGTTACAGGCCCGCCGCCCCTCCCGCGCCCCCCCTCCGGTCCCGGCGCGGCGCAGCCCGCCCGGCCGGAAGGGGATGGGGGACGGCTCGGTGGCTCTGCGCCGCCGGGCCACCCGCGACCCGGCCTCGGGCCGCTCCGGCCCGGCCCCTCGGGGACCGGCGGCACAACCCCCGGCACGGACGGCACCGGCAGCCGCGACCGGGACATGCGGCGCCCCGGCCCCCTGGCCCCTCGGGGGGGGAGTCCGGATGACCGGCGTCCGCCGGGGCGCCCCCGCGGCAAGGGCAAGGGGCGCTACCGGTGTAGACGGCGGCTCCGCTGCCGGGCGGGGCGCCCGGCCGCTGCCGGCGGCCGGTCCCGCCTCTCCGCCCGGCAGCGCAGCGAGACCCGGCAGCGGCCGGGAGCGGCGCGGGGCAGCGGTCGCCTGCAGGGGCCCGACCCGGCTCCCGGGCTGCGGCACTGCGCGGGGGAGGGCCGATCCCGCGCCGGGCGCCACGCCGCCGCCCCCCTGAAGGCCGGCCGCGCCCGTCGCCAAGACGTTGTGGAGGCCGCCCCTCGACCCGGCGCCCCGCCGATGCCGCAGGGGGGGCGGGCCGACCGACCCCGCGGCCAGCGCCGCCGGGGCCCTCAGGCCCGCGGCAGGCAACTGGTGCTGTATGGATCGCTGGCTCCGGCGGTAGGGATCGAACCTACGACCAATTGATTAACAGTCATGGAAATTCCCTTTCATGGGGTTTCATGGAGCCGGACAGTCTTTCATCAAGCATCTGATATTGCTTTCATATTGCCTCACTCTGCCGGAACGTGTATCCTCCGTTTTCAGGTCACGGTGGCGACTCGGTGGCGATTCATGCGGTTGAATCGCCACCGGCCACAAGAGGGAGGCAGCGAATGCCAATCATCAAGATCGGACGCCGGACGATAGCTGCAATCCCGACCCCGGATCGGCCGGTGATCTGGTATGACGAGGCGTTGAAGGGCTTCGGCCTTCTGGTGCGCCCCACGGGCTCGCGCTCGTGGATCATCGAATATCGCCCGGGCGCGGGCGGGCGTGGCGTGGCAAAGCGACGGATCGTGCTTGGCGACCCGGAAACCATGACGCCAGAACAGGCCCGAGCGGCAGCAAAGGAAATGCTCGCCGGTGTTCACCTCGGCGCGGACCCTGCGGCCGCCCGTGCCGAGGAACGCTCGGCGGACACAGTAGCGGAAGTTGCAGGGCAATGGCTCTCGCGGCATGTCGAACCGAAGCGCAAGGCGGCAACCGCCACGCTTTACCGGGCGGTGCTGGACACTCACATTCTCCCGGCAATCGGCAGCCGAAAGGCCGTTTCCCTGACCCGGCAGGACGTGGCGAAGCTGCACAGCGCCATTGCGAACAAGGCCAAAGGCCCGAAGAAGGCGGGCGCAAAGCGCACCGCGCCGCAGAAGGTCCGGGGCGGCCCGATCATCGCCAATCGCGCCCTTGCCGTGCTCAAGGCAATGCTATCTTGGGCAATCGACCTCGGATTGCTCCCCAAAGGCAGCGAGAATCCGGCCGTGGGTGTTGAAGCGTTCAAGGAGAAGGGCCGGGAACGGTTCCTCTCGGCGAGCGAAATGACCCGGCTCGGCGAGGCCCTTTCGCTCGCCGAGGACGAAGGGCTACCGTGGCAGGTTGATGAAACCGCTCCGGGTGCCAAGCATCTGCCCGCGCCGGAGCTTCGGCGCGTCAAGTTCGATGCCCATGCAGTTGCGGCAATCCGGCTCCTCCTCCTGACCGGCGCGCGCGTTCGGGAGATTCTGGACCTTGAATGGCGGCATGTGGATTGGGAAAGGGGAATGCTTCGTCTGTCTGACAGCAAGACCGGGGCAAAGGTGATCGTGCTCGGCGGCGCGGCGCTGGCGGTGTTGGACGGGCTGCCCCGGATCGGCCGCTATGTGATCGCCAGCACCTCGGCGGGGACCAAGGAGGAGAAGCCCCGGGCCGACGTGAATCGCCTCTGGCGGGCGGTTTGCCGGGTGGCCGGGATCGAAGGCACCCGGTTGCATGATCTTCGCCACAGTAACGCTGCGGTAGGGGCCGGAGCCGGTCTTTCGCTGCACCAGATCGGCGGGCTACTCGGGCATTCGCAGGCAAGCACGACCCGCCGCTATGCGCATCTCGCAGCCGATCCGCAACGCCGGGCGGCTGATCTGATAGGGAACGAGATTGCGGCCGCTCTTGGACTCGGCGGTGCCGAAGTGATCGACATGGCAGAGCGGCGAGGCCGGGCATGACGGACGATCTGCTTGGGGGTGTGGTCGAAGATGACTCCGACCTCTCACACCTGCCCGCCAGTGAACGCAGGGCCATGCAGCGGCTGCGGGATTGGTTATCCTGCGATGACAGGGGCGGGGAATGGCTTGCGGTTGTAAATCCGAACGGGTGCTTGCCGTGGCCGGACGTTGTGTGCCTTCTGAGCGGGATAGACCCCGAGGCAAGCCTTGACGCGGACTCGGTCGGATGGGCGCTTTTGCCGGGCGTGCTGGCGTTTTGGGGGCTGGCCGACCGGCCGGGCCGCGAGGGATTGGAAGCGGCTGTATCCTCCCACATCTGCCGCGTTTCAAAGATGATCCGGGTGTTGGAACAGAAGTCGGGCGTCCCCGCCGACCTCTCTCCGGTGGAGGCAATCCGGGCGGCACTCGCGGCGCGTCTGCCTGTTCCTTGGCTTGACGCTGCGCTGTCCGACCCGGTTTGCCGCCAGTTTCTGCCTGAGGAGTTGCGGTTGGCGGAATGGCGGGCCGACGTTCCCCGGGCTGATCCCGAGACTCGCGCGCCTCTTCCGCCCGAAGCACTTGAGGGACATGCGCCGATCATCGTGGAGAAGAGGCAGCGTTCCGGCCGCAAGGTTGATGCGCGAAGGCTTGTAGCGGGCTTCATTCTATGGCGGCTGTATCAATACAACCCGGAAATCATGCCCGCCGATGCTGAGCGAGAGACTGCGGCGATAATGAAGGAAAGTGGATATGGCCCGCCCGCAAAGAGGTGGATTGAAGACACACTCTCGCGCTACCGGAAAGAAGAGACGCCGAGGGACGTTTTCGCTCACAACGCGCGAACAGAAGCGAACTCGGGGGGCATGACGCTCAACTCCGCCGAAGCGACTGCCGCGCGCTTGCTTGACCTGCACAGAAAGAAAATGTCCCGGGAATAGATTCACGGGATTTTCGGTCACTTTTCACGGGCAGGTGCGATGCCCGATTTTGGCTTCATCGTTTCCTGATGGAGTCGCCCATGACACACACACACCAGCCCGGCGCGCGTGATCTGCGCTCCTCTTCCTCGGCCGCCATTCCAACTTCCGTTGATCCCGACACCGGGGCTGTCCTTCGCCCGCTCGCCGTTTCCACAAGGGGGGCGGCGATCATCACTGGAAGTTCCGAGAGCGCGCTTGAAAAGTGGCGATTCTATCGTGACCCGAACGGGCCGCCCTTTTTGCGCATCAACCGCTCCGTCCGATACCTCGTTTCCGATCTTGAGGCGTGGCTTGAAGCCAAACGCGAAGGCGGTGCGCAATGAATGCCTCCTTCGATAGCCTGACAGCCGCCCTTGCCACCTCGGCGGAAATCGAGCGGCAGTCCCGCGAGCACCATGCGCAAGCGGCCGATCTGGACTATTCGGCCGAAAGGGATGAAGCCGAGGCGGCCCGGATCGAATCCGAAGCCGAAGGGGCGGCCGCCGATGCCCTGCTTGCCGGAATACCCGGCCCGGCCCGCCGTGACGCGAAGGTGACTGACCTGCACTCCTCGGCCCGGGTAAAACGCGCGGCCGCCGAAAAGGCTCGTGCGAATGCGGTGGAGGTGGCGGCAGGTCTTCCAGCAGCACAGGCCGCCGTCACCTCGGCTGCGCTCGGCCACATGCGGAGGGCGCGGGACGAGGCGCACGCCGATCTGACGACCGCGATCAACGCGGCGGTTGAACCGCTGGCGCGCATGATCGCGGCGGACCTCGTGCGGCAGCGCCTCGTCGGGGATCGCTATTCCTTCGACCCGCGAGAGCACGACCCGGCCGATTTGTGGTCCGGGGCCGTGCTGGCCGAAAAGCTCTTGAAGGGCATCCCGCCGCGCCTGCGGCCCGAAGGCATCGCCGAGGCGATCCGCAACCGGGCCGAAGAAATCGCGGGCGACACTATCCGCCAACTTGAGGAGGGGCGGGCATGATCCTGCAAAGCGTCTATATCTGCGAACAAGTGCTCGGCCCGGCAACGATGCTCGGCCCGGGAAAGGACGGGCAAGCGCGGGTTCAACGCGACTCCGTGTTTCGGCAGGCGAAGGAAGTCTTCTGGGCCGAGGATGACGAGGCGGCGCGGCTGATCCAGACTGGCGCAGCGCAAAAGCCTCGCCTTTCGGGTGAACTCGCCGCGCTGGCCGAGGTGACACTCCAAGCCGAGTCTCCGCTTGAAGCCGCCCTAGCCGCCCTGCCGTTGCCGCGTATCCGCGTGTGGCACGCGGTGCAAACTGGCCGCTTCTGGTGCCCGTCCCCCGCCGCTCTCGGCCCGGGGCGCGGTGGATTTTCGGCCCGCTTCGCCGATCCCGGGGAGGCGCGGGCGCTTTGGGCCGAAAAGCCCGATGCCGTGCCGCTCTTTTGCTTTGCAACGCAGCACGGGTTTGACCGGGCTTTCATCTGGCGGCAGCGTGGACTCCTCGAAATCGCAACCGAAATTCAACACCTTGGGAGAAGCTGACATGACCATGAACTTGATCGCCCTGGCCGAAATCCTCGGCCAGCGGGGCGCGCGCCAGATCGCCACGGGCGAAACCGATGCCGAGGGCGCACCGATTTTCCGCGCCGAAGCCGCGCCGATCCTGCCGGGCGAGGCATTCGCGGCCGAGCCTGCCACGGCCGCCGCGTTGATCCGGGCGAAGGCCGCCGCGCCCGCCGGGAGTGAGGCCGCAGAGGAAGCAATCCGCAGGGCGAGGGAGGCCGAGGCGTGACCCGGAAGAAGCAACCGGCTGCCGATCCGGCCGAGGTAAAGGCCCTGCGGGAATCCGGGCTCTCTCCCGTCCGGGCACGGCGACTCGCACTTCTGCGGGCGGTTGCGCGCGCCGGGGGTATGGTGGCCGCCCGGGTGCCCTTTGCCGCCTATGTATCGGCCCGGCCGCACACAGATGACCCGAGAGGGGATTTTGCGACAGATTTCCGCCTAGATCGTGGAAAACCGGACGTTCGGACGTTGGCCGATTTGCGGGCGTATCTGCGGAGAAGGCGCGCGTGCGCCGAGGCGATCACGGCGGGCGCGTCATGCTGGCGCGAGTTCGAGTCAGTGATCCGAGATGCGCTTGAACATGACGCGGCCCGGGGGATGGCACCCCGGGCCGCATTCGAAGACTGACTGCTATCGCTTGTCCCGCCATTGAGACGCCTAGAGGATCGCATGAAAACCACAGAAAAACAACAGATTGCGACCCTCCTCGGGTTTCATGGTGTTTCACGCAATGACAATTTTTCGGCTGCCATGGCCCTCGCCATGCGGGGCTTGCCGGTCTTCCCGGCCGGGCCGGACAAGCGCCCGCTGGTGAAGGACTGGCAGGCCCGCGCGACGGCCGATCCGGGGGCAATCCGGCGCTGGTGGCGCAAGTGGCCCGATGCCATGCCCGCCTTGCCCATGGGCCGCCGATCCGGGCTGGCGGTGCTGGACGTGGACCGCAAGAACGGCAAGGACGGCATGGCCGCCCTGCGCAAGCTGGGGCACGATCCGGCCGCCCTGTCCCCCGTCACCATCGCCACGCCATCGGGCGGCCTGCACGCCTATTTCCGCTGGCCCGAAGGCATGGGCAACAGCCCGGCCGGGATGCCCGCTGGCGTGGACGTGCGGGCCGCTGGCGGCTATGTCATCGCGCCGGGGGCCAGAGGCCTCAAGGGCCGCTACCGGGCCAAAGGCGACGATCTGGTGGACCTGCTGCTGGTCGGTCCCGAGATGCTGCCCGAGTGGCCCGAGGCCCTGCGCCCGCGCGCCAGATCGGCCAATGATGCGCCGCCAGCCGAGCCGGGCCAGATCGCTATGAAGACGCTGCGCGCCGCGCTGCTGGCCGTGCCGAATGACGGATCGAACCCGGACTCGGACTCGCGCGACTGGTGGCTGACCATCGGGGCCGGGCTGCACTATGAAACCGGGGGCAGCGCCGAAGGGCTGGACCTGTGGCTGGACTGGTCGGCCCGCTGGCCCGGTCATGACCCGGCGGCCGCCGAAGCGGCGTGGCAGTCCTTCCGCCGCCGCGACGGCGCGCTGCGCACCGGGGCGACGATCCTTGCCGAGGCCGCGAAACATGGCTGGACCGACACGGGGCGAATCTTTTCGCTATATGACGAACCCGACGACGATCTGGACGCCATGGCCGCCGCGCTGCTGGGCTTTGACGACAAGCCCGCCGAACCGGCGGCCGGGGGGCTGACCTTCCTGTCACCGGCCGACTGCACCACGGCGACGGCGCGGCGCTATGTCGTAAAGGGGCTAGTGGCCGCTGGTGACGTGGCCGCAATCGTCGGTGCGCCGGGCGTGGGCAAGTCGCTGATCGCTCCAAGGCTGGGTTATGCCGTGGCGCAGGGCAGCCCCGCGTTCGGGCTGAAGGTCCGGCAAGGGGGCGTGCTCTATGTCGCGGCCGAAGACGAGTCGGGGATGCGCGCCCGTGTCGCGGCGCTGCGCGAGGAATACGGCGATGCGCCCGACTTCGCGCTGGTCGGTGGCGTCACCAGCCTGTTCCCGGACGGCGACCATAAGGCATTGCGCGCGGCCGTGAAGGCCCGCCGCCCGGCGCTGATCGTCATAGACACGCTGGCAATGGCCTTCCCCGGCCTGCGCGAGAATGAGGCCGAATCCATGGGCCTTGTCGTGGCCGCTGCCCGTGCCCTGACCAAATGGGGCGCGGCCGTGGTGCTGGTGCATCACGACACGAAAGACGGGGCGCAGGGTCTGCCGCGCGGCCATTCCATCCTGAACGGGGCGCTGGATATGAGCCTGCATCTGACCCGCGACGGCAACGTGGTGCGGGGCCGACCGACCAAGAACCGCAACGGATCGGCCGACGTTGATCTGGCCTTCACCATCGCCACCCGAGTCTTGGGCGAGGATGAAGACGGGGACGAAATCCGCGCCGCTTTTGCCCGCGATCTGCAACCGGGCGACGTAGAGCCCCGGACCCGCTTCACCAAGGGCGAGTCGGCCGTGCTCGCCATGCTGCATGAACTCGGCAACGGCGAGCCGGTGCCGGAAGCAGAGTTGCGCGCCGCCTGCATCGAAGGACGGAGAGTTTCGCAATCCGACATCGCAGACAACAGGCGGCGCTCTGTGGAGAATGCGTTGAAGGGCTTGCTCGCCAAGGGCGCACTCCACTTCGCGGGGGGCCATTACCAACGGGTGAACACGCGGAGTCAGATCGCCGAGAAGTTTGCAGATGCGGGGGACGGCAGAACATGACCGGGCAATCTCGCAATGTGCCAACGGTTGGTTGGCCCCGGAAAATCCGGAAAAACTCGGAAATTTCCGGAAAGTTTCCGGGACAGATCGTCGGGAGGAACCCGGAAAATCCGGAAAACCCCCTTAAGGGGTTTCCGGTTTTCCGGCTCGGCGATGCCTGCATGAACGGCTTGAGCGGCAACACGCCACCAATGGCAAAAAGATGGAGCTTCGCCCGTCTCGGGAAATCTCCGGAAAAGATGGGCTATAGCGCGCCCGAGAATCGTCGGATACCGGGGCTCCGCGCACCCCCCGGCCGAGGCCCCCGCCAGAAGGGACCCGGAGCGACAATGTGCAGGAGGTTGCCGAGCGGACGGACAACCGGCAGCACACCCGCCCGGCCGCCCGTGTCGCGGCGGCGCATCGGTTGCCCGCTGGCGGCCGTGCCCGTTCATCCGGCACCCGCAGGACTCGGGGGATCGCCTCGCGCGCTTCCCGTCCTTGTGGCCGCATGGGCCGGCCGCGCCTCCTGTTCCCCGGCACCGCGCCCGCTGTCCTTCTATCTGGTGCCGGTCAATCCGGCCCGGCCGATCCGCGCCAATGGATTCCAGCCCATGCGGGCCGCTCATGCCGCCCGCCCGATTCACGACCCGAAGCCGGTTTCCGGCGATCATGCTGCAAGGAGTGAACCCATGCACGACCCGACTCGCGTTTCCTCGTTTGACCTCGGCACCTTCGATCCGGTGGCCCGGCCGAGGCGGCAAGCGACCGCACAACCGGCAGCGCCCGCCCTGCGCCGGAAGAAGGCGGCAACCGCCGAACCGGAGCCCGTGGCAGCCTCGCCAGCGCCCGCCCTCCCTGCGATTGACCCCGCCGAACTGGCGGCCCTGCAAGGCGAGCTTGCCGCCCTGAGTGCCGAGGTGGCCGCGCTCAAGGATGCCCCCGAGGCCGAGGCCCGCCGCAAGGCTCTGGCCGAGGCATGGGCGGCCGATCTGGCGTGGCGGGGGCGCGAGGGCGGCCGGGGGCTCTGACCGCCTCTTTCGTGCCCCTGCGCGCGCCGGAAGGGTCCTTCCCCTACGGCCGGGCGTGGGGGGGACGCGGAGCCCCGGCACCTCGTTCTGTGAAGAAAAATCGAAACCGGAAAACTGATCGGTGCGGCTGCGTTGCCCGTGCGGCGTTAACCCGATCCCAGGCAGAACGGGGCATCAAGGGGCGAGGTATTCCGTTTTTGTTCTTGCGCGCGCGTGTCGGATGCTGCAAGAATGACAAAAATTGACCCAGAGGCGCACTATGCTTGATGAAACCCGTTCCGACTTCTCCCGGCTCCGTGAACGGGCAGGCATATCGGTTGAAGCCCTCGCGCCCCTCGTGGGCTATTCGCCCGCAACCCTCTATCGTTGGGAACGGGGCGAGGCACTGCCCCGGCAGGCCGCGCTTGTGGTGCTGGAAGACCTCGCGCGCGGGCAAGGCGTGGCCGGGGGCGGGCAGCCCGCCTTCCGGTTCATCGACCTTTTCGCAGGCATCGGCGGGATTCGCCGGGGCTTTGAACCGCTCGGCGGCAAGTGCGTCTTCACCTCGGAATGGGATCGTTGGGCCAAGCTGACCTACAGCGCGAACTTCCCGCATGACGATCACGAGATTGACGGGGACATAACCAAGATCGAAGCGAAGGACATTCCGGCGCATGACCTCCTGCTTGCCGGTTTCCCGTGCCAACCTTTCAGCATCGCGGGCGTGTCGAAGAAGAACGCGCTCGGCCGGGCGCACGGCTTTGCGGACGAGACGCAAGGCACGCTGTTCTTCGATGTGGCCCGGATCATCGCCGAGCACCGACCGAAGGCGTTCCTGCTTGAGAACGTGAAGAACCTCGTGAATCACGACAAGGGGCGCACCTTTGCCGTGATCCTGCGGACCTTGCGCGAGCTTGGCTATCACGTCCCCGTGCCCCGCGTGATCAACGCGAAGGGCTATGTGCCGCAGCATCGGGAACGCATCCTGATCGCCGGTTTCCGCGAAGAGTGCGATTTCACCTTTGACGATCTGGACGTGCCTTCGCCCTTGAACGGGCCGAAGCTCAAGGCGATCCTGCACCCGGAAGACGGCAGCGAGAAGGGACCGGACAAGCACTATACCGATGCAACGGGGCGGGTGAATCCGAAGTTCATCCTGACCGATCATCTGTGGCGCTATCTGCAAGACTATGCCGCCAAGCACCGCGCGGCCGGAAACGGCTTCGGCTTCGGGCTTGTCGGGCCGGGGGACGTGGCCCGCACGCTCTCTGCCCGCTATTACAAGGACGGCTCCGAAATCCTGATTGACCGGGGCGACGGGCTGAACCCGCGCCGCCTGACCCCGCGCGAATGCGCCCGGCTTATGGGCTTCGACAAGCCCGGCGAGTCGGCCTTCAAAATCCCGGTTTCGGACACGCAGGCTTACAAGCAGTTCGGCAATTCGGTTGCCGTGCCGGTGATCGAAGCCGTTGCGCGGCACATGCTGCCCTATATCGCGGCCGAGGCCACGCAAGACCCCGCGCACCTGCAAAGGCGGCTGCCGCTCGTTGGCTGACGTTGTGGACGCCGCAACCCGAAGCCGGATGATGGCGGGCATCCGGGGGAAGGACACGCGGCCGGAAATGATCCTGCGGCGGGGGCTTCATGCCCGGGGCTTCCGGTTCCGGCTGCATGACAGGCGCTTGCCGGGCTCGCCCGATCTGGTGTTTCCGGGCCGCCGCGCGGCAGTTTTCGTTCACGGCTGTTTCTGGCACGGGCACGCCTGCCCGCTGTTCCGGCTGCCCGCCACGCGGCAAGAGTTCTGGCGCGCGAAGATCGAAGGCAACGCAGCCCGCGACAAGGCAGCAGAGGCGGCGCTTCTGGCCGATGGCTGGCGGGTGCTGACGATCTGGGAATGTGCCCTCAAGGGGCGCGGGCGGCTGCCTGCGGAGACGATTCTTGACCGCGCGGCGGAATGGCTCGTGAATGGCCCGGCGCGCGAGGAGATTGCAGGGGGAGCGTATGGCGGTATCTGATCTGACGGATTGGCTCGGCGAGTTCTGCGCACCTGGCATCGCCCTTTGCGTGAAGCGGCTTTCGGGAAATGACACGCTCGCCAACCGGACGCATCAGGCAGGCCCCTATATCCCGAAAGAGTTCCTGTTCCGCATATTCCCGGCGATCAACCGGACGGACGAGAAGAACCCGGATCACTGGTTTGAACTGGCGGTAGATTCGCACATGGACGTGCGGCAGGTCCGGGCGATCTATTACAATTCCAAGCGTTCCGAGGGGCAGGCGAACGGCAGGGACGAAACCCGCCTGACCAATTTCGGCGGTGGAGCCTCGGCGCTTCTGGACCCGGAGAGCACGGGCGCACTGACGATCTTCGCCTTTCCGCTGGACGAGAACGGCGCGGCGCTCCGCTGCCATGTGTGGGTGTGCCGCCACGAGACAGAGGAAGACATTGCCGAGGAGAGGTTCGGGCCGGTGGAGCCCGGGCGCTTTGTCATGTGGTCCCCCGATCAACCCGGGCTGTTCCCGCCCTTTGCCGCCCGGCCCGCCAGGTGTTGGCTGGAACCGGCCGAGATTCCGCCTGCATGGCTGGTTCAGTTTCCGACAGGCGCGGACATTGTGCGCAAGACGGTGGAGCTTCGGCCCGAGCACGGCACACCGCCCGACAAGCGGCTTCTGCGGCGGCGCGAGTGCGAGTTTGAAATCTTCCGAAGCGTGGAGGAGGCAACAGAGCTTCCGGCGATCCGTGCCGGGTTCGGCACGCTGGACGATTTCATTGCCCGCGCGCAAACGGTGCTGCAACGCCGCAAGGCGCGCTCGGGCCGCTCGCTGGAACTGCACACCCGGGAAATCCTGTTAGAGGAGCGGTTCCGCGAGGGCGTGGATTTCCAGCACGGGCCGCAATCAGAGCCCGGCAAGCGCCCCGATTTCCTGTTCCCCTCGCAGGCCGCCTATCGTGACCCGGACTTTCCCGAGGCCCGGCTTCGGATGCTTGCCACCAAGACCACATGCCGCGACCGCTGGCGGCAGGTGATCAACGAGGCAGACCGGATTCCGGTCAAGCACCTCCTGACCTTGCAGGAGGGCGTGTCAGAGGCGCAGTTCCGCGAGATGACGCAGGCCAATGTGCAGCTTGTGGTGCCCGAGCCCCTGATTGCCAAGTTCCCGCCAAGCATCCGAACGGACATTGTGACGCTTGAGAGCTTCTTGGGCGATCTGCGGCTTCTGGTTCCGGGTGCGGCTTGAATGCTTTGTCTCGTGTTGCCTTGCGAAGGCGTCCCAAGCGCGCATAGTGGGGCCTGTTCCCATATTATCCGAGGCGGCCTTGTCGCACCACTACACACTTTTCATAGACGAGGCAGGCGACGATAAGGTTGATCGCCTAAAGCCTGATTCCACGGATGGAAATTCCGAGTGGCTTTGCCTTGGCGGCTACCTTGTTCGGGCCGAACTTGAACCAGACCTTGAAAGGCGGCGGGATGAAATCCTTGCTTCCTTCGGTGGACAAAAAGGCGGCACTCTCCATTATCGCAATCTCAAGCCAAAGAACCGGCTGATTGCAGCAAGCAAGCTCGTGTCACCCGATTATCCCGCACGGGGCTTTGTGGTTTGTTCCTACAAGAAGACAATGATCGGGTATCACAACGAGAGGGCGGCAAACTCCACTGGCAATCCGCGCGATGTGCTGTTCAATTTCGTTGCCCGTCTCCTGCTTGAGCGCGTGACTCATTATGTCGTGAATGCTGCCCCCCGGCACGGTATCCGCGATCCGGTCTTGCGCATCGTAATGGCGAGCCGGAAGGGGCATCATTTCGGGCAGTTCAAGGCATATATTGCCCAACTCATGAATCAGGCCGTGGCAGGAACGACTTTCCTAAACACCCGTGAAATCAAGGCCGGTGTGCTCCGGTGGAACCAGATCGAAAGGGCGACGGCTTCGCAGGTCCCCGGATTGCAGTTGGCGGATGTTCTGGTTAGCGCGTTCTTCCAGTCAATCGAACGCGCCTCCCCGCACTACGGGGACAAGGTTGCACGCTGCCTGCTTCCGTTGATGGCCGAGCGCCCCGCGCGCCGGGGAGTGCCCACGAGCCGGGCGAACGAGGGAGTCACATTCTATCCCGCGACCCGGGTTGCCAAGCTCCTCACAGAGGATCAATCCGCCTTCTTCGCGCATTTTGGATACGACATCGAAGCCTTGAAAGGGCGGCAGGCTGTCAATCATGTTCAGGCGCTCTCTCAAGCTGACCGCATGTGGTCCCGGGGACGCTGACGGAAAGCCTGCACCAGACTGGCGATTTCCGTCACCGTGGCGACTCGGTGGCGATTTACGCCCGAACGAGAAAAGCCCCCTTGCGGGGGCTTGCTCGTAATCCTCTGATCTTACAGGGGATTTTTGGCTCCGGCGGTAGGGATCGAACCTACGACCAATTGATTAACAGTCAACTGCTCTACCGCTGAGCTACGCCGGAAC
>JAHDXW010000024.1 GCA_023383015.1 Paracoccaceae bacterium
GCGCCCGCGGCACCGGCGGCGGGCCGGCCGAAGGCGCCGCCGGCAGCGCCGCCGCACCCGGCCCGGCAACCGGCGACCCGGCGCTGATCGCCCGCTGGGGGGCCGGCATCCGCGCCGCGGTGGAGCGCCACAAGCGCTATCCCGACGCCGCCCGCCGCGCCGGCAGCGAGGGCCGCGTGGCCCTTTCCCTCACCGTCACCCGCGACGGCAGGCTTGCCGCCCTCGCCCTCGCGACCTCGTCCGGCGACCCCGCGCTCGACGCCGCGGCCCTCGACGCCGTCCGCCGCGCCGGCCGCTTCCCCGCCGCCCCGCAGGGGCTGGAGGGCATGAGCTTCCCCTTCACTCTGACCCTCGCCTTCCGGCGCTGAGCGGCGGGGCGCGCGCGCACCCAGGGCCCCGCGGCCGGCCGCCCGGCCGGTCCTTGGGGGTGCGCCGGCGGCGGGGGCTGGTGGACCGGCGCGACATCGTGGAAAAGGGGCGCATCTCGTGGGCCGGCACCGCCGCCGCGCCGGCCGCCGCCCACGGCCCTGCCGGCCCAGTCCCGGCCCCTGACGGAGCCCGCCCATGCCGCCTGCCTCCCGGCCCTTCACCGCCGCCGTCGTCCAGGTGGCCTCGATCATCGGTGACCCGCGCGCCACCGCCGACAAGGCCGCCGGCCTTGTCGCCGAAGCCGCCGGCCGCGGCGCCCGGCTGATCGTCTTCCCCGAGGCGCTGGTCGGCGGCTATCCCAAGGGCGCCTCCTTCGGCGCCCCGGTGGGCATGCGCCGCCCCGAGGGGCGCGAGGCCTTCCGCCGCTACTGGGAAGGGGCGATCGACGTTCCGGGGCCCGAGACCGCGACGCTTGCCGCCGCCGCCGCGGCGGCGGGGGCCGCCGTGGTCGTCGGCGTCATCGAGCGGGCGGGCGGCACGCTCTACTGCAGCGCGCTCACCTTCGACGGCAGGCGGGGGCTCGTCGCCTGCCACCGCAAGCTGATGCCGACGGCGGCCGAGCGGCTGATCTGGGGGTTCGGCGACGGCTCGACGATGCAGGCAGCCGACACCGCCGTGGGCCGGGTCGGCGCCGTGATCTGCTGGGAGAACTACATGCCCATGCTGCGAATGCACATGTATGCCCAGGGGGTGCAGTTCTGGTGCGCGCCCACCGCCGACGACCGCGACACCTGGCTGCCGACGATGCAGACGGTCGCGCTCGAGGGCCGCTGCTTCGTGCTGACCGCCTGCCAGTGGATCACGCGCGCCGCCTACGGGCCGGCGCATGAAAGCGCCCTCGGCGACGCGCCCGACACGGTGATGATGCGCGGCGGCTCGGCGATCGTCGGGCCGCTCGGGGCGGTGCTCGCCGGGCCCGACTTCGCGGGAGAGACCATCCTGACCGCCGAACTCGACCCCGCCGAGATCGCCCGCGGCAAGTATGATTTCGACGTCACCGGCCATTACGCGCGCCCCGACGTCTTCCGCCTGATGGTCGACACGCGCCCCCGTCCCGCCGTGGCGACGGAGGGCTGAGTCATGCACTTTGACGTCGCGCGCCTTGCGCCGGGCACCGCCTACCGGCTCCTGACATCGACCGTGGTGCCGCGGCCGATCGCCTGGATCACCACCGCCGCCGAGGACGGCAGCGTCAACGCCGCCCCCTATTCCTTCTTCAACGCAATGGGCGGGGCCCCGCCGGTGGTGGCGGTGGGGATGATGCGCGACCCCGCCCGCGGGCTGAAGGACACCGCCGAGAACATCCTCGCCACCGCCGAGTTCGTGGTCAACCTGGTGCCCGACGCGCTGGCCGAGGCGATGAACCTCACCAGCATCGACGCGCCCCGCGGCGTCGACGAGACGGCGCTCGCGGGGCTGGCCACCCTTCCCTCGGTCCATGTCCGGCCGCCGCGCATCGCCGGGGTTCCGGCGGCGATGGAATGCAGCCTGCAGGCGGCGGTGACGACCGGGCCGCGGCAGGTGCTGGCAATCGGGCGGGTGCTGGCCTTCCACATCGACGACGCCTTCGTGCTGGACGCGGCGCGCGGGCATCTCGACACGCCGGCGATGGGGCTGATCGGGCGTATGCACGGGGCGGGCTGGTATGCCCGCACGACCGACCGCTTCAGGATGGACCGCCCGAGCTGGGCGGACCGGCAGCGCGACGGAGGTGGCGGCGGGGGCTGATGGCGCCGGCAGCGCCGGAACCCGCGCGAAGCCTGAAGAATGCGTGAAAGACGCGCTGTCACGCGTCTGATATCAATAACTTGGCTTCTGTCCCACGCATGGGACGGACCCCCGGGCCCGCCGCGGCGGCCCGGGGGGGCGGAGAGCTGGCGGGGGCGCTCAGTCCGTGATCTTGTCGGTCGGCAGCGCGTTCAGCTGGCCGTAGTTGGCCTCGCCGATCCGGTCGTGGAGGTGCAGCTGGGTCTCGAGAAAGTCGATGTGGCCCTCCTCGTCGGCGATCAGCTCCTCGAACAGGGCCCGGCTGACATGGTCGCCCACCTTCGCGCAGTGGTCGCGCGCCTCCAGATACAGCGTCCGGGCCTCGTGCTCGGCGGCAAGATCGCATTCCAGCGTCTCCCGCAGCGTCTGCCCGATCCTCAGCGGGTCGAGCTTCTGCAGGTTCGGGTGCCCCTCCAGAAACAGGATGCGGGCGATCAGCCGGTCGGCGTGGTGCATCTCCTCGATGCTCTCCTCGCGCGACTTGCGGGCGATCCGCGCGAACCCCCAGTCGTCCTGCATCCGGTAGTGCAGCCAGTACTGGCTGACGGCCGTCAGCTCACTCCGCAGCGCGGCGTTGAGAAACTCGATGACCTTGGCATCGCCCTTCACCTGTCCTGTCCTCCGGCTTGGCGCGGCCGAGACCGCGCAGATTCAGCGGCACCCCATATGAATCGCACTTCGCCATGGATGCAACGAAAAGCGGAAGGCAGCCGCCGCAGTCGGCCCGCTTGCCGAGCGCGCGATAGACCCGGTTGGGGGTGATGATGACCTCCGGATCCGCGGCGCGCATCCAGTCGATGGCGCCGCGGATGTCGGCCTCCGAGATCACCATGCAGTGGCAGACGATCATGCAAGCCCCTGCGCCGTCGTCTACTTGGTGAGGATCAGCTTGCCCTGCCGCGTGATCCGCAGGGTGTAGGTCTGGCCGTCGAGCAGGATGCGCGCCTCGCGCCCGCCCCCGGTCAGGATGCGGGCGTCGTGGACCGGCGCCGGCAGATCCTGGCGGACGGGCGTGCCGGAACCGGCGACGGGCAGGACGGGGGAGAGGACCGTCATGTGCGGCCCCCCACGCAACCGGGAAGGCGGGCCGGCGCACCGACTCCGGCGGGCTGCGGCGCAACCGGGGAAAGAACGACCGGCAGCGGCGCCAGCAGCGCCGGCGGGGCAGGTCGCGGCAGGGTGGGGGTCGTGGTCGGCGTGGTCATGGTCAGGCTCCGGCTCGGGTGGCTCCAGGCAACCTGGCGTGCCCCACGGGCTGGCTCGGCACCCGAATTCCTGACCGAAACGCTCGGACCTGTCAAGTCCGACAAGGTTGCTCAGGTAATCACGTCCGGGGCATCGCGGGAAGTGCGGGCGGCGATGCCGGCGATCGCCTCGGCCGCCGCGACCACCGGCGCGAGCGCGACCCGGGGCTCGAGCGCAAGGCGGTCGGGGTCGGTCTCCACCGCCTCGAGGTAGACGCGCAGCGTCGCCCCGACGGTGCCGGTACCCGACAGCCGCAGCACCAGCCGCGCCCCGCCGGCAAAGACGATCTCGATGCCCTGGCGCGCGCTGGCCGAGCCGTCGACGGGATCGGAATAGGCGAAGTCATGGGCCTGCACGACGGTCAGCCCGGCGAATGTCTGCCCGGGCAAGGCCGCCAGGCGGCTGCGCAGACCGTCCACCAGTGCCGCCGCGACAGCCGCGTCCACCGCCTCGTAGTCGTGGCGGGAGTAGTAGTTGCGGCCGAACCCTGCCCAGTGGTCGGCCATCACAGCGGCCACGGACTGGCGCCGCACGGCCAGGATGTTGAGCCACATCAGCACCGCCCACAGCCCATCCTTCTCGCGCACGTGGTCCGAGCCGGTACCCGCGCTCTCCTCGCCGCACAGCCGCACGAGACCGGCATCAAGCAGGTTGCCGAAGAACTTCCATCCGGTCGGCGTGGCATGGCAGGCCAGCCCGCGCGCCGCCGCCACCCGGTCGACCGCACGGGAGGTGGGCATCGACCGGGCGACGCCCTTCAGCCCGTCGGCGTAGCCCGGCACGAGGTGGGCGTTGGCGGCCAGTACCGCGAGGCTGTCGGAGGGGGTGACATAGCAGCCCCGCCCGACGATCATGTTGCGGTCGCCGTCGCCGTCCGAGGCGGCGCCGAAATCGGGCGCACCGGGAGCCATCATGGTGTCGATGAGATCCCTTGCCCAGACCGGGTTGGGGTCGGGGTGGCCGCCGCCGAAATCGGGCAGCGGCACGGCGTTGACCACCGTGCCTTCGGGGGCGCCCAGCATCCCCTCGAGAATCGCTCTGGCATAGGGCCCGGTCACGGCGTGCATGGCGTCGAAGCGCATCCGGAAGCCGCCTGCGAACAGCGCCCGGATGGCGTCGAGGTCGAACAGCCGCGCCATCAGCGCGGCATAGTCGGCGACGGGGTCCACCACCTCCACCACCATGGCGCCAAGCCCCATCTCGCGGGGGCGCGAGAGGTCGGCGTCCTGGGCTGTCAGGATGCGGTACCCGGTCAGTGCCCGGCTTTCGGCGTGGATGCGCGCGGTCACCGACTCGGGGGCGGGGCCGCCGCTGGCGATGTTGAACTTGACCCCGAAGTCCTCGTCGGGGCCGCCGGGGTTGTGGCTTGCCGACAGGATGATGCCGCCGTCGGCACCGCGCAGCCGGATGAGGTGCGAGGCGGCCGGCGTCGACAGCAGCCCGCCCTGCCCGACGATGATGCGCGCGGCCCCCGAGGCCGCGGCCATGCGCAGGATGACCTGCGCGGCGCGATCGTTGAAGTAGCGCCCGTCGCCGCCCAGCACCAGCGTCCGGCCCGCCACCCCGCCGATCGCGTTCCACACCGCCTGGACGAAGTTCTCCAGATAGTGCGGCTGCATGAAGACGCGGGTCTTCTTGCGCAGCCCCGAGGTGCCGGGCTGCTGCCCGTCGATCGGCACGGTGGCGACGGTCAGCGTCTGCATGCGGTCCTCCTTGCGTCCGGCCCGGGCCATAAGGGCGGCGGTGCGGGCGATGCGCGGGTTGCCGGCCAGACCCTCCACCCCGGCCGGCAGCCGACGGCGCCAGTTGGGGTGTTCGTGGACCGTGCCGGGCAGGTTGGCCTGTTGCCCGGCGCCCAGCATATCCTCGATCTGCACCGCCACCAACCGCGCCGGGGTGGCGGCAAGATGGGCGTGCATGGCCTCGGCGCGGGCGCTGCGGGCGCCGGTGGCGGCGGCGAAGGCGGCGACCTCGGCAGCGCGCGTCGCCAGTGCCGGCCCCGCGGGGCGTCGGGCAAGCCGCGCCCGCCAGGCGATGTCGCGCCCCCGGCGCCAGCCGCGCCAGGTCGGCAGGTCGTGGGTGGAGAAGCTGGCCAGCACGTCCTCGGGCCAGTCGGCGGCGGGGCGGAAGGCGCCGGCGGCGTCGCGCTCGAACATCGCCAGCCGGCACCCGAGGATTCCGGTCGCGGCCAACGCGTCGCGCAGGCCGTCGGGGATGTTGCCGAGATCCTCGCCGACGATCACCGCCCCGGCGCGCGACGCCTCGATCGTCACCGCCGCCAGGAGCGCCGCCCGCGGCATCCGCAGGTAGAGGCCGGGCAGCCCGTCGGGCACCCAGAAGGCGCGCTCGAAGCCGAGGATGTGGTCGATCCTGAGCATCCCGGCATGGCGCAGCAGGCGGGCGAGGATCGCCCGGAGCGGCGCGAGCCCGCGGCCGAGCAGGACGTCGGGGCGCATCGGCGCGAGGTTCCACACCTGCCCCGCGGGCGCGAAGGCATCGGGCGGTGCCCCGAGCGAGATGCCGGCGGCGAAGAGGCCGCGGTCGGCCCATGTCTCGGCGCCGGCGGGATGGGTGCCCACCGCGAGGTCGAGGTAGAGGCCGTGGCGCATGCCGGCGACCCGGGCGCGCGCCTGCGCCGCCGCCAGCCCGGCCTCGGCCCGCCACTGGCGCCAGGCGTGATGGGCAATGCGCTCCTGCCGTTCGGCGGCAAAGGCGGCGACCGCCGGGTGCGCGGGGTCGCGGTAGGCCGCGGGCCAGCCCGTCCAGTAGGGGCCGAAGACCTCCGACAGCGCCTGGTGGGTGGCGAAGCGGGCGAGGTCCCCGCCCTCGGCGGCCCGCCAGGCGTCGAAGGCCGCATCGCCGCCGGCGGTGCCGAAGGCCGCCCATTCCGCCTCGAGCGCGGCGCGGCGGGCCGGCACCGCCTCGGCATGGTCGACCAGCGCGCCGCCGCCGCCACCGCCCTCGACGGCGTGCAGGGCGTTCAGCCGGGCGCGGCTGGAGGGAGCGTAGGGGCTGAAGGCGGCCGGATCGTCGGGGAAGCCCGCATGCACCGGGTTGACGCCGGCGAAGGCGGCACCGTGACCGGCCAGCGCCGCGGCCGCCCGCCCGAGCAGCGCGTAGCTGCCCATCCCCCCCGGCAGGCCCGACCACAGGCCGTAGAGCGGCAGCGTCACCCCCCAGCCGCGTGGGGGCGCCGGCAGGCGGGCGGGGGCGGAAAGCACCGTCGCCGTGCCGAGCGGGCAGGCCAGCGCATGGGCGCCGACCGGCAGCGGCGGAAGCCTCGCACCCCGGCCGGCGCGCCGCGTCCCGTCCTCGGCCGCGAGCGTCCAGTCGGTGGCCTCGGGCAGGGCGGCGGGGCGGCCGGCCTCGGCCAGGATCACCGGCGGCAGGCGCGGCGGTGCGAGGCGGGCGAGGCTGTCCTCGGCCGCGGCCTCGCTCGCCGCGGGCAGGCCCAGCGCGGCCAGCACCGCGATGCGGCTTTCGGGCGGGGCCTCGCGGTCGCGGCCGGTCTCGTCGCGGTAGCGCCAGACGAGGCCGGCAGCCGCCGCCAGACGGTCGAGCGCGGTCATTCCCGCCGCTCCTCGGCCAGCGCCAGCACCGCCTGCGCCGGCACCGTGACGGCGGCGGCGCGCAGGGACGTCGCGGGGTGAGCGGGGCGCGAGCTGTCCAGACTGCAGCGCCAGCCGCGGCCTTCCCGCCGCGGCGGCAGCACCAGCCGTTGCGGCGGGCCGGCGTTGAAGACCAGGAGCAGCGCCTCCTCGCGGGCCGCGAAGGGCGGAGTGCGGGCGGCGGTGCGCAGCTTGACGGCGAGGAAGCGGCGGTGGGCCTCGCCCCAGTCGGCCGCGGCCATGGGCCGGCCGGATTCGTGCCACCAGACGATGTCGGGCCGGCCGTCGAGGTCGCGCTCGCGCGCGTGAAGGAACAGCTTCTGGCGCAGCACCGGATGGGCGCGGCGGAAGGCGGCGAGGCGGGCGACGAAGGCGGCCAGCGCGGTGTCCGCCGCCGCCCAGTCCAGCCAGCTTGTCTGGTTGTCCTGGCAATAGGCGTTGTTGTTGCCGCCCTGGCTGCGGCCGATCTCGTCGCCCGCCTGCAGCATCGGCGTCCCCTGGGACAGGAAGAGCGTCGCCAGCATTGCCCGGATGCGGCGGGCGCGGGCGGCGGCGATGCGCGGCCGGTCGGTCGGCCCCTCGACACCCATGTTGTCGGAGACGTTCTCGGCATGGCCGTCACGGTTGTTCTCGCCGTTGGCGAGGTTGTGGCGGTCGCGGTAGGCCACGACATCGGCGAGGGTGAAGCCGTCGTGGGCGGCGAGGTAGTTGACCGAGGCGGTGGGCGGCCGGCCGGCATGGTCGAACTCGGGCGCCGAGCCGGCGACGCGGGTGGCAAGCTCGGGCACCGTGCCGGCGTCGCCGCGCCAGAAGCGGCGGACGCCGTCGCGGAAGCGGTCGTTCCACTCGAGGAAGGGATGGCCGAAGCCGCCCAGCCGGTAACCGCCGGGGCCGGTGTCCCAGGGCTCGGCGATCAGCTTCAGCCGGCCGAGCACGGAGTCGGCGCGCAGCGCCGCCAGGAGCGGGGCGTTGGCGTCGAAGCCCGCGGCGCGGCGGCCGAGGGTGGCGGCAAGGTCGAAGCGGAAGCCGTCGATGCCGTAGGCGCCCGACCAGTGGCGCAGGCTGTCGAGCACGAGCCCGATCACCGCCGGGTGCTCGGTGTTCAGCGTGTTGCCGCAGCCGGTGTCGTCGATGAAGGCGCCGCCGGGGGCGAGCCGGTAGTAGCTCGCGTTGTCGAGCCCGCGCAGCGACAGCGTCGGCCCGTCGGCGCCGCCCTCGCCGCTGTGGTTGCAGACGACGTCGAGGATCACCTCGATGCCTGCCGCGTGCAGACGCCCGACGGCCCGGCGCAGCCCCTCGGCGCCCGCGCGGCCGAGGTAGCGCGGATCGGGCGCGCACCAGGCGACCGGCTGGTAGCCCCAGTAGTTGGTGAGCCCGCGGGCGACGAGATGGGCGTCGTCAGCGAAGGCCTGCAGCGGCATCAGCTCCAGCGCCGTCACGCCGAGCCGCATAAGATGGTCGATGACCGGCGCCTCGCCCAGCGCGGCAAGCGTGCCGGGCGCGGCAAGCCCCTGCATACGCATCGTCAGCCCCCTCGCGTGGGCTTCGTAGATCACCGTCTCGGCCGCCGGCCGGGCCTGGCGCAGGCCGGGCAGCGGCGCCGTCGGCGCCACCACCACCGCCTTCGGCATCACGGCTGCGCTGTCGGCGGGGTCGGGGGCGCGGCCGCCCGCGGCCGTGCCGCGCATCGCCGGATGCCAGCGCAGCGGATGGGTGAGGGCGCGCGCGAAGGGGTCGATCAGGAGCTTGGCGGGGTTGAAGCGGTGACCGGCCTCCGGCGCCCAGGGCCCGTGCGCGCGCAGCCCGTAGAGCGCCCCGGGGCCGAGCCCCGGCAGGCGGCCGAACCAGACATTCCCCTCGCTTTCGGGCAGCGGCAGGCGGGCGGTCTCGGTTGCCCCGTCGGGGGAGAACAGGCAGACCTCGACGCGCTGCGCATTGGCCGAGAAGACGGCGAAGTTGACCCCCGCGCCATCCCATTCCGCACCCATCGGCCACGGGCGCCCTGCGGTCATCGCGTGCGTGGTCATGCGGCGGCGACGGCGCCTTCGTAGAGCCGCGCATAGGCCGGGGCCGACGCCGCCCAGCCGACCGGATGGCGCATCGCGTTGCGCTGCATCCGCGCCCAGGCATGGCGGTCGGCATGCAGTTCGCACAGCCTTACCAGCGCCGCGGCAAGCGCCTCGACCGTCAGCGGCCAGACCTGCAGCCCGGTCGCCACCCCGGCCTTGAGCGCGGCGTCGTTGGCCGCGATCACCGTGTCGGCCAGCCCGCCGGTCAGTGCCACGACCGGGATGGCACCGTAGCGCAGGCCGTAAAGCTGGGTCAGCCCGCAGGGCTCGAACCGTGACGGCACGAGGACGGCGTCGGCGCCGGCGAACATCCGGTGCGCCAGCGCCTCGTCATAGCCGATGCGCACGGCGATGCGGTCGGCACCTTCGGCGGCGCGCAGCCAGGCGTTCTCGAGCGCGCGGTCGCCCGAACCCAGCAGCGCGAGGCGCCCGCCGCGGTCGGTGAGCGCCGGCACGGCCTGGAGCAGGAGGTCGAGCCCCTTCTGGCCGGACAGCCGCGCGACGACGATGCAGACCGGGCCCTCGCCCGGGCCGAGCCCGAATTCGGCGAGCAGTCGGGCGCGGTTGGCGGCCTTTCCGGCAGGGCTGCGGTAAGGGCTTGCCAGCGAGTCGGCGGCCGGGTCCCACACCGCCGTGTCGATGCCGTTAAGGATGCCCACGAGATCGCGCGCGCGGCTTCGGATCACCCCGTCGAGCCCCATGCCGTACTCGGGCGTCATCAGTTCGCGCGCATAGGTGGGCGAGACGGTGGACAGCCGGGTGGAAAAGACGAGCCCCGCCTTCAGCGCACTGATGTGGCCGTAGTACTCGAAGCCCTCGGGGGTGAAGCCCTCGGGCGGCAGCCGCAGGCGCCACAGCCGGTCGGCCGGGGCGAGGCCGTGGAAGGCGATGTTGTGGATCGTCAGCACCGTGGCCACGCCGTTGCCGCGGGCGCGCAGGTAGACGGGAGTGAGGCCGGCCTGCCAGTCGTGCAGGTGCAGCACCTCCGGCCGCCAGCCGCCGACGCCCTCGGTGGCGATGCGCGCCGCCATCCAGGACAGCGCCGCAAAGCGCTCGGGGTTGTCGGGCCAGTCGTGGCCGGAGAGGTCGAGATAGGGGGTGCCGGCGCGGTCGAAGAGATGCGGCGCCTCGAGCACCAGGAGGTCGAGCCCGCCGGCCTGCCCGGCCAGCACCCGCCCCGGCCCGCCGAAGAGATCGGCCTGCGCCATAACCGCCGGCGCCGGGCCGAGGGCCGAGAGCACCTGGCGGTAGCCCGGCAGCAGCACGCGAAGCTGCCAGCCCTCCGGCGCGAGTGCGGCCGGCAGCGCACCGACGACATCGGCCAGCCCGCCGGTCTTGACCAGTGGCGCGCATTCGGAGGCAACGGCAAGCGCGGCCCTCATGTCAGCGCGGCCGCCCGGCGATCGAGCATGTCCTGGGTGATCAGCGTCACCCCGCCCTCGGTGACGCGGAACCAGCGGCAGTCCTCGTCGGGGTCCTCGCCGACGACGAGGCCGCGAGGAATGATCACGCCCCGGTCGATCACCACCCGCCGCAGGCGCGCGTGCCGCTCGACCACCGCATAGGGCAGCGCCACCACCTCGGTCAGCGATGCCCAGGAGTTGGTGTGCACCCCGGTGAACAGCAGCGAGTTGCGCACCTCGGTGCCCGAGATGATGCAGCCGCCTGAGACCAGCGAGGACACCGCCGTGCCACGGCGGCTGTCCTCGTCATGGACGAACTTGGCCGGCGGCACGCTTTCCGCATAGGTCCAGATCGGCCAGTCGGTGTCCCAGAGGTCGAGCTCGGGGTCGAAGTCGGTGAGGTCGATGTTGGCCTTCCAGAAGGCGTCCACGGTGCCGACATCGCGCCAGTAGGGAACGACGTCCGCACGGTGGCGCACGCAGCTGTCGGCGAAGCGGTGCGCCATCGCCCGGCCGCCGCGGACGATCGCGGGGATGAGGTCGCCGCCGAAGTCGCGCCGGGACTGCGGGTCGTTGGCGTCCTCGATCAGCCGCCGGCGCAGGAACGGCCAGTCGAAGACGTAGATGCCCATCGAGGCGAGCGTCACCGAGGGATCGTCGGGCGTTCCCGGCGGGTCAGCCGGCTTCTCCAGAAAGCCCGTGATCCGCCCGTTGCCGTCGACGTCCATCACCCCGAAGGCCGAGGCCTCGGCGCGCGGCACGGTCAGGCAGCCCACGGTGACGTCGGCGCCGGTCTCGACGTGGTGGCGCAGCATGATCTCGTAGTCCATCTTGTAGATGTGGTCGCCGGCGAGGATCAGCACGTAGTCGACGCCGTAACTGTCGATGATGTCGATGTTCTGGTAGACCGCGTCGGCGGTGCCCTGGTACCAGTGCGTCTCGTCCACCCGCTGGCTGGCGGGGAGGATGTCGAGGTACTCGTTGCGCTCGGCGCGGAAGAAGTTCCAGCCGCGCTGGCAGTGGCGGATCAGGCTGTGGGCCTTGTACTGGGTCGCCACCGCCATCTTGCGGATGCCGGAGTTGAGCGCGTTGGACAGCGCGAAGTCGATGATCCGGGTCTTGCCGCCGAAGTAGACCGCGGGCTTGGCGCGCCGGTCGGTCAGCTCGCGCAGCCGGCTGCCGCGCCCGCCGGCAAGGACGAAGGCCATCGAGCGGCCGGAGAGCCTGTGGATCGGTCGTTGCATCGGCGTCTCCCCCGCGGTTGTGTCAGCTCGGTTGATGGACGAACATGAGCGTGGCAAGCGGCGGCAGCGTGACGCGGGCCGCGAAGGGCTGACCCTGGTGGCCGCCGGGTTCTGCGGTGATGCCGCCGAGATTGCCGCGGTTGCCGCCCCCGTAGATCCCGGCGTCGGTGTTGATCGCCTCGCGCCAGAGGCCGGGCCGCGGCAGTCCGACCAGCCAGTCGCGCTGCACCGGGGTGAAGTTGCACACGACCGCCACCGGCGCGTCCTGCGCCCCCGCCTGCCTCAGCCAGGCATAGACCGAGATCTCGGCTGCATCGGCCTCGAGCCAGCGAAAGCCCCCGGCCTCGCAGTCCATCGCGTGCAGGGACGGGGTGGCGCGGTAGAGGGCGTTGAGGTCGCGCACGAGCCGCGCGAGGCCGGCATGCGAGGGGGTGGCGGCCATCGCCCAGTCAAGCCCGGCGGCGTGGTTCCATTCCGCCGCCTGGCCGAACTCCTGGCCCATGAACAGCAGCTTCTTGCCCGGATGCCCCCACATGAAGCCGTAGTAGGCACGCAGGTTGGCGAAGCGCTCCCACGGGCTGCCGGGCATCTTGGCCAGCATCGAGCCCTTGCCGTGGACGACCTCGTCGTGGCTGATCGGCAGGATGAAGTTCTCGCTGTGGGTGTAGGTGGTGCCGAATGTCATGGCGTGGTGGTGGTGGCGGCGGTGGATCGGGTCACGCCGGATGTAGGCCAGCGTGTCGTTCATCCAGCCCATGTTCCACTTGTAGCCGAAGCCGAGCCCGCCGGCTTCGACGGGCCGCGAGACGCCGGGGAAGGCGGTGCTTTCCTCGGCTACCGTCATGACGCCGGGGCATTCGCCGCAGACCGTGCGGTTCATCCGCCGCAGGAAGGCGATCGCCTCGATGTTCTCGCGGCCGCCATGGACGTTTCTGACCCACCCGCCGGGGGGGCGCGAGTAGTCGCGGTAGAGCATCGAGGCGACGGCATCCACGCGCAGCCCGTCGACATGGTATTCCTCGAGCCAGTAGAGCGCGTTGGCGACAAGGAAGTTGGCCACCTCGCGGCGACCGTAATTGTAGATCAGCGTGTTCCAGTCGGGGTGGAACCCCTCCCGCGGGTCTTCGTGCTCGTAGAGATGGGTGCCGTCGAAGCGGGCCAGCCCGTGGGCGTCGGCGGGGAAATGGCCGGGCACCCAGTCGAGTATGACACCGAGACCGGCACGATGGGCCGCGTCGACGAGGTCGCGGAACTCGTGCGGCGGGCCGAAGCGGATCGTCGGGGCGAAGAGGCCGACGGGCTGGTAGCCCCAGGAGCCGTCGAAGGGGTGCTCCGACACTGGCATCAGTTCGAGATGGGTGAAGCCGAGGGCGGCGGCGTAGGCGACGATCTCTTCCGCCGCCTCGCGCCACGAGAGCGGACGGCCGCCCTCCTCCCGAATGCGCCGCCAGGAGGCAACATGCACCTCGTAGATCGCGACCGGCGCTGTGGGATCGTTGCGCGCCGCGCGCGAGGACATCCATGCGGCATCCTTCCAGCCGTAGCCCGCGATGTCGCGCACCACCGAGGCGGTGGCCGGTGGATGCTCGGCACCGAAGCCGACCGGGTCGGCCTTCAGCGGCTGGACGGCGCCGTCGGGGCCGAGGATTTCGTACTTGTAGGGCGCGCCCTCGCCGATGCCGGGCAGGAATATCTCCCACACGCCGGTGGAGCCGCGCGACCGCATCGGGTGGCGCCGCCCGTCCCAGCCGTTGAACGGGCCGACCACCGACACCCGCCGCGCATTGGGCGCCCAGACGGCGAAATGGGTGCCGGACACGCCCTCGTGACGCATCACATGGGCACCGAGAACCTGCCACAGCCGCAGATGCGTGCCCTCGGCAAGCAGGTACTCGTCGACCTCGCCGATCACCGGGCCGAAACGGAAGGGGTCGTCGTGCTCCCAGCGCCGGCCTCCGGGCCCCTCGCCGCGGATGCGGTACGGCCCCGGGGCGACCGGCCCCGAGAAGACCCCCGGCGCCCCGCCGACCGGATGCAGGGGATGGACGGCCTCGCCGGACAGCGCCCAGAGCCGCTCGGCCCCCGGGTCGAAGGCGGTGACGCGGCGCTGGCCGCCGCGGTCGTGGGGGCCGAGAATGGCGAAGGGGTCGGGGTGCCGGCCGGCCGCCACCAGCGCGGCGTCGGCGCTGGCGGGCCAGTCCTGCACGGCGGGGGGCGCGGCGGTCATGGCCGGAGCTTACGGTGACGCCCGGCGAAAACAAAGCCCCGCGCGGGCGCCGCCGCGACCAGTCTCAGACCAGCGCGGCGACGTCCCAGACCTCGGCCATGTAGCCGCGGATGGTGCGGTCGGAGGAGAACCAGCCGGAGCGTGCGGTGTTCAGCGCGGCCGCGCGAGTCCATGCGTCGGCGTCGCGGAACGCCTCGTCGATGCCGCGCTGGGCCTGCCAGTAGGCATCGAAGTCCGCGCAGACAAGGAAATAATCGTGTTCGCGCAGGTTCTTCGTCACGGCGTGGTGGCGCTCGGGCTCGCCGGGAGAGAAGACCCCGGATTCGATCGCGGCCAGCGCCCGGGCAAGCGGCGCGCTGGCCGCGATCGCCTGGCCGGCATGGCCGGGGACGGCGCGGCGCGCTTCGGCCTCCTCGGCGGTCATCCCGAACAGGAAGAAGTTCGCCGCCCCGACGCGCTCGCGGATCTCGACATTGGCGCCGTCGAGCGTGCCGATCGTCAACGCCCCGTTCAGGGCGAACTTCATGTTGCCGGTGCCCGACGCCTCCTTGCCGGCGGTCGAGATCTGCTCGGAAAGGTCGGCCGCGGGGATCAGCCGCTCGGCCATGGTGACGTTGTAGTTGGGCGGGTAGACGACCTTCAGCAGCTCGCCCGTCACCGGGTCGGCGTTGATCACCCGGGCGACATCGTTGACCAGCCGGATGATCTGCTTGGCCAGCGTGTAGCCCGGCGCGGCCTTGCCGCCGAAGATCTTGACCCGCGGGGTCCAGCCGGCATGCGGGGCATCGCGCATCGCCAGCCACAGCGCCACCGTCTCGAGGATGTTGAGGTGCTGGCGCTTGTACTCGTGGATGCGCTTGATCTGGATGTCGAACATCGCCGCGGGGTCAACCTGGACCCCCTGCGTGCCGCCGATCCAGCGGGCGACGGCGGTCTTGTTGGCGCGCTTTGCCCCGGCAAAGGCATCGCGGAAGGCGGCGTCGCCGACATGCGCCTCGAGGCCCGAGAGCCGTTCGAGGTCGTCCTCCCAGCCGGTACCGATCGCCTCGGTGATGAGGGCCGACAGCCGCGGGTTGGCCGACAGCAGCCAGCGGCGCGGGGTGACGCCGTTCGTCTGGTTGACGATGCGGTCGGGGTGCAGGCGGTGCAGTTCGGCGAAGACCGTCCGCTTCATCAGCCCGGTGTGCAGCGCCGAGACACCGTTCACCCGGTGCGCCATGACGAAGGCCAGCTCGCCCATGCCGACCTCGCCGCGGTCGCGGATCGCGACGCGGCGTCCGGGGTGGGCGCGGGCGTGCCAGTCGTCGATGCGCTCGATCAGTTGCAGGTGGCGCGGGAGCAGATGGCCGATCGGCCCCTCGCCCCAGCGTTCCAGCGCCTCGGGCATCAGCGTGTGGTTGGTGTAGCCCAGGCAGCCGCGGGCGACCTCGACGGCGGTCGCGAACTCCATCCCCTCCTCGTCGTGCAGAAGGCGCACGAGCTCGGGCCCGGCGATGGCCGGATGGGTGTCGTTGAGCTGGATTGCCGCCCGGCGCGGAAGCTGCGCGATATCATCGCCGTACTCGCTGCGGAAGCGGCGCAGGATGTCGCGCAGCGAGGCGGCGGTGAAGAAATACTCCTGGCGGAGGCGTAGCTCGCGGCCGTGGCCGTTGGAATCGTCGGGGTAGAGGACGCGGCTGATGGCGCGCGCGAGGGCCTCAGCAGCCGCGGCGCCGGCGTGGTCGCCCCGGTTGAAGCGCGCAAGGTCGAAGCCGCGGATCGCCTGGGCGCCCCACAGCCGGAGCGTGTTGGCCCAGCGCCCGCGCCAGCCGATCACGGGGGTGTCGTAGGCCTGGGCGACGACGGCGTTGTCGGGGGTCCAGACCGCCCGGGCGCCGTTCTCGGACACGCGCCCGCCAAAGCCGATGCGGAAGGCGGCCTCCGGGCGCTCGAACTCCCACACATGGGTCTGGCGCAGCCACTCCTCTGGCTCCTCGACCTGGGCGCCGTCCTCGAAGCGCTGCTGGAACAGCCCGTGCTCGTAGCGGATGCCGTAGCCGGTGGCCGGCACGCCGAGGGTGGACAGCGAGTCGAGGAAGCAGGCGGCAAGCCGGCCGAGCCCGCCGTTGCCGAGCGCGGCGTCGGGTTCGTCGGCGAGGACGGCCGCGACGTCGTGGCCGAGCCCGCCCACCGCCTCGCGCACTGCCTCGGCGAGGTCGAGATTGACGATCGCATCCTCGAGCAGCCGGCCGATCAGGAACTCCATCGACAGGTAGTAGACGCGCTTGGCGCGGGCGGCGTAGGTGCGGCGGGTGGAGGCGAACCAGGGCTGCACGATCCGGTCGCGCACGACGAGCGACAGCGCGACGCGGATGTCGCGCAGGGTCGCATGCGGCAGGTCCTTGCCGATCGAGAATTCCAGATGGCGCAGGAGCGCGCCGCGCAGTTCGTCGGCCGTCATCCGGCATCCTCGCGAAACGGGCAGGTGGGGTCGCCCTTGGCGCATCCTGCGCCGGCGCTGTCAAGCCGGCGGCCGCCGGCGGCGCCGCGGCACCCGCCGTTGTGACCGCCGCGCAACCGGCCGCGGCCGGCGCCGCCCCCTCAGCGGACGATCAACTCGGCATGGAGCGCCCCGGCGGCATTGATGGTCTTGAGGATCTCGATCATGTCGCGCGGCGCGACACCCAGCGCGTTCAGCCCCGCGACCACCTCCGAGAGCGTCGCCCCCGGCGCGATCTCGGCCAGACCCGTCCCCGGCTCCTCCTCGATGCCGGCGGCGGTGCGGGGCACGACGACGGTGTCGCCCGGCGAGAAGGGGTTGGGCTGGATGACCGCGGGCGCCTCCTCGATGCGGAGGGTCAGGTTGCCCTGCGCCACCGCGACGCGGCCGATGCGGACATCGGCGCCCATGACGATCGTGCCCGAGCGCTGGTCGACGACCACGCGCGCGCGCGTTTCGGGCGCCACCACCAGCGATTCGATCCGCGCCACCGCATGGGCGGGCGAGCGCATGCCGGTGGCCGCGAGGTCGAGCACGACCGTCCCCGCATCCGCCATTGCCGCCACGCTGCGGCCGAACTCGGCGTTGATCACGCGCTCGATCCGGCCCGCGGTGGTGAAATCGGGCGAGCGCAGCGCCAGCCGCAGGCTGGCCAGGCTGGCGAAGTCGAAGGGCAGCTCGCGCTCCACCCGGGCACCCATCGGGATCGCGCCGGCGGTGGGCACGCCCTGCACGACGCTGGCTGCCGCGCCTTCGGCCGCCACCCCGCCGGCGATCACCGCGCCCTGGGCGACGGCGTAGATCTCGCCGTCCGCACCGTTGAGCGGCGTCATCACCAGCGTGCCGCCGAGCAGGCTTTTCGCGTCGCCGATCGCCGAGACGGTGACGTCGATGCGGCTGCCGGCGCGCGCGAAGGGCGGCAGCGTCGAGGTGACCATGACCGCCGCGACGTTGCGCGCCCGGATCGCCTCGCCGGTGACGTTGACGCCCAGCCGCTCGAGCAGCGCGGCCATCAGCTCCTCGGTGAAGGGGGCGTTGCGCAGTCCGTCGCCGGTGCCGTTCAGCCCGACGACGAGGCCATAGCCGAGCAGGTCGTTGCCACGCACGCCGTCGACCTCGACAAGATCCTTCAGGCGGATTCCGGCTGCGGCAACGGCGGCGGGGAGGACCGCCGCGAGGAGTGCAAGAAGCAGGGCGCGGATCATCGCAGATACTCCGTCAGGGACAGCCGGGCGAGCCGTGCCGTCATCAGGTACAGGGCCTGAAGCTGCCCCTCGGCCTCGGCGAGGCGGCTGGCCGCGGCGTAGGGGTCGGCGGCTGCAAGGTCGGCGGCCGCGACCTCGAGCGCGGTGGCGGTGGCGGTGTTGCGCACCGCGGCGGCCGCGATCCGCGCCTCGGCCTCGCCCAGCCGGGCACGCACGCCGACGAGCCCGGTGTCGCCGGCGAGCACCTGCCCGCCGGCCTGCCGGGCCAGCGCCGCCCGGCCCGCCGTGTCGCCGGCCAGCACGCCGCGGTCGAGCAGCGCGGCGAGGGCAAGGCCCTCGAGGGCGGACGCCACCGCCGGATCGGCCGCGGTGATGTCGAGCGCCACCGCCTCGCCCGGGGCCACGGCGACGGGCGCGCCGGCCGGGCCGCCGCGATAGCCGCTGTCGGCGAACCCGCCGGTCGGGGCGGCGAACCAGGCCCTGACCGCGGCGGCGACGCCCGAGGCGGTGGTCTCGCCCGCCACCGCCGCCTCGAGCGCGGCGAGGATGTCGCCGGCCGGGGCCAGCGCCGGGCCGTCGGTGGCCGTCCCGGCAAGGAGCGTGCGGTCGGCGGCCCGGCCGTTCAGCGCCGCGACCGCCGCGTCGAGGCGGTGAGCGGCCTCTGCACCCAGCGCACCGACGAGTCCGGGCGCGCTGCCCGACTGGGCGGTCGCGAGCCGCGCGCCGAGGCCGTCGGTCGCCTCCTGCACGGCGCCGAGCGCGGCCTGCATCGCGGCGGCGCGCTGCCCGGCCTCGGTTGCGGCAATGCGGAAGCCGCCGAGGCGGACGAGGTCGCGGGCGATCCCGGCCTGGGCGGTGGCATCGCCCGCCGCGGCGGCGAGCGGGTCGCTGCGGCGGCCGGTCGTGACCTCGGCCGAGGCCTGCGCCACCGCCAGCTTCAGCGCCTGCGCCCGCAGGCGCAGCACCAGCCCCTGCGCCATGTCGCCCATGCCGACCGTACGCATCGCTCAGATCCCCAGCAGCGTCGACAGCATCTCGTCCACCGTCCTGATCACCCGGGCGTTGGCGGCGTAGGTCTTCTCGATCATGATCAGGAGCTGCAATTCCTGGTCGGTGTCGACACCGCCCTCGGCCTCGAGCACGGCCAGCGCCTCGGCCCGGGCGGCGGTGAAGCTCGCCTCCGCCTCGGCCGAGAGGCGGGACCCGGCGACCAGCGACAGCACCTCGCCGGCCAGCCCAGCAAGGCTGTGGGCGCCACCCAGAAAGCCGCCCGAGACCGGGCTGCGCGGGGTGTCGAGTGCGGCGGCGAGGCGGGCGAGGCCGGCACCGTCGCCGGCCGGCCCGGGTGCGGCCGCCCCGAGCCCGTCGCGCAGCCGCCAGATCGCGCCGCCGCGGGCGGGGTCGGCGAGGGCGTTGACCCGCAGCCGTCCGGCCAGCCCGACTTCGGCGGCGGGGTCGAAGGCGGCGCCGGCATCGGTGAACAGCCCCGCCGCGCCGGGGGCGAGGCTTGGATCGGCGGCCGGGTCGGCAAGCCGCTCGACGAGGTCGCGGGCCAGCGCGTCGAGCCGTTCCTGCGCCTCGGGCGCCAGCCGGTCGCGGACCGCGAAGGCAGCCGCCAGCCGGCCGCCGCCGACCGGGCCATGGCCGGCGGTGGACAGCGGCTGGCCGTTGAGCGTGAGCCCGGAGAGCCCGCCCGAGCCCGCCGTCATGTCGGCGGTGATGGCCCCGGCGCGGGCAAAGCCGAGCGGGGCCGCGGTGCCGTCGAGCAGGATCGCCCCGCCGGGCGTGAACAGCGCCACCTGGCCGTGGTCGCGCGCGACTTCGCGCAGCGGCACCACCTCGGCGATACGGTCGACCAGCGCCTGGCGCTGGTCCATCAGCGCCGAGGGGTCGCGCTCGCCGGCGACCAGGCCGCGGATCTGGGCGTTCAGCGCCGCGACCTGGGCGAGCGTGTCGTTGACGAGGGCGACGTCACGGGCAATCGCGCCCTCGGCCTCCATCCGCGCCGCCTGCACCTCCCGCGAGACGTCGCCGAGCGTCGCGGCGAGGGAGCCCGCGGCGTCGAGCACGGCGCGCAGCCGGGTCTCCGAATCGGGGCGGCTCGCGGCCTCCACCAGCCGCGCCTCGAAGGCGGCGATGCGCGCTCCGACCGAGCCGGGCGCGTCGGGCGCCCCGATGCGCGCCTCGATGCGGGAATGGAAGGCGGCCGGCAGCCCGGCCCCGCCGGCAGAGGCCGCGGCGATGCGCCGGTCGGCGATCAGCGCGTCGTTGACATGGCGCTGGACGCCGTCGATGCGCACGCCCGAGCCCGAACTGGTCACCGTCCGCGACGACAGCATGAGCTCGCGCCGGCCGTAGCCCTCGGTGCGGGCGTTGGCGACGTTGGAGGCGACGACCTCGGCCGCACGCGCGGCCGCCGTCAGCCCCGAGAGCGCGTTCGACAGCGAGGCCGAGACGCTCACCGCGCCCACCCGCCGGGGCGGGCACGGTTCCCGCCTGCGCCCGCGTGAGTGCCGATGCGGCCCCTGCCCATGCCCGCGCCCCTACCGCTTGATGTTGGTGGTCTCCTGCAGCATCTCGTCGACCGTCTGGATGACCTTGGCGTTCGAGGAGTAGGCGCGCTGGGTCTGGATCAGCTGCGTCAGCTCGCGCGCGACGTCAGTGGACGATTCCTCGCGGCTGAAGCCGGCAAGCGCGCCGGTCGGGCCGTCGCCCGCATCCCACAGGAAGAACGGGCCCGACTGCGCCGAGACCTGGTAGGCCTGGTTGTTGAGCGACACAAGCCCGTTGGGGTTGGGCACGTCGACCAGCGGAATCTTGTAGATCGTGCGCACGAAGCCGGTGTCGTAGATGGCGTGCATGTAGCCGTTCTGGTCGACCTCCACCGAGGCGAGGTTGCCCACCGGCGAGCCGTCCTTGACGATCGAGATCGGCGCGAAGCTGTCGGAGAGCTGGGTGAGCCCCCCCTGCTCGCCCGGCTTGCCGATGCTGAGCTCGATCGGCCCGCCGTCCACGGTGAGCCCGATCTTGCCCGTCGCCGGGTCGTACGCGCCCCCGGAGAGGGTGGTGACCGAAGCGATGGTGCCGCCGCCGCCGCGGGTGTCGTCGAACACCACTGTGTATTCGCCGATCACCGCCCCGCCCGAGGCCGAATCGCGAATGACCATCGTCCATTCGTTCGACGCCCCGGTGCCGGGGACCGTCGGGGTGAAGCTGAAGGTGAGCGTTTCGGACGTGCCGAGGTTGCCGTAGTATTCCACCGTCAGGTCGAGCGTGTCGCCCGAGGCGCCGGCCATCGTCTCGGTTGCCGGCAGGTTCACCCCCAGCGACAGCCGCGTGGTGGGATCGCCGGCGTACTGGTTGAGGTTGACGCGCACCGGCTCGAGCCCGGCGATGGTGTCGCGCGGGAAGGGCGGCATGCTGCCGTCGGGGCCGGTCGGCCAGCCGAGCAGCACCATCCCGGTCTCGGTCCGCAGCAGGCCGCTGGCATCGGGGCGGAACGACCCCGTCGTCATCAGCATGAGCGGCAGGGCGCCGTTGCCGTTGGCCACCGCCACGTCGGAGGTGACCGGCAGCATGCCGCGCCCGTCCACTGCAAGGTCCGTGGGGTTGGAGGTGGTGATCAGCGGCCCGCGCTCGTCGATCAGCCGGTGCGTGGTGACGCGCACCCCGCCGGCGGCATAGGCCCCTCCGGCCGTGCCCTGGACGACCAGGGAATGGAAGTCCGCCGAGACGCGCTTGTAGCCGTAGGTCGACGAATTGGCGATGTTGTCGGAGATCGAGGCAAGCCGGGCGGCATTCGCGTTCAGCCCGGCGACACCCGCATTCAGCGAGGAGGAGATGGTCATTGCGCGCCTTTCTGCAGCATCGACCGCTCGGGTCTGCGCCGACCCTGCCAGACCCCGCTTAAGCGCCGGCTAATGACTCAAATCCGGCGCATTTCGCCCTAGCGCCGCCGGCGGAGCAGAATCACCTCGAGCCGGTTGTTGCGCACCGCCATCGGGTCGGCGGTGGCCGGCCGACGGTCGGCAAAACCGGTGACGCGCTGCACCCGGGCATCGTGGAGCCCTGCGGCGGCGATCAGGCGCCGCATAGCCTGGGCGCGCGCCGCCGACAGATCCCATACAGGGTTGACGGCGAGCACGATCGGGTAGGAGCGGGTGTGCCCCTGCACCGCGACCTCGTTGCCGACCACCGCGAAGGCCTCGGCGACCACCCCCGCCAGCGCCGCGGCAAGCGGCATCGGCTGGTCGCCGTCGCCCTCGAACAGTGGCGCGCCGGGCAGGTCGAAAAGCTCGACGATCAGCCCCTCGTCGGTGACCTCGGTGACGATGTGGCGCAGGAGGTTCTCGGAGACGAAGCTCTCGCCGCCGCGGCCCATCAGCCGGTCCTCGATGGCGTGCAGCGTGCGCGACTCCTCGGCCTCCTCGGCCCCCTCGAGGGCGGCCCGCGCCACCCCGGTCTCGCCGCGGGCCTGCCGCTCCTCGGTCGGGCGCGCCATCGACCCGCCGGTTCCCATCTGCGCCACGGTCTGCTCGGAGAAGACGCTCTGGCCGCCGAACATCCCCTCGCCACCGCCCGAGATTCGGTTCACCGGGATCGTCGGGTTGAAGTAGTCCGCCAGCCCCTTGCGCTGTTTCTCGGTCGTCGCGTTCAGCAGCCACATCAAGAGGAAGAACGCCATCATGGCGGTCACGAAGTCGGCATAGGCGACCTTCCACGCCCCACCGTGGTGCCCGCCTTCGGCGACGATCTTCTTCCGCTTGACGATGACTGGCGCGGCATTCGCCTGCCTTGCCATCAGCACCCGTCCCATTCACCCGGCAACCGGGCTAGCAGGTGCGGATGAAGGCGGGGTTAAGCGCCGGCTGTGCCGCCCGCGAGGATCATGGCCGCCCCCTTCTCGGCGATCATCAGCGTCGGCGCGTTGGTGTTGCCCGAGGTGATCGTCGGCATCACCGAGGCGTCGGCCACCCGCAGCCGCTCGACCCCGCGCAGGCGCAGTGCGGGGTCGACGACGGCCGCGTCATCGGCCCCCATCCGGCAGGTGCCGACGGGGTGGAAGATGGTGGTGCCGATCCGCCCCGCGGCCGCCGCGAGGTCGGCGTCGTCCTCGGCCGCGGCCCCGGGACGGAACTCCTCGGGACGGTAGCGGGCCATCGGTGCCTGGGCCATGATGCGCCGCGCCAGCCGGATCGCCCGCGCCGCGACGATGCGGTCGCCGGGGGTGGACAGGTAGTTCGGGGCGATCTCGGGCGCCGCCGCGGGGTCGGGCGCGGTGATTCGGACATGGCCGCGGCTTTCGGGGCGCAGGTGGCAGACGCTTGCCGTGATCGCCGGAAATTCGTGGAGAGGCTGGCCGAAGGCGTCAAGCGACAACGGCTGGACATGGAATTCGAGATCGGGCGTCGCGACGTCGGGCGAGGACCGCGCGAAGGCGCCGAGCTGCGAGGGCGCCATCGACATCGGACCGGAGCGGAAGAGCGCGTACTCCAGCCCGATCCGCGCCTTGCCCCAGAGACTGCCGGCGAGGGTGTTGAGCGTCCGCGCCGCCTGGACGCGGAAGACGCAGCGCAGCTGCAGATGGTCCTGCAGGTTCTCGCCCACCGCCGCGTCGCGCCTGACTTCGATGCCGAGGGCGCGCAGATGCGCCGCCGGGCCGATTCCCGACAGCTGCAGAAGCTGCGGCGAGCCGATCGCGCCGGCGGCCAGCACCACCTCGGACCGTGCCCGCACCTCGCGCAGCTCTCCGCCCTGGCGGTAGCGCACGCCGGTCGCCCGCGCCCCGTCGAACAGGATGCGCTCGGCCAGGGCGCCGGTGATCACCGCCAGTCCGGGACGGCCCGACACGGGGCGGAGGAACGCCTTGGCGGTGGTCCAGCGGAAACCGGCGCGCTGGTTGACCCGGAAGTAGCCGACGCCCTCGTTGTCGCCGCGGTTGAAATCCTCGACCGCCGGGATGCCGGCGGCCACCGCCGCGTCGCGGAAGGCGTCGAGGATGTCCCAGCGCAGCCGCTGGCGCTCGACCCGCCATTCGCCGCCCGCCCCGTGCATGGCGTCGGCACCGTCGGCATGGTCCTCGTGCCGGCGGAAATGCGGCAGCACGTCGTCCCAGCCCCAGCCGGTGCAGCCCATCTGCCGCCAGCCGTCGTAATCGGCCGCCTGCCCGCGCAGATAGAGCATGCCGTTGATCGCCGAGCAGCCGCCGAGCACCTTGCCGCGCGGATAAAGCAGGCTGCGCCCGCCCAGGCCCGGCTCGGGCCGTGTGCGCAGGCACCAGTCGGTGCGCGGGTTGCCGATGCAGTAGAGGTAGCCGACGGGGATGTGGATCCAGGGATAGCGGTCGTTGCCGCCGGCCTCGATCAGCGCGACGCTGCCGCGGGCGGACAGCCGGTTGGCCAGCAGGCAACCCGCGGTGCCAGCGCCCACGACGACGAAATCGACCTCCATCTCCGCCTCCCCCACCCTGTCGCGCACAGGCGCACCGCCGCACCCCGGGCGACTGCATTAGCACCGATGCGGGTACCGTTCGCAACGCGGCGCACCGCCCCGCCAACTCACCCCTTGGCAGGCGCAAAACCGCAATGCCATAGTGGCGCCGTGCCGGCCCCCCGGGAGGCCGGCGGCAGGCCGACGCGGAGCGCCCATGCCCGACACCCAGACCGTCGCCGCGCGCAAGCCATGGCTCGATCCGGCCCAGAAGCCCTTCGTCCGCATCCAGAAGGTGACCAAGAAGTTCGGCGACTTCACCGCTGTCTGGGACGTCAGCCTTGACATCTTCAAGGGCGAACTGTTCTGCCTGCTGGGCGGATCGGGGTCGGGCAAGTCGACGCTGCTGCGGATGATCGCGGGCTTCGAGGCGCCGACCTCGGGGCGGATCGAGATCGACGGGCAGGACATGACCCATGTCGCGCCCTACGACCGGCCGACCAACATGATGTTCCAGTCCTACGCGCTGTTTCCGCACATGACGGTGGAGCGCAACGTCGCCTACGGCCTGCTGCGCGAGGGCATGGCCCGCGACAAGGCCATGGAGCGGGTCGCAGCGATGCTGAAGCTCGTCCAGCTGACCCCCTTCGCGGGCCGCAAGCCGCACCAGCTCTCGGGCGGCCAGCGCCAGCGCGTGGCGCTGGCCCGTGCGCTGGTGAAGCGGCCGAAGCTGCTGCTGCTGGACGAGCCGCTCGGGGCGCTGGACAAGAAGCTGCGCGAGGAGACCCAGTTCGAGCTGGTCAAGATCCAGGAGACCCTGGGCATCACCTTCATGGTCGTCACCCACGACCAGGAGGAGGCGATGACGCTGTCGAGCCGGATCGGGGTGATGAACGAGGGCGAGATCGTCCAGGTGGGCGAGCCCAACGAGATCTACGAGTTCCCGCACTCGCGCTTCGTGGCCGATTTCGTGGGCTCGGTGAACATCTTCGAGGGCCGGGTAATCGAGGACGAGCCCGACTTCATCCGCCTCGCCTCGCCCGAGGCAGGCTGCGACATCCATGTCGGCCACGGCGTCGCCTGCACCCTCAACCAGACGCTGTGGTATGCGGTGCGGCCCGAGAAGATGCGCCTGTCGCGCACCGACCCGGGAGGCGCCTTCAACCGCGTCCAGGGCGTGGTGCAGGAGATCGCCTATCTCGGCAACCTGTCGATCTTCCGCGTCAGGCTCGATTCGGGAAAGGTCGTCCGCGCCACCCGGGCCAATGTCGCACGGGTCGATGAGGAGGCGATCTCGTGGGACGAGCGCGTCTGGGTGTCGTGGACCGACACCGCCGGCGTGGTCCTGAACCGATGAGCACGCCGGCAGCCGGGCGCGGGCCGATGACGCGGCTGCTGGCCGCGCTTGGCCTGTCGGGGCGGGCGCTGGTGATCGCGGTGCCGCTCGCCTGGCTGGCGCTGTTCTTCCTCGTCCCCTTCCTCGTCGTCGCCAAGATCAGCCTGTCGGAGGCCGCGATCGCCCGGCCGCCCTACACGCCGCTCTGGGAGTGGGAGGGGCTGCGCGTCACGCTGTTCCTCAACTTCGAGAACTACGCCTATCTCTGGCGCGACGCGCTCTACCTCGATGCCTACCTGTTCTCGATCTCGACCGCCTTCATCTCGGCGGCGGTGGCGCTGGTGGTGGGCTACCCGATGGCCTATTTCATCGCCCGCAGCCCCGAGCCGCGGCGGACGCTGCTGCTGATGCTGGTGATCCTGCCGTTCTGGACCTCGTTCCTCTTGCGCGTCTACGCCTGGCAGGGCTTCCTGCGCGACACCGGGGTGGTGAACGGGCTCCTGACCGGCCTCGGCATCATCGACGAGCCGCTGCGTCTGCTGCAGACCAACTTCGCGGTCTATCTCGGCATCGTCTACACTTACCTGCCGTTCATGATCCTGCCGCTCTACGCCACGCTGGTGAAGCTCGAGCAGGATCTGCTCGAGGCCTCGGCCGATCTCGGCGCCAGGCCAGTGGCCACCTTTCTCACCATCACGCTGCCGCTGTCGGTGCCAGGGATGATCGCGGGGTTCCTTCTGGTGTTCATCCCGGCGATCGGCGAGTTCGTCATCCCCGAACTGCTGGGCGGGCCGGACACGCTGATGATCGGGCGGGTTCTGTGGAACGAGTTCTTCGGCAGCCGCGACTGGCCGGTGGCCTCGGCGGTGGCAATCGTGATGCTGCTCGTCGTCGTGGTGCCGATCGTCTTCCTGCGCCAGATCCAGGCCCATGCCGAGGAGCGCGTGAAATGAGGCGCGGCCTGTTCCTGCCTGTGGTCTGCACGCTGGGCTTCGTGTTCCTCTACGCGCCGATCGTCTCGCTGGTCGTCTACAGCTTCAACGACAGCCGGCTGGTCACCGTCTGGGGCGGGTTCTCGACGCGCTGGTATGTCCAGCTGTTCACCGACCCCCAGATCCTCGGCGCGGCGTGGATATCGCTGCAGGTCGCCGCCATCTCGGCCACCCTCGCGGTCGCACTCGGCACGCTGGCGGCCTATGTGCTGACGCGATTCGGCCCCTTCCGGGGCCGCGCCATCCTGACCGGCATGGCGACCGCACCGCTGGTGATGCCCGAGGTCATCACCGGGCTGTCGCTTCTGCTGCTGTTCGTGGCGATGGAGCAGATCATCGGCTGGCCGGGCGGGCGCGGGATGACGACGATCATCATCGCCCATGTGACCTTCTGCATGGCCTATGTCGCGGTCGTGGTGCAGTCGCGGCTGTCGGGCATGGACGAGAGCCTCGAGGAGGCGGCGATGGACCTCGGGGCGCGGCCGGTTCGCGTGTTCTTCGACGTCACCATCCCGGTGATCGCTCCGGCGCTGGTCGCGGGCTGGCTGCTCGCCTTCACGCTGTCGCTGGACGATCTCGTGATCGCCAGCTTCGTCACCGGGCCCGGTGCCTCGACCCTGCCGATGATCATCTTCTCCAAGGTCCGCCTCGGCGTCTCGCCCGACATCAACGCGCTGGCGACGATCATCATCGCGGTGGTGGCGCTCGGCGTGGTCGTGGCCACCTGGCAGATGCGGCGGTCGATGCGGGGGCGCCGGACGAGCTGACGGGGCGGGGAAATGCGGCCCGGTCAGGGCACTGGCCGTTCAACAGGCAGAGGGGCATGGCTGCCGCGTGCGGCTGCCCGGGTTCCTGATCCATGGAAGGCGGCACGAGGGCGGCGGGCGCGGAACGAAAGAAGGCCCGGGCTTGCGCCCGGGCCAGTCCAACAGGGAGGAGCCCGGTCATGACCCCGGCCGGGCGAGGGGAGCACCACGAGAGACCGGGGCAGGATGCCCCGAAAGGGTTAACGAAGCGTCACGCCACCAGCCGGTAGCCGCCGCTCTCGGTGACCAGAAGGCGGGCGTTGGAGGGGTCGGGCTCGATCTTCTGCCGCAGGCGGTAGATGTGGGTCTCCAGCGTGTGCGTCGTGACCCCGGCGTTGTAGCCCCAGACCTCGTGCAGCAGCACGTCGCGCGGCACGACCCCGTCGGAGGCGCGGTAGAGGAACTTCAGGATGTTGGTCTCCTTCTCGGTCAGGCGGATCTTGCGTTCCCTGGCGTCGAGCAGCATCTTCATCGCCGGCTTGAAGGTATAGGGCCCAAGCTGGAAGATGGCGTCCTCGCTCTGCTCATGGGTTCTAAGCTGCGCTCTCAGGCGCGCAAGCAGGACGGGAAACTTGAACGGCTTTGTCACGTAGTCGTTGGCGCCCGACTCGAGGCCCAGGATGGTGTCGGCATCGGTGTCGTGGCCGGTCAGCATGACCACGGGCGACTTGAAGCCGCCCTTCCGCATCCGCCGGCACAGCTCACGCCCGTCGGTGTCGGGAAGGCCGACGTCCAGGATGGCGAGGTCGAAATGCTGGGCGCGCATCTTCTCGATCGCCTCGGCGCCTGTGCCGGCCTCGAACACGTCGAAATCCTCGGTCATCACGAGTTGCTCCGACAGCGCCTCGCGGAGATCGCCGTCGTCATCGACGAGAAGGATTTTCTTGAGGTTCGCCATTGCGTTGCTCCTTTCCTTGCGGGTCAGGTGCGGGCCCGGGGCGGCGGTCGCAAGCTTTGTGACAGGCGGCTCACGCGGTCGTGTCGCCGGGCAGGGAATTGTTTCAATCCGGCCGCGGGGAGACTAGATGGTGGCGGCAGCCGGAGGAAGCGCGCGTGAGCCTCGCCCCGACCACCGTCGAACGCCTGGCCCGCGCCCGGGCAGACCTTCGCATGGGCGTGCCGGTCGCGCTGGCTGTGCCCGGCGGCGGCGCGCTGGTCGCGGCGGTCGAGACGCTGGGCGCCGCGCGGCTGGCCGACCTGCGGGCCCGCGGCGGGGCGCTGACCCTGGCCATCACCGCCAAGCGCGCGGCGACGCTCAAGGCCCGCGCCTATGACGGCGACATCGCGCAGCTTGTGGTGCCGGCGGAGGCGACACGCGACTGGCTGGTGGCCGTGGCCGACCCTGCCGACGACCTGCGGGTGCCGATGAAGGGCCCGCTGCAGTCCCGGCGCGAGGGCGACGGGGCGGTCGCGCGCGCCGCGGTGGGGCTGGCCAAGGCGGCTCGGCTGTTGCCGGCGGCACTGGTCCTGCCGGTGGCTGACGCGGCTGCGGCTGCGGCGGCCGACGACCTCACGCTGCTCGACCTCGCAGCGGTCGCCCCGGCGGTCGCCGGGGTCGCCCCGCCGCGCGCGGTGATCGCCGCGCGGGTGCCGATGGCCGCCGCGGCGGCGGGGCGGCTACACGTCTTCCGGCCCGAGGACGGCGGCGAGGAGCACTATGCCGTCGAGGTCGGCGCCCCCGCGCGGGATGCCCCGGTGCTGGCCCGGCTGCATTCGGCCTGCTTCACCGGCGACGTGCTCGGAAGCCTGAAGTGCGACTGCGGCGCCCAGCTGCGGACGGCCCTGGCGCGGATGGGCGAGGAGGGGGCGGGCGTGCTGCTCTACCTCAACCAAGAGGGGCGCGGGATCGGGCTTGCCAACAAGCTGCGCGCCTACGCGCTGCAGGACCAGGGCTTCGACACGGTGGAGGCGAATCACCGCCTCGGCTTCGAGGATGACGAGCGCGACTTCCGGATCGGCGCGGCGATCCTGCGGGCGATGGGGTTCTCGGCGGTTCGGCTGATGACCAACAACCCCGCCAAGGTGGCGATGATGGAGCGCTGCGGCCTGCAGGTGGTGGAGCGGGTCCCGCTGGCGGTCGGACGCACCGCCGAGAATGCGGGCTACCTAGCCACCAAGGCTGCGAAGTCGGGGCACATCCTGTGAGTCCCCGCGCCGGCGATCTGGTCGTCGGCCGGTGGGGCGCCCGCTTCCGCGGCCGGCGGTTCGCCTGCGCGCTGGGCCGCGGCGGCATCCGCGCCGACAAGCGCGAGGGCGACGGGGCGACCCCGGCGGGGACGCACCGGATCGTCGGGCTGATGTTCCGGCCCGACCGGCTGGGCCGGGGACGGCTGCCGTCGGGGGCGCGCTGCATCGGCCCGCGCGACCTGTGGTCGGACGATCCCGCCGACGCCCGCTACAACCGCCTGGTGCGCGCCCCCCACCGGCACGGGCACGAGCGGTTGCGGCGGGCCGACCGGCTTTACGACATCGTGCTGGTGACCGACTGGAACTGGCCGCTGGCGGTGGCCGGCCGCGGTTCGGCGATCTTTGTCCACCTCTGGCGCCAGCCGCGCCACCCGACCGCCGGCTGCGTCGCCTTCGCCCGCGCCGATCTGATGTGGATCGTCCGGCGCCTGCGACGGGAGGACCGGCTGGTCATCCGGGACTGAGGGCCCCGCGCGCCGCCCGCGACCCGAAGATCGCCGAGCCGACGCGCACGACGGTCGCCCCCTCGGCCACCGCGATCTCGAAATCGTCGGACATGCCCATCGACAGGCCCGCCAGCCCCGCGGTCAGGGCGATCGACCGCAGCAGGCGGAAATGCGGCACCGGGTCCGAATCGACCGGCGGGATGCACATCAGCCCCTCGACCGGAAGGGACATCCGGCGCACGTCGGCCAGGAATGCATCGGCCTCGCCCGGCAGCACGCCGGCCTTCTGCGGCTCGGCTCCGGTGTTGACCTGGACGTAGAGCCGCGGACAGGCGCCGCGGGCCTGGGCGAGATCGGCCAGCGTGCGGGCCAGCCGGGGCCGGTCGAGCGACTGGATGACCGCGAAGCGGGCGACGGCCGCGCGGGCCTTGTTGGTCTGGAGAGGGCCTATGAGGTGCAGTTCCACCCCCGGGAAGTCGGGCTCCAGCGCCGCCCAGCGCGCCTCGGCCTCCTGCACGCGGTTCTCGCCGAAGCACCGGTGGCCGGAGGCGAGCACCGCGCGGACCCGCGCCTCGGGCTGCTCCTTGGAGACCGCGACGAGCTGCACCGCACCCGCCTCGCGGCCGGCCGCCGCCTCGGCAGCCCGCAGCCGCGCCAGCACCGCATCAAGGCCCATCGCCGGTTCCCGCAGTCGCCGCCCTGGAAATGGCGATCCCCGCGGAGTGGCTCCGCGGGGACCGGTCGACCGTTCGGAGGCGCCAGGTGCGCCCCCGTCATCTGGTCATCAGAACGTGAAGGACAGGCCGATGTCGCCCCAGGTGTCGTCGCCGAAGCCTTCGATGTCCTCGTTGACGATGCCGGCCATCAGCTTCGCGCCGCCGCCGAGGTCGTAGGCCACGCCGAGACCCAGCGCGCGCTCGTTGGCGAAGAAGTCGAAGTCGTTCTGGCGCCAGAAGGCGGTGACGGTGGTCGCGCCGAAGGTGTGGTCGACCGACACGCCGTACTGGGTGAAGCCGCCAAGGAAGTCGTCGGACGAGCCGACCATCGCCTTCACCGTGGTGGCGCCGAAGGTCATGCTGCCGCCGCCAACGATGTGACCGAAGTCATCGTTGAACAGCTGGTCTTCCATGTGCTCGTAGCCGATGCCGACCTTGAAGCTGCCGCCCGAGAAGGTGCCGGCGTAGCCGAAGCCGAAGGCATAGGTCGTGAACTGGCGGGCCAGGTGGCCGCCGATGCCGCGGCCGCCGATCGCGCCGTTGCCGTCCGTCGCCGAGGCGGCGAAGGTGAAGCCCGACATCGTGTAGGTGTACTGGAAGGTCGGGTCCTGCACCGGATCGCCGACGAAGTCCGAGAAGTACACCGTGTCATTCAGGTCGCCGAGCCCGGTGAGGCCGACGCCCGAGACGTTGCCGGCCACGACTTCGGCGGCGCCGTCGACGTCACCCATCATGACCTTGCCGAAGGCACCCGACACCCAGATGTTGCCGGCCGCGCCAGCGGCGCCGTTGGCGGCGTTGTCGGCGCGGATCGAGCCACCGAAGCTCAGCCCGTTGTCCGTCTGGCCCGACAGCGTGAAGGTCACGCGCACCCGGCTGGTGAAGTTCCAGTCCTCGCCGTCGAAGTGAAGACCCATCCGGCCGTTGCCGCCCACGGTCACGTCGGCAGCCGCCGCACCGGCCGTCATCAGCAGCGCGGTGGAGGCCACAAGAAGCTTTTTCATCGGTTTCCCTCGTTGTCTCTCAGGTGCAGCCCAACCCAGGGACCCGGATTGGCTAGATGCGTGTTTCGCGCGTCCCCCCTTACATTGCAAGGCGAAGCGGCAGGCCGGCCGCATCGGCCCGGGCCATGGTGCAGGAAGGCCACACCCCGGCCACAGACCAGCCCCGCAACCGTCCGGAAGCAAACGCAAAAGGGGCGCCTTCCGGCGCCCCCCGGGCAGACCGGCACCGGCGCTCAGAACGAGAAGGAAACGCCGAGGTCGGCGAAGACGTCGTCGCCGGCCGGGCCGAGATCCTCGAACACCACGCCGCCCGAAACCTCGGCCCCGCCACCGAGGTCATAGCGCGCCCCGAGGCCCAGCCAGCGCTCGGGCGGCCCCCCGCCGTCATAGCGATTCTCGCGCAGGAAGGCGGTCACGCCGGCGGCGCCGAAGCTGTGGTCGACCGACAGGCCGAACTGCCGACCAGGGGCGAACCAGTTCCCGTCGACAAGGCCGACGACGGCGGCGACGGTGGTGTCGCCGAAGGTCACCGAGCCGCCGAGCGCCAGATGCTCGTTGCGGAAACCCAGCACCTGGCCCTCGAGATGCTCGTAGCCGATGCCGACGGTGAAGCTGCCCGTGGCCAGCGTGCCCTCGTAGCCGATGCCGAGGGCATAGACGCGCACCCCCTCGCCCAGGTCATCCGTCGCGCTGGGCGGGTGGAAGCCGATGCCGCGGCCGGCCATGGCGCCGTTGCCGTCGGCCGCCGAGGCGTGAAGCGACAGGCCGCCGAAGCTGTAGGTGTAGAGAACCCGCGGATCCTCGAGGCTGGCGGAGGCCTGGTCGAAGAGGAAGAACGTCTCGTTGTAGTCGCCAAGCCCGGTCAGCCCGACGCCGGCGACGTTGCCAACCGCCATCTCGGCCGCCCCGTCGATGTCGCCCATCGTCAGCGTGCCGAACGGGCCGGAGATGAACACCTCGCCGCCGGCGCCGCGGGCCCCCGCGAAGGCGTTGTCGGCGCGGATCGAGCCACCGAAGGACAGCCCGCCGTCGGTCTCGCCCTCGAGCTCGAAGGTCACGCGGACGCGGCTGGTGAAATTCCAGTCCTCGCCGTCGAAGTGCAGGCCCATGCGCCCCTCGCCGCCGACGGTGACGTCGGCCGCCGCGGACCCGGCCGACAGCGCCACGAGGACCGATGCAAGAAGTGGAACGCGCATCGCCGAATCTCCCGCATGCGGAGGGCCGCGGTCGCGGCCCGCACCATACCTGCGCGCGGATCGGCTCCCGCGCAACCCCCCTGCGGCCTGTGCCCGGGCCGCCGGGCCGGCCATTCGGGCCTTGTTTGCCCCTGTCCGCTCGGCTAGGAAGTCCCAAAGGGTCGGGAGCCGCCGGATGACGGGTGGGAAATCGCTGCGCCTTGCGATGGTTGCCGGGCTGGTTCTGGCGCTCGCGGGCTGCGGCGGACGGCTTGGCGACATGTTCCGCCGCTCGCCGGGCCCCGAGGCGAACGCCCCGCAGGAGCAGGTGGACACCTCCGCATCGGCCGAGAGCCGGACGACGCTGTGGGACCTGTTCGAGAACCGTGACGACCCGAACACCACCGTCGAGGTCAACCGCTACATCTGGAACGCCGCGCTCGAGGTGCTGAACTTCCTGCCGGTCGAATCGGTCGATCCGTTCTCGGGCGTGATCGTGATGGGCTACGGCGTGCCGCCCGGCGGCGGGCGGGCCTACAGGGCCACCGTCTACGTTCAGGATCCCGCGCTCGATGCCCGCTCGCTCAAGGTGGCGCTCGAGGCCCGCGGCGGCGGTGCGGTGCCCGACGCGACGGTGCGTGCGGTCGAGGATGCGATCCTGACCCGGGCGCGGCAGTTGCGCATCCGTGACCGCCGGCTGTAGGCCGCGCGGCTGCTCAATCCCGCGGCTCGCGTGCCATCACGGCGGCCCAGGCCGGCCGTGCGGCCAGGCGCGCCGCGTAGGACTGCACCGGCGCCGGACCGGCCGGGAAGCGCGCCGCCGCGGCCCAGTGCAGGCAGTGGCCGGCGATGATGTCGGGGACGGTGATCGCCTCGCCTGCCAGGAACGGGCCCGGGCCCAGACGTCCGGCCAGGCGCCCGAGGCTCTGGTCGAACTCCCAGCGCAGCGACGCCTTGACCTCGGGCACCCGCCATTCGGCCGGCAGGACGAAACTGTGCCGCGCCGCCGTCCAGAGCACCGAATCAAGCTCGTCGAGCAGGAAGTGGGTGAGCGAATCCTGCCGGGCGCGCGCCAGCGTGCCGGCGGGATGGGTCAGCAGGCCGTGGCGGTCGGCGAGATAGTGCAGGATCGCGGTCGAATCGGTGATCGCCGCCCCCTCGGCCAGCAGCACCGGGACCTTGCCCGCGGGGTTGGCCGCGACCGCCTCCGCCGAGCGGGGGTAGGCCGGGACATGGACATGGGGCAGGCCCGCTTCCTCCAGCAGCCACAGCACCCGGAAGGCCCGGCTGCGGACCGTCCCGACGACGGTGACGGTCTCCGCCCCGGCATCGGCCGCGGCGGTGCCGCCCGCTGGATCCTGCATGCGCGTCCCTCCCCCGGCGCCGGCCGGCGCGGGCCCAGCAAAGCCCGCGGGCGGGCCGGGCGCAAGGGCGGCGTCCGCCGCCACGCGGCAGGCCGTCATGTCCCTGACACGAAGGCCGCGCACGATGCACCGGCGTAAGCACGCGAGACACAGGCCATGCCCCCCCTTCCCCCGTGCCCCGCTTCGCGCCGCTGCGTCCTGCTTGCCGGCCTTGCCGCGGCGTTGGCCCCGGCCGGCGCCGCGGCCGAGGCGCGGCGCGATCCGGCCGGCGACGCGGTCGCCGTCGCCGCCGACCCGCGGCTTGCTGAGCTGTGGCGCTGCGGTGCCCCGGACTGCCCGGGCTACACCTACGACCCGCTGGCAGGCGAGCCGGAACAGGACATCCCGGCCCGAACTGCCTTCCAGGATCTGCCCTGGGATTTTGCCTGCCCGCGCTGCGGCGCCGCAACCGAGGAGTTCCGCCTGCTGCGAAAGCGATCGCCGGAAGAGACCGCCGGCGGCTGAACCGACCCGGCCCGTCAACCCCGCGGCAGCATCGCGAGGCGGATCAGGCAGCGCTCGATCACCGCCTCGGCCGGCGCGCGGGAGGACGAGCGCAGCATGAGGTCGGTTTCCAGGATCAGCGTCAGGGCCGTCTCCAGCCGCGCCAGCCCCCAGGACTGGACCTGCCGCAGAAGGCGGTCGCGCCGTGGCCCGAACACCGGCGGTCGGGCGCGGGCGATGGCCCGGGCGGGGCCGGCGGGGTCGGCGGCGGCGCCGTGCAGCAGGCGGAAATGCCGCCCCGCGGCCACCGCAAGGGCGACCGGCCCGACCCCCTGCGCGGCAAGCCGGGCCAGCAGCGGACCGAGCGCGCCGGCCTGCCCCTCGGCCACCGCGTCGATGGCCTCATCGATCGCCGCATCGGGCGCCGCGGGGGCGCAGGCGGCAACGTCGGCGGGCGTGATCCGGTCGGCACCGAGGCTATAGAGCGCCAGCCGCCCGAGCGTGTGGCGCAAGTCGACGGGGTCGAGCGAGCGGGCCAGCAGGTCAAGCTCGGCCTCGGCGGCGCGGTCGGGCGGCGGCGCCCCGGCGGCGGCAAGCTGCGCCAGGATCTCCTCGCGCGTCGGCGGATCGTCGTAGATCGCCACTGCCGCGGCGACGGCATGGCCCTCGAACAGCCTGCGCAGGGCCGAGGTGGCCCGCAGCTGGCCGGACGTGACGACCAGCGCCGCGTCGCCCGGCCGCCAGTCCGCCAGCACCGCGGCGATCACAGGTGCGGCGAGGTCGGTGGCGTCCTCGACCAGCACGGCGCGCGGACCGGGAAAGAACCCCTGCGCCCGAACGGCATCGGCAAGCGCCGCCGGGTCGGCCCGCAGCGTCGCGGCGGCCATCCGGGCAAGCCGCATCTCGGCCTCGTGGCCGGGGCCGAGCAGCGCGGGCACCAGCGCCACCCGGCGGGCGGCGACCAGCACTGCATCGGCGCCGTGCAGAAGGAAGCCGGGAATGCCGGGGCGGCCAGCGGCACGCAGGAGCTCGCGCGCCGCGAGCTTCACGCCGGCCCGTCCCAGACCAGCAGCCGCGCCGCCACCCGGTCGGCGAGCAGCCGCATCAGCCGCGCCTCGGCGGCCTCCTCGGCAATCAGCGTGGCGACCGCGGTCGCGGTGGTCGAATAGGCCGAGAAGCTCTCCTCCCGCCCCGCCAGCAGCGGCTCCTCCGAGCCGTCGGCCGTCAGCGCGAAGGTGACGGCACCGCCGATGCGGATGCGGGTCGTCGCGCCCTCGGGCGTGATGCCGACGCCCTGCGGCGCGGTCTCGATGGTGTAGCCCAGCCGCCAGGCGCCGGCGCCGGGCCGGCCGAGCCGTTCCTCGATGCGGGCGACGAAGGCATGGGAGCGGCGGTCGGCGGGGTCGTCGGCGCGGACGCGGCCGACGAGCGCCGCGGCCGGCCGCCCGGGGGCGAGCGCGGGGGCATAGCCGCAGCCCGCCGCGAGGACGGCGCCGAGGGCCGCGAGCACACCCCGCCGGCCGCCGCCGGCGGCTCCGGGGTCGCCCGGCGCGGGCTCCCGGCGCCGCGGGATTCCATGCTGCCTAGACGACGACATTGACGATCCGCCCCGGCACCACGATCAGCTTCTTCGGCGCCGCCCCGGCCAGCGCCCGCTGCACGGCGGCATCGGCCAGCACCGCCGCCTCCACCGCCTCGGGCGCGAGGTCGCGCGCGAGCGTGATCTCGCCGCGCCGCTTGCCGTTGATCTGGATCGGAAGCGTCACCGTCTCCTCGGCCAGGAGAACCGGGTCGGCCACCGGCCAGGTGCCGGCGGCGCAGAGCCCCTCGCCGCCGGCCATCTCCCAGAGTTCCTCGGCCAGATGCGGGGTCATCGGCGCCATCAGCCGGGCAAGCATGGCGATCGCACCGCGGCGCGCCCCCGCCCCCGCCCCCGTCCGCTGCAGCACGTTGGCGAAGGCGTAGAGGGCGGCCACCGCCTTGTTGAAGCCGAAACCCTCGATCCCCTGGGTGACGTCGCGGATTGTCCGGTGCAGCGCGCGGGCAAGCGCCGCGTCCTCGGCCGCATCGCCCGGGTCGTCCGCCGCGGCGGCCTCGGCGGCCAGCCGCCAGAGGCGCGCGAGGTGGCGGTGCGCAGCCTCGGCGCCGGCCGCGGTCCACTCGACATCGCGCTCGGGCGGGCTGTCGGACAGCATGAACCAGCGCGCGGTGTCGGCGCCGAAGCGGGCGACGATGTCGGCGGGGTCGACGACGTTCTTCTTCGACTTCGACATCTTGGCCGAGGGGATGACCTCGACCGCGGCTCCCGTCGCCTTCAGCCGCACGCCGCCCTCGGCGGCCTCCACCTCCTCGGGCAGGTGGTAGACCGGCAGGCCGCGGGCGTCGCGCGTCAGGTAGATCTCGTGCGTCACCATGCCCTGGGTGAACAGCGCGTCGAACGGCTCGACCGCCGTCGCCGGCAGGTGGCCGCAGATGTGCATCGCCCGGGCGAAGAAGCGCGAGTAGAGCAGATGCAGGATCGCATGCTCCACCCCACCGATGTACTGGTCGACGTTCATCCAGTAGCCGACCTCGTCGGCATCGGTCGGCGCGGGCGCCCTTGGGGAGGTGAAGCGCGCGAAATACCACGACGAATCTACGAAGGTGTCCATCGTGTCGGTCTCGCGCCGGGCGGGGCCGGCGCAGCGCGGGCAGGCGACGTGCTTCCACGTCGGGTGCCGCTCCAGCGGGTTGCCGGGCACGTCGAAGGCGACGTCGTCGGGCAGGAGCACCGGCAGCGCCGCCCGCGGCACCGGCACGACACCGCAGTCGGGGCAGTGCACGACCGGAATCGGGCAGCCCCAGTAGCGCTGGCGCGAGATGCCCCAGTCGCGCAGGCGGTACTTGGTCACGCCCCGGCCCACGCCCCTGGATTCGCAGAAGTCGATGGCAGCCTCGATCGCGGTGTCGCCGGTGGCCACCTCCGGCCAGCCGAAGCCGCGCAGCCAGCGCACGCGGTCGGACTTCGCCGGCACGAAGGCCACGTCGCCCACCGGCTCGGGGGCCTCCAGCGCCTCGAAGGTGGGAATGACCGGCAGGCCGTAGCGGCGGGCGAAGTCGAGGTCGCGCTGGTCGTGCGCCGGGCAGCCGAAGATGGCGCCGGTGCCGTACTCCATCAGGATGAAGTTGGCGATCCAGACCGGCAGCTCCCAGCCCTGGTCGAACGGGTGGCGCGCGCGCAGGCCGGTGTCGATGCCGCGCTTCTCGGCGGTCTCGATCGCCGCCTCCGAAGTGCCGAGGCGCCGGCACTCGGCGACGAACCCGGCCACCGCGGGATCGTGTCGCTCGAGGTGCCGGGCAAGCGGATGGTCGGGCGAGATGGCGATGAAGGAGGCGCCGCGCAGGGTGTCGGGGCGGGTGGTGTAGACCTCGATGCGCTCGAACCCGTCGGGCGCGTCGACAGTGGAAAAGCCGAGCTGCAGGCCGCGGCTCTTGCCGATCCAGTTGGCCTGCATCGTGCGCACCTTCTCGGGCCACCGGTCGAGCCGGTCGAGCGCGGCCAGGAGCTCCTCGGCATAGTCCGAGATGCGGAAGGCCCATTGCGGCAGTTCGCGCCGTTCCACCGGCACGCCCGACCGCCAGCCGCGGCCGTCGACCACCTGCTCGTTGGCCAGCACAGTCATCTCGACCGGATCCCAGTTCACCACCGCCGACTTGCGGTAGACGAGTCCCTTCTCGAGGAAGTCGAGGAACAGCGCCTGCTGCTGGCCGTAGTACTCGGGATCGCAGGTCGCGAACTCGCGGCTCCAGTCGATCGAGAAGCCGAGCGGCTTCAGCTGCGCCCGCATGTCGGCGATGTTGTCGTAGGTCCAGTCCTTGGGGTGGCCGCCGCGCTCCATCGCCGCGTTCTCGGCCGGAAGGCCGAAGGCGTCCCAGCCCATCGGGTGCAGAACGCTGTAGCCGAGCGCCCGGCGGTGGCGGGCGATGACGTCGCCCATGGTGTAGTTGCGCACGTGCCCCATGTGGATGCGGCCCGAGGGGTAGGGGAACATCTCGAGCACGTAGTATTTCGGCCGCGACGGGTCGCGGCGGGCGGCGAACAGCCCGGCCGCCTCCCACGCCGCCTGCCATTTCGGCTCCACCATGCGGGGTTCGTAGCGGGCGGGGGTGGTCATGGCCTGTCCTTCGGGTTCTGCGCGCCGCCCCTGATAGCCAAGCGGGCCGGCCCGGTCCAGCGGGTCGCCCGGCGTCAGCGGGCCCCGCGCTCCTCGTCCTTCAGGAGCAGGGCGAGCGCGCAGAGGGTCAGCGCCACCCCGCCGAACGTCGGCACCGGCGGCCCGCCGCGGCCGAGCGCGACCTCCCAGAGGATCACCCAGAGCGGAGTGAGGTAGGAATAGGCCATCACCTTCGCCGCCGGCAGCCGCATGGTGGCGTACTGCAGCAGGAAGAACGACACCGCCGAGGCCAGGACGGTGATGTAGGCAAGCGTGATCCAGACGATCGCGGGCAGGCCCCTCCAGTCGGTCGCAGCGATCGCCGGCCAGCCCCAGACCAGCAGCAGCGCCGCCCCGCCCGACAGGAAGCCGAAGGTCACGACCTCGGGCGGTTCGCCGCGGTTGAAGCGCCGCGCGAGCGGGATGAAGAGCGCATGCGCCAGGCAGCCGGCCAGGTAGATCGCCTCGCCCCGGCCCATCTCGGCGGCCAGCAGCGCCGCGGGATCGCCGCGGAAGATCACCCACAGCGCCCCGGCCGCCCCGACCGCGAGCGCGAGCCCCATGCGCCCGGTGGTCGCCTGCGCCATCACCAGCCAGCCGAAACCCGCCGCCATCAGCGGCGTGAGCGTGAACAGCGCCCCCGCAGACACCGCCGGGGCGGTCTTCAGCCCCTCGAACATCAGCACGAAATAGGCCGCCATCAGCCCGCCGAGGACGAGGTAGCGCCAAGGTGCGGCGAACTGCACCCGCTTCAGCCCGGGCCCGGCCGCGGCCGCCGCCGCCATGATCGCGGCCGCGCCGAGAAGGCGCATGGCGGTCAGCGCGGCGGGGTCGATCAGGTTGGCCGCCATCGTGCCGAGCGGAATCGACCCCGAGATGCAGGCCGAGAAGCCGAGCATCGCGAGATGCCCGCTCGCGGCGGGCGACAGCGTCTCGCCGCGGCCGGCGCTCATGCCGCCGGCCACGCCTGCGCCTCGCGCTTGAGGTGCTTGAGGCAGGCCTGCACCTTCGCCGACCGGTGCAGGTCGACGTGGGTGACAAGCCACAGCGGCGCATCCCATTCCGGCCTCGGCGGCATGACCTCGACCAGATCGGGGTCGCCCCTGCCGTCCCAGACCGGCAGGAAGCCGACGCCGGCGCCGGCCCGCACCGCGTGCATCAGCGCCCCGAGCTCGGTGCCGCGGAAGGTCCAGGCAGCTTCGGGCACATGCTCGCGCAGCCAGCGGTAGAACGGCGGCCGCGCCGCGAGGTCGTCATGGGCAACGAGGTGGTGGCGCGCCAGCGCCGGCACGTTCTCGGGCAGGCCGCGCGCGGCGGCGTAGCTGCGGGAGGCATAGAGGGCGTGCCGCTGGATGCAGAGCGGCTGGACCACATAGTCGGCCTCGGCCGGCTCGGTTCCGGCGCGCACCGCGACATGGGCCTCGCCATATTCCAGCTTGAACACCCTCGGCCCGGTGAGGTAGCGCACCACGAGACCGCGGTGCGCCTCCTGGAAGCGCACCAGCGCCGGCGCGAGCTTGGCGGCGATCTCGCCGATCGAGGTCACGAGCAGTTCGCCCGCCACGCTTTCCCCCCGCCCGCGGACGCGGCCGGCAAGCTGGGCGAACGCCTCGTCGGCGGCGCGGGCGACCTCGAGCAGGTCGTGCCCGGCCTCAGTGGGCGTGTAGCCGCGGGCATGGCGCTGGAACAGCTTGGCCCCGAGCCGCGCCTCGAGCGCGTCGATGTGGCGGATGACAGTGGCGTGGTGGACGCCCAGCGCCTCGGCCGCGCCCGAGACGGTGCCGAGCCGGGCGACATGGAAGGCGGTGCGGATCTCGTCCCAGGCTTCCGACGCCACGATGCCCTCCCCCGGCCCGAGGCCGCAGAGAAGCACCCGGCCGGGCTGGATGCAAGCCGGCGGGAGGCCGCGGCCCGGCCGGTGACGGCGGGCTTGACGGGCCGGCCCGCCAGGACCGACAGCTTGAGGGCCGCACAGCCCGGGATGCCGCCATGACCACCCCCGCCGCACCGCCGCCGACCGGCCCGGCCGTTCCCGGCTGGACGCCCCGGCCGCGCCCCCCGCGCACGCCGATGCCGGGGCGCTTCTGCACCCTCGTTCCGGCCGAGGCCGGCCATGCGGCCGACCTGCACGCTGCCTTCGCCGCCGACCGGACGGGCGCGCTGTGGACCTACATGGCCCACGGCCCGCATGCCGACGCGGCGGCCTTCGCCGCCTGGCTTGCCCCGGCCGCCGCCGCCGAGGATCCGTTGGTGCACGCCATCCTCGTCGACGGCCGGCCGCTGGGCATCGCCGCCTTCATGCGCATCGAGCCCGCACACGGCGTGATCGAGATCGGCGGCATCGTGCTGTCGCCGGCCCTGCAGCGAACCCCGGCGGCGACCGAGGCGCTGCACCTGATGGCCGCCCGCGCCTTCGACGCACTCGGCTACCGCCGGCTGGAGTGGAAATGCGATGCCCTGAACGCCCCCTCGCGGAGGGCGGCGCTGCGGCTCGGCTTCGCCTTCGAGGGCATCTTCCGCAACCACATGGTGGTGAAGGGGCGCAGCCGCGATACCGCCTGGTTCGCCATGACCGATGCCGACTGGCCGGCGGTGCGGGCGGGCACCGTCGCCTGGCTGGCCGAGGCCGCAGCCGACGCCGCGGGGCGCCAGCGCCGGCCGCTGGCCGAGGCCATCGCTGCCGCCCGCGCCGCGGCTTGACTCCCCGGCCGGCCGGGGCTATCGGGGCCTGCCGTCCGGATCGCGCCAGCGCCTTCCGGTCCCCTGCCCGTCGCGGGGATCGACATCCGCCAGCGCATTGCGCCCGCGGGTGCCGTTGGTCTTTTGACGCGCGCCTCCCACATGGAGGGGCGAAAGGCAACGCGAGGGGCCGCGCATGTTCGAGAACCTGTCCGAACGCCTGGGGGGCGTCTTCGACCGGCTCACCCGCCAGGGGGCGCTGACCGAGGCCGACGTTGCCACGGCGCTGCGCGAGGTGCGCACGGCACTTCTGGAGGCCGACGTCGCCCTGCCGGTCGCGCGCGACTTCATCGCCCGGGTACAGAAGAAGGCGACCGGCCAGGCGGTGCTGAAATCGGTCACGCCCGGCCAGCAGGTCGTCAAGGTCGTCCATGACGAGCTGGTGACGATGCTGAAGGGCGAGGGCGACCCGGCGGCGCTGAAGATCGACAACCCGCCGGCGCCCATCCTGATGGTCGGCCTGCAGGGTTCGGGCAAGACCACCACCACCGCCAAGCTCGCCCGCCGGCTGCGGGAGCGCGAGGGCCGGCGGGTGCTGATGGCCTCGCTCGACACCCGCCGCCCGGCAGCGATGGAGCAACTTGCCATCCTCGGCCGGCAGGTCGGGGTGGACGTGCTGCCGATCGTGCCGGGGCAGGGCCCGGTCGAGATCGCCCGCCGGGCGATCAACCAGGCAACCCTCGGCGGTTACGACGTGGTGCTGCTCGACACCGCCGGGCGGCTGCAGATCGACCGCGAGCTGATGGACGAGGTGGCCGAGGTGCGCGACGTCGCCCGACCGCGCGAGACGCTTCTCGTCGTCGACGGGCTGACCGGCCAGGTCGCCGTCGAGGTCGCGCAGGAGTTCGACGCCCGCGTCGGGATCAGCGGCGTGGTGCTGACGCGGATGGACGGCGACGGCCGCGGCGGCGCGGCGCTGTCGATGCGGGCGGTCACCGGCAAGCCGATCCGGTTCGTCGGCCTCGGCGAGAAGATGGACGCGCTGGAGACCTTCGAGGCCGGCCGCGTGGCCGGCCGCATCCTCGGCATGGGCGACATCGTCGCGCTGGTCGAGAAGGCGCAGGAGGTGCTCGAGGCCGAGCAGGCCGAGCGCATGATGCGCCGCTTCCAGAAGGGCCAGTTCAACATGAACGACCTTCGCGCGCAGCTCGACCAGATGCTGAAGATGGGCGGGATGCAGTCGGTCATGGGGCTGATGCCCGGCATGGGCAAGATGCAGAAGGCAGCCGAGGAGGCGGGCTTCGACGACCGGATGATCCGCCGCCAGATCGCGCTGATCCAGTCGATGACGAAGAAGGAGCGGGCGAACCCCGACCTCCTGCAGGCCAGCCGCAAGCGGCGGATCGCGGCCGGCGCCGGCCTCGAGGTGGCCGAGCTGAACAAGCTGCTGAAGATGCACCGCCAGATGGCCGACATGATGAAGCGGCTGGGCAAGGGCGGCATGCTCAGGCAGGCGATGAAGGCGATGTTCGGCAAGGGCGATGCGGCCTCGGAGGCGGCGCTGATGCAGGCCGCGGCGGGCCAGGCCGGCAAGCTGCCAGGCGGCCTCGGCCTGCCCGCCGGCTTCGGCGGCACCCCGCGCGGGGCGGCGCTGCCCGGCGGACTGTCGGGCCTCGGTCTGGGCAAGCGCAAGTGACACCGGCAGCCCCGCCCTTGATCGAGACCGCGCGCCTGACCCTGCGCCCCCCGGCGATGGCCGACTTCGCGGCCTATGCGGCGTTCTGGGCCTCGCCCCGGTCGCGCTTCATGGGCGGGCCGGCCGGGGAGCGCGGGGCATGGTTCTGGTTCTGTCACGACATCGCGGCATGGGCGCTGTTCGGCCATGGCGCGCTCATGATGGACCGGCGCGACGGCGGCGGCACGGTGGGGCAGGTGGGCATCAACGCCGGCCCGCTCTATCCCGAGACCGAGCTCGGCTGGCTTCTCTACGAGGGTGCCGAGGGGCAGGGCTACGCCGCCGAGGGCGCGGCGGCCTTGCGCGACTGGGCCTTCGCCGCGCTCGGCCTGCGCTCGCTCGTCAGCTACATCGATGCAGGCAACGCCGGCTCGGTCCGGCTGGCGGCGCGGCTCGGGGCGGTGCCCGACGCGGCCGCCCGGCGGCAGGATCCCGGCGACCTCGTCTGGCGCCACCACCCGGGGGGCAGGGCGTGATCGCGCTTGCCGGAACGCCGGTGATCCGGACCGCGCGGCTGGTGCTGCGCGCCCCGCAGGCGGGCGACTGGGAGCCCTGGGCGGCCTTCGCCACCTCGTCGCGGGCGCGCCACATCGGCGGGCCGCTCAGCCGGGCGCTGGCGTGGCGGGCGCTGGGGCATCTGACCGGCCACTGGGTGCACCGCGGCTACGGCATGTTCGTCTTCGCCGACCAGGCCGACTGGAAGCCGATCGGCATGGCCGGTCCCTGGTTCCCCGAGGGCTGGCCCGAGCACGAGATCGGCTGGTCGGTGTGGTCGGCGGCAGCCGAGGGACGCGGCTATGCGCGGGAGGCCGCAGCGGCCGCACGCGCCTGGGCGTTCGGCACTCTCGGCTGGGACACCGCCGTCAGTTACGTGGCACCGGGGAACGCACGCTCGATCGCGCTGGCCGAACGGCTGGGCGCGGTGCGCGACGAGGCCGCCGCAGTGCCGGACGCGGCTGCCCCGACCCTCGTCTTCCGCCACCCGCGGCCGGAGGCGGCGTCGTGACTGCCGGGTGCGGCACCCCCTGCCTGGTGCCCGCACGCCGGGTGCGGCGCGGCCAGGATGCCGTGCCCGCCGGGCAGCGGCCGGGCGGCGCCCGGCCTGCCGCAGCGCCCGGCGCCGCGCCCGCCTGCGCGCGCGTGGTGGCCGCCCCCGGGGCGGCGGGCAGCGCCCCGCGCCGCAGCCTGCCAGCGGTGCGGCGATGACGGCACCCCACCTCCGCCCCGTCCCCGGCACGGCCGCGACCTTCGCTGCGGGGCTTGCGGCCCGGCTGCCGCGCATCCTGACGGCGCGCACCGTGCTGCGCGCGCCGCGGCTCGAGGACGCGCCGGCCTGGATCTCGATCATGGTGCCCGACCGCGAGGGCCATCTCGGCGGCCCGCATGACCCGGCCGGGGCCTTCACCGAGTTTGCCGCCACGGTGGGACTGTGGCTCCTGCGCGGGCACGGGCTGTGGACGGTGACCGACCACGCAGACCGCCTGCTCGGCTTCGTCCTGATCGGGTTCGAGCCCGGCGACCGCGAGCCCGAACTCGGCTGGCTCTTCCTGCCCGGGGCGCGCGGCAGCGGCCTTGCCTTCGAGGCCGCGGCGGCCGCGCGCGAGCACGCGCTGCAGGCGCTGGGCCTGCCCGGCCTCTTGAGCTGCATCGACCCCGCCAACCTTGCCTCGCGCCGCCTGGCAGCGCGCCTTGGCGCCCGCCGCGAGGGGACGATCACCACCCCGGACTCGGATGCCGAGGCCGAAATCTGGTGCCACTTCCCGGAGACCGCCGCATGACCGAACCCGCCGCCCGCGCCACCGCGCTGCTGCGCGAGCATCGCGAATCCATCGACCGGCTCGACGCCATCCTCGTCTACACCCTTGCCGAGAGGTTCGCGCACACCCAGGCGGTGGGGCGGCTCAAGGCCGCCCATGCCCTGCCCCCGGCCGACCCCGCGCGCGAGGCGACGCAGATCGCGCGCCTCGAGCGGCTCGCCGCCGAGGCCAACCTCGATCCGGAATTCGCGAAGGAATTCCTTCGTTTCATCATCTCGGAAGTGATCCGCCACCACGAGAAGCACGCCGCGCACGCGGCGACCAACCCCTGACCGGAACAAGGAGACGACCCATGGCCATGAAGATCCGCCTCGCCCGCGGTGGCTCGAAGAAGCGCCCGCACTATTCCATCGTCGCGGCCGACAGCCGCATGCCGCGCGACGGCCGCTTCATCGAGAAGCTCGGCATCTATGCCCCGCTGCTGCCCAAGGACAGCGAGCACCGCATCCGCATGAACATGGAGCGCGTGCAGTACTGGCTTGCCCAGGGCGCCCAGCCGTCCGACCGCATCGCCCGCTTCCTCGAGGCCGCCGGCGTGCTGCCCGCTGCGGCACGCAGCAACCCCGAGAAGGCCAAGCCCGGCAAGAAGGCGGTGGCCCGCGCGGCCGAGCGCGCCAAGAAGGCCGGGGCGGCCGCGGGCTGAGGCCATGGCTGCGACCCGCGTCTGCCTTGGCGCAATCGCCGGGGCCTTCGGGGTCCGCGGCGAGGTGCGGCTGAAGAGCTTCTGTGCCGACCCCGGCGCCATCGCCTCCTACGGCCTCCTGGCGACCGAGGACGGCGGGCGGCGCTTCGCCGTCACCCTGACGGGGACGGCAGCGGGGGCGCTGGTGGCGCGGCTGTCGGGCGTGGCGACGCGCGAGGCGGCCGAGGCGCTGCGCGGCACCAGGCTCTATGCCGACCGTGCCGCGCTGCCGGCGCCGGCCGAGGACGAGTTCTACCACGCCGACCTGATCGGGCTGGCGGTGCAGGACGCGGGCGGCCGCCGGCTGGGGCAGGTGCGGGCGGTGCTGAACCACGGCGCAGGCGACCTTCTCGAGATCACGGGGCCGGACCTCGCGGTGCCGATGCTGCTGCCGTTCACGCGCGCGGCGGTTCCGGCGGTCGACCTTGCCGCCGGCATCATCGTCGCCGATCCGCCCGAGGGGCTGGACGGGTGAGGCCCTCGCGCCGCCATGGCCTTCTGGCAGGGGCGTTCCTGCTTTACGCCGGGGCGCTGCTGATCGCCGCCGCCGGCGCCGGGCCGGCGGCGATCGCGGTGACTCTCGCGCTGCTGATGCTCTACACGGTGCTGATGCGCCCGGCCGTGCAGTGGTCGGGCCCGGGCCCGGCCGGACTGTCGCGGCTGGCCCTGACGGTGGCGGTTCTGGGCCTTCTGGCGGCGCTGCTGTGGGGCGCCGGGGCGGCGTTGGCGGCAGTGTTCGGCCCGCTGCCGCTGCCGGTCTGGGCCGGCGTCGGCGTCGCGGTCGTCGGCATCGCGTTGTCCCGCGGCGTCTGGAGTGCCCGGCGGGAGGCCGAGATGAATGACCTTCTGGAGGACGCGCTGACCCGGCTGAAGGGGTTCGACGCCGGCGCGGCGGCAGATGCCGGCGCTCGCCGGGCCGCGACCGAGGCCGAGGACGAGGCGCTGTGGGCGAAGGTCAACGCCACGCTCGACAGCATGGCCGGGCGGATTGCCCGGGGCGAGCCGGTCACGGCCGAGATCGACCGGCTGGCGCGGCTGACGATCACCGACGAGATATGGCAGGAACTTGCCGAACATGCCGACGGCTCGGCGGGGTGGGAGCGGGCGCGCCTCGACTTCCTCGCCCACCCGGCGATCGGGGCGCTCGCCATCACCCAGTGGGACGTCGAGGGCTGCCTTGCCCGCGCCTTCGCCATGCCCGATCCGGCGCTGCATGTCCACGCGATTGCGGCCGCCCGCGCCTGGGCCGACCACCCCGATGCCTGGGTGGAGGATGCCGGCAGCATGCGCGCCGCCCTCGCACCCTGGCTCGACCGACTCGCCGCGGACGGCGGGCCGCAGGGCCGCCGGGAGGGGCTGGCCGCGTTCCTCGAGGCGGCTACCCTGCTGGCCGCGGCGGCGGTGGAGCACGAACGCGCCGGGCATGCCGCCGACGACCCGGCCTATGTCGCCACCGAGGCCGCGCTGGAACCGCTGCGCGAGGGGATGGACGACGCGGCTATGGCCGCGGTGCTTGGCCGCCTGCCGCCGGAAGGGTTCCGGGCTGCGGCGCAGGTGCTGGACCTCCGCGCCAGGGCCGGGGACCGGGCCGCCGCGCGCGCCATGATCCTTCATGCGACGCGCCCCGGGGTCGCCGCCGCGCTTGCCGGCCGCAGCCCCGCCTTGCTCGCCTTCGAGCGTGCCGGGCCCGATGCGGCGCTGGTCGCGCTGTTCTGCGCCCGGGCCGGCGCGATGCTTGCCCGCAACCCGGCGCTCGCCGATGCGCTTCCCTGGCCGGGGGCCTTCCGCGCACGGGCGCAGGCGGTTCCCGAGCAGGCCGAGGCCCTGCACGCCCTGGCCGCGGCGGCCGCCGCGGCCAGGGGCGGGGCTGTGCCATGACCGGGGCGCAACCGCCGCGGTCGCACGGCCGGATGACGATCGCCGCGTCGTCCCGCCCGCGCGAGTTGATCACCCCCGTGCCGCGGCTGCGCGGCGCCTGGACGGCCCGGGTCATCACGCTGTTCCCCGAGGCGTTTCCCGGCACGCTCGGCCTGTCGCTCACCGGCCGGGCGCTGGAACTCGGGCTCTGGCGGCTGGAGACGGTGGATCTGCGGTCCTTCGGCCTCGGCCGCCATCGCACCGTCGACGACACCCCGGCCGGCGGCGGCCCCGGCATGGTGCTGCGCCCAGATGTCGCCTCGGCCGCGCTGGGCCATGCCGCCGAGGGCACGCCCGCCGACCGCAGCCTCTGGCCGGTCGTCTACCTGTCGCCGCGCGGTCGCCGGTTCGGGCAGGCCACGGCACGGCGCCTGGCGCAGGGACTGGGCGTGACGCTGCTGTGCGGGCGCTTCGAGGGCGTCGACGAGCGGGCGCTGGAGGCTCATGCGGTAGAGGAGATCAGCCTTGGCGATTTCGTCCTGACCGGCGGCGAGATCGCGGCCCAGGCCTTGATCGACGCAACCGTGCGCCTTATACCGCAGGTGCTCGGAAATCGGGAGTCCACGGAGGATGAGTCGTTCTCCGGCGGCCTTCTTGAGCATCCGCAGTACACGAAACCTGCCGTCTGGGAGGGCCGCACGACGCCCGAGATTCTCCTCTCGGGCAATCACGCGCGGATTTCCGGCTGGCGGCGGGAGGAGGCCGAAAGGCTGACGAGGGAACGTCGTCCCGATCTCTGGCGGGCCTGGTGCGATGCGCGCGCCGGGGACCCGGGCGGAGACCGAGAGCTCTCGGGGCGCGACACATCTCGCGGTTCCACCGCGGCAGGAGAAGGAGAGACGCGATGAACCTGATCGCGCAGCTTGAGGCCGAGCAGATCGCCTCCCTCGGCAGGACCGTGCCGGAGTTCAAGGCCGGCGACACCGTGCGCATCGGCTACAAGGTGACCGAGGGCAACCGCTCGCGGGTTCAGGCCTACGAGGGGGTCTGCATCAGCCGCAAGGGCGGCAGCGGCATCGGCGCCTCGTTCACGGTGCGCAAGATCTCGTTCGGCGAGGGCGTCGAGCGGGTGTTTCCGCTGTATTCGACCAACATCGAGACGATCGAGGTCGTCCGCCGCGGCAAGGTGCGGCGCGCCAAGCTGTACTACCTGCGGTCCCGCCGCGGGAAATCGGCGCGGATCGCCGAGGTGGGCATGAAGTCCCGGGAATCGCAGGGCTGAGGAGCGGAGACCATGAAGAGCGGCATCCATCCGGAGTACCACATGATCGACGTCCGCCTCACCGACGGCACGATCGTGAAGATGAAGTCAACCTGGGGCAAGGCCGGCGACACGCTGTCCCTCGACATCGACCCCTCCTCGCACCCGGCCTGGACGGGCGGCCAGCAGAAGCTGGTCGACACCGGCGGGCGCGTGTCGCGGTTCAAGAACAAGTACGCCGGCCTCGGCTTCTGACCGTCGCCCCGTTCCTGCGCGGCGCCGACGGGGCGTCATCCCGGCGCCGCGGCAGTGCATGGATGCGGGAGGGCGCGATGGCACGGGCAGACCTTGCAGGCGGCCGCGCGGCGCTGGCGCTCATGTGGGCGCTGGCCGTCGCGCTTGCCGCGCTGGCACCCGGGCGCGTCTGGGCGCAGCCGGCCGATGCGGCGGCAGTGGCCGCCCGGCCCGAGATCGTCGGCGGCCGGGTGGTCACCGAGACCCGCTTCCGCAACCTCTATCCCTGGACCGTCGCGCTCCTGTATTCCGGCGCGGGCTGGCGACAGGTCTGCGGCGCGACGCTGATTGGCCCGGATTGGCTGCTCACGGCGGCCCATTGCGTTACCGGCACCGTCGCGGAGGACTGGCGGGCTCTGGTGGGCACGCGCTGGCTCAGCCGCGGGGGCGAGCGCTTCGCCGCGACCGAGATCGTGATCCATCCCGACTACAACCGGCGGACCGAGGACAGCGACATCGCCCTGATCCACCTTGAGCGGCCGGTCCCAGGCGCCGTCCCGGTGGCACCCGCGACGCTGGCCGAATCCGACCTGCACGCCCGCGCCGGCACGCGCGGCACCGTGCTGGGCTGGGGGGCCACGCAGTCCGGTGGTCGCGGCACCGTCGTGCTCCACGAGGCGCAGGTGCCGGTGGTCGGGCTGGCCACCTGCCGCCGCATGCATGCGCGCCGCGGGCAGATCACCGACAACATGCTGTGCGCAGGCTACCGTGAGGGTGGCGTGGATACATGCCAGGGCGATTCGGGCGGCCCTCTGGTCGTCCGCGGCGACGGCGGCCGCTGGTTGCAGGTTGGGGTGACAAGCTTCGGCTGGGGCTGCGCCCGGCCGCGCAACCCCGGCGTCTACACCCGCGTCGGCCGCTTCCAGCCCTGGATCGCCGGACAGATCCTGGAACGGTCGCATTAGGCAAATCTGCCTGCTGCGGCTTGCGCCCGCACGGTCACCACATATAGTTGCCGCGGCGCCGCCGTGCGCGCCGCCGCGTTTCCGCGTGGGAGAGCCGTCGTGGCGCATATCGTCGTCGTGGGCAACGAGAAGGGCGGCTCGGGCAAGTCCACGACCTGCATGCACATCGCCACGGCACTGGCCCGCCTCGGCCACCGCGTCGGCGCCCTCGACCTCGACCTGCGGCAGCGCAGCTTCGCGCGCTATGTCGAGAACCGGCGCGCCTACCTGACCCGCTCGGGCCTGCAGCTGCCGACCCCGGCGCTGGCCGAGCTTCCCGAGGTCGACAAGTCCCAGCTCGGGCCGGAGGAGAACCTCTTCGACCATCGCCTCTCGGCAGCGATGGCAGTGCTGGAGCCGTCGTCGGACTTCATCGTCATCGACTGCCCCGGCTCGCACACGCGGCTGTCGCAGCTTGCCCATTCGCTGGCCGACACGCTGGTGACGCCGCTCAACGACAGCTTCGTCGACTTCGACCTGCTGGCCCGCGTCGACCCTGAGACCGGCAAGGTACTCGGCCCGTCGATCTACGCCGAGATGGTCTGGCAGGCCCGCCAGCTGCGCGCCCAGGCCGGGCTGAAGCCGATCGACTGGATCGTGCTGCGCAACCGGCTCGGGGCCCAGCAGATGCACAACAAGCGCAAGGTCGGCAAGGCGCTCGAGGATCTGTCGCGGCGCATCGGCTTCCGGGTGGCGCCGGGCTTCAGCGAGCGGGTGATCTTCCGCGAACTCTTTCCGCGCGGGCTGACGCTGCTTGACCTGCGCGATGTCGGGGTGGAGCAGCTCAACATCTCCAACCTCGCCGCGCGGCAGGAACTGCGCGACCTCGTGAAGGCGCTCAGGCTGCCCGGCGTGGCGCCCGATTTCTGAACACATGCCCCGGGCCGGCCGATCGGACCGCCGCCTTTGCCAGGCCGTCCAGCCGGAAGAGCATCGGATCGGCCGCCCCGGCGGCGGCGCGCGGGCGCAGCAGGGGCCGGGGAAGGGCAAGGTGCGCGCGCAGCGCGGACAGCAGGCGAAGAAGGGGCATCGACGGCGCTCCGTTCGGGATGGCTCGACGGCGACGATCGCTCCCGAGCGGGGCGAGATCATGGCCCTCTGCCGGCGACCGCAGGCCATGATCCGCCGCCGCCCCGACGCTGCGTTTCCCCACCGGCGACGACCGCGGCCGCTCAGCGCGGGATCACCGCCGTCGCCTCGATCTCGACCAGCGCCGCATCCTCGACCAGCGCGGCGACCACCACCATCGTCATCGCCGGGAAGTGCCGGCCCATGACGCGCCGGTAGGCCTGCCCCACCTCGGCCTGACGGGCGAGGTACTCGCGCTTGTCGGTGACATACCAGGTCAGGCGGGTGATGTGCTCCGGCCGCCCGCCGGCACTGGCCACCACCGCCGCGATGTTGCGCAGCGCCTGCTCCATCTGGCCCACGAAACCGCCCGCGACGATGCGCTGGCCGGCGTCCCAGCCGATCTGGCCGCCCACGAACAGGTGCCCCTCGGGTGTCAGCATGCCGTTGGCGTAGCCGCGTGCCGGCGCCCACCCCTCGGGCTGGATGGTCTCATGCATCGTCGCTCTCCTCCAGTTCGGCGGCCATGCGCGCGCGCAGATCGTCGGGCCAGGGGGCCGGCCGGCCGCTGGCCATGTCGACCCAGACGAGGGTCGAGCGCGCCTCGAAGCGCAGCTCGTCCCCGCAGCGCGCGGCCATGGCAAGGCCGGCACTCGTCCGCCCCAGCCGGACCAGCCGCAAGGCGATGTCGAGCACCTCGCCCAGCCGCGCCGGACGGTGGAAGCTGACCGAGATAGCGGCCGTCGGCACGCCGTGGTTCAGAGGCCCATGCATGCGCGCGAAGGGCATGCCGAGGCCGGCAAACCAATCCTCGACGGTGGCGTTCAGCATCTCGAAGAAGCGGGGGTAGAACACGATCCCCGCAGGATCGCAGTGCTGGAAGCGCACCGGCTGCCGGCGGACGAAGGCCATCACTGCCCCTCGCGCAACCGGAAGCGCTGGATCTTGCCGGTTTGTGTCTTGGGCAGCGCAGGGACGAAGACGATGCGGCGCGGGTACTTGTAGGGGGCGATCACGGCCTTGACGTGGTCCTGCAGGATGCGCCGGGTGAGGGCGTCGCCCACCACCCCGGGCGACAGGACCACATGCGCCTCGACGATCTGGCCGCGCTCCTCGTCGGGGGCGCCGATCACCGCACATTCGGCGACGTCGGGGTGGGTCAAGAGCGCCGCCTCCACCTCGGGCCCGGCGATGTTGTAGCCGGCCGACAGGATGATGTCGTCGGCCCGCGCCGCGAAGTGGAAGTAGCCCGCCTCGTCCTGCCAGAAGGCATCGCCGGTGAGGTTCCAGCCGTCGCGCACGTAGCTGCGCTGCCGCGCGTCGGTCAGGTAGCGGCAGCCGGTGGGCCCGCGCACGGCAAGCCGGCCGACCTCGCCGCGCGGCTTCTCGGCCATCGCGTCGTCGACGATGCGCGCCTCGTAACCGCTCACCGGCAGGCCGGTGCAGGCCGGGCGGCTGTCGCCGAAGCGGTTTGAGATGAAGATGTGCAGCATCTCGGTGGCCCCGATCCCGTCGAGGATCGGCTTGCCGGTCTTGGCCACCCATTCCTCGTAGACCGGACCGGGCAGCGTTTCACCGGCGCTGACCGCCGCCCTGAGGCTGGACAGGTTCGCGCCCTCGTCCATCGCCTTCAGCATCGCGCGGTAGGCGGTGGGGGCGGTGAAGCAGATCGTCGCGCGGTAGCGCTGGATGTAGTCGATCAGGTTGGCCGGCGAGGCGTTCTCGAGCAGGCAGGCGGTGGCGCCGAACCGCAGCGGGAACACCGCCAGCCCGCCCAGCCCGAAGGTGAACGCCAGCGGGGGCGAGCCCACGAACACGTCGTCGGGCGTCACGCCGAGTATCTCGCGCGCATAGCCGTCGGCGATGATCAGGAGGTCGCGGTGGAAATGGGCGGTGGCCTTGGGCTCGCCGGTGGTGCCCGAGGTGAAGCCCAGCAGGGCGACGTCGTCGCGCCCGGTGCGGACCGCCGCGAAGGTGACGGGCTTGTCCAGCGCCGCCCGGTCAAGCTCGGCGTCGTGGTTGGCGGTGCCGTCGAAGCCGACAACCGCCTTCAGGATGCGGCTTTCCTTGGCGCAGGCGACAAGCTCCTCCGTCAGCCGCGTGTCACAGAGGGCAAGCGCTATCTCGCCCTTCTCGACGATCTTGCGCAACTCCTGCTTGCGCAGCATCGGCATGGTGTTCACGGCGACGCCGCCGGCCTTGGTGACGGCAAGCCAGACGGCCACCATCGCGGGGTTGTTCGCCGAGCGGATCAGCACGCGGTTGCCGGGCTTCAGCCCGTAGTTCTCGACCAGCGCCCGCGCCAGGCGGTTCGACCAGTCGGCAAGTTCCTTGTAGCTGCGGCGGCGGCCGTTGCCGATCAGCGCCGTGAGGTCGCCGAAGCCGCGCTCGACCATGCGGTCGGTCAGCTCGACGGCGGCATTGAGGTATTCGGGATAGTCGAAGCCCTCAAGGCGGAGTTCCGGCCACTCGGCCGCCGGCGGCAGCCGGTCGCGGCAGAAGGTGTCCACATGCGCGCTCGGTCCCAGCTTCATCGCGTCCTCCCTCAGCCCAGGGTCTGGCGGGCGATCACCACCCGCTGCACGTCGCTCGCGCCCTCGTAGATGCGCAGTGCACGGATCTCGCGGTAGAGCCGCTCGACCACGCTGCCGGCGCGCACGCCCTCGCCGCCGTGCAGCTGCACGGCGCTGTCGATCACCCTCTGCGCCTCCTCGGTGGCGAAGAGCTTGGCCATCGCCGCCTCGCGCGTCACCCGCGGGGCGCCGGCGTCCTTGGCCCAGGCGGCGCGGTAGACAAGCAGCGCCGCCGCGTCGATGCCGACCGCCATGTCGGCGATGTGGCCCTGCACCATCTGAAGGTCTGCCAGCGGGGCGCCCTGCACGCGGCGGCCCGACACCCGCGCCACCGCCTCGTCGAGCGCCCGGCGGGCGAAGCCCAGCGCCGCCGCGGCGACCGTGGCGCGGAAGACGTCAAGCACCGACATCGCCACCTTGAAGCCCCGGCCGGGGGCGCCGATCAGGGCCGAGGCGGGCACCCGGACGCCGTCGAACACCAGCCGGGCGAGCGGATGGGGCGCGATCACCCGCAGGCGCTCGGCGACCGTCAGCCCCGGCGCGTCGGCGGGGACGAGGAAGGCCGACAGGCCGCGCGCGCCCGGCGCCTCGCCGGTGCGGGCGAACACGGTATAGAGGTCGGCGATGCCGCCGTTGGAGATCCAGGTCTTCTCGCCCTCCAGCACATAGCCGTCGCCGTCGCGCACCGCGGTCATGGTCGCGGCCGCCACGTCTGAGCCCGACTGCGGCTCGGTCAGCGCGAATCCGGCGATGGCACGGCCGGCGCGCGTCTCGTGCAGCCAGCGGCGCTGGCCCTCCGTGCCGAAGAGCGAGATTGCCCCCGTCCCGAGGCCCTGCATGGCGAAGGCGAAGTCGGCCAGCCCGTCGTGCCGGGCGAGCGTCTCGCGCGCAAGGCAGAGGGTGCGGACATCGAGCGCCGCGCCGTCGGGCGCCGCGGTGGGCATCAGCCAGCCGCCCTCGCCCAGCGCCGCCACCAGGGCCCGGCAGGCCCGGTCGGTGTCGTCATGGTCGATGCCGGCGGCCAGGCCGGACGCCGCCCACTCCTCCAGCCCCGCGGCAAAGCTGCGGTGGCGCTCCCCGAAGAACGGCCAGTCAAGGAAGCTGCGGTCGGCCATCGTCCCCCCCCTGAAGCGCTCAGTCGCCGGCGAAAGCGGGCTTCTCGCGCGCCGCGAAAGCCCGGTAGGCGCGCCGGAAATCCTCGGTCTGCATGCAGATCGCCTGGGCCTGGGCCTCGGCCTCGATCGCCTGCGCGGGGGTCATGTTCCACTCGTGGACAAGCTGGGTCTTGGTGATCATGTGGGCAAAGCCCGGCCCGGCGGCGATCGACCGCGCCAGCCCCAGCGCCTCGTCCTCCAGCGCCTCGGGCCCGACCAGCCGGTTCCAGAACCCCCAGCGCTCGCCCTCGTCGGCGGCCATGACCCGGCCGGTGTACAGCAGCTCGGCCGCCCGTCCCTGCCCGATGATGCGCGGCAGGATCGCGCAGGCACCCATGTCGGCGCCCGCCAGACCGACGCGGGTGAACAGGAAGGCGCATTTCGCCCCCGGCGTCGCCAGGCGCAGATCCGCGGTCATGGCGAGGATGGCCCCCGCACCGACGCAGATGCCGTCGACGGCAGCGATCACCGGCCGGCCGCAGCCCAGCATCGCCTTGACCAGCTCGCCCGTCATCCGCGTGAAGGCCAGCAGCCCCTTCATGTCCATCCCGGTCAGCGGGCCGATGATGTCGTGCACGTCGCCGCCCGAGCAGAAGTTGCCGCCGTTCGGGGCCAGGACCACGACCTTCACGTCCTCGGCCTCGGGAAGGTCGCGGAACCAGTCGCGCAGTTCTGCGTAGCTGTCGAAGGTCAGCGGGTTCTTGCGCTCCGGCCGGTCGAGCCGGATGGTCGCGATCCCCCCATCGATCCGGCACAGCACATGCCGCACCGCCCGTTCCGCCATCCTCATCGCCGCCCTCCCTTCTCGATGCGCGCCGCGATCGCCTCCAGCGTCGCGATCAGACCTGCCGCGGCCTCCGCATCGACGCCGCCCAGCAGGTCGTCCACCCAGCCCTCGTGCTCGGCCGCCAGGGCCGCGAACTGGTCCCGGCCGGCCGGCGTCAGCCGCACCAGCGTCGCCCGCCGGTCGCCGGCCATCGCGATGCGGCTGACCTGCCCCTCCTGCTCCAGCCGGTCGACGATGCCGGTCACGTTGCCGTTCGAGACCCGCAGCGCGGCCGAGATGCCGCCCATCGTCAGCCCCTCCGGCGCCCGGAAAAGGGCCGCCAGCACGTCGAACCGCGGCAGGGTGGTGGCATGGCCGTCGCGCAGCCGCTCGCGCAGCCGCCCCTCGACTGCCCGCGAGACCTTGAGCAGCCGCAGCCACAGCCGCAGCCGCGCCTTCGACAGCGCCGTCGACTGCGCCGCCGCCGCCACCTCGGGGGCGCCGCGGCTCATGTCTCGCCCCCCGAGATTGCCAGCGCATGGCCGTTGACCGGCGCCGCCCCGGGCGAGGCGAGGAAAAGCACCGCGGCCGCCACCTCCGCAGGCGCGATCAGCCGGCCCATCGGGTTGCCGGACACCACCCGTTCGCGCGCCGCCTGCTCGCTCAGCCCCAGCCGCGCCTGCACCCCCGCCACCGCCTGACCGGTAAGCGGGGTGTCGACGTATCCGGGGCAGACCGCGTTGCAGGTGATGCCCCGCCGCGCCACCTCCAGGGCCACCGACCGGACCAGCCCGAGCACGCCGTGCTTGGCGGCGGCATAGGCGGCGATCGCGGCGCCGCCCTTCAGGCTCGCGGTCGAGGCCATGGCGATCAGCCGGCCGCCGGGCCCCATCCCGGCCGCGAGGGCGGCGCGGAAGGTCAGGAACACGCCCGTCAGGTTGACCGCCAGCGTCGCGTTCCAGGCCTCGAGCGAGGTGTCCGCCAGCCGTGCCGCGCGGCCGCCGCCGGCATTGGCCACGACCACGTCGAAGGGTGCGTCGAACAGCGCCGCCACGTCGTCCTCGCGGGTCACGTCGACGACGCGACAGACCATGCCGCGGCCGCCGTCGGTCTCGGCCAGCGCCTCGGCGCGGCGGCCGGCTACGGTAACCGAGTCCCCCGCCGCCGCGAAGGCGCGTGCCACCTCGCGGCCGATGCCCGAGCCCGCGCCGGTGACGAGGACGCGCCTCATACCTTGCCCACCCCGGTCTCGGGCCGCTCGCGCAGCCGGTGCATCTGGTCGCGCCCGGCGCGATAGGGCGCCGGCCACCACTGCGCCCGGTCGCCCAGCGCCACCGCCGCATGCTGCGTCCAGTTCGGGTTGGCCAGATGCGGGCGGGCGAGGCACACAAGGTCGGCGCGCCCCGCCATCAGGATGCCGTTGACGTGGTCGGGCTCGTAGATGTTGCCCACCGCCATGGCCGCTAGCCCGCCCTCGTTGCGGATGCGGTCCGAGAAGGGGGTCTGGAACATCCGCCCGTAGACGGGCCGCGCCTCGGTCGAGGTCTGGCCGGCGCTCACGTCGATGATGTCGGCGCCCGCGCCGGCGAACATCCGCCCGATCTCCACCGCTTCGGCCGGGGTGACCCCTGTCTCGCCTACCCAGTCGCTGGCCGAGATGCGCACCGACATCGGCCGCTGCGCGGGCCAGGCGGCGCGCATGGCCGCGAACAGTTCCAGCGGCCAGCGCATCCGGTTCGCGAGGCAGCCGCCGTAGGCGTCGCTCCGCCGGTTGGAAAGCGGCGAGATGAAGGACGAGACGAGATAGCCGTGCGCCGCGTGCAGCTCGACCATGTCGAAGCCGGCGCGCGCCGCCATCTCCGTCGCCGCGACGAATTCGGCCGCCACACGCTCCATGTCCGCCCGCGTCATCTCGCGCGGGGCGGGATGGGCGGGCGACCACGGCACGGCCGAGGGGCCCAGCGTCTCCCAGCCGCCTGAGACGAGCGGCATCTCGTCGTCCTCCCATGGCACCTGGACGGACGCCTTGCGGCCCGCATGGCCGATCTGGCAGCAGATCTTCGCCGGGCTCTCGGCATGGACGAAGGCGACGATGCGCTTCCACGCCGCCTCATGCGCGGGGGCATAGAGGCCCGCGCAGCCGGGCGTGATGCGCCCCTCGGGGCTGACGCAGGTCATCTCGGTGCAGACAAGCCCCGCGCCGCCCTGCGCCCGCGCGCCCAGATGGACGAGATGCCAGTCGGCCGGGCAGCCGTCGACCGACTTGTACTGTGCCATCGGCGAGACGACGATGCGGTTGGCCAGGTTCATCCCCCGCAGCTGGAACGGCGCGAACATCGGCGCCCGCACCGGAGCCGCCTCCGGCACGCCGGCCTGTGTCTGGAACCAGCGCTCGGCCCCCTCGAGCCAGGCGGCATCGCGCAGCCGCAGGTTCTCGTGGCTGATGCGCTGGCTGCGGGTCAGGAGCGAGTAGGTGAACTGCACCGGGTCCATGTGCAGGTAGCGCTCGACCTCCTCGAACCATTCGAGGCTGTTGCGCGCCGCCGACTGCAGCCGCAGCACCTCGGTCCGCCGCTCCTCCTGGTAGCGGGCGAAGGCGGCCTCCATCGTCGGCTCGGAATGCAGGTAGTCGGCTAGCGCGATGGCGCTGTCGAAGGCCAGCCGCGAGCCCGAGCCGATCGAGAAATGCCCCGTTGCCGCGGCGTCGCCCATCAGCACGACATTGCCATGGTACCACTTCTCGCAGATCACCCGCGGGAACTGCATCCACACGGCCGAGCCGCGCAGGTGGCTGGCGTTCGACATCAGCGCATGGCCGCCGAGGTGGCGGGCGAAGATGCGCTCGCAGGTAGCGATCGTCTCCTCCTTCTCCATCGCGGCAAAGCCCCAGCGCTCCCACGTCTCGGGGCGGCATTCGACGATGAAGGTCGCGGTGTCGGCATCGAACTGGTAGGCGTGCGCCCAGACCCAGCCGTGCTCGGTTTCCTCGAAGAGGAAGGTGAAGGCGTCGTCGAACTTCTGGCGGGTGCCGAGCCAGATGAACCTGCACAGCCGCAGGTCGATGTCGGGCCGGAAGTGCCCGGCGTACTCCCTGCGGACGACCGAGTTGATGCCGTCGCAGGCCACCACGAGGTCGAACTCGCGCCGGTACTCCTCGGCCGAGCGCATCTCGGTCCGGAAGCGCATCTCGACGCCGAGCTCGCGCGCCCGCTCCTGCAGCAGCAGCAGCATCTTCATCCGCCCGATGCCGGCAAAGCCATGTCCGCCCGAAACCGTGCGGGTGCCGCGAAGAACCACGGCGATGTCGTCCCAGTAGGCGAAGGCGTCACGGATCGCGGCGGTGCTCTTGGGGTCGTTGCGTTCCATCCGCGAAAGCGCGTCGTCCGACAGCACCACGCCCCAGCCGAAGGTGTCGTCGGGCCGGTTGCGCTCGATCACCACCACCTCGTGCGAGGGGTCACGCAGCTTCATGGAGATGGCGAAGTAGAGGCCCGCCGGCCCGCCCCCGAGACATGCGATCCGCATCCCGCTCCTCCCGCTCCGGATACGGGAGGCAGCATGCGCCTTCCAGCAGATACTTCAAGCATAAAATTTACAGGTTGGGCGGATGCGGCGTTCCGGCGCGCGGAACCGCCGCCTTGTCCGGCGCCACGGCGGCCGTGCTAGCCTGCCGCTGCCGCCGCGCTTTTTCCGAGGGGCCGATGCGAATCACCGGGATCGAGACACTCTGGACGCCCGAGTACGTCAATGTCCTGTGGGTGCACCTGCACACCGACGAGGGCATCACCGGGCTCGGCGAGACCTTCTACGGCGCCGGCGCGGTCGCAGCACATATCCACGACACCCTCGCCGTCCGCCTGCTGGGCCAGGACCCGCTGCGGATCGAGGCGCTCAACCGCCGCTTGGTCGACCTGCCGATGGCGCAGGCCTCGACCGGTGTTGAATTCCGCGCCGCCTCGGCCATCGACATCGCGCTCTGGGACATCTTCGGCAAGGTCTGCGGCCAGCCGGTGCACCAGATGCTGGGCGGGCTCTGCCGCGACCGGCAGCGCATCTACAACACCTGCGCGGGATACGCCTACGGCCGGTCGGCCAACCTGCGCTCGGGCGAGGTGCGCGACATGCCAGGCGCGGGCCCCTACGACGACCTGCGCGCAACCCGCACCGACGCCGGGGCGCTGGCCGAAAGCCTTCTCGACGAGGGCATCACGGCGATGAAGATCTGGCCCTTCGACCCGATCGCCCGCGAGACCGAGGGGCTTTCGATCTCGGCCGCGCAGATGCGCCGGGGGCTCGAGCCCTTCGAGAAGATCCGCAGGGCGGTGGGCGACCGGATGGAGATCATGGTCGAGTTCCACTCGATGTGGTCGCTGCCGGCTGCCAAGCAGATCGCCCGCGCGCTCGAGCCCTATTCGCCGACCTGGTTCGAGGACCCCATCCGCATGACCTCGCCGCAGGCGCTGGCGGAATACGCGCGCTGCACCCCTGTCTGGGTCTGCGCCAGCGAGACGCTGGGCTCGCGCTTTCCCTACAAGGACCTGCTGGAGCGCGACGCGACCCATGTCGTGATGGTCGATCTGTGCTGGGCCGGCGGGCTGACCGAGGGTCGCAAGATCGCCGCGCTGGCCGAGACGTGGCACCGCCCCTTCGCCCCGCATGACTGCATCGGACCGGTCGGCTTCGTCGCATCGGTGCACATGGCCCTCAGCCAGCCCAACACGCTGATCCAGGAAACGGTGCGCGCCTACTACCGCGGCTACTACCCCGAGGTGCTGACCGAACTGCCGCGGGTCGCGGACGGACATGTCTACCCGATGGCGGGCCCGGGCCTCGGGACCGGGCTTGCACCGGCGCTGCTCGCACGCGACGACCTCGTCATCCGCCGCAGCACCGCCTGAGGCCGCGCCGGCCCTTGCCCCGGCCGCCCGCTGCCCCTATCCCCGGTCGGTGCCCGCGGCCGGCCGCCGCGGGCCGCACCTTGTCCGCAGGCAGGCCTCGATGAACCCGCTGCACGACGCCCTCTTCGCCCCGCTGGCCGGCAGCGCCCGGCCGTTCCTGATCCATCCCGACGGCAGGCAGATCACCGGTGCGGCCTTCCACGCGCGCGCCGCGCGGATGGCCGGCGCGCTTGCCGACGCCGGAGTGCGCCCGGGCGCCCGGGTCGCGGCGCAGGTGGCCAAGTCGGCCGATGCGCTCGCCCTCTACGGTGCGGCGGTGATGGCGGGGGCGGTGTTCCTGCCGCTTAACCCGGCCTATACGGCCGACGAGATTGCCTATTTCCTCGCAGATGCCGGGCCGGCGGTGTTCGTCGTCGACCCCGTCCGCGCCGACGCGCTCGCCCCGCTGGCCGGCTCCGCGCGGCTGCTGACGCTCGGCGCCGGGGGAGAGGGCAGCCTCGCCCGGCTGGCCGGGGCCGGGGCCGGGCCGGCGGCGGCGGCGCCCGCGGCCCGCGGGGCGGATGACCTGGCGGCGCTGCTCTACACTTCGGGGACGACCGGGCGCTCGAAGGGGGCGATGCTGACGCAGGGCAACCTGCTTTCCAACGCCGAGGCCCTGGCCGGGCTCTGGGGCTTCTCCGCCGGCGACGTGCTGCTGCATGCGCTGCCGATCTTCCACACCCACGGGCTGTTCGTGGCCACCAACATCGCGCTGCTGACCGGCGGGGCGATGATCCTGATGCCGGCCTTCGACGCGGCCGAGGCACTGCGGCTGATGCCGCAGGCCACCGCGATGATGGGCGTGCCCACCTTCTACACCCGCCTGCTCGACCACCCGGGGCTGACGCGGGAGGCGACGGCGCACATGCGCCTCTTCGTCTCGGGTTCGGCGCCGCTTCTGGCCGAGACCCATGCCGCCTTCCGCGCCCGGACCGGCCACGCCATCCTCGAGCGCTACGGCATGACCGAGACCAACATGATCACCTCCAATCCACTCGACGGCGACCGTCGCGCCGGCACCGTGGGCCTTCCCCTGCCCGGGGTCGAGGTGCGGGTGACCGACGCAGCGACCGGCGCCCCTCTCGACCAGGGTACCACGGGCATGGTCGAGGTGCGGGGTCCGAACGTCTTTGCCGGCTACTGGCAGATGCCCGCCAAGACCGCCGAGAGCTTCCGCGCCGACGGCTTCTTCATCACCGGCGATCTCGGCCGGTTCGACGCCGACGGCTACCTCGAGATCGTCGGGCGCGAGAAGGATCTCATCATCTCCGGCGGGCTGAACGTCTACCCGAAGGAGGTGGAGGAGGTGATCGACCGCCTGCCGGGGGTGCGGGAAAGCGCGGTCATCGGCGTACCCCACCCCGATTACGGCGAGGCGGTGGTGGCCTGCGTGGTGCCGGCCGGCAGCGCCGTGCTCGACCCCGCGGCGGTGATCGCCGGGCTCGAGGGCCGGCTGGCCCGGTTCAAGCAGCCCAAGGCGGTGGTGGTGCTGGCGGATCTGCCGCGCAACAGCATGGGCAAGGTGCAGAAGGCCGGCCTGCGCCACGACCACCGTGGCCTGTTCGGTACCCGATGACTCGTCGGCACATGAAGCAGCACGTGCTGCCGTTCTCGCTGCTCGATCTCGCGCCGATCCCCGAGGGCGGCAGTGCCGCTGGGGCGCTGGCGGCGACGCTCGCGCTTGCCCGCGCCGCCGAGGCGGCGGGATACAGCCGCTTCTGGCTCGCCGAGCACCACAACATGCCCGGCATCGCCTCATCGGCGACGGCGGTGCTGATCGCCCATGTCGCTGCCGGCACGAAAAGCATTCGCGTCGGCGCCGGCGGCATCATGCTGCCCAACCACTCGCCGCTGGTGGTGGCCGAGCAGT
>JAHDXW010000025.1 GCA_023383015.1 Paracoccaceae bacterium
GGGGGGGGGGGCGCCGCGCGCCCCCGCCCCCCCCCCCCCGGGGCCCCGCGGGCGGCGGGGGGGGGGGGGGGGGGGGGGGCGCGCGGCCGCCCCCCCCCCCCCCCCCGCGCCGGGGGTGCGGGCAATCGTGATCGCCGCTGCCGGGCGCAGCTTTCCCGCCGGCGCCGACATCCGCGAGTTCGGCCTGCCGCCGGTGCCGCCGCTCCTGCCCGAGGTGCTGGACGTCATCGAATCCTGCCTGCGTCCGGTCGTGGCGGCGCTGCACGGCACGGCGCTGGGCGGCGGGCTGGAGCTGGCGCTGGCGGCCCACTACCGGGTGGCGCTGGCCGGCACGCGGCTCGGCTTTCCCGAGGTCACGCTCGGCATCCTGCCCGGCGCCGGCGGCACCCAGCGCACCCCGCGCATCACCGGGGCGGCGGCGGCGCTGTCGCTGATGCGGGGCGGCCAGCCGGTGACGGCGGCCGAGGCCGAGCGCCTGGGCCTTGTCGACCTGGTCGTTGCCGATCCCGGGCCGGGGGAGGGGGCGGCGGCCGCCGCGCGCCGCGCCGCCATCGCCTTCGCCCGCGGCCTTCTGGCCGAGGGGCTGGGCGCGCGGCCGACGCGCGAGCGCCGCGAGGGCCTTGCCGATGCGGCGGCCTATGCCGAGGCGGTGCGTGCCGCCCGCGCCGACCCGCCGCCGGCGCATCTGCCGGCCGCCGCGCGCATCGTCGACTGCGTCGAGGCGGCACTGCTGCTGCCCTTCGAGTCGGGCCTTGCCTACGAGCGCGCCGCCTTCGAGGACCTCCTGGCCTCCGAGGCGGCGCAGGGCCTGCGCCACGCCTTCCTGGCCGAGCGGCGGGCGGCGCATGTGCCGGGACTGGACGGCGTCGCGCCGCGCCCGGTCGAGGTCGTGGGCGTGGTCGGCGGCGGGCTCATGGGGGCGGGCATCGCCGCCGCGGCGCTGACGGCCGGGCTTGGCGTGGTGCTGGTGGAGCGCGAGGGCGAGGCGCTCGATCGCGGGCTGGCACGGGTGGCCGAGATCAAGGAGCGCGCGGTCGAGAAGGGCCGGCTGAGCCGCGAGGGAATGGCGGACGAATGGGCGCGGCTGATCGGCACCACCGACATCGGCGCGATGGCGGGCGTCGACCTTGCGGTCGAGGCGGTCTACGAGGATCCCGAGGTCAAGGCCGGCGTCTTTCGCCAGCTTGACGCGGTGCTGCGCCCCGGCGCGGTGCTGGCGAGCAACACCTCATACCTCGACGTCGACGCGCTGGCTGCCGTCACTGGCCGGCCGGCGGAGGTGGTGGGGCTGCATTTCTTCTCGCCCGCGCATGTGATGCGGCTGGTCGAGGTGGTGGTGGGGCGTGCCACCGCGCCCGATGTCGCCGCCACCGGCATGGCGCTGGCCCGCCGGATGGGCAAGATCCCGGTCCGGGCGGGCGTCTGCGACGGCTTCATCGGCAACCGCATCCTCACTGCCTACCGCACGGCAATGGACTTCCTCGTCGAGGACGGCGCCTCGCCCTATGCCGTGGACGCGGCGATGCGTGCCTTCGGCTTCCCGCTCGGCCCCTACGAGGTTGCCGACCTCGCCGGGCTGGAGATCGGCTGGGCGCGGCGCCGCCGCCTTGCCCCCGGGCGCGACCCCGCCCACCGCTACGTCGCGATCGCCGACCGTCTGTGCGAGCGTGGCTGGTTCGGCCAGAAGACGGGCCGCGGCTGGTACCGCCATGACGAGGGGCGCCGCGGCGCGGAGGACCGCGAGGTGCTGGCGCTGGTCGAGGCCGAGCGCGTCGCGAAGGGCATCCTTCCCCGCGCGGTCGACGCCGGGGAGATAGCCGCGCGGGCGCTGGCCGCGATGGTCAACGAGGGCGCGCGCATCCTTGCCGAGGGGGTGGCGCTGCGGCCCTCGGACATCGATGTGGTGATGCTGCACGGCTACGGCTATCCGCGCTGGCGCGGCGGACCGATGCGCACGGCCGACCATGTGGGCCTGCTGGTCATCCGTAAGCAGCTGCTGGGCTGGGCGGCCGCCGAGCCGGAGTTCTGGACGCCGGCGCCGCTGCTGCTCGATCTGGTCAAGAACGGCCGCGACTTCGCCGCGCTGAACACCGGCTGAGCCCCGGGGCGCGGGTCCGGCTAGCCGAGCAGGACGCCCGCGACCACCAGCATCAGCCCGACCGCCGAGAGGAGCAGCGCGGCGAGGTTGACGGCCACGAGGCGCTGCAGCCGGGCACGCAGCCCCGCCTCGTCGAGCCCCGCGCGGCGGGCGCGGGCGACGGCGAGGATGCACCAGACCAGAACGCCGACCCCGGCCAGCGTGACCGCCGCGCCCGCCCAGACGAGATGGCCCATCCGCCTCCTCCCTTGCCGATGCCGGCGGGGCTAGCGCGGCTTGGCGGTTGTGGCAAGGCCCCCGCGGCGGGGGTGCGGGCCCGTCTTCGGGCGGCCGCTTGCACGCCGCCCGCCCAGCCGCTAGAGGGCGCGGGCGGCGGCCGGAGCCCCGCCCGCGCCGGCGGGCGGCGGCGCGTCCGGGCGGCCGCAGACCCATCCGCTGCAGCCAGGGCCGCCCGCGCCGCGGCCCCATGAGGATCCCCCGCGATGAGCCCCAGCGACGCCCATGCCATCACCGCCGACGAACTGCGCCAGATCATCGAGCGCTACGAGACGCTCGAGGCTGAGAAGCGCGAGATCGCCGAGCAGATGAAGGAGGTCATGGCCGAGGCCAAGGGGCGCGGCTACGACACGCGGGTGCTGCGCAAGGTGATCGCCCTGCGGCGCCGCAAGCCCGACGAGATCGCCGAGGAGGAGGCGGTGCTCGAGGTCTACAAGCAGGCGCTGGGAATGGGCTGACCGGCCCGCATCCGACCGCGGTCAGGGGGCGATGAAGCGCACGCCGTCCATGCCGGCGATGCGCTCCACGTCCTCCTCGTAGCGCTCGGTCAGCTCCTCGACGAGGTCGGCCGTCCAGCCGGGCAGATCGAACTCGACCTCCAGCGCCTCGGGCCGGGCGAAGCGCTCCAGGAAGGCCGCGGTCAGCCGCCGCCGGGCGGCGGGGGCGAGCGGGGGCAGTTCGGCGCGCACCGCGCGCAGCCGCTCCAGCCCGTCGGGCGACATCAGCGTCGCGAGGAAGTCGTCGAGCCCCCCCAGCGTCTCGGGCCGGGCGGTGCCGGAGACCGCGGCCACCACCTCGGGCCAGATCAGCGGCGTGTCCTCGTCGCACCAGACCGTCAGCGGCACCTCCGGGTTGCCGGCACGCACCCGGGCCACCATCGCCGCCCAGGAGAGATCCTCGGGGGCGGCGGCGCCGAGGAAGGCATCGAAGCTCAGCCCCTCGGTGCGGGCGAAGACCGCCGGCAGGAAGGTCGCGGGATTGCGGACGGCGAAGGCAAAGGCAGTGTCGGCCGCGGGAAAGAGGGCGGGGAACCAGCGCGTCTTCTCTCCCGCCATCGGGTAGAGGCGGCCCTCGCCCACCGCCTTCTCGGGGACGCAGAGGAAGCTGTCGTAGGAAAAGACGATCCGCCCCATGCCCTCGGCGTCCATGATCGAATCGAGCATCGTCTCCTGCATCTCGGCCGAGGCGGGGGCGCCGCGCAGGGCCTTGAGCGCCTCGCGCAGCACCGGCCGGTAGCGGCCGGGCCCCGGGATGGCGATCCCCTCCTCCGCCAGCCGGCCCTTGTTCTTCAGCAGGGCCCGGAGCAGGCGGTCCTCGTCGGTGCAGTGGAGTCCGAGATGATAGACGACCTGCATGGCGTTCTGCCTCCGGAGGGCGCGCGTTCGCTGCCTCCGTGCTCGCAGCCGAGTGCGGCGAGGTTGAGGCGCGCCGGCCGCGATGCTGTGTCACCGCTTGATGCGCGTCAAGGACGCCATAGGTATCAAGAGAAGGCGTTGCAGGGCTGGGGCGGAGGGTCGGCGATGCGTCCGGTGCGGACACTGGTGATGCTGGCAAGCGAGGGCGCGGCGCGCCTTCTGGTCAACGAGGGGGTCGGCCGCGGCCTGTCGGAGACCGGGGCGCTTGCGGCCGGGGATTTTCCCGACGTCGACGTCGGCCACGCCGACCGCCCCGGGCGCGGCAGCGCCGGCCCGGGCGAGATGGCGTTGCACGGCCTCGACCCGCATGCAACCGAGCGCGAACAGCGGCGCGAGCGCTTTGCCGAGCATGTGGTGGCCTGGCTGGCCGGCGCCTGGGAGGGCGGGGGCTATGACCGGCTGATCGTCGCCGCCCCGCCGCGGTTCCTGGGCGAGCTGCGCGCGGCGCTGCCGCCGGCGCTGGCAGGCGCGGTCACGGCCGACCTGCCCAAGGATCTCGTCAAGCTGCCGCTGCGCGAGCTGCCCGCCCATTTCGCCGGCGTGGCGGCCTTCTGAAGCCGCCACGGGGGGCGCGCCGGCGCCTCAGAACAGCGTGATCACCCGCGCCGGCCCGCCGGTGCCGCCGGCATGCTTGGGTGCGCCGACGATGATCGTCGCCCCGGTCGCCGGGACGGCGTCGAGGTTGGCGATGCACTCGAGCCCCCAGCGGTTGGTCGGCAGCCAGGCGTAATGGGTGGCGAAGTCGGGCGAGGGGCCGAAGTCGAGCGACAGCGAGTCCACCGCCATGCCGACGGCGCCGGTCTCCTCGATCAGCATCTGCGCCGCCTCGACGTGGAAGCCGGGGAAGTGCATCGCCCCGCCGGCGTCGGCGTTGCGGAACCTCGCCGTCGCCACATGCGCCGCCCAGCCCGAGTTCATCGCCACGCAGGCCCCGGCCGGGATCTCGCCATGGGCGGCGATCCAGGCGCGGATGTCGTCGGGGGTGACCTGGGCGTCGGCGTTCTCGGCGGCGCGGGCACGGATGTCGATCACCGCCAGCGGGCAGACGAGGCTTTCGGGCGGGATCGCGTCGACCGACTGGCCGTCGGCCGAGAAGTGAAGCGGCGCATCGACATGGGTGCCGGTGTGCTCGTTGACGCGGAACTCCTTGAGGTTGAACTTGTGCTCGGCGTAGTTGTAGATCTGCTCCTCGAAATACTGCTGGACGCCGAAGAAGGTGGGGAAGTCGGCGCCGAGGGCGTGGGTCATGTCGGCTACCCCGCCCGTCGAGGCGACGGCCCGCCGCGGCAGGACGGTCCCGGCGGCGGCGACCGCCGCGGCCCCGGCCGAGGCGCGGAAGAAGCCGCGCCGGCTGAGCATCCTCTCCTTCACGCTTTCGGTCACGCAGACGTGGCACATGGCAGGCACTCCCTGTTGTCTTTCAGCATGCCGCAGCGGCGGGGCAGGCCCGCCGCGCGCAGGGTCGGGGGAGTCGGCCCGGCCTGTCAACGGCCGGGACGGGGCGCTCAGTCCTCCATCGCCTCGAGCTCGTCGATGAAGCGCCCGATCAGCGCCAGCCCGCGGTCCCAGAACGCCGGATCGGCGGCGTCCAGTCCGAAGGGGGCGAGCAGGTCGCGGTGGTGCATCGAGCCGCCCGCCCTGAGCATGTCGAAGTACTTGGCGCGGAAGCCCGGGTCGCCCTCCTCGTGGACGGCGTAGAGCGCGTTCACCAGCCCGTCGCCGAAGGCGTAGGCATAGACGTAGAAGGGCGAGTGGACGAAATGGGGGATGTAGGCCCAGAAGGTCTGGTAGCCGTCCATGAAGCGGAAGGCGGGCCCGAGCGAGGCGGTCTGCACCTCCATCCACAGGCTCCCGATGTCGTCGGGGGTGAGCTCGCCCTGGCGGCGGGCGGCGTGCAGCCTGCCCTCGAAGTCGTAGAAGGCGATCTGCCGCACGACGGTGTTGATCATGTCCTCGACCTTGCCGGCCAGGAGCACCTTGCGCTCGGTGGCGGTGGCGGCGCGGGAGAGCAGCGCCCTGAAGGTCAGCATCTCGCCGAAGACGCTTGCGGTCTCGGCCAGGGTCAGCGGCGTCTGCGACAGAAGCTCGCCCTGGGCGGCGGCGAGGCGCTGGTGCACGCCGTGGCCGAGCTCGTGGGCAAGGGTCATGACGTCGCGCGGCTTGCCGAGGTAGTTGAGCAGGATGTAGGGATGCACCGCGGTCACGGTGGGGTGGGCGAAGGCGCCGGGGGCCTTGCCGGGGCGGGCGGCGGCGTCGATCCAGCCGCGGCTGAAGAAGGGCTCGGCCAGTTCGGCAAGCGCGGGGTCGAAGGCGGCGTAGGCGGCGCTGACGATCGCGCGCGCCTCCTCCCAGCCGTAGAGCCGCGGCGCCTCGAAGGGCAGGGGGGCGTTGCGGTCCCAGATCTCGAGCGCCTCGAGCCCCATCCAGCGGGCCTTGAGCGCATAGTAGCGGTGCGAGAGCCGCGGGTAGGCCGCCACCACCGCGTCGCGCAGCGCCTGGACGACCTCGGGCTCGACCTGGTTGGACAGGTGGCGGCCGTGCTGGGGCGAGGGCATCTTGCGCCAGCGGTCGTGGATCTCCTTCTCCTTGGCCAGCGTGTTGTGGACGCGGGCGAAGAGCTTGATCTCGCCTGCGAAGCCGGCCGCGAGCGCGCGGGCTGCGGCCTCGCGGCGGGCGCGGTCGTGGTCGGTCAGCAGGTTCAGCGTGCGCTCCAGCGACAGCCGGTCGCTGCCGACGGCGAACTCCATGCCCGCCAGAGTCTCGTCGAAGAGCTTGTTCCAGGCGGCGGCGCCGACGGCCGAGGTGTCGTGCAGGAAGCGTTCGAGCTCGTCGGACAGCTGGTGGGGGCGCATGGCGCGGATGCGCGCGAAGACCGGGCGGTAGCGGGCAAGACCGGCATCGGCGGCCAGCCGCGCCTCGAGGGCGGCATCGTCGATCCGGTTGATCTCGAGCGCGAAGAAGACGAGCGGCGCGGTGGCGTCGGTCAGCCGGTCCTGGATGTCGGAGTTGAACTTTGCCCGGGCGCTGTCGGTCGTCGCCTGATAGTAGCGCAGCCCGGCATAGGATCCGAGCCGGCCGGCCAGCGTCTCGATGCGCTCGTAGCGCTCCACCGCCTCGAGCAGTCCGGCGGCGTCGAGCCCGGCCAGCCGGTCCTGGTAATCGGCCGCGAAGGCCGCGGCCTCGGCCTCGACGGCGTCAAGGTCGCTGGCCAGCCCGGGGGCATCGGGCGCGGGATAGAGGTCGGTCAGATCCCATTCGGGCAGGTCGCCCAGCCCGGTGCCGGGGTCGGCGGCGTCACGGGCGGGATGCGGCAGGTGCGGGGGCATGGGCGTCTCCTTGCGGCTTGCCCGACCAGATAGGGCGCCGGGGCGGCCGGCGGCAAGACGCTCGGCGGGGCAGCGGCGGGGCGGGGCCCGGCGAGGGCGCGGGACAGCCCCCGTCCCACGCATGGGACAGATCCCATCCAATTGAAAAATTGCCAATTTCCGGCCGAGTTCACCATTTCTTCAGCATCGGCCCACGGGCCGGCCGGGTCAGCCCGGGGCGGCTGGCGGCAGCATCTCTCTGAGCGCGCCAAGCGTGCCGGCCGCGGCGGCGGGCAGGTCGCGCCGCCAGCGCAGGATGCGCGGATGGCGCAGCGCCAGGCCGGCCTTGTGGCGGGGGCTGGCGTCGATGCCCTCGAAGGCGATCTCGAACACCAGTTCCGGGCGCAGCCTCCGCACCGGCCCGAAGCGTTCCAGCGTGTTGCCGCGCACGAAGGCGGCGATGTCAGCGAGTTCCGCCACGGTGAGGCCCGATGCGGCGCGGGCGACGGGGACGAGCGCCTCGCCGTCACGCAGCGCGAAGGTGAAGCCGGTGAATGGCGCGGCGGCGCGGCCGGGACCGGGATGGGCGTACACCATCACCGCATCGACGGTCATCGGCGCGCACGGCCACCGCCACCGGTCGCTGGGGTCGTGGTCGCCGCCCCGGGGGGCGGCGCGGCGGCTGAGCATCAGCCCCACGGCGCCCGCTGCCCGTGCCCCGGCACGCAGCGCGTACAGCGCCGCCCAGTCGGCGAAGGGCAGTTCCAGCGACAGCCGCAGCGGCCCGCCGGCGGGCAGCCCGGCGACCAGCGCGGCAAGCCGGGTGCGGCGGTCGGCAAACGGGGCGGCGCGCAGGTCGCGGCCCGCGGCCTCGAGCAGGTCGGAGGCGATAAACACGGCCGGTGCGGCATCGAGCTGCCGGCGCGTCAGGCGGCCGCGGCCGAGGCGCGCCCGCAGCGCGGCGGCCGGCAGGGGGGCCGCACCTGCCCAGGCCAGTACCTCGCCCTCGAGGGTGCAGCCCTGCGGCAGGGCGCGGGCGAGGGGAGCGATCTCTGGAAAGCGGTCGGTCACCAGCCCCTCGGCCTGCGCCCAGATGGCAAGGGCGCCGTCGCGGGCGATGATCTGGGCGCGCAGCCCGTCCCATGCCCGTTCCGCCAGCCACAGGGCGGGGTCGCCCAGCGCCTCGGGCGGGCCGTCGAGCCGACGGTCGGGGCAGAAGGGAAGGGGGGCGAGCCCGGCGCCGGCGGGGCGGGCGACGAGCGCGGCGAAGGGCGTGCGGGCGGGATCCCACTCGCCCGCCAGCGCGGCGGCGACCGCGGCCTCGTCCTGCCCGGTGGCGAGGGAGAGGGCCTGCGCCAGCTGACGGCGGGTGACTTCCGGCCGGAAGCCGCCGGTGACGAGCCTGTTGAGGACGATGCGCCCGGGCGTGTCGAGCCCGGCCCAGGCCTCGAGGACGGCGGCCCTGCGCGCTGCCTCGCCGAGGGCGGCAAGGGCGACCAGGCGCTCCATCCAGACCGCGAGGCCGGGGTCGCGGACGGTGCCGGGCGGGGGCAGGACGAGGGCGGCCGTCTCGGCGAGGTCGCCGGTGACGGCATGGGCCTCGTCGAAGAGCCAGGGCGGGATTGCCGCCGCCGCGGCCGCCCAGTCGCGCAGCTGCGCGTGCGTCGCCGTCCGGCGCGGCCGCCGCCCGGCGAGCAGCGCCACCGCCCAGACCCGGTCGGCCTCGGGCGCGGTGCGGAAATGGGCGACGAGGGCGGCGAGCCTGCCCTGGGTGTCGGTGGCCTCGTCCAGCGCCGCGACGAGGGCGGCAAGGCGCCTCACGGCCCGGCCCGGGGCCGGCCGGCGGCGCCCCCGGCATCGGGGATGGTGCCGCCGGCATCGGGATTCTCGCCGGCAGAGGCGGTGGCCAGCACGCCGGCCGGCCGGCCGCGCTCGGCCAGCCAGCGGGGGCGAAGGCGGGGGCATAGCCGTGGGTGAGCAGCACGCGTCCCGCGCCGGTGGCGGCGACGGCCCGGTTGAGCCCGTCCCAGTCGGCATGGTCGGACAGCACGAAGCCGCGGTCGGCGCCGCGGCGGCGGCGCAGGCCGCGCAGCGCCATCCAGCCCGAGGCGAAGCCGGTGGAGAGGGGGCCGAGCCGATCGGCCCAGGAGCCGGCAAGTGCACCGGGCGGGGCGATGACAAGCCCGCCGGAAGACCCGGCGGCGCCCGCGTCAGGCCGCAGCGGCAGGGTCGCGGGCAGCCGGTAGCCCGCCGCCCGCAGCGCCGCGGTCGGCGCCTCGACCGCGGGATGGGTGAGGACCGGCCCCGGCCCCGTGCCGGCCAGCGCCGCGATCAGCCGCTGCGCCTTGCCGAGCCCGTAGGCGCAGAGCACCGGCGTCAGCCCGCATGTGCGGCACTCCTCCCACCAGGCGCGGATGCGCTCCAGCTCGGCCGCGGGGTCGGGCCAGCGGAAGATCGGCAGGCCGAAGGTGCATTCGGAGATGAAGACGTCGCAGGCCAGCGCCTCGAACGGTTCGGACAGCCCGTCGGACCCGGTCTTGTAGTCGCCCGAGACGACCCAGACCTCGCCGGCGCGCTCCAGCCGCACCTGCGCCGAGCCCGGCACATGGCCGGCGGGGTGCAGCGTCAGCGTCACCGGCCCGAGTGCGAGCGGGGCGCCGAAGGCAAGGGTCTCGATGCGGACGTCGCCGAGGCGCTGGCGCAGCACCGCCGCGGTTCCGGGGGTGCAGAGGTAGGCGCCGTGGCCGGGGCGGGCGTGGTCGGCGTGGGCGTGGGTGACCACGGCGCGCGCCACCGGCCGCCAGGGGTCGACGTGGATGCCGGCGGCAGGGCAGGACAGCCCCGAGCCGTCAGGCACCAGCAGCGGGCCGGCAGCGGCGGTCACGGCGGGCCGGCGTGCGGGGCGCGCGTCTCGGCGGCCACCGCCCGGCCCTTGTCGGTCAGCCGCAAGAGGGCGCCCTCGCGCCGGATCAGCCCGCGGTCCAGGCCGGCGAGGATGACCCGCCGGGCGCGTGCGGCGTCCCACATCAGGTGGTCGGAAAGCGCCCGCGCCTCGGCCTCCTCCTCGGCGCCGGCGTCGCCGGCGTGGGTGAGCAGATGGGCGGCAAGCGCCCGTGCGTCGGTGTCGGCGCGGGCGGCCCGTGCCGACCGCCGGCCGGCGAGGGCCCCGCGGCCGGGTGCGAACAGCGCCGCCGCGGCCAGCAGGATGCCGGTCGCGCAGGCCATCGACCCGGCGATCGACACATCCCAGGCGGCAGCCGCGGCATAGCCCGCGCCGGCGGCGGCGGCGGCGGCGGCGGCGGCCAGCGCCACCACCGTGCCCAGCCGGTCGCTGAGCAGCAGCGCCGTCGCCGGCGGCACCACCGCGAAGGCCACGAACAGCACCGCCCCCACCGCCTCGAAGGCGGCGACCGCGGTGACCGCGGTCAGTGCCAGCAGCGCATGCCCGATCAGCCGCGGCCGGAAGCCGAGCGCGGCGGCGAGGCCGGGGTCGAAGGCGGCGAGCTTCAGCTCCTTCCAGAAGACGGCGACGAAGGTGGCGTTCAGCGCCAGCACCGCGGCAAGCGTCATCACCGCCCGCGGCACGGCAACGCCCGCGACCTCGACCGTCTCGATCCAGACCAGCCCGATCTGGCCCAGCAGCACCGCGTCGGCGTCGAGGTGCAGGTTGCGGGCGTTGAGGTTGATCAGCAGCACCCCGGCGGCGAACATCGCCGGGAAGGCAAGCCCGATCGCCGCATCGGCCTTGACCAGCCCGCTGGCCGCCAGGGACTCGGCCAGCCAGACGCAGACGAGCCCCGCCGCCGCCGCCCCGGCGACCTGCACCGGGCCGGCGGTGGCCCCGGTGGCAAGCCAGGCGACGATGATGCCGAGCACGATGGCGTGGCTGACCGCATCGGCGAGCATGGCGCTGCCGCGCAGCACCAGGAAGGTGCCGGGCAGAACCGCGGCCAGCCCGACCAGCGCGCCGGTCAGCACGATCATCGCCGGGATCGAGGCGAAGAACGCGCTCACCGCCTGTCGTCCCGGGCGTCGCGCAGCCGCCCGGCGGCGGCGCTGCCCTCCGCCGTGAGCTGCCAGTGCGGGGTCGCCTCGGGCGGGTGGGCCACCGGCCTGACGAGGCCCTGCGCGCGCAGGCGCCCGAGCGCCCCGGCCGCCGGGGCGCCGTGGGCGGCGTCGAGCATCCCCTGCTCGGCCGGCCAGGCGGGGTCGCCATGGGCGCGGGCGAGGGCGTCGAGCGTGGCCAGCACGCGCTCGCCGGCCAGGCGGCGGCGCGCCTGCCGGGCCGCCACCCCCTGCCAGAGCAGGCCGCGGCGGGGGGCCGCGAGCAGCGACAGGGCGACCGCCGCGCTGGCCGCGAGCACGATCACCGGGCCGGTGGCCAGCCCGCGGGCGGTGGCCGAGACGACCCCGCCCGTCAGCCCCGCGGCGGCGCCGATGAGCGCGGCGAGCGCCACCATCGGGCCCAGCCGGTCGGTCCACTGCCGTGCGGCGGCGGCGGGCGCGACGATGAGCGCGGTGATCAGCACCACACCCACCAGTTGCAGCCCGACCAGCACCGCGACCGCGACGAGCAGCGTCAGCCCGATCTCGATGGCTGCCACCGGCAGGCCGGCGGCAGCGGCATAGGTGGGGTCGAAGGCGACGAGCTTGGCCTCCTTCCAGAAGGCGAGGATGAGGCCGACCGCGGCGAGCGCGAGGCCGCCGGTCAGCCAGAGGTCGGAGCGCAACATCCCCGCCGCCTGCCCGAACAGGAAGGCGGCAAGCCCTGCCTGGCCCGCCGCGCCGCGGGTCTGCAGGAACGTGAGCAGCACGATCCCGGCGGCGAAGAAGGTCGAGAGAACGATGCCCTGCGCGGCATCCGCCTTGAGGCGGGTGAAGCGCACCAGGGCCAGCACGGCGAGCGCCGCCGCCGCCCCGGTGACCGCCGCCCCGGCCATCAGCGCCGGCAGCTCGCGCGCGCCCGCGGCGATGAAGCCCAGGCAGAGGCCGGGCAGCGCGGCATGGGCGAGCACGTCGCCGAAAAGGCTCTGCCGGCGCAGCAGCGCGAAGGAGCCCACCACCCCGGCCGCGGCGCCGAGGATCGCCGCGCCGCCGGCGACTGTGCGCACGGTGTGGTCGGCCAGGAGGGCGGCAAGGCCGCTCATGCGGCCTCGCCGGGATCGATCAGCGCCACCTGCCCGCCGTAGGTCGCGCGCAGGTTGGCAGCGGTGTAGGTGGCGGCGACCGGGCCCTGCGCCACCACCCGCCGGTTCAGCAGCACCAGCCAGTCGAAGTAGCGCGTCACCGTCTGCAGGTCGTGGTGGACGACGATGACGGTGCGCCCGGCCGCGCGCAGCCCGTGCAGCAGCTCGACGATGATGCGCTCGGTCGGGGCGTCCACCCCGGCCATCGGTTCGTCGAGCAGGAAGAGGTCGGCCCCCTGCACCAGCGCGCGGGCAAGGAAGACGCGCTGCTGCTGGCCGCCCGACAGCCGGCCGATCTGGCGGTCGGCATAGTCCTGCATGCCCACCTCGGCGAGGGCGGCACGGGCGGCGGAGCGCTCGGCACGGCCGGGGCGGCGGAACCAGCCGAGCCGGGCGTAGGTGCCCATCGTGACGACGTCGAGCGCGGTGGTCGGGAAATCCCAGTCGACGCTCGCCCGCTGCGGGACATAGGCGATGCGGCGGCGGACATCGGCATAGGGCCGCCCGAACAGCCGCACATGTCCGGCCACCGGCCTGACGAGACCGAGGACGGCCTTGACCAGCGTGCTCTTGCCTGCCCCGTTCGGCCCGACGATGGCGGCCATCACCCCCGGCGGCAGGTCGAGGTCGATGTCCCACAGCGCCGGCAGGTCGCGGTAGGCGACGGTCAGGTCCTCGACATGCAGGGCAAGGCCCGGCTCGTGCAGGGCCGCGGGGGTGGCGCTCATCGTCCCTCCTGCGCGAGGCCCCAGGCCTGCGCCCAGTCGCCGAGTTCGGCCGGCAGCGGCAGCGCGGCTCCGCCCAGCGCGCCGGCGATGGCGGCGATGTTCGCGCGCGTCATCCCGATCAGCGTGCCCTCGGGCGTGCCCTCGGGCCCCATCGCGTCGGCATAGAGCGCCGGGCCGAGGGCGACGGCATGGCCGCGGTCGCGGGCGGCGGCAACCATCGTCTCGATCGTGCGGGGGTTGATCGTCGTCTCGACGAACACCGCCGGCACCCGCCGCGCGGCGACGAGTTCGGCCACGGCGCGGATGTCGGCCACGCTCGGCTCGGCTTCGGTCGACAGTCCCTGGATCGCCTCGACCTCGAGCCCGTAGGCGCGGCCGAAGTAACCGAAGGCGTCATGGGCGGTGACGAGGACGCGCGCTTCGGGAGGGATGGTGGCGAGGCTAGCCGCCGACCAGGCGGCCAGCGCCCGCAGTTCGGCCGCATGGGCGGCGGCGGCGGCGGCGATCCGGTCGGCGCAGTCGGGCGCGGCGGCGGCCAGCGCCGCGGCCAGCGCCGGCAGGACCTCGGCCCAGATCGCGGGGTCCATCCAGACATGGGGGTCGGTGGCGCCCTGGGCATCGGTCGCCAGCCGCCCGGGCGGGATCGCGGCGCCGAGGCCGACCACCGGCTGGCGGGCGCCGAGGCGTTCGAGCACCGCCGCGAGCCGGCCCTCGAGCCCGAGGCCCAGGTAGAGCACGAGGCCGGCCTGCTGCAGGCGGCGGACGTCGCCGGGGGTGGCCTCGTAGAGATGCGGGTCGCCGCCGGCGGGGACGAGCGCGCTGACCTCGGCGCAGTCGCCGGCCAGACGGGTGGCGCTGTCGGCGATGACGCCGAAGGTGGCGACGACCGGCACCGGGGAGGCGGCGGCGGGCGGCGGCGCGGCGAGGGCGGCGGCAAGGGTGAGGGCGAGGGCGGGGGCGAGTCGCGGCAGGGGCATGGGATCCGTCCTGATGTGCGAGTGAGAATTATTCGCACTACTGCCGCGGTCAAGGGGGTTCCGCCGCCGGCCCGAGGATTTCAGTCCTCTGCCTCCCAGAAGTCGCGCAGGAAGTCCAGCACGCCGTCGGCCGAATGACCTTGAAGCTTGTCGTGGAAGAAGGCCTCGCCGAGGTCGGCGAAGGCGGGGAAGGCGGCCAGCCGGCCGGGCGTCGCGGCGCGGAAGGCCATCGACCAGTCGTCAAAGGCGCGCTCGGGCCGGGTGCCGCGCGCGAGCACGACCTTGGTGTGGTGGCGGCCGTCGGCGAAGATGCGCGCGCGCAGCCGCTCGATCTCGCCGGCCTCGCCCTCGAGCAGCTGCAGGAAGCTTCCGCCCGAGCCGGTGCGCGCGGGGGCGTAGATCAGCATCCCGGTGATGCCGTGGGCGGCGTTGTAGGCGCGGCTCGCCTTCAGGATGGCGGCGATGTCGGCCTCGCCCGGCCGGCCGGCGGCCTGGCTGACGTAGACGAGATAGTCGATCGGCACGGCGGGCCCCCGTCGCTGGACGCTTGCCCCGGCAGGCGGGGCATGGCCGGCAAGATAGCCGAGAGCATCGTGCGGTCAACGCGCTTGCTTTCACATCATGAAATACCACTTTTTCATCGTGAAGTTTTGTTGACTCGCTTTTCCCGTTCCGTAACTTCCCCCGCAACCGGACGGAGGGCGGATGGTGAGGCGCAGGGCGGCAGGCGGGGAGCGCGCGGTTGCCGCCGGTGCAGGGGCCGCCGCCGTCGCCGGTGAGGGGATCGCGGAGGGCGGCGGGCCGATGCTTGTGACCGAGCGCGACGGGCGCACGATCCAGTCGGTCGATCGCGCGCTGACGCTGATCGAGGTGCTGGCCGGGCACGACAAGCCCGTGGGGCTGTCCGACCTCGCCGCGGCGGCGGGGCTGAACGTGTCGACCTGTCACCACCTCGTGGCGACCCTGGTGGCTCGCGGCTATGTGCTGCACGCCGGCCGGTCGCGGGGCTACATGCTGAGCCTCAAGCTGGCCGACCTCGCCGCGGCGGCGAGCCACCAGTTCGACCTCGTCGGCTTCGTGCAGCCCGACCTGCAGGCGCTGAACGAGGATCTGCGCGAGAGCGTGCAGATGGCGGCGATGCGCGGCGGCGCGCTGGTGACGCTGCTGCGCTTCGGCTCACTGATGCCGACCCATGTGGAGCCCGACGAGGTGCGCAAGATGCGCGCCGCCCACGCCACCGCGACCGGCAAGGCTATCCTCGCCTGGCTGCCCGAATCCGAGATGGTGCGGATCGTCTCCGAGCAGGGGCTGGCCGCCTTCACCGAGCGTACCATAACCACCGTCTCGGGTCTGATCGAGGAGCTTCGGCTGGTGCGCCGGCGCGGCCATGCGGTCGACGAGGAGGAACTCGAGCCCGGCGTCATCTGCTACGGTGCCGCCCTGCGCGACGGCTCGGGTGCGGTAGTGGGCTCGATCAGTGTCTCGATCCCGAAGAGCCGGGCGAGCGCCGAATACCGCAGCCATGTCGCCCAGGCAGTGACCGCCTGTGCGCGTCGCATCAGCGACCGGCTGCGGCTTGGATACTACAGATAGGGCCCGCCGGGCCCCGGACCGAACAGCGGAGGACGATGCCATGGCGATGCCGGACGGTGTGAAGACCCATCCCGACTATCCCGTGCCCGAGACCATGAAGGCCTGGGTGCTGGGCGACCCGGGGCAGCTCAGCCTCGTCGACAAGCCGGTGCCGGTGCCGAGGAAGGCCGAGGTGCTGGTGCGCATCGACGCCGTGGCGATCTGCGCCACCGACCTCGAGATCATCTACAACGGCCCGCCGGCGCTGATCCGGGGCGGCCCTCCCCACAACAAGGGCTTCACGCCCGGCCATGAGTACATGGGAACGGTCGTGGCGCTGGGCCCGGGCGTCGACGAATACCGCATCGGCGAGCGCGTGACGGTCGAGATCCATGCCGGCTGCGGCCAGTGCAAGCGCTGCCGGATGGGCATGTACACCTCCTGCCACAACTACGGCAAGAACTGGGGCGACGTCGACAAGGGTCACCGCGCCAACGGCTTCACCACCGACGGCGGCTTCTGCGAGTACCAGGTCAACAGCGTCAACACGCTGATCCACGTCGCGGATTCGATGTCGGACGAGGAGGCGACGCTGGTCGTGACCGCCGGCACCTCGATGTACGGGCTGACCGAGCTTGGCGGGCTGGTGGCCGGCGAGAGCGTGGTGGTGATGGGTCCGGGGCCGATCGGCCTGCTGGGCGCGGCGGTGGCCAAGGCCCTGGGCGCCTCGCCGGTGATCCTGACCGGCACCCGCGACAACCGCCTCGAGATGGGGCTGAAGCTCGGTGCCGACCATGTCATCAACGTCCGCAACGAAGATGCGGTCGAGGCGGTGCGCCGCCTGACCGGCGGCCGCGGCGTCGACTACGTGCTGGAGTGCTCCGGCGCCACCAACGCCGTCAACGAGGCGGCGCGGATGCTGAACCGCGGCGGCAAGATCTGCCTCGCGGCCTTCCCGCACGAGGCGGTGCCGGTCGACGTGGCCTATCTGGTGCGCAACAACATCTACCTCTACGGCATCCGCGGCGAGGGCAAGAGCGCCACCCACCGCGCCGAGGCCTTCATGCGCGAGAAGCGCTTCGACGCGACGGTGATCCACACCCACACCTTCGACATGACCGAGCTGCCCGAGGCGATCCGCTACGCCCGCGACCGGGTCGAGGATGCCATCAAGGTGGTGGTCAAGAACCGACACGCCGCCGCCCGGGCGATCGCGGCGCAGTAGGGGCGGGGGCCGATGCTGAGCTACGATGCGTATCGCCGGCCGCGGACGCTGACCGAGGCGCTTGACGCCGTGGCGGCGCTGCCGCCCGGCGCGCGGGTCATCGCCGGGGGCACCGACATCCTGCCCTGGGCGCGCGAGGGCCGCGCCGGCGACGTCCATGTGCCGGTGCTGGTCGACGTCAGCGGCGTCGCCGAGTTCCGGGGCTGGACGCGCGCCGGCGGCCGTGTCCGGCTGGGCGCGGCGACGGTGTTCCAGGACTTCCTGACCGACGCGGGGCTGCGGCGGCTGTTCCCGGCGATGCCCTTCTGCGCCATCTGGTTCGCCGACGACCAGATCCGCGAGCAGGCGACGCTTGCGGGCAACCTCGTCAACGCCTCGCCGGCCGCGGACGGCACGCCGCCGATGCTTCTGCACGGGGCCGAGGTGGAGATGGCCCGGCGCGTCGACGGGGCGGTGGTGCACCGCACCGTCCGGCTGGCGGATTTCGTCACCGGCCCGGGGCGGACGGCGCTGCGGCCGGGCGAGCTGGTGACGGCGGTGATCGCCGACGCACTGCCCGGCTACGGCGGCGCCTTCGAGAAGGTGGGCCAGCGCCGCTCGCTGGTGATCAGCCGGATCTGCGTCGCCGCGGCGGTGCGGGTGTCGGCCGACGGGCGGCGATTCGACGACGTGCGCCTGGCCATCGGCGGGGTCGGGCCGGTGCCGGAGCGGCTTGGCGAGGCCGAGGCGCGGCTGGCCGGCAAGCCGGTCACCGCCGCGACGATCGCGGCGGCGGCTTCCGGAACGGCGGCGCGGGTCGCCTCGCGCTCGAAGGTGGAGTACCGGCGGGCGGTGGTCGAGGGGTTCGTCGCCGCCGCGATCGCGGACGCGCTTGCCGATGCAGGCCATCCGCTTGCCGTCGGCACGACCGGGGAGAAGGCCGATGCTTGACGACAGGATCACGCTGACCGTGAACGGCCGCAGGGTGACGCGGCCGGTGGGCGCGAACTACCGCCTGCTGGACTTCCTCCGCGAGGAGCTGATGCTCACCGGCAGCAAGGAGGGCTGCGGCGCCGGCGAATGTGGCACCTGCTCGGTGTTCGTCGACGGCAGGCTGGTGAAGTCCTGCCTGATGCCGACGCTGAAGGCCGAGGGCGCGAGCATCCAGACGGTCGAGGGACTTGCCCCGCGGGGCGAACTGACGCCGGTGCAGCGCGCCTTCCACAGGACCGGGGCCAGCCAGTGCGGCTACTGCATCCCCGGAATGGTGATGGCGGCCACCGCGGCGCTGCGCGCCAACCCGGAGGCCGGCATCGAGGAGATCAAGGAGCGGCTGGGCGGCAACATCTGCCGCTGCACCGGCTACACCAAGATATTCGAGGCGGTCGAGATCGCCCGCGACGTCATCGCCGGGCGACTGCCGGCGGCGGCGCTGGAGGCCGAGGAGACCGCCGGCAGCTTCATCGGCGCCAGCGTCCGGCGCATCGACGCCCCGGCCAAGGTGTCGGGCGCGCTCAGGTATGCTGGCGACACGGTGATGCCGGGAATGCTGCATATGGCGGTGCTGCGCAGCCCCCATGCCCATGCCCGCATCCTGGGGATCGACACCGCCGCCGCGGCGGCGCTGCCGGGGGTCGAATGCGTCGTCACCGCCGCCGACGTGCCCGGCAAGGACGGCTTCGGCGTGTTCGTGCACGACCAGCCGGTGATGGCGCGCGACCGGGTGCGCTATGTCGGCGAGGCGGTGGCGGCGGTGGCCGCCGACAGCGTCGAGACCGCCCGCCACGCCGCGGCGCTGATCGCGGTCGGCTACGCGCCGCTGCCCGGTGTCTTCGATCCCGCCGAGGCGATGCGGCCGGGCGCGCCGGTGCTGCACGACTACGCACCCGACAACCTTGTCAAGCACATCCCGATCCGCAAGGGCGACGTGGCTGCCGGCTTCGCCGCTGCCGATCTGGTGATCGAGGAGACCTTCGCCACCCAGCAGGTCGAGCACGCCTACCTCGAGCCCGAGGCGGGGCTCGCCTGGGTCGACCATGACGGGGTGGTGACGGTGCTCTCGCCCAGCCAGAACATCACCCACCACCGCCACATGCTGGCCGACATCCTGGCTCTGCCGGTCAACAAGGTGCGCTTCATCATGTCCCCCGTCGGCGGCGGCTTCGGCGGCAAGGAGGACATGATCTACCAGGGCATGCTGGCGCTGGCCGCGATCAGGACCGGCCGGCCGGTGCGGCTGGTGTTCACCCGCGAGGAATCGGTGACCTCGACGGCCAAGCGCCATCCGGCGCGGATCAGCTACCGGATGGGGCTGACGCGCGAGGGGCGGATCACCGCCGTCAGCTTCGAGATGCTTTCGGACGGCGGCGCCTACGGCATGTCGACCGAGGGCGTGATGCGCAAGGCGGCGATCCTGTCGCTGGGGCCGTATGCCATCCCGAACCTGCAGATCGACACCCGCGGGGTCTACACCAACAACACCCCCTCGGGCGCCTTCCGGACCTTCGGGGCGATGCAGTCGCAGTTCGCGACCGAGAGCATGATGGACATCGCCGCCGGGCGGCTGGGGCTCGACCCCTTCGAGATCCGGCGGCGGAACATGATGCGTGCGGGCGACACCACCCATACCGGCCAGCGGCTGGACAGCTGCTCGATCGGCACGGTGCTGGCGGTGGCCGAGGAGTTCAGCCGCTGGGAGCAGGGCCCGCCGGCGGTGCGCGGGGCAGGCCGCGGCGACACGGGCGGGCCCGACACGCGGGCGCGCTGCACGCTTGGCGCGCGCTTCCGCTCAGGGCCGGCGGCCGACCGGCAGGAGGTGGCGTGATGGAGGGGCGCTGGAAGCGCGGGCGCGGGGTGGCCGCGTCCTGGTACGGCATCGCGCGGACCGCCACCATCGACCGCGCCGGCGCCTGGGCCGAGCTTGACGACGGCGGCACCGCGAAGGTCGTGACCGGCGTGACCGAGATCGGCGAGGGCATCCTGACGGTGTTGGCCCAGATCGCCGCCGACGAGCTGGGCGTGCGGCCGGAAGACGTGACGATCGGCGACAACGACACCGCGCGCTCGCCCGAGGCGGCCCATGCCGGGGCGACGCGGCAGACCTACATGATCGGCAATGCCGTGGCACTTGCCTGCCGCGAGGCGCGCGGCCGGCTGGACGCGGTGCTGGCCGAGATCTGGGGCGTGGAGGCCGCCGTCATCGAGGCGTTCAACGGCGAGGTCTGGGCGCGCGGCACCAACAAGCGCATGACGATGCGCGAGGCGGTGGACAGCTGCAAGAGGCGCGGGGTGGTGCCCGTGGGCGCCGGCCACTTCACCGCGCACGGCACCGGGCTCGACCCTGTCGACGGCTCGGGCGCACCCTGGCAAGCCTATGTCTTCGGCGCCCAGGTGGCCGAGGTCGAGGTCGACACGCTGACCGGCGAAGTCCAGGTGCTGGGCATGTGGGCGGTGCATGACGTCGGCCGGGCAATCAACCCGCGCGGGGTCGAGGGCCAGATCGAGGGCGGCATCGTGCAGGGCCTCGGCCAGGCGCTGATGGAGGACTACCAGACCGTGGACGGCCAGCCGGTCACCCACGGCTTTGCCAAGTACATCCTGCCGACCTCGCTCGACATCCCGCAGATCAACTGCCGCCTCGTCGAGGATCCCGACCCCAAGAGCCCGCTGGGCGCCAAGGGCATCGGCGAGCCGGCGCTGGTGCCGACTGCGCCGGCGATCATGAACGCCATCCACGATGCGATCGGGGTGCGGATCACCAGCCTCCCGGCCACGCCGGAGAGGATTCTCGCCGGGCTGGCGGCGCTGCGTGCGAAGGCGATTGCGGCGGCGGAGTGATCCGCCGCCGCGGAGGCAGAGGGCCCGGTGCGGCCGCGCGAAGGGAGAGGGACGTGGAACAGTCCATGTATGCGGCGATGCGAGTCGGCATCGTTCACTTCAAGGCCTATCCGGGGATCGAGACCGGCACCGGCCCGATCGTGGAGACGCTCGAGCGGCTGTGTGCCGACGAGTTCTGGACCGCCGTCGAGGTAGGCTGGATCAAGGACTACCGCGAGCGCAGCGAGGCGCGCCACCTGCTTGACCAGTCGCATCTGTCGGTGGCCTACGCCACCCAGCCCAAGATGCTGTCGAACAAGTTCAACCTCAACCACTTCGACGCCGGCGAACGGGCCAAGGCGGTCGAGGCGGTGAAGTCGAGCGTGGACGAGGCCCGCCAGCTTGGCGCCGAGGTGGTGCGCCTGATCGCCGGCAAGGATCCCGGCGATGCCAGGCGGGGCGAGGCCAAGAAGCTCCTGATCGACTCCTTGCAGCAGATCCTCGAGTATGCGGCCGAGGACGGCGACGGGCTGAGGTTCACGCTCAAGCTGTTCGACCGCAGGATCGACAAGAAGAACCTCATCGGCCCGGCCCATGATGCGCTCGACATCGCCAGGGCGCTGCGGCCGGCGTGGCCCAACTTCGGCCTGCTCGTCGACCTCAGCCATTTCCCGCTGCTGGACGAGACCCCCGACGAGAGCATCCCGATGCTGGCCGGCCATCTCGATGCCGTGCATCTGGGCAACTGCCACTTCCGTGACAAGCGGCATCCCGCCCACGGCGACATCCAGCCGCGCTTCGGGCTGCCGGGGGGCGAGACCGACACGCCCGAGGTGGCGCATTTCTTCCGTGTCCTGCGCGCCAACGGTTTCTTCGACAAGCCCGAGCGGCCGATCGTCAGCGCCGAGGTGCGCCCGGTGCTGGCCGGGGAGCGGTCGGAGGTGATCCTGGCCAACGCCAAGCGCGTCATCCGCGACGCCTGGGCGCTGGCCCAGCGGCCCGGCTGAGGGCCGCGGCACGGCGAGAAGGAGGCGGGGACCGAGGGCGGCGGACAGCAAGGTCCGGGCGGCGGCCCCGAATCAGACCAAGCAAGGGAGAGGCAAGTCCATGACCAGACTGACAACGACCCTCGCGACCGGCGCCGCGGCGCTGGCGCTCGTGGTGGGGCAGGGGACGGCGGCGCGGGCCGATTATCCCGAGCGCCCGGTCGAGATGACCATCCTGTTCGGCTCGACCGCGCAGACCATCGGCCAGCTCCTGGCGGAGCTGATGTCCCAGCACCTGCCGCAGCGCGTCGTGCCGGTGTCGCGGCCGGGCGGCGGTGGCGCGGTGGGCTACCAGTACGTCCAGAGTCAGCCGGCCGACGGCTACAACATCGTCTGGAACTCCAACTCGATCTCTACCACCTTCCACGGCGGCAACCTGCCGTTCGACCACACGGCCTTCACGCCGATCGCGAAGATCAGCGAGGAGGTGATCGCGGTCGCGGTGCGGTCGGATTCGGGCTGGGAGTCGCTGACCGACATCGCCGAGGCGGTGAAGGCGTCGGGCCAGCCGCTGCGGGTGGGCGCCTCGGGGCGTGGCTCGTTCACCCATCTGGCCACCGAGGCGGTTCTGGCCGACCTGGGGCTGAGCGAGGCGGCGATCCATGTCCCCTATGACGAGGGTCGCGCCCCGGTCGAGCTGCTGGCCGGCCGGCTGGACGCGGCGGTGCAGTGGCCGGGCCAGTTCGTCAGCCACCATCAGGCAGGGACGCTGCGCATCGTCTGCGTCAGCGGCGCCGCCCGCATCCCATCGCTGCCCGATGTGCCGACCTGCGTCGAGGCCGGTGCGCCCAACATGACCATGACCATGTGGCGCGGCCTGGCCGCCCCGGCAGGAACGCCGGCCGAGGTGGTGACGGCGCTCGAGGCCGCGGCCCGGGCGGCGGTCGAGAGCGAGGCCTTCCGCGAGGCGGCGGGCACCATCGGCTTCGTGCCGGCGTTCGCCGACCATGCCGCCTTCGGCGAGTTGATCGCGCGCGACGACGCCCTGCTTGCCGAGCTGATGGAAGAGCTCGGTCTGAAGCAGCAGTGACCATGGCCAGGCCTGCGGCGGCAGGGTCGCGCAACCCCGCGGCGCGGCGGGACGCGATCACCGGGGCGGTGCTCCTCGTGCTTGCAGTCGCCTGGTCGGCGACCGTGTGGCTGACGGTGTCGCCGGGGCGGTTCGGGGTCGGGCCGAGGGCCTTTCCGCTCTACCTCGGCCTGGTGCTTGCGCTGCTGTCGGCGCTTCTTCTGCTGACCGGACTGCGCGGGCTGCGGCGGACCTCCGCCGCGGCCGCACCGGCGGGGGACGACGGGGACAGCCCGGCCGGCGCGCCGCTGACAGGCTGGCCGCTCGTGCGCATCCTCGGCAGCGTGACAGCGATCATGGCCGCCTACGGCTTCCTGATGCAGGGCGCGGGATTCGTGGTGGCTACGGCGGCGGTGGTCGCGGTGACGATGTGGTTCGCGCTGGGGATCAGGCGGCCGGTGATGGTGCTGGCCACGGCGGCGGGGATCACCGCGGGAACCTGGCTCGGCTTTGGCGTCGTGCTGGGCGCCTACCTGCCCCGCGGCACCTGGTATGCGCTGTTCTAGTCGCCCCCGGGCGCGGCTGCGTCCGCCCGAAAGGAAGTGCTGATGGACATGCTTCTCCACGCCCTGGCGGCCAGCCTCGCGCCCGAGACGGTGTTCGCGGTGGCGGTGGGCAGCCTGCTCGGCGTGCTGTTCGGGGCGATTCCCGGGCTCACCTTCACGGTGGCGATGGCGCTGGTGGTGCCGGTGACCTTCTCGCTGCCCTCGGAGCCGGCGATCGGGCTCCTGCTCGGCACCTACATCGGCGGGATGACCGGGGGGTCGGTCTCGGCGATCCTGATCGGCATTCCGGGCACGCCCTCGGCGGCGGCAACGGTGCTGGACGGCTACCAGATGACACGGCGCGGCCGGGCGTCGATCGCGCTGGGCACGGCGGTGGCGGCCTCGGCGGTGGGCGGCTTCGTCAGCCTCGTGGTGATGATGGTGTCGGTCGACCTGGTCGCCCGTCTGGCGATGCGCTTCGGCCCGGCCGAGACCTTCGCGCTGCTCCTGTTCGGCCTCTCCACCATCTGCGGCCTGTCGGAAAAGTCGTTCCTGCGGGGGCTGATCGCCGGCGTGCTGGGGCTGATGGTGATGACCATCGGCATCGACGCGCTGGACGGGGTGCAGCGGCTGACCTTCGGCACGGTGACGCTGCAGCAGGGCGTCAACCTGCTGGTGGCGATGATCGCGCTGTTCGCCGTGCCGCATGTGATCGACGCCTTCGTGCAGTACTACCGCAACGAGAAGCAGGTCGATGCCGGCACCGACGTCCGCGCCGAGCTGCCCTCGCCCGGGGAGCTTCTGCGTCACGGCTGGCTGATGCTGCGCTGCTCGCTGATCGGCACCGGGGTGGGGGCGATCCCGGGCACCGGCGGGCCGATCGCGGCGTTCCTGGCCTATTCGCATGCGCGCAAGTCCTCCAGGACCCCCGAGCGCTTCGGCAAGGGCGCCATCGAGGGGGTGGTGGCGCCGGAATCCGCCAACAACGCGGTGACCGGCGGGGCAATGATCCCCTTGCTGTCGCTTGGCATCCCCGGCGATCCGGCGACGGCGATCCTGCTGTCGGCGCTGCTCATCCACGGGCTGATTCCGGGGCCGATGCTGTTCATCGAGCATCCCGACACGATCTACGGCATCTACATCCTGATCATCCTGGCCTATGTCTTCGTCGTCGCCATCCAGCTTCTGGGCATCCGCTTCTTCGTCCAGCTCCTGCGGGTGCCCGCGCATCTTCTGGCCGTCGGCATCATCGTGATGTGCGGCTACGGCGCCTTCTCGATCCGCAATTCGGTGTTCGACGTCTATTCCGTGGCGGTCCTGGGGCTTCTGGCCTACGGGCTGATCCAGGCGCGCATCCCGCTGACGCCGATCATCCTCGGCCTCGTGCTCGGTCCGGCGCTGGAGCGCGAGTTCCGCACCGCGCTGATCCTGTCGCGGGGCGAGGCCGACATCTTCATCTCGTCCGTGCCGTCGGCGCTCTTTCTCGGGCTCGCGGCGCTTGTTGTGGGCGGGCAGATCCTGCGTTCGCTGCGCGGGATCCTCGCCGCCCGGAAAGCGGAGACCCCTTCCCATGCTTCAGCAGACACCGAGCCCCGCCCCTGATCGCCCCGCGGCGGCGGCAATCCGCACCCGGGCCCGCGCGCTGCGCGCTGCCGGCGGCGTGGCGGCGGCGCTTGCGGCGGGCAGCCTGCCGGCCCGGATCCGCCTGACCCTGTCGGAGGCGCTGGTCCTGGGGCTGCTGAAACAGGAGGTCACGACCTGGTTCGCGATCTTCGGCCACGGCTCTACCGACCTCGGCGAGGTGCTGCGCCTCTATGCCGAGGAGGGCGTGCTCGCCGTCGTCAACTGCCGCAACGAGGTGGAGATGGCCCATGCGGCCACCGCGCACGCGTGGGTCTACGGGCGGACGCCCGCGGTGGTGACCTCGATCGGTCCGGGCGCGCTGCAGGCGATGGCGGGCGCGCTGGCCGCGGCCTCCAACGGCATCGGCGTCTACCACATCTACGGCGACGAGACGACCTGGGGCGAAGGCTACAACATGCAGCAGATCCCCAAGGAGGAGCAGGGCCTCTACGGGCGGATGACGGCACTGATGGGACAATCCTACGTGCTGCATACGCCCGAGGCGCTGCGCGACTGCCTGCGCCGCGGTACCGCCTGCGTGCGTCACCCCTTCCGCGCCGGGCCGTTCTTCATCCTCGCGCCGATCAACACCCAGCCGCAGGAGACCGAGGCCAACCTGGCGACGCTGCCCGGGCCGATGGCGGCGCCGGCGGTGGCGCCGGCGGCCGATGCCGCCTATGCTGCCGCCGCGGGCGTCCTGGCCGAGGGCGCGCGGCTGGTGATCAAGGCCGGGGGCGGCTCGCGGGCGCATGCCGCGGCGGTGCGCCAGCTGGCCGAGCGGCTGTCGGCACCGGTCGTGCTGTCGCCGGGCGCGACCGGCGTCCTGCCCGACGCCCATCCGCTGAACATGCATGTCGGCGGCTCCAAGGGCACGATCTCGGGCAACTTCGCCATGGAGGGTGCCGACGTGGTGCTGTTCGCGGGCTCGCGCGCGGTCTGCCAGGCCGACTGCTCGGGCATCGGCTATCCCAATGCCGGGGCGGTGGTGAACATCAACGGCGACCTGCATGACGCCCACCACTATGCAAACACAGTGGCGCTGCCCGGCGACATCACGGAGGTGATCGCGCGGCTGGTGGCGCATCTGCCCTCGGCAGGGGCCGCGGCGGCCCGACGCACCGCATGGCTTGCCGCCTGCGCGGAGAAGAAGGCCGAATGGGCCGCCTTCCGAGCCGCGCGCATCGCCCAGCCGCCGCTGCGGGACGCGACCTGGGGCAGGGCGGTCCTGACCCAGCCCGCAGCCATCGGTACGGTGGCGCGGTTTGCCCGCAGGGTCGGGGCGGTCAGCTTCTTCGATGCCGGCGACGTGCAGGCAAACGGTTTCCAGATCGTCGCCGACGACGCCCCCGGGCAGAGCATCACCGAGACCGGCGCCTCCTACATGGGCTTTGCGGTCTCGGCGCTGATGTCGGCGGCGGGCGTGCGGGCGCCGCGCTACGGCATCGCCTTCACCGGCGACGGCAGCTTCATGATGAACCCGCAGGTGCTGATCGACGCGGTCCGGCACCGGGTGCGCGGGATGATCGCGCTGTTCGACAACCGCCGGATGGCGGCGATCAGCGGCCTGCAGCATGCCCAGTACGGGGCCGAGTTCGCGACCTCGGACGAGGTGGCGGTGGACTATGTCGCCCTGGCCGGCGCGGTGGCGGGGGTGCGTGCGGTCCACGGCGGCTTCGACGCCCCGACGCTCGAGGCCGCGCTGGCCGAGGCCCATGCCCATGACGGGCTCAGCCTCGTCCACATCCCGGTGTTCGGCGGCCGCGACCCGCGGGCCGAGATGGGCGCCTACGGCGCATGGAACGTCGGCAACTGGGTGGGGGGCGTGCAGGCCCGCTATCTGGACCAATCGATCTGACCGGAAGGACCACGATGTACCCCGACCTTCGCCTGTTCATCGGCGGCGCCTGGCGCGATGCCACCGGCGGCGCCACCCGCCCCGTCACCGACCCCGCCACCGAGGAGGTGCTGGGCACCATGGCCACCGCCGGCGAGGCCGACATCGACGCGGCGCTGGCGGCGGCGCGCGAGGGCTTTGCGGTCTGGCGGCAGACCGGCACCTGGGACCGCGCGCGCATCCTGCGGCGCACGGCCGACCTGATCCGCGAGCGCAGCGAGCGCATCGCCACGCTGATGTCGCTGGAGACCGGCAAGCCGATCGCCGAGGCCCGGGCCGAGACCGGCACCGCCGCCGACCAGTTCGAGTGGTATGCGGAGGAGACCAAGCGCATCTACGGCCAGATCATCGAGGGGCGCAGCCGCGACGTCCGCATGGCGGTGATCTACCAGCCGGTCGGGGTGGTGGCGGCCTTCACCGCCTGGAACTTCCCCGCGCTGCTGCCGGCGCGCAAGATCGCGGCGGCGCTGGCCGCGGGCTGCAGCGTCATCGTCAAGCCGGCCGGCGAATCGCCGGCCTCCTGCGCGGCGCTGGTGGAGGCCTGCGCCGACGCCGGGGTGCCGGCAGGTGCGGTCAACTTCCTCACCGGCTCGTCCGACCTCATCTCGCGCCGACTGATCGCCGCGCCGGAGGTGCGCAAGGTGTCGCTGACCGGCTCGGTGCCGGTCGGCAAGGAACTGCTGCGGCTGGCTGCCGACGGGGTGAAGAAGGTGTCGATGGAGCTCGGCGGCCATGCGCCGGTGCTGGTCTTCCCCGACGCCGATCCGGCCGCCGCGGGCGAGGCTTGCGCGCGGGTGAAGTTCCGCAACGCCGGGCAGGTCTGCATCTCGCCGACGCGGTTCTACGTGCACGAGGACGTCTGCGCGCCCTTCGCGGCCGCCTTCGCCACGGTCGCGCGGTCGCTGAAGATCGGCCGCGGCCTTGACGACGGCGTGCAGATGGGCCCGCTGGCCAACCGCCGCGGCCTTGACGGCATCAGGGAACTCGTCGCGGACGCGCTGGGCCGGGGGGCGGAACTGCTGGCCGGCGGCAAGGTGCCGGGGGGCATCAACCGCGGCTATTTCTACGAGCCGACGGTGCTTGGCCGCGTGCCCGACGACGCGCGGGTGATGGTCGAGGAGCCTTTCGGCCCGATCGCCCCGATCACCCCCTTCCGCAGCTACGACGAGGTCATGGCGCGCGCCAACGCGCTGCCCTTCGGGCTTGCCGGCTACCTTTTCACCAACGGCCTGTCGCTGGCCACGCGGGCGGCGGAGGACCTCGAGGTGGGGATGGTGGGCGTCAACGACCTGCTTCTGGCGACCGCCGAGGCGCCCTTCGGCGGCATCAAGGAATCGGGCATGGGCCGCGAGGGCGGCAGCATCGGCATCCTCGACTACGTCGAGCCGAAATACATCAGGACCAGGCTGCGGGCGGGGAACGGCTGAGATGGAGGGGACGGCGCAGGGCCTCGCGCGCGGGCTCACCAACTACGGGGATGCCGATTTCTCGGTCTATCTGCGGCGGTCCTTCGCCGCCTCGATGGGCTATTCGCAGGACGTGCTGAAGCGGCCCGTCGTCGGCATCGCCAACAGCTTCTCGGAGTTCAACAACTGCCACCGCCACTTCCCCGAGATGGTGGCGGCGGTCAAGCGCGGGGTGCTGATGGGCGGCGGCCTGCCGCTCGAATTCCCCACCATCTCGCTGGGCGAGGTGTTCCTGTCGCCGACCAGCCTCAAGTTCCGCAACCTGATGGCGATGGACACCGAGGAGATGATCCGCGCCCAGCCGATGGACGCGGTCGTGCTGATGGGGGGCTGCGACAAGACGGTGCCGGCGCAGCTGATGGGCGCGGCCTCGGCCGACCTGCCGGCCGTGTATCTGGTGGCGGGCCCGATGATGACCTCGCGCCACGGCGAGGAGCGGCTGGGCGCCTGCACCGACTGCCGCCGCTTCTGGGGCAAGTACCGCGCGGGCGAGGTGTCGAGGGCGCAGATCGACGACATCGAGAGCCGGCTGGCCACCACCGCGGGCACCTGCGCGGTGATGGGGACGGCCTCGACCATGGCCTGCATCGTCGAGACGCTGGGGATGTGCCTGCCCGGGACCGCGGCGATCCCGGCGGTGCACGCCGACCGGCTGCGCGCGGCCGAGGCGTCGGGCCTGGCCGCGGCGCGGATGGTCGCGAACCCGATCCGGCCGAGCCAGATCATCACCGAAAAGTCGGTCGAGAACGCGCTGCGCGTGCTGCTGGCGGTGTCGGGCTCGACCAACGCGATGATCCACCTTACCGCCATCGCCGGCCGGCTGGGCATAGGGGTGTCGCTGGAACGGCTCAACCGCCTGTCCGACGAGACGCCGGTGCTGGTGAACCTCAAGCCGATGGGTTCGGCCTACATGGAGGATTTCTTCTTCGCCGGCGGCGTCGGCGCGGTGCTGCGGGAACTGAAGGGCAAGCTGCACCTCGACTGCCTGACGGTCACCGGCGAGACGCTGGGCGACCGGCTGGAGCGTGAGGGCGGCTACGTCGACCGCAGGGTGATCGCGCCGGCCGCGCAGCCGCTGGAGCCCGAGGGAGGGCTGGTCGCGCTGTTCGGCAACCTCGCCCCGCGGGGTGCGATCCTGAAGCGCGCGGCGGCCGACAAGCGGCTGTTCGAGACCGAGGGGCGGGCGGTCGTCTTCACCTCGCTCGCCGACCTGGCGGCGCGGATCGACGACCCCGCGCTGGACGTGCGGGCCGACGACATCCTCGTGCTGCAGAACGCCGGACCGCAGAGCGAGGCGGGCATGCCCGAGTCGGGCTACCTGCCGATCCCCAGGAAGCTGTCGGCGCAGGGCGTGAGGGACATGATCCGCATCTCCGACGCGCGGATGTCGGGCACGGCCTTCGGCACGATCGTGCTGCACATCGCCCCAGAAAGCGCCATCGGCGGGCCGCTGGCGCTGGTGCGCACGGGCGACCGCATCCGCCTGTCGGTGGCCGAGAAGCGCATCGACCTGCTGGTCGACGAGGACGAGCTTGCACGCCGCCGCGCCGCCTTCGTCTCGCCGGTACCCCCGGCCGGGACGCGCCGCGGCTATGACCGGCTCTATGCAACCGAGGTGCTGCAGGCCGACGAGGGTTGCGACTTCGCCTTCTGCCGGCCGCAGGTGGGGCCGGTTAACCCGGCCCGGTGAGGGCGAGAACCGCCGGCAGGGTCGCGAACGAGCCGATCGTCGCGGCCAGGAGCGCCGCGGCGGCAAGAAGCCGAAGCCCGGCGCGCTCGCCGAAGATCGGGTAGATCGACAGCATCGGCACGGCGGCGAAGACGACGCCGCCGTGCAGCAGCACCGGGTCGAGCCCCGGCACCAGCGACAGCGCTGCCAGCACCGCGGCGGGGTGAAGGACAAGCTTGCCGGCGGCGATCGTGCCGGCCATGCCGTAGACGCCCGCCAGCGGCAGTGCCGCGATGGTGGCGCCGATGATGAGCAGCGCGATCGTCGGGCCGGTCCGGGCCAGCATCGCCACCGCCTCGGCCAGCGGCGCGGGCAGGGCAAGGCCCGAGGCCGACAGCGCCAGCGCCGCCGCCAGCGCCAGGATCATCGGGTTGCGCGCGAGCCCGGCCAGAGCCGCCAGGGCGGAGCGCAGCGGCGAGCGACCCCCGGCCTCGGTCAGGGCGAGGACGACGGGAAACATCAGAACGTTCTCGACCAGCATGCACTGGGCCAGCAGCGGCGCGGCGGCAGGCCCGACGACGCCGAGCGCGACGGGGTACCCCATGAAGCCCGAGTTCGAGCAGGCCATGCCCATGGCCATGATCGCCGCCTGCGGCCGCGGCAGGGCGAAGACGGCGCGTCCCACCGCCATCCCCGCGGCCAGGACCGCCAGCGAGGCGCCGGCATAGGCAGCCATGAAGCCGGGGTTCAGGGCCTCGGTCACCGGGACCGATGTAACGGCGTCGAAAACCATCGCCGGCATCGCCACGCGAATGGCATAGGCGGTGACCGGCGCGATCAGCGCCGGGGGGACATAGCCGGTACGGGTGCCGGCAAACCCGGCAGCGATCAGCGCGAACAGCGGCAGCACGGTCGGCAGGACGGCAAGCATCGCGGCGCGGTCCGCCGATCAGGGGCCAAGCGCCTCGAAGGTGGCGCGCATCGTGCCGACGCAGGGTTCGGCCCCGGTGAAGAGGCGGAAGGCGGCCACCGCCTGATACACCGCCATGCCGGCGCCGTCCATCACCCGGCAGCCGGCCGCCTCTGCGGCCGCGAGAAGCGCCGTCCGGCGCGGGAAGTAGACGATGTCGGCGACCCAGAGGCCGGGATGCAGCAGCCCGGCGGCCAGGGGCAGGCCGGGGTGGGCGTCGGTGCCTGCGGGGGTTGCGTTCACGACCCCGTCGAGCCCGCCGGCCGCCGCGGCGGCGGCATCGGGGGCCACCTCCACGGCGGCGCCGGGGTTGGCCGCGCCCAGCCGCGCCGCCAGCGCCGCCGCCCGGCCGGCGGCGGGATCGACAAGGACAAGCCGGCGCACGCCCTGCTCGATCAGCGCCTGCGCCACCGCCCCCCCGGCGCCGCCGGCGCCGAGCAGCAAGACCCGTCCCCGCGGTGCCCCCGCGAGGTCGCGCGCGAAGGCCGCGGCAAATCCCGAATGGTCGGTGTTGTGGCCCCGCCGGAGGCCGTCGCTGAGGACCACGGTGTTGACGGCGCCGACACGTGCGGCCCCGGGCGCGATCTCGTCGAGAAGGCCCAGTACCTCGACCTTGAAGGGATGGGTGATGTTGAGCCCCGAGAAGCCCATGAGTTCGGCTGCCCGCAGCAGCGTCGCCAGATCGGCCGGCCCGCGCGGCAGGGTGGCGGTATCGATCAGCCGGTAGGACAGCGACAGGCCGAGCCGGCGCGCCGCGGCCTCGTGCATGGCCGGGGTGCGCGAGGCGCCGATGCCAGCGCCGACCAGCCCCAGCAGGCGCAGCGGCGCGGTCATCCGCCGTAGCCGAACTGCCGCGGCAGCCACAGCGTCAGCCCCGGAAACAGCACCAGCAGCAGCAGCGCGGCCAGCAGGACGACGATGAACGGCACGACCTCGGCGATGATCGCGCGCAGCGGGATGCCGGTGACGGCGTTGATCACGAACAGCAGGATTCCGTAGGGCGGGGTGATCAGCCCGATCATGCAGTTGACGACGACGACGACGCCGAAGTGGACGAGGTCGATGCCGAGCGCGCGGCAGGCCGGCAGGAACAGCGGCACGATGACAAGCAGAATCGTCGAGGCGTCGAGCAGGCAGCCGAGCAGCAGCAGGATGACCATCGCGAACATCAGGAAGGCGAGCGGGCCAAGGCCCAGCCCCTCCACCCAGGCGCCGAGGCTGCGGGGGATGTTCTCGGTGGCGACGATGTAGTTGAAGATCAGCGCCCCGCCGATGACGATGCCGACGGCCGCCGACTGCCGGGCCGAGACGGCCAGCACCTCGGCCAGGCTGCGCAGCGACAGCGCGCGGTAGAGCCCGCCGGCGACCAGCAGCGCATAGGCGGCCGCGACCGCGGCGGCCTCGGTCGGCGTGGTCACGCCGCCGTAGATGCCCCACAGCAGGATCACCGGCATCAGCAGCGCCGGGAAGGCGCGCAGCGTCAGCCCCGGCATGGCGGCCAGCGGCACCGCCTCGTCGCGGCCGAAGTCGCGGCGGCGGGCGAGCCAGGCGTTCATCGCCATCAGCACGACGCCCATGATCAGCCCCGGGACGATCCCGGCAAGAAAGAGGAACCCCACCGACTGGTCGGACACCAGGGCGTAGATCACCATCGGGATCGAGGGCGGGATGATCGGCCCGATGGTGGCCGAGGCCGCCGTCAGCGCCGCGGCGTAGCCGCGCGAGTAGCGCCCGGTGCGCACCATCATGTCGATGATGATCCGCCCGATGCCCGCCGCATCGGCCACCGCCGAGCCCGACATCCCCGAGAAGATCAGCGAGGCAAGCACGTTGACATGCCCCAGCCCGCCGCGGAAGCGGCCCACCAGGGCGACGCAGAACGCCAGCAGGCGGTCGCTGATGGTGCCGGCGTTCATGATGGCGGCGGCGACGATGAACAGCGGCACCGCCAGGAGAACGAAGCTGTCGTAGAGCCCCTGCATCAGAAGCTCGGCCGGCAGCGCCAGGTCCTGTCCCTGCACCGCGACATAGACGACGGCCGCGACGATCAGCGCCAGCCCGATCGGCAGGCCGAGCCCGGCAAGGCCGAACAGGGCAAGCAGGCAGAGCAGGAAGGCTAGGCTCATGGCCCTTGGCCCCCGGTCTCGGGCAGGCCGCGACGGAGCACGCCGATCCCGGCGATCGCATGGCGCAGGATCAGCGCCACCGCGAACAGGATGTAGATCGAGAAGACCCAGTTCAGGCGCAGCTGCAGCGTCGCCGAGCGCTTGATGCGCATGAAGGTGACGTACTCCCAGGTGTCGGGCAGCGACAGGGCGAGCGCGGCCACCACCGCCCCGGCGCTGACCAGGAAGAAGACGCGCCGCAGCCGCCGCGACACGGCCAGGAAGACCATGTCGAAGCGCACCTGGTCGCGGTCGTCCAGACAGAAGGCCGTGCCCCACAGCACCAGCCACAGCCACAGGGTCAGGCAGACCTCGACTGTCCAGCCGACCGGCCAGCCGAAGACGTAGCGGGCGGCGATCTGCAGGATGAAGACCGCGAACATGGCGGCGAGCATCCCCGCCGCCACCGCGTCAGCTCCGCGCCGCCCCCAGGCCAGAAGCCTGCCCAAGGGTCGGCCGGCTCAGAGCGCGTTGATCGCGTCGACGATCCCCGCGGGCCACGAGCCCGAGTAGTCCGAGGCGAGGTAGGCCGCCTGCACCCGGGCCCGGAAGGCGGCGAGGTCGGGTTCGTAGACGTCGATGCCCTGGCCCCGGAAGAAGGCGACGAGTTCGCCCTCGAGCGCAAGCTGGCGCTGCCGCCCGGCCTCGGCGGCGGCATCGGCGGCGGCCACCAGGCGGGCCTGCCGGTCGGCGCCGAGGCCGTCCCACACCTGTTTCGAGAAGGCGAGGTAGTTGAGGTCGACCAGATGCGAGGTCAGCACGATCTGCTTGATCACCTCGTAGAACTTGGCGTCTCGGACGGTGGGCAGTGGGTTGTCCTCGCCGTCGATCGCGCCGGTCTGGAGCGCGGTGTAGACCTCGGTGAAGGCCATCGGAAGCGGGTTGGCGCCGAGCGCCGAGCCGAGGAACTGCCAGGCGTCGGTGCCCGGCATGCGCAGCCGAACGCCGGCAAGGTCGTCGGGGGTCATCACCCGCTTGTCGATGCGCAGGTTGAGGTTGCGCCGGCCGAGATACATCACCGTCAGAAGCTTGACGCCGAGCTCGGCCTCGACCTTGGCCTTGTAGGGGTCCATCACCGGGCTGTTGAACACCGCCACCTGATGGGCGGCGTCACGGTGCAGGTAGCCCGAGGCGAAGACCGAGAACTCGGGGAAGAACACCGCGAGCTCCTGAGCCGAGGCGATCGACATCTCGAGGTTGCCGCGGGCGATCGCCTCGAGCTCGGTGCCCTGGCGGAAGAGCGAGGCGTTCCAGTGCGGCTCGAAGGTGGCGAAGTCGGCGATCGCCGGCGCGAACACCTCGGTCAGGGCGACGGCGCGCTGGTCGGTGGGCGAGGCCGGCGAGGACAGGCGCAGGGTGATCGTCTGCGCGCGGGCCGGGCCGGCAGCCATGGCGGCAAGGGCAAGGGCCGCCGAGGAACCGAGGACGGCGCGGCGGGACAGGCTTTGGGTCATGATGGTCCTCCCTTCGGTCGTCCGGGCCCGCGCTTGCGGCCCGGTGCCGAAGTGGTGGCAGCTTCGTCTGGCGATGTCCAGAAAGGACGTCTAGGCTCTGCCCCAGTCGCCGCCACCTCCGCGAGTCCACCATGTCCAAGACCGTCTGGATCCTCAACGGACCGAACTTGAACCTGCTCGGCCGCCGCCAGCCCGAGCTCTACGGCCGCGAGACGCTGGCCGATGTCGAGGCCGCCTGCGTCGCGCTCGGCGCCGGGCTGGGGCTGGCGGTGCGGCTGTTCCAGTCCAACCACGAGGGCGCGATCGTCGAGACGATCCATGCCGCCCGCCAAGAGGCGCAGGGGATCGTCATCAACCCCGGCGCCTACACGCACACCTCGGTGGCCATCCTCGATGCGCTGAACGCCTTCGAGGGGCCGGTGATCGAGGTCCACATCTCCAACATCCACAAGCGCGAGAGCTTCCGCCACCACTCCTATGTCTCGATGCGGGCCGAGGGCGTGATCGCCGGGCTCGGGACCGAGGGCTACCAGGCGGCGGTGCGGCGCCTGGCGACACTGCTGGCATGAGGCCGGTCGCACTGGCTGTCTGCGGAGCGGGGCTGATCGGCCGGCGCCACCTCGACGCCATCGACCGGGCCGCGGGCGCGCGCCTGGCCGCCATCGTCGAACCCGACCCGGCCGCCGGGGTGCTGGCGGCGGCACGCGGCGTGCCCTGGCATCCCGACCTGTCCGACCTGCCTGCCGGCGCCGCCGAGGGCGTCATCCTGGCCACCCCCAACGCGCACCATGTCGCCGGTGCGCTGGCCTGCATCGCCGCCGGGCTGCCGGTGCTCGTGGAGAAGCCGCTGGCCGCCGATCTCGCCGGGGCGCGGGTGATCGTGGCCGCGGCCGAGGCCGCCGGGGTGCCGGTCGCGGTCGGCCACCACCGGCGCCACAACCCGCTGGTGGCGGCGGCGCGGGCGGCGATCGTGCAGGGTACCATCGGCACGCCGGTCGCGGTGCATGCGATGTTCTGGCTGCGCAAGCCCGACGACTATTTCGACGTGCCCTGGAGGCGGCAGCCGGGGGCAGGGCCGGTGATGGTCAACCTCGTGCACGACATCGACCTGCTGCGCCACCTCCTGGGCGAGATCGTCGCCGTGACGGCGGCGAGCAGCAGCGCCGCCCGCGGCCATGCGGTGGAGGAGACGGCGGTGCTGCTCCTGCGGTTCGCCTCCGGCGTGCTCGGCAGCGCCAGCGTGTCGGACGTCATCCCGGCGCCCTGGTCGTGGGAGTTCAGCGCCGGCGAGAACCCCGCCTATCCCGCCGCCGGGCAGTTCTGCTACCTGATCGGCGGCAGCCGCGGCGCGCTCGAGCTGCCCTCGGGGCGGCTCTGGCACCATCCCGGGGCGCAGGGCTGGTGGTCGCCGCTGGCCGCCACGGTGGCGCCGCGGCCGGCCGGCGAGCCGCTGGTGGCGCAGGTCGAGCAGTTCGCCCGCGTCGTCCGCGGCCTCGAGGAACCGCTGGTGCCGGCGCGCGAGGGGCTGGCGACGCTGGCGGTGATCGAGGCGGTGCTGGCCTCGGCGCGCGAGGGGCGGACGGTGGCGCCACAGCGATGAGGCGCGGCCGGCGCTAGCCCGTCTCCCCGGCCCGGAAGCGCCCGAGGGCCGCCGCGACGCCGGCCGCAGCCGCCGGCGGCAGGGGCAAGAGCGGCGGGCGCACCGCCGCCCAGGCAGGATCGCCGCGGTGATGGGCGACCAGCGCCTTGACCGCCGGCGTCACCGGATGGGCGCAGACCGCCTCGACCAGCGCATCAAGCCCCGCCGGCGGCGCCCCGCCGGCGATGATGCGCGCCAGCGCTCCGGGGATGACGTTCGCCATGCCGCTGATCGAGCCGGCCGCCCCGCGCGCCACCGCCCGCGCGAGCAGCCGCTCGTCACCCACGAGCACGGCCATGTCGGACAGCGCGAGGAAGCCCTCGGTGGCCTCCCAGTCGCCGGCGCTGTCCTTGACGCCGAGGATCGCCGGGCCGAAGGACGCGCGCAGCCGGCCGACGAGCGCCGGCGACAGCGCTACCCCGGTCACCTGCGGGATGTGGTAGAGGATCAGCTCGGCCCCCCGCGGCACCACCCGCGCGGCCACCGCCGCCAGCCAGGCGTGCACGCCCGCCTCGGCGACTCCGCGGAAGTAGAACGGCGGGGTCAGCAGCAGCCGCCGGGCGCCGCGTTCGAGCGCCGCCACCGCCTGCGCCTCGGCGGCCTCGACCGCGGTCGCCACGACCGCCGCGACCACCTGCCCGGGCGCCACCCCCGCGGCGAGGACGGCATCGTGCAGCGCCCCGCGCTCCGCCGGGCCGAGCGAGGCGCCCTCGCCGGTGGTGCCGAATAGCGTGACGCTGTCGCATCCCTCGGCGATTAGCCGCACCGCATGCGCCGCCCCCCGCCCGGGGTCGAGCCGGCCGACGTCATCGACCGGAAGGACGAGGGCGGCCGACAGGCCGAAACCCGGCGTCGTGCCCTGGCTGGCTGTCATCGCGCTGGCCTCCCGCTGCCCGGACCATGGCCTAAGCCGCCCGGCCGCGCCGGGCAAGGGCCCCGTGGCCCGCGACGGGATGGCTGGTGCTGCGAGAGAGGATTGAACTCTCGACCTCTCCCTTACCAAGGGAGTGCTCTACCACTGAGCTACCGCAGCCCATGTCCTTCCAGATAGCTACCCCGGGCGCTGACCCGACGCAAGCGGGCTCTGGAAAAGCCCTTTGGTTTCAGCCGCCTTCGCCCGCAGAGCCGCCCCCTGCAGAGGGAGTGCCCTGCCACCGGGCTACGGCGGCACGCCGCCGCGCCGGTTCCGCCGTGGCGCCACCTGCGCTGGCGGGGCGTCGGGCCGCCGGCGGCGGCGCGCGGGCGCGACATAGCCCCTCCCGGGGCGGGTATGCAAGAGCGAAGTTCCGCCCGCGCCGCCGCGGCGCGAGGTTGCGCCGACGGCGCGGGCTTGCCATGGTGGCGGCGGTGGGGTGACGGGTGCGCGATGTGCTGGAGTCTGGCGGCGACGGCAGCGATGGTCGCGGGGGGAGGCGCGGCCACGGCGGTGAGCCTGCGGCGCCGCGACACGCCGGCCATCCCGTTGACGCTGGGCTACTTCACGCTGATGGAGGCGCTGCAGCTTGCCGGATACACTGTCGTGGGCCAGTGCGAGAGCCCGGCCAACCAGTCGGTGACCCTGCTGTCGGTGCTGCACATCGTCTTCCAGCCGCTGGTCATCAACGCCTTTGCGATGGCCATCACCGGGCAGCCGCGGCGGGCGGCGCTGCGCTGGGGGGTGCACCTGTTCTGCGCCGCCGCGGCCGCCTCGATGCTCCTGCAGCTCTATCCCTTCGCCTGGGCGGGGGCCTGCGCGCCGGGCTCCAACCTTTGCGCCGAGCGGCTGTGCACGGTCGCGGGCGCCTGGCACATCGGCTGGGACGTGCCCTACAACGGGCTGTTCGTGCCGCTGGAGGCGGCGCTGGGCACCTCGTGGGGCTTTCCCGGCTACATCCTCGCGGTGTTCGTGCTGCCGCTGGCCTATGGCGCCTGGCGCTTCGTGCTGTTCCACGCCGCGCTGGGGCCGATCCTCGCGGGGATGCTGACCGACCGGCCGAACGAGGTGCCGGCGATCTGGTGCCTGTTCTCGATCGGGCTCGTGCTGGCGGCGGCGAGCCCGCGGTTCCGCCGCCTGCTGGCGCCGCGCGCCGAAGCCGCAGCCGCCGCCGGCCCCTGACCCCGGGCCCGCCCGGCGCGCGGCGGCTGGACCGGCCGGCAGCCCTGCGCTAATCAGCCGGAACGATGGAGCCGACCCCGCCCGACACGCCCCGCCGCCGCCCGCCGCCCGCGGACGGCACCGGGCGGCCGGCGCGGCTGAAGGTGGCGCTGCGCGACAACCTCGCCCGCCGCAAGGCCCAGGCGCGGGCGCGGGCGGCGGCGGCAGCGCCGGGGGCGGGGGCGGGGCCGGGGCAAGACGGGCCGGAACCGGCGGCGGGCGGGCCGCCGCCGGCGGCAGACGACGGGGCATAGGGAGCAGGCATGGATTCGATCCTCATCCGGGGTGGCGAGCCGCTTGCGGGCGGCATCCCGATCGCCGGGGCCAAGAACGCCTGCCTGGCGCTGATGCCCGCGACGCTGCTGTCCGACCAGCCCCTGACGCTGACCAACTGCCCGCGGCTGTCGGACATCCGCACCATGACGCTGCTCTTGCAGTCGCTCGGCGCCGAGGTCACCCAGCTGCAGGGCGGGCAGGTGCTGGCGCTGTCGTCCCACGACCTGACTGGCGCCCGGGCCGACTACGACATCGTCCGCAAGATGCGCGCCTCGATCCTCGTCCTCGGGCCGCTGGTGGCGCGCTGCGGGCGGGCCGAGGTGTCACTGCCGGGCGGCTGCGCGATCGGGGCGCGGCCGGTCGACCTGCACCTGCGCGGGCTCGAGGCGCTCGGCGCCGAGATGGACCTGCGCGACGGATATGTCCATGCCACCGCGCCGCGCGGGCTGCGCGGCGGGGTGGTGGCCTTTCCCTTCATCTCGGTCGGCGCGACCGAGAACGTGCTCATGGCCGCCGTGCTTGCCCGCGGCACGACGGTGATCCGCAACGCCGCACGCGAGCCCGAGATCGTCGATCTTGCCCGCTGCCTGCGGCGGATGGGGGCGCGGATCGCCGGCGAGGGGACGGCGACGATCGAGGTCGAGGGCGTCGACCGTCTGGCCGGTGCCACCCACCCGGTGGTCGTTGACCGCATCGAGCTTGGCACCTACATGCTCGCCCCCGCGATCGCCGGCGGCGAGGTGGAGTGCCTCGGCGGCCGGCTCGACCTTGTCGCGGCCTTCGCCGAGAAGCTTGCCGCCACCGGCATGGATGTGCGGCCGACCGAGGGGGGCATCGCGGTGCGCAACCCCGGCCGCCGGCCGCGTGCGGTGGATGTGGTGACCGAGCCCTTCCCGGGCTTTCCCACCGACCTGCAGGCGCAGATGATGGCGCTGCTCTGCACTGCCGAGGGCGAGAGCGTGCTGGAGGAACGCATCTTCGAGAACCGCTTCATGCACGCCCCCGAGCTGATGCGGATGGGCGCCCGCATCGAGGTGCATGGCGGCACCGCCCGGGTGCAGGGGGTGGAGCGGCTGCGCGGGGCGCCGGTGATGGCCACCGACCTGCGCGCCTCGGTCAGCCTGATCCTCGCGGGGCTGGCCGCCGCGGGCGAGACGGTGGTCAGCCGTGTCTACCACCTCGACCGCGGCTACGAGCGGCTGGAGGCCAAGCTGTCGGCCGTCGGCGCAAGGATCGAGCGGGTGCGCGGGGCATGAACGACGCGCGCTACGAGGACGGCGCCGAGGCCCCGCTGCGGCTGCTGGCGCAGACGGCCGACGATCTGGCGGTGATCTCGGCCCTGCTGCAGGACGCCGTGCTGCAGATCACCGAGATGCGCTACGACCGCCGCCGCCGCCGCTTCGCGCTGCTTGTCAACCGCTTCCGCTGGGAGGACCGCGACCGCGCCGAGCGCGCCGGCCGGCCCTACGAGCGGGTGCGCAGCCTCGTCGTGGTCGACGGGGTGCTGGCGGTGGCGAGCCAGGGCATCGACCGGCGCGAGCGCGACACGGTCCTGTCGGTTCTGTCGCTGGAGTTCCTGCCCGCCGCCGAGGGGGCGGGGCGCGTCCTTGTCACGCTGGCCGGCGACGGGGCGGTGGCGCTGGACGTCGAGTGCCTGGACGTGGCGCTGCGCGATGTCACCCGCCCCTATCTCGCGCCGTCGCGGCGTCTGCCCCGGCACCCCGACGCGGGATGAGCGCGCGGCGGATCGGCCCGGCGGAGGCCGGCCTGTGGGCTGGGCTGCGCACCCAGGCGCTGGCGGCGGCGCCGGACGCCTTCGCCGGGGGGCCCGAAGGCTGGGCGGCCACACCGCTGGAGGCGGTGGCGGCCGAACTGGCCTGCGCGCGCGCCTTCGTGTGGGAGATGCGGGGCAGGGCGGTGGCCAGCGCCCAGTGGGTCGCCGATCCGGCCGAGGCGGCGCGAGGCTGGGTCGAGGCGGTGTTCGTCACCCCCGACGCCCGCGGCCGCGGCATTGCCGCGATGCTTCTGGACGCTCTGGCAGAGGACGCCGCCGCGGCCGGCCGGCGCGAACTGTGGCTCGAGGTCGCCCCGCGCAACCGCGCCGCGCTGGCCCGCTACCTGCATGCGGGGTTCCGCTCGCCGCCCCCCGGCCTGCCTCCGGCCGTCCCGGCGCGCGGGACGATCGCCCTCGTCCGCTTCCTGAAGGGCTGATCCGGCCGGACTGTCAGGGCGCGATCGAGGACTGCAAATCGAAGATCGGCAGCAGCACCGCCAGCACGATCGTCAGCACCATCATCCCGACGACGATCATCAGCATCGGCTCGAGCAGGACAGCGATGCGCTTGCGTTCGGTCGCCGACCAGGTCTCGGCCAGGCGCGCGGCACGCTCGGTCATCGGGCCGAGCCGGGCCGAGGCCTCGCCGGCCTGCACGAGCTGGCGGGCCACGGGGGAGAGGAAGCTCAGCTGCGCGAGCGCCGCGGCGAGGCTTGCGCCGCGGCGCAGCGTCTCGGCGGCAGCCTGCGCCTCGGCAAGGTGACGGTCCTGGCGCAGCACCGCGGCGGCCGAGCGCAGGGCCTCGACCAGCGGCAGGCGGCTGTTGACCACCAGCGCGAGGGTGCGCAGATACTGCGCCTCGGCGGCCATGCGGCCCAGCCTTCCGACCAGCGGCAGGCGCATCAGCAGCCGGTCGCGCCGGGCCCGCAGCGCCGCCACCCGCGCGACCACCACGAGGGCCAGCGTGAGGGCCGCCGCCGCCGCCAGAAGCTCGGGCCAGCGCGCCTCGACGACCCCGGTGACCGCCATCAGTGCCTGCGTGAGCTCGGGCAGCGGCCGCCCGGTGGCCTCGAACATGCCGATGATCTCGGGGGCGACCGAGGTCATCAGCACGAAGGCCACGACCACCGAGACCGCGGCGACGAAGGCGGGATAGACCAGCGCCGAGGCGATCTGCGCCCGCTCGGCGCCGCTGGCCTCGAGATGGTCGGCGAGTGTCTGGAATACCGCTGCCAGCTCGCCCGACTGCTCGCCTGCGCGCAGGGCCGCGGTGACATAGGCCGGCAACTCGCCCGCCGTGGCGGCAAGCGCGGCCGAGAACGGCTCGCCGGCCAGGAGGCGTGCCTTGGTCTCGGCCGCCAGCGTCTCGAGGCGCGCCGCCCCGGCCGAGGCCTGCACGGCGTCAAGCGCCGCGTCGGCGGAAAGCCCCGCCCCGAGCAGAACCGCCATCTGCCGGGTGAAGACGGCCAGCAGGTCGCGGTCCAGCCGCCGGGGGCGGCCGAAGAGCCCGCGGCGGCCGGCGGGTGCGGCGCCCGCACGCGCCACCACCTCGGCCGGCATCAGCCCGCGGGCCCGGAGCTCGGCCGAGGCGCCGGCGGCGTTCTCGGCCACCACCACGCCCTTGCGGCGCTTTCCGTCGGGGGTGTAGGCGACAAAGGCGAAGGTCTTCACGCCGCCCTCCCGCTGGGGCCCGCACCGCGGCGGGGTGCCCCTGCCATCGCCTCAGGCAAGGTCGCCGACGACCCGGCGCAGCTCGTCCATCGCCGTCTCGCCGGAGGCCACGCGCGCCAGCGCCGCCCGGTGCAGGCCCTGTGCCGGCGCCAGGCCTGCCTCGCGCATCCGCTGCTCGGACCAGCCGGCCTCGATCGCCTGCCGCAGCGCATCGCCGACCTCGACAATCTCGAACACCCCGATCCGCCCGGAATAGCCCGTGCCCTCGCAGTCCTGGCAGCCGCGCGCCGCCTGCAGCGCCAGGGGCAGGGGCATGCCGGCGGCGTCGAAGGCGCGGGCGTCGGCAAGGCCGGGCGGAACTGCCGCGCGACAGCCCCGGCAAAGCCGCCGCAGCAGCCGCTGGGCGATCACCCCGCGCACCGTGGCCGAGATCAGATAGCCCTCGACCCCCAGCTCGCGCAGCCGCACGATGGCCCCGAGCGCGCTGTTGGTGTGCAGCGAGGAGAACACCAGATGCCCCGTCAGTGCCGCCTCGGCGGCGACCTTGGCGGTCTCGCCGTCCCGGATCTCGCCCACCAGCAGCACGTCGGGATCCTGGCGCAGCACCGCCCTGAGCCCCTTGGCGAAGGTCATCCCGATCTCGCTGTTGATCTGCACCTGCGAGATGCCGGGCAGGTCGTATTCGATGGGATCCTCGACGGTGACGATGTTGCGCTCGGTCTTGTTGGCGAGCCGCAGGAGCGAATAGAGCGTCGTGGTCTTGCCCGAGCCGGTCGGCCCGGTGGCCAGGATGATGCCGTTCGGCTGCGCCGCCAGCCTTTCCAGCGCCGCGATCTGGCCGGGATCGAGCCCCAACCGTTCGAGCGGCACAAGCCCGCCCGAGCGGTCGAGCAGCCGCAGCACGACGCGCTCGCCGTAGTTGCCGGGCAGGGTGGACATGCGCACGTCCACCGCCTTGCCCGCCACCCGCAGCGCGATCCGCCCGTCCTGGGGCAGGCGCGTCTCGGCGATGTCGAGGCCGGCCATCACCTTCAGCCGAGACACCACCCGCCGGGCCGGCACGTCGCGGCGGTCGAAGGCGATCTGCAGGGTGCCGTCGATGCGGAAGCGGGTGCGCAGCCCGCCCTCATGCGGCTCGATGTGGATGTCGGAGGCGCCCGCCCGCACAGCCCGCCGCAGGAGCTGGTTGACGAGCTGGATCACCGGGGCATCCTCGGGTTCCTCCAGCAGGTCGCGCGCGGCCAGCTGGCGGTCGGCGGTGTCGAGCTCGAAGGCCATCGCCTCGGCCCCGCCGGCCTCGGACGGGCGGTCGTAGAGGCCGGCGAGCGCGGTCTGGAAGTCCTCCTCCGACAGCGGGGCGGGCGTCAGTGGCCGGCCGGCGAGACGGCGCGCCTCGCGCAGTCCGACGGCGGTGACGGCCGGCGACATCAGCAGCCGGTCGCCCTCGACCGCCACGCCCTGATCGCGGGCGAAGGCAAAGGACAGCCGCGCGGACTCCACCCCGCGCCCCCTACTGGCCGACGTCGAGCAGCAGCCGCGGCGGCAGCCCCGGCATCATCCGCTCGCGCACCGCCTTGTCGACATAGACCGAATCGAAGGGCTGGTTGATGTCGACCCCGTCATAGGGAAAGCCGGTGCGGCTGAGCCCCGGGACCGCGCCGTCCTCGCGCGGGCCGATGCGGCGCGCGAGCGCCTCGGTCTCGCGCGCGTGCTCGGCGGCAAGCCGGCTGGCGTCGCCGTCGGTCAGCACCACCCGCGGCCGCAGCAGCACCAGCAGCACGCGCTGGCCCTCCTGCACCGAACGGCCGCGGAAGAGGTTTCCGAGGACCGGCGTGCGCGACAGCCCGGGCACCCGGTCGCTGGCCAGTCGGCCGCTTTCCTCCATCAGCCCGCCCAGCAGGATGACGCGGCCGTTGCCGATGATGACATTGGTCACCAGCGTCCGCTTGGCGGTAATCTCGCCGCCCGCAGCGGCCACCGAGCCGGTGAGGTTCGACACCTCCTGGGTGATCGCCATCCGCACGTTGCCGTCGTCGGTGATCTGCGGCTTGACCTTCAGCGTCAGGCCGACGTCCTGCCGCTCGATGGTCTGGAACGGCCGGTCGGGCACCGCCGCGCCGTCGCCGACGGTGGCGAAGCTGCCGGTGACGAAGGGCACGTTCTGGGCGACGACGATCTGCGCCTCCTGATTGTCGAGCGTCAGCACCGCCGGCGTCGACAGAAGCCGCGTGTTGCGCTCCCGCGCGAGCGCGGTCAGCAGCGCGCCGAACTGGCCGTCGTCGCCGACGATTCGCCCGCCGATCGCCAGCCCGTTGCCGGGATCGACGGCGCGTCCGGCCAGGGCAGCGTTGATCAGCGTCACCAGCGAGGCCCGTCCGTCGAGCGCGAAGGACGACCCCCCGATCAGCGCGTCGCGCAGGATGCCGCCGAACTGTACCGAGAGGTCCGAGAAGCGCTCCGAGGACATCTCGAAGATCACCGCCTCGACAAGCACCTGACGCGGCTTGACGTCGAGCGCGCGCACCGCCGCGGCGATCCCCTCGATGCGGTCGTCGGGGGCGGTGACGAGAAGCGCGTTGGAGTTGGGGTCGGCCACGACGGTGATCTCGGAGGCCGCGCCCTCCGCCCCCGGCTGCACGAAGGAGGCACGCAGCACCTCGGACAGCTGGGCGGCAGTGGCGTAGTTCAGGCGGAAGACGCGCGACACCGCCGTCCGCTGCGGGGTGTCGAGCTGGCCCACCAGCGCCCGCACGCGGGCGCGCACCTCGGGCGGGCCGGCGACGATGATGGCATTGGTGCGCGGGTCGGCCGAGAGCGTCGCCCCCTCGGGCAGCATCTCAAGCCCCTGGATCACCGCCAGCATGTCGGCGGCGCGGCCGTTGGCCAGCCTGATCGTCTCGATCTCGGAGGTCCGCGCCCCGTCGAGCCGGGCGATCAGCGCCTCGATCCGGTCGAGGTTCTCGCGCCGGTCCGAGATCACGATCAGCCCCGCCGAGGGGATGGGCGACAGGATCACCTCGGGCGGCAGGAGCGGCTGGACGGTGTCGATCACCTCGGTCAGCGAGATGTTGCGCACCCGGATTGCGCGCGTCTCGAAGGCGCCGCTGCGCGGCGGGCGGGCGGTGCCGGGGGCAAGCTCGGGGGCGATGGCGATCGGCACGATGCGGTCGACATCGCCGCCCTCGAGGATCGTCAGCCCGTTCAGCTCCAGCACCGCAAGGAATATCTCGTAGAGCGCGGCAGGGCCGACCGGCGTCGGGGCGATGACGGTCACCGTCCCCGACACCGACTGGTCGAGCAGGAAGTTCCGCCCCGTCTGTTCGGCCACGATCTGCACGAAGCTGCGCAGCTCGACATCGCGCAGGTTGAGCGTGATCTGGGCGCGCGCCGGGGCGGCCGCGGCCAAGGCGAGAAGGCAGACGAGGAGGGTGGCGAGGGTACGGCGCAGGGACATGGGTTCAATCGTTCTCGCCGTCTTCGTCGTCGTAATATTCGTCGGCAGCGTCGATGCGCGCCGCCGGCCCGTCCCGGTCGCCCGCCGCCGGCCCGTCCCGGTCGCCTGCCGCCGGCCCGTCCCGGTCGCCTGCCGCCGGCTCGTTCCAGTCGCCTGCCGCCGGCTCGGCGTCGGCGGGGGACAGAAGGACGTCGGGGCCGCCGTAGGGATCCTCGATCAGCGCCCCCTCGGGGGTCAGCGCCAGGATGAGCTCGCCGCCCGGCAACTCGTCGCCGACCCGGAAGACCAGCTCCTCGCCGTCGATCTCGACCAGGATCCAGCCGTTCTCGCCGGTCGCGATCATGCCCTTGAGGGCGTAGTCGAGCAAGGGCCCGGGGTCGTCGTCGATGTCCTCCCAGACATCCTCCTCCTCCGGCACGGTCGGCTCCTCGGGTGGCGGCTCGACCGCATCCTCGACGACCTCGGCCGGCGGCAGCGCATCGGGGCTGCCGAACATCGCCGGCCAGGGACCGCGCTCGGCCGCCGCCCCGGCCGCAGCGCCGGGCGGGACGGTGGCCACCAGCCGCGGCGGAGCATCGGCGGCCTCGGGCGAGAGCAGCCGGGAGGACAGCTCCGACAGGCCGAGCCCCAGCGCCGCCAGCGCCGTCGCCAGCGCCATGGCCTCGCCCAGCGACGGCCTGACAAATGAGTTGGGAAGGATGGCGGTCATCGCTGCATTCCGGCCCGGGCGCTTGCTCGACAAGGTGCCGCGTCCGGGCTAGCCTTGGGCCGGCAAACCGTATGGAGGCCGCCGCGATGGCGTCAAGGAGATTTTCCGCGAGCGCGCTTCTGGTCGCGGCCGCCCTGCTGGCGGGCTGCGAGGATACCGGCGGCCTGTCGTCGGGCGGTTTCCGCAACGATTACCTCGTCGCCCGCCAGGCCCTCGAGACCGGCAACTATGCCGTGGCGATCCGCGGCTATGCCCGGTTGGTCGAGGTCGGCGGGCCGCTCGAGCCCCGCCTCAGGCTCGACTACGCCCACAGCCTGTTGCGCGGCGGACGCTTCGCGGAGGCCGAGGCCGAGGCGACCGCGCTGCTGGCCTCGGCGACCGAGGCGATCCGCGGCTCGGCGCTGGCCGTCCGCGGCACCGCCCGCCACGAGCTTGCCCGCGCCGCGCTGGAATCCGGCGCGGCGGGGCCGGAGGCCGTGACCGCGCTTTCCGGCGCGGTCGCCGACCTTGCGGCCTTCGTCCAGGGCTTCGCGAGCCTCGATGCCGCCGGCATGATGGCCGCCCGCCTTGCCATGGCGCGATCGGACCTGCAGGGGCTGGGCGGCTAGGGCAGGGCGCCCCCCGGCCCCCGGGAGGCGCGGCCGGCCCGGCCCGCCGGCCGTCAGCGGCAGACGGCGACGACCATGAAGGCGCCGTCGACGGGTACGCCCGCGTCGTCGCGGATTGCAATGTAGACGCCGTTGTTGGTGGCCACGCGGGGCTCGGTGAAGATCGTGCGCCTGTCCGCGCCTTCGGGCCCCAGCCGGCGCCTGCCGATGGTGGCCGTCCACCAGCAGCGCCGGTGGAGGTTGTTCTTGCTGAAGATCACCTCGTAGAGACCGACGGCGAGGCGCCGCGCCGAAACCGCCCCGGCCCCCGACTTCAGCGTGCCGTCGTCGGCCACCTCGGCGGCGAAGAAGCTGGACGTCGCCACCTCGTCGCCGCCGCCGCTGCCCGGCCGGCGCACAGCACCGGCGTTTCCCTGGGCGGGTGCGGGCTGGGCCGCAAGCACAGCCATGGCGACGGCGGTCGCCGCACACAGAAGTTGAACACGCATGAGTTGTGATTCTCCCCGGTTGGTCCGCTACGCACCGAAGGTCACGGCGCGTCCGCCGGTCTCGACAAACACCCCAGCCTATCGCATCGCCGGCCGGCCGGACAGGTCGCGGGCGTGCCCTGACCGCCGGGGCCGGACGCCCCGGGGGCAGTGCAGGGGGCCCGGCCGTCAGCGGCAGACGGCGACCGCCATGAAGGCGTTGTCGGTGGCCACGCCGTCGGGGTTGCGGGTCACCACGAAGATGCCGTTGTTGGTGCCGGAGCGCGCCTCGGCCGATGCCGAAACGAGGCCGGCCTGGAAGGTACCGCGCCCGCCAGGGGAGACCGTCCACCAGCAGCGGACGTGCAGGTTGTTCTTGTTGAAGATCACCTCGTAGGCCCCGGTGCTGAGCTTTGCCGACGAGATCGCCCCGGCCCCCGACACCAGGCTGCCGTCGACCGCGACCTCGGCTGCAAAGAAGCTGCGCGCCGACGCCTCGCCGCCGTCCGATCCCGGCCGTCGCAGCCGGCCGTCATTGTCGTCCGCAACTGCCGGCTGGGCAAGAAGTGCCGCCGCGGCGATCATGAGCGCTGAGGGTATTGCAGGAAATCGCATCGGACCAGTTCCTGACTGCGCCGTCGCAGCCGGGGTGGTCGTCGGGGATGCGACGGACTGCGTCCGCCGGAAGTGGCGGACAGGCCCTGCCTACACCCGAACCGCGGCCATGGTAATGCGACCGACGCCCGCATGGGTGCCGGCCGCATGCAGCCTGCGCCGAGGCCTCAGCGGCAGACGGCGACGACGATGAACTGCGCGTCGAGCAGCGCACCGGCGGCGTCGAACACGCGCAGGAAGACGCCGTTGTTGGTGCCGGCGCGGGCGTCGATCGTGGTGAAACCGATCGGCGTGGTGCCTGCGTCGCGGTCGGCGACGTTGGCGGTGTAGTAGCAGCGCACATGCAGCTTCGGCTTGTTGAAGCGCACGTCGTAGGTCCCGACCGACAGCCGCGACGACGACACCGCGCCGGCACCGCTGACGAGGGTACCGTCGGCCCTCACCTCGGCGGCAAAGAAGCTGCGCGCCGTCGCCTCGGCGCTTTCGGAGCCCGGCCGCCGCAGCCGGCCGTCATTGTCATCGGCGATCGCCGGGACCGCGAGAACGGCCGCAAGAACTGCCGCAACCCCTGACACACCCATCAGCTTCCGCATGGCGCCTTCCCTCCCTCGCTGGCCGCGGCGCGGACGACCCGCCCGGCTGCGACCGGATGCGCCGGAAACATTTCCGACGGATACATGATCGCACGATTCGGCCGCACAATCGCATCCGCAGTTCGCGGTGGGCGGAGTCTTGCCGGCAGGGCGGGGGGCGCCGCCCTCAGCGGCAGAGGACGGTCAGGATGAAGGGACGGTCGGCGCGGGTGCCGTCGGGGGCGAAGGTCTGCACGAACAGGCCGTTGTTCGAGGTCGCGCGGGCGTCGACCCCGACCAGCCCGGATGGCACCGTCCAGGCGGTGCGGTCGGCGATGGTCGCCGTCCACCAGCAGTTGCGGTGCAGGTCGGACTTGCGGAAAAGCACCTCGTAGCAGCCCGCATCGCATTCGGCCCGGGCCGCAGACAGCGCCCCCGCCCCCGACCGCAGCACCCCGTCGCCGCGCACCGCGGCGGCGAAGAACGACCCGATCCGGGCCTCGGGTTCGGCGCTGCTGCCGGGGCGGCGCAGGTTGCCGTCGTTCACGCCCCCCGGCTCCTGGGCGACCGCGGCGGGCAGTGACAGCGACAGCGACAGGGCGGCCGCGAGGCCGGCGCGGATCAGGGTAGGGGTCATTGTGGACTCCATCGATGCGGCGGACGGCCCCGGCTGGGGCGCCGCGGGGCTCAGCGGCACAGGACGGTAAGGATGAAGGGCCGGTCGGCGCGGACGCCCGCGGCGTCGCGGGTGACGACGAACAGGCCGTTGTTGGTGGCGGCGCGCGCCTCGGCGAAGATGTCGCCGGCCTCCGACCCGCCCGCCGCCCGCCGCCCGATCGTCGCCGACCACCAGCAGGCGCGGTGCAGGTTGTTGCGCCGGAACAGTACCTCGTAGCAGCCGCCGTCGGCGCAGCCCTCCTCCTCGGTCACCCGGCGCGCGGCGATCGCCCCGGTGCCCGACACGAGGGTACCGTCCGCGGCCACCTCGGCGGCGAAGAAGGGGCCCGGCTCGGCCTCGGTCCCGCCGCCGCTGCCCGGCCGGCGGAGCGTCGGGTCGCCCTGTTCGGCGGCCGCGGCGCCGGCCAGCGCCACTGCCAGCGCGGCCATGCAGGCCCGTCCCCACTGTCCCATGCGCAATACCCTCACACTTGCGGTCCCGCCCAAAGCGTTAACTGCCATAAATCTTGCCCGCTGGGCGTCACGAAGGCGAGACCGCGTCGCCTTCATGGCAGGCCGGAGGGGCGGCGGCCGCACGCAGATGCGCCAGCACGGCCAGACGCAGCGCCGAGGCCAGGCCGACGCCGGGGGGACGGGCGGCATCGATCCCGGCGGCCAGCGCGTTCACCGCCAGCCCGCGGTCCGCGGCCATCGCCCGCAGCGCGTCCCAGAACGGATCCTCCAGCGACACCGAGGTGCGGTGGCCGGCCAGGGTCAGCGACCGCTTGCGCGGCCGCAGCGTCATTCCTTCTCGGCGAGGTCGCGCCGGTGCGCCTCGTGCAGGCTGCGCGCGCGCTCGGCCTCGGCAGCCTCGCGCACTTTCTCGGCCCGGCTGCGGCCGAAGCGGGCGGCGTTGGCCGCCGCCTCGGCCCGCGCCGCGGCCCGGGCACGGGCCTTGCGCTCGCTGCGCAGGTTGACGATCTCGGCCATCAGTCGGCTGGCCCGATCATGTCCTCGGGCCGCACCACGCGGTCGAAGGTCTCGGCATCGACAAAGCCCAGGCGGATCGCCTCCTCGCGCAGGGTGGTGCCGTTCTTGTGGGCGGTCTTGGCAACGGTGGTGGCCCGGTCGTAGCCGATCACCGGGGCGAGCGCGGTCACCAGCATCAGGCTCTCGCGCATGAGCTGCGCGATGCGGGTTCCGTTGGCCTCGATCCCGGCGACGCAGTTGTCCGTGAACGCCCCCGCCGCGTCGCCCAGAAGCTGCATCGACTGCAGCACGTTGTAGGCGATCATCGGCTTGTAGACGTTCAGCTCGAAATGACCCTGGCTGCCCGCGAAGCCGACCGCGGCGTCGTTGCCCATGACATGGGCGCAAACCATCGTCATCGCCTCGCACTGGGTGGGGTTGACCTTGCCGGGCATGATCGACGATCCGGGCTCGTTCTCGGGCAGGATCAGTTCGCCGAGACCCGAGCGCGGGCCCGAGCCGAGCAGCCGGATGTCGTTGGCGATCTTGAAGAGGCTCGCCGCGACCGTCCGCAGCGCCCCCGACATCTCGACAAGCGCGTCATGGGCGGCCAGTGCCTCGAACTTGTTCGGGGCGGTGACGAAGGGCAGGCCGGTGATGGCGGCGATCTCGGCCGCCACGCCCTCGGCCCAGCCCTTCCTCGTGGCCAGCCCGGTGCCGACGGCGGTGCCGCCCTGGGCCAGTTCCATCACCGCCGGCAGCGCCGCCTTCACCCGCCGGATGCCCATCGCGACCTGATGCGCGTAGCCGCCGAACTCCTGCCCCAGCGTCATGGGCGTGGCGTCCTGGGTGTGGGTGCGCCCGATCTTGATGACCGGGGCGAAGGCCGCGGCCTTGGTGGCCAGCGCCGCCTGCAGCTTCTCGAGCCCCGGCAGCAGCACGTCGCGCGCCGTCACCGCGGCCGCGACATGCATCGCGGTGGGGTAGGTGTCGTTCGACGACTGGCTCATGTTGACGTGGTCGTTCGGGTGGATCGGCGTCTTGGAGCCCATGACGCCGCCCAGCATCTCGATCGCGCGGTTCGAGATCACCTCGTTGGCGTTCATGTTGGTCTGGGTGCCCGAACCCGTCTGCCAGACGACGAGCGGGAAGTGGTCGTCCAATGTTCCCGCCGCGACCTCGGCCGCCGCCGCCTCGATCGCCGCCGCCAGCCTGGCATCCAGCTTGCCCTGCGCGAGGTTCGCCCGCGCCGCCGCCTGCTTGATCACGCCGAGCGCGCGCACGATGGCGACCGGCTGGCGCTCCCAGCCGATCGGGAAGTTGACGATCGACCGCTGGGTCTGGGCGCCCCAGTAGCGGTCGGCGGGAACCTCGAGCGGCCCGAAACTGTCGGTCTCGGTGCGGGTGGCGGTCATGTGCGGGTCTCCACAGCATTGCCGCATGGGCGGTCAGGGATGCGCGCGCCTCTTAGGCCGGTCGTGCCGGCAGGGCAATGCGCTTGCCGGCCGGCCCGCTGCGGCAGAGCGGCGCGCGCCGGCGCCGGCCGGTGCCCGGCCCGCGCGGGTGCGGTGCGGCAGGGCAGGGGGCGCCTCAGCGGTGGTCCTTGCGGAACCGGTCGAGGCTGACGACCTCGGCGGCAGGCGCACCCGGCTCGGGGCCGTCGTCGTCGCCGTCCTCGCCGTCGTCGACCTCATGGGTCTCGAACCGCAACCCGAACTCGACCGAGGGATCGACGAAGGTGCGGATCGCATCGAAGGGGATGTAGAGCGGCTCGGGCTGGTTGCCGAAGTTCAGCGTCACCGCGAAGCCGTCGTCGTCGACCGCCAGCCCGGTGAACCAGTGCTGCAGCACGATCGTCATGTCACCGGGATAGCGGTCATGCAGCCAGTCGGCCAGCTTCACTCCCGGGGCGTTGGTGTCGAAGGTGATGAAGAAGTGGTGGTTTCCCGGCAGCCCGCGCGCCCCGACATCCCCCAGAACCTTGCGCATCAGCCCGCGCATGGCCTGATGCATCAGGTTGCCGTAGTCGATCGAGCGCGCCATCCGCTGACCTTGTGCCGGACCCTCGGCGGCCACCATAGGGGATTCGGAGGCGAAGGGAAGGGGCAGGGATCCGGGCACCGGGATTTTCGCCGCCGCCCCCTGCCGGTCACATCGCCGGCGCCAGCAGTTCGCGCAGGAGCTTGGCGCGCAGCGTGTCGGCGTAGTCGGCATGCCCCCGCGCCGTCAGCACGAAACCGCCGCGGGTGATGGCGTGGCGGCGGTAGAACTCGGTCACCGGGCGGCCGAGGCCCATCTCCTCGATGGCGATGGCGTTGACCTCGACCGCCGCCGCCTCGGCGGCGGCGCGCGCGGCCACGGTCGCGCTGCCGGCGTTCTGGTCGCCGTCACCCGAGATGTCGATCACCCGCCGCCGGCAGTCCGGCACCGCCGCCAGCGCCGCCATCGCCGCCGCGACCGCATCGCCCGGCGCGGTGCCCGAGGAGTGGAACGCCCGCGGCATCGCCGCCACCGCTGCGGCCAGCGCGTCGACCGCGGCCGGCGCGGCCAGCCGCCGCCAGGGCACCGACAGTTGCTGCTGGCGCGGCCCCGACCACTGCAGCACGGCCACCGCCGCGGCCTCGCGCAGGAGGGCCTCGCGAACCGCGGCGTCGGCCAGCCCCGCCACCAGCCCCTCGACCTGCAGCCGGTATTCGCCCGAATCCACCGATCCCGACACGTCGATGGCCAGCAGCAGCGCGACCCCGCAGGCCCGCGCCGGGGCCGCCACAAGGGAGAGGACAAGCAGGGCCGGCACGATCAGCCGCATGGCGCATCACCCCGGCCCGGGAACGGGCCGAACATCCGGCCGCACCGCAACCCGACAGCCTTGCGGCGCCACGACCGGAGATGAAGTGCAGGCTTCTGTTGCCAGGTGCCTGCGAACCCCGCCAGACGCTGCTAAGCGCCTGGGCTTAGGTTTCGGTTACCCGAACCGCTTACGCGGCCAGGGCCACCGGAGCATGGTTGTCGTTGGCAACTATGCTTGTGCACCGATAACGGTGGTAGCTCACCGGGCGAAAGCAACACCTTTAGACGTTCGTCGATCCTGTTTCGGCCCCATGTCCCGCAACGCCGGGAGGTCTGGTGGAGCCGCCGGGTACCGCCCCCGGGTCCGAGCCGCTTATTCCGTGCGCGTTTATCGCCATAGCCCCTTGCGAGGCACTACCAAGGTAAGCCACGGGGCGCCCGCATTCAAGCACCATCGCGGGGCCGGGGCGCGGAGTTCGCGCATCGTCCCGCAGCCGGGACGGCACCGCGGCAGGACTGCGTGCCCGTCCCGCAGCCGCACCGGCGCGCCGGCTTGATGCGCGACGCAGGCGGTGCGATGCTGCACGTCGGCAGGGCCGGTCCGGGGAGGCGGGTCATGACGGCGGCAACGGGTGGCTGGTGGCGTGCGGCGGCGCTTGCGGGGGTGGCGGCGGGCCTCTGGGCGGTCCCGGCCGCGGCGCAGATCGGGGTGCCTGTGATCGGCGTCTGCGCCGGCTTCCCGCCGGGGGCCGAGCGGCACAGCTGCCGCTGCGAGGCCGCGACGACCCGGCTGACCGTCTGGGGCAGCGGCCCCTACACGGCCGACAGTGACATCTGCACCGCCGCCCGCCATGCCGGGGTGATCGGCGTTGCCGGCGGCGTCGTCGTGCTGTTCGCCGGGCCCCAGACCGACCGCTTCGAGGGCAGCGCGGCGAACGGCATCGAGACCTGGCCCTGGACCGCGCTCTCGCCCAGCTTCGTCTTCGTCGCCGGGCAGGATGCGCCGCCGATGCCGGTCTGCGGCAGCCTGCCCGAGGGCACCGACCGGCTCGACTGCATCTGCCCCGAGCCGCCCGCGCAGCCGGGCTTCGTGTGGGGCAGCGGCCCCTACACGTCCGACAGCGACATCTGCGCGGCCGCCCGCCATGCCGGCGTGATCGGGGCCGGGCGCGGCCCGGTTCGGGTGCTGCGCGTGCAGGGCCTGCCGGCCTATGCCGGCTCGACGCGCAACGGGGTGTCGAGCGGCGAGTATCCCGCCTGGCCCTCCAGCTTCACCTTCGACCACAACCTGCGCTGAGCCGGCCCGGCTTGACGGCCCGCCGCCGGCGGTCTAGCCCGCGGCCGATATGGCCCCGCCCGCGCTTCTCCAGCTCTCCGGCGTCACCCTCGGCTTCGGGGGCGCGCCCGTCCTCGACGGCGTCGATCTGGTGATCGCCGCGGGCGAGCGGCTGGCCCTGGTCGGGCGCAACGGCTCGGGCAAGTCGACGCTGCTCAGGCTGATCGCCGGGCAGGTGGAGCCCGACGCCGGCAGCCGCAGCGCCGCGCCGGGGCTGTCGGTCGCCTGGATGGAGCAGGATCCCGACCTGGCGGCCCATCGCACCCTCGGCGATTTCGCCGCCGCGGGGCTGGCCGAGACCGAGCGCTGGCGGGTGGCGATGGCTGCCGAGGGGCTCGGCTTCCACCCCCAGACCCCGGTCGAGGCGGCCTCGGGGGGCGAGCGGCGGCGCGCCGCGCTGGCCCGCGCGCTGGCCACCGACCCCGACCTGCTGCTTCTGGACGAGCCCACCAACCACCTCGACATCGCCGCCATCCGCTGGCTGGAGGCGCGGCTGGCCGACAGCCGGGCCGCCGTGGTGCTGATCAGCCACGACCGTGCCTTCCTGCACGCCATCGCCCGCGCCACGCTCTGGCTCGACCGCGGCGTGCTGCGCCGGCGCGAGGGCGGCTTCGAGGGGTTCGAGGCCTGGCGCGAGGAGACATGGGCGGCCGAGGACGTCGCCCGCCACAAGCTTGACCGCCGGATCCGCGCCGAGGCCCGCTGGGCGGTGGAAGGGATCAGCGCCCGCCGCCGCCGCAACCAGGGCCGGCTGCGGGCGTTGGCGGCGCTGCGCGGCGAGCGCGCCGCGATGCTGAGGCGCAGCGGCACGGCGGCGCTCGCCCTCGAATCCGGCCCGGTCTCGGGCCGGCTGGTGATCGAGGCCGACCGCGTCTCCAAGCGCTTCGGCGACCGCGTCATCCTTCGCGACCTCAGCCTGCGGGTGCTGCGCGGCGACCGAGTGGCGATTCTCGGCCCCAACGGGGCGGGCAAGACGACCCTGCTGCGCCTGCTGACCGGCCAGATCGCGCCGGACGCGGGCAGCCTGCGCCACGGCACCGGGCTGAGCCTCGCGGTGCTCGACCAGAACCGCGCCGCCCTCGACCCCGAGGCGACGCTGTGGGAGGTGCTGACCGGCGATCCGGCCGCCCGCGTCGCCGGGTCCAGCGACCATGTGATGGTGCGCGGCACCCCGCGCCATGTCGTGGGCTACCTCAAGGACTTCCTGTTCGACGAGGTGCAGGCGCGCGGGCCGGTCAAGGCGCTGTCGGGGGGCGAGAAGGCGCGCCTCCTCCTCGCACGCATCATGGCGCGCGAATCGAACCTGCTCGTTCTCGACGAGCCCACCAACGACCTCGACATCGAGACGCTCGACCTGCTCGAGGAGGTTCTGGCCGACTACCCCGGCACGGTCCTCATCGTCAGCCACGACCGCGACTTCATCGACCGGGTGGCAACCCTGTCGGTGGTGCTGCCGGGCGACGGGAGGGCCGTTGTCCATGCCGGCGGCTGGCGTGAGGCGGCGGCAAGCCTGCCCGGGCCGGCGCCGGTTCCGGCGGCGGAAAATCCTTCGCGCACGGCACGTTCTGCCGCCCGGCCGCGATCCGATGCGAGGCCCCGCGCGCACGCCCTGACATTTTCCGAGCGCCGGCGGCTCGACCAGCTTCCCGGGCGTATCGCCGACCTCGAGTCAAACCTCAGGAAGTTGTCGGAAGCGCTTGCCGATCCGTCTCTTTTCGCCACCGACCAGGGACGGTTCGGGCGCCTGACCGCGGCCGCCGCGCAGGCCCAGGCCGACCTTTCCGCGGCCGAGGAGGAGTGGCTCGACCTCGCTGCCCGGGCCGAGGCGGAGGACGCCGGCGGGGACTGAGGGCCTCAGCCAGTCCGGCCGAGCAGCCCGGCCACCACCGCGGCCACCGTCATGACGTCGTCGCGGGTGCAGTCGAACTGCCCGACCGAGACGCGGATGACCGCCCGGCCGCGGTGGCGCGTCGGCGTCAGGTAGACGCGCCCGTCGTCGTTGATGCGGGCGAGAAGCGCCTCGGTTGGCCCGTCGCCGGCGGCAAGCGCGAAGGTGAACAGCCCCAGCACGGGCGGTGTCACGATCTCCACCCCGGGCAGGCGCGCCAGTTCGGCCGCCAGCCCGGCCGCCCAGGCGACATGGTTTCGGATGCGCGCGCGCAACCCCTCGAGCCCGTAGGCGCGCAGGACGAACCACAGCTTCAGCGCCCGGAAGCGGCGGCCGAGCGGAATCGTCCAGTCGTTGTAGTCGGTCACCGCCGACACGCCGGCGGTTGCCAGATAGGCGGGCTTCAGCCCCAGCGCCCGGATCTGCGGCGCGGGGTCGGCGATGAACTGGACCGTGCAGTCGAACTGCGCCCCGAGCCACTTGTGGGGGTTGACGACGACCGAATCCGCGCCCTCCACCCCCGCCCACAAGGCACGGAACTCCGGGCAGATCATCGCCGAGCCGGCCCAGGCGGCATCGACATGCGCCGGCAGACCGGCGGCGCGGGCCACCGCCACGCACTCGCCGATGCGGTCGAAGGCGCCGACCGAGGTGCCGCCGGCGCACAGGATCACCCCTGCCGGCTGCAGGCCCGCCGCCCGGTCGGCCGCGATCGCCGCGGCCAGCGCGCCCGCGTCCATCGCCAGGTCTGCGTCGGTCGGCACGCGGACAAGGTTGGCCTGGCCGATGCCCGCGACGCGGGCCGCCTTGTCGACCGAGGAATGGGTCTCGGCGGTGGCGTAGAGGCGCAGCCGCGGCCCCCCCGCCAGCCCCTCGGCGTTGCCGGCATGGCCGAGCGCGCGCTCGCGCATCGTCACCACCGCGGCGAGCGTTGCGGTGGTGGCGCTGTCGTGGATGGTGCCGGCGAAATGGTCCGGCAGGCCCAGCGCGTCGCGCAGCCAGCCGACCGTGACCGTCTCCATCTCGCTGGCGGCGGGCGAGGTCTGCCACAGCATGCACTGCGCGGCCATGGCATTGGCCAGCTGCTCGGCCAGCATCGATGCGGGTGCGGCATTGGCCGGGAAATAGGCGAAGAAGCGCGGATGCTGCCAGTGCGTCATCGCTCCCGGCACCAGCCGCTCGAAATCGGCCCAGATCGCCGCCATCGGCTCGGGCGCCTCGGGCGCCGCCGCCGGCAGCGCGCCGGCCACGGTCCCGGGCACCAACGGTGCACGCACCGGCCGGTCCCGAAGCCCGGCGTGGTAGGCATGCGCCCAGTCGGCCGCCCGCTTCGACCAGTCGCGCAGCGCGTCGTGGTCCATTCCCGCCCCGCCGGCCCGCGCGCCGATCAGCTCCGGTCCTCGACCTCGCGGTAGTCGCGCCGCGGCGCCCCGACGTAAAGCTGGCGCGGCCGGCCGATCTTCTGGTCCTTGTCGGCGATCATCTCCTTCCACTGGCTGATCCAGCCGACGGTGCGCGAGACCGCGAAGATCGGCGTGAACATCGCCGTCGGGAAACCCATCGCCTCGAGGATGATGCCCGAGTAGAAGTCGACGTTGGGATAGAGCTTCTTGTCGATGAAGTAGGCGTCCTCGAGCGCGATCCGCTCGAGTTCCTTGGCCACCTGCAGAAGAGGGTTGTTCTCGACCCCGAGCAGCCCCAGCACCTCGTCGGCCGACTGCTTCATGACCTTCGCCCGCGGGTCGAAGTTCTTGTAGACCCGGTGCCCGAAGCCCATCAGCCGGAATGGGTCGTCCTTGTCCTTGGCGCGGCGGATGAACTCGGGGATGCGCCCGACCGAGCCGATCTCGCGCAGCATCTCGAGGCAGGCCTGGTTGGCGCCGCCATGCGCCGGCCCCCAAAGGCAGGCGATGCCGGCGGCGACGCAGGCGAAGGGGTTGGCGCCCGAGGAGCCGGCCAGCCGCACCGTCGAGGTCGAGGCGTTCTGCTCGTGGTCGGCGTGCAGCGTCATGATCCGGTCCATCGCGCGCGACAGGACCGGGTTGACCTCGTACTCCTCGGTCGGCACGGCAAAGCACATGCGCAGGAAGTTCGAGGCATAGTCGAGGTCGTTGCGCGGATAGACGAACGGCTGGCCGATCGAGTACTTGTAGGCCCAGGCGGCGATGGTGGGCAGCTTGGCGATCATCCGGATCGCGGCCACCTCGCGCTGCCAGGGATCGTTGATGTCCGTGGAGTCGTGGTAGAAGGCGCTCATCGCGCCGACCACGCCGACCATCGTCGCCATCGGATGCGCGTCGCGCCGGAAACCCCTGAAGAAGTACTGGATCTGCTCGTGCAGCATCGTGTGCCGGGTGACCCGGTTCTCGAAGTCCTCGAGCTGGGCGGCATTCGGAAGGTCGCCGTAGAGCAGCAGGAAGCAGACCTCGAGGAAGTGGCTGCGCTCGGCCAGCTGCTCGATGGGATAGCCGCGGTAGAGCAGTTCGCCGGCGTCGCCGTCGATGTAGGTGATCGTCGAGGCGCATGAGGCGGTGGAGGTGAAGCCCGGATCGTAGGTGAAGACGTCCGCCTCGCCATAGAGCTTGCGGATGTCGATCACGTCGGGTCCCACCGTCGGCGAGCGCATCGGCAGGTCCCATGACCGGCCGTCGATCGTCAGCGTCGCCTTGCGGTTCTTGTCCACCATCTGCGTCCCTCCTCGCGGCCCCGCCCGGGGGCCCGGTTCCCGTGCCGGACGCGGGCCTGCCGCTCAGGCCGCCGCATCCGCGATCCGCGCCAGGCTCTCGGCCTGGCCGAGCACCAGCATCATGTCGAACACGCTCGGGCTGGTCGTGCGCCCGGCGAGCGCGGCGCGCAGGGCCGGCGCAAGCTTTCCGAGGCCGAGGCCGCGCGCCCCCGCCACGGCGCCCACGGCCGCCTCGAGCGCCTCCCGCGTCCAGCTAGCATTTCGCAGATGCGGCGTCAATTCGGTCAGTATACCACGGGATACATCATCCAGCGCCGCCGCTGCCGCAGGTTCGGGACGGATAGGCCTTTCTGCAAGCGCGAAAGCCGCCGCCTCGAGCACCTGCCCGAGCGTCCGCGCCCGCAGCCGTGCCAGCGGCAGCGCCCGGGACAGAAGGTCGCGCCGCGGCCCCCTGACCGGCGGCTGCCCGGTCGCCTGCAGGAAGCCGTCAAGCTCGGCCATCAGCGCATCGTCCCCGGCCATGGCGATGTGGCGGCCGCAGACGTGCTCGAGCTTCCTCAGGTCCAGCCGCGCCGGCGCCCGGCCGATTCCCGCGAGATCGAACCACGCCTGCGCCTCGGCGTCCGTGAAGACCTCGGCGTCGCCGTGGCTCCAGCCGAGGCGGGCGAGGTAGTTGCGCATCCCCGCCGCGGGATAGCCCATGCGCCGGTATTCCTCGAGCCCGACCGCCCCGTGGCGCTTCGACAGCTTCTGCCCGTCGGGGCCGTGGATCAGCGGGATATGGGCGAAGACCGGCACCGCCCAGCCCATCGCGATGTAGACCTGCGCCTGGCGGGCGGCGTTGGTCAGATGGTCGTCGCCGCGGATGATGTGGGTGACGCCCATGTCGTGGTCGTCGACCACCACCGCATGCATGTAGGTCGGCGTGCCGTCCGAGCGCAGCAGCACCATGTCGTCAAGCTGGTCGTTCTGCCAGCGCACCGTGCCCTGCACCGCGTCCGCGATGGCCGTCTCCCCCTCTCGCGGCGCCTTCAGGCGGATCGCGAAGGGGCGGTCGGGCCAGTCGGCGGGGCCGGCGTCGCGCCAGGGCGAGCGGAAGAGGGTCGAGCGGCCCTCGGCGCGGGCGGCAGCGCGCTGCGCCTCGATCTCGCCCTGGGTGGCAAAGCAGCGGTAGGCGGCGCCGCGCTCCAGCATCGTGCGCGCGACCTCGGCATGGCGGGGGGCGCGGGCGAACTGGCTCACCGGCTTTTCGTCCCAGTCGAGGCCAAGCCAGGCGAGGCCGGTCAGGATCGCCGCCGTCGCCTCGGGGGTCGAGCGGGCGCGGTCGGTGTCCTCGATGCGCAGAAGGAAGCGGCCGCCGCGGCCGCGGGCGTAAAGCCAGTTGAAAAGCGCCGTCCGGGCGCCGCCGATATGCAGATAGCCGGTCGGCGAGGGGGCGAAGCGGGTGACGACCCGGCCGGTGTCGGACATGCGGGTTAACCTTTCGGCAACCATGGATTGGCTAGCCTCGCCCTTATGCCGCCCGGGGGCGGCGGGCAAGGGCAGGGCGGTGGACGGGGCGGCGGCAGGGGCGGTACCGGCAGCAGCGGCGGCCGTTGCGGGCGCGGCCGGGGGCGGGCGCGCAGGGCCCGCACGGCGCGCCGCCGCGGCCGTGGCCGGCGCGCTGGCGGCGGCGCGCGGCCGGCTCGGTCCCTGCGTGCCGGTGTTCCTCGGCACCGGCGTCGGGCTCTACTTCCTGCTCCCGGCCGA
>JAHDXW010000026.1 GCA_023383015.1 Paracoccaceae bacterium
CGACCTCGGCGCCGCGCCAGCCGTAGATCGACTGGTCGTCGTCGCCGACGCAGCAGATGTTGCCGCGCTCGCCGGCCAGAAGACGCAGCCACAGGTACTGGGCGACGTTGGTATCCTGGTACTCGTCGACGAGGATGTAGCGGAACCAGCGCCGGTACTGCGCCAGCACGTCGGCGTGGTGCTGCAGGATCGTCACCATGTGCAGCAGCAGGTCGCCGAAGTCGACAGCGTTCAGCAGCTTCAGCCGCGCCTGGTAGGCGGCGTAGAGGGCCACGCCGCGGCCGGCGAAGCCCGCGCCCTCGGCCGCGGGCACCGCCTCCGGGACCAGGGCGCGGTTCTTCCAGCCGTCGATCATCCCCGCCAGCATCCGCGCCGGCCAGCGCTTCTCGTCGATGTTGGCGGCAGCGATCTCCTGCTTCATCAGCCGCAGCTGGTCGTCGCTGTCGAGGACGGTGAAGCCCGGCTTCAGCCCGGCAAGCTCGGCGTGCCGGCGCAGCAGCTTGACGCAGATGGCGTGGAAGGTGCCGAGCCAGGGCAGGCCGTCGACCGCCTCGCCGAAGAGCCGGCCGACGCGCTCCTTCATCTCGCGCGCCGCCTTGTTGGTGAAGGTGACGGCGAGGATCTCGTTCGGCCGCGCCCGGCCGGTAGCGAGGAGATGGGCGATGCGCGCGGTCAGCGCCCGCGTCTTGCCGGTTCCGGCGCCGGCCAGCACCAGAACCGCGCCCTCGGTCGCCTCGACGGCGGCGCGCTGGGCGGGGTTCAGCCCGTCAAGGTAGGGGGCCGCCCGCGCCGCCATGGCGCGGGCCGACAGCGTCGGCGGGCGGGGCTCGTCGGTCGGCCCGGGCGAGGGAACGGCAGTCATGGCGGCAGTCTATCGCGCCCGGCGCGAAAGGAAAGGACAGGTTCGCGGATTGTTCGTGCCGGCCGCCCCACGCCCGCGCGGCCCGCCACCGGCACCGGCGCCCGCGGCAGAAGATTGCCGGCGGGGTGCCGCACGCGGCCCGCGTTGCACGATCCGGCGCCCGTGCCCGGCTGCCCCCTCCCCGCCATCGGGCCACGGACAACGGCCGGCAGCGGGCAGGCCATGGCGTCCGCGTCGTGCCAACCGCAGGCCTGCGGCCGTGACAGGGCGGCCGGGCGCTGCCCGGTGCGGGCCGAACGGGCGGACGCAAGGGGTGCGGGCGGACGGCTGCGCGCCCGGCGGCGGCGCGCCCCTCCGCCCCCCCTCCCCGCCCTCGCGCCACGGGCGGCGGCCGGGCGGGGCGATGGTTCATCGCTGGCGCGCGACGACCGTTTACTGCAACGCAGCATTGGCCTTACATGGTCCCCGCCGCCGTCCGCCCGGAGACCCGAATGCCCAGCTTCCGCAAGATCCTCGTCGCCAACCGGGGCGAGATCGCGATCCGCGTCATGCGCGCTGCCAACGAACTCGGCAAGCGCACGGTCGCCGTATTCGCCGAGGAGGACAAGCTCTCGCTGCACCGGTTCAAGGCCGACGAGGCCTACCGCATCGGTGCCGGGCTGGGGCCGGTGCAGGCCTATCTGTCGATCCCCGAGATCATCCGCGTGGCCCGCGACAGCGGCGCCGACGCGATCCACCCCGGCTACGGGCTCCTGTCGGAGAACCCCGCCTTCGTCGAGGCCGTCACCGCCGCGGGGCTGGCCTTCATCGGCCCCTCGGCCGCCACGATGCGGGCCCTCGGCGACAAGGCCAGCGCCCGGCAGGTGGCGATCGGCGCGGGGGTCCCGGTGATTCCGGCGACCGGGGTGCTGGGCGAGGACATGGACGAGATCCGCCGCCAGGCCGGCGTGATCGGATACCCGCTGATGCTGAAGGCCAGCTGGGGCGGCGGCGGGCGCGGCATGCGCCCGGTCCGGGCGCCGGGCGAGCTGGCCGACCGCGTGCGCGAGGGCCGGCGCGAGGCCGAGGCCGCCTTCGGCAACGGCGAGGGCTATCTCGAGAAGATGATCGAGCGGGCGCGCCATGTCGAGGTGCAGCTGCTGGGCGACCTGCACGGCGGGCTCTACCACCTGTGGGAGCGCGACTGCACCGTCCAGCGGCGGAACCAGAAGGTGGTCGAGCGCGCGCCCGCCCCGTACCTCGACCCCGCCCGGCGGGCCGAAGTCTGCGAACTCGCGCTCAGGATCGGGCGCGCCGTCGGCTACCAGAACGCCGGCACCGTCGAGTTCCTGATGGACATGGACGAGGGCGCCTTCTACTTCATCGAGGTCAACCCGCGCGTGCAGGTCGAGCACACGGTGACCGAGGAGGTCACCGGCATCGACATCGTCCAGGCCCAAATCCGCATCGCCGAGGGCGCGACGCTGGCCGAGGCCACCGGCTGCCCCCGCCAGGAGGATGTTCGCCTGTCGGGCCATGCGCTGCAGTGCCGGGTCACCACCGAGGATCCGCAGAACAGCTTCATCCCCGACTACGGCCGCATCACCGCCTTCCGCGAGGCCCATGGTCACGGCATCCGGCTGGACGGCGGCACCGCCTATTCGGGCGGGGTCATCACCCGCTACTATGATTCGCTGCTGGTCAAGGTCACCGCCCGCGGCCAGACGCCCGAGCAGGCGCTGTCGCGGATGGACCGGGCGCTGCGCGAGTTCCGCATCCGCGGCGTCGCCACCAACCTCGCCTTCCTCGAGAACCTGCTCAAGCACCCGAAGTTCCGGGACCTGAGCTATTCCACCCGCTTCATCGACACCACGCCGGAGTTGTTCAGCTTCCGCCGGCGCCGCGACCGGGCCACCAAGATCCTGACCTACATCGCCGACATCACCGTGAACGGCCACCCCGAGACGGCCGGGCGGCCGAAGCCGGCCGAGGGGCTGCGCACGCCGCGGCCTCCCGCCCCCGCCGGCGCGCCGCCGGCCGGCACGCGCGACCTGCTGCGCGCGCAGGGACCGGAGGGGGTGGCGGCGTGGCTGGAGGGCCAGCAACGGCTGCTGCTGACCGACACCACCATGCGCGACGCGCACCAGTCGCTGCTTGCAACCCGCATGCGCTCGATCGACATGATCCGCGTGGCACCCGCCTACGCGGCCAATCTCGCCGGGCTCTTCTCGGTTGAATGCTGGGGCGGCGCGACCTTCGACGTCGCCTACCGCTTCCTGCAGGAATGCCCCTGGCAGCGGCTGCGCGACATCCGCGCCGCCATGCCCAACATCCTGACCCAGATGCTGCTGCGGGGGGCCAACGGGGTCGGCTACACCACCTATCCCGACAACGTCGTGCGCTTTTTCGTCGCCCGCGCCGCCGAGACCGGGATCGACCTCTTCCGTGTCTTCGATTCGCTCAACTGGGTCGAGAACATGCGCGTCGCCATGGATGCGGTGCTCGACACCGGGCGGATCCTCGAGGGGACGGTCTGCTACACCGGCGACCTGCTCGACCCCGAGCGGGCGAAGTACGACCTGAAGTACTATGTCGCCATGGGCCTGCAGCTGCGCGCGGCCGGCGCCCACATCCTGGGGCTGAAGGACATGGCGGGTCTTCTGAAGCCCGCCGCGGCACGGGTGCTCGTGAAGGCCCTGCGCGAGGAGGTGGGCCTGCCCGTCCACTTCCACGCCCACGACACCGGCGGACTGGGCGGCGCCACCATCCTCGCCGCTGCCGAGGCCGGCATCGCAGTGGCCGATGTGGCGATGGACTCGCTGTCGGGCAACACCAGCCAGCCGACCTTCGGCTCGATCGTCGAGGCCCTGCGCCATACCCCCCGCGACACCGGGCTCGACATCGCCGCGATCCGCGCCGTCTCGAACTACTGGGAGCAGGTGCGCGGCCACTACGCGGCCTTCGAATCCGGCATGCAGTCGCCCTCCTCCGAGGTCTACCTGCACGAGATGCCGGGCGGGCAGTTCACCAACCTCAAGGCGCAGGCGCGCTCGCTGGGGCTCGAGGAGCGCTGGCACGAGGTCGCCCAGGCCTATGCCGACGCCAACATGATGTTCGGCGACATCGTCAAGGTCACGCCCTCCTCCAAGGTGGTGGGCGACATGGCGCTCATGATGGTCGCCCAGGGCCTGAGCCGGGCGCAGGTGGAAGACCCCGCCGTCGAGGTCGCCTTTCCCGATTCGGTCGTCGACATGATGCGCGGCAACCTCGGCCAGCCGCCGGGCGGCTGGCCCGCGGCCTTGCGGGCCAAGGTGCTGAAGGGCGAGACGCCGGTCGCCGGTCGGCCGGGCGCCGGCCTGCCGCCCGCGGACCTCGAGGCGGTGCGCGCGCGCCTGTCGGCCGATCTCGAGGGCTTCCGCGTCGACGACGAGGACCTCAACGGTTATCTGATGTATCCCAAGGTCTTCCTCGACTACATGGGCCGGCACCGCATCTACGGCCCGGTGCGCACCCTGCCTACGCGTACCTTCTTCTACGGCATGCAGCCCGGCGAGGAGATCACCGCCGAGATTGACCCCGGCAAGACGCTGGAGATCCGCCTGCAGACCGTCGGCGAGACCCAGGAGGACGGCGAGGTGCGGGTGTTCTTCGAACTGAACGGCCAGCCTCGGGTGGTGCGGGTGCCGAACCGGCTGGCCAAGTCGGCCGGGGCGCGCCGGCCCAAGGCCGAGGACGGCAATCCCCGCCACCTCGGCGCGCCGATGCCCGGGGTGGTGGCGACGCTCGCCGTCGCACCCGGCCAGAAGCTGCGGCCGGGCGACCTGCTGCTGACCATCGAGGCGATGAAGATGGAGACCGGGCTGCATGCCGACCGCGAGGCGGTGGTGCGCGCCGTCCATGTCCAGCCCGGGGCGCAGATCGACGCCAAGGACCTGCTGGTGGAGTTCGACTGACCGCGCGGCCGCCGGCCGGCCCCGCCCGCGGCGTGCCGCTGCACACGCGCGGCCTGGCGGGGCGGGGGGGGGGACCGAAAATCCTTCGGACGAAGGATTTTCTCTGCCCGGCCCGGCAGCCCGCGGCGGCAGCCTGCGGCCGGGCGGCCGGTGCCCGGTGCCCGGCAGCGCCCCTCCCGCGCGGCCAGGCGACGTGGGCGGAGGACGGGCTGACATCCGCGCCCGCATCCCGCAGCATCGGAAGGCCGGCGGGAGGGAGGGACCGAAAATCCTTCGGACGAAGGATTTCTCTGCCCGGCTTGGCCGCCCGCGACGGCGGCCGCGGGCGGACCTTTCCGGAATCTTGACGCCACCGCCCATGCTGTTGATTACCTTACTTTCCTCGATGTCCCCTGCAAGTGACGGCTGCGGGGGGCCACGGGCAGGCGGGGGCGCCGGCGGGTCAGGCCGCCCGTGCCAGCCGGCGACCGAGGTCGGCGGCGATCCGCGCCATCGACCCGCTGCGGCCCACCGGCTCGGAGAAGGCCAGCATCGCCTCGGCCTCACGCGCCGACAGCAGCGGGTAGAAGCCATCGTCGGCGCCCTCGCTGCGCAGGAGAACTCCGCTGTTCACCCACAGCGCCTCGGCTGTCTCGAGCCCGACCTGCACCACCTCGACCGGCAGGCCGGGATGCAGCCGGCCGATGCCGAAGCGGCCGACCAGCGCCCGCGCCCACACGAAGGCGTGCGCCTCCTCCATCACCCGCTCGGCGGAACCGGTGGCCAGAAGCACCGGCTGGTCGGGCAGGAGCGCCAGGTCGGCGCAAGCCGACAGGCACCCCCCGGGCACATGGACCAGCGCCGCCCCCGCCGGCAGCTGCTGGCGCATCACCCGTGTCACCGCCCGCAGGCCGCCGCCGAAGGTCGCCACCCGGGCGCCCGGCTGCAGCGTCTCGACCGGGCGCCAGCCCGCCTCGGTGGCCACCAGGCTGCCGGCAACGATCCCGCCCGCCGCCGCCGCACCGATCCCCTGCGCCCCGTCCGTCCACATCGCCGCTCTCCGTCGCTGAACCCGTCCGCCGCGCCCTGCCGCGGCCCGACCCCAGAAGGCACCCGGATTTCGCCATCATTCGGACACAGATCGGGCCGCGCCGCGGCAGTGGTGCGGCGGCATCGCCAATGCCGCGCCTGCGGTTGTGATTGATCGCGCGGGCCCCGCGCGGCAACGGCACGTTTACCACCCCGCGCGCTGATCCACGCCGCCCGGAGCCAACGCCCCGCCAGCCACCCCCGCAACCCGCCCGCCGCCCGCGACGGCCGCGAATCGCCCCCTTCCCCGCCCTGTGCGCCCGCCGGGGAGGGGCCGCGTTTTCCCCCTTGCGGCCGGCCGCGGGAGTGGCTACATCGCGCCCTACCCATGGACGCGGGTGTAGCTCAGGGGTAGAGCACAACCTTGCCAAGGTTGGGGTCGAGGGTTCGAATCCCTTCGCCCGCTCCATTGAATCAGGGGGTTGGGTGCCCCTCAGATTGTGTGCGAAGGTTCACTGAGCCTTGGGGATCTTGCCAAAGTCCAAAGCCGCGGCCGCTTGCCGCAGGTGGGACGGTGAGAATCGCGCACAGACCTGCCCAGTGATCCGGCTGTGCGAGTGGCCGAGATACTGGGCGATCGCCTCCATCGGCACGCCGGCCTCGGCCATGTGAGTGACGGCGGCATGCCGCAGGACGTGCGGCGTCACCCCGGGCAGCCCGGCGGCCTGCGCCATCGCGGCAAGGTCGGGGTCGAGGGTTCGGATTCCTTTGGCCGCTCGAGGGTCTTCCGACGGCAACCGGATGCGCCGCGGGGCTTCCGCCCCGGCGCGCGGCTGCCTATAAGGCCGCGTCGCAGCGAGCGGAGGGCAAGGAATGCGCACGGCCGAGATCGCCCGCAGGACCGCCGAGACCGACATCGCGGTCGACCTCTGCCTCGACGGCACCGGCCGGCGCACGATCGCGACCGGCGTCGGCTTCTTCGACCACATGCTCGACCAGCTCGCCCGCCACGCCCTCTTCGACCTGACGCTGACCGCGCGGGGCGACACCCACATCGACGACCACCACACCGTCGAGGACTGCGGCATCGCGCTCGGCCAGGCGCTGGCGCGCGCGCTCGGCGACAAGCGCGGAATCCGCCGTTACGGCGAGTGCTCCGTGCCGATGGACGACGCCCGCGTGCGCGCCACGCTCGACCTCTCGGGCCGGCCCTTCCTTGTCTGGCAGCTGGACTTTCCGACGCCGCGGATCGGCAGCTTCGATACCGAACTGGTGCGCGAGTTCTTCCAGGCGCTGGCGACCCATGGCGGCATCACCCTGCATGTGACCGCCGAGGCCGGCGTCAATAGCCACCACCTGGCCGAGGCGGCCTTCAAGGCGGTCGCCCGGGCGCTGCGCACGGCGGTCGAGCCCGACCCGCGGGCGGCGGGCGACATCCCCTCGACCAAGGGCGTGCTGTGATGCTGACCGCGCTGGTCGACTACGACGGCGGCAACCTCCATTCGGCGGCCAAGGCGTTCCAGCGCATGGCGGCCGAGACCGGCGGCGGCGAGATCGCCGTCACCGCCCGGCCCGAGACGATCGCCCGCGCCGACCGCATCGTGCTGCCCGGCGACGGTGCGTTTCCCGCCTGCCGGGCGGCCCTTGCGGCGGTGCCCGGGCTGCTGGAGGCGATCCGGGAGGCGGTGGAGGCGCGCGGGCGGCCCTTCCTCGGCATCTGCATCGGCATGCAACTGCTCGCCACCCGCGGGCTCGAGCATGGCGAGACGCCGGGCCTCGGCTGGGTGGCCGGCACCGTCGCCCGGCTTGCCCCGGCCGGCCGGGGGCTGAAGGTGCCGCACATGGGCTGGAACGACCTCGTCATCGAGCGCGCCCACCCGGTGCTCGAGGGAATCGCCACCGGCGCGCATGCCTATTTCGTCCACTCCTATGCGCTGTCCTGCGACGACCCCGCCGACCGGCTGGCCTACGCCTGCTACGGCGGGCCGGTGACCGCGATCGTCGCCCGCGGCACCGTCGTCGGCACCCAGTTCCACCCCGAGAAGAGCCAGGCCGCCGGCCTGCGGCTGATCGCCAACTTCCTGCGCTGGCGGCCCTGAGGGCGGCCGCCTCGCAACCGCCGCGCCCGTGTCGACCTTTCGTCGCGGGTGAGGGGAAGGGCGGCGCGCCCTCGCCGTGAGGGGCACGGCGGCGATCATGACTGCCCCGGCGAAGACCGCCCGCACGGGCGCCGCCCCCCGCGTGGCAGGCCCGACCGCCGCGGTCGCGGCGGAGGCGAGCCGCGGGAACACCGGCGTCACCGGCGGCAGTTGCGGCACGGGCCGGCGCGGAGGCCGACCGGGGCAGCGCCGGGAGGGCGCGAGCGGCGTTCTTCCCGTTCCGCCGGCGCCGGGCGGCCGCGGTGCCGATCGTGCCGGGTTGCGGCCGCGCAGGCGCGAGCCACGGAAGCGAGCGCCGTCCCGGAACGGGCCGCGGCGGCCATGGCATCCGCGGCAGGGCCGGCGCCCTGTGCCCCGCGTCCGCGGGCGCGGTGCGGAGGTTCTCCCCTGGACGAATCCCCGCCCGGTGCGATGGTTGTGCCGCCCGGAAGGCGACGGGGACGACTGATGCGGCTGCAGGACGTAGCGGGGAAGCATCGCCGGGCAGGCGTGCCACGGCCCCGGCCGGGGCGGCGGCCGGGTTCGCCGGGGGCGGGCACTGCGGCGGCACCGGCGACGGGACGATCTTCAACCCGACCCTGACCGCGGCCTTCTTTCCGAACCGATACAAGTAGTCCACCCTGATGGCTGCCGGACTGCCGAGAGCCGCGGTGCACCGCCACTTCGGCGGGCGAGGGATCGCGGGGTCGGACAGGATACCGGGAGACACCCTGCGGTCCCGGATGGTGTGACAGGGGCAGGACACCCGGGTCAGGAACCGGGTGATCTGCAGCGCCCGCGCCGGGACCGATGCCCGACCCGCGCCATGGCCCGGTGGAGCTTGCCGCGCTGCCGGACCGGGAGTGCCCCGGGGCGGAGGGGGCGCGGTTCCCCCGGCCCGGCCCTTGGCTTGCCCGTGCGCGCGTGCCAGATGTCGGCCGACCCCCCCCCCGCGCAGGACGCCGCGATGATCCTCTACCCCGCCATCGACCTCAAGGACGGCGCCTGCGTGCGGCTTCTGCGCGGCGACATGGCCTCCGCCACCGTCTTCGGCACCGATCCCGCCGCCCGGGCGGCGACGTTCGCCGCCGCCGGCTGCCGCTGGCTGCATCTTGTCGACCTCGACGGCGCCTTCGCCGGCCGGCCGGCCAACCGCGCCGCGGTGGAGGCGATCCTGAAGGCCGTCGCCATCCCCTGCCAGCTTGGCGGCGGCATCCGCGACATGGCCACGCTCGAGGGCTGGCTTGCCGCCGGCGTCGCGCGGGTCATCCTCGGCACCGCGGCGGTGGAGGACCCTGCGCTGGTGCGGGCGGCCGCAGGCGCGTTTCCCGGGCGTGTCGCGGTCGGCATCGACGCCCGGGCCGGCCGGGTCGCCACCCGCGGCTGGGCCGAGGCGACCGCGGTGACGGCCACCGACCTGGCCCGGCGGTTCGAGGACGCGGGCGTGGCCGCCATCGTCTACACCGACATCGACCGCGACGGCGCCATGGCCGGCCCGAACGTCGCCGCGACGGCGGCCCTGGCCCGCAGCGTGGCGGTGCCGGTGATCGCCTCGGGCGGCGTCGCCTCGCTGGCTGACCTTCTGGCACTGCGCGACAGCGGGGTGATCGCCGGGGCGATCTCGGGCCGGGCCCTCTACGAGGGCGCGCTCGACCTCGCCGAGGCGCTGGCGGCGCTCGGGGGGTAGGCGCGCCGCCTATCCCAGCGGCCCCGCCTGCCAGAGGCGCACCGTCAGCCCGCCGTGCGGTACCGGGGGCCCGGGCGGGGCGAAGGGCAGGCCGGTGGCGCGGGCCAGCCCCTCGTCGGCGGTGATGACGCCGACGCGCCAGCCGGCGAATCGCTCGCGCAGCACCGCGCCGAGGCTGCCGTAGAGGGCGAAGAGCAGCCTGCGCTCGCCGATGCGCGCACCATAGGGCGGGTTGACCAGCACGAGGCCGGGGGGGCCCGGCGGCCGCTCGAGCGCGCCGATGGCGGCGCGCGACAGGTGCACCCGGCCGGCGACCCCGGCGCGCGCGGCGTTGGCCGCGGCCATCCGCACCGCCCCGGCATCGCGGTCGGCCCCCCACATCACCGCGTCCGACACCGGCACCGGCGGGCGGGCCTTCAGCGCCGCCCAGGCGGCGGGGTCGAAGGAGGGCAGCGCCTGGAAGGCGAAGGCCCGCGCCCGACCGGGGGCAAGGCCGGCGGCGATGCCCGCGGCCTCGATCGGGATGGTGCCCGAGCCGCACATCGGGTCGAGGACCGGGCTCCTCCCGTCCCAGCCGCAGGCCGCGAGGAACAGCGCCGCCAGCGTCTCGCGCAGGGGGGCCTTGCCGACCTCGGCCTTGAGGCCGCGGCGGTGCAGGGGCTCGCCCGAGCTGTCGAGGCTGATGGTGCAGAGGTCGTCGTCGATCCTGGCGAGCAGCCGCAGCGCCCCCTCCTCGAGCCGGCCCTCGACGGCGCCGGTCGCCCCGGCGACGGCGCCGAGAACCCGCTCGGCCGCCGCCCCGGCATGCCAGATGCGCGAGGCGCGGCAGGTCGCCTCGACCTTGACGCGCGCGCCCCGGGGCAAGAGCGCCGCCCAGTCCACCCGCCGCGCCCGCCGGTCGAGCTGCGCGGGATGCAGCGCCCGGAACGCGGCCACCCGCACGAGCACCCGCCCTGCCCCGTGCAGGTCGAGGTTCGCGCGCCACACATCGGGCCAGCCGCCGCGCAGGGTGACGCCGCCGGGGGCGACCTCGGGGGCCGCAAACCCCGCCGCCGCGGCCTCGGCGGCGAGCAGGGGCTCGAGCCCCGGGGGGGCGGCAAGGAAGATCTCGAGGGGCGGCTCCATCCCGCACCCCTAGCGCATGTCCGGCACCGATGGAAACGGCCCCGCCCCCGCGGCCCGCCTCCGCATCCCGCCCCTTGGCGCGCCGGGGGAGTCCGTGACAGGATGGCGACGCTCTCCCGCACGGGTGGGGGCGGGCCGGCCCGGCACGCCCCCGCCGCGCCGGGCCGGCGGAGCCCGACATGCGCCTCGCGCTGCGCATCCTGGCCTGGATCCTGATCCTGCTCGGCCTTGCCCCGGTGATGCTGGCGGCCGCCGCGGCGGCGATCGCGACGCAGAACGGCTGCACCCTGCACGAGGGCTTTCCCGTAGCCTGCATCATCGGCGGGCAGGACTGGGGACCGACGCTCCACGCCATGGGCCTGCTCGTCTGGGTCGGAATCGTCACCAGCCCGCTGCTGCTGGTCGGGCTGCCGGTCCATCTCGGGCTGTGGGTCGCGGGCCGCGGCGCACGGCGCTGACCCCTTGCACCTCTGCTGCCCGCGCGCGACAAGCAGGCCATGCTCAAGACCCGCATCATCCCCTGCCTCGACGTCGCCGACGGCCGCGTGGTCAAGGGCGTCAACTTCGTCAACCTCGTGGATGCCGGAGACCCGGTGGCGGCGGCGCAGGCCTATGATGCGGCCGGCGCCGACGAGCTCTGCTTCCTCGACATCCACGCCACGCACGAGAACCGCGGCATCCTGCACGACCTCGTCACCCGCACGGCCGAGGCCTGCTTCATGCCGCTGACCGTGGGCGGCGGGGTGCGCGGGCCCGAGGACGTGCGGGCGCTGCTGCTTGCCGGGGCCGACAAGGTGAGCTTCAACTCCGCCGCGGTGGCCGACCCCGAGGTGGTGGCCCGCGCCGCCGACCGCTTCGGCAGCCAGTGCATCGTGGTCGCGATCGACGCCAAGGCCGTGGCGCCGGGGCGGTGGGAGATATTCACCCATGGCGGGCGGCGGCCGACGGGAATCGACGCCGTGACCTTCGCCGGGACGGTGGCCGCCAAGGGGGCGGGGGAGATCCTGCTCACCAGCATGGACCGCGACGGCACCAGGGCGGGGTTCGACCTGGCGCTGACCCGGGCGGTGGCCGATGCCGTAGCGGTGCCGGTGATCGCGAGCGGCGGGGTCGGCACGCTCGACCACCTCGTGGAGGGCGTGACCGAGGGGCATGCGAGCGCCGTGCTGGCTGCCTCGATCTTCCACTTCGGGACCTTCACGATCGCCCAGGCCAAGGCGGCGATGGCAGCCGCCGGCATCCCGGTGCGCCCGGCATGAGCGCTCATCCGCTCGACCGGCTGGCAGCGGCCGTCGAGGCGCGCCGCGGCGCCGACCCCGCGGCGTCCTGGACCGCGCAGCTCCTGGCACGCGGGCCCGAGACCTGTGCGCGCAAGTTCGGCGAGGAGGCGCTCGAGGCGGTGATCGAGGCGGTGCGCGGCGACCGCGGGCGGCTGGTGTCCGAGGGGGCCGATGTCCTCTACCACTTCCTCGTCATGCTGGCCGCGCGCGGGGTGACGCTGGCGGAGGTGCTGGCCGAGCTGGAGCGGCGCGAGGGCCGCTCGGGAATCGAGGAGAAGGCGTCGCGGCCGCGCTGAGGCCGGCACCGCGAAGGGCAGGCAGGGGGATGATGACGGTCGCGATCGCACCGGGGGCGCGCGCGTCCCCGCTTGCCATCCCCCTCGCGGCCGGCGGCCGGCACTTTTCAGGCCGGGCAAGGCTGCGGCTGCGTCGGGGCCGTCGGCCGCGATGCCCCGGGCCACGCCCCGCCGGCCGGAGCCGGCCGCGGCGCCGGCGCCAGCGGCGGTCCTGCTCTGCCCCCGTGGCCGTCCGTCCCGCCGCTGGGATCGGGGCGGACCCGTCCCCGTCCATGCGCACCGGCCGCGGCGCCTGCTGCGCCGGCCGTCGGGCTGGCGTCACCCCCGGGGGGCGGACGGGGAAGGAAGAGGTCCGGCACCGCGGCGGGATGCCCCCCGGGGAGCGGGCGAAAGGGCACGGCGGCACCGCCGGGGCCCGGCGCGGAACGTGCCGCCGCCCGGCGGGGGCTCGATGCCCCAGCCGGGCGGTGCCGCCTGCGGGCGGGCCTACAGCCGCGACGAGATCAGCCCGGTGGCGAACCCGCCCATGCGCAGTTCGCCGAACAGGCGCTGGTACTCGATCTTCGGGCAGCGGTTCATGATCACCGTCATCCCGCGCGCCTCGGCCCGCGCGGCGGCCTCGGGGTTCTCCACCCCGATCTGCATCCAGACCGTGCGCAGATGCGGCAGATGCGCCAGTGCCTCGTCCACCACGGCCCCCGCCTGGTCGGACCGGCGGAAGATGTCGACCATGTCGACGCGCTCCTCGGGGGGGATGTCGGCCAGCCGGGCGCGGACGGTCGCGCCGAACAGCGTCTCGCCGGCATGGCCGGGGTTGACCGGGATCACCGCGAAGCCCTTCAGCGCCAGGTAGCGCGCGACGAAATAGCTGGGCCGCACCGGGTTCGGCGACACGCCGACCACGGCCACGACCCGTGTCGTGGTCAGCACCTGGAGGAGAAGCGTGTCGGTCACCTGCGGCATGGCGGCAGGCTAGCAACCCGGCCGGCGGGCCGGAAGGGGTGGCGGCGGCCGGCGGCAAAAAAGGCGCCCGGACCAGCCGGCCGGGCGCAGTCGCGGAACGAGGGACAGTGAAGAGAAACGCGAAGGTTCCGACTCCGCGCCTCGCCTTGCAGATGGGGTCGGCGCGGCGCCGCGAAAAGGCCCCGTCGCGGAACCGTGAAGGCGCGTGCGCCCCTGGAGAGGCCGCCGCCCGCCGGGCCTCAGCGCCTGAGGCCGGGCCAGACGCGGCGGGCGGCCTCGGTCACCGTGGTCGCGTCGGACGACAGCAGGCGCAGGACGTCGACGCTGTGGGCGAGGTAGAGGCGGCCCTCGACGATGGCGAAGGCGGTGGGATCGCCCGGCAGGGCGAGGCCGCGGCTGAGCCCGTAGGCGCAGTAGCCGCCGAACTGCGGCGCATAGGCGGTCGGGTTGCCCTCGAAGGTCGCGAGGTTGCCGGCCGTGGCGAAACGCCAGACTGCGCCGCGCCAGCGCAGGGCGAGCGACGGCAGGCCCGCCACCGCCCTGCCCTCGGTGAAGTAGGCCACCGCGTCATGCCCGCCGAGCGCGAGACCGGCAGGGGCGAAGACACGCGCCACCGGCGCCGACAGCGCCGCGGCGTGCAGCGCCTGCGGCACCCCGCCCTCGGCCGGCAGGCGCTGCTCGTCGGCGGCGGCCGGCGCCGCGACGAGGGCCAGCGCGGCAAGGGCAAGCGCGGCAAGGGCAAGCGCGGAGGGTGCCGGCGCGATCGCCGCCGCCATCCCCGGCCGGACCCGGCCACGCGCGGCGGGCTGGCACTGAGCGGCACCGGCTGGCGGGGGGGGGGAAGCGTCTGGCATCGCGCGGCTCGGCGGCTCCGGATACGGCCCCCGACAGATGCCGGATTCGCCGGCGGCTGGGAAGCCGGCCTCCCGCAAGCGTGAAGGACTGTGGCGCCGGCGTGCGCGCCGGTTGGCGGCGGGCGCGGCGGCGGACGGCGGAGCCGGCAGCGGCGGCAGGCTAGCCGCGTCCGGCGCTGGCGGCGTAGAGCGCCACTGCCGCGGCGTTCGAGACGTTGAGCGAGGCGAAGGGCCCGGCGGCGGCGATCCGCGCCAGCACGTCGCAGGTGGCACGGGTGCGATCGCGCAGCCCCGGGCCCTCGGCCCCCAGCACCAGCCCCACCGGCGCGGGCCCGATCCCGGCCAGCCCCTCGGCCAGCGTCACGGGCGCCGCCCCCTCCAGCCCGACCAGCCGGTAGCCCGCCCGGCGGGCGGTCTCCATGGCCTCGGCGAGGTTTCGCACCCGCAGGTAGGGCTGGCGCTCCAGCGCCCCCGAGGCTGCCTTGGCCAGTGCCCCGGTCTCGGGCGCGGCGTGGTGCAGGGGCGCGACCACCGCCGCCGCCCCGAACACCTCGGCCGACCGCAGGATCGCCCCGGCGTTGTGGGGGTCGGTGACGCGATCGAGAAACAGCAGCGGCCGCCCCCCGTCGAGCCGTGCCTCGAGCGGGCCCCAGTCGAGCGGCCGGACCTCCATGGCCGCTCCCTGGTGGACCGACCCCGGGTCGAGCGGGGCGGGGAAGCGGCGGGGATCGGCGATCTCGGGGGCGAGCCCGGCCGCGGCGATCGCCTCGGCCAGCCGGTCGGCGGCGTTGCGCGTCACGATCAGCCGGATCCTGCGGCGGGCAGGGTTGGCCAGCGCATCGCGCACCGCGTGCAGGCCGAACAGCCAGACCGTCGCCGACGCCGCCGCGCGCGCGCCGCGTTCCTTCGTGACCACCCAGTCGGGTTTCCTCACCCCGGCCTCCTGTCCAGCCCACGGCCGCAGGTCATAGAGCATCATCGGCGCCGATGGAATCGTCCCGTCCCGCGCGACCGGGTCGGGCGGCAGGGGCTTGAGCGGCAGGGCCGGCGGCGCCATATCGGTGCCGGCGCAGCCCGCGCCCCGGCGACCGCCATGCAGGCCACGCAATCCCCGCCCGATTTCGCCGAGGCGACCGCCGTCGTCGCCGACCCGCTGCACTTCAAGGCCCGGCTCGGCATCGGCGAGGATGCCTACCGCCTGCTGCGGCTGCGCAAGGCGGCGGCCGAGGCCTGGGATGCCGCCGGCGCCGCCGCGACGGGCGCGGCCTTCGCCGCCTCTCCGCCGGTAGCGACGGCGTTCTTCGGGGCCTCGGGCTTCTGGGCGGCGATCGGGCTGGGCGGCGCGGCCAGCACGCCAGTCGGATGGGTGATCCTGGCCGGGGCGCTGTCGGGCGGCGCGTGGTTCGGCCTGTCGCGGGCGCTGCGCGGGGCCGAGGCGCGGCAGGTGACGGTGATCCCGCATGTTATCAACACCCCTCTGGACGTCCTCGCCCTCGGCCTGTTCGAGCTCATGGCGCCGCTGGCGCTGAAGGTCGCCGCCGTCGACGGCCCGATCGGCACGCCCGAGCGCGCGGCGATCCGGGACTGGTTCGTTCGTGGCTGGGGCTATGAGGCGGCCTTCGTCGACGCGGCGCTGCCCTGGACCGAGGCGCGGCTGGAGGGTCACGCAATCCGCGACCTCGCCCGCGCCCTCGGCGCCTTCAAGCGCGACAACCCCGACTGCAACGCCGCCGCCATGGCGCCCGAGCTCACCGCCTTCCTGAGCGCGGTCGCGACCGCCGACGGCCCGCTCGACGAGCGCGAGGAGATGGCGATCGAGCGCGTCGCCCGGCTGGTTGCCGAGGAGGCGCGCCCGGCCCCGCTGCGGCGTCTGCGCCGGCTGATCGCCGCCCTGCCGGCGCGGCTTGCCGCGCGGCTGCGCCGCCCCTCCCTTCGTTCTTGACGCCCCCGGGGGGCTCGGCTACGACGCCGGCCAGGGGCGACGTGCTGCAAGGTGCGGCAGCGGACTGTAACTCCGCCGGGGAGACCCACGCCTGGTTCGATTCCAGGGTCGCCCACCATCCCCCGCGCCGCGCATCCCGACCGCAGCCCCGCGCGCCGGTGCGCCATGCACGCCTGCCGGCACCGGGCACCGGCCATCCCCGCGCGCGGATCAGCCCGTCGCGGCAACGGCGGCGGCGAGACGCCGGACGCCCTCGGCCAGCCGGTCGGGCGGGTTGAGGGTGAAGTTCAGCCGGATCGCGCCGCGGTCGCGGCCGGCGGGGTCGAACACGCTGCCCGGGGTGATGCAGACGCCCGCCGCGAGCGCGGCGTCGAACAGCCGGTCGGTGTCGAGCCCTTGATCGCGCGCCCGGGCCCACACGAACATGCCGCCCTCGGGCACCTCCCAGGCGAAGCGGCCGGCAAGCTCTGCGTCCATGGCGGCAAGCAGCGCGTCGCGGCGGCCGCGGTAGTGGGCCACCGCCGCGGCCGCCAGCCGCTCGGGCAGGCCTGCCGCCAGCGCACCGAGCGCGACCGCCTGGGTCAGCCCCGAGCCGCACATGTCGGCGCCCTGCCGGGCGCGGGCGAGGGCCGCGATCATGTCGGGGGCCGCTGCCACCCAGCCGACGCGCAACCCCGGGACGACCTCCTTGGACAGCGTGCCGAGGTAGACCACCGTCCCGTCGTAGACCGCCCCCGGCCGGTCGGCGGCAGCCAGTTCGATCAGCCGCGGCGGCAGGGGCCCGCCATAGCCGAGGCTGCCGTAGGGATCGTCCTCGACCAGCCATGTGCCCGCGGCGCGCGCCGCCGCGACGAGCGCGTGCCGCTCCCCGCCGGGCACCAGCCGGCCGGTGGGGTTGGAGAAGTTCGGCACCGCATAGGCGAAGGCCGCGCCGGTGCAGGCGGCGGCCAGTTCGGTCGCGGTGGCGCCGGGCATCAGCGGGCGGTAGCGCGGCCGGCGCGGCCGCCAGGCGTCCAGCGCGCCAAGGTAGGTGGGCCACTGGGCGGCGACCGTCGCCCCCTCCTCGAGCAGCACCTTGCCGATCAGGTCGAGCGCCTGCAGCCCCCCCGAGACCACGAGCAGGTTGTCGCGGCCGAGCCTGAGGGCGGGGCCCGACAGGCGTGAGGCCAGCGCGTCGCGCAGCGCCGGCAGCCCGGCGACCGGGCCGTAGCCCAGAACCTCCGCCGGCCGCTCGCGCACCGCCGCGGCGGCCAGCGCGGCCAGTTCCTCGACAGGGAACAGCGCCGGGTCGGGCAGGCCGCCGGCGAGGTTGATCATCCCCGGGCGCCCGGCGGCGGCCAGGAACGCGGCGGTGATGTCGTTGCCCCCGGCCAGCCAGGCAGCGAAGGGCGCGCGCGCGGGCGGCGCCATCGCCTCAGCGGCCCTCGAAGCGCGGCGGGCGCCGGTCGAGGAAGGCGACCACGCCCTCGCGGAAGTCGCGGCTCTGGCCGCAGGCGCCCTGCAGCCGCGCCTCGAGCGCAAGCTGGGCCTCGAAGTCGTTGACCAGCCCCGCCCTGAGCGCCCGGCGCGCCGCGGCCAACGCCACCGTCGGCCCGCCGGCCAGGCCACGGGCGCGCGCCGTCCAGGCGGCCTCGAACGCCCCGTCGGGCACCGCCTCCCAGATCAGCCCCCAGTCGGCGGCCTGCCGGGCTGGTACCTTCTCGGCGAACAGCGCCATGCCCATCGCCCGGGCGAGGCCGGCCAGGCGGGGCAGCATCCAGGTGCCGCCGGCGTCGGGGATCAGCCCGATGCGGGCGAAGGCCTGCAGGAAGACCGCGCTTTCGGCCGCCACCACCACATCGGCAGCAAGCGCGAGGCTGGCCCCCGCCCCGGCGGCGGCACCGTTGACGGCGGCGATGACCGGCACGGGGTAGTCGTGGATCAGCCGCAGCAGGGGCTCATATTCGTCGTGCAGCGTCCGTTCGAGGTCGATGCCGGCGGGGTTGGCGCGGTCGCCGAGATCCTGGCCCGAGCAGAAGGCCCGCCCCGCCCCGGTGAGGGCAAGCGCCCGCACCCGCGGAGCGAGGTCGCGCAGGGCGTGCAGCAGTTCGGCCCGCATCTGGGTGTTCAGCGCGTTCAAGACCTCGGGGCGGTTCAGGGTGACGGTTCCGAGGCCCGCGTCCTCGGTCACGGCGATGGTGTCGTACTGCATCGGCTCCTCAGGACCGGAGGATCTCGTCAAGCCGCTTCCGCTCGTCGGCGGTGAGGGGCGCGGCGGTATCCTCGGCCGAGCGCCGGCGGCGGACGTAGGTGAAGGCCACGGCCCCGCCGGCGATCAGCATCAGCGGCCCGGCGATCCACAGCAACAGGTTGGCCCCGCCCAGGGTCGGCCGCAGCAGGACGTATTCGCCGTAGCGCTCGACGATGTAGGCCAGCGCCTCGGCGTCGCTGTCGCCGGCCACCAGCCGCTCGCGCACCAGAAGGCGAAGGTCGCGGGCCAGCGGCGCGTTCGATTCGTCGATCGATTCGTTGCGGCAGACGAGGCAGCGGAGTTCCCCCGAGATCTCGCGCGCCCGTGCCTCGAGCACGGGGTCGGCAAGCACCTCGTCGGGCTGCACCGCGCTAGCCGGCGCCGCCGGCACCAGCGCCACCGCCACGGCCATCGCCACGGCAGCAGGGCGGGTCATTCGGCGGGCACCGGCGCGACCGCCCCCCGCCGCGCCCCGGCGGCGATGCGGAAGCGGCGGTCGGACAGGCTGAACAGCCCGCCCGCGGCCATCAGCAGGCATCCCGCCCAGAGCCAGTTGGCGAAGGGCTTGACGTAGGTGCGCACGGCCCAGCCGCCGCCCTCCTGCGGATCGCCGAGGACGAGGTAGATGTCGCGCCAGAAGCCGTAGTCGATCGCTGCCTCGGTGGTCGGCATCCCGGCCACGGGATAGCTGCGTTTCTCGGGGAGAAGCGTCACCACATGCCGGCCCGCCCGGGTGACCACCATCTCGGCCATGGCCGAGACGTAGTTCGGCCCCTCGACCCGGCGCACGCCGGCGAGGGTGATCTCGTAGCCGGCATGGGCGAAGCTCTCGCCCTCGCGCGCGACGCGGATGTCCTCGCTCTCCCAGGCCGTCAGGGCGGCAACGGCGAAGACGCTGACGCCCAGGCCGGCATGGGCCACCGCCTTGCCCCAGTCGGCCCGCGGCAAGCGCCCGAGCCGGGCCAGCCGCCGGGCCGGACCGTCGCGCCCGGTGCGTGCCCAGAGGTCGGCCGCCGCGCCCGTCACCACCCACACGCCCAGCGTCACGCCGACCGGGCCGAGCGGCGAGCCGCCGGTCTGCAGCGCCCAGACCACTGCCCCGCACGCCAGGGACAGCACCAGCACGCCCCAGAGCGGCGCCATGGCGCGCCCGAGGCTGCCGCGCTTCCACGGCAGGATCGCGCCCAGCGGCATGAGCGCGGCGATCGCCACCACGAACGGGGTGAAGGCCATGTCGAAGAACGGCGGGCCGACGGTGAGCTTGCGGCCGAAGGCCATCTCGGCCACCAGCGGCCACATCGTGCCCACAAACACCACCATGCAGGAGACCGCCAGGAGCACGTTGTTGGCCACCAGCGCCGATTCCCGGCTGACGAGGCCAAAGACGCCCCTCGCCTGCATCGCCGGGGCCCGCAGCGCATAGAGCGTGAGCGCGCCGCCGACGAAGAATGCCAGGATGGCCAGGATGAAGATGCCGCGCTCGGGATCGCTGGCGAAGGCGTGCACCGAGGTCAGTAGCCCCGAGCGGACGATGAAGGTGCCGAGCAGCGAGAAGCCGAACGCCATGATCGCGAGCAGGATCGTCCAGGCCTTCAGCGCCTCTCGCTTCTCGACCACGATCGCCGAATGTAGGAGCGCCGCGGCGAAGAGCCAGGGCATGAACGAGGCGTTCTCGACCGGATCCCAGAACCAGAACCCGCCCCAGCCGAGCTCGTAGTAGGCCCACCAGGAGCCGAGCGCGATGCCGATGGTCAGGAACACCCACGCCGCCAGCGTCCAGGGCCTGACCCAGCGGCCCCAGGCGGCGTCCACCCGTCCCTCGATCAGCGCGGCTACCGCGAAGGAGAAGGCCATCGAGAGGCCGACATAGCCGAGATAGAGGAAGGGCGGGTGCAGCGCGAGACCGGGGTCCTGCAGGAGCGGGTTGAGATCCTGGCCGTCGAAGGGCGGCTGGGCCAGGCGCGCGAAGGGGTTGGAGGTGAACAGGATGAAGGCCATGAAGGCCACCGCCACCGACGCCTGCACCGCCAAGACCCGCGCCCGCAGCCCCGCCGGCAGCCCGCCGCCGAACCAAGCCGCGGCCGCCCCGAACAGCGTCAGGATCAGCACCCACAGCAGCATCGAGCCCTCGTGGTTGCCCCAGACGCCGGTGATCTTGTAGATCAATGGTTTGGCGGTGTGGGAGTTGCCCACCACGAGGGCGAGCGAGAAGTCGGAGGTCACGAACGCCCAGGTCAGCGCCGCGAACGCGAAAGCCGTCAGCAGGAATTGCGCGGTCGCCGCGGGCTCGGCCAGCGCCATCCAGCCCGGCCAGCCGCGGGCGGCACCGACGAGTGGCACGACCGCCTGCAGGATCGAGACCGCGAAGGCGAGGACGAGGGCGAAGTGGCCGAGTTCGACGAACATGAGCCAACTCTAGCGGCTTCGCGCGCACGCGCCAGTGCCATGTCCTCCCGGCCCGCTCACGCCCGCGTCAGCGGCCCGCAGCGGCGGGCCGCTCAGGGCGGCGGGTAGGCAGCCGCCCACATCACCCGGTCGAGATCGCCGCGGGCCCCGTCGCTGACCCGCGGCGCATCGGCCACGACATAGCGCAGCCGCGTTCCCATCATCACGAACCACGCCGAATGGCTGGCGCTGCGAACGTCATCCTGCCACGACCAGGCGCCGGCATGCCAGAAGTTCGCGGCCTGCCCCCAGGGCCGCGTCAGAGCCCCGATGGTATAGGCGGCACCGCCGCCGAGGTCGAAGCGCGGCCAGTCGGCCTGCGGCGTCCCGATCAGCCCCCGCTCGGGCAGGAAGTGCGCGAGAAAGCGGGCGTAGTCGCGCACCGGCATCCGCCAGCCGCCGTAGGCGCCGAGAATCCGCCAGCCGGGATCGAGCCGCGCATTCAGGATGCCCAGCGGCGCCAGCACCCGCTCCCGGCAGGCGCGCTCGTAGCCCTGGCCGGTCCGCGCCTCCACCGCCATGCCGAGGAGCACATAGTTGACGTTGTTGTATGAGAACGCTGTCCCCGGGGCAGAGCCGAGGGGCGAGGCAAGGGCCGCGGCGGCGATCGCGGGCATGTTGGTGCGGCGGAAGTCGAGGCCCGGCGGGAACCGCCCTTGGGTGACATCGTCGGTGATGCCGCTGGAATGGGTGAGAAGCTGACCGATGGTGATCGCGCCCGCGCGTGCGTCGGACGGCGGGTGCGCGGCGAGGAACCCGGGCATGACGCTGGCCAGCGGCTCGTCGAAGCCGATGCGCCCCTCGTCCACCAGCCGGGCGATGCAGGTGCCGGTGACCGCCTTCGACAGGCTCGCCAGCGGCACCGCGGTTCCCGGCCGGTAGGCGCCGCGGGACGCGCTGCCCGCCACCCGGTCTCCGGACATCACCACAAGCGCCGCATGCGCGACGCCCCAGCGTTGGGCCCAGTCGTGGAAGGCCGCCACCATGCGCCGCGCCTGGGCGCGGGGGGTCCCGCTTTCGGCGCGCGCCGCCGGCCCCGGGGGAAGGGCCGCCGCGACCACCGCCCCGGGCGGCGCGGCGGGGGCGGTCGGCCGGGCGGCGGCCTGCGGTGTGCCCGCCACCGCCACCGCCAGGGCAACAAGCGTCGCGACAGCCGCCGCGAGCGAGGGCAGAGCGGCACGAATGCGGGTCATCGGCACCTCTCGATACCGGCCGGGGTCTTGGCGGCCGTCACACTGGGACGGCGGCAAGCCTACCGCGGCCGGCCGGCCATGGGCATCGGGTCGGCGCCGGGCCGCCGCGAGCGGTTGCCGGATGGACACACCGGCGCCGCCGCCGGCCGGCGGCGGGGGTGCCGGGGTCAGCGAGGCCCGGCCGGCTGTCCCGGCGCAGCGGCCGCGCCGGGGCGTGGTCCGGTGCCGGCGCCATCCTGCCCGGCGACGGAGAGGGCCCCCTGCGACGCCCCGCGGTCGCGGAAGTGATGGGCCTCGCGGGCACCGAAATGCAGCGAGACGACGGCGCCGATGAGCCACCACATCGGCTCGGGCACGGCGGCCAGCGCCGCCATGCGCTGGCCGAATTCGTCTGGCGCGGCGATCGCGTAGACGAAGAGGCCGACCGTGCCGAAGGCCAGCACCGGGCGCGGCAGCCGGTTGACCATGTCGATCGCCCGGTCGAAGCGGCCCGCCGGCGCATCCCCCTGCCCTTCCGGTGCAGGATGCCGCGTCGCGGCCGCGGCCACCGCCGCCTCCAGCGCCCGCGCGGCCTCGGGGCCCGTCCGCCCGGCCAGTTCACGCAGCGCCTGCGCCACCGCGGCCCGCCCCGCCGCCGACCCCGCCATCGCCGCCATCCGTGCCATCGGCCATCCCCCCGCCCGATCCGCGCCGGGAAGTTGAAGCGCAATGGCTAACGCCGGCTTCAGCTGCCGTCCGGTGCCATCCAGTGGCCCTGTTCCTTCAGCGCGTCGACGACTTCCTTCGGCATGTAGGTCTCGTCGTGCTTGGCAAGGATCTCGCGGGCCTCGAACACGCCGGCGACCAGCCGGCCGGTTGCCACCGTTCCCTGCCCCTCGCCGAAGAGGTCGGGCAGGATGCCGCGGTAGCTGACCGGGATCGAGGCATTGCCGTCGGTGACCCGGAAGCTGACCGCCTCGCCCTGGCCGCGCACGAGGCTGCCCTCCTCGACCAGCCCGCCGATGCGGAACACCTCGGCGGGGTCGGGCGGGTGCTCGGCAACCTGGGTGGGCGAGCGGAAGAAGTTGATTCCGTCGCGCATGGCGTAGCCGACCAGCCCCGTGGCCAGCGCGAGCGCCAGCGCCGCCACGACGATGACCTGGACCCGCCGCCTCTTCTTCAGCCCCTTCATCGCCCCTCCGCTCAGGGAAACAGCGGGGCGAGCATCAGGCCGGCCGTCTCCTCGGCGCCGAGCATCAGGTTGGCGTTCTGGATCGCCTGCCCCGAGGAACCCTTGGTCAGGTTGTCCAGCGCGCACACCACCACTGCACGCCCGGGAATGCGGTCGCCCACCACCCCGACATGCACGAAGTTGGAGCCGCGGACGTCATGCGTCGAGGGGAGTGCGCCGAAAGGAAGCACCTCGAGGAAGGGCTCGTGCTCGTAGGCGACCGAAAGCGCCCCGTGCACCGCCTGCGGCTCGCCCCGGACATAGACGGTGGCGAGGATGCCGCGGTTCATCGGCAGCAGGTGGGGGGTGAACTGCACCCGCACCTGCCGGCCGGCGACGCGGGAGAACTCCTGGTCGAACTCGCCCAGATGCCGATGGGTGCCGCCCGCCGAATAGGGCTGCGTGCCCTCCGACAGTTCGGCATGCAGCAGGTTCTCCTTCAGCGCCCGGCCGGCGCCGGAGACCCCGGCCTTGAGGTCGATCACGATCTCGTCGAGGTCGATCACCCCGGCGGCGATCAGCGGGCGGACCGCATACTGCCCGGCGGCGGCGTTGCAGCCGGTGCCGGCGACCAGCCGCGCCGCCTCGATCTGCTCGCGGTAGAACTCGGTCAACCCGTAGACCGCCTCGGCCTGGAGTTCGGGGGCGGCATGGGGCTTGCCATACCACTTCTGGTATTCGGCCGGGTCGCGCAGCCGGAAGTCGGCCGACAGGTCGACGACCTTCAGCGCCCGCGGCAACTCGCGGATCACCGCCTGGCTGGTGGCATGCGGCAGGGCGCAGAAGACGAGGTCCATGTCGGCGAAGTTGATGTCCTCGATCCGTGCCAGCCGGGGAAGCTCGAGGTGGCGCAGGAAGGGGAAGACCTCGGCCATCGCCATCCCGGCCTTGCGGTCGCCCGAAAGCGCGACGATCTCGATGGTCGGATGGGTCGCGATCAGGCGGACGAGCTCCGCGCCCGTGTAGCCCGAGGCCCCGAGGATTGCCACCCTGTGCAGCATTGCCGTTTCCGTCCTGCCTCCTGTCGCGCCGGGCGGCCGGAAGGCTAGGCGGATTCGAGTCCGACCGCAATCGGCCCGGGCGCCTGCCTCAGGCCCGATCGAAAGCGATCCGGCGGCGCAGGAACAGCGTCGCCCGGTTGCCCACCGGCTGCGGGTCGCCGGTGGTCAGGAATGAACCCTGCCGGCCCGGACCCAGCATGCCGGGGCGGCGGCCAAGGTAGTCGGCAAGGCTTTCGGCCACCAGCTCTGGCTGGCTGTAGACCTTCACCGCCGGCCCCAGCGCGGCGCGGAAGGCCTCCTCCATCAGCGGGTAGTGGGTGCAGCCCAGCACCGCCGCCTCGGGCCGCGGCATCCGCCGCAGGAGCGCCTCGACATGGGAATGCACCAGCGCCTCGGCGAGGATCATGTCGCCCTGCTCGATGGCGTCGACGAGGCCGCCGCAGGGCTGGGCCTCGACGTCGACCCCGATCGCGCGGAAGGCCAGTTCCCGCTGGAAGGCGCGCGAGGCGACGGTGGCCGGGGTGGCAAACAGCGCCACATGCCTCACCGCCACCTCGCGGGGGGCCGAGTTGTCGCCCCAGCGCCGCTCGGTCAGCGCCTCGATCAGCGGCACGAAGACGCCGAGCACCCGCTTGTCGGCCGGCACCCAGGTCTCCTGCATCCGCTTCAGCGCCACCGCCGAGGCGGTGTTGCAGGCCAGCACGACGAGGTCGCAGCCCTCGGCCCAGAGCCGCTCGACCCCCGCGCAGGTGAGCCGGAAGATGTCGTCGGCGTCGCGCGTGCCGTAGGGGGTGTGGGCGTTGTCGCCGAAGTAGACGAAGGGCACGTCGGGCAGCCGCCGCAGGAGCGCGTCGAGCACGGTCAGTCCGCCCAGCCCCGAATCGAACACACCGACCGCCATCCGCCCCTCCCGGCATCCGCAGCGTCCCGCCGCAGGCATTAGGCCCCGCGGCGGGCGAAGTCCACCGACCGGCCTATTCGGCCGCCGCCGCCAGCGGGCCAGACGCGCCGCGCAGCCGCGCGAGCAGGTCCTCCCGCCGCCGGGCCGCCGCCGCGGCGTTGGCCTGCTTCACCGGGCCGAAGCCGCGGATGGCAAGCGGCAGTTCGGCAAGCTCCACCGCCGCGGCCATCGTCTCGGGGGTGACGCGGGCCAGGACCTCGGCCATGTCGGCCTCGTATTCGGTGATCAGCCGCCGTTCCATCCGCCGCTCGGTCGTCCGGCCGAAGGGGTCGGCCCAGGTGCCGCGCAGGCCCTTCAGCCGCGCCAGCATGCGGAAGACCGGCAGCACCCACGGCCCGAACTCGCGCTTGCGCGGCCGGCCCTCGGCCGTCCGGCCGGGCAGGAGCGGCGGGGCGAGTTGGAAGCTCAGCCTGAGGGGTCCGTCGAATGCGGCCGCCGCCTTCGAGGCGGTCTCCAGATGCAGCCGGGCGACCTCGTACTCGTCCTTGTAGGCGAGCAGCTTGTGGTAGCCCAGCGCGACCGCCTCGCGCAGACGCGGGTCGGGCATGCGGTCGACAAGCGCCCGGTAGCGGCGGGCCAGTGCGGCGTCCTGGTAGTCGGCCAGGTGGCGCTCGCGGAAGGCGATGCGCTCGGCCGTCGCCATCGGCGCTTGCGCCGCCGCCGGTTCCAGCAGGGCGGCCGCCGCGGCGGGCTCGACCATTGCCCAGCGGCCGAGCGAGAAGGCGCGCCGGTTCGCCTCGACTTGCGCGCCGTTGAGCGCGATCGCCCGGTCGATCGCCTCAAGCCCGAGCGGAACCAGCCCCTGCTGCCAGGCGGCGCCGAGGGTCATCATGTTGGCGTAGATCGAATCACCCAGCGCGACGCGTGCAAGCTCGGAGAAGTCGGCGAAGGCGACGCGCCCGCCCAGCCGGCCCTCGAGCGCCAGCCGCAGCTGGTCGGAGGGAATCCGGAAGGCGGGGTCGCGGGTGAAGGCGCCGGTGACGATCTCGTGGGCGTTGACCACCGCGCCGGTCCGCCCGCGGGTCATCAGCCCGATCGTCCGCGCGCCTGCCGTCACCACGAGGTCGCCGCCGATCACGGCATCCGCCTCGCCGGTGGCCACGCGCACGGCGCTGATCTCCTCGGGGCGGTTGGCAAGCCGGCAGTGGATGTGCACCGCGCCGCCCTTTTGGGCCAGACCGGCCATCTCCATCAGCCCCGCCCCCTTGCCGTCGATCTGCGCCGCCTGGGCCAGGATCGCCCCCACGGTCACGACGCCGGTGCCGCCGACCCCGGTGACGACGATGTTCCAGGTGCCGGCGATCGCCGGCAGCGCCGGCTCGGGCAGGGCGGGAAGATCGACCGCGCGGCCCTCGGCCCGCTTCGGCCGCGCCCCCTGCACCGTCACGAACGACGGGCAGAAGCCCTTGAGGCAGGAGAAATCCTTGTTGCAGGACGACTGGTCGATGGCGCGCTTGCGGCCGAACTCGGTCTCCGCCGGCACGATCGAGACGCAGTTCGATTGCACCCCGCAGTCGCCGCAGCCTTCGCAGACATCGGTGTTGATGAACACCCGCCGGTCGGGGTCCGGGAAGGCGCCGCGCTTGCGCCGGCGCCGCTTCTCGGCCGCGCAGGTCTGGACGTAGAGGATGACCGACACCCCGGACAGGGTGCGGAAGTGCTCCTGCACCGCCGGCAGCTCGTCGCGGGGGTGGATGGCGACGCCCTCGGGGTAGTCGGCGCGCTGCACCGGCTCCTTGGGGTCATGGACGACGGCGATGTGGGCAACGCCCATCGCCCGCACCTCCCGGGCGATGCGGTGGGGGGTGAGCCCACCCTCGTTCTTCTGCCCGCCGGTCATCGCCACGGCGTCGTTGTAGAGTATCTTGTAGGTGATGTTGACGTCGCCCGCCGCCACCGCGGCGCGGATGGCCTGGATTCCGGAGTGGTTGTAGGTGCCGTCGCCGAGGTTCTGGAAGACGTGGCCGCGGGTCGAGAACCGCGATTCGCCGATCCAGTTCGCGCCCTCGCCGCCCATGTGGGTGAAGCCGGTGGTCTCGCGGTCCATCCACTGCGCCATGTAGTGGCAGCCGATGCCGGCATAGGCGCGGCTGCCGGCGGGAAGCCGGGTCGAGGTGTTGTGGGGGCAGCCCGAGCAGAAGTAGGGCAGCCGGCTCGCGATCTCGGGGGCATTGTCGGCCCGCCGCGCCTCGGCCAGCCGGACAAGCGCGGCGGCCATCGCGTCGCTGCCGCGCCCCTCCTCGAGCAGGATGCCGCCGATCCGCTCGGCGATGAGGATCGGGTCGAGCGCGTAGCGGGTGGGAAACAGCTCCTCGCGGTGCAGCCCGCCCGCCCCGCCCTTGTACCAGCCGTAGACGCGCCGGCCGCGGCGGTCGTCGAAGATCGCCTCCTTGATCTGCACCTCGATCAGCTTGCGCTTCTCCTCGACCACCACGATCAGGTCGAGCCCCTCGGCCCAGTCGTGGAAAGAGGCCATGTCGAGCGGAAAGGTCTGGGCGACCTTGTAGGTGGTCAGGCCGAGCCGGTCAGCCTCGGCCGCGTCGATGCCCAGCAGCGACAGCGCGTGCACGAGGTCGAGCCAGTTCTTCCCCGCCGCCACGAAGCCGATCCTGGCCCCCGGCCGGCCCCAGACCCGCCGGTCGATGCGGTTGGCGCGCGCGAAGGCCTCGGCGGCAAAGCGCTTGTGGTCGATCATCCGCGCTTCCTGGGCCACCGGCGTGTCGGCAAGGCGGATGTTCAGCCCGCCCGGCGGCAGCGGGAAGTCGGGCGTGACGAAGGCCATCCGCTTGGGGTCGCCGTCAACGACCGCGGTCGCCTCGACCGTGTCCTTCATCGTCTTCAGCCCGACCCAGAGGCCCGAGAACCGGCTCAGGGCAAAGCCGTAGAGGCCGAGGTCGAGGATCTCCTGCACCCCGGCGGGCGAGACCACGGGCATGTAGGCGTCCACCATGGCCCAGTCGGACTGGTGCAGCACGGTCGAGCTTTCGCCGGTGTGGTCGTCGCCCATCGCCATCAGCACCCCGCCGTGGCGCGAGGTGCCGGCCATGTTGGCGTGCCGCATCACGTCGCCCGACCGGTCCACCCCCGGGCCCTTGCCGTACCACAGCGCAAAGACGCCGTCATGCTTGCCCTCGCCGCGCAGTTCGGCCTGCTGGGTGCCCCAGATGGCGGTCGCGGCGAGGTCCTCGTTCAGCCCCTCCTGGAAGACCACCCCCGCGGCGTCAAGCCACTGGCGGGCCCGCCGCATCTGGATGTCGACCGCCCCGAGCGGCGAGCCGCGGTAGCCGGTCACGTAGCCGCCGGTGTTCAGCCCGGCCTCGCGGTCGCGCGCCGCCTGCGCCAGCATCAACCGCACCAGCGCCTGGGTTCCGTTCAGGAGAACGGGCGTCCTGGTCAGGTCGAAACGGTCGTTCAGACTGACGTCCTGTCTGGCCATCGCGGTCTTCTCCGGCGTCTGGTTGGGCGGTCGGCGGGTCAGTGCGCGCAGTATAGGTCACCTCTTCTGACCTACAAAGGATTTTCCGCGTCCGGTTTTCTTTTACCGAAGCCGCCACCATCTAGTAAGAGAATGCGGGGCCGGCGATCGGGCGTGACGGGATGGACTGGGACAAGCTGCGGATTTTCCATGCGGTTGCCGATGCCGGCAGCCTGACGCATGCGGGTGACGCGCTGCGGCTCAGCCAGTCGGCGGTGAGCCGCCAGATTCGCGCCCTCGAGGAGAGCCTCGGCACCACGCTCTTTCACCGCCATGCGCGCGGCCTGATTCTGACCGAGCAGGGCGAGCTTCTCTTCGACGCCACGATGGCCATGGTCAAGCGGCTCGAGGCGACCACCGCACGCATCCGCGACAGCGAGGAGGAGGTCTTCGGCGAGCTGAAGGTCACCACCACCACCGGTTTCGGCACGCTGTGGCTGGCTCCGCGGCTGACCGCGCTCTATGCCCGCCACCCCGAGCTGAAGATCGACCTCATCCTCGAGGAGCGGGTGCTCGACCTGCCGATGCGCGAGGCCGACGTCGCGATCCGCATGAAGGAGCCGAGCCAGGCCGACCTGATCCGCAAGCGGCTGATGGGGGTGCGGATGCGCCTCTATGCCACCCAGACCTATCTGGCCCGCGAGGGCCGGCCGGAACGGCTGGAGGATCTGCGCGACCACCGGCTGATCTGCCAGAGCCCGCAGGCTGCGCAGGTGTCGGCCGGGGCGCTTCTGGTGCGCGAGCTGCTGGCGCTCGCCATCCGCTCGCGGCTGACCATCAACAACTACTTCGGGGCGCTGCAGGCGGTCCTGAACGATCTCGGAATCGGCATGCTGCCCGACTACCTGACGCAGGACTTCCCCAACCTCGTCCGCGTCCTGCCCGATGTCGAGAGCGCCGAGGTGCCGGTCTTCCTTGCCTACCCCGAGGAGCTGCGGCACTCCAAGCGCATCGCGGCGTTCCGCGATTTCGTCACCGAGGAGATCTTCGCCTTGCGCCGCAGGCAGCAGGAACTCGCGGCCGAATAGGCGGATTCGCCACGCGTTGCGCAGAACCTGAGATATGTCTGCAACGCATGTCGGGATTGCAACGAATCCTTTCCGGTTTTGCTTGATCGGCCGCCGGGCTGTCCATAGATGGGTGGGGAGGCCGCGAGGCCTCTTACCTCCCTGTTGGACTTGGGCCGAGCTTCCGCTCGGCCTCTTTTTTTGTCCCGGGGGATCGGCATGCCCGCACCGCCCCGGCGGGGCCCGCGCGGGCGGCCCGCCGGGCCCGGCAGGGGGCGCGCGCTCAGGGCAGGACGCGGTGGCCGACAGGAGGCGATTGCGAGCCCGCGTGCAGGTCCGAGCCGCCGTAGGCCGCAGCCAGCCGGTGGCGCCCGACGGTGAGCGCCGTCGTCACGAGGCTCGCTACCGCCGTGCCGGGGACGGGGCCGAACTCGCGCCCGCGCACGGCCATGGGCACGAGCGCATCGACCCCGGTGGTGCCGTTGCCGATCTGGCCCGAGTAGTTCTCGCCCCAGCAGCGGTAGCCGCCCGAGCCGAGCAGCGCGCAGGCGTGCCAGTCGCCTGCCGCCACCGCCGCGACCCCCTCGGTCAGCCGGCGGACGTTGCCGGGCTGCAGCCGGACGGCGGTGCCACCGTCGCCGAGCTGGCCGAAGCGGTTCGATCCCCAGCACTTCAGCCCGCCGGCATCGGTCAGGGCGCAGCTGTGCAGGCCGCCCGCGGCGACGTCGACCACCCCGCGCGCAAGCCGGCGCACCGCCACCGGCAGCGGCCGGTCGGTGGTGGTGCCGTCGCCGAGCTGGCCGCCGGAATTGTCGCCCCAGCAGCGCAGGCCGCCCGCGGCGGTCACCGCGCAGGCATGCGCGGCCCCGGTCGCAAGCGCCGACAGCCCGGCGCCGAGGCCCTGCACCGGCGTCGGCACCAGCCGGTCGGTCAGGCTGCCGTCGCCGATCTGGCCGTTCTGGTTGGCCCCCCAGCACTGCGCCCGCCCCTCGTCGGTCAGCGCGCAGGTGAACTGCCAGCCGGCGCGGATGGCGGCGACGCCCGCGGCCAGGCCCGTCACCGGGGTCGGCACCAGCCGGCGCGTCAGCGTGCCGTCGCCAAGCTGACCGTTGAGGTTCGCCCCCCAGCACAGCACCCCGCCCGCGGCGGTCACGGCGCAGCTGTGGGTGTATCCCGCGGCGATGTCGATGACGCCGCTGTCGAGCCCCGCGACCGGCGTCGGCGCGTAGCGCGTCGTGGTGGTGCCGTCGCCGATCTGGCCGCCGATGTTGAAGCCCCAGCACAGCACCGCGCCGGCGCCGGTCAGGGCGCAGCTGTGGTGTTCGCCGGTGACGATCTTGACCACGCCGCGGTCAAGCCCGCGGACCGCGACCGGAACCGCGCTGTCGGCGGTGCTGAAGTTGCCGAGCTGGCCGTCGCGGTTCTCGCCCCAGCAGCGCGCCGCCCCGCGTGCGACCAGCGCGCAGCTGTGCCGCCCGCCGGCGGCGACCGCGTTCCCGCCGCTGCCGAGCAGCGCCGCCGAGCCGAGCACGGCCGCGTCGTCGCGGAACTCCACCGTTCCGGCCGGCGTGCCCGCCGCCGCGCTGACCGTTGCGGTCAGCGTCACCGGCTCGCCCAGGGTCGTGCGCGTGGGCCTCGCCGTCAGCGCCGTCGTCGTCGCGACCGGCTCGGCCGCCGCCGCCCCCGCCGCGGCCAGCGCGAGCACGGCGACCGCCGTCCCGCGCGCCCATCCTGCCGCCCGCGCGGCCGCCGTCCATGCCGTCTGCATTCCCCGTTCCTCCATCCGAAACCCCGCCGCTCCCGCCCGGCGGCCTGCACCGGGCTGCCGTCCCCGGGACTGACCGGCGGCGACCGCCCCCCCCCGGGGGCGCCGTCGCCCTTGCGGCCCGGCCCGTCGAACCCCCGACAGCGCGCCCGTCGCGCCCGGGCCGGCGCGCAGCCGCAGCGGCCACCGGCCGCGAGAAGCGCGCGCGTGCCAAAGGGCGACCGCCGTCAACACATGCCGTCATCACCAGATTAGATTGCGTCATCGCCGTGCAAGCGGCGGCGGGCTGCGGCATCTTGACCATCGCGTCCCGGTGGGGGCGGGCGGCGGATGCGGCCCCGTGGCGTGGCCGCAAAGCCGGCCGCGGGTGACGGCAGTCGTGCCACCGCGCCGGGGGTCGGCCTGCGACTGCACGCCGATCGCTCCGTCCCCGCGCCCATGACCCGCCGGCCGGTTCGGCCAAGGGGCCGCGGGGGCCACGGCAGGCAGGACGGGAAGGCCGCGGGCGGCGGCCTCTCGCGCCGTCACACCCCGCCATGCCGGTCGGCGGCGGCGCCCGCCCGCCACGCCCTACGGGCTTTCCCCGCCCGCGGCCTTGCCGTAGAAGCCCAGCCGGCAACCGCGGGGGACGGCCATGCAGGAGCCCGAGATCACCGAGGCGCTGGTCGCCGCCCACGGGCTGAAGCCCGACGAATACGCGCGCATCCTGCGCATCGTCGGTCGCACGCCGAGTTTCACCGAACTCGGCATCTTCTCGGCGATGTGGAACGAGCACTGCTCCTACAAGTCGTCGCGGCGCTGGCTGCGCACGCTCCACACGACCGGACCGCAGGTGATCCAGGGGCCGGGCGAGAACGCCGGCGTCGTCGACATCGGCGACGGGCTCGCGGTGGTCTTCAAGATGGAAAGCCACAACCACCCCTCCTACATCGAGCCCTACCAGGGCGCGGCCACGGGGGTGGGCGGAATCCTGCGCGACGTCTTCACGATGGGTGCGCGTCCCGTCGCGGCGATGAACGCGCTCTCCTTCGGGGCGCCCGATCACCCGCGTACTGCCCATCTCGTGCGGGGCGTGGTCGCCGGCATCGGCGGCTACGGCAACGCATTCGGCGTGCCGACGGTGGGCGGCGAGGTCCGCTTCCACCCCGCCTACAACGGCAACTGCCTCGTCAACGCCTTCGCCGCCGGCATCGCGCGGGCGGATTCGATCTTCTATTCGGCGGCCTCGGGGGTGGGCATGCCGGTGGTCTATCTCGGCGCCCGCACCGGGCGCGACGGGGTGGGCGGGGCGACCATGGCCTCCGCCGGGTTCGGCGCCGACACCGAGGAGAAGCGCCCGACCGTCCAGGTCGGAGACCCGTTCACCGAGAAGCGGCTCCTCGAGGCCTGTCTCGAGCTCATGGCCTCGGGCGCGGTGATCTCCATCCAGGACATGGGGGCGGCCGGGCTGACCTGCTCGGCGGTCGAGATGGGCGACAAGGGCGGCCTGGGGGTCCGGCTCGAGCTCGACCGCGTGCCGGTGCGCGAGGCCGGGATGTCGGCCTACGAGCTGATGCTCTCGGAATCGCAGGAGCGCATGCTGATGGTGCTGCGCCCCGAGAAGGAGGCCGAGGCGCGGGCGATCTTCGCGCGCTGGGACCTCGACTTCGCCGTGGTCGGCCAGACCATCGCCGAGGACCGCTTCGTCGTCCTGCAGGGCAATGCGGTGAAGGCCGACCTGCCGCTGCGCGCGCTGTCGGGCGAGGCGCCGGAGTACGACCGCCCCTGGGTCGCCCCCGCCGCGCCTCCGCCGCTGGGCCCGGTTCCCGCCATTGCCCCCCTCGACGCGCTGCGGGCGCTTCTTGCCAGCCCCGGCCATGCCTGCCGGGCCTGGGTGTGGGAGCAGTACGATTCGCAGGTCGGCGCCGACACGCTGCGCACGCCCGGCCTCGGGGCCGGGATCGTGCGTGTCCATGGCACCCGCAAGGCGCTTGCCTTCACCTCGGATGTCACCCCGCGCTACGTCGCCGCCGACCCGTTCGAGGGCGGCAAGCAGGCGGTGGCCGAGGCCTGGCGCAACCTCGTCGCGGCCGGCGCGACGCCGCTGGCCGCGACCGACAACCTCAACTTCGGCAACCCCGAGAAGCCCGAGATCATGGGCCAGCTGGTGCGCGCGATCCAGGGAATCGGCGCGGCCTGCCGGGCGCTCGACTTCCCCGTCGTCTCGGGCAACGTCAGCCTCTACAACGAGACCGAGGGCCGGGCGATCCTGCCCACCCCGACGATCGGCGGGGTCGGACTGATCGACGACATCGCGGGGGCGATCGGCGCCCTGCCGCGCGAGGGCGATTATGCTGTCGTGCTCGGCCCGACGCAGGGCCATCTCGGCCAGTCGGCACTCCTGTGGGAAGCGTTTGGCCGGGCGGAGGGGCCGCCGCCGCCGGTCGACCTTGCCGCCGAGCGGCGCAACGGTGCCTTCCTGCTCGCCCACCGCCATCTCATGTCGGCGGCGACCGACCTGTCGGACGGCGGCCTTGCGCTGGCTGCCTTCGAGATGGCGGCGGCGGCGGGCCTCGGGGTGGCACTCGAGGCCGAGGACATCGCCGCGCTGTTCGGCGAGGACCAGGCGCGCTACCTCGTCGCCTGCGGCTTCGACGAGGCCGAGGCGCTGGCCGCGGCGGCCGCGGCGGCGGGGGTGCCGCTGGCGGTGGCCGGCCGGTTCGGAGGCGACGCGGTGCGCATTGGTGCGGCGACTGCACCGCTTGCCGAGCTTGCCACCCTCTGGCGGACCTCCTTTTCCCGCGCTCTCGGCCTGCCGGACTGAGGCCGGGGGCGGCGGAGGCAGCGGCGGAGGCGCTGGCGCGCGCATCTTGCGCCCCCCGGGTGCCCCCTCTACATTCCAGCTGAGGCAAAGGACGACGGACGGCCCCCGATGGCGATGCGCGCGGAAGACATCGAGCACCTGCTGCGGGAGACCTTCCCGAAGGCCAGGATCACGATCACCGACCTTGCCGGTGACGGCAACCACTACGCCGCCGAGGTGATCGACGAGAGTTTCCGCGGCATGAACCGCGTCCAGCAGCAGCGCGCCGTCTACGCGGCGCTGCGGGGCCGGATGGACGGCCCGACGGGCGAGCTGCATGCGCTGGCGCTGACAACAAAGGCGCCCGAGTGATGCTTGCATATGCGGTGTTGGCGCTGATCGTGGTCGCGGCCGTGGCCCTGATGCTGGGGCGGGCCCGCGACGGGGACGACGACCGGGATGACGGGCCGGGTGGCCCGCGGCGGGCGCGGGCGCGCATCGCCGTCGAAACGCGCAAGGCAGGAGGCAGACAGCGATGAGCGACGTTCGGGCGCGCATCCGCCAGCAGGTCGATGGCAACGACGTGGTGCTGTACATGAAGGGTACCAAGATGATGCCGCAGTGCGGCTTCTCCAGCCGCATCGCCGGGGTGCTGAACTTCATCGGCGTCGACTTCGTCGACGTCAACGTCCTGGCCGACGAGGAAATCCGGCAGGGAATCAAGGAGTTCTCGGACTGGCCGACGATCCCGCAGCTGTACGTCAAGGGTGAGTTCGTGGGCGGCTGCGACATTGTCACCGAGATGACGCTCTCGGGCGAGCTCGACCAGCTGTTCGAGACCAAGGGCATCCCCTTTGACAGGGCCGCGGCCGACAAGATCCGCGAAGCGAACGCCTGAGGCACGGCCGCGGGGCATGCCCGCGCCACGCCCCCGACCGGGCGCGCGCTCGCCGGCACCGGCCGGCCGGAGGCCGGGGCGGTGGATCCGGTAGCGATTGCGGTTGCGCTGGCGGCGGCGGCGCTCGCCGCGGCGCTGGCAGCCTTCCGCCGCAGCGTGGTGCTGGTCTGGGCCTCGGTGGCAGCCGCGGCGGTGGTGGGCGCGGCGGCCATGCTGCTCCTCGGGGCCGTCGACGGGGTGCAGCTGACGGCGGTCATCGAGCCGCTGGCGGGGCCCGCCATGGCCCTTTACGGCGTCATCCTGCTTGCGCATCTGCTGCTGCGCGTCGCCCTGTCGCGGCCGCCGGTCGCCCTCGGGCGGCGGAATCTGGCGCTGTGCGCGGCCGGCCTCTTCGCGCTCGCGCTCGTCGCCGCGGCCGTCCTGTGGCGGGCGGCCGACCGCTTCACCGCTCTCCCCGGGATTCCGGCAGCGACCGACGCGGCAGGGGTGGCGGCGCTGCGCGTGGGGCCGGCGGCGGCGGTCGCGAACGGCTTCCTGCTGGCCGGCCGGGTCCTGCCGCTTCCGGCCGGGGGCGCGGCGGGGCCGGTGCTGGCGCGGCTTCCCTGCCCGCAGGCGGCCGGCGAGACCCTGTCCCTGCCCCTTCACCTCGCGCTGGCGCTCGACGACGCCGACAGCGGGCTGCTGCCCCTGCCGCCTGCGCTGCGCGACTGGTGGGGCCTGCCGGAGGCACGCGACGGTGCCGGCGGCTGCGCTCTGCACGGCGGCGATCCGGCAGTGATCTGGTTCGATGCGCCCGCCGCCGCGCGGACCGGCGCAGCCGGGCCTGCCCTCGCCTCGGGCGCGGGCCCGCGGCTTGTCGCCCATGGCGGGCTTGCGGCGTTCCGAGCGGGCTTTGCCGCCGCCGCCCGGCGGATGGCGCGTCCCGTCCCCTGGCTTGCGGCCGGCGGGGCGCTGGTGTCCGCGGGTCTGCTTGCCGCCACGCTGGCAGCGCTCCGGCGGCCGGCCCCGCCCGGGCTGCCGCCCGTGCCCCCGGCCGCCCCGCGTGGGCCCGGCCGCCGCCGGAGGACGATCCCGTGACCGACGATCTTGCCCTGTCGCTCGCCATCGCGCTGATTGCCGCGCCTGCGATCGGCGCCTTCCTGCTGTGGCTGTCCAGGCGCCAACGCAAGCGGCGCGAGGCGCGCTTGGCCATGGCGGCACGCCGCGGCTGGGGCATCGCCGAGACCACGGGCGAGGGCGGCCGCGGCAGCCGGATCACCCTGACGGGCGACGAGGGCGGCGGCTGGCGCTGCACCGCCATGCACCTGCCGCCGCGCAGCGGCGGCCACTCCGGCACCGAGTGGACCGAGTGGGAGACCGCCGGCCGGCACAGTCCCGCCGGCCTGTGGGTGGCCGGACCGCCGCTGGCCCCGGGCGAGGGCGAAGGCGCCGCGGCGATGCTCGGCGCGCTCGACTGCGGGCTCGGCCGGATGCTCCTGCGCCAGATGATCGGCGATTCGGCCGAACTGGCCACCGGGCTAGTCCACCTTCCCCGCCCGGGCGGGCGCGAACGCCCCTTCACGCTGCTGGCAACCGCGCCCGCCGACGCCGCCTCCCCCGACCTCGACGCGCTGTCGGAACTCCTGGCCGCCTGGCGTGCGGGCCGCCGGGACGCGGCCCTCCACCCCGTCGTCATTGCCGAGCCCGGTCGGCTGCGCCTCCGTCTCGGCCGGGCCCTGGTCGAAGCTGCCGAGATCGAGCGCTACGCCGACACCGCGCTGGCGATCGCGGCGCTCTTTCCCGGCGGGGAGGGCCGGTCTATCCGGCCCGGCGGCCGCGGATGAGCGCCTGCGCGGTGTAGCAGAGCAGCATCAGCCCGCCGCCACCCGCGACCGCGATCGCCAGAAGCACGATCCAGTCGATCGGTCCGCCAAGGTCGGCAAGGCCGGAGGCGGTGACCCACTGCACGAACCACACCGCCGCGACGGCGCCAACGGGCGCAAGCACCGCCGACCACACCAGCGGCCGGCTTTCCAGCCCGCGGTCGCGCAGCAGCACCCAGAGGAATGCCAGGGTGATGGCGATCGCCGCCGCGACCATCGCCCAGAACAGGAGAGTGCCGAAGATCTCCTCGAACACCGCGATCATCGTCTCGAGCGTGAGTTCCTTCATCGCAGACCCTCCTCAGGCCTTGCCGCGCAGCATCGCGTTGTACGTCGGTTTCAGCGCGATCTCCTTCATCAGCCAGGAGATCCAGAGCTCCTCTAGCGGCGCGATGATGCCGGGGAACGACGGCGTGAGGTTGTTGTTGTAGTCGAACTCGACCAGCATCGCCCGCCCGATCCGGGTGATCAGCGGGCAGGATGTGTAGCCGTTGAAGACGGCCGTGCCCTCGCGGCCCTGGATGGCGGCGACGAGATGGTCCTCGACCACCGGCACATGCCATTTCGCCGAGGCCGCGGTCTTGCCCTTGGGCACACCGCAGATGTCGCCGATCCCGAACACCTCCGGATAGCGGGCGTGGCGCAGCGTCGTCTGGCTGACCTCGATCCAGCCCTGGTCGGTCCACCTGTCGGCCCAGGGCAGGGGCGAGTTGCGAACGACCTCCGGCGCGCGCTGCGGCGGGATGATGTTGATGAAGTCCCAGCCGAGTTCCTTCGGCCCCTCGGGGGTGTCGAAGGTCGCGATGCGGCGGGTCTCGTCGATCGATCGCAGCGTGTGCTGGAGGTGCGTCTCGATGCCGCGCTCGCCGAACAGCATCCGGACCTTCTCGGCCACGATCGGGACGCTGAAGAGCGCCTGCTGCGGTGCGGCATAGATGATGCGGCTGGAGGCGCGGGTGCCCTTGCGCCGCGCACGGTCGTCGGCAAGGAAGGCGAGCTTCAGGGGGGCGCCTGCGCATTTCATCTCGGTGGCCGGCCGCTGGATCAGCGCCGTGCCGCCGCGACCGGTGAAGCGGTCCAGCGCCGCCCAGGTGCGCGCCGCATGGCCGGGGCTTGCGTAATGTGCGCCGATCCCGTTCTCGCCCACCATGTCGAGCGAGAAGCCCTCGACCCCCGCCCAGTCGAGCGACAGCCCGCTGGCGACGATCAGCCAGTCGTAGTCAAGGCGTGTGCCGCCCTGGGTCACGACGGTCTTGGCCTCGGGGTCGATCTCGGCGGCCCAGTCCTCGACCCAGCGGACGCCGCGCGGCAGCCATTCCGCGGTCGTCGAGACGGCGTAGGGCGCCGGCTTGAGCCCGGCCGCGATCAGCGTGAAGCCGGGCTGGTACCAGTGCTCGCGGCGACCGTCGACGATGGTGACCTCGGCGCCGTCCAGCCGGCCGGCCAGCCGGTTGGCGATGGCCGTGCCGCCGGCCCCGGCGCCGACGATGACGATGCGGGCGCGGGTTGACACCTGCGCGACGGCCGGCGCCCCCGCCCCCGCCGCCCCCGCCAGCATTCCGCCTGCCGCCAGTGCGAGGAATCTGCGCCGCGATGCGGCAAGCTCGTCGAATCGGGCCATGCTCTTTTCCCCCGAGGATACATCACCCTTATTGCATGTGTTGTTCGTCCGCGGTTTGATCCAGGTCAAATGCCGATTTCGCCGGCTCGGGCAGGATGACATTTGTCAAGCGGGCGTGTGCGGCCAAGTAAGGCCCGCCCGGAACGGAGGGAGTGACCGGAGATGCGGCTGACCATGCGGACCAATCTGGCGATGCGCACGCTGATGACCTGCGCGGCCAATCCCGGCCGGACGCTGACGAAGAACGACATCGCCCGCGCCTGCAACGCCTCCGAACACCATGTCGCGCAGGTCGTGCATGCACTCGGACAGTCGGGCTTCGTCAACACCCAGCGCGGCCGCTCGGGCGGGCTGTGGCTGGCCCGCCCGCCCGAGGCGATCCGCGTCGGCGACGTCTTCCGCCGCTTCGAAGCCTCCGTTCCCTTCGCCGAATGCTTCGCGGGCGACGCCAACACCTGCCCGCTGACCGCCGCCTGCCGGCTGCGCGAGGCGCTGGCCGCGGCGCTCGACGCCTTCTACATGGCGCTCGACCGGATGACGCTGGCCGATCTGGTGGGCTGCAACGACGCCCTCGGCAAGCTGCTGGCAATGGCGCCGGCGCGCACGCCGGCCTGCATCCGCGCCGCCTGAAGCCGGCGGCAGCCGCCGCCACCCAACATTTGCCGCAAATTCCGATCAAGCTGACGCGATCCGGCCGGCAGGGGCTTCCCTTCCGGACGGCGATCCGGCAGAAGCCGGACGGCGAGACGCCAGGAGCAGTCGATGGCAACGCGTGATCACAAGCAGGCCGCCCCCCGGCCGGAGATCCCCGCACCGGGCCGGCAGATGAGCGGCTCGGAACCCGCTCGGGGCGAGGAGCCCGCCCAGCAGGGCGCCACGCCGGCCGCCGACCGCCCCGCGCCCCAGCAGGGCGCACCTTTCGGCGACTGGGCGGCGATCTGACGGCTCGGCCGGGCCGCGGCGAGCGGACATCGCCCGGCCCGGGGTGGCCCCGGTTGGCGCCATGGACGACGATGCGCTGACGAGCATCCGCAACATCGGCCCGTCGACGGCCGCGGCGCTGGCAAGGGCGGGCGTCGGCAGCGCCGGCCAACTGCGCGCCATGGGTGCCGAGGCCGCCTATTCGCGGCTTCTGGCCGCAGGCGAGTGGCCGCACTTCATTGCCTTCTACGCCCTTGCCATGGGCTTGCAGGGCCGGCCGTGGAACGACTGCCGCGGCGCCGAGAAGGCGGCACTTCGTGCCCGCTTCGACGCGCTGGTGGCAGCGCGGTCCGATCCCCGCGTTGCCGCCCGCGAGGCCGCGCTCGACGCCCTCGGCGTGGTGGCGCGGCCGCGGCCTGCTCAGCCGACCAGTTCGAGGCCGGAGAAGAAGTAGGCGATCTCCACCGCCGCGGTCTCGGGCGCGTCCGACCCGTGCACCGAGTTCTCGCCGACCGACAGCGCGAACTCCTTGCGGATCGTCCCGGCGGCGGCGTTGGCGGGGTTGGTGGCGCCCATCACCTCGCGGTTGCGCGTGATCGCGGCCTCGCCCTCGAGCACCTGCACGACCACCGGGCCCGAGGCCATGAATGTCGTCAGCTCGCCGAAGAACGGACGCTCGCGATGGACCTCGTAGAACTTCTGCGCCTGCGCCAGGGTCAGGTGTATGCGCTTCTGGGCGATGATGCGCAGCCCCGCCTCCTCGAACTTGGCGTTGATCCGTCCGGTCAGGTTGCGCCGCGTGGCGTCCGGCTTGATGATCGAGAGCGTGCGCTCGATGGCCATGAAGGGCTCTCCCTTGGTGGAACGGGGCGGCCCGCCCCGCGGCGCCGCCCCCGATTGCGGCGCCCTGCTAGCATGCCCCCCGGCGCTTGGAAAGCCCGGCCGTCAGCGGCCCTCGGCGGCCCGCCCGGGCGGTTCGACGAAGACGGCATCCTCTGCCGCCGCTGCCGGCGGCGGGCAGAGGTCGCCGGCGGCGACCCCGGCCGCAGCCCTCCGGCGGCTGAACGTCGAGCGCGGCGCGCACCGCCGGCCGGCCGGCCAGCGCAGCCAGCGCCGCCGCCGCCGCCTCCGTCCAGACCATCGACAGCCGCAACGCCCGCCCCGCCGGCACGTTCAGCCCCGCCGCCCCGGCGCCACCACGGCCGCCGCCGCGGCCCGCAGCGGCCCGGCGGCGACGGAGGGGAAAGTGGGGCGCCAGTCCTCGCCGTCGCGCGCGAGCAGGCGGAAGGCCTCGAGCAGGGCGATCTGGCTGTCGCAGCCGCCGAGCGCGCCGCGCCGCGCGCCGGCCGCCGCCCGCCATAGCAGCCGGCCGTCGTCGTCCATGCGCACGATCGCCTGCGGCGTCCTCGTCGCGCCGGGACAGAAGCAGTGGAGCCCCCAGCCGGCGAAATCGGCGGGCACGTCGGACAGCGGCGCAGCATCGCGGCCCGCCCCGGACCTGTCGAGGCCGCCGCGCCGGCAGGAATTGACAGCCGCGCCGCCCCCGTGCAGGGAGCGGCCATGCTTCGCATTGACGACCTCAGCTATTCGGTCGAGGGCCGGCCGCTGTTCGTCGGCGCCTCGGCGACCATCCCGGCCGGCCACAAGGTCGGCCTCGTCGGACGCAACGGCAGCGGCAAGACCACGCTCTTCCGGCTGATCCGCGGCGAGGTCGTGCCCGAGGGCGGCAGCATCACCCTGCCCGCCCGCGCCCGCATCGGCGGGGTCGACCAGGAGGTGCCGGGCAGCGCGCGGAGCATCCTCGACACCGTGCTCGATGCCGATACCGAGCGCGCGGCGCTGCTGGCCGAGGCCGCCACCGCCGCCGAACCCGCCCGCATCGCCGAGATCCAGGACCGGCTGGCCGACATCGACGCCTGGTCGGCCGAGGGCCGGGCGGCGGCGATCCTGCGCGGGCTGGGCTTCGCGGAGGAGGATCTCGCCCGACCCTGCGCCGACTTCTCGGGCGGCTGGCGGATGCGCATCGCGCTCGCTGGGGTGCTGTTTGCGGCCCCCGACCTGCTGCTGCTCGACGAGCCGACGAACTACCTCGACCTCGAGGGCGCGCTGTGGCTGGAGGCCTACCTCGCGCGCTACCCCCACACGGTGATCGTCATCAGCCACGACCGCGGGCTCTTGAACCGCGCTGTCGGCGCGATCCTGCATCTGGATGACCGCGCGCTCACCCTCTACGCCGGCGGCTATGACATCTTCGCCGCGACGCGGGCGGCGCGGCGGGCGGTGCAGGCCGCCGAGGCCAGGAAGCAGGAGGCGCAGCGCGCCCACATGCAGGCCTTCGTCGACCGCTTCCGCTACAAGGCGTCAAAGGCCCGCCAGGCCCAGAGCCGGCTGAAGATGCTGGAGCGGATGGTGCCCGTCACCCCGCCCGAGGAGGCGCGTGCGGTCGCCTTCGCCTTCCCCCCTCCCGAGCCCATCGCCCCGCCGATCGTCGCCATGGACGGGGTGACGCTGGGCTACGCCGGCCGGCCGGTGCTGCGGCGGCTGAACCTGCGCATCGACCAGGACGACCGCATCGCCCTTCTGGGCCGCAACGGCGAGGGCAAGTCGACACTCGCCCGCGCCATCGCCGGCCGGCTGGCGCCGATGGATGGGCGGATCGTCCGGCCGGGGCGGCTGCGGGTGGGCTATTTCGCCCAGCACCAGGTCGACGAGCTCGCGCTCGAGGACAGCCCCCTCGACCATGTCCACAGGCTGCGCCCCGAGGAGACGCCGGCCCGCCTGCGGGCAAGGCTGGCGGGCTTCGGGCTTCTGTCCGATCAGGCCGACACCCCGGCCGGGCGGCTGTCGGGCGGGCAGAAGTCGCGGCTTTCGCTCCTGATCGCCACCATCGACGCGCCGCATCTGCTGATCCTCGACGAGCCCACCAACCACCTCGACATCGAAAGCCGCGAGGGGCTGGTCGAGGCGCTGACCGCCTATCCCGGCGCGGTGGTGATCGTCAGCCACGACATGCACCTGCTGTCGCTGGTCGCCGACCGGCTGTGGCTGGTGAAGGGGGGCTCGGTGGGGCCCTACGCGGGCGACCTCGAGGGCTACCGCGCCGAGCTTCTGGCCGGCGAGCCGAAGCCCGCGGCGCGGCCGGCGACAGCGGCCGCCGCGGCCCGCGCCGAGCGGCCGGCCCGCGAGGCGCGGGCCGAGTTGCGCGCCGAGGTGCGCCGCTGCGAGGCGGTGATCGCCAAGCTTTCCGAGATGCGCGAGCGTCTGTCCGCGCGGCTGGCCGACCCGGCGATCTACGCCCCCGGCAGGGCCGGCGAGGTGGCCGACTGGCAACGCAAGTACACCGAGGTGGTCGCCGGCCTCGAGCGCGCCGAGGCGGCCTGGCTGTCCGCGCAGGAGCGGCTCGAGGCCGCGGGCGGCTGAGCCCGCGCCCGCGGCCTTCTAGCCGGGGAACTCCCGGCACAGCCGCGCCCAGCGCCGGCCGGTCTCGCGCCCGCCCTCGACATGGCCGTCGGGGGCCAGCGTGTAGGGCGGCCGCGGCGGGCCGCTGCGCACCAGCCCCGAGCCCTGCAGCCGGCCGTGGGCGATGGGGATGTTGTAGTCGACGAAGTCCTCCAGCCGGCCGCCGGGGAACATCGGCGCCTGTGCCCAGGCCATCCTGGCCGAGATCGCCTCGGCGCGGTCGATATCGCCCGCCGCCACGGCACGGGCCAGCGCCGCAAGCGGCCCGGGCCCGTCGGCGGCATTGCCGCTCCAGGCGGCGCGGGCGAGGTCGGGCTCGGCCCGGGCGAGCGGCCCCCAGGCCGAATCGACCGGCAGGACGCGCATGTCGCGCCCCGCCGCGCGCATGTCCCCGGCCAGCCCGGGGCCGCCGATGTGCTTGGTTGCGATCACCTCCGGGATCGCCGCCAGCGCGGCATAGGTGGCCCGGTCAATGGGTGCCTTGAAGGCGAAGGGGTTGTCATAGACGATCACCGGCACGCCGGGCAGCGCCTCGGCAACGTCGCGGTAGAAGCGCAGGATGCCGGCAGGGTCGAGCGACATCCAGTGCGGCCGGCCGAGGAACAGCCCCGAGGCGCCGCGCGCCAGCAGGGCCCGGCCACGGGCAATGCTGTCGCGGGTGTTCATCGTGGTGGCGCCGGCAAAGAGATGCCCGCGGGTGCCGATCGTCTCGGCCACGGCGGCGTTGAAGGCCAGATGCTCGGCCTCGGTCAGGCTCGGTCCCTCGCCGAAGCTGCCGCCGGTGAGGAAGATCGTCAGCCCCGCGTCCAGGATCATCCCGGTCATGGAAGCGGTCGAGTCGAGGTCGACCGACATGGCGCAGTCCCAGCGGCCGGCATCGGGGGTGGAGGGCGCGGGCAGGATGGCAAGGACGCCGGTGATGTCGTCGGGGGTGAGGATCATGGCCGTTGCCTTCTCTCGCTGGGCGGGCCGGCAGCAGGCGCGGGCTCCTGCCCGCTCATCCAAGCACGCGCCCGGGGTTGAGGATGTCGCCGGGGTCGAGCGCCGCCTTGAGCCGGCGCATCAGCGCCAGCTCCGCGGCACTGCGGCTGAGCGCGAGCCACGGCCGCTTGATCACGCCGATCCCGTGCTCGGCCGAGATCGAGCCGCCGTGGCGGGCGACGAGCGCATAGACCGCGGCCTCCACCGCGCCGGCGTCCGCGCCGTCGGCGGGATCCTGCAGCACGACGACATGCAGGTTGCTGTCGGCAAGGTGGCCGAACATCGCCGTCAGCGACCGCGGCCAGCCTGCCTGCGCCGCCGCCCGCAGTTCCGCCACTGCCGCGGCCATGCCGGCCCGCGGCACGGAGACGTCGAAGTTGATGGCGGGCAGGCCGAGGCGGGCGTAGTCGTAGGGGCTCTCGCGGTATGACCACAGCCGCGCCCTGTCGGCCCCCGAGCGGGCCAGCAGCGCGTCGGCGATCAGCCCTTCCCCCATCAGCCCGCCCAGCGCCTCGGCGAAATCGCCGGCGGGGTCGGCGCTCCCGCCCATCGCCACCTCGACCAGCACCACCACCTCGGGGATCGCGGCGAAGGGCGGGCTCCGCTCCAGCCGGCTGACGGCGACCGCAAGGAACTCGCGCCACATCGCCTCGAAGACAAGGAGGTCGGCGCCGAAACGGTCGGCAAGCCGGGACAGCAGCGCCAGCGCCCCGGCCGTGTCCGCAACCGCGCACAGCGCCGTCTGCACCGCCCGCGGCCGGGGGTGCAGCGCCAGCACGACACGGGTGATGACGCCGAGCGTTCCCTCCGAGCCGATGTAGAGCTGCGTCCAGTCGTAGCCGGCATTGTTCTTCATCATCTTGTTCAGCCCCGTGACCACCGTCCCGTCGGGCTGGACGACCTCGAGGCCGAGCACGTTGCGGCGCGCCATCCCGTAGCGCACCACCTGGTTGCCGCCGGCATTGGTGGCGACATTGCCGCCGATCGTGCAGGAACCGCGGGCGCCAAGGTCGATGCCGCAGACAAGGCCCGCCGCCTCGGCCGCCGCCTGCACTTCGGCCAGCGGGGTGCCGGCCCGGGCCGTCAGCGTGGCCGAAGCGGTGTCGACCTCCTCCACCCCCCTCAGCCGCTCCAGCGACAGCGCGATCTCGCCCGGGCGCGGCACCGCCCCGCCGGCCAGCCCCGTCAGCCCGCCCTGCACCACCACCGGCTGGCCCGCCGCATGGCAGAGCCTCAGCACCGCCGCGACCTCGGCGGTGGTCTCCGGCATGGCCACGGCGCGCGGCGACCGGGGCGGGTAGCCCGCGGCATCGGCAGCGTTGCGGGCCGGGATGGCGGCCCCCACGGCGAGGCCGCGCGGCCCCATCGCCGCGGCAAGCCGGGAAAGAAGGTCATCGGCGGTCATGGCAACGTCTCCCGGGGCAGTCGCGGCAGGTTCACGGGCCGGCGCGGAAGGCGCGCGCCGCGGCACCGAAAGCCTCGTCGAGCGCGCCCTGATCGGTGGCGGTGACGACCATCCGGTAGCCCTGGGCCCGCCGCGCCGCGGCCTCGGCCGGCCCGCCGGTGAAGATGCCGCACGGCCGGCCGGCGGCGCCGCAGGCGGCCAGCACCGCCGCGCAGGCCGCCTCATGCGCCCCGCTGCCCGGCCGCTCGCCCAGCGACAGCGCCAGGTCGCCGGTGCCGATGAAGACCATGTCCACCCCCGGCACCGCGGCGATCGCGCCCGCCGCGGCGACGCCTGCCGCCGTCTCGACCATCACCGCCACCACCGGCGCCGCGCCGATGCCGCCGAGATAGGCCGCAAGGTCGGCAAGCGGGCGTACCCCGCCGGCCGACCGCCGGCCGCGGGGCGGGTAGTGGGCATGGGCCACGGCGGCGGCGGCCTCGGCGGCCGATTCCACCATCGGCACGATCACCCCCTCGCAGCCGGCGTCCAGCGCCTGCCCGATCGCGGTGGCGCCGCCGTCGGCCACCCGGGCCAGCACCGGCACCCGCCCGGACACCGCGCCCACTGCCTGCTCCATCCCTACCCGGTCCCAGAGCCCGTGCTGGAGGTCGAGCACGATGGCGTCGGGCCCTGCGCGCGCCGCCGCCTCGGCCAGCGCGGCGCCGCCGAGCGCAAGCCAGACGACCCCGAGCGTGTCGCCCGCGCCGATCTGCGGCCGCAGCCGATGGCGGGAGGGGTCGAACATGCCCGTTCAGCCCGCCCTGAGCCCGGCCTGCGCCAGCAGCGGCAGCACGCGGTCGCGGAAGAAGGGCAGCTCCTCAGTGCAGTTGACGAAGGCGAGCGCGGCGCCGCCGTAGCCCTCGGCGGCGATCGCCGCGATCTCCTCGGCCACCTTCCGGGGGCTGCCGACCAGCGGATAGCTGCCCGCACCGCCGGCAAAGCGCTGGCGGTAGAGGTCGAAGGCGCGTGCGTCATGCGAGCCGGCAAACGCCTTCTTGCCGGCCATGTGGGCGTCCACCGCCGCCTGGTCGGCCGCCGTCACGGCATAGTGGCGATAGTAGGCCTCGGCCTCGGCGGTGGTCTCGCGGCAGACCACATGGGCCACGGTCAACACGCCCACCCGCCGCCCGGCCGCCGCGGCGCGGCCGGCGATGTCGGCGACATGCCGCCGGCCGTCCTCGATGTCGGTGAAGGTCGAGAAGAGGTAGTCGCAGTGCCGGGCGGCGAAATCGCGGCCGGCGTCCGAGAAGGCGGCGTTCATCGTCACCGGCCGCGGCCGCTGCAGGCTTGCCGGCCGGCTGACGACGCCTCTCAGCCGGTAGTATTCCCCCGCCACGTCGAAGGGCGCGTCGGCGGCATAGGCGCGCTCGATGATGTCCAGCCACTCGGCTGCCTGCTTGTAGGGGCGCGCCGCCGGGGTGGTGGCGAACATCGCGAACTCGCCGGGGTTCCAGCCGCAGACGATGTTCAGCCCGGCGCGGCCGTGGCTGATGTGGTGGACCGTCGCCAGCGCCTTGGCGGCATAGACCGGATGCACGAGCGGGACATGCACGGTCATGAACAGCGCGATCCGGCTGGTCGCGGCGGCCAGCCCCGCGGCCCAGGTGAAGGTCTCGAACGACCATTCGCGCGCCCGCGTCTGCCCGCCGAAGCCCTGCCAGCGCGCGATCGGCAGGAAGAACTCGAAGCCCGCATCCTCGGCCATGCGGGCGGCGGCAAGGTTGTCGTCCCAGCCGGCGCGCCAGCGCTCGGGCACGGTGGTGATGGCAAGCCCGCCGTCGGCGTTGGCGGCGAAGACGCCAAGCTTGAAGCGGCCCGGCCCCGCCATCGGATGTGCCCGCACGTCGCCCAAGCCGCCGTCCCTGCCCGCCGCTGCCCTGCCGGCGTTGCCGCCGGTGCCCCTCGCGGGCGCCCGCGGCGGGCAACCGCGATACCATGCCCGGGCGCGTCAGGCAGGCGTCAACGGCACGCCCCCCGCGCCCGCCCGAGCCCTGCTCAGTAGAAGGGCGCCCCGGGCGACGTGAACCAGATGCGGAAGGTGCCCTCGGCCCCGCGCTTGCCGGCCACCACGATGTGGTAGGTCGTGCCCTGCACCACCGGAAAGCTCATGCGGCTGGTGCGGTAGGTGTAGCGGTTGGCCCGGTCGTAATCGTCGTTCAGCCGCACCCGCTGCAGGTTCGCCAGGGTGGTGCCGGTGTAGGCTGCCAGCACCGTGTCGATCTGCGAGCCATGGGTGTCGACGATCATCGTGCCGGTCGTCGGCGCCTGCAGGCGGTACCACAGCGTCGTGGAGTCGGCGAGCGCACGGTGGCGCGGCTCCCCGGGCTCGCGCGTGGCATCGGCCGTCGTTCCGCCGGCCGCGGCGCGCGCGCCCGCCGGCAGCGGCACGAACAGCGCCGAGCCGAAATCGTCGTTCCCCGGCCGCTCGCTGGCCGCCATGACGGCCAGCGCCCCGCCGGTATCCTCCTGTGCGGCCGCCTCCCCGACAGGGGCGACGCCGCCTGCCAGCCCCGCCAGCGTGCCGATGCACAGCAGGCGGGCGAACCATGCGCGTTTCATGATCATACCTCGGTCAGGCAGGCCGGCCGACACGGCGGGGCGCCGTGCGCCGGACCTGCGTCCAGCAGTCTGCGCGCCGGCGCGGCACTGTCAATCGCAACGCGCTGCCCGGACCCTGCCGACCGCGGCCGACCGGCGGGAGGGCGCCGGCGCCGGGCGCGGACCCGGCCCCGCAGGGCCGGCAGCCGCATTTCCGCCGGCCTCCGGATTGCCGCCCCAAGCGGAAACGGAAATCGCGCCGCGCCCCCCGATTGCGGAAGGGGAAGCGGGAACGCATTCCGCCCGTCACCGACTCCGCCGGGAAATTCCCGGCACCCGCGGCAGGCGGAATGGCGCGCCCCGCGCGGTCGGTTGCGGGGAATGCCCGGCGGCGTCAGCAACAGTCGGCAGCTGCCCTCGGCGCCCGGGACGCCGGCGACAGCGACCGGATGGATCCGCCCCTGAACCACCGGGAAGGTGACGCGGCTCGTCAGGTGACAGAAGGGCTCGTCGACATCGTGGTCGTCGTTCAGCGCCAGCGGGCGGCGCAGTCGGCATGGCGGCGTCCGCGACAGACCGCGACCACGGTTCGATGCGCGACCCGTGGGTGTCGGGCGTCATCGCGCCCGTCGAGGGCGCAATGACGGTTTACCGGACGGTTGTCGTGTCATCGGGCGAGCGGTGGGGCGGTTCGCCCGGCGCGCGCGTCGCCTCGCTGGAGTTGCCGTTGACGGCGACACGGCGGTCGGCCCCCGGCCGGATGACGAAGGCCGAGGCGATGGCGTCGTTGACGGGCGGTGCCTCGGCGGCCGCGGGCCCTGGCGCGGCCGGCCCCCGCTGCCCTTGCCGGCCCCCTCCTGCGCAACGGCGGCCGACGCCGCGATCACCCCTGCCGCAATGCCGGCGATTGCGCCGGCAGCCCGGACGACCATCAATGCCTCCCCTGATCCGACCGGCGCATTTCGCCGGAAGATCAAACCGCACCGGCAGAAACGGGGCACCGGACGCCGGGCAAGTTCGTCAACCGGGATTCATCCTTTTCGGGCTCCGGCAACACGCTCTCCCCGCCCTTCCCGGCAGTCGCCGGCGGGCTTGCGGCGCGCCTGCGGTTCCGCGACACAGGGGGCGCCCGCGCGACCGGGTCGCGGGCCGGGATGGGGGGCGAGGGGATGGAGTTGACCGCCGACGGCCAGCGTGCCGGGCACGGGCTGCGACCGCTGATCGCCGATCTGGATGTCGAGAACATCGCCGACCTCGCCGCCCGCGCCGCGGCGATTCCCGGCATCCTGACGCTCTGGTACGGCGAGGGCGACGTCGTCACCCCCGCCTTCATCCGCGACGCGGCGAAGGCCGCGCTCGACGCCGGCGCCACCTTTTACGAGCCCGACATGCGCGGGTGGGCCGACCTCGTCGCGGCGCTGTCGGGCTACCTGTCGCGGCTCCACGGCCGCACCGTCGGGCCCGACCGCTCGACGGTGACGCCGGGCGGCATGCAGGCGGTGCATCTGGCGCTGATGCTGGTTGCCGGCCCCGGCGACAACGTCGTCTTCCTCGAGCCGCAGTGGCCGAACATCCGCCGCGCCATCCACCTTGCCGGGGCCGAGCCGCGCCCGGTCGCGCTGGAGGAGACGGCGGCGGGCTGGCGGCTCGACCTCGACCGGCTGCTTGCCGCCTGCGACGGGCGCACGCGGGCGATCATGTTCTCCTCGCCCTCCAACCCCTGCGGCTGGACGGCATCGGCCGACGAACTCCGGGCGATGATCGGGCACTGCCGCCGCAGCGGCGTCTGGGTCATCGCCGACGAGGTCTACAACCGGCTGTCCTTCGCCGCCGACGCGGCCCCCTCGGTGATCGCGCTGGCCGCGCCCGAGGACCGCGTGCTGTCGGTCAACTCGTTCTCGAAGGCCTGGGCGATGACGGGCTGGAGGCTGGGCTGGCTGACCCACCCGCCCTCGCTGCAGGTCCGGCTCGGGGCGATGACGCAATACGTCAACTCCGGCACCGCGCCCTTCGTGCAGGCGGCCGGGGCGGCGGCGCTGCAGGACGGCGAGGGGCTGGTGGCGGCACTGCGCGAGCGCTGCAGGGCGGGCATCGAGACCGCATGGGAAGCTCTCGGCAGCATCAACCGCCTCCGCCTCGGCCCCCGGCCGCCGGGGGGGATGTATGCCTTCTTCCGCATCGAGGGCATCGACGACAGCCGCGAAGCCTGCCGGATGCTGATCGAGGAGGCCGGGGTGGGCCTTGCCCCGGGCCATCTGTTCGGCGCCCCGGGCAGGGCGCATCTGCGGATGTGCGTGGCCCGCGACACCGCCCGGATCGCCGAGGCGTCCGACCGAATCGCGCGCGCGCTGCGGCGCGACCGGGGCCGCGGCGGCTGACCCGCCCGCCGGCCCCGGGGCGCCCGCCGCTCAGGGCATGCCGGCGCGATCGTAGACCTGCACCGCGCGGGCGGCATTGGTGCCGTAGACCGAGGCGTTGACGTCGCTCGCCTTGAAGTCGAGGTAGGCGCCGATCGGCCCGGACGGCTGCACGCCGGCGACCACCGGATACTCGTTGTTGCCGTCGGCGAAGATGCGCTGCGCCTCGTCGCTGGTCAGGTACTCCAGGAACGCGATCGCGGCGTCACGGTTCGGCGCCGTGGCGACGACGCCCGCGCCCGACAGGTTCACATGCGCGCCGCGGTCGTCCTGGTTGGGGAAGATGATCCCGACCTTCTCGGCCACCGCCCGGTCCTCGGGGCTGGAGGACGCAGCTAGCCGGCCCCAGTAGTAGGTGTTGCCGACGCCGATCCAGCACTCGCCTGCCGCCACCGCCTTGATCTGGTCGGTGTCGCCGCCCTGCGGGGCGCGGGCAAGGTTGGCCGCCAGCCCGCGGGCCCATTCCTCGGCCGCGGCCTCGCCGGCGACCTCGATCAGTTCGGCCATCAGCGAGATGTTGTAGATGTTCGACGACGAGCGGATGCAGACCTCGCCCTTCCAGCGCGGATCGGCAAGATCCTCGTAGTCGGCCAGCCCCTCGGGCACGCCGCGCGACTTGTCGTAGTAGATGACCCGCGCCCGCGTGGTCAGGCCGAACCACAGGTTGTCGGGGTGCTGGTACTTGGCGGGTACGCGCTCTTCCAGAACCGCGCTGTCGACGGGCGCGAAGATGCCCGCCTCAACCGCCCGGTGCAGCCGCCCGCCGTCGACGGTGATCAGCAGGTCGGCGGGGCTGTTGGCGCCCTCCGACAGGATCCGCTCCATCAGCTGGTCGGCCTCGCCCTCGATGAGGTTGACCGTGATTCCGGTCTGGGCGGTGAAGTTCTCGTAGAGCGCGAGATCGGTGTCGTAGTGGCGTGACGAATAGAGGTTCAGCTCGGCCGCCGTGGCCGGGGCCGCGGTCAGGAAGGCAAGGGCGATCGCCGTCGCGGGCATGCGCATGGGGGTCTCCTGTACAAGATCGGTCGCCTGCCTGGCGGCACGCCTCCCGGGGGGCGCGGCTGGGTCGGCCTGTGGCGCGGGCGGCCGGTGCGGCCTGCCTCGGGCATTCTCTACACCGCCGATCAATTCCTGACAAGATGCGTCGGGAAATCTGGACTTGCGCGGCCGGCTCCGCTAAGCGGCCATGCCGGATGCAGGAAACGGGCGCGATGAGCGAACTGCAGGTGATCCCCGATGCCGGCGCGCGGCCGCCGTCCGCAGGCGGGCGCGGCCGCCGCCCCGGGCTGGTCTGGAGCATCGGGGCCGTGGCCATCGCGGCGCTCATCCTGCTGCCGGTGGTGGCCGTCCTGGTCCGGTTGGCCCAGCCCTCCGACGGGGTCTGGGATCATCTCGCGGCCACGCTCCTGCCGGTCTATGTCGTCAACAGCCTGGCGCTGGTGGCCGGCGTGGTGTCGCTTGCGGTGGCGATCGGCGTCGGGGCGGGCTGGCTGGTCGCGGCCTTCGACTTCCCCGGCCGGCGGGTCTTCGAATGGGCGCTGATCCTGCCGATGACGGTGCCGGGCTATGTGATCGCGATCGTCTACTTCGACCTCCTGACCTTCGCCGGCCCGGTCCAGACAGCACTGCGCGAGGCGACCGGCTGGCGGCGGGGCGACTACTGGTTTCCGCAGGTGGCCTCGCTGCCCGGGGCGGCGGTGCTGCTGGCGCTGGTGCTCTACCCCTATGTCTACCTGCTTGCGCGCACCGCCTTCCTGCGCCAGTCGCGCCACCTTATGGAGGCCGCGCGCAGCCTCGGCATCGGCCCCTGGGCGGCGTTCGGCCGCGTCGCCCTGCCGCTGGCACGGCCGGCGATCGCGGCCGGGGCGGGCTTCGTCGCGATGGAGACGCTGGCTGACTACGGCACCGTGCAGCACCTCGGCGTGCCGACGCTGACGTCGGGCATCTTCCGCACCTGGTTCGCGGCCGGCTCGCCGGTGGCGGCGGCCCAGCTTGCCGCGCTGCTTCTCGGCTTCGTGGCCTTCGTGCTGGTGCTCGAGCGGGCGGGGCGGGCGGGACGGCGCTACGCCACCGACCCCGGCGGCCGGGCGGCGGTGATCCCGCGCCGGCGGCTGGGGCCTGCGGGGGCGGCGGCGGCGGCGGCGGCATGCCTGGTGCCGGTGGCGCTCGGCTTCCTGCTGCCGGTGGCCGAACTGGCGCGCCACCACCTCGCCACCGGCGATTCGATGTGGGGCCCGCGCTTCTTCACCTTCGCCCGCAACAGCCTCGTGCTTGCCGGCGTCGCGGCGGCGGTGATCCTGGCGCTCGGCCTGTTCCTGGCCTATGCACGGCGGCTGGACGGCGGGCGGGCGGTGCAGGCGGCGATCCAGGCGGCCGGCTTCGGCTATGCCATCCCCGGGGCGGTGATCGCGGTCGGCGTGCTGTTCCCGCTCGCCTGGGCCGACCGGACGCTGAACGCGATCCTCGGAGCGACGCTCGGGCTGACGCCGGGGCTCGTGTTCACCGGCACCATCGCGGCGCTGCTTTTTGCCTACACCGTCCGCTTCCTTGCGATCGCGCTGTCGTCGCTCGAGGCGGGGCTCGCGCGCATCCCGCCCTCGTTCGACGAGGCCGCGCGCAGCCTCGGCAGCGGGCCGGCGGGGGCGCTTGCGCGCGTGCACCTGCCGCTCCTGCGGCCCTCGATCCTGTCGGCGGCGATCTTCGTCTTCGCCGATGTCATGAAGGAACTGCCGGCGACGCTGATCGTGCGCCCGTTCAACTTCGACACGCTTGCGGTGCGGGTGTTCCGGCTGGCCGCCGATGCCCGCGTGGCCGAGGCATCGACCGGGGCGCTGGTGATCGTCGCCGCCGGGATCGTGCCGGTGGTGCTGCTCAGCCGGGCGATGAACGCCGAGACGCCGCGCCGGCGGGGCGCGCCCACGGCCGGCCGGCCGGGGGGTTGACCTCCCCCCCGGGCTCGGCGACACCCGCCGGAGGCGCTGCGGGAGACCCCGATGACCCTGTTCACAGCCGACGAGCTTGCCGCCGCCGCGGCCCGCGTCCATCAGGTGATGGCGCCCACCGCCCAGCATGCCTGGCCGACGCTGGCCCGCCGGCTTGGCTGCGAGGTCTGGGTCAAGCACGAGAACCACGGCCCGACCGGCGCCTTCAAGGCGCGCGGGGCGATCACCTACATCGACTGGCTGCGGCAGACGGCGCCGGAGGTCAGGGGCATCGTCACTGCCACCCGCGGCAACCACGGCCAGGCCCAGGCGCGGGCGGCGCGGGCGGCGGGGCTGCGGGCGGTGATCTACGTTCCCCGCGGCAACAGCCCCGAGAAGAACGCCGCGATGCGCGCCTTCGGGGCCGAGCTGGTGGAGTTCGGGGCCGACTTCGACACCGCCAGGGAGGAGGCGTTCCGCATCGCCGCCGCCGAGGGGCTGCACATCGTGCCGCCCTTCCACCGCGAACTGGTGCGCGGCGTGGCCACCTACGCCTGGGAGTTCTTCCGCGCCGCGCCCGCGCTCGACACCGTCTATGTGCCGATCGGCTGCGGGTCGGGCATCTGCGGCGTGATCGCGGCGCGCGACGCGTTGGGGCTGGGCACGCGGATCGTGGGCGTGGTCAGCGAGGGGGCGCAGACGGCGCTCCTGTCGGTTGCCGCCGGACGGCCGGTGCCGACCGAGGCCGCCCGCACCTTTGCCGACGGCATGGCTGTCCGCGTGCCGGTGCCCGAGGCGATGGCGGTCTACGGCCCGGGGGCGGAGCGGATCGTGGCGGTGGACGACGATGCGGTGGCGGCGGCGATCCGGGCCTATTTCGCCGACACCCACAACGCCGCCGAGGGGGCGGGGGCGGCGCCGCTGGCAGCGCTGATGGCCGAACGCGACCGCATGGCCGGCCGCAGGGTGGGCGTGATCCTGAGCGGCGGCAACATCGACAGCGACTGGTTTGCCGAGGCCCTGGCGGGCGGCACGCCCCGCCCGCGCGAGGGCTGAGCCCCGTCCGGGGCGGTCCGTCCCACGCGTGGGACGGATTTTTATCCTTTTCTGAACAACGGTTTGCTGGAAGTCGTTCACAGTCTGTCAAGACTGTCCCGGGCAAGCGCGCGCCGCCCGGGGCGCGGGCCGACCCCGCCTGCCCCTGACTGCGCCGCCGGTGCCTCAGCCCCCCTCGCCCGCCGCCGCCGCGCGGATGCGCGCGGCAAGGCGCAGGGTGGAGGGGTCGTGGCCGGCGCCCGCGGCCTGCCCCTCGAGCACCGGCAGGAGCGAGACGGCGAGTTCCTTGCCGAGCTCGACCCCCCACTGGTCGAAGGAGTTGATGCCGAGGATCACGCCCTCGACGAACACCCGGTGCTCGTAGAGCGCCACGATCTGGCCGAGCGTGAAGGGGGTCAGGCGCGGATAGAGGATCGTCACCGACGGCCGGTTGCCCGGGAAGACACGGTGGCGCGCCTGGCGCTCGGCCTCCTCGCCCGCAAGGCCGCGCGCCGCCATCGCCGCGCGCGCCTCCTCGAGCGAGCGGCCGCGCATCAGCGCCTCGGCCTGGGCGAGGCAGTTGGCGGCGAGCAGGCGGTGGTGGTGGGCCAGCCCGGGCTCGTGGCCCGAGGCTGCGAGCAGGAACTCGCAGGGCACGACATCGGTACCCTGGTGGACGAGCTGCATGAAGGCGTGCTGGCCGTTGGTGCCGGGCTCGCCCCAGACCACCGGGCCCGAGGAGCGGGCAAGCTCGCTGCCATCCATCGCCACCCGCTTGCCGTTCGATTCCATCTCGAGCTGCTGGAGGTACGCCGGAAGGCGGGCCAGCCGCTGGTCGTAGGGCAGTACCGCGCGCGTCGCATGGCCGGCGACCTGGCGGTGCCAGATGCCGACCAGCGCCAGCAGGACCGGCAGGTTGGCGGCGAAGGGGGCAGCGCGGAAATGGGCATCCATCGCCGCCCCGCCGGCGAGGAAGTCGCGGAAGCGCGCCGGCCCGATGGCGACCATCAGCGGCAGCCCGATCGGGCCCCAGAGCGAGTAGCGCCCGCCGACCCAGTCCTCGAAGCCGAAGACGCGGGCAGGGTCGATGCCGAAGGCGGCGGTGCGGTCGAGCGCGGAGGAGACGGCGGCGAACTGCGCTCCCGGCCGGTCGACCGCCGAGGCCATCCATGCCCGCGCCGAGGCGGCGTTGGTCATCGTCTCGACGGTGGTGAAGGTCTTGGAGGCGACGATGACGAGCGTCCGCCGGGGGTCGAGCGGGCGCAGCGTGTCGGCCAGATGCGCGCCGTCGACGTTCGAGACGAAATGGCAGCGCGGTCCGTCGTGAAAGGGCGCGAGCGCGGCCGTGGCCATCGCCGGTCCGAGGTCGGAGCCGCCGATGCCGATGTTGACGACATCGCTCACCGGCCCGCCGGCGGCCAGGTAGCGGCCCCCGCGCAGCGCGTCGGCGAAGCCCTCCATCCGGGCGAGGGTCGCGCGCACCCCGGGCATGATGTCGCGGCCGTCGACGGCGACATGGCCGTCGAGGTTGCGCAACGCGGCGTGCAGGACGGCGCGGCCCTCGGTGGCGTTGATCCGCGCGCCGGCAAACATCGCTTCGCGGCGCCCGGCGATGTCCGCCGCCGTGGCGAGCGCGACGAGCAGGTCGCGCGCCGGAGTGTCGATGCCGGTCCTGGAATAGTCGAGCAGCATTCCGTCCGCCTCGGCGGAGAACGCCGCGGCGCGTCCGGGATCGGCCTCGAACAGCGCGGCGATGCGCCGGCCGGCGCCCGCCCGGTGATGCGCGGCCAGCCGCGCCCAGATGTCCCCGGTCATCGCCCGCTCCTATTCGGCCCAGTGCACCGTCGCTTCGTCGAGCAGCGCCCGCACCGGCGCCTCCGCCGGGGAGAGCGTGCGGGAGCGCTCGAGCGCGGCGCGCTTCTCGGGGCCGGTGATCAGCAGGTGCAGCCTGAGCGCACCGGCCAGGACCGGGGCGCTGAGGCTGACCCGCGCCTCGGCCGCGCCGGGGATGCGCAGCGCCACCAGCGGCGGGGCGTCGGCGGCAAGCGCCGCGGAGAGCCCGTCGGCGCCGGGAAAGAGCGAGGCCACATGCATGTCGGCGCCCATGCCCACGAGCGCCACCGACAAGGGCAGCGCCGCGGCCACGCCCGCGGCGAGGTCCGGGAGGATGTCCTCGGGCCGGTCGGCGGCGGCCCGGAGCGGCAGGTAGCGTGCCGCGGCCGCCCGGCCGACAAGCAGCCGCCGGCGAACCATCGCGGTGTTCGAGCGCGGATGGGTCTCCGGCACCCAGCGCTCGTCGGTCAGCATCACGTTGACGCGCTGCCAGTCGATGTCCACCCCCGCGAGGACGTCGAACACCGGACCCGGCGTCGTGCCCCCCGGCACGGCCAGCGAGGCCCGCCCCTCGCGGCGCAGGAAATCGGCGATCTCGCCGGCCAGCCGGTCGGCCAGCGCGAACATCATCAACTCGCGGTCGGGGTATTCGTGCAGCGTCATTCCCGGATGTCCCGCCAGCGGCGCCCGTCGCGATGCATCAGCATAAGCGCATCCTCGGGCCCAGACGAGCCCGGATCGTAGGGACGCGGCCGGTCGCCCGCGGCCTGCCAGGCGGCGATGGCGGGGTCGGTCCAGGCCCAGGCGGCCTCGACCTCGTCGCCGCGCATGAACAGCGTCTGGTTGCCGCGGATGACGTCCATGATCAGCCGCTCGTAGGCGTCAGGGATGTCGGCGCCGTTCGCCCCGAGCGCGGTGGCGAAGGACATGTCGAGCGGCACGTCGGTGAGCCGCATGCCGCCCGGCCCCGGCTCCTTGATCATCACGCGCAGGTTGATCCCCTCGTTGGGCTGCAGGCGGATCGACAGCACGTTCTCCTTCCAGCCCTCCTGCTGGTCGAAGATCGCGTGCGGGGGTTCGCGGAAGGCGATGGCGATCTCGGAGGCGCGCGCCCGCAGCCGCTTGCCGGTGCGCAGGTAGAAGGGCGTGCCCTTCCAGCGCCAGTTGGAGATGCGCACGCGCATGGCCACGAAGCTCTCGGTGTCGCTGGCCGGATTGTCCGCATCCGCGCGGTAGGAGGCGACGCCGGCGCCGGCGCCGTACTGGCCGCGCACGACATCGCCCGGGGCGAGCGGGTCGAGGGCGCGGATCACCTTCAGCTTCTCGTCGCGCACCGCATCGGGCTCGAAGCGGTGCGGCGGCTCCATGGCGATCAGGCAGATGAGCTGCATCAGGTGGTTCTGGACCATGTCGCGCATCGCCCCGGCCTGGTCGTAGTAGGCGCCGCGGCCGGCCACGCCAACGGTCTCGGCCACGGTGATCTGGACGTGGTCGACGAAGCGGGCGTTCCAGAGGGGTTCGAAGAGGATGTTGGCGAAGCGCACCGCCATCAGGTTCTGGACCGTCTCCTTGCCGAGGTAGTGGTCGATCCGGTAGATCTGGCCCTCGCCGAAATGCAGCGCGAGGGTTGCATTCAGCGCCCGGGCGCTGGCGCGGTCGTGGCCGAAGGGCTTCTCGACGACGATGCGGGTGTCGGGGCCGGCGAGGGAGTGGGCCTGCAGCCGCTCGGCCAGGGCGCCGAAGAGCGCGGGCGCGACCGAGAAGTAGCAGGCGCGCACCACCCCCGGGCGCAGCCGGCGGCCGAGTTCGTCCCAGCCCAGGGTGCCGGCGGCATCGACCGCGACATAGCCCAGCCGCTCGAGGAAGGCCGCCCGCGCCGCCGGCCCGTCGCCGCCGCCGGCGGTTTCCGCGATGGCCTCGGCGGCGAAGGCGCGGTAGGCGGCATCGTCCATCGCCGCGCGGGCGGCGCCGATCACGCGCGCCTCGGGCGGCATCTGGCCGGCGAGGAAGCGGCGGAAGAGGCCGGGCAGGATCTTGCGGCGGGCAAGGTCGCCGGTGCCGCCGAACACCACGAGGTCGAAGGGTTCGACCGGAATGACCCGCGACACCATCATGCTCTCCTGCCCTGCGTGCGGGGCCGCGCGCCCGTTAGCGCTAACGACGCCCGTCTATCCCGTCGCGGCCACAATGTCCACGCCCCCGGAGGGGCTGCCGCGCTCAGGCCTCGAGCTCGGCATCCCAGTAGAGGAAATCAATCCAGCTGTCGTGCAGGTGGTTGGGGGGAAAGCGGCGGCCCTGGTTCATCAGCTCCTCGGCCGTCGGCTCGCGCGGGGGGGTGCGCAGGGACAGCCCCGCCGCGCGCAGCGACCGCGAGCCCTTGCGCAGGTTGCAGCCGGCACAGGCGGCGACCACGTTCGTCCAGCTCGTTCGGCCGCCGCGCGAGCGCGGCACGACATGGTCGAAGGTGAGCTCTCCCCGCGCGCCGCAGTACTGGCAGCAGAAGCCGTCGCGCAGGAAAAGGTTGAAGCGCGTGAAGGCGACCCGCTTCTGGGGCTGCACGAAATCCCTCAGCACCACCACCGAGGGGATGCGGAAGCGCCGCGAGGGGCTGGCCACCCAGGCGTCGTATTCGGCAAGGATCTCCACCCGGTCAAGGAAGACCGCCTTCACCGCCTCCTGCCAGGGCCAGAGCGAGAGCGGGTAATAGGACAGCGGCCGGTAGTCGGCGTTCAGGACCAGCGCGGGGTGCTGCCGCAGCGCCGCGGGCTCGCGCACGAAGCCGGTCCGGAAGTCGCCGTCCATTCCCTGCCTTTCCGCCCGGCGCGGCACCCCGGGCCCCCGCGGGGGCAGGGCCGTGGGCCCCCGCCCCGCCTGCGACTATATGTGGAGCGCTCCGGCTGGCAAGACCCAAGGGCTGCGCACACGCCGCGCAGGCGTAGCGCAGGGGGATGACATCGGCGTGACGGCAGCGCGAGGGTGGCGCGGCGGCGCGTGGCCTCAGCGCGGCAGGCGCGCGCGCAGGAAGGTCACCGCCGCCGACAGCCCGTCGGGTGCGATGCCGTGGCCGACCCCGCGCGAGACATGGGTGGCGACCTCGAAGCCGGCCTCGGCCAGCGCCGCGGCGGCCTCGGGCAGCGACTCGGGCGGCACCACCGGATCGGCATCGCCGTGCACCAGCAGGACCGGCGGGCGCGAGCGTGCCGCGCGCGCCAGCGCGTCGGGGCCGAGCAGCCGGCCCGAGAAGCCCACCACCGCCGCCACCGCTTTCGGCCGGCGCGGCGCGACATGCAGGGCCATCATCGTGCCCTGCGAGAAGCCGACGACGGCCATCGCCGCCGGCACAAGCCCTTCATCGGTCAGGCGGGCGTCGAGGAAGGCGTCGAGGTCGGCGGCGGCGGCGAGAAGCCCCACCTCGGCCGCCGCCGCCGGCGAGCCGTCGAGCCAGGGAATCGGGAACCACTGGTAGCCGAAGGGGTTGACGCCCGAGCGCTCGGGCGCGTCGGGGGCGATGAAGGCGGTGCCGGGCAGGTGCGGTGCCAGGGGCTCGGCAAGGCCGAGGAGGTCGGCGCCGTCGGCGCCGTAGCCATGCAGGAAGACGACGAGGCTGCGCGCCCGCCCCGGCGCCGGCCCGCGCCGCCCGAACCCCAGATCCCGCGTCATGCCACCCTACCTTTTTCTTGCGTTTCGACGTCTGCCTTTGCGGATCGCGTCCAAG